>NZ_QXFG01000008.1:0-1147463 GCF_026127345.1 Herbaspirillum lusitanum | reverse complement strand
GGTGATTGATAGCCCAGCGCTGAGTGCATACGCCGTTCGTTGTAAATCTCTTCGATGAAGTATGGCAGCCTGCCGGCCACATCGTCGAATTTCTCATAACCAGCCAGATAGACCTCTTCCACCTTGAGCGTCTTCATGAAGCTCTCCGCCTGCGCGTTGTGATATGGGTTGGCTGGTGCGCTCATCGAACCAATCAGGCCGAATTCTTCCAGCGCCTCTCGGTACAAAGCACTTCCATATTGGCACCCGCGGTCGGTGTGGTGAATGCATGTGTTGGGCGCCGGCTTGCGACTTCTATAAGCCGCCGTCAGCGCGGCCAGGGCCAAGGGCGTGTCGATACGCTTGGATAAGGCGTAGCCAATCACCTTACGACTGCAAGCATCCAGGACAACGGCCAGGTAGATAAAGCCGGATGCAATTCGGATATAGGTAATATCGGCGACCCAAACACGATCTGGCTCCGTTGGAATGACGTTGCGGTAGCGATTGGAAAATACTGCGACATCAGCCTCAGAGCCAGCCACCGGCTTGAATCTGCGTCGGTGGTGGCCGTGCACTTCGTGCTCACGCATGATCCTCGCTACACGTTTGTGATTGACCACATGCCCGCGTGCCTTCAACTCCAAAGTGATTCGACGATAGCCATAACCTGGAAAGACATCATGGATGTCTCCTATTAGTTGAGTCAGATCATGATCGTTAAGTGCCGCAGTGGCTGGCTTAGGCTTGTAATAGTAGGTACTACGCGGCAGATCGATCATTTGGCATCCTCGTCGGATGGAACAGGCCTGGGGCCGCTGGTAATCGATGAGTTCTCGTTGTTGCTGACGAGTTGCAGTCGCGGTGTTTTTTTAAGGAGATCGAGTTCCATCGTGAGCTGGCCGACCTTCCGCTCCAAAGCAGCAATGTGCGCTTCATACTCCGCAACCGTTGATGCCGCGGCGTCTTCCCGATCCAGCTCACCGCGATCAAACTGCCCCAGCCACATCTGCATAAGATTGGCTGACAAGTTGTGCGTCTTGAGGGCCTCTCGACGTCCAAGCTTCCCGCTGCGAACGTCACTACAGATCTGAATCTTGAACTGCAGACTGTGCCGCCGATATGGTCCTCTTGCTGACATGGTGTCGCTCCTCCTGAGAAGGCTCGACAGGCGTATCACTTCATCGACTGGCCTTGGTCCAGCCCGAGGGGGTCACTCCAAAGGAACATCTATTTATTCAATAAGCTTCGTTTAATAATTTGATGTTGTTTTGATAGTCGGAAACAAAAAAGCCCTGAAATCTTAATGAAATCAGGGCTTTTCGGGTGTTTTTGGCGGAAGGTGTGAGATTCGAACTCACGAAGGGCTCTCACCCTCGCCAGTTTTCAAGACTGGTGCATTCAACCGCTCTGCCAACCTTCCTGCGCAAGCCGGGCATTATACATGAGTCGCCTGGCCGTCGTCCTTTTCCGCTTTTAGAAAATGCCCGGGTAAGCGCCGCCGTCCATCAGCACGTTCTGGCCGTTGATGTAGCCGGCATGCTTGCTGCACAGGAATGTGCAGGTCGCGCCGAACTCGTCCGGGTCGCCGAAGCGGCCGGCCGGGGTTTCGGCCATGCGTTGCAGGCGGACTTCGTCGGGTGTTTCGCCGGTGAGCTTGGCGGAGCCGACGAAGCTGCTGCGCAGGCGATCGGTTTCGAAGCTGCCGGGCAACAAGTTGTTGATCGTCACGCCGCTCTTGGCGATGTGGCGGGACACGCCGGCGACGAAACCGGTCAGGCCGGAGCGGGCGCCGTTGGACAGGCCGAGGTCGTAGCGCGGGGCCTTGACCGAGCTGCTGGTGATGTTGATGATGCGGCCCCAGCCGCGCTTGATCATCTGGTCGACGGTGGCCTTGATCAGCTCGACCGGCGTCAGCATGTTGGCGTCGATGGCCTTGAGCCAGATCTCGCGATCCCAGTCGCGGAAGTCGCCCAGCGGCGGGCCGCCGGCGTTGTTGACGAGGATGTCGGGGCCGTGGCCTCGCTCTTTGTCCATTGTGCCGGCGATTTCGTCGACCGCGGCCAGCGCTTTTGTGCGGCCTTCGGGAGTAGCGATGTCGGTGGCGACGGCGATGACCTTGATGTTGCCGAGCGCGCGCAGTTTTTCAGCGGCCTGGTCGAGCGTCTCTTGGTTGCGGGCGACGATGACGACGTGCGCGCCTTCGCGCGCCAGGTGTTCGGCGCAGGCGTAGCCGAGGCCTTTGCTGGCGCCGCAGACGAGGGCGATTTTTCCTTGAAGTCCTAGATCCATGATTGCTGATTCCTTAATGTTGGCGTGTCACATTCTTGCGTGGTCGATGCATTGCTGCGCCGGATTAAAAATTTCATCGGGCGTTTCTGAGCAGATCGCGCGCTTCGCTTGTGACGGCGAAGGCTGGCTGATAAACTGGCGGACAGCTTGAGGGAGGGCATGGCTGCGGTATTGCCGGGGTTGCGTAGGATGATTCGTTTATTTTTTTCGGATCAGGTAGATCGCCAACGCAATGATGATCACCACGCCCGCTTCAAGTACAACTACCAGAACGCCGCTACTTCCGTTACTCACGCCTATCTCCTTTTTGGGTCGCCGGTCAGGCAAGTCCTCTGTGTTTTACAACGGGACTTGTCCGGCCAAGTGCGTACTTTACACCTATGATGCATTCTTTGTATTTCACCGTCGTGGTCAACTTCTTTCTCGGCGGCGTGCTCGGCGCCATCGGCGGCCTGTTCGGCATCGGCGGCGGCCTGATCGCGATTCCGGTGCTCGGATTCCTCTACGGCATGGACCAGCAACTGGCGCAGGGAACCGCGCTGGTGATGATCGTGCCGAATGTGGTGATCGGTTTCTGGCGCTACAAGCAGCGCAACAAGATCGAACTCAGCGCGGCGCTGCAGATGGCGGTACCGGCGGTGTTCACGACTTATTTCGCGGCGCGTTTTGCGACTTCGATCGAAGCACGCTCGCTGCATCTGGCGTTCGCCTTGTTCATGGTGGTGCTGGCCCTTTATTACCTGTGGACTTTGCTGCGCAGGAAAAAAGAAATGATCCCGCGCGCGCGCCTGCCGCAGAAATACATCTTCCTCATGGGGTTGGCGGCGGGGGCATCGGCAGGATTCTTCAGCGTCGGCGGCGCCATCGTGGCCGTGCCGGGACTGGTCGGTTTGTTCGGCATGACGCAGACGGCGGCGCAGGGCCTGGGCCTGGCGATGGTCACGCCGGGGACGCTGGTGGCGCTATGGACCTACGCCAGCGCAGGCCATGTCGACTGGAGCATCGGCATTCCGCTGGCGCTGGGCGGCGTGCTCAGTATTTCCTGGGGCGTGGCGTTGGCGCATCATTTGCCGGAGCGGCGGTTGCGGATGCTGTTTTGCGGCGCGCTGATTGCGATAGCCGCCTGGATGATGACGCACGGCTAAGAGCGGCTAACAAAACGCCGCTGGCGGCGTTGCTTCTCCTCGCCGTACTATCGTACTGTCTTCGTCGGCGCGCCTTGCCATCGACGCTTTGTTAGCCGCTCTAAATTTCAATCTGCAATCAGGCTGCTTCCTTCTCCACCGGCGCCGGCGGCACCTGCGCCGTCTGCTGCCGGATGAATTCCACCAGGTCGCGCGCATACAGGGGCAGGGCGTCGAGGCTTTGGACCACCATGCTGCGCTCGCGCACGCTCCACGGATCGGTCAGTTCGATCAGGCTCAATTGCATGGTTTGCTTGTGACGCAGGGCCGCCGAGTGCGGCACGATGCCGATGCCGACATTGGTCTCCACCATCCGGCACATCGCTTCAAAACTGCGCACCTGGATCCGCAACTTCAAACGCTGGCCGCTTTCCGACACGATACGATTGAGGAAGTGATGCAGCGTGCTGCCTTCATGCAGGCCGACGTGTTCATATTCCAGCGTCTCGGCGAAGGAGACCTTGCCGATGCCGGCCAGCGGATGTTCCAGCGCCGCGGCGAGGACCAGGCGGTCGGTTGAAAAATTCAGAATCTCCAGTCCATCTCCCTGCACCGGTCCGGCGACGATGCCGATGTCGGCCGTGCCTTCCTGGATGCCGCGCATGATGTCGTGGTTCAGCCGTTCTTCCAGCGCGACGTTGACCTGCGGATGGAGGGTGAGGAATTTCCCCAGGATTTCCGGCATGAATTCCGTCACCGCCGTGGTGTTGGCGAAGATGCGGATATAACCCTTGATGCCGTTGTTGTACTGCTGCATGTCGCCTTTGAGGCGCTCGACCTGCTGCATGAATTGCTGCGCGTGGGTGAGGAAGGTCTGTCCCGCCGGCGTCAGTTGCACGCCCTTGCTCTCGCGGTAGAGCAGGCGCATGCCGAAGCGTGCTTCGAGTTCCTTGATACGGTTGCTTGTCGCCGCCAGCGACAGGTTCATGCGCTCGGCGCTGCGGGTGAGGCTGTTGAGTTCGGCGATCAGGATGAACAGCCGCAGGTCGGTGAGGTCGAATAGCATGATGTCTCTCTGAAGTAAGTGCCGGCATGAGGGTGCCGGTCTGTTTTAGTCCAACTCATATTACGCCTAAACCCGGATGACTGTGGCAGGCGTTTCGCTGCAATTGTAACGTCAGAAAACACAACGGACCATGACGGTCCGTTGTGTTGTGTTGCCTTTTCAGGAGTGTTTCCCGTGGGATTTCCTGTGTTGCAGGAGGCCCGTTTTCTTTTTCTCGTGCTTTGGCTTATTTTCCTTTACCCATCGCTTCCATCATGCGCACCGTCAGGTACAGGCGCGGCACCACGCTATCCAGGTCGGCCCATTCGTCGGACGAATGGATACGGTCGCCGACGATGCCCATCCCATCGAGCACGATGGGCTTGCCGGTCTTGGGGTTGTAGGCGAAGCCGGCGTCGGTACCGTAGCGCATGGAAACCGGCGTGATCGACTTGCCCAGTTCCTTGTAGATGCTGTCCGCAGTGGCGGCCAGGCGGTCGCTGTCGGCATTCTTGCTGAACGGCGGACGACGGTTTTCCACCTTGACCTTGACCTCGGTTTCGGGGATCAGCTTCTTCTGGATGATCTTGTCGGCGTCGGCCTGCACGCGCTGGATTTCGCCGACATCGGACATCCGCATGTCGGCGGTGGCGCTGGCTTTTTCAGGAATGATGTTGACGCGGTCGCCGGCCTGGATCACGGTCCAGTTGACGGTGGTGCCCTTGGCCTGGCTGCCGAGGTCCTTCAGTTGGATGATCTGGTTGGACAATTCCACCGCCGCGTTGCGGCCGGCTTCCGGCGCGGAGCCGGCGTGCGAGGCGCGGCCCTTGACGTCGAGGTGGACGTAGGCGATGCCGTTGGTGGCGACGGTCACGACGTCGGCTTCAGGCGGTTCGAACACCAGTACGTAGTCCTGGTCGGCGGATAGTTTGCTGATCATGTCGCGCGAACCGAGCGAGCTTTTTTCTTCGTCGGGATTGAACAGCACGGTGAGCGTCTTGTAATCCTTGAAGCCGCGTTCGCGCGCAATATCGAGCGCATATACGATCAGCAGCGCGCCGCCCTTGGCGTCGGCCACGCCCGGACCGAAGGCCTTGTTGCCGGTGATCTTGAACGGCCGCTTGGTTGCTTCGCCGATGCCGAACACGGTGTCGTAGTGGATCATCAGCATGATGTTCTTGCTGCCGCTGCCCTGCAGCTTGCCGATCACCATCTTGCCGGCAGCCGGCGGTGCGGCGACGATCTCGACGCTGGCGCCGACTTCCTTCAGGCGCTGCGCCAGTATCGCTTCAACCTGCGCCAGGCCCTTGGCGTCGTCGGTGCCGGAATCGATATTGACCAGCGTGCCGAGATCCTTGACCAGTACGTCCTTGCGTTTTTGCGCGGCTTGCAACAACGCGTTGTCGGCATTGGTCGGGCTGGTTTGTGCGAAGGAGGCTGCCGAAGTAGTACAGGCGAGTGCAGCGATGAGCGACATCAGATGGGTTTTCTTCATGGATCTCTCGTGGAATGTTGATTGAAGAGCAATCTTTGCCGCAGGGATGGCGGCGTGTCGCCACTATAGCAGCCGAACGGGCCGGCGCAAATGCTGCGCACCGACACCAGCGGCCGCGCTGCATCGGAGAAAACCCGGTGTAAAAAATGATGCGGTCGCACATGCGTGACTTCACGCCAGACGATGCCCCCCTTCAGAAAATACAGATTGTTTTGACAACTGGCGGCGCTCAGACTCTGCTCCATTCGTGAACCGGCGATCGTTTTTTCCATCTGCCGCTCACCTCATTGCCATTTCATCGACACCTGATCAGAGCATTCCATGAGCCAGCATGACATCGACCTGACGCTGTTGCGTCAATGGGTCGGCAAGACTCAAAGCCACAGCGATTTCATCAACCCGGCCTTCGCCGCCGCGCTGGCCGCCACACTTGATCATTCGCAAACGCCGGCAGCAGGCGACGCCTTGCCGCCACTCTGGCACTGGATCTATTTCTGGACCGCGTGCCGCCAGTCGGAAGTCGGCGACGACGGCCATCCGCGCCGTGGCGGCTTCCTGCCGCCGGTGCCGCTGCCGCGCCGCATGTGGGCCGGCGGCCGTTTGCGTTTTGCAGCGCCGCTGCCGATTGGCGCGACGGCAACCAAGACCTCGCGCATCGCCAGCGTCGACGTCAAGAAGGGCAAGACCGGCGAGCTGGCCTTCGTCACCGTGGCGCACGAGATTGCGCACAACGGCAAGGTCGCCGTCCATGAAGAACATGACATCGTCTATCGCGGCATGCCACAGCCCGGCGCAGCGCCGGTGGCGCCGAAGCAGGCCCCGGCGGAAGCCGACTGGCGCCGTCGCATCGAGCCCGATCCGGTGCTGCTGTTCCGCTATTCGGCGCTGACCTTCAACGGCCATCGCATTCACTACGATCGCAGCTACGTCACCGGCGTAGAAGGCTATCCCGGCCTGATCGTGCACGGTCCGCTGATCGCCACGCTGCTGGTCGATCTGCTGGGTCGCAGCCTGCCGCTGGCGCGCCTGCTGGAGTTCAACTTCCGCGCCGTCGGCAGCCTGTTCGACATCGAGGCCTTCGAGATCTGCGGCAAGTTGTCGGCCGACGGCAAGCGTGCCGAGTTGTGGGCGCAGAACCTGCGCGGCGAACTGGCGATGCAAGCCGAGGCCGTGCTGGCCTGACGAAGAAAATCCAGTCATTTCAACCAATCAGCAGGAGAACCATCGATGTCCCTTCAGTCCTCTTCGCCGGACGCCTATCAGGACTTGCGCGACGCCGTGCGCGATCTTTGCAGTACCTTCCCGCCGGAGTACTGGCGCAAGGTCGATGAAGCACGCGGTTATCCGGAAGAATTCGTCGACGCGCTGACCAAGGCAGGCTGGCTGGCGGCGCTGATTCCGGCCGAGTACGGCGGTTCCGGCCTCGGCCTGACCGAAGCCTCGGTGATCATGGAAGAAATCAATCGCACCGGCGGCAACTCCGGCGCCTGTCACGGCCAGATGTACAACATGGGCACCTTGCTGCGCCATGGTTCGGCCGAGCAGAAGCAGCTGTACCTGCCCAAGATCGCCAGCGGCGAATTGCGCCTGCAGTCGATGGGCGTGACCGAGCCGACCACCGGCACCGACACCACCAAGATCAAGACCACCGCCGTCAGGAAGGGCGACCGCTACGTCGTCAACGGCCAGAAGGTGTGGATCTCGCGCATCCAGCATTCCGACCTGATGATCCTGCTGGCGCGCACCACGCCGCTGGACCAGGTCAAGAAGAAGTCGGAAGGCATGTCGATCTTCCTGGTCGATCTCAAGCATGCCATCGCCAACGGCATGTCGGTACGGCCGATCCTCAACATGGTCAACCACGAGACCAATGAACTGTTCTTCGACAACCTCGAAATCCCCGTCGAGAACCTGATCGGCGAAGAGGGCAAGGGTTTCAAATACATACTCGACGGCCTCAACGCCGAGCGCACGCTGATCGCCGCCGAGTGCATCGGCGACGGCTACTGGTTCATCGAGAAGGCGGCGCAATACGCCAAGGAGCGCGTGGTGTTCGACCGCCCGATCGGCATGAACCAGGGCGTGCAATTCCCGATCGCCGACAGCTACATCGAACTGGAAGCCGCCAACCTGATGCGCTTCAAGGCTTGTGAGCTGTTCGACGCCCGGCAGCCCTGTGGGGCGCAAGCCAACATGGCCAAGTTCCTCGCCGCCAAGGCCTCATGGGAAGCCGCCAACGTCTGCCTGCAAACGCACGGCGGTTTCGGTTTCGCCTGCGAATACGACGTCGAGCGCAAGTTCCGTGAGACGCGCCTGTACCAGGTCGCGCCGATTTCCACCAACCTGATTTATTCCTACGTGGCCGAGCACATCCTCGGCCTGCCACGGTCTTTCTGAGGAACCGGACATGAGCTCAACGTCTTCACATCCTTCGCGCCTCCTGAGCGAATTCCTCGCCGGCCTGCGCTATGACGACATCCCGGCGTCCGTGATCGCGCGCACCGAAGACCTCTACCTCGACTGGTTCGCTTCGGCGCTGGCCGGCAAGGGCGCGCGCCAGATCGACATCATGGAACGCTACGTCGACAAGATGGGGCCGGCCGATGGGCCGAGCACCATCCTGGTCAATCGCAAGCACAGCTCGCCCTATTTCGCCGCGCTGGTCAACGGCGCCTCGTCGCATCTGGTGGAGCAGGACGATGTCCACAACGGCTCCGTGTTCCATCCTGCGGCCGTGGTGTTCCCGGCGGCGCTGGCGGCGGCGCAGGATCTCGGCAAATCCGGCGCCGACCTGCTGGTGGCGGCAGTGGCGGGGTACGAAGCCGGCATCCGCATCGGTGAGTTCCTCGGCCGTTCGCACTATCGCATCTTCCACACCACCGGCACGGCCGGCACCCTGGCCGCAGCGGTGGCGGTCGGCAAGCTGATGGGTTTCAATGCCGATCAGTTCCTGCATGCGCTCGGCTCGGCCGGCACGCAGGCAGCCGGTTTGTGGGAATTTTTGCGCGACGCCGCCGACTCCAAGCAACTGCACACGGGCAAAGCCGCCGCCGACGGTTTGCTGGCCGCCTACATCACACGCGATGGTTTCACCGGTGCGCAACGGATCCTCGAAGGTGCGCAGGGCATGGCCGCAGGCATGTCGACCGACGCCGACCCGGCCAAGCTGACCGATCGCCTCGGCGAGCGCTGGGCCACCGCGGAGACCTCGTTCAAATTCCACGCCTCCTGCCGCCATACGCATCCGGCCGCCGACGCGCTGCAATTGCTGATGCAACGCGAAGGCCTGCAGCACGACCAGATCGCCGCCGTGAATACGCGGGTGCATCAGGGCGCCATCGACGTGCTCGGACCGGTGGTCAATCCGCAGACCGTGCATCAGGCCAAATTCTCGATGGGCACCGTGCTGGGACTGATTGCCGTCCATCAGAGTGCAGGGCTGGGCGAGTTCGAACAGCATGCGCTGCAGGACGGCAAGGTCGGCGTATTCCGCGACAAGGTCCGGATGACGCTGGACGACGAGGTCAACACCGCCTATCCGGCGCGCTGGCTTGGCCGCGTCGAGGTCGACACCGTTGACGGCCGTCATCTGAGCGCCGCCGTCGACGTGCCCAAGGGCGACCCGGACAACACCTTGTCGCGTCGTGAGCTGGAAGACAAGGCGCAGCGGCTGATCCGCTTCTCCAACGCCGCCACGCCGCAGGAAACCGATCGCATCATTGCCCACGCCTGGCAGCTGCATGCGGCGCCGGCCATGAACGATGCATTGAACAACTTATTCGCGAGATAAACCATGATGCCGTCCACCCGTCCTCTCGAAGGCATTACCGTCGTCAGCCTGGAACACGCCATCGCCGCGCCGTTCTGCACGCGCCAGCTGGCCGACATGGGCGCCCGCGTGATCAAGGTCGAACGTCCCGGCGTGGGCGACTTCGCACGCGGCTACGACGAGCGCGTCAACGGATTGTCCTCGCATTTCGTCTGGACCAACCGTTCCAAGGAAAGCCTTACGCTCAACCTCAAGGATGCAGACGGCAAAGCCATCATCGACAAGCTGCTGGACGAAGCCGACGTGCTGGTGCAGAACCTCGCGCCGGGAGCGGCAGCCGGGCTCGGCCTGTCGGCGGCGGTGCTGCACAGGAAAAATCCGCGCCTGATCGTCTGCGACATTTCGGGTTACGGCGAGAACGGTCCTTATCGCGACAAGAAAGCCTACGACCTGCTGATCCAGAGCGAAGCCGGTTTCCTGTCGGTGACCGGCACTGCCGACGAGCAGGCCAAGGCCGGGTGTTCGATCGCCGACATCGCCGCCGGCATGTACGCCTACTCACACGTCCTGGCGGCGCTGATCAAGCGCGGTCGCGACGGCGAAGGCAGCCACATTGACCTGTCGATGCTGGAGTCGCTGACCGAATGGATGAGCTTCCCGATGTATTACGCTTACCAGGGCGCATCGGCGCCGGTGCGTTCGGGCGCCGAGCACGCAACGATTTATCCCTACGGCCCGTTCACCGCCGGCGACGGCAAGGTGGTCATGCTGGGCCTGCAGAACGAGCGCGAATGGAAAGTGTTCTGCGAATCCGTCTTGCAGGATCCGGCGCTGGCGCAGGATGCACGCTTCTCGACCAACTCGCGCCGTCACGAAAACCGCGCCGAATTGCGCAAGCTGATCCTCGACATGTTCACGCCGCTGACGGCGCAGGAAGTGGTGGCGCGGCTTGACCAGGCGCAGATCGCCAACGCCAGCGTCAACACCATGCAAGACCTGTGGGAGCACCCGCAACTGGCGGCGCGCGAGCGCTGGACCGAAGTGGGCTCGCCGGCCGGCAGCTTGCCCGCCTTGCTGCCGCCGGGCGTGAACAATACCTTCGACTTCCGTATGGACGCCATCCCGGCGCTTGGCCAGCACACCGACGCCATTCTCGGCAAGCTCGGTTATGCGCAGGCCGAGATCGACGTTTTGCGCGCACGCGGAGCAGTGTGATGACTGCTGTCGTGTCCACTTCGCCGCTCGCACGTTCTTACCTGTTCGTTCCCGCCAACCGGCCCGACCGTTACGGCAAGGCGCTGGCCAGCGGCGCGGATGCGGTCATCGTGGATCTTGAGGACGCGGTGGCGCCGGCCGCCAAGACACAGGCGCGCGACACGCTGGCAGATTGGCTGGCGCAGCAAGCGAATCAGCAAGACAAGCTGTGGGTGCGTATCAATGCCGCCGACACGCAATGGTATGACGATGATGTGCGCTGCTTCGCGAATGCGCCGATTGCCGGCATCGTGCTGCCCAAGGCGGATGACTGCGACACCATCCGCAACATCGCCCGGCATTTCGTCGGTCCGCGCAGTCATTCACGTCTGTTGCCGCTGATCGAAACCGCAGTCGGCATTGCACAGATGCGCGATATCGCCCGGGCCCGGCATGTCGAGCGGCTGGTGTTCGGTTCGATCGACCTGCAAGTCGATCTCGGTATCCAGTGCGAACCGCGAGAAAGCGAACTGACGCATCTGCGCGTGGAGATGGTCATTGCATCGCGGCTGGCGAACATCGCACAACCGGTCGACGGCGTCACCACCACCTTCGACGACCTGCCTTTTCTGGAACATGCAGTCAGCCGTGCGCGCCGCATCGGTTTCGGCGCCAAGCTGTGCATCCATCCGCGCCAGGTCGACATCGTCAACCAGGGATTCCTGCCCAGCGCGGAGGAAATCGCCTGGGCTCGCGCCGTCATGGCGGCGGTGGCGCAGAGCGACGGCGGCGCCATCTCGCTCAACGGAAAAATGATCGACAAGCCGGTCATCATGCAGGCGGAAAAATTCCTACGGCAGATTGGCGAGACGTAACCAATTTGAGTTTGCAGTTTGATTCAGCAGTGACAGCAGTAAAGAAAACAAGCAATAAAAAATACAAAAGAAAAAGCAGGGAAACGCGAAACCGCAAGGAGACAACCCCGGCGGTTTTTCACGCAATACGCACGGCAAGACATAACAACAAGCAAGCGCGGGGATGCATGACGGAGATCGATCATGCACTGGCGCACACCATCGAATTACGTATCCATTCTTGGAGGAGATATGTTTACAACAAAAATCACCCGGCTGATGCTGGCCGCCGGCTTTGCCATGACCGCATTGGCTTTGCCGCTCGCACAGGCACAAACCGCCAAACCGGCCGAACTCAAGATCGGCATCACCACCTTCACGTCCGGCCCGGCCTCGGTATTCGGCGTGCCGGCCAAGCAGGCCGCGGAAATCTACCTGGAAGACCTCAATGCCGCCGGCGGCATCAACGGCGTCAAGGTCGTACCGACCTTTGTCGATGAAGGCGTGGGCGGCGACAAGCTGTTGTCCGAATATCGCCGCGTGGTGCAGGAGCAGGGCGTCAAGGTGATGCTCGGTTCGATCTCCAGCGGCAGCTGCAACATCGTCGCGCCGGTGGCGGAGGACCTCAAGGTGCTCAACATCCTGTGGGATTGCGGCACCGAGAAAGTGCTGGAAGAGCGCCGTTATCGCTACGTCGTGCGCACCCAGGCCAACGCCACCACGGAAATGGTCGCCAGCGTGCTGTACCTGCTGCGCCAGAAACCGAACTTCAAGACCATCGCCGTGGTGAACCAGGATTACGCCTGGGGCCGCGATTCGTGGGAGCTGTTCTCGCATACGCTGAAGATGCTGAAGCCTGACGTCAAGGTCGTGGCCGAGCTGTTCCCGAAATTCGGCGCCAGCGATTTCTCGACTGAGATCAGCCGCCTGCAGGCGCTGCGTCCGGACGTCATCTTGTCGACCTCGTGGGGCGGCGATCTCGACACCTTCGTGCGCCAGTCGGCGCAACGCGGCCTGATCAAGAACTCGCTGTTCGTGCTGCCGCTGGCCGAAAGCTCGCTGGAACGCCTGGGAACGACGCTGCCTGACGGCGTCATCGTCGGCGCGCGCGGCGATCATTACTTCCTGCATCCGGAGCTCAAGGACGATCCCAAGCTGAAGAATTTCGTGCAGAAGTTCAAGGCCAAGACCGGCGCTTATCCGATCTACTCGGTCTATCACATGATCCAGGCGCTGGACGGCATGGTGGCCGGTTACGACAAGGCGATCAAGGCCAACAAGGGCCAGTGGCCGAGCACCGAGCAGGTGGCTGACGCCATGCACGGCCTGAACTTCCGCGGACTGACGCGTGAAGTGAAGATTCGCGCCGACGGCCAGGGTCTGGAAGACCAGTTGCTGGGCACCACCAAAAAGACTGCCGCCTATCCGTTCCCGGTGCTCGACAAGATCGAAATCTATCCGGCTGAAATGGCGATCGCGCCGGTCGGACAAAAGTCGGTGGACTGGGTCAAGACCATCAAGCCGGAGCTCTTGCGCGATCCTCGCATCAAGACCTTCCCGCCCATCGCCAACTGAACCCCGACCGGACTGACTGAGCAACAACATGAACCAGGAATTATTCTTGCTGGCCATGCTGGACGGGTTGTCATACGCGGCGCTGCTGTTTCTGGTGGCGCTGGGTATGACGCTGGTGTTCGGCGTGATGCGGATCCTCAACATGGCGCACGGCAGCATGTACGCCTTCGGCGGCTATTTCGCCGCGACCCTCGGCATGTGGGCGGTCGCAGCGAAATTTTCGCCGGCATGGTCCTTCGTCTGGCTGCTGGTGGCCGCGCTGGTGGTCGGCGCCGTCATGGGAGCCGTCATGGAAATCTTCCTGCTGCGCCGTATCTATCACAAGGAACAGATACTGCAGCTGCTGGTGACCTTCGCCGCCTTCATGATCTTCGAAGATCTGCAACGGCTGATCTGGGGCTCCCAGCCTTACTTCGTTTCCGACATCGTCAACTATCTCGGCGTGGCCGAGGTGCTTGGCATCACGTACACGCGCTATCAGCTGATGGTGTTGCCGGGCGTGGCGCTGGTGGTGTTCTTCGGCTTGCGGCATTTCCTCAAGTCGAGCAGCACCGGACGCCAGATCGTCGCCGTGGCGCACAACCGCGAAGTAGCGATGGCGATGGGCATCGACGCTCGCCGCATCTGCCTGCTGACCTTCGTGGTCGGGTCGATGCTGGGCGCCCTCGGCGGCGCGCTGGCGTCGCCCACGACCTCGCTGGTGCCGGGCATCGGCGCCGACATGATCGTGCTGTCGTTCGCGGTGGTCGCCACCGCCGGCCTCGGGCAGATCGAAGGCACGCTGATCACGGCGATCCTGATCGGCCTGACGCGTTCGTTCGCGGTCTACCTGCAGCCTGAAAGCGAAGTGCTGGTGCCGTACCTGATCATGGTGCTGGTGCTGCTGTTCCGTCCGCAAGGATTGTTCTCGGTGGCCCAGGCGAGGAGGGTGTGATGACAAAAATAACAATGTCAAAAACAACATCGCCGAAAATAAAAATAGCCGGCGTCCTGCTGGTGGTGTTCGCGCTGGGCTTGCCGATGATCTGGCCCTGGCTCAAGACCCCGATGGTGGTCGCCACCAGTTTCGGCATTGCCGCGCTGGGCGTCTCCATCCTGATCCGTTCCGGACAACTGTCGTTCGGCCATGCAATGTTCTCCTGTGCGGCCGGTTACGCGGTGGCCTTCACGGCGCGCGCCATGCCGGAGCTCGACAGCGCCGTGCTGATCCTGCTCGGCACGGTGTTCGGCGCGGTCATGGGCATGGTGATCGGTTTGTTCGTGGTGCGCTACCGGGCGATCTTCTTCGGCATGCTGAACCTGGCGTTGTCGATGGTGCTGTTCTCCATCCTCGGCAAGTTCTACAGCCTGACCGGCGGCACCGACGGCATCCGCCTGGCGCGTCCGACTTTCTTCGGCGTGCGCATGGAGCGCGACGGTTTTGAAACCACTTTGCTGGTCGTGGCCGTGGTGTTGGCGGTGGCGCTGGCCTGGGGCGTCCAGCGCTACATGATGTCGATCGCCGGCCAGGCATTGACCGCAGTCAAGACCAACGAGACGCGGCTGGAATACGTCGGCCTCTCGGCCAATCGCGCGCTGTGGATCGGTTATGTCATCTCGGCTGCGCTGTGCGGTTTGTCGGGTGCGATGTTTGCGCTGATGCAGGGGCTGGTGACGCCCGAGATGGGCTACTGGGTACGCTCGGGCGAGATCGTGTTCATCTCCATCCTCGGCGGCGTCGGCCATCCGGTCGGTGCTTTCCTCGGCGCGGTGGTGTTCGAGTTCGTCAAGCTGTATTCGGCGGCGCTGTTCACCGGCGCCTGGCAAATGGTGTTGGGCTTCGTATTGATCGGACTGGTGTTCTTCGTGCCGACGGGCTTGTCCGGCCTGTTGTTCCGGAAGGAGCCAAAGTGAGTCAAAAATCCATGAGCCAGCCTCTATTGCAAACAAGCGGATTGCAGCTCGCCTTCGGCGGTCTGGTGGTGGCCGACAACATCAACTTCGAATTGCATCCCGGAGAACGGTTGGCGGTGATCGGCCAGAACGGCGCCGGCAAGACCACCTTCATCAATATCTGCACCGGCTTCATCCGGCCCAGCGGCGGTACGGTCAGCTTTGACGGGCGCGACATCACGCGTCTGTCGCCGCGCGCCATCGTCCAGCGCGGCATCGGCCGGTCGTTCCAGTTGCCGCAACTGTTCCTCGAGCACACCGTGCGCGAATGCATACAACTGGCGGCGGCCGGCCGCACCGGCCGCCTGCGCATCTGGACGCCGCTCGATCGTGCGATTCCAGCCGCGGAAGTCGACCACATTTTGGAGCTGGTCGGCCTGCGCGCCCGCGCCGACGAACTGTGCTCGCTGCTGCCGGAAGGCCAGCGCAAGCTGCTCGACATCGCCATGGCGCTGGTGCTGCAACCCAAGCTGCTGATCATGGACGAGCCCACCAGCGGCGTGTCCACCGATGAGAAGCATGGACTGATGGCCATCATCATGCGCGTTCTCGACGAGCAGAAGATCACCTCGATCTTCGTTGAGCACGACGTCGATATCGTGACGCGGTACGCGACGCGCGTGGCGGCCTGGATCTCGGGCCGCATCGCCGCCGACGGACCGCCGCAGGAAGTGCTCGCCAATCCTGAAATCCGCCGCAACGTGATCGGAGAATGACATGCTGAAAATCAAGAACGTCAGCGCGCGCATCGCCGGCATCACCGTGCTGCGCCGGATCGAGACGGAGTTCCGCGCCGGCGGTTTGCTGGCGGTAGTGGGGCGCAACGGCGCCGGCAAGACCACCTTGCTGCGCGCCGTCATGGGCCTGATCCCGCTGCAGGAGGGCGTGATCGAGTTCGACGGCCGCGATCTGGCTGCGGTGCCGGCGCATGGCCGGGTGGCACTTGGCATCGGCTATGCGCCGGAAGACCGGGTGATGTTCCCGACCTTCACCGTGGAAGAGAACTTGCGCCTGCCATGCGACGTCCTGGGCCTGCCCACCGCAGAGGTTGATCGTCGACTGGAGAAGGCCTTGACCGTCGTCCCGCAGCTCAAGGAAATGCTGCCGCGTTCGGGCGCTGCGCTGTCCGGCGGCCAGGGCAAGATCGCTGCGCTCGGCCGTGCCCTGATGGCCGGTACGCGCCTGGTGCTGCTGGACGAACCTTTCCAGGGACTGGCGCCGGTGCTGGCGACACAGTACGGCGAATCGCTGCGCCGCCTGCGCGAGATCGACAGCGAAGTCTGCGTGGTGGTCACCGAATCCAACCGCAGCCTGTTGCGCGACCTGCCCGACGACACTCTCACATTGGAACGTGGTGAATTGACTCATGCCGCGTCCGTGCACTGAATCGAAAAGTTAACCTACCGGAGACACACATGAAAACCATACTGATAGACGGCCGCTGGCAAGCGGCACAGGACGAACGCACCATCGACGTCATCGATCCCAGCAACGCCAAGGTGTTCAGCAGCATCTCGCGCGGCGGCGAAGCCGACGTCAAGCTGGCGGTGGACGCCGCGCGACGAGCACTGAGCGGGCCATGGGGGAAAATGACGGCGACCGAGCGCGGCCGCCTGCTGCAAAAGCTGGGCGAACTGATCCTCGCCAACGCCGAGGAAATCGCCCAACTGGAAGCGCGCGACACCGGCAAGCCGATCACCGTGGCGCGCAACGACGTCAAGGTGGTGGCGCGGTATTTCGAGTTCTACGGCACCGCCGCCGACAAGATCCATGGCGAAACCATCCCTTATCTGGAAGGCTATAACGTCAGCCTGGTGCGCGTGCCGCACGGCGTGACCGCGCACATCATTCCGTGGAATTATCCGGCGCAGATGTTCGGCCGTTCGCTGGCGCCGGCGCTGGCGATGGGCAACGCCACCGTGCTCAAGCCGTCGGAAGACGCCTGCCTGAGCGGCATCAAGATCGCCGAACTGGCCATCGAAGCCGGCTTCCCGCCGGGGGCGCTGAACCTGGTCACCGGCTACGGCCATGAAGCCGGCGCCGCACTCACCGCGCACCCGGGCATCGACTTCGCCACCTTCACCGGCTCGCCTGAAGTCGGCGTCATGGTGCAGGAAGCGACCGCGCGCAATCACGTTGCCTGCGTGCTGGAACTGGGCGGCAAGTCGCCGCAGATCGTGTTTGAAGACGTCGATTTCGACAAGGCGCTGCCGGTGATCGTCAAGGCCATCACGCAGAACGCCGGCCAGACCTGCTCGGCCGGCAGCCGCCTGCTGGTGCAGGAAAGCATCTACGACAAGTTCGTCGCGGCGGTGGCCGAGCGCTTCAAGGCGGTGACGGTCGGCACGCCCGAGATGGATCTCGACTGCGGTCCCATCGTCAACAAGAAGCAATACGACCGCGTGCGCAAGTTCATCAGCGAAGCCGTCGAATCGGGTGTGCCGCTGCTGGCCGAAGGCGCGTTCGGCAAGGACTTGCCGGCCGACGGCTATTTCGTCAAGCCGGCCTTTTTCGGCCGCGTGCCGCGCGATCACCGGCTGGCCTGCAAGGAAGTGTTCGGGCCGGTGCTGTCGGCGATTCCGTTCAAGGACGAGGAAGACGCCATCGAACTGGCCAACGCCACCGAGTTCGGCCTCGCCGCCGGCATCTGGACCGAGAACGGCGGGCGCCAGGCGCGCGTCTCGCAGCGCGTGCTGAGCGGCCAGGTGTTCATCAACTGCTACGGCGCCGGCGGCGGCGTCGAGTTGCCGTTCGGCGGCGTCAAGAAGAGCGGTCACGGCCGCGAGAAGGGCTTGCTGGCGCTGGAAGAAATGAGCACCACCAAGACTGTCGTCCACTATTACAAATAAGGCGCGCCATGACTCAGTTACTCGACAAGGTCGCCATCGTCACCGGCGCGGCCTCCGGCTTCGGCGCCGAAATCGCGCGCGCGTATGTGCGCGAAGGCGCGAAGGTGGTGCTGGCGGACATCAACTACGACGGCGCGCAGTTGCTGGCGCATGAACTGGGCAGCGCTGCCAGCGCCGTGATCTGCGACGTCACCAGCGCGACCGACGTCAAGGCAGCCGTCAAGCATTGCGTCGACCGCTTCGGCGTGCCGGACATCATCGTCAATAACGCCGGCACCACGCACCGCAACCAGCCCATGCTGGATGTCGACGAGGCGACCTTCGATCGCATGTACGCGATCAACGTCAAGTCGATCTACCACATGACGCGCGCGGTGCTGCCGCTGATGCGCGAACGCAATGCGCAGCAGAAGGACCGTGGCGGCGTGATGCTCAATATTGGTTCGGTGGCGGGCATCCGCCCGCGTCCCGGGCTGACCTGGTACAACAGTTCCAAGGGTGCGGTCAACATGCTGTCGAAATCGATGGCGGTCGAACTGGCGCCGGATCGCATCCGCGTGCACGCGATCTGCCCGGTGATGGGCGCGACCGGCTTGCTCGAACAGTTCATGGGCGTGCCTGACACGCCGGAGAACCGCGCGCGCTTCATCGCCACGATCCCGCTGGGACGCATGTGCGAAGGCGCCGACGTCGCCAACGTGGCCGTCTTCCTCGCCACCGACGCGTCGCATTTTCTGACCGGGATGGAAGTGCCGGTCGACGGTGGTCGTATCATCTGAGGATTCATTCAAACCGGAGAAGACATCATGAAGATTCAGGCAGCAGTATTGAGGGAAACAACCACCGTCGAGCCTTTCGCCAGCAGCCGTCCCTTGCGTATCGAAGAGCTCGATCTGGATGCGCCCGGACCCGGCGAAGTACTGGTCAAGATGCGCGCCGCCGGCCTGTGCCATTCCGACTTGTCGGTGATCACCGGCGTGCGTCCGCGGCCGGTGCCGATGGCGCTGGGCCATGAAGCCTCGGGTGAAGTCCTCGAGGTCGGCGCCGGCGTCACCGACCTGCGCCGCGGCGATCTCGTGGTGCTGGTGTTCGTGCCGAGCTGCGGCCATTGCCTGCCGTGCATGGAAGGCCGTCCGGCGCTGTGCGAGCCGGGAGCCGAAACCAACACCAAGGGGCAACTGCTGTCGGGCGCCTTGCGTCTGCGCGCGCAGAACAAGCCGGTCAATCATCACATGGGCGTGTCGGCCTTCGCCGACCATGCGGTGGTGTCGCGTCGCTCCTGCGTCAAGATCGAGGCCGACATTGATCCGGTCGAGGCCGCCTTGTTCGGCTGCGCGGTGCTGACCGGCGTCGGCGCTGCCGTCAATACGGCCGAGGTCAAGGCCGGCACTACCGCCGCCGTGCTCGGACTGGGCGGCGTCGGCTTGTGCGCGATGCTGGGCGCGCTGGCCTCGGGCGCACGCGAAGTGATCGCGGTCGACCTGCACGACAGCAAGCTGGCGCTGGCGAAATCACTGGGCGCCACGGCGACAGTCAACGCACGCGATCCCGATGCGGTGGAAAAGGTCAGGGCGCTGACCAGGGGCGGCGTCGACTATGCCTTCGAAATGGCGGGCT
Source organism: Herbaspirillum lusitanum (assembly GCF_026127345.1). Lineage (NCBI taxonomy): Bacteria > Pseudomonadati > Pseudomonadota > Betaproteobacteria > Burkholderiales > Oxalobacteraceae > Herbaspirillum > Herbaspirillum lusitanum. The sequence continues at coordinate 1,127,738 of NZ_QXFG01000008.1, read as the reverse complement.
CGGTGCAGGCGATGGAAGCCGCCTATCGGATGACGCGCCGCGGCGGCATGACGGTCACAGCAGGCCTGCCTGCACCGGACCAGAAATGGGCCTTGCAACAAGTCAGCCTGGTGGCCGAGGAGCGTACGGTCAAGGGCAGCTACATCGGCTCCTGCGTACCGTTGCGCGACATCCCGCGTTACATCGGCCTGTATAAAAGCGGCCGCTTGCCGATCGATAAACTGATGGGGCAGCGACTGGCATTGTCGGATATCAACAGCGGCTTCGACCGTCTGGCTTCAGGGGAAGGATTGCGCGATCTGATCGTTTTCTGATTGCTTTTTTGTTTTTGTAATGGCGTCACAAAGGAGACAAGGCATGACCAAAAAACTATTCGCTGCGGCCACGACCGCAGCATTGCTGGCATTCGCACTGCAGACGACACCGGCGCTGGCGCAGCAGACCATCGTCATCAAGTTCAGCCACGTGGTGGCCAACAACACACCCAAGGGCAAGGGCGCGGAGCGTTTCAAGCAACTGGCAGAAGAACGCACCAAAGGGCGCGTGAAGGTCGAGGTTTACCCGAACAGCCAGCTCTACAAGGACAAGGAAGAACTGGAAGCCTTGCAGCTCGGCGCGGTGCAGATGCTGGCGCCGTCGCTGGCGAAATTCGGTCCGCTGGGGGTGAAGGAATATGAGGTCTTCGACCTGCCGTACATCTTCCCCAATCGCGCGGTGCTGGCGCGCATCACCGAAGGACCGATCGGCCAGAACCTGTTCAGGAAACTGGAAGCCAAGGGCATCAAGGGCCTGGCCTACTGGGACAACGGCATGAAGGTGATGACTGCCAACAAGCCGCTGCACAAGGTCGACGACTTCCGTGGCATGAAGATGCGCATCCAGTCGTCCAAGGTGCTGGACGAGCAGTTCCGCGCGTTGAAGGCCAATCCGCAGGTGCTGGCGTTCTCCGAGGTGTACCAGGCGATGCAGACCGGCGTGGTCGACGGCAGCGAGAACACGCCGTCCAACATCTACTCGCAGAAAGTGCATGAAGTGCAGTCGCAACTGACCGTGTCCGACCACGGCTATATCGGTTACGCAGTGATCGTGAACAAGAAATTCTGGGAAAGCCTGCCGCCGGATGTACGCGGCCAGCTGGAGTCGGCGATGAAGGATGCCACGCGCTATGCCAACGCCATCGCCCAGCAGGAGAACGAAGATGCGCTGGCGGCGATCAAGGCTTCCGGCAAGACCAAGGTGTATTACCTGACCGACGCCGAAAAGGCCGAATGGCGCAAGGCCTTGCTGCCGGTGCACAAATCGATGGAGTCGCGCGTCGGCAAGGACCTGATCCAGGAAATCTACAAGGAGACTGCCAATCTCGGCGCGAAGTAATCTGAAGTAACTCTCTGCACTATTGAAAAAGCCCGTCGGCGCAAACCGACGGGCTTTGTGCTTGGAGCGCTGAGTTGAAACTCAGGGCGCCGGATTCGGCTGCGTCTTGTGGATCGCGTCGATCTGTTCGATGATTTCCGGCGACAGTTGCACCGACAGACTGTCGATGTTGCTGCGCAGCTGTTCCAGCGTGGTGGCGCCGATGATGTTCGACGTCACGAACGGGCGGCTGTTGACGTAGGCCAGCGCCAGTTGCGCCGGATCGATGCCGTGCTTGCGCGCGAGGGCAACGTAGGCTTTGGCCGCCGCTTCGGCTTGCGGGTTGGTGTAACGGGTGAAACGTTCGAACAGCGTCAGGCGACCGCCGGCCGGCCGGGCGCCGTTTTCGTACTTGCCCGACAGCATCCCGAAGGCCAGCGGTGAATACGCCAGCAGGCCGACTTGTTCGCGATGGGTGAATTCGGCGAGGTTGATTTCAAAGGTCCGGTTCAGCAAATTGTAAGGATTCTGGATCGTGACGATGCGCTCGAGATCGAATTTCTCGGCCGCGCGCAGGAACTGCGCCACGCCCCACGAGGTTTCATTCGACAGGCCGATGTGGCGGATCTTGCCGGCCTTGACGAACTCGGACAGGATGCTCAGGGTCTCTTCGATGGCCACGGTTTCTTCATCGGCGATGTGGCTGTAGTTGAGCTGGCCGAAGCTGTTGACGCTGCGATCCGGCCAGTGCAATTGGTACAGGTCGACGTGATCGAGCTGCAGGCGTTCGAGGCTGCCGTTGAGCGCCTCGGTCAATCCCTTGCGGTCGAAGTTGTTGATGCCGCCGCGCACGTGGCGCGGGTTGTGCGGCTTGCGCGCGGGGCCGGTGGCCTTGGTGGCGATCAGCAACTGGTCGCGCTTGCCGGATTTCTTGAGCCAGGTGCCGAGGTAACGTTCGCTCAGGCCTTGGGTTTCCGCCTTGGGCGGCACCGGATACATTTCGGCGACGTCAATCAGGTTGATGCCGCGTTCGGTGGCGTAGTCGAGCTGCGCGTGCGCTTCGGCTTCGGTGTTCTGTTCGCCCCAGGTCATGGTGCCGAGCGTGATCAGGCTGACGTTGACGTTGGTGCGGCCAAGAGGGCGATATTGCATGAATGAATCCTTTGGGAAAGTCGGAGCAAACGCGAAAGACGGCGTGCGGGAAATGAAGTAGTATATCCGCGCGCTGCAAACCTCGCAGCCCCCGCCTCCACGCACCACCCCGCACAAGAAAATCCTCGCCAATGACCTCCGCCATCGCGCCAGAACAGCTGTTACATCATCGCTCTTTCCGACTGTTCTGGCTCGCCAGCGTGGCCTCCACGATTGCACTGCAAATGCAGATCGTCGCCGTCGGCTGGCAGGTCTATCAACTCACGCATAGCCCTTTCGACCTGGGCATCGTCGGGCTGGTGCAATTCATTCCTTCGCTATTCCTGGTGTTCGTGGTCGGCCATGTGGCGGACCGGCATGATCGTCGCCAGGTCGCGCGCTTCAGCATCCTGGTGGAAGCGATCGCCGCCGGTTTGCTGGCGGCGGGCAGCCTCGGCGGCTGGCTGACGAAGGAAGCGATCTTCGCCATCGTGTTCGTGATCGGCGCCGGCCGCGCCTTCAGCAAGCCGACCATGTCGGCCATGCTGCCGACGCTGATGCAACCGTCGCTGCTGCCGCGCGCGGTGGCCGGATCGGCATCGGCGACGCAGGTGGCGATCATCATCGGACCGGCCATCGGCGGCTTCCTGTATGTGGCCGGCCCATCGACGGTGTACATCACCAGTTGCGTCCTGTTCGTGCTGTGCAGCGTGCTGGTGTCGATGATCAAGGTGGAAACGCCGCCGGCCAGGCGCGAGAACGCCACGCTCAAATCGGTGTTCGCCGGCATCGCCTACATTCGCAGCAAGCCGGCGATCTTCGGCGCCATTTCACTCGACCTTTTTGCCGTGCTGCTGGGCGGTGCGACCGCGCTGTTGCCGGTGTATGCGCACGATATCCTGCACACCAACTCGGTCGGACTGGGGCTGTTGCGCTCGGCGCCGGCGGTGGGCGCGTTGTCGGTGGCGATCTTCCTGGCGCGCAATCCGCTCAAGGGCCGTATCGGCCGCACCATGTTCATTGCGGTGGGAATTTTCGGTCTGGCGACGATCGCGTTCGGGTTGTCGCAAACGTTCGTCGTGTCCTTGCTGGCGCTGGTGGTGCTGGGCGCCTCGGACATGATCAGCGTGGTGGTGCGTTCGACCTTCGTGCAGCTGGAGACGCCCGATGACATGCGCGGCCGCGTGAGCGCGGTGAATTCGGTCTTCATCGGCACTTCGAATCAGCTCGGCGAGTTCGAGTCAGGACTGACCGCCGCATGGTTCGGCGCGGTGCCGGCGGTGCTGATCGGCGGCATCGGGACGCTGGTGGTGGTGGCGCTGTGGATCAGGCTGTTCCCGCAGTTGTTCCATGTTGATCGCCTGGTCGACAACACCGGAAAAAAATAATCAAGCCATCAACGTCAGCATTAACCTCAGCATTGACCTCAGGGCTCGGGGTCCTGGTTGGCGAGATGAATCTTCACATGCGGCAGCGGCCCGTCCGCTTCCGAAAACACCACCGGGCAATTGACCACCAGATTGGTCTTTTCAATACTGACCTGGCCGGCTTCTTCTGCGGCCAGCACTTGCTCTTCCGACTTCAATACGTGCGGCTGCTTTCCTGCCAGCCAGGTGACCTTGTGCACCTGCCATAACGGCGAATAGTTGAGGTTGGCGTTGGCTGCGCCGATCGGCGAGGGCAGCGACGGCAGCACGCCGCCTTGCCTGAAATTCACGAATGAATAGATGCGTTCGACCGCACTTGGCTGGCCCGGCTGGCGTTGCTGATTGATGGCGTTGGCCAGGCGCGGCACGTAGTTGGCGCCCATCTCGGCTGCGGCTTTCTTGTCGGAGACGTCGGTGGTGACGTAGCGCACCACCTTGCCGTCGTACCAGCCGGAGACCAGCGGAAGTTCGACGACGTCGCCGGTGGCTTGCGCGTGCGCCGGAGAAAGTACACAGCAGGCGGCCACGAAGACTGAAAGCGGCCGGAGGAAATGTCTGGTCATGTTGTTACCGATCATGGAAGAAGGCGGGACGCCGCACATGAGTCGTGCGGCTTGGCGAGATATTACAACGACATGCGTTCAAAAAAGAAAAAAGGCCTGCGGGATAACCGGCAGGCCTTTTGACATCAGTGCCGTGCTTACTGCGGATGGAACTGATGCGCGAACGTGAATTCATCGATGCGCGGGGTGTACTTCAGGCCCTTGCGCACTGCCCACGTTGCATACTGGTGATGCAGCGGGATCACGGCGTAGTCGTTCAGCGCCACGGTGGCGGCCTGTTTGGCGAACTCCTGGCGTTGCTTTTCATCGACCGAGCCGAGCGAGGATTGCACCAGCTTGTCCACTTGCGGATTGCTGTACTTGCCCCAGTTCCACGAACCCCAGCCGGTGCTCGCGTCGGTGGTGCCCACCAGCGTACGCAAACCGAAGTCGCCGGCCAGCGTGCCCCAGCCCAGCAGCGCAACGCTGAAGTCGCCGTTGCGGGCCTTGCCGAAGTAGACCGACAGCGGGAAGGTTTCGACCTTGGTCTGGATGCCGACGCGGCTCAGGAACTGCGCCACCGTTTGCACCACGCGCTCATCATTGATGTAGCGGTTGTTCGGACCATGCAGCGTCAGCGCGAAGCCGTTCGGATAACCGGCGGCGGCCAGCAGCTTCTTGGCGCCTTCCGGATCGTACTTCTCGACCTTCAGATTGTCGGCATAGCCGAGAATGCCCGGCGCGACGATATTGGAGGCCGGTGTGCCGAGGCCTTCCAGCGTGCGTTCGGTCAGGGCCTGACGGTTGATGGCCTTGGAAATCGCCTGACGGACACGGATGTCCTTCAATGGATTCTTGTCCAGCGGCTTGCCGGACTTGTCGGTGATGTCGGGCGTCTTGTCGCGCGACTGGTCCAGCGTCCAGAAAATCGTGCGCCACGAGGTGCGCTGCACCAGGCTGAATTTCGGATTGGTCTTCAGCTTCGGCACGTCGGCCGGCGGCACGCTGTCGATGGCGTCGACTTCACCGGCCAGCAATGCCGCCAGGCGCGCGCCGTCGGAAGTCAGGATGCGGAAGGTGACCTTGTCCCAGTCGGCCTTGCCGCCCCAGTAATTGTCGTTGCGGACCAGCTCGATGCTGTCGCCGCGCTTGAAGTTGCCGAACTTGAACGGACCGGTGCCGATCAGCGCCTTGCCGCTGTTGAAATCTTCGGTGGTGGCGTTCTGCGCCGCCTTCCTGGAGACGATGAAGATGGTGCTGACGTCCAGCGCGAGGGGACCGTAAGGCGTCGCGGTCTTCAGGCGCACGGTGTAGGGATCGACGATTTCCTTGCCGATGATCTGCTTGGTGTAGCTGGTGAACGGGCCGGGGCTGTTGGTCAGCGTAGCGGGGCGGTCGAGCGAGAACACCACGTCCTCGGCGGTGAAATCGGAACCGTCATGGAACTTGACGCCGCGGCGCAGCTTGAACTCCCAGGTGGTCGGATCGATCGCTTTCCACGAGACCGCCAGGCCAGGGATCAGCTTGCCGGTCGCGTCGACGTTGACCAGCGCGTCGAACAGATGCGACGACAGCGAAATGTTCGGGGCGATGTTGTTGAAATGCGGGTCCAGCGTGGATACGTCGGCGAACAGGCCGAGCTTGAGTTCGGCGGCCAGCGACGATTGCGCGGTCAGCGGCAGCACGGCGGCGGCGGCCAGGCCGGTGAACGCCAGGCTAAGCAATTTTTTCTTGAAGGACAGTGCCATCACGACTCCCATGAATGAATGATTTGAAGCAGGCTTATTTTATGAGGACTTGTTGATGCAGGTGCAACAAAGTTCCTATTTGCTTATGCGGAAAACGTGCGCAACGACACAAGAACAGCATGAAAACACACGAAAGCGTCAATGTACATGCATTGGGAATTTTCTGCCGCCGGGATGAATGCGGCAGGGGTTCAGGCGGGATGGCGCCGCTGCAATATCTCCACGAATTGCTCGTGCGGGACGGGGCGGCTGAAGAAGTAGCCCTGGTATTCATCGGAGCCGAATACTTGCAAGGCTTGCAACTGCACTTCGGTTTCCACGCCTTCGGTGACGACTTTGAGATTGAGGGCGTGCGCCATCGCAATGATGGCCTGGACGATGGCGCTGCCGTTGGCGTCGTGCGGGATGTCGGTGATGAAGGAACGGTCGATCTTGACGTTGTCGACCGGGAAACGCTTGAGGTAAGCCAGCGATGAATAGCCGGTGCCGAAGTCGTCGATCGAGATCGTGAAGCCGAGCGCGCGGATGCCGTCCATGATGGCGATGGCTTGTTCACGGTTGTGCATCACCATGCTTTCGGTGATCTCGAATTCCAGGCTGGCCGAGGATACGCCGCGGGCCTGCACCACGCGCTGGATGTCGGCCAGCAGGTTGTCGTCGTTGAACTGGCTGCCGGCCAGGTTGATGGCGATACGGCCGAACGGCAGGTTCAGCTGGGTGAGCTTGACGATGTCGGCGCAGGCGCTGTCGAGCACCAGCAGGCCGATCTGGTCGATCAGGCCGGCCTCTTCGGCCAGGCCGATGAATTCGGCAGGCGCCAGCAGACCGCGCACCGGATGCTGCCAGCGCACCAGCGCTTCGGCACCGACGATGCGCGCGCTGGCGAGCTCGACCTTGGGCTGGTAATGCACCACGAATTCACGGCGTTCAATCGCACGGCGCAGTTCGGTTTCGAGCGCGATGCGTTCGACGGTATGGGTGTTGACTTCGTCGGAGTAGAAGCGGTAATCGTCCTTGCCGTTGTGCTTGGCGCGGTACATGGCGATGTCGGCGTTCTTGATCAGCGTCTGCGCATTGGCGCCGTCGGTCGGATAAGTGGCGATGCCGATGCTGGCGCTGAGCTGGCATTCGTGGCCGCTGATGTCGAACGGCTTGCGCGCGACCGACAACAGTTTCTGGGCGATTTCGCCGAGTTGCAGCGGGTCGTCGTAATCGTCGACGAGGACAATGAATTCATCGCCGCCGACGCGCGCCAGGATATCCAGCTCGCGCAGGCAGTGGCGGAAGCGCAGCGCGATTTCGCTGAGCAGCGCTTCGCCGGTTTCATGGCCGAAGGTGTCGTTGATGTTCTTGAAGCGATCCAGGTCCATCAGGAACACCGCGACCTGGCCGCCGCGGTGTTCGGCATGGGCGATGGCGTTGCTGATGTGCTGGGTGCACAGGAAGCGATTCGGCAGGCCGGTCAGTTCGTCGTAGTGGGCCAGGTGGCGGATGCGCTCTTCGGCCTTGCGGCTTTCGATGGCGACGCTGGCGAGATCGGCCGCGACGCCGGTCAGGTGCAGGTATTCGCTGCTGGGAATGCCGTGCTCCTTGAGTAGCGCCGAGAATACGCCGAGCACCTGGCCTTCCTTGCCGATGATCGGCCAGGAACCGCAGGACGGGAATTCTTCCAGATGGATGAACTGGCGTGCGTTGTTCATCACCGGATCGGTGTGGATATCGCCGACGACGTAGGGCGTGCGCGTGAGGACAGCCTCGCTGCTGGCGCCGTTGCCGTGCGCGATCGGCATGCTCATGTAGCCATGGCGCATGCGGTCCGACAGGCGCGCCGAGATGATCGCCGAGAAATGCGTGTTGTCGTCGTTGAGCATCAGGATGGAACAGATGCTTTGCGGAATCTGCGAATCGGCGAACAGCACGATTTCTTTCAGGATGTCTTCGAGGTCGGCGTCGGTCATCACCAGATGCAGGATGCGGTTCTGGGTCGCTTGCAACAGTTCGGCGCGCTTGCGGGCGCTGATGTCGCGCAGGATCGCGAAAATCGCAAAGCCCTTGTCCAGTTCGGTGCGATTGATGGTGACGTCGGTGTAGATGATCTTGTGGCGGCGGATGGTGACCCATTCGAACTGTTGCGGTTCGCCGGCGATGGCTTTTTCGATCAGCTCGGCGATGTCGGGCTGCTGCAACTGCAGGGCGCTCTGGCGCGAGAACAGGCCGACCTTCTTGCCGATGATGCGCTGCTTGTCGGCAACCCCGAAGAACTTCACGGCGGCCGCATTACAGTCGATGTAGAGCATGTCCGGGCTGAGCAGGACGATGGGGTCGTTGCCTTCTTCATACAGCTTGCGATAGCGGTGCTCGCTCTCGGTCAGGACGTCGTCGCGCTTCTGCTTGTAGTTGTAATAGATCAGGAAGGCGATCAGCGCCAGTACGATAAAGCCGCTGATGCCGATCGACAGCAGGATGCGGTTGAGGGTGCGGCTCTTCCATGGCGAGAGCACGTCATCCATGCGACGTGCGTAGACGGCGACCATGCCCGCGCCGGGGATTTTCTTGTAAGTGAACAGCAGGTATTCGCCGGTCAGCGCCGAGTATTCCTCGAAGGCGCCTTCGGGCGGGCCGTTGCGGATATAGACCATGCTCTTGGCGTCGCGCAGGCTTTTATCCAGCCAGGCTGCCTCGAACGGCGAACGGATCATCAGCGAACCGTCGTCCTTGCGCAGCGAGACGATGGCCTGGTAATTGGTGATGCGTTTGTAGAAGTCGAAGAAATAGGCCACGCGCAGCTCGGCCACGATCATGCCTACGTGTTGCCCGCGCATGTACAGGTTGCGCGCAACGGGCAGCACCAGTTCCTGGTTGTAGCGGCTCCTGGCGAGCATGCCGACGAAGTAGTGCGGCAGGGCAGGATTGGCGTCGACCTCGCGCAATTGCAGGTCGTTGAGTTCGATCTCGGTGGCGCCGACGCGCATGGAGCTGGCGCGGCTGACGCCGGTCAGGTCGACGAAGCGCAGCGACTGCACCGGCGCCAGCGCCTGCTTTTCATCGGCCAGCAACTGATAGAGGCCGACGTCGTCGTCGAGGATGTGCTGGTCGGCGGTCTGGATGGCCAGCGCGGTCGACGCCAGCATGTGGTCGATATCGATGAGGATACGTTCCGCGTGTTCTTCGACGCTGCGTACGGCCACCATGGAGCTGCTTTTTTCGGAGGCGATCGTGAGTTGCCGGTCCTGCTCGACTTCCCACCAAGTCTGAGCGCTGATGACGGCGATGACGAATACCACAAAAAAAAGCAAGGTCCGTAAAGTACTGGTTGCCCTTCCTAGCGACTTTATCCCTTTTCCCATTTGGCCAGTATTGAGTGATGTTGCTTTAATCAAAACAAAACCGGTGTCCCCCGGTAATTGTTCTTGTCCGCTAGGAATATTACTTGCCAAGATCGATCCTGTTCTATTTCTTCTGTGAATCGTCTTGTTTATGGATTAACCATACCGCAAGCAGAATGCTTTGTCATCCGTCGCTGATTTGTCAGTCAGATGCAGACAGGTCGTTTACGGACAAAGTTCTGCTTCCTTGAGCGATGGACAATTATTTCCTTGCAAACCAATTCCGTCCGGCAATGCGATAATACGAACCTTCGGCGGAAGGCATCTCAGTTGCCTGTTTTTTGTGCAGAGGGGGTGGCCTGGAATGCGATCCGTTCGCAATACGCCGCGCAGGCGTCTCCGATACGCCAAGTGCATGCCGATGAATTCTATAAGTACGCCGACATTTTCCATCAACAGATCAAAGGGACATTCATGAAGACCAAAGCAGCAGTCGCCTGGCAAGCCGGCAAACCATTGACCATTGAGGAAGTCGAGCTGGGCGGCCCCAAGGCCGGCGAAGTACTGGTCGAGATCAAGGCCACCGGCATTTGCCATACCGATTACTACACGCTTTCGGGCGCTGATCCCGAAGGTATTTTCCCTGCCATCCTCGGCCATGAAGGGGCGGGTGTGGTGGTCGATGTCGGTCCGGGCGTCAAGAGCCTGAAGAAGGACGACCACGTCATCCCGCTGTATACGCCGGAATGCCGCGAGTGCAAGTTTTGCCTCTCGCAAAAAACCAACCTGTGCCAGGCGATCCGCTCGACCCAGGGCCGCGGCCTGATGCCGGACGCGACCAGCCGCTTTTCGCTGGACGGCAAGCCGCTGTTCCACTATATGGGCACGTCGACGTTTTCCAACTACATCGTGGTGCCGGAAATCGCCCTGGCCAAGATCCGTGAAGATGCGCCGTTCGACAAGGTCTGCTATATCGGCTGCGGCGTCACCACCGGCGTCGGCGCGGTGCTGTTCACCGCCAAGGTGGAGGCGGGCGCCAACGTGGTCGTATTCGGCCTCGGCGGCATCGGCCTGAACGTGATCCAGGCGGCCAGGATGGTGGGCGCCAACAAGATCATCGGCGTCGACCTCAATCCGGGCCGTGAAGCCATGGCGCGCAAATTCGGCATGACGGACTTCATCAATCCCAAGGATGTTTCCAACGTGGTCGACGCCATCATCGGCCTGACCGACGGCGGCGCCGATTACAGTTTCGAGTGCATCGGCAACACCACCACCATGCGCCAGTCGCTGGAGTGCTGTCACAAGGGCTGGGGCCAGTCGATCATCATCGGCGTGGCCGCAGCCGGCCAGGAAATCAGCACGCGTCCGTTCCAGCTGGTCACCGGCCGGGTCTGGAAGGGCTCGGCCTTCGGCGGCGCACGCGGCCGCACCGACGTGCCCAAGATCGTCGATTGGTACATGGAGGGCAAGCTCAACATCGACGACCTGATCACGCACAAGCTGCCGCTGGAACGCATCAACGAAGGCTTCGACCTGATGAAGAGCGGCGAATCGATTCGCTCCGTCGTCGAGTTCTGACATGGCGCCGGAATCGGAATTGCTGAGCGAGCACGCCTGTTTCGGCGGCGTGCAGGGTTTCTACAAACACGACTCGCAAGAGATCGGCCTGCCGATGCGCTTTTCCGTGTTCACGCCGCCGCAGGCGAAGCAGGGACCGGTGCCGGTGCTGTTCTACCTGGCCGGCCTGACCTGCACGGAAGAAACCTTCATGATCAAGGGCGGCGCCCAGCGCGTCGCCGCCGAACTCGGCATCATGCTGGTGGCGCCGGACACCAGTCCGCGCGGGGCGAATATCGCTGGTGAAAGCGACTCCTGGGACTTCGGCGCCGGCGCCGGCTTTTATCTCGACGCCACGCAGGCGCCGTGGAGCAAGCACTACCGCATGGAGTCATACGTGGTGCAGGAGCTGCGCACGCTGGTCGTGAAAGAGTTTGCGGCGGATGCTGCACGCGCCGGCGTGTTCGGCCACTCAATGGGCGGTCACGGCGCACTGACGCTGGCGTTGCGCCATCCGGACGTCTACCGCTCGGTGTCGGCGTTCGCACCGATCGCGGCGCCGTCGCAATGTCCTTGGGGCGAGAAGGCGTTCGGCAATTATCTTGGCAGCGACCGCTCGGCCTGGTTGGAGCATGACGCCAGCGCGCTCATGCGCAAGGCTGTGACGCCGTTCCCGCAAGGCATCCTGGTTGATCAGGGGCTGGCCGACAAATTCCTCTCGGAGCAATTGTTGCCGCAGGAATTCGAAGCCGCCTGCGTGCAGGCGAAGCAGCCGTTGACCTTGCGCCGGCATGACGGCTACGACCACGGTTATTACTTCATCTCGACGTTCATGGAAGATCACCTGCGGTTTCATCACCGTATTTTGTCTTCCTGATCTGTTTGCGGCAGCAATAAAAAAGCGCTCGTTCCGTGAAGGAACGAGCGCTTTTTCTTTGCGCGAACGATGGCGACGGATCAGTGCGCCGCAGCCGCCGCTTCCGCTCCTGCACCGCCCTTGGCCGGCTTGATGATCCAGATCACCGGAATGATCACGAGGAAAATCACGCCCGACAGCCAGAAGATGTCGTTGATGCCGATCATCGCCGCCTGCGCGTTCAGGTTGCGCTCGATCAGGCCGGTGGCCTGCTCGGTGCTCATGCCGAAATTGCCGGTGAGATTGCTGAACATCTGTTGCAAGGCCGTGCTGTAGGGCGTGGCATGTTCCGTCAACTGGGCATGATGCACGATGGTGCGGTTGTTCCATGCCGTCGTTGCCACCGAAGTGCCGATCGCGCCGCAGAACACGCGTACGAAACTCGACAGGCCGGCGGCGGCGGGGATGCGTTCCGGCGGCAGGCCGGACAGCAGCAGCACCGTCAGCGGCACGAAGAACATCGCAGTCGGAATCCCTTGCAGCAGCGTCGGCAAGATGACCGTCCACTGGTCGACTTCGAGGTTGTAGCGCGAACGCATGAAGAACACGCAGGCAAAGCCGACGAAGGACGCCGTGGCCACCTTGCGTGCATCCATGCGCGGCAGGAACTTGCCGATCAGCGGCATCAGGATCACCGCGAAAATCCCGATCGGCGCGGTCGACAGGCCCGAGTCGATGGAGCGATAGCCGAGGTATTGCTGCAGCCATTGCGGCAGCAATACCAGATTGCCGAAGAACACGCCGTAGCCGATCGAGATCGCCACCGTGCCGCCGAAGAAGTTGCGCCTGCCGAACAGGCGCAAGTCCACCACCGGATGGTCGTTGTTCAACTCCCAGATCACGAAGTAGGCGAAGGCCACCGCCGCAACGATGCCCAGCGTCACGATGGTCGGCGAGGCAAACCAGTCCAGGTCCTTGCCCTTGTCGAGCATGATCTGGAACGCCGCCACCCAGGTGATCAGCAACAGCAGGCCAATGGTATCGATCGGCAGTTTATGCGTGGGGCTTTCGCGATCCTTGTAGATCGCCATCGTCATGCCGGCGGCCAGCAAGCCGACCGGGATGTTGATGTAGAAGATCCAGGGCCAGGTATAGGCGTCGGTGATCCAGCCGCCCAGCGCCGGCCCGGCCACCGGTGCGACCACGGCGGTCATGCCCCATAGCGCCAGCGCGAACGAGGCTTTGGACTTGGGGTAGGCCCCCAGCAGCAGCGATTGCGACAACGGCACCATCGGTCCGGCCACCAGGCCTTGCAGGACGCGTGCGCCCAGCAGGATGGGCAGTGTCGGCGCCAGGCCGCACAGCCACGATGCCAGCACGAACAGCAGCACCGAGGAAACGAACAGGCGCACCGCGCCGATGCGCTGCGTCAGCCAGCCGGTCAGCGGAATCGAGATTGCATTGGCCGCTGCAAAAGAGGTAATGACCCAGGTGCCTTCATCGATCGAGACACCGAGGTTGCCCGAGATGGTCGGGATCGCCACGTTCGCAATCGACGAGTCGAGCACGTTCATGAACACCGCCAGCGACACGCACAAGGTGCCCAGCACCAGCTTGCCGCCGGTCAGCGGCGGTGGAGGTGTATAGGTTTGAGGACTGCTCGCCATGGAGGATGCGTCCGATCAGGTGTGAGGAATGACGATGGCGGCCTTCTTCTTCGACGTCGCCTGGGTGGGCAAGCCACTGGCGTTGTCGCTGATGATGCGCTCGACGATCTCGTCGGCTTGCTTGCCGAGGTCGCTGTAGACATCGGTCTGGAAGTTGGTGGGGACGGCTTCCAGGGTCTTGCCGTCGCCGTGGATGTCCACCGTGGCAGTCGTCGACAGGCCCACGCGCAGCGGATGCGCCTGGACTTCCTGCGGGTCGAGCGCGATGCGCACCGGCACGCGCTGGACCACCTTGATCCAGTTGCCGGTGGCGTTCTGCGCCGGCAGCAGCGAGAAAGCGCCGCCGGTGCCGGCCGAGAAGCCGACCACGGTGCCCTTGTACTTGACGCTGGAACCGTAGACGTCGGCGATTACTTCAACCGGCTGGCCGATGCGGATGTGCTTTAACTGGCCTTCCTTGAAGTTGGCGTCGATCCAGATCTGTTCCAGCGGCACGATGGCCATCAGGGGATTGCCCGGGGCGATGCGCTGACCCAGTTGCACCGAACGTTTGGAGACGAAGCCGGAGACCGGCGCCACGATGTTCACACGGGCGTAGTTCAGGTAAGCATTGCGCACCTGGGTGGCCGCCTGCAGCACGTTCGGATGTTCGGTCACGCTGGTGTGATCGGTCAGGGCGCGGTTGGCGGCCAGGCTGGCGCGGGCTTGTTCCAGCGATGCGTTGGCGTTCTTGACGGCGTCCTGCGCATGCGCCAGATCTTCTTGCGAGACGGCGCCCGAAGCGATGCCGGCCTGGCGGCGCTGCAGATCGTCGCGGGTTCGCGCCAGGTTGGTTTCAGCTGCGGTCACGTTGGCCGCCAGGGTGTCGTTGTTCAGGAAAGTCTGGCGTGTCTGGCGCACGGCCTGGGCCAATGCCGCTTCGGCTTGCGCCAGGGCGAGCTTGGTGTCGGCGGCGTCGAGCGACACCAGTTGCTGGCCGGCCTTGACGACTTGCGTATCGTCGGCCTTGATCGCCGTGACGGTGCCGCCGACCTGCGCCGAAATCTGCACGACGTTGCCGCCGACATAGGCGTCGTCGGTTTCTTCGAAGAAGCGGGCGTGCAGGAACCAGTACAGGAACAGGCCGATGGCGACGATGATCAGGACCAGCGTCAACAGCAGCAACTGGCGCTTGCGCTTGCCATTGCCGTTACCGTTGGGAGTGTTGGTGGCGTTGGTGGCGTTGGCGGCGTTGCCGTTTTGTGGAAGGGCTTCACTCATGAATTACTCCGTGTATTGCTTTGTTTTTTCTGGGAGGCGCAGCCGCTCATGGGCGGTTGCGTCGCGCTTGGATCAAAATTATCGGGCCTTGGTTGCCGCCGGGCTTGAGGGCGCACCAGTTGTGACAATCGCCAGTCCCGCCTGCTGCGCATCGAAGCCGCCGCCGAGGGCCTTGAACAGGCCGATCTGCTGGTTGCGCTTGCTGGCTTCCAGGTTGATCAGCGCCTGTTGCTGGCCGAGCAGGGCAGTTTCGGCGTTGAGGACCACCAGTTGCGAGGTCAGTCCGATGCGATAGCGTTCGCGCGCCAGATCGTAGGCGCGTTGTGACGACGCCAGCGCTTCGCGGCGGATCGGCAACTGGCGGTCTATCGAGCGGATGCCGGTGATCTGTCTGGCGACGTCGCCGTAGGCTTCATTGAGCGTCTGGTTATACGACGCCACCGCCATGTCGTACGATGCATACGATCCCTTCAGGTTGGCGCGCAGGGCGCCGCCTTCGAAGATCGGCAGGCTGATCGCAGGACCGAACGCAATGCTCTTGCTGGAGGCCGTGAACGGATTGGAATTGAGCAGCGAGTCGAAGCCGATCATCGCCGACAGATTGATGTCGGGATAGAAGCGCGCCTTGGCGACGTCGATGTCCCTGGTCGCGGCTTCCACCTGCCAGCGCGCCGCGACGATGTCGGGGCGCCGACCCAGCAGGTTCAGCGGCAATTGCGCCGGCAGTTCCGGCGTGATCAGCGTGGCCATGCGCGGCGCGGCGATTTGCAGGCCGCGATCCGGACCTTTGCCGATCAGCACGCCGAGCTGCTGGCGCGTCAACGTGATCTGGCCTTCGCTTTGCACCAGCTGGGCGCGTGCTTCGGCGCTGCTGCCTTGCGACTGGTTGCGTTCGATCTGCGTGTCCAGGCCGGTCTTGACGCGGTCGGCGGTGATCTTTTGCAGCGACTCGCGCTGGTTGACCGTGCGCTGGGCGATATCGTGCAGCGCGTATTCAGTCGCCAGCTGGTTGTAGGTCGAGGCGATCGAGCTGGCCAACACCAGGCGGGTTTCCTGGGCGGCGGCTTCGGCCGCTTTTTGTTGCGACACGGCTTGCGCCAGCGCGGCGTGATTCTTGCCCCAGAGATCCAGTTCGTAGCCCAGATTCAGGAAGGCTTTTTTCTCGTTGTACCAGCTGCCGCCGTATGGTGGCGGGTAAATGGTGGTTTCCGGGAACAGGTTGCGCGTGAACGATGCATCGGCGGTCACGGTCGGCAGCAGCGGGGCGCCCTTGCTTTCAGCCAGCGCGCTGGCCGAGGCGATGCGCGCCTGGGCTTGTTGAAGGCTGGGGCTGTTTTCCATGGCTTCGGCAATCAGCGCGCTGAGTTGCGCATCGCCGAACTGGTCTACCCAATTGGCGGCGGGCCATTGGCCTTGGCCAGCCAGGCTGCGCTCGGCGGCGTAATCGCCGGGTTGCGCCATGTGTTTATCGCTGTCAATGCCGCTAAAGCTGGCACAGCCGGACAGGCCGAGCATGCCGATGGTGAGCGCGCATAGGGCGATCACCCGCAAACGCAGTGCGGGCGATGAGGCGGATTTCATGACATTCTCCAAAGTGGATTCTTATTGCTGTATCTGGAAATAAATCGAAAGACAATCTGAAACGGAATTTTTCGACGAGGTTGGTGCCGCCGTTTGAATTTCCTGACTTCCTGGCCGGTGGCGACTCGCTGAGGTCGTTTGCACGCTAGCGAGTAAAAACTCATCTTTTTGTATTATACTCGCATATACGAACATTAGCTCATGTTACAAAACTGGATTGAAAAATGAAACTGCAACCTCGCAAAGAACCCCGCCAAGCACGCTCGAAAGCCATGGTCGACACCATCCTCGACGCCATGGCGAGAGTGCTGGTTGACCGCGGTTACGCCAAGACCAACACCAATCTCGTGGCGGAAGCGGCGGGCATCAGCGTCGGTTCGCTGTATCAGTATTTTCCCAACAAGGACGCACTGATTTTTGCGCTGCGCGAGCGTCACGTTGCCCGCATGCTGCAGTTGTTTGAAGAAGTGGTGGCGAAGATGGATGCCTCCGGCAGTCTTGTACGCGACTTCGAAGCCCTGATTGAAGCGCTGGTCGCGGCGCATCTGGTCGAGCCGGAACTCAATCGCATCCTTGAAGAAGAATTCCCCTCGTTCCACCTGCCGGTGTCGAACCATGTCCGCCAGCGTTTCTTCGAAGCCATTCGCGGCGTCCTGATCAAGCATCGCAAGAGCATCAGTGCGCCGGACGTGGATGTGGCGGCCTTTGTGGTTCAGCGCATGCTCAAGGCGCTGGTCAATGCGGTAGTGCTGATCGCCCCGCCGGGCCTCAATGCTGCCAGCGTGCGCTCCGAAATTGTTCCGGCAGTTGTCGGTTATTTAACAGCGCAAAGATCGAATTAATTGCATAATGGGTCTCGCTCGCCAAAAACGTTTCAGATAACAATTCCGAGGTGAGCAGGCTGGCAGGTTGTCCTGCCGATTTTTCGATCCATTTTCAAATTTCAAATTCCTAGCGATCATGCGTCTATCGTTTGTTCACCGGCATGCCCGTCGCATGCTGGCAGGAAGTGTCGCGTTGTTCGCGTTGCTGGCGGCCGGTGCAGCTTTGAACGCTGCGGCTGCGACCTTGACCGTGCAGGTGCTGGATATCGCCGGCGCGCCCGTGCCCAATGCGGTGGTCTACGCCGAGGCGGTCGGCGGCCAGGCGGTGCCGAAATCGCTCAAGCAGGCCGAAGTCGAGCAAAAGGACGTCAAATTCTTTCCTCTGGTAAGCGTGGTGCAAGTTGGTACGCCTATCCTCTTCCCCAATCACGACAAGGTGCGGCATCACGTGTATTCGTTTTCGCCGGCCAAGACCTTTGAGTTGAAGTTGTATTCCGGCGTCCCGACCAGCCCGATCCTGTTCGACAAGGTCGGCACCGTGGTGCTGGGCTGTAATATTCACGACCAGATGGTCGCCTACGTGCAAGTGGTCAATACGCCGTTCTTCGGCAAGACCGACATGTCCGGTCGGGTCAAGCTGGACGGCCTGGTCAACGGAAAATACGCGCTGAAGGCCTGGTATTTCAAGATGGCGCCCAATGAGGCGGCCATGGAACAGCCGATCACTTACCAGGGCGCTGATCTGCACGCCTCGGTCAAGCTGAACGTCAAGGCCGTTCCGGTGGAATAATCGTCGCCACAAGCCAAGAGAAACGGGGAGCTCACAAGTGCGTTGGCATCGGCTGGAAAACCGCATCGTTGTGCTATTCATCATCCTGATCCTGCTGGTGCAGCTGGCGGGTTTCATTGCCATTCGCAAAGCGATCGATGAAAACGCGCGCGCGTCGATCCGCGACGAGCTGATCATCGGCGAGCGTGTGTTCCTGCGCCTGCTGGAACAGAACGCCGACAAGCTGACCCAAGGCGCGCGGTTGCTGGCCTCCGACTTCGGCTTCCGCCAGGCGATCGGCACCGACGACCGCGAAACCATCACCTCCGTACTGGAAAACCACGGCGCGCGCATCGGCTCGACGCTGTCGATGCTGATCGGCACCGACCAGAGCGTCAAAGCGTCCACCCAGGCTTATCCCAGCACCGACCTGCAACGCAGCGCGCTGGAGCTGGTCAGCAAGGCTGTCGTCACCAACGGCGCTTCCGACACCGTGATCGTCGACGACAACCTGTTCCAGATCGTCGCCGTGCCGGTGCGGGCGCCGGTCATCATCGGCTGGGTCGTGATGGGCTTCCCGGTCGACAAAAAACTCATCTCTGACATGCGCGCCTTGTCGTCGCTGCAGGTCAGCGTGCTGGTGAGCACGCGCGCGGGCCAGTGGCAGCAGGACGTCTCGACGCTGGCCAAGCCGGAATCGGCCATGCTGATGTCGCAATTACCGCAATCGCCGACCGCCAATAGTTTCATCCCTCAACTGAGCATCGCCGACAACGACTACAGCGCGCGCGTGCTGGTGCTGGCCAAAGGCCAGGGAAGCCAGAGCGCGGTAGCCGTGCTGCAGCGCTCGATCAGTGAAGCGGTGGCGCCGTATCGCCGTCTGCAACTGATCCTGCTGTCCATCAGCATCATCGGCGTGATCATGGCGATCTTCGCCAGTGCCTTCGTGGCGCGCCGCATCACCAGTCCGTTGCGCGCATTGGCCGACATCGCCAAGCGGCTCGGCACCGGCGACTACCGCGCCCGCATCGACATCAAGGGCGGCGACGAAATCGGCAAGCTGGCCGACGCCTTCGAAAGCATGCGTTCCGGCATCGCCAACCGCGAACTGGAAATCCGCCGGCTGGCGTACTGGGATCCGCTGACCGATTTGCCCAATCGCGTGCAGTTCGCCACCTTGCTCAACACCGCCATTGAGCGCGCCAGGACCACCGGCGGCCAATGTCATATCCTGATGATGGATCTGGATCGCTTCCAGCACGTCAACGACGTGCTCGGCCACAGCTTTGGCGACAACCTGCTGCGCCAGGTAGGGCGCCGCCTGGAACAGCAACTGGAACGTGAAAACGACAAGGTCGCGCGCCTCGGCGGCGACGAATACGCGATCCTGCTGCCGGCCACCGACCAGGTCGAAGCGGTACGCCAGGCCAAGCGCATCCTGAGTTCGCTGGAAGTGCCGCTGTCGATTGACGAGCAGACCGTGGATCTGGGCGCCGGCATCGGCATCGCCGGTTATCCCGAAAACGGCGAAAACAGCGAGACCCTATTGAGCAACGCCGAAGTGGCGATGTATGTCGCCAAGCGGCGCGGCAGCGGCTTCACCGTCTACGAACCATCCATCGACAAGAGCAGCCAGGAAAGCCTGAGCCTGCTGAGCGAACTGCGGCGCGCGCTCGACCGCAACGAATTCCTGCTGTACGTCCAGCCCAAGGTCGACCTGGCCTCGGGGCGCGTGGTCGGCGCCGAGGCGCTGGTGCGCTGGATGCATCCCGAGAAGGGTTTCATCGGCCCCGACAATTTCATCCCGTTTGCCGAGACCACCGGTTTCATCCGCATGCTGACCTCGTGGATGCTTGGCAGAACGGCAATCCTCTGCAGCGAGCTGCAAAGACGCGGGATTTCACTCAAGTTTTCGGTCAATTTGTCGACACGCGATCTGTTGGATCAGGATTTGCCGCAGCACTTCGCCGATATCCTGGAGCGCAACAGCCTGGCGCCGTCGTCGATGTGCCTGGAGATCACCGAGAGCGCCATCATGGATGATCCGGTGCGCGCGCAACTGACGCTGGAGCGTTTGCACGCCATGGGCGTGGAACTGGCGATTGACGATTTCGGCACCGGGTATTCCTCGCTGGCGTATCTGAAGCGCCTGCCGGTGGATGAGCTGAAGATCGACAAATCGTTCGTGATGAACATGGAGCACGACGCCGACGACGCCAAGATCGTCAAGTCGACCATCGACCTGGGCCACAACATGGGCCTGCGCGTGGTGGCGGAGGGTCTGGAAACGCTGGCGGTCTGGAACCTGCTGCGGCAGATGGGTTGCGACCAGGCGCAAGGTTACTTCATGAGCAAGCCGATGCCCGGCGACCGCCTTATTGAATGGCTGGAACAATGGACGCCGCCGGAAGTACCGAGCCAGTCGGAGAACATGGCGATCTGAGTTGCTGTATCCGAAAGCCGGGCGGCGTTGGGGAAAAGGGAAGATAAATGACCGATAAGACAGGGAGGGGGCTGCGACAGGCGTCCGCAATGGCCTTGATGTCCGTGGCGGCGCTGTTGTCCGCGGCGGCGTCGGCGCAGAACGCAATGACGCCCGACTTGGGCAAGCTGATGGCTACGGCTGGCGTGGTCCAGGTCGAAGGCGCCGGCGGCGGCGGCCTGGTGCCGTGGGCCACCATCACCGGCTACGGCACCCGCGACAGTTACGGCGCCAATGTGCATTACACCTATGTCGGCACCCAGGACTACGCGCTGGCCTCGTACGGCGTTGCCGTCGGCATCGCCGACCGCGTCGAGCTGTCGGTGGCCAAGCAGCGCTTCACCGGCAGTTTGGCGCCGCTCAACAACCTGCGCATCGATCAGGACATCTACGGCGTAAAGGTCAAGCTGGCCGGCGACATCGTCTACGACCAGGATACCTGGATGCCGCAACTGGCGGCCGGCGTGATGGTCAAGCGCAACAACGGCATCGGCGGCCTGGGCGCAGTCACCAACGTCAAGGATCTGGGCGCGAAGAGCGATTCCGGCATCGACTATTACCTCGCGGCGACGAAACTGTTCCTTGACCAGAGCCTGCTGCTCAACGCCACGGTGCGCGCCACCAAGGCCAACCAGATGGGCATCTTGGGTTTCGGCGGCGACAAGGGCGATCGCTACCAGGCCATGCTGGAAAGCTCGGTGGCTTACCTGCTCAATCGCCAATGGGTGATCGGCGCGGAATACCGCATGAAGCCGCGCAACCTCGGCGCCGACAACGAGAAGGATTATTACGACGCCTTCGTCGCCTGGTTCCCAAGCAAGAACCTGTCGCTGACGCTGGCCTACGTCTCGCTCGGCGACATCACCATTTACAATCCCAAGCGCCAGGACGGCGTCTATCTTTCCGTGCAGGCGGGCTTCTGATGAAAAATCCGACGATAACATCGGGCTGGCTGGCCGCGATTCTGGTAGCGCTGACTGTGTCCGCGACCGCCTTGCCGGCCCACGCCCAGAAAGTCGACGACAGCCTGTACCGCGATCTGGGCGGCCTGGATGTGCTGACCAAAGTGGTCGACGACACGTTGGCGCTGGCGCTGGCCGATGTCCGGATCAAGGACACCTTCAAGGAAACCGACATGAAGCGGCTGGCCAAGCTGATCACCGAGCAGTTCTGCGAACTGAGCGGCGGTCCGTGCAAGTACAGCGGCGACCCGATGAAGGAAGTGCATCAGGGGCTGGCGCTCAACAACATGCAGTTCAACGCGCTGGTGGAAGACCTGCAGGCGGCGATGGACAAATCGGGCATCCCTTCGCGCACGCAGAACAAGCTGCTGGCCTTGCTGGCGCCGATGCAGCGCACCGTTGTCACAAAGTAAAGAATCGGGCCGGGCAGAATATATTTTCGCGGGAGCGGAATAAAACCCGTGTTGCACACGTCTACCGTGCATGGGTAAGGCAAAACCGCGCAACCCTGCAACGAAAGGAATACCGCCATGAAACTGCTCCCACTGTCCCTGCTGACATTGACCTTGCTGTCGTCCGCCGTACCTGCCGCCTTTGCTGAAGAGATGGCCGTCAAGAAAACCGACGACGTCCTCGTCACCACCAAGGGCATGACCGTCTACACCTTCGATAACGATCCGGTAGGCAAGAGCGTCTGCAACGGTCCTTGTGCGACTGCCTGGCCGCCGGTGGCGCCGGTCGGCACGCCGAGCGCACCGTTCTCGGTGATCAAGCGCGACGACGGCAGCCCACAGCTTGCCCTCAACGGCAAGCCGCTGTATCTGTTCGCTTCGGACAAGAACCCGGGCGACCGTAACGGCGACAACTTCAAGAACATCTGGCACGTCGTCAAGAACTGATCCGTCTCCATCTCCATCTCCATCTCCAACTCCCAGCCTGAGCCCATGTCCGACGAAAGCCATCTGCTGGCTTGCCTCCCGCGCCTGCGCCGTTATGCGCGGGCGCTGGTGGGCGATCGCGCCGGCGCCGACGACCTGGTGCAGGACACCATGGAGCGCGCCTGGCAAAAGCTGTCGAGTTGGCGCAAGGGCAGCGACATGCGGCCGTGGCTGTTCAGCATCATGCACAACCTGCACGTCGACCAGCGCCGCAAGCCGGTGATTCCGACGGTCGCACTGGATGACGAAGATGCGCTGGCGACGCCGGCTTACGCGCCGGACCGGCTGGTCGGGTATGACCTCGAGTCGGCCCTGCGCCTGCTGGCGGCCGAACAACGCGAGATTTTATTGCTGGTGGTGCTCGAAGAGATGACTTATGAAGAAGTGGCCGCGACGCTGAGCATCCCGCTCGGGACCGTCATGTCGCGCCTGTCGCGCGCCCGCGAGCGCTTGCGCGCGCTGGTCGAGGGACGGCCCCGGCATTCGACGTTGAAGGTGGTCAAATGAACCCGAACCCGTTAGCGGTTACCGAAGCCGATCTGCAGGGCTATGTCGACGGCTTGCTGCCGCAGGAGCGGCTGGCCGACGTCGCCGCCTGGCTTGAACACAATCCGGAAGAGGCTGAGCGCCTGCGCACTTATCGCCACCAGAACCAGGCCTTGCACCTGCTGTTCGATCCGGTGCTGGACGAACCGCTGCCGGCGCGCCTGGCGGCGCGTCCCAGCAGTAATTGGGAAGTGCTGCGGCGTTACGCTGCGGTGTTCATCGTCGCCATTTTTGCCGGCGCCGGCGGCTGGTATCTGCACGGCGCGGCGCAGTCGTCGCCGGTCGGCTGGATTGCCGCAGCGGCGGGAGCGACGCGCGTGGATGCGCCGTTGATGATGGCGCATCGGGCCGCAGTGGCGCACGCTGTCTACACCCCTGATCCGCGTCGCCCGGTGGAAGTCGGCGCCGAGCAGGAAGAAGCGCTGGTGCGCTGGTTGTCCAAACGCATCGGCGCCGATGTCCGCGCGCCCAAGCTTGCGCCGCTGGGTTACGAACTGATCGGCGGGCGTTTGCTGCCGGGCCAGAGCGCACCGGTGGCGCAGTTCATGTACCACGATGGCGCGGGCCGGAGACTGACCTTGTACGTCTCCACCGACCAGGTGCAGAACAAGGACACCGGCTTCCGCTTTGCGCAGGAAGGCACGGTCAACGTGTTCTACTGGATCGACGGCAAGTTCGGCTACGCCTTGTCGGGCAGCATTGACCGTACGGAACTGGCGCGCATCGCCAACAATGTCTACGAGCAGCTGGACAAACCGGCCCGATAGAACTCAGGCTGATCCTAGGCCGATTCAGGTCCGTCCTGCGCCGCTGCCGTGGCTGCTGTCGCGCGGGGCGGGATGAAGAAGTCCGCCGGTTTCCTCAGGAAGCGCGCACACAGGGACTTCAGCAGCGGCCAGCCGTGGCGGAACTTCACCTGGCGCGAACGCAGCGCCACGAACAGCGCCAGCGAAAAACTCACCCACAGGTTCACGGTCCCGATGGCCAGCACGCCAAAGGTCGAGAGGGCGATCACGCCCCAGCTCACGGCATGGTCGAGGCCGACCAGCGCAATGGCGAAATTGGTCGCCGCGAAGGTGATGTGGCGGATGTCGATCGGCAGCCCGAGCAGGAAGCCGACGGTGCCGATGGTGCCCAGCAGGATGCCGAAGTAGAAATTCCCCATCAGGCCGCCCAGGCTGATCTCCAGATAATCCCCCAAGCGCGCCGTACGCGCCTTGCCCAGCAAGCGGCTGAGCCAGTGCGCACGGACCACTCGCTGCGACATGCGCGTATAGAGCGCCTTGTTGTCGTAATAGCCCGAGATCAAACCCGCCAGGAACAGGCAGACGCCCGCAATCGCCGCATGGAACAGGGCGAGGCTGGAGAATGGATCGATGTCGTGCAGCAGATGCTGCGCCTTGTCCGGCGCGACGAAGTGATGGCCGGCCAGGAGAAAGTAGCCGCTCGCCAGCAGATATGCCACCGGGAAGGCGATCGTCAGGTTGCCCAGCACCGCGACGAACTGCGTGCGGATCACCTTGACGATCAGTTCGGTCAGGCTGTCGAGATCGAGGTTGCGGCCATCGCTGCTGTGCAGCCCGGCGGCGATGCGCGAGGCGGTCATGGCCGGCTGCTTGGTCGCCACCGTGAAATGCAGCACGTGGATCAGCATGAAGCCGAGCGAATAGTTCATGCTGAACAGGAAGGCTTCCACCAGCGGCGCCGCCCGCAGATAGGAGAACAGTATCTTGATCATCGACATGAAGCCGATGACGAAACCCGCGCCCGCCGCCGATTTGTACATGGCGGCGTATTCGCGCCGGTCCTCGGCGATGTAGTGCTCGCCGGTGCGGCTGGCGTTTTCGGTGATGTTGCGCGCCAGCAGGTTGATGTTGGCGGCGAACAGGTCGCGTACGGTGTACTTGCGGTTGTGCGCTTCGATCAGTTCCAATCCCAGTTCGAGGCCGATGGCGCGCTTTTGCGTTGCCAGCGCCGCTGCATTGTCAGGCTTGCCGACGTCGACCAGCGACAGCAGTTTGCGCAGACGGTCGAGATGCTGGTCCAGGCGCACCAGCCGGTAAGTGACGGCGATGCTGGTGCCCAGGCGCAGCGTGCTCTTGCGGATGCGGGTGACGACTTCCTGGCATTGATCCAGCATCACCAGTACGTGGCTGGCGTCTTCCAGCGGCGTCGGGTCGCCATTGAGATGATGCATGTAGCCGTCGAGGTAGCGGTGCAGTTCGACGTTCTGCATCAGGAACGGCGATTCGAAGGCCTTGACGTCGCTGTAGATGCGGATCAGCTCCGGCTCGATGCCGATCGCGCTGATGCGGTAGGACAAGACCTGAATCGCCAGCAGGATCTCGGTCAGGGTCTTTTGCTCGTCGAACTTGTCGGACGTGTCGATTTTGGACGGCAGTTCATCATCGGCGTTTTGCAATACCTCGAACAGCGCAACCCAGTCGTCGACCGGCACCGCGTGCATCCACAGATAGTCGGTGTTGAAGGGGAACAGTTTTTCCAGGCAGTCGGACAGATAGCGGTCATCCAACGCCGGCGGCAGCACGCGGTAAGCGAGGCGGCGATGCAGCTCGGAGAAGAAGCCGTCATTCGACAGGATGCCAATGTCGGTGTACAGGCCGGTCTGGCGACGCACCGACAGCAGGTGTAGCAAGTAATGGCGCAGCGCGGCGGCGTGGTGCGGATGCTGCTGCAGCAAGTGCGTCAGCGTGCGCACATTGGTGATGGCGAGTTCGGGCGCTTCGCGCTTTTGCGGACGCAAGACCTTGACCAACGCAATGGCGTGGTCGAGTTCGCTGCCGGCGGAGGTGGTGGCAAGAGCGGCGCTGATTTTTTCTAATAGCTGGAGCATGGATGCAATAAAAGATAAACGGAGGCCAGTGTAAGCGGTTTAGGGGCGCAATCTTAACCTGTGTAAAACAAAGATAAGGACATGTGATTTTCGTAAAGAGATGTCAGATTGTGTCGCTAACGGGGAGTTGCATCAGCCTGGTCAGTTAGTAAAAGGAGTCATCATGGAGATCGCATCTCTGGCAACGGGCGTCGCAACCGCCTGGCTGGCGAAAAAAGCTGTGGAAGGGATAGGGTTGGACCTGACCAAGGTCGCCAATCATGTGGTCGACGACGTGATCGGCCTGGTCAGTCCGGCCCTGCCAGCCAACCCGAATATCGGCCGTCTCATCAATACCAAGGCCTGAGGGAAGGAAACCGGATTGCGTGGGTTTCCATTCAATCGCATCCTGCAAGGGGTGCGATTTTTTTTGGCCGCGAGCTACTGCGGACGCGCATGGTAATTTGGTAAGTCTTTGTTTTATTGGCAATAAATCGCCTAAAAACCGTAAAGATTTTTGTAAATTCTCTTGATTGACGTAAAGAAATACGAAAGGATGACGTTATAGGATGACATCATCAAAGGAGTGAATCATGGACGTTGGTAACATTCCCGCGGTCGCTTCGGCGCTTGCTTCGAAAGAAGCCAGTGATTCCGTCAATATCGCGATGCTGAAAAAGGCGCTCGATGTCCAGGCTACGACTGCCGTGGGCCTCTTGAATGCCTTGCCTTTGCCTGCCAATCCGAACATCGGCCGCAACGTCAATACTGTTGCCTGATTCTTGATTGTCAGTCTTATGCTTTGAAATCGCCCTCCGGGGCGATTTTTTGTTTCCGGCGGTCTTTTAGTTTCATTGAATTGCATAATAAATTAGTCATTTTATATTTTTGACTAATTTATTATGCAATTCCTTGCTTTCTCAGAAATGCATAATAAAATGGACATTGAGCCCATTAGCACAATTTATTATGCAATCACTTCTCGCCCTCGGCAGTCAGATCCGCAGCACCCGTAAAGCCCGGCAACTCAGTTCGAGCAGCCTGGCCGAGCGCAGCGGCATTCATCGCAATACCCTGCAGGCGCTGGAAACCGGCAAGGGCAATATCGAACTCAGCAAACTGCTGTCCATCTGCGCCGAACTCGGCCTGGAGCTGTTGCTGGTGCCGCAGGAAGTCTCGGCGCAGCGTGCCGCCGAACAGGGCGGCGAGGGTGAGCGCACCGAATTGTCCGAGCGCCTGCATACCTTGATGAGGAACGGATCATGAGCATGTTGCGATCCCTGCGCATCCGGCTCGGCGTCACCGAGGTTGGTTCGCTGTTTGCGCTCGATGATGGACGCGTGTATTTCCGCTTCGACGACGCCTATGCCGTTGACCCGAACCGGCCGGTGTTGTCGCAGCTGTATCGCGGCTCGACCGAAGAGCGCACCGTCGCCCAATTGCTCAATCCCGCACTGGAAGCCAATCGTGGCGACGGCAAGGGCGGCTTGCCGGCGTTTTTCCAGAACCTGTTGCCGGAAGGCCAGTTGCGCAAGCACCTGATCGAGCGCGCCGGTCTGGCGCCGGATGACGAATTCGGCCTGCTGGCGTATTGCGGCAAGGATTTGCCGGGCGATGTGTCGGCCTTGTCGGAAACCCTCGACGACCGGCATCTGGGCCGCCTGATCGGCCAGGGCCGCGACAGCTACGAAATGAGCGCCGGCCAGTTGCCCACGCCCGACGGCGAATCGATCTCCGGCGTGCAGCCCAAGATCGGCCTGGTGCGCGCAGCGGGCGGTCGTTATGTGATGCGTTCCAAGGATGCGCGCGGCGCGCATTTCATCGGCAAGCTGCCGGCCTCGGATTATCCGCAAATGCCGGAGGTGGAATTCTCCTCGCTGGCGCTGGCGCGCGCTGCCGGTGTGCAAGTGTGCGAGCACGAACTGGTGCCGCTGACGGCGATTGCGGATCGTCTGCCGTTCGGGCTGCGCAGCGACGCCGAGAATTTCCTGCTGATCCATCGCTTCGACCGCGACGCCGGCACCGCGACCGGTCGCTTGCACATGGAAGACTTCGCCCAGATCACCGGCACCCCGGCCGCGGCCAAATATGCCGGCACCTATGCCGCGCTCGGCGTGGTGCTGCTGGAACGCAGCGTCAAGGGCGAGGAAGACCTGTTCGAACTGCTGCGCCGGATCAAGGTGAACGAACTGCTCGGCAATTTCGACGCCCATCTCAAGAACTTCAGCATGCTGTATCGCACGCCGCAAGCGGCAGAGCTGTCGCCGGCCTATGACATCGTGGCCTATTCGGCTTACCTCGCCGGGCATGGTCACGCCTTGGCGTTTGCGCCCGGCGAGAAGGCGCGCCAACTGCTGACGCCGGCGGTGCTGCGCGAGCTGGCCAACATCTGGCGCATCCCCGAACCCAAGCTGCAGATGGTGCTGGTCGACACCGTCGAGCGCGCGATGCAAAGTTGGCCTGAGCTGCTGCGCAGCCTGCCGCTCAACGACACCCAGTGCAGCCGCATCAAGGCGCATCTGGACAACAACCCCAGCGTGATTGCCTGGCAGCGCCGCGCTGCGCGCAAGATCAGCGGTAAAGCGTGATGAAGGACGGTACAGAGGAACGCACAAGGGAACGCACATGAGACCGACCGCACCTTTGCCGCTCAAGGACGGCGTCGCCCCGAGTTATCTGTGGTTGCAGGATGCGGCTGGCGTGTGGAACAACATGCTGGATTTTCTGACGGCGCGCTTTCCCGGCGTGACGGAGGAGGCGTGGCGGCAACGCATGGCGCGCGGCGAGGTGGTCAATCAGGATGGCGTCGCGCTGGCGCCGGACTCGGCTTACCGGCGCGGCGACTGCCTCTTTTACTACCGCGACCTGGAAGGCGGCGAAGCGCCGATTCCTTTCACCGAGCAGATCCTGCATCAGGACGCCCATCTGCTGGTGGTCGACAAGCCGCATTTCGTGCCGGTGATTCCGACCGGCCGCTTCCTGCACGAAAGCCTGCTGGTGCGCCTGAAGAAGAAAACCGGCCTGGCCGACCTGACGCCGATCCACCGGCTCGACCGCGAGACCGCCGGCGTCATCCTCTTTTCGCACAATCCCGCCAGCCGCGGCGCGTACCAGGCGATGTTCCAGCAACGCACGATGGACAAGACGTATGAAGCGCTGGCCGGGCTGCTGGAGGGACGCAGTTTCCCCTTCACGCATCGCAGCCGCATGGTCGACGCCGACAAGTTCTTCCTGATGCGCGAAGAAGAGGGCGCGCCCAACTCGGAGACGCACGTCGATCTCATTGAGCGGCGCGGCGCACTGGGTTTGTATCGCCTCAATCCGGTCACCGGCCGCAAGCATCAGTTGCGCGTGCACATGGCGGCGCTCGGCATTCCCATCGTCAACGACAACTTCTATCCGCACGTGGTGCCGGCGGGGACGGCGGACAACTACGACGCGCCGCTGAAACTGCTGGCGCGCTCGATCGCCTTCACCGATCCGCTCAGCGGAGATGTGCGCTACTTCGAAAGCCTCAGGACCCTCTAGTTTTTCTGCTGTTTTTCTGCTCCTCAGGCGTGTCCCAGCATCAGATCCAGGTTCTGCACCGCTGCCCCGGAAGCGCCCTTGCCGAGATTGTCGAATACCGCCGACAACAACACATGTCCATGTTCTTCATTGATGAACACGCCCAGATCCATGTCGTTGGTGTTGTTGAGCGCCTGCGGATTGAGATGCGTCAGCGTCTTGGTTTCTTCCAATGGGATCACGCGTACATGCGCGGCGCCGGCATAGTGGCGCTCCAGCGCGGCATGCAGTTGCTTGCCCTCGACGCCGGCCGCCAGCAGGCGCAATTCCAGCGGGATGGTCAGTACGATGCCCTGGCGGAAGGCGCCATAGGCCGGTACGAAGATCGGACGATGATCGAGACCGGTGTAGCGTTGCATTTCAGGCGGATGTTTATGCGACAGCGCGGTGCCGTACAACTGGAAGGCCGGCGCCTGTGCGCCTTGCGGGCCTTCATATTGCTCCACCGAAGGGCGGCCTCCGCCCGAATAACCCGACACCGCATGGACGCTGGCCGGATAGTCGCGCGGCACCAGGCCGGCTTCAATCAGCGGACGCAACAAGCTGATCGCACCGGTCGGGTAGCAGCCAGGATTGGTCACGCGCGAGGCCGTCGCGATGAGCCGCGCCTGGCCGGCATCCATTTCCGGGAAACCGTAGACCCAGCCCGCAGTGGTGCGATGCGCGGAACTGGCGTCGATCACGCGCACGGCCGGATTCTCGATGGCGGCAACCGCATCGCGCGCGGCGGCATCCGGCAGGCACAGGATGGCGATGTCGCAGGCGTTGATGGCTTCGGCGCGACGGCGCGCGTCCTTGCGCTCGGCCGCCGGCAGCGTCGCCAGTTGCAGGTCGCTGCGGTCACGCAGGCGATCGTGGATCAGCAGACCGGTGGTGCCCTGGTCGCCGTCGATGAAAACAAGTGGTTTGGCCATGATCACGTTCCTTCGCTGAACAATTGGGATGGATGAGGCACTCATCTTCGGCGTCTTGCTAAAATAAGAAAAGTTGAATTTAATAACGACAACATTCAGTTTTACTGATTTAACTTCTTTAGCCTGAGGTTTGCCATGAGAGAAATCAACCTGGATCGCCTGCGCACGCTGGTCGCCATCTCCGACCACGGGTCGTTCGCCGAGGCGGCGCGCGTGCTGCATCTGGCGCCGCCGACCATCAGCCTGCACATCGCCGACCTGGAGGAACGCATCGGCGCCGCCTTGCTGTCGCGCAAGCGCGGCCAGATCCGGCCGACCACCATCGGCGAAACCCTGATCGAGCGCGCGCGCCGCCTGCTGGCCGATGCCGAACAGGCGCTGGAAGACGTGCAGCGGCAGGTGCAGGGACTGGCCGGGCGCGTGCGGCTGGGCGCTTCGACCGGCGCCATCGCCCATCTGCTGCCGCAGGCGCTGGAGGTGCTGGGCCAGGATCATCCCGGCATTGATGTGCAGGTGGAAGTATTGACCTCGCAGGACACGCTGACCCGGCTCAGCGAAGGCACGCTCGACGTCGGCCTGGTGGCCTTGCCGCAGACGCCGGTGGCGCGGCTGGTGGTGCAGCCGTGGCGGCGCGATCCGGTGATGGCCTTCCTGCCGTCCGGCTGGCGCAGCCCGGCCCAGGTCACGCCCGAATGGCTGGCGGCGCAACCGCTGATCCTCAACGATGCCGGCACGCGCCTGTCGCACCTGACGCAGGAATGGTTTGCCGGAGGAGGGCAACGGCCGGCGCCGCGCATCCAGCTCAACTACAACGATGCGATCAAGAGCCTGGTGGCCGCAGGTTACGGCGCGACGCTATTGCCGCACGAGCAGGGCGCGCCGCTGCCCGATCCGCGCGTACAGATGCTGCCGCTGCGGCCGGCCTTGTGGAGACAACTGGGGATTGCGCATCGCGCGGAGAATATCGAACGTCCGACGCAGCACGTGCTGGACGTGCTGTGGCGTTTCAGTCTTGACTAGGTGAGTGCTTCGCTCAGTGTCTGCTTCTCGCCGTTGGGCGCAAGTTTGAGCTGATGCAGCGAGGCCACCAGGTCGGCAAAGCGCTGGCCCTGGATCATCACGTGCTGGCGCAGCAGCTCGACGGTGCGTTCGCTGTCGCCGGCGATGATGGCGTTGACCACGCCTTCATGCTCGTCGTAAGACCGTTTCAGGCG
This sequence comes from Herbaspirillum lusitanum, assembly GCF_026127345.1. NCBI lineage: Bacteria > Pseudomonadati > Pseudomonadota > Betaproteobacteria > Burkholderiales > Oxalobacteraceae > Herbaspirillum > Herbaspirillum lusitanum. The sequence goes on along the minus strand of NZ_QXFG01000008.1, from coordinate 1,096,238 downwards.
GTCGCGCACGCGCAGTTGCAGGCGGCGATAAGGGCGCAGGCGACGCTGCAGTACGCGCGCCTGTTCTTCCAGGAAGGCGTTGTGGCTGCCGGCGTAGATCTGGCCGTGGAAGTCTTCGTTCTTGTAGAAATAGGTATCCGGATCGACGGCGTCGCGCGCGTCCTTGCAGGCCTGGTGCGCCGCCATCAGCGAAGCATGTTCGGCCGCCGACATGCGTCGCGCCGCCAGCCGGCCGCACATCGCTTCCAGCTCTGCCATCACTTCAAACATCTCGATCAATTGCTGCGGCCCGATCTCGGCCACGATGGCGCCGCGCCGCGGTCGCATCACGATGATGCCCATTGACGCCAGCTGAATCAGCGCTTCACGGATCGGTGTACGCGAGACGCCGAACTGCTCGGCCAGAACCGTTTCGTCCAGGTGCTGGCCGGGCGCGAGTTTGCCGACGGCGATCAGTTCTTCGATCGATTCGCGCAAGGTCTCCGAACGTTTCTTGGGGGTATCCATGGATCGATATCAAGTATGCAATGAAACCATTCTAAATCATCTTTGATGCTTGACAATGTATTTGTTTTGTAAGAACGTGTATACAAGAAATCCGCATAAAAAAGCAAGGCGACAATAAATTCAACGGTGCCGTGAACCCGGAAGAGACATCCCGGCGCCTCCAAGTTGATAAGCAGTTGGATACAACCAATGCATCGCACCACACAAAAGTACAAAAAGCAGTATTTCTCTCACCTTAAGGAGGATCAACAATGACTTCGCAAAAACGTAGAAGCATCATCGGTGCGCTCGCGACCGCGCCACTGTGGACGGCAGGTTCGTCGGCGTGGGCCCAGGGTGCGCCCACCTCGCTGAAGATTTCCCATCAATTTCCCGGCGGCACCATCAACGAAGGCGACTTCCGCGACCGCCTCACCCGCATGTTCGCCGAAGGCGTCGCCAAGCGCACCAACGGCAGCCTCAAGTTCGAGATCTATCCCGGTTCCTCGCTGATGAAGGTCAACGCGCAATTCTCGGCCATGCGCAAGGGCGCGCTCGACCTGTCGCTGGTGCCGCTCAACTACGCCGGCGGCGAAGTCCCCGAAACCAACATCGGCCTGATGCCCGGGCTGGTGACCTCGTACGCGCAAGGTTCGGCCTGGAAGAACGCCGAAGTCGGCAAGGAACTGGCGCGCATCCTGGCGGAGAAGGGCATCCTGATCGTCAGCTGGATCTGGCAGGCCGGCGGCGTTGCTTCACGCAGCAAGCCGATCATCGATCCGGCCGACGCCAAGGGCATGAAAGTGCGCGGCGGTTCGCGCGAGATGGATCTGATTCTGAAAGAAGCCGGCGCTGCGGTCGTGACCTTGCCATCCAACGAAATCTACGCCGCCATGCAAACCGGCGCGATGGATGCGGCGATGACCTCGTCGACTTCGTTCATCTCGTTCCGCCTGGAAGAAGTCGCCAAGGCGCTGACCACCGGCCGCGACAAGGCCTACTGGTACATGTTCGAGCCGCTGATGATTTCCAAGGCCGTGTTCGAAAAGCTGAGCAAGGACCAGCAAGCCGCCATCATGGCTGTCGGCGCAGAGATGGAACAGTTCGCGCTGAAGGCGGCGCAGACCGATGACGTCGCCGTCGCCGCCGTGTACCAGAAGGCCGGCGCCAAGGTGGTCGATCTCAACGCCGCCACCGTCAAGAAATGGCAGGACATCGCCCGCGCCACCGCCTGGAAAGACTTCGCCGCACGCAACGCCAGCTGCGCCAACCTGCTCAAACTGGCGGAGAAACTCCTATGAGCCACGGCTTCGAGATGCAGCCGCAGGCCAAGCCCAGGGCGCCGGCCAATGCCGTCGTCGCCGGCCTGCACCACGCGCTGGAGAAGTTCAACAAGCTCGCGGTGTTCCTGGCCATGGTCGCGCTGATGCTGACGTCGATCATCCTGACGTATTCGGTGGTGGCGCGCTACTTCTTCCACCAGCCGACCGATTGGCAGGATGAGGCGTCGGTGTTCATGCTGGTGGGCGTGATCTTCCTGTGTTCGGCGTACGTGCAATCGCTGCGCGGCCACATCGGCATCGAAGCGCTGGCCGGTTTCCTGTCGCCGCGCGCCAACCAGGTGCGCATGTTCATCGTCGATCTGGTTTCCTTCGTGTTCTGCGCGTTCTTCGCCTGGAAGTCGTGGACGCTGTTCCACGAAGCCTGGGTCGACGGCCAGACCACCTCGTCGACGTTCGCGCCGCCGCTGTGGATTCCGTATTCGATGATGGCGATCGGCATGACCGTGCTGACGCTGCAATTGCTGGTGCAGATATTGACCCGCATCACCGACACCGTACCTGCATCTGTAGCGGCCAAGGAGCAAGCATGACGCTGACGCCTTTAGTTCTCGGTTCCCTGTACGGGATCGTCACCATCCTCGTGATGTGCTCCGGCATGCCGATCGCGTTCGCGCTGGGTGTGGTGGCGACCTCGTTCATGTATTTCTTCATGCCGGCGTCCTCGCTGGATACCGTGACGCAAAACGTCTACGAAGAAATCGCATCCATCACGCTGCTGTCGATTCCCCTGTTCATCCTCAAGGGGGCCGCCATCGGCAAATCGCCGGCCGGCAAGGATTTGTACTCGGCCATCCATGCCTGGTTGAATCGCGTCCCCGGCGGCCTCGGCATCGCCAACGTGTTCGCCTGCGCCTTGTTCGCCGCGATGGCGGGTTCGTCGCCGGCGACCTGCTCGGCCATCGGCTCGGCCGGCATTCCGGAAATGCGCCGTCGCGGTTATTCGCCCGGGTTTGCCGCAGGCATCATCGCGGCGGGCGGCACGCTTGGCATCTTGTTGCCGCCGTCGATCACCATGATCCTGTACGCGGTGGCTGCCGAGCAATCGCTGGGACGCCTGTTCCTCGCCGGCATCGGACCGGGCGTGTTGCTGGTGATCCTGTTCGCCGGTTACGCCGTGTTCCGCGCCCATAAGGAATACAAGATGGCCCACGCCATCTACACCGGCGGCGGCGCCAAGTCGGCCTACCTCGACGACGAGCATTTCACGCTGGCGCAAAAGGTGGAAATGCTGCCGCGCGTGTTGCCTTTCCTGATCCTGCTGATCGGCGTCATGATCGCGTTGTATGGCGGTTTTGCGACGCCGTCGGAAACCGCCGGCCTGGGCGCCTTGCTGGCCATCGTGCTGATTGCGGTGGTGTATCGCATCTACAAGCCGCGCGAACTGGTGCCTTTCCTCAACTCGACCATCAAGGAGTCGGGCATGCTGCTGCTGATCATCGGCATGTCGCTGCTGTATTCCTACGTGATGAGTTACCTGCACATCAGCCAGTCGGCGGCGCAGTGGGTGGTCGACATGCACCTGTCGAAATGGCTGCTGCTGGCGGTGATCCTGCTGATGGTGATCGTGCTCGGCTTCTTCCTGCCGCCGGTGTCGATCATCCTGATGACCGCACCGATCATCCTGCCGCCCTTGCGTGAAGCCGGGTTTGACCTGATCTGGTTCGGCATCGTGATGACGGTGGTGATGGAAATGGGACTGATCCATCCGCCGGTCGGGTTGAATCTATTTGTGATCAAGAACATCGCGCCCGACATCCCGCTGTCGGAAGTGATCAAGGGCACGATCCCGTTCCTGGCGCTGATGTTCCTGGCCGTGATCCTGCTGTGCTTTTTCCCGGGCATTGCCACCGGCTTGCCCGACATCATCATGGGAGTGAAGTAAATGTCTGCCACCGACCGCGTCTGGAATCGTCGGCAAACCAATCGCAATGAACGCCTGGCGCGCGCAAGCAGCGTGCTCGGCAACTCGCTCGAAGGCAAGCTCTTGCCGGCGGCGCGCATTGCCGATTTGTTGTACGCCGTCATCGAATCGGGCGATCGCGTCTGCCTCGAAGGCAATAACCAGAAGCAGGCCGACTTCCTGTCGAAGGCGTTGGCCGGGCTCGATCCGGCGCGTGTGCATGACCTGCACATGCTGTTCTCGGTGCTGGCCTTGCCGGAACATCTGGACGTCTTCGAAAAAGGCATCGCCTCGAAACTGGACTTTTCCTTCTCCGGTCCCCAGGCCGGCCGGTTGGCCAAGCTGGCGTCCGCCGGCAAGCTCAACATCGGCGCAATCCATACCTACCTGGAATTGTTCGGCCGCTATTTCGTCGACCTGACGCCGCGGGTTGCCTTGGTGGCGGCACAGGCGGCGGATCGCCACGGCAATCTCTACACCGGTCCCAATACCGAAGACACGCCGGCGATCGTCGAGGCGACCACCTTCAGCAGCGGCATCGTCATCGCCCAGGTCAATGAAATCGTCGACGTGCTGCCGCGCATCGACATCCCGGCCGACTGGGTCAGCTTCGTGACCAAGGCGCCGACGCCGCATTACATCGAGCCGCTCTTCACCCGCGACCCGGCGCAAATCTCGGAGATCCAGGTGCTCATGGCGATGATGGCCATCAAGGGCATCTACGCCGAATACGAAGTCCAGCGCCTCAACCATGGCATCGGTTTCGACACCGCCGCCATCGAACTGATCCTGCCGACCTATGGCGAATCGCTCGGCCTGCGCGGCAAGATCTGCAAGCACTGGGCGCTGAATCCACATCCGGCATTGATCCCGGCGATTGAAGCCGGCTTTGTCGAATCGGTGCATTCCTTCGGTTCCGAGCTGGGCATGGAAGACTACATCCGCGCGCGTCCCGATATCTTCTTCATCGGACCCGACGGTTCCATGCGCAGCAACCGCGCCTTCTCGCAAACAGCCGGCCACTACGCCTGCGACATGTTCATCGGCTCGACCTTGCAGATCGATCTGCAAGGCAATTCATCGACAGCCACGCTGGGTCGCATCGCCGGCTTCGGCGGCGCGCCCAACATGGGCGCCGACGCACGCGGTCGCCGTCACGCCAGCCCGGCGTGGCTCAAGGCGGGTCAGCAGGCCCGGGCCGGCAAGAACACCATCCCGCGCGGCCAGAAGCTGGTGGTACAGACCGTGGAGACCTTCCGCGAACACATGCAGCCGGCTTTCGTCGACCGGCTCGACGCCTGGCAACTGGCCGAGCAAGCCAACATGCCGATCCCGCCGGTGATGATTTACGGCGACGACGTCACGCATATCCTGACCGAAGAAGGCATCGCGAACCTGCTGTTGTGCCGCACCGAAGAAGAGCGCGAGCAAGCGATCCGTGGCGTTGCCGGCTATACGCCGGTCGGCATGGCGCGCGACAAGCGCATGGTCGAGAACCTGCGCGACAGGGGCATCATCCGCCGTGCCGAAGACATGGGCATCGACAAGCGTATGGCCACGCGCGACCTGCTGGCGGCCAAGAACATGAAGGATCTGGTGCGCGCTTCCGGCGGCCTGTACAACCCGCCCAAACGTTTCAGGAACTGGTGATATGGAAACCTTGAACTATCGTTTTGAAAACGGCACCCGCAAGCTCTCCGCCAAGGCCGAACTGGTCGGCGTGGTCAGCTCGGGCAATCTCGAAGTGCTGATCGAATCAGCCGACCTGCAAGGCGGCTGTTCGATTGAAATCAAGACCGCCGCACGCGGTTTCGGCGCCATCTGGGAAGCCGTCATCGGCGACTTCAACAAACGCTGGCAACTGGCCGACACGCGCATCTCGATCAACGACATGGGCGCCACGCCGGCGGTGGTCAGCCTGCGCCTGGATCAGGCGGTGGAATCGGTCGTGGAGGCAAAATGACATCCAGTTATTTGGAAGCCAACGCGCGCGAACGCCTCGCGCAGGTGCTCGACGCCGGCAGTTTTGAAGAATTCCTGCCGCCGTCGAAGCGTATCGTGAGTCCTCACCTGGGGCAGCTTGATGCGCCGGTGTCGTTTGACGACGGCGTCGTGGTCGGACGCGGTGCGCTCAACGGCGCCAAGGTGTTCGCGGCGGCGCAGGAGGGCGGTTTCATGGGCGGCGCGGTGGGCGAGGTCCACGGCGCCAAGCTGGTCGGGCTGTTGAAGCGCGCCGTGCAGGAAAAGGCGGAAGGCGTCATCCTGCTGCTGGAAACCGGCGGCGTGCGTTTGCATGAAGCCAATGCCGGCCTGATCGCCGTGTCCGAAGTGATGCGCGCCGTGCTCGATACGCGCGCGGCCGGCATTCCGGTGATCGTGCTGGTGGGCGGCTCCAACGGTTGTTTCGGCGGCATGGGCATTGTCGCGCGTTGCGCCAATGCCATCATCATGTCGGAAGAAGGACGCCTGGCCATGTCCGGGCCGGAAGTCATCGAAACCGCCAACGGCGTGGAAGAATTCGACTCGCGCGACCGCGCACTGGTCTGGCGTACTACCGGCGGCAAGCACCGTTACCTGCTGGGCGATTGCCACGGCATCGTCGCCGACGATACGGCCGCGTTCCGGGAAGCGGCGACGCGCACGCTGCAGGGATTCAAGAATAATCCGACCGCGCTGAGCCTGCAGGCGCTGGAAATCGAACAAGCCATGTTGGAGCAGCGCATCGCGCGCTTCGGCGACGCTGCTGATCCGCTGGAAATCTGGCAACGCCTCGGCATCGACAAGCCGCAAGACATCGCCATGCTGGAGGCGGCGGCGTTCACGGCACTGGCTGAACCGTATCGCGTGAAGGGGCAAGCATGAGCTGGCAAACACTGGCCGACGATTTATTCCCGCAAGGCCACAGCATCACCGAAAAGGCCGACTTCCTGTCCGGCACGGCGCAGGTCGACGGCGAGGTCGTGACCATCGTCGGCACCACCGGCCACACGCCGATCGGCATCGAGATTGCCTTGTCGCAGGCGCAGGCCATCCTGCAGACCGTACGCGACCATCCCGGCCGCGCCATCGTCATCCTGGTCGACACGCAAGGCCAGCGGCTGCGTCACCGCGACGAGATGCTCGGCATCAACAGCTACATGGCGCACCTGGGCAAATGCATCGATCTGGCGCGCCGTGAAGGACACAAGATCATCGGCCTCGTCTATGACCAGGCCTTGTCGGGCGGCTTCATCACCAGCGGCCTGATGGCCGACGCCTGCTACGCGCTGCCGAATGCGACCATCCGCGTGATGGGCTTGCCTGCGATGGCGCGCATCACCAAGGTGCCGGAAGAACGTTTGGTCGAACTGGCCAAGGCCAATCCCGTGTTTGCTCCCGGTCCTGAAAATTACCATCGCATGGGCGGCGTCGCCGAGATCTGGAACGGCGACCTGGCGGCTCAGTTGGCGCAGGGACTGGCTGCCGCGGACGGTACGGACCGGCGCGCAGCGGTCGGCTTGCAGCGCGGCGGCCGTAACTGGTCGCAACGCGTGGTCGACGCCATCGTCAGCGGCAGCGATGTCCGGCCGCTCTGAATTGTCCACCCGCCACGGGCTGGTCTGGCTGAACGAGGCCGGCTGGCTTGAGGCGCTTGCATGCGTCGCCGATGAGCATCGCTTCGCCGTGCAGCGCTGGCGGCAGCAGGACTGGCCGGCGGTGATCCGTCGGCGCGATGCCGGTTGCACAGCCGGCGAGATCTGTCTCGGTATTGCCTTGCCGCCGGATCAGGACGGCGTCAAATTGCGCGTCCCGTTGCGGATCGACTTGAAAGGCGTGCGGGCGATGCGTGCGCCGCTGGCGATTGCCGATGTCATCGAACATGCCGGTTCGCAATGGCGGGATGGCTTGCTTGAATTGCACGGCGACATTGCGGCACAAGGGCTGGAGATTGGCGTGTACGGCTCGCTGGCCTTGCAGGCGCTGACCGGACAGCCCTATTTGCGGTCGGCATCGGATATCGACCTGCTGTTTTCGCCGCTGGATCGCTTGCAACTGGAGCAGGGTGTGTCCTTGCTGCAGCAGTACGCCGCGCGCTTGCCGCTTGATGGCGAAATCTCGTTCCCGAGCGGATATGCAGTGGCGTGGAAAGAATGGGCGCAGGCCTGCGGCAAGCCCGGCAACCGCGTCCTGGTCAAGCACGACAGCGGGGTTGCCTTGCAGCGGGTGGTCGAGTTGCTGGCCGGATTGGAGGAGCACGCATGCGCGGCGTAGATCAGCTCGTTCCTTTGCCTGCGATGCGCTTGCCGGTGGCGGTGCACTACACCGAACGGCGTCGCCGCCAACGCCGGCAGCAAGCTTTCTGCCGTGAACTGGCGCGCATGGCCTTACGCAGCCTACATCAGGAACTGGCGCTGTATCCCAAACCGGGCCTGGTCTCGCCGGTAGACAACGGCAGCCATGACGACATGACTGCCGCGACTTTCTTGCGCAGCTTGTTTTCGCTGCGTCGCTATTTTTCAGACATCGCCGCCGCTGGCATGGCGGGCGCTTCATTCGGCGAACTCAAGCGCCTCGGCATCGAGGCCGAGCAACGCATGCTCAAGGCCACCGGCGGCGTCAACACGCATCGCGGCGCGATATTTTGCCTCGGCATGCTGTGTGCGGCGATTGCCTGCTGTCGAAGCCAAGAGATGACGCTGTCGCCGCAGGCGATTCGCGCGACCCTGCTGATCCGTTGGGGCGATGCGCTGACGGGGCACACCAATTCAACGAGTAAAACGGAAGAGACTGCCAGTCATGGGTTGCGCGTTGCCGCACGTCACGCCGTCGGCGGCGCGCGTGAAGAGGGTGCGCTCGGTTTTCCTTCCGTATTCGAGATCGCCTTGCCGCAATTGCAGGCCACGCTTGCGGCCGGACGCGACGGGCATTGCGCCAAGACCGACGCTTTGTTTGCGCTGATGGCGCATGTCAGCGACACCAACGTCTATCACCGCGGCGGCGCGGCGGGCGCGGCGCTGGTGCAGCAACGCAGCCGGGAATTTCTGACCTGCGGCGGCACCGCCGATGCCGCATGGCTGGAGCGTGCCGAAGCCGTCCATCATGAATTTGTGGAGCGGCGCCTGTCCCCCGGCGGCGCGGCCGACCTGCTGGCGGCGGCCTGCCTGATCCACACGATGTGTGGTGGCGAGCTGCCGGCATGAGCGAACGTTTCGCGGTTCTTTGTCCGGGACAGGGAGGCCAGCATCCTGCCATGTTCGACCTGCTGCGCGCGGATGCGCGCGGTGAACATCTCCTGCGCGAGCAGGGGCTCGATGTCCGGCTCGGCCGTCCTCCCGACCAGATTCTGCATGATCCGCAATTGCTGTTCGCCAACCGCCATGCGCAACCGCTGATCGTCGCCGCGGGACTCGCGGCCTGGCGTATCTTGCGCGACGAGCTGCCGGCGCCGGCACTGGTTGCCGGCTACAGCATCGGAGAACTGACCGCCTACGGCGTCGCCGGCGCGCTCGCGGACAACGACGCAGTTGATCTCGCCGTCGTGCGCGCCGCGTATATGGATGCCTGCCTGGCACAAGCGCCGCATCAGGGGCTGATGTCGGTCGGCGGCATCGAGTCCGGTGAAGTCGCGGAGCTGCTGCGGCGTCACGGCGCATTCGTGGCGATCGCCACCGGTTTCGATACGCTCATCGCTGGAGGGCGCAGCGATGACTTGCTGGCGGCGCAAAGAGAACTGGAAGGTCTGGGCGCCAGAACCGGTATCTTGCCGGTCGGCATCGCCTCGCATACGCCGCTGATGGAGCCGGCGCTGGCGCCGTTCACGACGGCGCTCAATGCGGTGGATTTTCGCGCGCCTGCCTGCGCGGTCCTGGCGGGAATTTCGGGACTGGAAATCCATGACGTTCCATCGGCACGCAGCACGCTCGCGCAACAACTGACGCAGACGATACGCTGGTCGTCCTGCATGGATGCCTGCGCCGAACGCGGCGTCGGCGTTGCTCTCGAACTGGGGCCCGGCTCGGCCCTGTCGCGCATGCTGCGTGAACGCCATCCTCACATCGAGTGCCGCTCGATTCCCGACTTTCGCAGTCTTGCCGGTGTAGTGCACTGGTTACGCAGCCGACTCGACTGAACCGTGTCGCTGCGCACAAGAGCCGTGCCTGCAAGCCCCCGCCCGCATCGCTTTCCAACCTACCATGCAGACCTTAGTTGACTTAAAAACAAGGTTTGCACAATGATCATTAAAACGCGAACGTACGCTTGAAATGTAACTATCAATTAGGTACATTGGACGCGTCGTTGCAGCTTAATAACAATCATAAAAATAATTGCCATATTGATAATGGCGTCTGCGTCGTTACCCATTTTTCCGCCAGAGAACGCAAGTCCGGGCAAGACCGTTGTCACAAGTGAAAAGTACGTAATCCGAACCCGTACTCCGAACCCCGAACCCATTAAGTACATCACCCATTGATGCATCTTTCGTACGGATATAAACGATGACTTCAGAAATCTCCGACAAGGAGATTACAGATTTTCAATTGTTGTTTGAATCGGTCCCGGGGCTGTTCCTGGTCTTGTTGCCCGACTTCACCATCATCGCGGTGAGCGATGCGTACTTGCAGGCGACGCTGACCAAGCGTGAGCACATTATCGGCCGCCCTCTGTTCCAGGTTTTCCCCGATAACCCCGATGATCCGGCCGCCGACGGCGTGGCCAATTTGCGTAGTTCGCTCAAGCGCGTGCTGGCAACCCAGGCGCCGCACGCCATGGCGATGCAGAAATACGATGTGCGCTGTCCCGGCGGCGACGGATTTGAAACCCGCTACTGGAGTCCGTCCAATTTCCCAGTGTTCGGCAAGGACGGGGCCATCCGCTACATCATGCACCGCGCGGAAGACATCACCTCCTATGTGCAGCTCAAGAAAGAGCGGCAGGAACTGGGCAGGCGAAGCGACCGGCCGCAGGAGTCATGCAACGCGCAGGAATTCGAAGTGCCGGCGCTGAACGGGGACATGGTCGCCGGCTTCCGGCACCTGCATGCGCTGAACCGGGCACTCAAACTGGAGATCCTCGCGCGCAACCAGCTCGAGGACGCGAACCAGGAACTGACGCGCCAATTGCAGCTCAACATCGAAAAGCTCGAGGCCAGCAACAAGGAACTGGAAAGCTTCAGCTATTCGGTCTCGCATGACCTGCGCGCACCGTTGCGCGCCGTCGACGGCTTTGCGCGCATGCTGGAGGAAGACGCCGCCGATCAGCTTGATGAAGAAGGCTTGCGCAAGCTGCAAGTGATTCGCAACAATATCCGCAACATGGGACGGCTGATCGATGAATTGCTTGAGTTTTCGCGCCTCAGCCGCAAGGAACTCAACTACGGCCATCTGAACATGAGCGCAATGGCCAAGGCCTGTTTCGACGACGCCGCGAGCACGGTGACGTCGCCGGCGACCTTGCGGCTGGGCGACTTGCCGGCGGCCGAAGGCGACATCACGCTGATCAAGCAGGTGTGGTTCAACCTGCTGGCGAACGCGCTCAAATTCAGCGCCAGACGCGAGCAGATATTGATCGACGTCAGTGCGGAATCGGTCGACGGCATCCTGACCTATACCGTGCGCGATAACGGCGCCGGCTTCGACATGCGCTATTACAACAAGCTGTTCGGCGTGTTCCAGCGCCTGCATCGCGCGAGCGAATTCGAAGGCACCGGCGTTGGCCTGGCGATCGTGCACCGCATCGTCACGCGCCACGGCGGCCGGGTCTGGGCCGAGGGGGCAGTCGGCGAAGGCGCGGCATTCCACTTCACCTTGCCGGCGGCGACGGGAGAGCAGTCGCATGAACAACTTTGAAAAAATCGACATCCTGCCGACGCAAGACAACCTTGCGATGCCGAGCTGCCGCTGTGCGCGCGGTAAAAGAAAAAGCTCGTCAACAACGTCGAATGGGTGCAGGACTTGAGCGAGTGCTGCCAACTCGGCGTGAACAGTTTGACAGTTTGCAGGAGGAGGCCGAAAAGGCAGGGTTCTACCGGATGCTCGTCAACAAAATGCCGGCATCTTGAAAATATCGGGGACGGGGATGAGAAGACGTACGTTAAAAATACTGATGGTGGAAGACGATCCGGGCGATGTTGAATTGTCGCGCTATGAACTGACGCGCGCCGGCATCGCGTGCGATGTCCAGCAAGTGGACACGGAAGACGCCTTCGTTGATGCCTTGAGCCGCTATCGGCCCGACATCGTGCTCGGCGATTTTTCTCTGCCCAATTTCGACGGCATGTCGGCGCTGCAAATCGTGCAGCAAATTACGCCTGACACGCCGTTCCTGTTCGTCTCCGGCACCATGGGCGAAGAGCGTGCGATCAAGGCGCTCAAGCAGGGTGCTTACGACTACGTGCTCAAGTCCAATCTGGCGCGCCTGCCGTCAGCGGTCGAACGTGCGCTGCAGGAGGCGCACCAGAATCAGATCCGCAACAAGATGGAGCAGGCGTTGCAGGCCGAACGCAATTTGTTGTCCGCGATTTTCGACACGACAGGCGCGCTGGGGCTGATGCTGGACAAGGAAGGCCGCATCGTGCGTTTCAACCAGGCGGCCGAGCGCACCACCGGCTATACGCTGTCGCAGGTGCAGGGCAAACATTTCTGGGACGTTTTCTTTCCCGCCGAGGAACTCGAACCGGTGCGCAATCATTTCCTCAATTGGCACGCGCAGACGCAACCGCTGCAATATCAAAGCCGCTGGCTTACCGCGGGCGGTGAGCGGCGCGAGATATTGTGGCTGACCACTTTTCTGCAGGAAGACCACGGCTCGGCACTCAACTATATCTGCAGCGGTATCGACATCACACAGTGGCGCCAGGCCGAAGACCGCGTCCATCGGCTCAGCAACTATGACGTCCTGACCGGCTTGCCCAATCGCAACCTGCTGCGCGATCGGCTTGAGCAGGGCATCACACGCGTCGAGCGCGAGCGTCGGCCGGGACTGCTGGCGGTGATCCTGATCGGCGTGCGCGGCGCTATCGCCGTGCGCGAGGGGCTGGGCCTGCAATTGAGCGAAGACGCGCTGGTCGAAGCCAGCCGCAGGCTGGCCGGCCTGATGCAGCACGACGCCACGCTGGCGCGTTTCGGCGACACCAGTTTCGCCATGGTGTTGCATGTGCCGGAGCAGGATCAGATCGCCATGGTCGTGCAGGAAATCATCGACATACTCGACTTGCCATATCACGTCGACGGACACGAAGGCGTTTATCTCGAATCGAACATCGGCGTGACCATTTATCCGAATGACGGCGACAACGGCGACGCCTTGCTGCAAGCCGCTGAAGTAGCCATGCACCGCGCCATGGAAAACGTCCTGGAGCGCTTCCAGTTCTACACGCCGGCGCTCAACAGCCAGGTCAGCCATCGCCTGCAGATGGCGTCGCAGCTGCGTCAGGCGGTGCAGAAGAAGGAAATGCTGCTGCATTACCAGCCGCAGGTATCGCTGAAGAGCGGCGAGATCGTCGGCGTCGAAGCGCTGCTGCGCTGGCAGCATCCGGATAAAGGCATGATCTCGCCGATAGAGTTCATCCCCATGGCGGAAGAAACAGGCCTGATCGTGCCGATCGGCGAATGGGTGCTGCGCACCGCTTGCGAACAGGCCCAGCGCTGGCATGACATGGGTGTACACGGGCTGACGATGGCGGTCAACCTGTCGGCCAAGCAGTTCGCACAAAAGAACCTGGCGGCGATGGTGCGCCGGGCGCTGGACGACAGCGGTTTCAGTTCGCATTGCCTGGAGTTGGAGCTGACCGAAAGCGCCTCGATGGAATCGCCCGAAAAGAGCATCGAAGTCATGAAGCTGCTCAAGGCGATGGGCGTGCGGCTGTCGATCGACGATTTCGGCACCGGCTATTCCAACCTCAACTATCTCAAGCGTTTTCCAGTCGATCAGCTCAAGATCGATCGCTCCTTTGTGCGCGACGTCGGCACCGACGCCGACGATCTCGCCATCGCGCGCGCCGTGATCGCGCTGGCGCGCAGCCTGCATCTGGAAGTGCTGGCAGAGGGCGTGGAAGACCTGACGCAATACGACATCATGAAGGAAAACGGCTGTGACAAGGTGCAGGGCTATTACTTCAGCAAGCCGCTGGCGGTGGATGAATGCACGCGGTTATTGCAGGCGCGTTCGCCATTTTCCTGAGGGCCTCGTCGACTGCTGTTTTGATGGATAATCGGACCCCATGAATTCCGTCATGCACTCCACTCCGACGTCTTTCCGCGGCCTGTTGCTGGCAGCCGGAAAAGGCACGCGCTTTAATCCCGCCGGCATCGGCAACAAGTTGCTGACACCGCTGCCCGGAAGCGATCAGGTGATTGCGGTCGTCGCGGCGCGCGCCATGTTGCAGGTGTTGCCGGTGCTGGCGGTGGTTGGTGCAGCCGACAGCGAACTGGGGCGGCGGCTGGCTGAGGCGGGTTGCGAAGTGATCGGCTGCGACGACGCGGATGCCGGCATGAGCGCTTCGCTGATGTGCGGGATACGGCAGGCGCGGGATGCCGAGGGCTGGATCATTGCGCTGGCCGACATGCCGTATGTGCAGGCGGCGACGCATCGCGGTTTGCTGGCGGCGCTGAAGGATGGCGTGCAGATCGCCGTGCCGACCTATCAAGGCAAGCGCGGCAATCCGGTCGCTTTCGGCCGCAGCCATCTGGACGGCTTGCTGGCATTGAGCGGCGACCGTGGCGCACGGACCTTGCTGCAAGAGTTTCCCGTCAACGAAATCCCCTGCAACGATCCCGGCATCCACCGCGATATCGATACGCGCGCCGACCTCGACGCGGGCTGAACTTCCTGAAAACTATTTGCTGAATTCGCCGACGGAGCAACTGCCGCCGGAGTTTTCGTTGCCGCCGCTGTTTGCGTTTGCGTCAGGCAAGGGATCGGTACGCGCCGCATGCGTTTGCGAGATGCTCACGCCATTGCGGATGGCAGTCATTTCGGCGAGGACAGCGATGGCGATTTCGGGCGGCGTGCGCGCCCCCAGGAACAAGCCGACCGGACCGTGCAGCTTGTCGATCTCGGCCGAACTGATGTCGAACAGCGCCAGCCGCTCGCGCCGCTTGATGTTGTTGGTGCGAGAACCGATGGCGCCGATATAGAAGGCCGGCGACTTGAGCGCTTCGATCAGCGCCATGTCGTCCAGCTTGGGATCGTGGGTCAGCGTCACTACGGCACTGTTGGCGTCGAGCTGCAGGCGCAACAGCAAGTCGTCGGGCATCTCGCCGGACAATTCCACGCCCGGGATGTCCCATTCATGCAGGTATTCTTCGCGCGGATCGCAGACGATGACCTGGTAGTCGAGCGCCAGCGCGAACTGCGCAACGTAGCGCGACATCTGTGCGGCGCCGATGATGACCAGGCGATAACGCGGACCGTAGGGTGCGATCAGCTTGCGATCCTGCACCACGGTCTGGCGCGCCTCGCTGTCGGTGGCGAGCGTGGCGGCGCCGGTGTCGAGGTCGAGCGTGCGCGTAACGCGCAAGCCCTGGCGAACGGCCGCCAGCAACTCGGCAATGCGCGACTGCGCGGATACCGGCTCCATCATGATTTCCAATGTGCCGCCGCAGGGCAGGCCGAAGCGGTGGGCTTCGTCGGCGGTGAGGCCGTAGGTCAGTGCGAACGGCAGCGTCCGTTCCAGCTCGCCGCCCTGGATGCGGCGGATCAGGTCGTCCTCGACGCAGCCGCCCGAGACCGAACCACGCACATGGCCGTCGCCGCGAATCGCCATCATCGAGCCCACCGGACGCGGCGCCGATCCCCAGGTATGGGTGACGGTGCCGAGCAGGACGCGATGGCCTTGCTCGTGCCAGGCGAGGGCGGTGTTGAGGACGTCGAAGTCGATGGATTCCATGTGCAGGTTTTCCTTCCTTCTTGCGTTAAGCCTTCCTGAGCTGCTCGCGGATCGGCAACTGGCGGATGCGCTTGCCGGTGGCGGCGAAGATCGCATTGCACAGCGCCGGCGCAATCGTCGGCGTGGCCGGTTCGCCGACGCCGCCCAGCGGCACGTCGAGCGTATGCGGCACGATGTGCACGTCGATCTTGGCGGGAGCGGCAAACGCGCGCAGCACTTCATAGTCGTGGAAATTGCTCTGCTCCACGGCGCCGTTCTTGAACGAAATCTCCCCGGTCATCGCCAGGCTGATACCCATGATGCAGGCGCCTTCGACTTGCGAACGGATGCGGTCCGGATTGATCGAGGGACCGCAGTCGACCGCGATGTCGACGCGCGGGATGCTCACTTCGCCTTCATCGTTGACTTCCACCTCGACCACGGCGGCGATGTAGGTCACGAAGCTGTAGCATACCGCCAGCCCGAGGCCGCGGCCCTTGGGCAATTTGCGGCCCCAGCCGGCTTTGGATGTTGCCAGTTCGATCACGCCGCGCATGCGGCCGGTGTCGAGCGGATAACGCTCCGGCGATTCGCCGTAGTTCCAGCCGTCGGCCATCTCGGACGGATTGATCTTGCGCGCCGGGCCGATCAGTTCGAGCAGGTAGTCGCGGTGATCGCGCTTTGCCGCCGCCGCCAGTTCAGCGCTGAACGATTGGACCGCGAAAGCATGCGGAATGTTCGATACCGAGCGGAACCAGCCGATGCGGGTGTGTGCCTCGACTTCCGGCGCTTCCACGCGGATGTTGGGAATCGCATAGGGAATATTCACCGCCGACATCGCCAGTTCGAACGGCGCTTCGCCCTTGGCGCCGGCGGCGAAGATCGAGGCGATGGTCGGCGCGGCGGTGCGGTGCAGCCAGGCGCTGACCTTGCCGTTGGCGTCGAGGCCGGCTTCCAGGCGTTCCACCGAAACGGTGTGGAGGTAGTCGTGATGGATGTCGTCTTCGCGCGTCCAGGTGACCTTGACCGGCGCGCCGTTCATGGCCTTGGACAGCAGCGCGGCTTCGGCGGCGAAGTCGGGCTTGGACTTGCGGCCGAAACCGCCGCCCAGCAGGGTGACATTGACGGTGACGTCTTCCTGCTTCAGGCCGAGATGGCCGGCCACGGTTTCACGCGTGGCTTGCGGCGCCTGGACGCAGGCCCAGACTTCGCATTTGCCGCCGGTGATGCGCGCCACGGCGGCAGGCGGCTCCATGGTGGCGTGGGCCAGATGCGGCAGGTAATACTCGGCTTCGATGCGGCGCGGCGCTTTGGCCAGCGCGGCCATGGCGTCGCCGGCGTTACGCACGGCCTTGGCCGGTTGGCGTGCGGCGGCTTCCATGGTCTTGCGGAATTCGGCCGAATCGTAGGAGGCGTTGGGACCGTTGTCCCAGGTCAGCTTGAGCGCTTCGCGGCCCTTGATTGCGGCCCAGGTATTGCGCGCGATCACGGCCACGCCGCCCAGCGGATTGAACAGCGCCGGCGGCGGGCTGCCCTTGAGTTCGACCACGCGGATCACGCCCGGCACCTTGAGCGCCTCGCTGCTGTCGACCTTGGCCAGCTTGCCGCCGTAGACCGGCGGACGCGCGATGACGGCGTAGACCATGCCCTCGAGGCGGGTGTCGATGCCGTATTGGGTGTTGCCGGTGACGATGTCGTGCAGGTCGATGCCGCGCGTGCTGTCCTTGCCGATGTAACGGAACTGCTGCGGCGTCTTGAGCCTGACGCTTTCACGCGCCGGCAGCGGCAGCCTGGCGGCATCGGCGGCGACGTCGCCGTAGCCGAGCTTGCGGCCGCTGGGCTTGTGGATCAGTTCATGGTTCTTCGCTTCGACTTCGCCGACCGGCACTTTCCAGCGCGCGGCGGCAGCGGTCTCCAGCATCAGGCGCGCGGTGGCGCCGACCTGGCGCATCGGGCCGAAGGAGTGGCGCATGCTGCGCGAGCCGTCGGTGTTCTGGTTGCCGTATTTTTCCTGGTCGCCTTGCGCCTGCACTACGCGCACGCGGCTCCAGTCGGCGTCGAGTTCGTCCGCCACCACCATGGGCAGGCTGGTGCGCACGCCCTGGCCCATTTCAGAGCGGTGGGCAACGATGGTGACGACGCCGTCGGCGCCGATGGCGACGAACAGCAGCGCGTTGTCCTTGAGACCGCCCGGCATGCCGTCGCCGCCGAATTTAGGTGCGTCGGCAGCCATCACGATGCCGTCTACACCGACCGTCAGCGCCAGGCCGGCGAGGGCGCCGATGCCTTTGAGCAGGCTGCGGCGGCTCAGTTGGATATTCTCGGCGATGGTATTCAGATCGGCGCTCATTTTGCGCCTCCGTTCTGTGCCGCGGCCTGCTTGATCGCCGCCTTGATGCGCGTGTAAGTGCCGCAGCGGCAGATGTTGCCGCTCATGGCGTCGTCGATGTCCTTGTCGCTTGGGTTGGGTGTGGCACGCAGCAGCGCGGTGGCCGACATGATCTGGCCGGCCTGGCAGTAACCGCATTGCGGTACGCCGAGGGCCATCCAGGCTTCCTGTACCGACTTGCCGATCTTGTCTTCGGCGATGGCTTCGATGGTGGTGATCTTCTTGCCGACGGCAGCCGAGATCGGCGTGATGCAGGAGCGGATCGGTTCGCCGTCGAGGTGCACCGTGCAGGCGCCGCACAGGGCCATGCCGCAACCGAATTTGGTGCCGGTCATGCCGAGCTGGTCGCGCAGGGTCCAGAGGATGGGGGTGTCTTCCGGCAAATCGACGTTGTGCTGTTTGCCGTTGATTGTAAGTACGGTGAGTGCGGGCATTATTGTTCTACCTTTCCGACTTGGGTGGAGACCTAGTGAAGGAATGTTTCGCTGCCACGGGCAAATGTAGCAGCAAATTCCGAGAGATGTCGGAGTATCGCAACGATTGGGCTACAGTGAAATGGACTGTTTCGGAATTCTCGATTCCGTTTTGAGGAATTATCCCGGGACGATTGCAGGTGGTTCCAGCGGGAAGTCTTCCGAGGCCGACAACGTCTCCACCAGCGCGTCGAACACCAGCCGCACGCGTGCCGGCACGGGGCCGCGCTGCGGACGGTAAACGTACAGATCCCAAGGCGCCGGCGCCAGGTCCTGCAGCACCGTCACCAGCGAGCCGTCGCGCAGGTGCGGCATCGCCATGAATGCCGCCAGCTGGCCGAAGGCGATGCCGTCGAGCAGGGCGCGGCGTTCCGTTTGCGGATCGTCGGTGACGAAGGCGGGCAGGCGTGCGCCCAGTTGCTGGCCGTCGGCAAAATACCAGGGCCACAGGCGGCCGGTGTTGCGATCGACCATGGCGCTCATGGGCCGTTGCACAAGTTCGTCCAGCGTGGTCGGGGCGCCGTGGCGGGCGATCAGGTCGGGACTGGCGCAGACGAAGAAGGCCACCTTGGCCACTGCGCGCGCAACGTAGCGGCTATCGCGCAGGAAGCCGATGCGAATGCCGATGTCGATCTTGTCGTCGACGGCGTCGGTGATGATTTCGGACAGGCGCAGGTCGAGGGTGATGTCCGGATGCTGGCGCGCGATGCGGTTGATGACCGGCAGCAGGTAGGTGTGCGCCAGCGTGCTTGGCGCAGTGATGCGAACCACGCCGCTCAGGATTTCGTCGTTGCGATGATTGTTGTCAAGAAACAAATCGTCGAGTGCGTTGATCGACAAGCGTGCGCGATGCATGAGCCGTTCGCCGAAGGCGGTGATGCGCACCTGGCGCGTGTTGCGGTGGAACAGCACTTCGCCGAAGGCAGCTTCCAGTTCCTTGACGGCGCGCGTCACGACCTGCGGCGAGATGCCCAGGCGCACCGCTGCTTCGCGGAAATTGGCGCTTTCCGCAGCCATGCAGAAAATCCTCAGTTGCTCGATGCGGTTCAGCTTGCTCTCCCATGTTCCCGGCTGGTCCGGCAGTGACGGCATTATTCCATAATCAGGAATCTGCGGCATTTGCAGATAAATCGATGCAAATGTTCTATGGTGAAGAAGGCGGCTGCCAATGTGCGTGGCCCGCGTGGAAATCCCGGAAAAGAGGGGGCGGATATAGAAGAAAAATGGGGTTGAACTAAAGATTTTTACCCTAGTCCCACAAAAAGATGCGGGCAAAAAAGCTAGTGCTCCATTCGAGATTTATCCGATAGTGCTTGGCAAACCGGCAAGGGAGAAACAATGAAAGTGGATGTCTACAAAAGAACCGAAGAAAACGATCTCTGTTCGTATCTGGTGGTGCCGCATGAAAGACCTTTGCCTCAGGAAGTGGCCAGCACCGAATGGCTGGTGCATGAGCTGGACGTCGATTTCGAGCGTACCGGCAAGGCCCATTTCACGCTCGACCCTGACGACGCCTTCCAGCAGATCGGTGAAAAGGGCTACGCCATCAGCCATCTGAACGATCGCACCAAGGATGGCAACGTCCACTAGTCATCCAAAGGAGACCATCATGCCGATCGAACAGCTGGGCGACTATGAAGTCGAGTATTCGGGCGTCAAACTGCCGACCGACCACGGCGACTGGGCCGCCAACGTGGCGATCTTCGGCCCGTCGACCAATCCCATGCATCGCAATCCCGTGTTTCCCTCGCAGCGCGTGCTGATTGATACCGTATTCCCCGATGAAAAATCGGCGGAACAGGAGGCGCGCAAAGCGGCGGTGGCGATGCTGGAACATCGCTGATCGACTTCAGTCAGGGAATTGATTCAATAATTCGATGATGCAGTGGCGGCGACCTCATCCCGGTTCAAAAGCAGCCGGGATGTCGTCGTCTGCGCTGCAAACCTGGTTACGACCGCGCGCCTTGGCGGTATAGAGCGCCTTGTCTGCGGCGCTGACCAGGTCCAGCAGATTGCAGGTCTTGGTCGGCACGCTGGCCTGTACGCCGACGCTGACCGTCACGATGCCGGTCGGATTCTTGCCGTGCGGGATATTGAGTGCGCGCACGTCGGCGCAGATTTTTTCGGCCACGCTGATGGCGCCCTTGAGATCGGTGTTGGGCAGCAGGATGGCGAATTCCTCGCCGCCATAGCGCGCCGACAGGTCGCCCGGACGATTCATCTTGATCAGCTTGCCGATCTTTTGCAGGCAGACGTCGCCGGCCGGATGGCCGTAGGTGTCGTTGTATTTCTTGAAATGATCGACGTCGATCATCAATAGCCCCAGCGACTTGCCTTCGCGCTTGGCGCGGTTGAATTCATTGGCCAGCGTCACGTCGAACTGGCGCCGGTTGGCGACGCCGGTGAGGCCGTCTTCCAAGGCCATCTTTTGCAGCGTCTTGTTCATCTCCACCAGTTTTTCACGCGCCGACAATAGTTTTTGCTGTGCCTGCGCACGCAGCTTGATCTGGTTGATGAGGCGCTTGCCCATCCACGCCAGCATGGCGACCAGGATCAGCACGCCGACCGATTGCATCAGCGTCTCGGTGCGCCAGCTTGCCAGCACTTCGTCGTAGGACAAGGCGGCGGTGACGAACAGCGGGTACTTCTCCAGGCGCTTGTAGCTGTGCAGGCGCTTGACGCCGTCGGCCCCGGTGATGATGGCGATGCCGTTCCTGTTGCGCGAGGCGTGATCGCTGACGATGTTGCTGTTGCTGATGTTCTTGCCGATGATTTCACCGGAGGCCGGCCATTTCGCCAGCAGGATGCCGGGTTGCGTCGCCAGCAGGATCTCGCCGTGCTTGCCGATATCGAAACTGCGATAGAACTTGAGGAAATACTCGACCTCCACCGAAGCCAGCACCACGCCGGCGAAGCTGCCGTCCGGGTGATTGATGCGGCGCGACAGCGGGATGATCCAGTCGCCGCTGGAACGGCTCTTCACCGGTTCGCCGACATGCGGGTTCCGGTCTTCATGGGTCATGTGATAGATGAAGTATTCGCGGTCGGCATTATTGAGCATCCACGGTGAATCATCCATGGAATTGACCATCCACTTGCCGGACTGGTCGTAGACAAAAAGGCCCTGAATCTGCGGCAGCTCCTTGACGTAGGACGCCAGCAGCGGGTACAGGCGCGCCAGCGAATCGCGGTCCATGCCTTCGACTTCCAGACGCTGCACCATGCCGAACAATACCGAATCGGCCGAGATCAGCGTCGCCTGGGCATGTTCGGCCAGCGCCCGCGACAGGTTGGCGGTTGAGATCTGGGCATCGTCGAGGTCCTTGACACGGACGTTCCAGGCAAAGGAGATATGCAGGATCAGAATGGAAAGACAGACCAGGCCGACGAACACCGACGCGAAAATGCGCACGTTGACGCGCCGCGAGCGCGCCACGGCAGGCGTTTCGCCGAGCTCCGGCGCGGCCGGTGGGATGTCGGGCACTTCTTCGATAGTCATTTGTTTCGATTCCGTTGTCGTTCCGGGAACGGCTATCGCTGAAATATAATTACGAGGGCTGTGGCGTCTCGAATGTAATTGTTATTCTCATCGCGTATTTTTTTATACGATAGCAGTAATGTCAAACCATGTGCGCGCGGAGCAGATGAATTTCTTCCGCGCATTTGTCCGTTTCACCCATGGTGCAGAGGGACCGGCGGCAGGCTTTGCCAGCGCAAACCGTGCACGTTCTTTTCCTGTCCGAGACAGCTCACCAGCCGCACTACTGAGGCGCGTTCCGGCGTCGAGCAGGCCAGCGATACGGTGAAATCGATCAGGGCCTGATGCGGGCGCGGCTTGATTTCCAGTTCGTACCCCTGGTCGAAGCCGTTCTGCAATTGCATCAGGATCAGTTCTTCGATGACCGGCGCCTGCTCGCGGCGGCATGAGGCGAACACTTGATACGGCAAACGGTCGGCGGCGGTTTCATGGGCCGGGAAATAGTTGCCGGCAAAGAAGCCGTCCGGCCTGGTTTCCAGTTTGGTGATGCGCATGGCGGTTTCCTTTCCCCCGGGCGTGCCGCATCTGCGGCGGCGCTACCCTTGATTCTCTCGTCGTTGCCGTGGCCAGGTCATTGCGAGGACGCCGGCGCGCCTCTGCAAATCCCACTAGAATTGCACCACTGCAGCTTATCTCTTTCCCCCTCATTTCAATCTGACAATGAAACCTCAACTACTGGCTCTTATTCATCTTTCCGAAGAAAGCAAGGCCGCCATCGGCAGCGCCTTCGACATCATCTACGCGCCCACCGCGGAGACGCGCGCGACGGCCATCGCGGGCGCTGCGAAAGAGGTACGGGTCGTGCTGACCAACGGTTCCACCGGTCTGACGGCAACCGAGATGGATACGCTGGGCAAGCTGGAACTGGCCTGCGCGTTGGGCGCCGGCTATGAAAACATCGACAGCGCACATGCCGCCGCGCGCGGCATCAAGATCGCCACTGGGGCGGGGACCAACGACGATTGCGTTGCGGACCACGCCATGGGCCTGGTGCTGGCGATCATGCGCAACATCCGCCAGCTTGACCTCGCTTGCCGCGAAGGCATCTGGCGCGAGGCGTTGGCGCTGCCGCCGCAACTGGCCGGCAAGCGCCTCGGCGTGGCCGGACTCGGCACCATCGGCAAGAAGATCGCGCGCCGTGCAGCCGCGTTCGATATGGAAATCGGCTATTTCAATCGCTCGCGCCGCGACGATGTCGACTATGCATACTTCGCCAATACCGAGCAACTGGCGGCATGGTGCGACGTCTTGGTGATCGCCACGCCGGGCGGCGCCGCCACGCGCCATCTGGTCGGCGCACGCGAGTTGCAGGCGCTGGGGCCGAAAGGCTTCCTGGTCAATATCTCGCGCGGCAGCGTGGTCGACACTGCGGCGCTGGCTGCGGCGCTGGGCAAGGGGGAACTGGGCGGCGCCGGACTGGACGTCTACGAAAGCGAGCCGCAACCGCCGCGTGAATTGCTGGAATTCAAGAACGTGGTGCTGACGCCGCACATGGCGGGCTGGTCGCCGGAAGCCATCACGGCGTCGATTACCAAATTCCTGCGCAACGCCGAGGCGCATTTCGCTGCCGTCGGCTAAAAACACACCGAGCAAAGCACAGTCCCACGAGACGGGAAACTTGCCTGGCAAGACTATTCGCGATAGTCTTGCCGGCTTGTCGCGCCCGTACGCCGTTTTGTTCAAGTAAGTCGCGCCGGTGACGTTAAACCCAGCATAGAATCCGACCAAGTCAAACAAGAGAAAGCCGCTCACCATGGACATGCCATCTCACCAACTCACCATGACCGTCCTGATGACGCCCGACATGGCCAATTTCTCCGGCAATGTGCACGGCGGCACCATTCTCAAGTTCCTCGATCAGGTCGCCTATGCCTGCGCCAGCCGCTACGCCGGTCAGTACGTGGTGACGCTGAGCGTGGACCAGGTGATGTTCCGCCAGCCTATCCATGTCGGTGAACTGGTGAGCTTCCTGGCCAGTGTGAACCACACCGGCACCTCGTCGATGGAAGTCGGCATCAAGGTGGTCGCTGAAAACATCCGCACCCAGGAAGTGCGTCACGTCAACAGCTGCTTCTTCACCATGGTGGCGGTCGACGGCGAGCGCAAGCCGGTCGCGGTGCCGTCGCTGCGTCCGTTCACGGGCGAAGAAAAGCGCCGCTTCGAAGCCGCCAAGCTGCGCAAGAAACTGCGCGCCGAGTTGTCCCACCGTTTCGACGAAGCCAAGCTGTCCTGATCGGTCTCATCCGACATCCAACCACCACGGAGGAAGTGAAATGCTTGCCAGTTTCGCGACCCTGCTGGTGTTCCAGTGCCTGGGCGAGGGCATCACCTTCGCCCTGAAACTCCCCATTCCCGGTCCCGTCGTGGGCATGTTGCTGCTGTTCTTCACGCTGGTCGCTTATCCGCCCTTGCTGGACCGGATCGAAGCCACCGGCAGCGAATTGCTGCGCCATCTGTCGTTGCTGTTCGTGCCGGCCGGCGTCGGCATCGTTGCTACCGCAGGACAAGTGCGCGGCCATTGGCTGACGGTAATCCTGGCGGTGGTGGTGAGCACCTTGCTGACGCTGGCTGTGACTGCCGCGGTCACGCGGGCGGTGATGAACTGGCAGAACCGGCAAGATCAGCAGAATCGCCATACTGACGGCGACAAGAAAGACGGCGAGGGCGATCATGCGTGATCTGCCGCAATTCGGCCTGATCTGGGTCTATCTGGCGGCGTCGCCGTTGCTGGGGCTGACGCTGACCTTGTGCGCCTACGTCGTGGCTTACTGGATCTACAGCCGTTGCAAATTTTCGCCGCTGGCCAATCCGGTGGCGATCGCGATTGCGCTGGTCAGCACCGTGCTGCTGCTGAGCGGCATGCCGTACAGCGAATACTTCGCCGGCGCGCAATTCGTCCACTTCCTGCTGGGCCCGGCCACGGTGGCGTTGGCGATTCCGTTGGCGCGCCAGTTGCCGCGGCTGCGCAAATCCTTCCTGCCGCTGGCTTGCGGCCTGCTGGCAGGTTCGGCCACGGCGATCGTGTCGGCGGTGGTGCTGACGATCTTGCTGGGCGGCTCGCCGCAACTGGCGTTTTCGATCGGACCCAAGTCGGCCACCACGCCGATCGCCATGGGCGTGGCCGAAAAACTCGGCGGCTTGCCGGCGTTGACGGCGGTGCTGGTGATCGGTACGGGGATTTTCGGCGCGGTGGCGGCGCGCTTCCTGTTCAACCGCATGCGCATCGATTCGCCCGAGGTGCGCGGTTTTGCGCTCGGCGTGACCTCGCATGGCATCGGCACCGCGCGGGCATTTCAGGTGAATCAGGAAATGGGCGCCTTTGCCGGTCTCGGCATGGGCCTCAATGGCGTGCTGACGGCGTTTCTGGCGCCGTGGCTGATCCCGGTGTTCGTCGGCTTGCTGGCGCGTTAGCGTTATCCGATCAATTTCGGTAGCGCTGACGCCAGCAAGGCAACGCCCGACAGCGTCAGCAGGCTCAATACGATCTTGCGGAAAGTCGCCTCACTGATGCCGAGGTAGAGCCGTGTCCCCAGGATGGCTACATCCATGCGTTATTCCATTCCCGTGTTGTTCTTGTCTGCGGTGTTGGGCGATGCCTGGCTTCAGCGCCAGATCTTCGCCAGCGTCTTGATCGCGGCGGTGATGGCGGCCTCATCGGCGCCGCCGAAACCCATCACCAGTCCGGCTTCGTGGCGACGCGCGGAGCCGGGCAGCCAGAAGCGCGTCAGGCCGTCGATCTCTATGCCTGCTTCGGCGGCGCGATTGATCATGTCGTCCTGCTGCCTGATGGTCGGCACCCGCACCGAGCAATGCAGGCCGGCATTGATTTGCGGCAGGCTGATGCCGCCCGGCTGATGGCGTTGCCAGCCGTCGACCATGGCGTCGCGGCGCGCGCGGCTGGCGCGGCGCATGCGGCGCACGTGGCGCTGGAAATGGCCTTGCGCCATGAACTCCGCCATCACCGCTTGCTCCGGCACCGAAGAGTGGCGATCATACTGCATGCGCAGGTTGATCAGCGGCGTCGCCAGCGCCGGCGGCGCGACGATGTAGCCGAGTCGCAGACCGGGGAAGGCGATCTTCGAAAATGTGCCCATATGCAGCACGCGGCCGCTGCGGTCGAGCGAGGCCAGCAAGGCCAGCGGCGTGCCGCTGTAGCGGTATTCGCCGTCGTAGTCGTCTTCCAGGATATAGCTCTGGTTGGCTTCGGCCCAGGCCAGCAGATCAAGCCGGCGCGCCAGCGACAGCGTGACGCCGCTGGGATATTGGTGCGACGGCGTGACATAGGCCAGGCGCACGTCGGGATGGGCATGCAACTCTTGCGTGATGATGCCCTCGGCGTCGACGCCGATGCCGACCAGCTTGCCGCCGTTGAGCGTCAGTGCCGATGCGGCGCGCGGATAGCCGGGATTTTCCATCGCGGCGGTGTCGCCCGGATTGAGCAGCAATTGCGCGCACATGAACAGCGCCTGCTGGGTGCCGGCGGTGATGATGATCTGGTCCGGATCGCACACCAGTCCGCGCGAATTGCGCAGGTAGCCGGCCAGCATTTCGCGTAACTGCGGATCGCCGGCAGGATCGCTGTAGCCGATGCGGTTCTCGGTGCCGCGCCGCCAGAAATCAGCCTGCAGGCGCGCCCAGACGTCGCCCGGGAACAGGTCCAGCGCCGGCACGCCGATGCGGAAGGTGCGCGGTTTGCCGGGCGGTGGCAGCACCTTGGCGGGCAGCGCCATGCGCTGTCCGAGTTCGGACAGGCGCGGTGCGATGTCGATCCCGCCGGCCGCCGGCGTGCGCGCGATGTCGCTGGCCGGCGCCGAGACGTAGGTGCCGTCGCCGACGCGCGCGCTGATGTAGCCCTCGGCGTACAGCTGGTCGTAGGCGCGGACTACCGTGGTGCGCGAGATGCTGAGCGCCAGCGCCAGTTCACGCGTGGTCGGCAGCTTTACCTGGCGATCGATCTGACCCTTGAGGATGCGGTCGCGCAAGCTTTGATACAGCTGCACGGCGAGACCTTTGCCGGGCGCGAGGTGCAGCCCGGTCAGGTCGAACGGAAATGGCGAGGCGTGGATGCTGTTTTGCATTGGTCTGATGAAAATAGAGGATATTGGCTCTTTTAGAAGACCAAATTTATCATTAATCTGTGCAACATGCTCAACAATTCTTCAAGAAAACCACGAACATATCTGCCATGACGACCTCTGCAAACTCAGCAACACAGAACCGGTTCGGCCAACCGGTCGGCGCCCCTTTGCCGGACTGGACGCCATGCCAGCTACCGCCGACAACCGCCATGTACGGGCGTTACTGCCGCGTCGAGCCGATCCGTCCGGCGCATGCGGACCAATTGTTCGACGCCAACGGCGATGATGCCGAGGGCCGTAATTTCACCTATCTGTTCGTTGAGCCGCCGAACGGCATTGATGAATATCGCGCATGGGTCGACAAGATGAGCGTCAGCAAGGATCCGATGATGCACGCCATCATCAATCTGGACAGCGATGAAGCGGTGGGCGTCGCTTCCTTCATGCGCATCGATCCCAATTTCGGTGTGATCGAGGTTGGCAACATCAATTTTTCGCTGCGTCTGCAGCGCACCCGCGCCGCCACCGAAGCAATGTTCCTGATGATGCGGCGCGCCTTCGATGAACTCGGCTATCGCCGCTACGAATGGAAGTGCGACAGCCTCAATGCACCGTCGCGCGCTGCGGCTGCACGCTACGGATTCACCTTCGAAGGCGTGTTCCGTCAGGCCGTGGTGTACAAGAACCGCAGCCGCGACACAGCGTGGTTCTCGATCATCGACAGCGAATGGCCGCAGGTCAAGAGTGCCTTCGAGCACTGGCTCGATCCGGAGAATTTTGATGCGCAAGGACGGCAGCGCGAGAGTCTCGGGGCATTGATGGCGCGTTGATGTTGCGTTGGTGCGCGAAAAAATAAACCACCCGGCAATAAAATGGCGTCTTCGATTTATCCATAACAAGTAAAACTCATTTCACAAATCATGCGCGAATCCAGTTTGTCGTCCCGTCAGGCCGTCGTCCTCCTTGGCGTCGTTGTATTGATATGGGGTACCACCTGGCCGGTCAATAAAGCCATCCTGCACTACATGTCGCCGATCTGGTCGACGGCGATACGTTCGTGCATCGGTACGGTGGTGCTGCTGATCCTGTGCCTGGCGCGCGGCCGTTTGGTCCTGCCGCAGCGCGGCGACCTGCCGGTGGTGTTCAGCGTCGGCCTGCTGCACATGACCGCCTATTCGATACTCGGCAACGTCGGCATGCAGCACGTTGCCGCCGGCCGTTCGGTGGTGCTGGCCTACACCACGCCGATGTGGGTCGCGCCTTGTGCGCGCCTGTTTCTGGGCGAAGCATTCACGTTACGGCGCGCGATCGGCACCGTATTCGGTTTGTTCGGACTGGTGCTGATCTTCAATCCGCTGGCCTTCGATTGGAGCAATCACGATTCGGTGCTCGGCAACGGCCTTATCTTGCTGGGAGCGATGTTCTGGGCCGCAAGCATCCTGTACGTACGCGGCCACCGCTGGATCGGAGAACCGTTCGACCTGCTGGTGTGGCAGGCGCTGACCGCCAGCTGCGTGCTGGTGCCTTGCGCGTGGTTGTTTGAAGGTCCGCCGCAGCTCGATCTGAGCGCGCAGGTGATCGGGCTGCAACTGTATAGCGCGACGTTCGGCATTGCCATCGCTTACTGGGCAATCAACAAAGTCAATCATTCGCTGCCGGCGATGACCACTTCGCTGGGCCTGCTCGGCGTACCGGTGTTCGGTATCGTCTGCTCGTCGCTGGCCCTGGGCGAAACGCTGGAGTTCAGCCTGGTGGCGTCGATGGCGTTGATCATCATGGGCATCGCCATCGGTGCATTGCCGGAGAAGCGGGCAGTGCGCACCTAGGTCGCCGTCGCCGCCGGCCATTCTTCCAGGATGCGTCGGCGCGTCGCGCCCGAGTTCAGCCATTGCAGCGTTTCGTTCCACAGGCTCTGGCGGAAGCGTTCGTGGAAGAAGGCGAAGTGGCCGATCTCGCTGATGTGCAGATCGGTCGGCGTCAGGCTCACCAGCGTGCGGGTGCTGCCGGTGTAGTAATGCAGCAGGCGCGTCACCGCAGCGGGCGTGCCGAACGGATCGTCGCTGATCGTATAGGCCAGGATCGGGCCGCCCAGATTGCCGAAATATTGCACGCGCGCGGCGTCGGGATGTTCCAGCGCGGCGCGGCGGAATGCCCACTCAAGCGCGACGCCGGCCGGCAAGTCTTCCAGCCAGCCCAGCAGGCGCCCGGGGAAATAGCCCGTCACCGCAGTCAGCAGCGGCATCAATACATGCCATTTCAGGAACATCCGCCTGCGGACGGCGGGCGCATAGTCGCGCCAATAGGCGTATTGCGCGCCCACGACCAGCAAGCGGTCGATGCGCCAGTTCGACGCCGCGTAACCGGGCATGACGCCGCCGATGCTATGTCCGACGACGTGGATTTCGCTGTCGGGGAAATTGTTCGCAACCCATTGCAAGACGCCTTCGAAGTCCTTGCTGCCCCAGTCGAACTTGCCGGCGCGCAGCCGCCGCAGCGAATCTGCGCGCGAGGCGCCGATGCCGCGGTAGTCCCAGGTAATCGCGAGATAGCCGTGGTCGGCCAGGAAGCGCGCATAGCGTGCGTAATAAGCAGCCTTGACGCCGGTGGCGCAATTGACGATGGCGACACGCCCGGGCAACGGCGCCTCGCCGGTATAGAACAGCGTCGCGCCGAGCAGGTAGCCGTCGGTCGCTTCGATCTGGATGGGCGATTCAATGCGCATGGAGGTAATGGATGACGGAATCGGGTCGTAAATCACGAAATTGTTGTGGCGTCCTTATTGTAGGAAGCGTTTCGTGTTCGCATAAGCTATGCTGTCTTCATCAATTTGTTGAACTTAACTCACCAATATGAGCCTCGACGCCAATTCCCTCATCATCTTTTGCCACGTCGCCAAGGCCGGCAGCCTGAGCAAGGCCGCCAAGGCGCTGAGTCTGTCCCGTTCCGCGCTGAGCCATCGCATCAAGGCGATCGAAGGGCGACTGGGTTGCCAGTTGCTGATGCGCACCACGCGCCGGGTCGGCTTGACCGAAGCCGGCTACCGGTTGGCCGAACACGCAGACCGCATGGCCGACATCCTCAAGGACGCCAACATGCTGGCGCACGGCCTTAACGAAGACACTGCCGGACTGGTAAGGATTTCGGCGCCGCTGACCTTGGGTTCGGTGTGGCTCAAGCCGCTGCTGATGTCCTACATGCAGGCCAATCCGCGCGTGCAGGTGGACTTGCGTTTCAGCGAGCAGGCGGTTGATATCACCAGCGATCCGGTGGACCTGGCGATTCGCGTGGCGTCGACGTTGCCTGACGACGTGGTGGCGAAGAAATTGTTCGGCATTTCGTGGCGGCTGTGCGCCAGTCCCGACCTTGCCGGTCGTTACGCCGCCGAGCTCGCGGCCGGCAACCTGGCGGCACTGCCGCTGGCGGGCTTCTCGCGCAGCCGGCAGTTCACGCAGCCGCTGATCGCGCGCGGCGGCGTCGCCATGCCGCTGGCGAAAGAGACGGTGCTGCTGTCGAACGATCTCGACGTGGTGCGCGAAGCGGCGCGCCGCTCGCTGTGCGTGGCGGTGATGCCCGATTACTTCGTCACCGAAGACCTGGCGTCGGGACGGTTGGTGAATCTGCTGCCGGAGGCGCAGGTGGAAGTCGGCATCGGAGACCACGTGTATGCCTTGCATTTGCCGGGACGCCTGTTGCCGGCGCGCGTGCGCAGC
This sequence comes from Herbaspirillum lusitanum, assembly GCF_026127345.1. Lineage (NCBI taxonomy): Bacteria > Pseudomonadati > Pseudomonadota > Betaproteobacteria > Burkholderiales > Oxalobacteraceae > Herbaspirillum > Herbaspirillum lusitanum. The sequence continues at coordinate 1,065,476 of NZ_QXFG01000008.1, read as the reverse complement.
CTGATCACGTTCCTGGCGCAGGAAGGCGTGAAGCCATAGTTCGTCCTGGATTGTTGAGATTTTCTGGACGTGGGATGAAGGAAATATTTTTGCACACGACCTCTTCCCAAGCGCGAAACAGTTGACGTAGAATCGTCAACGGACCTCCTGGGTCCAACGTCGCTCGGACGGTTCCGGGCGCTCACGTGAAAGTACAACATGACTCAATCCCGCAGTCCGCGCAGCTTTGCGCGCATCGATCGTCTTCCCCCCTACGTTTTCAATATCACCGCCGAGCTCAAGATGGCTGCGCGCCGCCGTGGCGAGGACATCATCGACATGTCGATGGGAAACCCCGACGGCGCCACGCCGCCGCACATCGTCGAGAAGCTGGTCGAGGTGGCGCAGCGCCCCGACACGCACGGCTATTCCGCCTCGAAAGGCATTCCGCGTCTGCGCCGCGCCATCGCGCACTGGTACAAGAGCCGCTATGACGTCGAGTTCAACCCGGACAGTGAAGCGATCGTCACGATCGGCTCCAAGGAAGGCCTGGCGCATCTGATGCTGGCGACGCTGGACAAGGGCGATACCGTGCTGGTGCCGAACCCGAGTTACCCGATTCATATCTACGGCGCGGTGATTGCCGGCGCCGACATCCGCTCGGTGCGCATGAGCCCGGACGTGGACTTCTTCTCCGAACTGGAGCGCGCGATCCGCGAGAGCTATCCCAAGCCGAAGATGATGGTGCTGGGCTTCCCGTCGAATCCGACCGCGCAATGCGTGGAGTTGGAATTCTTCGAGCGCGTGATCAAGCTGGCGCGCGAGCACAACATCCTGGTGGTGCATGACCTGGCTTACGCCGACATTACCTTCGACGGCTGGAAGGCGCCCTCCATCATGCAGGTCGAAGGCGCACGCGAAGTCGCGGTGGAATTTTTCACGCTGTCCAAGAGCTACAACATGGCCGGCTGGCGCATCGGTTTCATGGTCGGCAACAAGGAACTGGTGGCGGCGTTGGCGCGCATCAAGAGTTACCATGACTACGGCAGTTTCACGCCGGTGCAGGTGGCGGCGATTGCTGCGCTGGAAGGCGACCAATCCTGCGTGGAAGAAATCCGCGCCAATTACGAAAGCCGTCGCAACGTGCTGGTCAAAGGCTTGCATGAAGCCGGTTGGATGGTTGATGTGCCGAAGGCGTCCATGTACATCTGGGCGCGCATTCCCGAGGCCTACCGCCATCTCGGCTCGCTGGAATTTGCGCGTCAGTTGCTGGAAAAGGCCAAGGTCTGCGTCTCGCCCGGCATCGGCTTCGGCGAATACGGCGATGAATACGTGCGCTTCGCGCTGATCGAAAATGAAGCGCGCATCCGCCAGGCGATCCGCGGCATCAAGGCCATGCTGCGCGGTGAAAAGGAAGTCCCGTCGAAAGACAAGGCCGTCCGCAAAGCTTAAACCTGTGTGAGCAGCGGTCCGAGCGCGCCGAGGGTGACGACGATCAGTCCGAGGATCAGGTTGATGCCGACGATGCGCCGGATCTGTCCCAGCGCTGCGCCGCCGGCGGTCCAGTCTTCCGCGGCGACGGCGCGCCTGAGGCGCTTGTAGGGTGCGAAGAAGAGATGCGCAAAGATCAGCATCATCAGGATCCCGAGCCCGGCCATGCCGGAGATGTATACCGGCGGCTTGCCCATCTGCGCCATCATGGGCAGGCCGCTGGCGAGGATCAGCGCGATCGCCAGCCACACCCACGTGAAGAACTTGCCGAACACGCCGTTCCACAACGCAAGTCGCGCGGGCGGTTGCAACACGGCGGCCGCAACCGGACGCAGACACAGGTAGGCGAAGAACATGCCGCCGACCCAGACGGTGAAACCGAGAATATGCAAATATTTGGCGAAGAGCATCATGGCAAAAGTGATCCATATGTGGTGAACCCGGCAATGGACTGCAGGCAGTCCGGCGAAAGCGGATTGTCGCATGCCCGGCGCAAGTACAGGTCGACGCCATTCGCATTGTCCCAGATCAGAAAAATATCCCAGTGAAGACCGACCCATGATTACCTTGAGCGCCTTGCACATCTATCCCATCAAATCCTGCGGCGGCATCAGCTTGCCGCAAGCCGCCGTCGGCGAGTTTGGCCTGAATCTGGATCGCAGCTGGATGTTGGTCGACAGTGACGGGCATTTCCTGTCGCAACGCGAACATGGACGCCTGGCGACCATCTCGACAGCGTTGGAACACGATACGCCTGCGTTGCTGACCGTGCGTGCGCCGGGTATGGCCGACCTTCATTTGCCGTCGCGCATCGAGGACGGCGCCGGCAGATTGGCGGTGACGATCTGGGATGACGGCGTCGAAGCGCTTGACTGCGGCGCCGCTGCCCATCGCTGGTTTTCGGATTACCTGCAGGCCGACGTGCGGCTGGTGCGTTTCGATCCGCAGGCCCGGCGCATCTGCAGTCCGCGCTGGACCGGCGACCTCATGGCGACGACGCAATTTTCCGACGGTTTTCCCATCCTGGTGGTGGGCGAAGCATCGCTGCAAGACCTGAACCGGCGCCTGCAAAAGAAGGGCGCGCCGGCGTTGCCGATGGATCGCTTCCGGCCCAACCTGGTGTTGTCCGGGCTGGAAGCCTACGAAGAGGATTATCTCGATACGCTGAGCTTCGGTCCGGCCGGCAGGGAAGTCGTGCTCAGGCTGGTCAAGCCGTGTGCGCGCTGCCCGGTGCCCGGCATCGATCAGCAGACCGGCCTGCGCGACGCCGACTGGCCTGATGAGCCGCTCGACACGATGGCCGTTTACCGCGCCAACGAGCGCGTCGGCGGCGGCCTGACGTTCGGTCAGAACGCGATCGTGATGCAGGGCTGGGGCAATCTGCTCGCGGTCGGACAGGACGTCGCGGGAGAATTGGCTTTTTGAACCCGGCCTTCTGATCCTTGGATATTCCGCTGCAGCATTGGCAGCAATTTCCTCACGACCGCGTTCTTTTATTTGTCATACTCGGCAGCCGTTGTTTGAGGTACATTCCCTCGGGGAGGCATAAAACTTGCGATATCCGTTCAGGTTATCGATGTCTTTCATGCAAGCGACTTGTTGAGAATCTGGGGAAACGAACGAATGAAGCTGCTGGGTTTTTTGAAACTGCTGTGCTTCGGCGCGGCAGCGTTGTTGTCCGTGGCTGCAACGGCCGAAGACCGGACGGTATTGATAGGTTACGCGGCGCCGTTGACCGGCGCATCCGGCTCCATCGGCGCCAGTCTGGTGCAGGCGGCGGAAATCGCAGTGGAGGATGCCAACCGGCAAGGCCTCCACATCAACGGCCACAAGCTGGTGTTCAAGCTGCTGGTGCAGGACGACCGCTCCGATATGCGCACCGGTTTGCTGGTGGCGGACTACCTGGTCAAGAGCGGTGTCGTCGGCGTGATCGGTCACTGGAACTCGGGCGTCGGCATCCCGGCTTCGCACATCTACAACAAGGCCGATGTGGTGCAGATCGCGCAGGCGACCACCTCGCATGCCTACACCCAGCAATCCTTCCCGACCGCTTTCCGTATTGTGCCGCATGACGACGAGAACGCGTATTACACCGCCGAATACGTGGTGCGCCAACTGAAGGCGCAGCGCATCGCCGTCATCGACGACCAGACCCCGTTCGGCAACGGCTACGCCAGGCAGTTCGCGCAGTCGGTCGAATCATTCAGGGGCAATATCGTCAGTCAATACGGCATCAGCAGTCGCACCTCGGATTTCAACGCGGTGCTCAAGAACATTCGGCAACAGAATCCCGATGCCGTCTTTTTCGGTGGTCTCGATGCACAGGCCGGGCAACTGGCGCGCGAGTTGCGCCGCTTCGGCATCGAGGCGCCGCTGATCGGCGTCGGCGGCACGGTGGGGCCGCAGTTCCTGAAGGCCGCAGGTGAGGCCGGCAACGGCACCATCGCGCTGGAGCCGGGTCCCGCGTCCTACAAGGGCGCGCAATGGCAACAGTTCGACAAGGCCTACAAGAGCCGTCACGGCGACGACATGGGCTTGTATGCGCCGTTTTCCTATGATGCAGTGCAGGTGTTGGTGGCGGCAATACGGCAAGCCAACTCGCTCGAGCGGCACCGGATAGTGGCAGCGATGCATCAGGTCAGGCACAATGGCCTGACCGGGCCGGTGGCGTTCGACGAGGAGGGCAATCTTGCCAATCCTGTGTTCACCATTTACCAGGTCCGCAACCAGAAATGGACACCGCTGAAAACCATCGGCGGCAAGAAGTAAACTACCCGCGGAACAATCAACGCACTCAAACCAATCAACTGCCCAGGACTACATGCCCGTCATTCGCATCATTACCGCCGTCAGCTTCAACAAGCAAGGCCACGTGCAATACGTGCGCTGGGGGCTGGCGGACACCGACACCAATCGCTGGACCAGCACACCGAGCGAAAGCCATATCATCCACGTCCTGGAAGCGCTCAAATACGGCGAAGAAGTGTGGACGATTTTCCCCGAAGGCGAACAGGTCGTGGCGGGGCCGCGCGTTCATGCAGTGAAACTCAAGCCGGGATTAAAGACGATTGCCATCCTGCCTGCGGAAGGCGAGGAGACGGGATCGCGGCATACGCTGGAGCGCTTGCCGGTGTTCTGATGTGATGCAGTAGGGATTGGTGCGGAAGGGGAGCGGTGAAACCTGGCGGTGAATAATCAATGAAGACTTCATCCCCGGCAAGTCCGTGTCCTGCGTCCGGGGATGATGTACAGATGACGGCGCTTGCTTATTTCTTCGGACGGCCGACCTTCAATGGCGTCAAGCCTGCCAGCAGCGTCTTCAGCTTGCCGGTTTCCAGGTTCTTGATCAGCGACACGCCGATGCGCAGGAGATCGCTTTTCTTGATTTCAAATCCAGCCTTGAGGCAGGCTTTCTTGACCTGGCCCAGGACTTCGTATTCGGTTTCCGGCATGGTGAAGCTGTCACGCACTTGCTTGACTTTCTTGAGCTTCAGTTCGGCCTTCTTTTCGATCTTGGCGACGGCTTTGGCAATCGGCTTTGTGACCGGTTTCACGGTGGTCTTGGCGATCGGCGCCAGCGGCTTCTTCAGTGCCGGTACAACGGCCTTGACGACCGGCTTCTTGGCGGGTACGGTCTTGGCGGCGACTGCCGGCTTGGCTGCGATCTTCTTTACTGCCGGCTTCTTTGCAGCAGGAGTCTTCACTGCTGCTTTGACTGCCGGCTTGATTGCTGACTTTGCTGCAGGCTTTGTTGCTGTTGCACGAACAGCTGTTTTTGCCTGAGGTTTTTGTATTGCCATGGTCGCTCCCTTGAAAAATAATATAAACAATATATATTTTTTTGCCGCATTCGGCAATCGCAAACGCAATACCTGCCTGTTTTCAGTATCTTTTACCGATTTTTCTTTCAAATGAAAGCAATGTAATCGTTGCCATCGTCATTTGAATGTGGGTTGCATCACGATGCCCCTGCCGCCGATATCCAGTCGTGTACCTGCCGTGCTACCCATTCCGGCTCATCCAGTGTCAGGTCATGTCCCGCGTTCTCATGCGCGCGCAGCGGCGCCTGCCATTGCTGTGCAAGCGTTATGGAACAATGCGGATTGACCAGCCGGTCGCCCATCCCGCACAACACCAGCAAGTCTGCACCCGGTGGTTGCCGCGGCGCTTCATAACGCATCGCCGCCGACAATTGACGCAAGGCGTTGGCGCGCGTCACCGGCCGTTCACGCAGATAGCGCATCCATTCGCTAAGCAGTCGCGCCGGCGGATGGCGATTGCTGGTCAGCCGCAGGATGGTGCGTTCGCGCCAGGCGTCGTCGTCCTTGCCGATGGCCAGTCGCAGCAAGGTCGCATAATTGCGCGGCCGCAGGCGTTGATGGAACGGACTGAAAGGGCGAAGGCTGGTGTTGATCAGCACCGCCTTGTCGACCTCGCTGGGATGCCGCGTCGCCCAGTCGCAGGCGACCATGGCGCCGAGCGACAGCGCCAGCAGGTTATAGGGCGGCGCGATGCCGCGCTCCTGTAACTGGCGGCGGCAGGCTTCGCTCATGTCGTGCACATAGTCCGGACTGCGCTGACGGTGCAGGCTGCCGTTGCCGGGCAGATCGAGCATGACAATCCCGGCGGCCGGAAAATGCGCCGCCAACACCTGCGGAAATTCGCCCCAATGCCGGGTCTCGCGCATGAGGCCGCGCAACAGGATCCACGGCCTCATGCCGGCGTCACCATGACCGGGGTGCTGCCGTCTTCGCTGGGCAGCCAATGCTGATGCGCGCAAGCGGCGCGCGTGAGGAAATCGAACCACACCAGATGACTGCGCAGTACGCGTTGCAGGCGGTGTGGTTTGTTGGGATTGAACATGCCGGCGCGCGAGAACAACTGGCGCGGGTTCTTCTTCACCCAGCGCCACGAACCCATCTCCAGCGTCAGCGGCAGAAACACGTGATCGGTCTCCGCCGCAGTCTGCAGATACAGGTAATCCCACAAATCGCCATGCGTCAGGTATTGCATGCTCTGCGGTTCGAACAGGTAATTGTGGTCGGCGTAGGTCTGGCTGAACAAGTCCTGAAGCGCCTGGATTTGCGGCATGTGGCGTATCGGTTGCGAACTGTGCGCGAACGGAAACCAGATGCGGTCCTGCAGGCCGAAACCCGAATGGCAATCGAGCGCGACACTGAATTTGCGGCTGCTCAGTTCGTGCCGCACGACATCGCACAGTGCCTGCGCTTCGGCCTGCATCGGTGCGTCGGCCGGGCCGCGATACCAGGGCAGGCGGGCGCTGAAGCGCTGGCCGCCGAGCATGAAGGGGACTTTTTCCAGCGAATCGACCGGCGCGTTGCGCATCAGGTCGATACCGTTGGCGTTGCAACGGGTGTTGTTCCACATGCCGGCCGGATTGACCAGCGGCATGAAGATCAACCGTACCGATTCGAGTTGATGATGCAGCACCTTGTCCCACTTGAGGCGGCCCAGCAGGCTGCGCAGGAAGGCTAGCAAAATGCGCGTGCCGATGCGTTCCAGCCCATGTACGCCGCCGAAAAATCCGACCGCCGGCGCTTGCGGATCGGTGCTGCCGATGCTGAGCACGTACACCGGAAAGTGACACCCACGGAATTCGACGTTGCAGGCGGAGCGCGCTTCCAGCAGCGGCGCGCCAGCCTGGATGATGCGTTCCAGTTCGATCAGTTCAGGTAGCTTCGAATCCATGCGGCTGCCGGCTCCTTGGGCGCAACGTCATTGTGGGGCTGTAGGGACTGCTGTCCTCCCTCATTCTTGCACACAATTGCGGCAGCAAAATGACAAGCGTGTTTCAAGCGTGTGAACTGCGGGCGTCGCCGCAAAAAAGGAGCCTGTCGTCGCCATCGTTGAGATGACGAGGACAGGCCAAGAGGGGAAGGTGAATGAAAAAACGACTGCGAACTACAGGAGACTACGGCGCTACGGGAAATCCCTGCCTGGACCTGCGGGCGCCGGCTCAGGCAATCTTGGCCAGCTGGACCGGCGGCTGCGCGATATTCTTTTCTTCTTCGGCGGCGTGGACCTCATGCAGGTATTCGCTGAATTCCTTGCCGACTTCGGCGTGCTTGGCGCCCATCGCCACCGTGGCCTTGAGGTAGCCCAGCTTGGAGCCGCAGTCGTAGCGCTGGCCTTCGTAACGATAGGCGAGGATGGTTTCGTCGCGCATCAGGTCGGCGATGCCGTCGGTCAGCTGGATCTCGCCGCCGGCGCCTTTGCCGATGTTTTCCAGGCGTTCGAAGATACCCGGGGTCAGCACATAGCGGCCGACCACGGCGAGCGTGGAGGGCGCGACGTCCGGCGCAGGCTTCTCAACGATGCCGCTGATGACGTCGAGGCGATCGCTGTGCGCGCTGCCGGGACCGGTGCTGACGATGCCGTATTGTCTGGTGTCGCTGCGCGGTACGTCCTGCACGGCGAGCAGGCTTTTTTGCTCGGTCTCGAACACGTCCAGCATCTGCGCCAGCACATTCTTGCCGCCTTCCGGCGCGTCCATGAAATCGTCCGCCAGCACGACGGCGAACGGTTCATCGCCGACCAGCGGTTTGGCGCACAGCACGGCATGGCCCAGACCCAGCGGCGCCGACTGGCGGATGTAGACGCAATTGACATGCTTGGGAATGACGTTGCGCGCAAATTCCAGCAGCTTGGTTTTGCCGGCGGCTTCGAGTTCGGTTTCCAACTCATATGCCGTATCGAAATGGTCTTCGATTGCACGCTTGTTGCGGCCGGTGATGAAGATCATTTCGGTAATGCCAGCTGCAACGGCTTCTTCAACCGCGTACTGGATCAGCGGCTTGTCGACGATCGGCAGCATTTCTTTTGGCTGCGCTTTGGTGGCAGGCAAAAAGCGGCTGCCGAGGCCCGCAACGGGGAAGACGGCTTTAGTGATTTTTTTCATGATGTTCCTTGATGATTGAACGAAGGAGGAATATGGACAGGCCCAGGTGAGAAAAACCGGCGGCCAAGGCGGTTGTTGATGTACGTTTGGACCCTGCGAAGCTGATGCACGGTGTTCCCCCGTTAATTAGTTGACGCCAGCATAAAAAATTCGACCGGTGTTTGGCTATAGGAAACATTCCTTTTGATTTGTAGGAATTCGAGAATGCAGGACAAGCCGAGCGACCCCTGAACGTGTGTGCTTGCCGCTTGTCCTACAAGGGAATTGGCCGCTGTCCGATATTGCAGTTTCAGTTCGGCAAATAAGATTCTGTCAACCGCTTGCGCCTCCACGGTGACTTCATATGACTTCATGTGTTGCGTTGGGGTTGCAGTGGGGGTTTCAAGAAAAATAACTTTGAAAGGGAACATCATGTCTCATGGAATTATTGTCTGGCTGATCATCGGCGCAGTCGCAGGCTGGCTCGCCGGCGTACTCGTCAAGGGCGGCGGCTTCGGCTTGCTGGTGGATATTCTGGTAGGTATTGTCGGCGCCTTCATCGGCGGCTGGCTGGCCGGTTTGCTGGGCATCGGCGTGGGCGGCGGCATCGCTGCGTCCATCGTTACCGCTACTATCGGCGCGGTCGTCCTTCTGCTGATCCTCAGGCTCATCCGACGCGCTTAGCCGGGCTTGGCGCCGCCGTCGGCGCGGCCTGTTGGCGTACGGAAAAAAAGAGTACAAAGAAAGAGTACAAAGAAGACTGCGGACGTTGTCACTCATGTATCGTTCGCAGTCGATATCTCGTGTACAGTCAAAACGTGCAGAAGATTCCTTCATTGCGGGAGTGAAGATCATGCAGACTACAGAAACCAACGACAGAATCATTTCCATCCATTCATCAGGCGTCGCGTCAGGCAGCCCGGTGAAGCCCACGCGTACGTTTTCCAGTGTGTCGCAGCCTTACCAGCCCAGCCAGCCGCATGTACTGACTGAGGATGTCAAAGCGCAACTTGCCCAAGCCAATCAGCGCCGCCGCGAAAATCTTTATCCGCGGCTGGCGCAGGCCTTGGCGACCGTGGAGCAGAGCAGCATCACGCGCAGTTATTCGGAAGAACGCGCGATGTCCCTGCAAGAACTTGCAGCGGCCAACAAGGCGCGCCGCAGCAAGCTGCGCGAAGCGGGTTATTCCCTGCCCATGATCAGCATGGCGTAACGCCTCTGACGGCCGGGACGATCCGGCTGTTTATCCGGATCGTCTCGTCCCAACATTTTTCGTCGCAACATTTTTCTTCGCCACTTCAGCGAGTGTGCAAGTGCGCACGCGTCAGCTGCTGTCGGCGCTACAATGGCGGGTCAGAGGAATTCACGCCGCATGGCGGTTCGGTCGCAGCAGTGCCTGCGGTTTTAACGCCGCGTGGTACGGCAATTCCTCCCTTGAGATTCATTCCCTATTCCGAGAAACGATACGACATGAGCAGCATCAGTCCTCTGGCCGGTCAACGCGCCGCTACTTCTTCCCTGGTCGACGTGCCGGGGCTGGTGACCAGCTATTACAGTCTGCGTCCCGACGCGGGCATCGCGTCGCATCAGGTTGCGTTCGGCACCTCGGGACATCGCGGCAGTTCGCTCAATTACAGTTTCAACGAATGGCATGTCCTGGCGATCACGCAAGCGATCTGTGACTATCGTGCCGAGAGCAACATCAGCGCTCCGCTCTTCATCGGCATCGATACGCATGCGTTATCGGCGCCGGCCTTCGCCAGCGCGCTCGAAGTGCTTGCCGCCAACGGCGTGCAGACCATGGTGTCGCGCGGAACGCCATACACGCCCACACCGGCGATATCGCACGCCATCCTCATGCATAACCGCATGCATCCCCTGGCGCAGGCCGACGGCATCGTCATAACCCCTTCGCACAATCCTCCCGATAACGGCGGCTTCAAGTACAACACGCCCAACGGCGGTCCGGCCGACACCAATGTCACCAACTGGATCGAGAAGCGCGCCAACGTCTATCTTCAGAACGCAGTGCGCGACGTCAAGCGCATTCCTTACGATCGCGCCCTGCGCGCCGCGAGCACGCATCAGTACGATTACCTGGAAACGTACATCAACGATTTGCCCGGCATCATCGACCTCAGCGCGATCCGCGACGCCGGCATCAGTATCGGCGTTGATCCGTTGGGCGGCGCCGGCGTGCATTACTGGGGCGCCATCGCTGATCGCTACGACCTCAAACTGACCGTCGTGAACAAGGAAGTGGATCCGACTTTCCGCTTCGTGCCGATGGACTGGGACGCGCAGATCCGCATGGATCCATCGTCGCAATACGCAATGCGCGAACTGATTTCGCTGAAGGACAAATTCGATATCGCCTTCGCCTGCGACACCGATCATGATCGCCACGGGATCGTCACCAAGAGCGTCGGCCTGATGCCGTCCAATCATTACCTGTCGGCCGCGGTGTCTTATCTGTTCCAGCATCGCCCGGAATGGCGCGCCGACACCGGCGTCGGCAAGACGCTGGTCAGCAGCCAGATGATTGATCGGGTCGCCGCGCAGTTGCATCGGCCATTGCAGGAAATGCCGATCGGCTTCAAATGGTTTGTCGACGGGCTGCAAGATGGCAGTCTCGGCTTCGGTTGCGAAGAGAGTGCAGGCGCCTCATTCCTGCGTTTCGACGGCACGCCGTGGAGCACCGACAAGGACGGCATCACCGCCGCTTTGCTGGCTGCCGAAATGACCGCGCGTACCGGCCGCGACCCGGGCGAAATCTATCAGGATCTGACCGAACAGCTGGGCTTGCCTTGCAACGGCCGCATCGAGGCGGCCGCCACGCCGGAGCAGAAAAAACTGTTATCGAAACTGTCGGCAGAAAATGTACGTTCCACCCAACTGGCCGGCGAAGAAATCCGCCAGATCCTGACCACCGCGCCGGCCAACGACAAGGCCTTCGGCGGCGTCAAGATCGTCAGCGACAACGGCTGGTTCGCGGCACGTCCTTCCGGCACGGAGAGCATCTACAAGATCTACGCCGAAAGCTTCCGCGACGAGACGCATCTCGAGAGCATCTTTGCCGAAGCCCAGGAAATCGTCAGCGCCGCGCTCGCGGCCGGTTAACTCCTTTTTTTTGCGGCCTGTGGCGTTTGCGCTGCATGCCGCTTTTTATTTCCGCGTTTTATTTCCGCGTTTTATTTTCACTTTGCATTTCTGCTGATCCTCCTACAGGGGAATAAGTGACTGTCCTGCTGGCGAGCGGCGCAGTGCTGCTTAAAATGAACTGTCCGACATCTCATGTTCAAGGAGTTCATCATGCCCAGAGGCGATAAATCTTCCTATACCGACAAGCAGAAACGTCAGGCAGCGCATATCGAAGCCGGCTATGAAAAGCGCGGCGTAGGCCATAAAGAGGCCGAACGTCGTGCATGGGCGACCGAAAACAAAGTCTCCGGCGGCGGCCGCAAGTCCGGCTCTGCGCGCAAGCATTAGGCACGGTGACATGTTTGCCGAAAGCATGATCCTGCATGCCCTCATTGAAAGCCAGGCACATAGCACGCCTGGAACACCGGCAAATCAATCAGGCAAGGAGAGCAGTATGACCGCCACGACCGATGACAAGACGTCAATGCAGCAAAGCCAGCGGCAGGGGCAAAGCCAAAGTCAAAATCCGGAACAAGCTCAACCGCCGGCACGCTCCAATTTTGTAGACCCGCTCGGTCGTCCGATGTATCAAGGTACCCCGCGCTTCACCGATCAACAGGCTGGCGGCGACCTGACCGGCGATGAATCGGATGCGCGCGATGACAACTATGTCGAAACCGGTACCGGGCAAAATGCCCGAGACGTTTCAGCGCATGCCAGCGAGCTGCCTGCGGCGTCGGCGGAACTGCTGCGTTTTGTCGCAGTTGCGCCCGTGGTTGCCGACGCGGTTTCTGATTCCGAGACGCCGCCCCAAGCCGTTGCCCAAGTCGAACCCGACGGCACCGAGGACCCGGGCTCCAATGCCGACGATGGACTGCTGCCGCGCAAGCAGGACGGCACCGCTTCGGAGCAGCACTGAGGCGTCAAATTTCCATGGTTCATGCACCTTCGCCGTAGCTGATTTTTTCTGCGACTGATCCTGCGTCATGTATCGGCGCGCTTGCGGCAGCTGACCTTCCCGGAAGTCAGCTGCCGCTGTCACATGCTCATTCACATGCCACGACCGGAGAGCGCACATCGACATCCCTACCGTCTACTTCCTGATCGCCGGCATCCTGCTGATGTTCATGGTGTTTCTCGAGCCGGTGCTCGAGCGCCTGCCGTTCAACGCCGCCATGCTGTACCTGCCGATCGGCTGGCTGCTCGGCCCCTCCGGCGTCGGGCTGATCCGTATCGATCTTGAGTCGCGCGCCGATGCGCTGACCGTGATCACGCGCGTGGCCTTGTTGCTGTCGCTATTCACCGTCGGCCTCAAACTGCGCGTGGCCTTCCGTGGCGAGGGCAGCCGCTTGTGGTGGCTGCCGTTGCGCCTGGGCGTGGTGTCGATGCTGATCACGGTGCCATTGCTGGCGATCTGCCTCGCGTTCCTGTTCGGGTTGCAGTTTGCGGTTGCCATGTTGCTGGCCGCGATTTTGGCGCCGACCGATCCGGTGCTGGCTTCCGATGTGCAGATCCAGAACGTCGATGACCCGGACCAACTCAGATTCGGTCTGAGCGGCGAGGGCGGTCTCAATGACGGCAGCGCTTATCCGTTCGTGCTGCTGGCATTGATGCTGCTGGGCGTTACCGATGACATCGCTCAGGTGGATCACTTCGGCTGGTTCGTCGCCTGGGGCGTGATTGCCGGCATCGGCTGCGGTGCGTTGGCAGGCTGGGCCTTGTCGCGCACGGTGCTGTTTGCTCGCCAGCGTTTCGGCCTTGCGCTCGGCATGGAAGAATTCATGGCGATCGGCGTCATCATGCTGTCCTATGGCGTGGCCGAGCTGATCCATGGCATCGGCTTCCTGGCGGTGTTCGCCGCCGGTCTTGCGATGCGCCAGGTGGAGTCCGCCCGCAGCGGCGACAAGCCGGCCGGCGAATTGATCGCTGCCGCGCAGGACAGCGGCAAGAACGCCGCCGTACATCCGGAACAGGCGCCGGTTTACCTGACCGAAACCGTGCTCGGCTTTAATCAGCAGCTGGAGCATTTCGCCGAGTTTTTCATGGTGCTGCTGATCGGCATTCTTTTGTCCGAATATGGATTATCACGCGAGGGCGTCTTGATTGCAGGGCTGCTATTTTTTATCGTGCGGCCGATTGCGGTGGCGCTTGGGCTGCTCGGCTCCGGCACCGAGATCTCGCATCGCTGGCTGATCGCCTGGTTCGGCATTCGCGGCGTCGGCTCGCTCTACTACCTGTGCTTCGTGCTGCAATTTTGGCATGACAAGCTCGCGGCACGCATCGCACAGGATGTGCTGACGGTGCTGGCCCTGTCCATCCTGTTGCACGGCATTTCATCGACGCCATTGATGCATCTGTACTGGCGCAAGCGCGTGGCGGCGAAAGGATGACGCATCGCCGACCTTCGCCGCTTGCGGCTGCGCCGGCGTAAGAGTTGCGGAAGCCCGAAAAAGTGTTTGTCCTATACGCAGCGCCCGCGCCAGCGGGTAGCCTGTTGCTGTGACGTTGGTGGCCGGTGGCGCCACCGGCCGGCGTCGCTCTGAGTTCGTTTCCGGGCTTCAATTGCAGCAGAAAGGACATCCCATGCACAAGCCACAAGACATCCCGCCGGTAGAAGTGCCGCCGCTGGATCCAAATCCGCCGCAGGATCCGATTCCTCACCAGAACCCGCAATGAGGAGGAGCGCGCATGCATACACCGCAAGAGACGCCGCCGACCGCACCGCCGTCTAAAGACATCCCGCCGGACGAATACAACCCGGTGGAAGATCCGCCTCTTAATCCGCCCGAGCCCGGCATGCCCGAGCCGCCGGAAACGCCGGTCAGAATGGCATGGCACTGATAGCGGAGAGGAGAGCGCAGGCCACAAATTGCGCGCGCCGCAACGCAATTCAAAAACGATTTAGCAAAGGAGTACAGCATCATGGCAACCAGCACTCTGGATCCGGACGTCCTGCCGACTTCCGATCGACAATTGAGCAAGGGCCACGACAACCATGCCCTTGGCCCGGGCGACAGCTCGGATAGCGGTAGCGACATGACGAACGTCGCCACTGAAGCCGACAGCGATTCGCACGGCACCGGCGAACGCGTCTCGGTCGAACGCGGCGAACGTGATCGCGCTCCGGAAGTGCCGGAATCGGTCGAGCAGGTCGCCAGCGATGAGGAAAGCGGCGAAGACATCGTTGCCGCCGACGAACGTGAACTTGAAAAACAGACGGATAGCGTCAAGGAATCCCAGAAGATCAAGCGCGACCAGGATCTCGACGACGCCCTGGAGGACACCTTTCCCGCCAGCGACCCGATCAATCTGACGCCCGAACCGCCCAAAAAGGTGGCGAAGGCTCCCGATCAATAACGGAACATGCAGTAATCCAAGCTGCTCCTGAAGTTCCGGCGGGCCGGTTTTCCATTTGGAGAACCCGCCCGCAAGCGTTTCTGCAAGCCGTTTCCGGGTTGCCAGAATCGCCTGCGACACCTATACTGCCGGGGTAGCATTGCCTTGGGTATCCGGTGGATGGTCATTCACTGGATTTAATCGGGAAGTCGGTGCGTTTGTCGGTCAATTTCAGTGAATTTCGGTGATCTTTTGATATCCATCGTCATTTTCATGTCATTGTGATCCGTCAGGCAAAACCCACGCTGCCCCCGCAACGGTAAGCGAATCAGCGAATCTGCATCCAGCCACTGTGCACCGGTGTTATCAACACGGCATGGGAAGGCGCAGGTTCCGATTCCGGCGAGATCATGCTCGCCGTGGATCATTCGCAAGCCCGGAGACCGGCCCTCGGTATACGATTTGTTTTGTATCGCGGAGGGCGATCAACGGACTGCTTCCCGGAATGCTGTTTTCTTTGCACCCCGCGTTGTTTCCTGATTTTCCTTCGTGACGGTTCCGCTGTGCTGCTCTGCTACTGGTGCCGCAAGCGGTTGGTTTCAATCCGGCTCAGGCCCACCCGAAGGAAAACACATGGCAATCATCACCGGCGCATCCGCCCCCGATACCGACGCACTCGACTCCGGCTCCTCTTCTCCTTCTTCCACCGGCTCGCGGCTCTGGCGCGACCGCATCTTGCCGGGCCTGACCGCATTCGTGTTCGGCGCCGCGTTGATCTACGCCGCCGGTTTCGCCTCCGCCGTCGAGCTGCACAATGCGGCGCATGACGGCCGCCATTCGGCCGGTTTTCCTTGCCATTAAGAAGCCGCGCGGAACATCCCGATGATCAATTTCGCAGTATTGCGACGGATTGCCTCCGTCGTCCTGTTGGCCGGCGCGCTGGCCGGCCTGTTGCTCACAGCCGTGCAGCAGTTGCAAGTTTCCCGGATCATTTTGCAGGCGGAAGTCTACGAAGAAGCCGCGGCCGCGAAGGCGCATGAGCTGGCGCATGCCGCCGCTTCTGCACCAGCCTCGGCCGGCGCGCCTGTTGCCGCGGAAGCCCACGAACATGAGCACGAACATGAGCACGAACATGAGCACGAACACGGCGATGAATGGGAGCCCGCCAACGGCTTCGAGCGCACCGCCTACACCGTGCTGGCCAACGTCAGCATGGCGATCGGCTTTGGTTTGTTCCTCGCTGCCGCCATCGTCGTCAGCGGCAGGAAAGTGACCTGGCGTTCCGGATTGCTGTGGGGCGTGGCCGGTTACCTGGTGTTCTTCGTCGCGCCGTCGCTGGGCTTGCCGCCGGAAGTGCCGGGCACCGTGGCCGCTCCGCTGCATGCGCGCCAGCTGTGGTGGATCATGACGGCCGGATTGACCGCCGCAGGTCTTGGCCTGGGCGTGTACGCACGCCATTGGACGCTGAAGTTGCTGGGGCTGGTTTTGCTGGTCGTGCCGCATCTGGTCGGCGCACCGCATCCGGCGGCGCCGGGCGGAGCGGCGCCGGAAGAGCTGGCGCAGGCCTTCATCCACGCCACCGCATTGGCCAATGGCGTTTTCTGGCTGGCGCTGGGCGGGCTGACCGGTTACTTCTATAAAAAATTCGCCTGAAGATTCGGTTGAAACTCAGGTTGTCATTTCGGATGCCGATCCGGCCAGCGATGGCCGGATCGGCATTTTAGCCAGTAAAGAAAGTCCATGAGAACCCACCACCGCCACGTCCTGATGTGCACGGGTCCGCGCTGCACCGAAGACGGCGTGCTGGCCGAAGCCATGTTTGCCGTGCTGGGCGAACAGATCGACGCGCGCCCCGAGCTGCGCGTCAAGCGTACGCGCACCCACTGCATGGTGGCCTGCAAGGTGCAGGCGCCGGTGGTGGTGGTGTATCCCGAAGGCGTCTGGTATCGCTGCGAGGATGCCGCCGCCATCGAACGCGTGGTGGTTGAGCATCTCGAAGGCGGACGGGAAGTCACCGACCTGATCTTCCATCGCCTGGGCAGCGGCGACGTCAATCCCGAGGAGCCGGAAAATGTCTGACCAGGCAACACAATTCGTCGCCGCGTCTGCACCGCCTGCACGCATTGCCGTGCTGACCCACGCGTCCACCGACCTGGCCATCCTGCATCACGCGTTGACGCAATTGCCGGGCGATTTTCCTGCGACCATCGGCATCAACCTGCAGGGCGTCGAAAACGACGCACGCATGAGCGAGCTGTTGCAGAGCGAACTGGCCGATGCCGACATCATTGTGCTGCGCATACTCGGCCGTCTCGGCAGTGTCGCCGGTTTCGCCGAATTGCTGCGCCACGCGCAACGCCAGGGACGCCATGTGATCGCGCTCAGCGGCGCCGGTGAACCCGACGCCGAACTGGCGGCGGTGTCGACCGTGCCGGGCGACGTGCTGCGCGAAGCGCTGGCGTATTTCCACGGCGGCGGCAGCATCAACCTGGCGCAGTTCTTACGCTTCGTATCGGATCGCCTCCTGCTGACCGGCTTCGCTTACGAGCCGGCAGTGGCCTTGCCCGATCACGGCATCTATCATCCGGATCTGGAACAGGATGCCGGTATCGCCGATTGGCTGCGCTTGCGCATCGACGTCGCAGGCCGCCGCAAACCGGCCGTCGGCGTCATCTTCTATCGCGCGCACTGGATGAGCGGCAATACGCGTTTCATCGATGCGCTGGTGACGTCGCTGGAGCAGCGCGGCATGGATGTATTGCCGATTTTCACCGCTTCGCTGCGCACGTCGGCGGCGGACTCCGACCTGCCTGCTGCGCTCAGTTATTTCTCGGGAGAGAAGGGGGCGCATGTTGATGTCCTGATCAACACCACCTCCTTCGCCATGGGTGAAATCACGCCGGGCGGCCCGACGCCTGCCGGCTGGTCGGTATCGGTACTGGAAAAACTCAACGTGCCCGTGCTGCAAGCCATGACCAGCGGCATGACGCAGGACCAGTGGGAAATCTCCACGCGCGGCATGAACCCGCTCGACGCCGCCATGAACGTGGTGCTGCCAGAGTTCGACGGCCGCATCATCAGCGTGCCGCTGTCGTTCAAGGCGCAGGCGGCAGGCTTGTCCGGCGACGTGGTGGAATTCCATCCGGTGGCCGATCGCGTCGAACGCATCGCCGGCCTGGCGGCGCGTTTTGCCCGTTTGCGCGCACTTGACAATGCCGACAAGCGCATCGCCTTCATCTTCACCAACTCCAACAGCAAGGCCTCGCAGATCGGCAACGCCGTCGGCCTCGACGCGCCGGCGTCGCTGATGCGTATCCTCGAAGCCATGCGCGACGCCGGCTACGCCATCGGCGACTTGCCCGAAAGCGGCAGCGCGCTGATCCATACACTGGTCGATCGCTGTTCCTACGACAATACCTATCTCACCAGCGAACAGTTGCAGCATGCGGTCGGTCGCGTGTCGGCAGCGCGCTATGCCGAATGGTTCGCGGAGTTGCCGCAAGTCCTGCAGCACAAGATCGAAGCGCAATGGGGCGCCGCGCCCGGCGTCGCCTATGTACACGACAATCACCTGGCATTCGCCGGTGTCGAACTGGGCAATGCCTTCGTCGCGTTGCAGCCGCCGCGCGGCTACGGCATGGATCCGGATGCGATCTATCACCAGCCCGACTTGCCGCCGACGCATCATTACTACGGCCTGTATCGCTGGCTCGGCGATGAATGGGGCGCGGACGCCATCGTCCACGTGGGCAAGCACGGCACGCTGGAATGGCTGCCGGGCAAGGGCGTCGGCCTGTCGGAGAACTGCTTCCCCGATGCGCTGCTGGGCGACATGCCGTTGTTCTATCCGTTCATCATCAACGATCCGGGCGAAGGTTCCCAGGCCAAGCGGCGCGGCCACGCGGTCGTGGTCGATCACCTGACGCCGCCGATGACCACCGCCGACAGCTACGGTGCGCTGGCGCAGCTGACGCAACTGGTGGATGAGTACTACCAGGTCGAAGTGCTGGACCCGTCCAAGCTGCCGTTGCTGCAGCAACAGATCTGGGAGCTGGTCAAACAGACCAATCTCGACAGCGACCTGCAGATGAAGCTGCTCCATCACGATCATGACCATGATGACGGACACGGCCATCATCACGGCCATGCGCATGATCACAGTCACCACGATCACGATCATCATGACCATGATCATCCGCACGACCACAGTCACGAAGGGGAATTGCCCGAAGCGTTCAGCGGCATGGGCGGCTCCGACGTCGCCCATCTGATCGAAGACCTCGACGGCTATCTGTGCGAACTCGGCGCGGCGCAGATCCGCGACGGCCTGCACATCCTCGGCCGCGCACCGGATGCGGCGCAGATGCCCGACATGCTGGTGTCGCTGACGCGCCTGCCGAACCAGGACATCCCCGGCCTGCAGGAAGAAATGGCGCGCCTGTTCGGCCTCAAGCTCGACATACTGCTGGAGAACAAGGGCCAGCGCCTCAACGCCGACAGCGCACTGGCGCGCATCGCCGGTCGCGCCGTGGTCACGCGTGCCGATGCGATCGAAGCCATTGATGACTTATGCGTGCGGCTGATGCAGACGCTGCAAGATAGTGGCTACAAAGCCGATGCCATCGGCGGCATTCTGCAATCCATGTTCGGTGACCTCAGCATCGACAAACCGCGTCTGCAAACGGCCTCCCTGCGTCATTCAGGCAGTGTGATCGGCCAGATGAAAATGCAGGCGCGCGCCAGGCCTCCGGCGGCAGCGCCAACGATCGCAAAAGCAGCGGAACCGACGGCGGACAAATTCGCCGCCTTGCGCCGCGTCCTCGATTTCACCTGCCGCCAGTTGCTGCCCAACCTGCACCGCGCCGGCGATGAGATCGGCAATCTGCTGCTCGGTTTGGAAGGCGGCTACGTGCCCGCCGGGCCGAGCGGTTCGCCGACGCGCGGCATGGCGCACATCCTGCCGACCGGGCGTAATTTCTATTCGGTCGATCCGCGCAGCGTGCCGTCGCAATCGGCCTGGCGCGTCGGTCAGCAACTGGCGCGCGAGGTATTGGAAAGGCATTGGCGCGAAACCGGCGGTTATCCCGAGAGCGTCGCCATCAGCATCTGGGGCACCAGCGCCATGCGCACCCACGGCGACGACGTGGCGCAGATCCTGTGCCTGCTCGGCGTGCGTCCGGTGTGGCGTCCCGGCAATCGCCAGGTGTCCGGCATCGAGGTGGTGCCGCTGCAAGAACTGCAACGTCCGCGCATCGACGTCACGACGCGCATCAGCGGATTCTTCCGCGACGCCTTCCCGCAACTGATCGACCTGATCGACGACGCCGTCAACGCCGTCATCGCCTTGGATGAGCCGCTCGACCGGAACTTCGTGCGCAAGCATTACCTGCAGGAGCTGGGCGAGTGGACAGGCAAGGGGCTCGACAAGGATGAGGCGCAAGAGCGCGCCGCCTATCGCATCTTCGGCGCCAAGCCCGGCAGCTACGGCGCCGGTATCCTGCCGCTGATCCAGGAAAAAAACTGGCAGACCGACGCCGATTTCGCCGAGGCCTACATCAACTGGGGCGGCTACGCCTATGCGCGCAAGTTGGGCGACAAGCAGGGCAGCGATCAGCGCGATGCTTTCCGCACGCGCCTGTCGGGTGTGCAAGTGGCCCTGCACAATCAGGACAACCGCGAGCATGATATCTTCGACAGCGACGACTACCTGCAATATCACGGCGGCATGATCGCGACCATTCGCGCCCTGACCGGCCAGCAGCCGCGCCATTATTTCGGCGACAGCCACGATCCGGCGCGTGCGCAGGTGCGCGACCTGAAGCAGGAAACCTTGCGCGTGTTCCGCTCGCGCGTAGTCAATCCCAAATGGCTCGACAGCATCCAGCGTCACGGCTACAAGGGCGGGCTGGAGCTGACGGCGACGGTCGACTATCTGTTCGGCTACGACGCCACCGCTCAAGTCATGGATGACTGGATGTACGAGCAACTGGCGCAGACTTACGCCTTCGATCCCGGCATGCAGCGCTTCCTCGAAGAAGCCAATCCGTGGGCTCAGAACGCCATTGCCGAACGCTTGCTGGAAGCGGCAAGCCGCGGCATGTGGGCCGAGCCGCAGGCGCAGACGCTGGAAGACTTGCGCCAGCTTTATCTCAAGAGCGAAACCTTGCTGGAGGCGCGCGGCGAAACCCCGCGCGGAGTCTGATATGAGCGTCCCCCTGTTTCCATTTTCAGCCATCGTCGGCCAGCCGCAACTGAAGAATGCCTTGCTGCTGTGCGCAGTCGATACGACACTGGGCGGCGTCCTGATCCGCGGCGACAAAGGCACCGCCAAGAGCACCGCGGCGCGCGCGCTGACGGCGGTGTTGCCACCGGTCGAACGTGTCGCCGGCTGCGCCTTCAATTGTCTGCCGGGCCAGCCTGCGGAGCAGTGTGCGGTTTGCCGGGGCGGTGCCAAAACAATCTCGGCGAACGTGCCTTTCGTCACCTTGCCGCTGGGCGCGACGGAAGACCGCGTTCTCGGCACGCTTGATCTGCAACGCGCATTGAAGGGCGAGAAGAATGCCTTGCAAGCGGGCCTGCTGGCTGCCGCGCATCGCGGCATCCTCTACATCGACGAAGTCAATCTTCTACCGGATCACCTGGTCGACGTGCTGCTCGACGTTGCCGCCATGGGCGTCAATTCGGTGCAACGCGAAGGCCTGTCGGTGTCGCATCCGGCGCGCTTCACGCTGATCGGCACGATGAACCTGGAAGAGGGCGACCTGCGTCCGCAACTGCTGGATCGCTTCGGCCTGATGGTGGAAGTCGTCGCGCCGCGCGACAAGACCTTGCGCGCCGACGTCGTGCGCCGCCGCCTGGCGTATGAGGCGGACCCGGCGGCCTATGCCGCGCAATGGCGCGACGAACAGGAGGCCTTGTGCGCCCGCATCGCCGCCGCGCAAGTCTTGCTGTCGCAAGTCGTGCTGAGCGATGCCCTGCTCGATCTGATCAGTCATTTGTGTTGCGAGTTCGAAGTCGCCAGCCTGCGTGCCGACATCGTCATGCACAAGACCGCGCGCGCGTTTGCCGCACTGGACGGCCGCACGCAGGTCACGCCGGACGACGTGCGCGCCGCCGCCGAACTGGTGTTGCCGCATCGCCGCCGCCGCAAGCCGTTCGAGCAACCCGGTCTGGATCAGGACAAGCTGGACGATCTGATGCAGCAAGCCATGCCGCCTGAACGGCAAGACGGCAATGATCAGGGTCAATCGGATTCTTCTTCCGATGGCAACGATCAATCGGAAGGCGGCGACAGCCAGCAGATGTTCGCTGCTGCAAGCGTCGGCAATGCGCGCCAGCTGAAAGTCGACGCGCCCGTGAACAATGTCTCCACGCTGGCCGGTCGCCGCAGCGATGCCGCCGACGCCACGCGCGGCCGCATGATCCGCGCCGTGCCGGACAGCAATCCGGCTAGTCTGGCCGTCGGCGCCACCCTGCGCAGCGCGGTATTGCGCAGCGCAGCGGAAGGCGTGGAAGAGGGCGCGGTGCTGCAATTGCAAGCAGGCGACCTGCACGGCAAGGTCAAGGCGGGCAAGACCGCCAACCTGATCCTGTTCGTGGTCGACGCTTCCGGTTCCATGGCTGCGCAGCGCCGCATGGAAGCAGTCAAGGGCGCGGTGCTGGCCCTGCTGACGGATGTCTACCAGCGTCGCGACCAGGTGGCGGTGATCGGCTTTCGTGGCGACAAGGCATCCGTGTTGCTGGCGCCGACGCGCAGCGTCGACCTCGCCGAGCAGGGCTTGCGCGAACTGCCTACCGGCGGCCGCACGCCATTGCCGCATGCGCTGCAACTGGCCTTGCAGACGCTGGAACAGTCCGCCGGCGTTGCCCCGCCGCTATTGGTTTTACTCAGCGACGGCAAGGGCAACGTAGCGCTTGAAAACGGCGGCGACCCGTGGCGCGAGACGCTGGCGCTGGCCGAGCAACTGGCTGCGCGCGGCACGCCTGCGCTGGTGCTCGACACCGAGACCGGCTACGTCCGCCTGGGCCGTGCCGCGCAACTGGCGCAGGCGCTCGGCGCCGAATGCATGACGCTGGAAGAACTGACGGCCGACAATCTGGCGCTGACGATTCGCGCCCGCATGACTCAATAGAGAATTAATCAAGGAACAACATATGATCATCTGCATCGGAGCAGGTCCCGGCGATATAGGCTACCTCACCCAACGCGGCGCCGAGCTGATTCGCGATGCCGACGTGGTGGCGGGTTTCGACGCCGTCGTCAACGTCGTGCAAAGCATCATCCCGCCGACGGCGGAGGTCATCCTGATGAACTATCGCGACCAGGTGGCGCAGCTTGACCTGGTTGCCGCCGCGCATCATGCCGGCAAGCGCTGCGTGGTGGTGTTCATGGGCGACATCCATTTCAGCGGTTTCCAGTATCTGGAACGCGTCGAGCGCGCATGCGGCCATCCGGTCGAGACCTTGCCCGGTATTTCCTCGGCGCAAATCCTGGCCTCGCGCGCCAAGGTCTGCTTCGACGAAACCACCTTCATCACCTTCCACCGGCGCGGCGACCTGACGCCGTTCAAGCGTCACCTGGTGCATGTGCTCAATGACGGCCGCAATGCGATTGTGATACCGTGTCCATGGGATGCAGCGCGCTCCTTCATGCCGCGCCATATCGCGGCTTATCTGCTGGAAAACGGCGTGCAGCCCGATCATCCGACCGAAGTCTGGGAAAACCTCACGCGCGGCGACGCCGAGTGGCATGGCTCGCTGGCTGAATGCGTGGACAAGGAGTTCACCGACATGAGCATCATGCTGATTCGCACCCCTACACCGATGGACAGCCAGATCGAGCCTCCTCCGGGCGTATCAACTGCGTCTGCGGAGGCGGCGTGAACGCGGCTGCCGACATTGCCGACAGCGCCAAGTTAGTTGACGGCAAGGCAAGCTACGGCATCGTGATCGCCGGTCACGGCAGCCGCGACGCCGACGCCGTGCGCGAGTTCGAGGCGCTGGTCGAGATCGTGCGCGCCCGCGCACCCGGCCGGATAGTGACGCACGGCTATCTCGAATTCTCCAGCCCGACCATCAGCGAAGCGGTCGACGCCAATCTCGCCGCCGGCAGCAAGCAGGTCGCGGTGGTGCCGGGCGTGCTGCTGGCCGCGCGCCATGCCAAGAACGACATGCCGGCCGAAGTGCTGGAGCTGGCGCGCAGGCATCCCGAAGTCGACTTCCATTTCGGCGCGGCGCTGAACCTGCATCCGCAACTGCTGCAACTGGCGCAGGAACGCATCCTCGCCGCCGAAGCGCAATCATCGCAAACCATCCGCCGCGACGATACTTGCCTGGTGCTGGTCGGGCGCGGCACCACCGATCCCGACGCCAACGGCGAAGTGTCGAAACTGGCGCGCATGCTGGAAGAGGGCATGGGCTTCGGCGGCGTCTATGTCTGCTATTCCGGCACCGCCAAGCCGCTGGTCGCGGACGGTTTGCGCGCAGCCGCCCTGCTTGGTTTCGCACGCATCATTGTGTTGCCGTTCTTCCTGTTCGACGGCGTACTGGTCAAGCGCATCTACGCCGCCGCCGATGACTTGCAGCAGCGCGAGCCGGGTCTGGAAGTATTGAAGGCCGGTTATCTGGGCGTGCATCAACACGTCGCCGACGTCCTGCTCGAGCGCGCACGCGAAGCGGTGGAAGGCCGTGCGGCGATGAATTGCAGCCTGTGCAAATACCGGGTCCAGATCGTCGGCTTCGAAGAGCAGATCGGCGAGCCGCAGCGTGCGCATCATTTGCAGGTGCGTGGTTTGTTGAGTCGCGAAACCCTTGTCGCCGAACCGCAAGCAGAATTCCCACCGTACGTGCCGCATCCGATCGAGAAGGAAAGCTTCGAGATCATCGCCGCCGGCCGCGACTGGTCGATGTTCCCGCCGGCGCACCTGACGGCGTTGCAACGCCTGGTGCATACCAGCGGCGACTTCGACGCGGTCGACGACATCTATTTTTCAGCCGGTGCGATTGATGCCGGCATCCGCGCCATTCTGCGCTGCAAGCGCGTGGTGACCGACGTGACCATGGTGCAGACCGGCCTCAAGCGTGCGCTGGTCGAACAGCTCGGCGTCGAAACCTGGTGCGGCGTGCACGACCGCGAGACGCATCTGCTGGCGCAGGCGCAGGGCATCACGCGCTCGGCTGCCGGCGTGCGCCGCGCATGGGAAAAGTTCGGCAACGACATCATCCTCGCCATCGGCGATGCGCCGACCGCGATCGTCGAGACCACGCGCCTGATCCGCGAGCACGGCTGGCGGCCGCAACTGGTGATCGGCTTGCCGGTCGGCTTCGTCGGCACGCGTGAAAGCAAGGACGAGTTGCGCCGCTGCCTGCAGGTACCGCGCATCACCAACAGCGGCACGCGCGGCGGATCGCCGTGGGCGGCGACGGTGGTCAACGCCTTGATGATCGACGCCATCGGACAAGTCATCGCCGCGCAGGAAGCGGAGTTGCAGATCAATGCAGGAGCTTGAACGCGCCGAATTCGACCTCGCCGTGCCGGCCCCCAACGGCTTGCGGCGCGGCAGGACGACCGGCAGCTGCGCCACCGCGGCGGTGAAGGCGGCGCTGACGATGCTGTTGCGAGGAGAAAAAATCGACAAGGCGGAAGTCAGCCTGCCGGACGGCAAACACTATCTGCTGGTGCCGATACAGGACGTGCAGCAGCTCGATGGACACGACGGCAAGCGCGTGCGCGCAGAAGTCCTGAAAGACGGCGGCGACGATCCCGACAACACGCACGGAGCGACGATTTTTGCGGAAGTGGCGCGTAATGATGCGGGGGAGATTCGCTTCAAGGCGGCGTCCGGCGTCGGCACCGCAACCCAGCCCGGCTTGCGCGTGGCGGTAGGCGAACCGGCCATCAATCCGGTGCCGCGCCAGATGATGCGGCTGGCGGTGGCGGAAGTGCTGGAAGAGTTGAACATACAGGGCGAGACCGGCTTCGATCTCGCCATCGGTTGCGAAGATGGCCAGAAGATCGCGCAGAAGACCTTCAATCCGCGTCTCGGGATCGTCGGCGGGATTTCCATCCTCGGCACTTCGGGCATCGTCGAACCGATGTCGCAGGCCTCGTGGATCGCATCGATAGAAGTGTATATCCGCGTGGCGCTGGCGGACGACAGCAAGCCGGACGGCGTGGCGTCCTGCGTGGCGTACCTGCCCGGCAAGATCGGCCGCACCTTTGCGCGCGACGAACTGGGCTTGCCGGAAGCGCGCTCGGTGCAGATCGCCAACTTCCTCGGCGACGCGCTCGACTTCACGCAGTCGGCCCTGGCCGAGCAGGACGCAGCGTTGGACGTATTGTGGCTGGCGGGGCATCCCGGCAAGCTGGCCAAGGTGCTCGACGGCGTCTGGGATACGCATTCGAGCAAGAGCAACATGGCGATGGGCGGCGTGGCCCGGGTGGCGTCGGAACTGGCGGCAGAGCTCGGGTTTTCCGCAGCGCTGATCGCCGACATAGAAAGTGCAAACACAGTGGAAGCAGCAATCGAACGACTGAAGAATGAGCCCGGCGCCGTCGCCTTGTGGCGCGCCATCGAAGCCCGCATCGCGGCGCTGGCGCAAGCGCGCCTGCCGTCGGTGAAGCGCGTCGAGGTGCGGCTGTTCGATCTCGACGGCAATTTGCTGGGAGGCGCAGCATGAAGGCACAACCCGGAATGTTCTGGGGCATCGGCGTCGGCCCCGGACCGGCGGGCTATCTGCCGCTGGCCGCCATGCAGGCCCTGCAGCAGGCCGACCTGATCTACGTGCCGCGCGCCAAGAGTGCCGACACCTCGGTTGCGCTGCAATGCCTGGAAGGCGTCGCCGTCGCGCCGGAACGCCTGCGCGAAGTCGAGTTCAACATGGACCCCGACCGCAACGTGCTGCGCGAACACTATGCACAACTGGCGCAGGATATCGCCGCCGAATTGCAGGCCGGCCGCAGCGTCGCCTATCTGACCATCGGCGACACGCTGACGTATTCGACCTACGGTTACATCCTGGCGGCGCTGAAGGATTTGCTGCCGGCGTTTCCGCACCGGACGTTTCCGGGCATCACCAGCTATGCCTCGGCGGCTGCCGCGCTCGACTGGCCGCTGGGCGTGGGCAAGGAGCGCACCCTGATCCTGCCGTGCCCGGACGACCCGGCAACATTGCAGCATGAGATCGAGACGCACGACATCGTGGTGCTGATGAAAGTCGGCGCGCGCCTGCCGTGGGTGCTGGCGCTGTTGAAAGAAATGGGCATCGCCGGACACTGCGCCTTCGCCCGGCGCATCGGACTGGACGGCGAAGTATTGGCGAACGACTTGCGCGAACTGGAAGCAGGCGACCGGGACCATGCCGTGAGCGGCTACCTGGCCACCATGCTGATTCGCAAGACCGCATTGGAAAAGAGGCATCAGCAATGAAAGCGTATTCATGAAAGTTTACTTTGTAGGCGCCGGTCCCGGCGCTCCCGACCTGATCACGCTGCGCGGCGCCAAGCTGCTCGGCAGCGTGCAGATGGTGTTGTATGCAGGCTCGCTGGTGCCGACCGAGATGCTCCAACATTGCCGGCCCGATGCGGAACTGATCGACACTGCCCAGCTCGACCTCGAGCAGCAACAGGCATGCTACGAGCGCGCAAAAGCGCAGGACCTTGACGTGGTGCGTCTGCACTCCGGCGATCCGGCGATTTACGGCGCGACCGCCGAGCAGATGCGCCGCCTGGAAGCGCTGGACATTGCCTATGAAGTCGTGCCCGGCGTGTCCTCGTTCACTGCCGCTGCATCCGCGGTGACGGCGGAACTGACCAAGCCGGAAGTGTCGCAGACCGTGATCCTGACGCGCGTCTCCGGCCGCGCCTCGGCGGTGCCGGAGTTGGAATCGATTGCGCGCCTGGCCGAACATCGGGCCACCATGTGCATTTTCCTGTCCGGTCCGCACCTGAAAAAGATCGTCACCGACCTGCGCCTGCACTATCCCGACACCACGCCGGTGACGCTGGTCTATCGCGCCACCTGGCCCGACCAGCGGGTCTATCAGGGCACGCTGGCGACCGTGCTGGAAGAAACCAAGCGCGGCGCCTGGAACCTGACCACGATGATGCTGGTCGGTGCGGCGCTGGACAAGGGCCGGCAAGTCGAATCGAGTTTGTATTCCAAGGATTTCACGCATCTGTTCCGCGTGGTGAAAAAGAATAAAGATGCCGCAGAACCCGTGGAAATTTCCATCACCGGAGACGAGGTCTGATCATGAGCAATTCCCTGAAAAACGCACCATCGACTTCTCTCGGCATCTGGCTGGTGCGCGCGGAGAGCGAAGCATTGGCGGCGCGTCTGCAGGGACAGTTGGGCGGCACCCTGTACCGGCCGTGGCTGAACGCGGGCATTCCGCAGAAACAGCAGTTCCGTGCGTCCTACCGCCATCAGGGGCAGTGGATCATGCTGGCGGCCAGCGGCGTGGCGGTGCGTTTCCTGGAAGGCTTGCCGCAGGACAAGCTGACCGATCCGGCCGTGGTGCTGCTCGATGAAGCGGGACGCTTTGCGGTGTCACTGCTCGGCGGTCATGAAGGCGGCGGCAACCGGCTTGCCTATCGCGTCGCCAATGTGGTCGGCGCGGTGCCGGTGGTGACGACTGCAACCGAAGCCTTGAAGCCGCTGGTGCTCGGTATCGGTTGCCGCAAGAACGTGCCGGTGGAAAAAATCGCCGCCGCCGTGACGCACGCATTGGCCCTGGTCGGCCGTCCGCTGGGCGACGTGCGCGAAGTGGCGACCATCGACCTGAAGGCGGAAGAGCCCGGCCTGCTGAGTTTTTGCGCGGCCAATGAATTGCCGCTGCGCGTCATCGCGGCCTCGGACGTCGCTGCGCGCGGCTGGGTCACGGCGCCGTCGGAATGGGTGCAGAAGAACGTCGGCGTCGACGGCGTGTGCGAACCGTGCGCACTGATTGCCAGCCCGCGCGGCGTACTGGCGCTGCCGAAGACCGCGCTGGAAGGCGTGACCGTAGCGATTGTGGAAGACATCGGTTTGCCCGACATGGAAGCAAGCCCGGAATGAAGCCGAGTCACATGAAATTCACCTGAAATTGAAAAAGAAAGCAGTGTTATGAGTGGAGTATTGAATCTGGTCTCGGTCGGTCCCGGTTTCGGCGACCTGATCGTGCCGCGCGCCATCGCCGCCTTGCGCGACAGCAATGTCATCGTGGCCTACGAGTTGTATCTGCGCTGGATCAGTTCGCATATCGAGGGCAAGGAGATCCACACCCCGCCGCTGACGCAGGAGCGCGAACGCGCCTTGCTGGCGATCGACAAGGCGCGCAGCGGTGAAAAGGTGGCGCTGATCTCGAGCGGCGACATCGGCATCTACGCCATGGCGGCACTGGCCTTCGACGAAATGAAGGAAGACGACGACTACCAGGTCAACGTCATCCCCGGCGTGACGTCGGCCAACGCCTGCGCGTCCTTGCTGGGCTCGCCGCTGTCGCACGATTTCGCCACGCTGAGTCTGTCGAACCTGTTGTGCCCGTGGGAGTGGATCGAGAACCGTGCACGTCACATCGCCCAGGCCGATCTGGCCTGCGTGCTGTACAACGTGCAAAGCGCCGGCCGCCAGGAAGGCGTGTACCGCATCCTCAAGCTGATGCTGGAATCGAAGGCGCCGCATACCTTGTGCGGGGTGGTGAAGAACGCCTATCGCCCCGGCCAGGAAGTCAGCATCCACCGCCTCGACGAATTGCCATCGCTGCAATTCGACATGCTCACCAGCATCGTGATCGGCAACCGCTTCACGCAGCGCAAGCGCGGCTACATCTTCACGCCGCGCGGCTACAACGACTGGCACGACGAATCGGTAGTAGCGGCAGAAGAACCGGCATTGCCGTCGCAGGCGGTGTGGGTCTTCGCCGGCACGAGCGACGGCAATGCGCTGGCGAAGCAACTGGCCGCGCAAGGTCATCAGGTGGTGGTCTCGACGGCAACCGAATATGGCGGTGAGCTGGCCTTGCAGGATTGCCCGGGCGTGACGGTCTGGGCCGGCCGTCAGGGCGTGGAAGCGCGCAAGCAGGCCTTGCTGCGTCACGAAGCGCGCGTGCTGGTCGACGCCACGCATCCTTATGCCACGCTGATGTCGCAGCAATTGATGGGCTTGTCGCAGAGCCTGGGTGTTCCTTATCTGCGTTACGAGCGCCCAAGCGCAATTGCCGATATCGCGAACCATGCGCTCGTCTGCGATTCGATGGAACAAGCGGCCGAACAGGCGATTGCCAGGGGCGAGCGCATCTTCCTCGCCACCGGCTCCAAGGATCTGGCGACCTTCCTGCAAGCCCCCGGCGCCGATCGCAAGCAATGGTTCGTGCGCGTCACCGCCGAGCCGGAATTCATCCAGCGCGCCATTGACATTGGCATTCCGCGCAGCCGCATCTGTGCGATGCAGGGACCGTTTTCTCAAGGCTTCAACGAAGCCTTGTGGCGCGACTGGAACATCGATTGCGTGGTGACCAAGGATTCCGGCGATGCCGGCGGTTATCGCGCCAAGGCCGATGCGGCGAAGGCACTGAGTATTCCCTTGCTGACGGTGCGCCGTCCGGCACTGGATTATCCGGTGCAGGCCGGCAATCTGGACGAAGCGTTGGCGCAGGTGGAACGCTGGCGGAAAGAAAGCCAACGCGCATGACGCCAGCGCAGCCTATCCCTGTCACCATCGTCACCGGTTTCCTCGGCGCCGGCAAGACGACCTTGCTGCGCAGTCTGGTGCAACACCGCCAGACGCGCCGGCTGGCCTTGCTGATCAACGAGTTCGGTGAAGTGACGATCGACGGCGACCTGATTCGCGCCAGCAGCAGCGACGCGTGCGGGCAGGTGCGCATCCAGGATTTTCCTTACGGACTGATCGCCTACGGCGACGACGAACGTTTCATCCCCACCATGCTGGCGCTGGCGGCGCGGCGCGCGCAGGTCGATCACGTGCTGATCGAAACCTCCGGACTGGCCTTGCCGACGGCCGTCATGGAAAGCCTGCAGACACCGGAGCTGGCCGCGCATTTCATCCTCGACGCGACGCTGGCGGTGGTCGATACGCCCTTGCTGCTGGATGACCGCTTCGAGCAGCAGGGCAGTGGCGCCGATGATGCGGTCGTCGCCATGTTCGAACGCCAGCTGGAATACGCCGATGTCGTCGTGCTCAACAAGATCGACGACCTGAACGAAGATCAATTGCTGGATGCGGAACAGCGCGTGCGCTCGCGCGCGCCGAACGTGCGCTTCCTCGAACTGGCGTACAAGGCGCAGCTCGACATCCGCCTGGCGCTCGGCCTGCGGCTGCATCAGCCGACCTTGCAGGCGCATCAGCACACTTATACGCACGTGCGTATGCCCGGCGCCGATGCAAGCGTGCTGAACGACCAGGGGCGTCTGAACGGCCATGCGCATTCCGGCCTCGGCGCGCATAGCCATGGACTGGCCACGCACAAGCATTTCCACGAACAGGATCCGGGCTGGCTGTCGTTCACCCTGCGCAGCCAGTCGCCGCAACCGGCCGACAAGCTCAAGCAGGCGATTGCCGAAGCCGCAAAGTCGGAGCCCATCCTGCGCACCAAGGGTTTCGTGCGTACGCTGGACGGCAAACGGCCGCAGCTGGTGCAGGGCGTGCGCACGCGCGTGACGATCAATGCGGATGCGGCCAACGAAAACGTCGAAACCGACAAGTCCGAACTGGTCTTCATCGGTTATCACCCGAGCCGCAGCAAGGTTGCCGCCTTGCTGTCCGAACTCACCGGAACACACTGGAAATAAAGAGAACACATCATGAAAACCGATCCGGAATCGCACAAGCGCATGACCCAGCGGCACAAGGAAGGCTTCGAGAAAAAGAAGGCCGCCGCACAAAAGGAAAAAGGCCTGCTGATCGTCAACACCGGCACCGGCAAGGGCAAGTCCAGCGCCGCCTTCGGCATGGGCATGCGCATCCTCGGCCACGGCATGAAGCTGGGCGTGGTGCAGTTCATCAAGGGCGCCTTGTACAGCGCCGAGCGCGACTTCCTCGGCGGCCATGCGAATTGCGATTTCCACGTGGTCGGTTCCGGCTACACCTGGGATACGCAGGACCGCGACGCCGACATGAAAACCGCCGCCCACGGATGGGCCGAAGCGGTGCGCATGATCAAGGATCCGTCCTATGACATGGTGATCCTGGACGAGATGAACATCGTGCTCAAGTATCAATACCTCGATCTGCAGGAAGTGCTCGACGTCTTCGCCGCACGGCGCGAGATGCTGCACATCGTGGTCACCGGCCGCCACGCGCCGGATGCGCTGATCGAGCTGGCCGACCTGGTCAGCGAGATGCGCCCGCTCAAGCATCCGTACAAGGAACAAGGCATCAAGGCGCAAAAGGGCGTGGAGTTCTGATCATGGCAACTCCGTCGTCCGCGGTTGCATCGTCTTCGGCTTCCGCTTCCGCTTTGTCTTCTGTTTTGTGCCCGGCGCTGTTCATCACCGCGCCCGGCTCGAACCACGGCAAGACCACCGTGACGGCGGCGCTGGCGCGCTGGCATCGATCGCAGGGTCGCAGGGTGCGCGTGTTCAAGACCGGGCCGGACTTCCTCGATCCGACCATCCTTGAACGGGCCAGCGGCAACCCGGTATATCAGCTCGACCTGTGGATGATGGGCGTGGCGGAATGCCGCCGGCTGCTGCATGAAGCCGCGCAACAGGCCGACCTGATCCTGGTTGAAGGCGTGATGGGCCTGTTCGACGGCGAACCGTGCAGCGCCGACCTGGCCGAACTGATGAAGATTCCCGCCGTGGCGGTGGTCGACGTCGCCGGCGTGGCGCAGACGCTGGGAGCGATCGGCTACGGCCTGGCGCATTACCGGCCCGGCTTTCCACTGCTGGGGCTGCTCGGCAACGGCGTCGCCAGCCCGCGTCATGAAGAAATGCTGCGCCAGGGCATGCCGCATGGCGTCGGTTATCTGGGCAGCCTGCCGCGCAACCTGCAGTTCAAATTGCCGGAGCGTCATCTGGGCCTGGTGCCGGCGGCCGAAGTCGCCGATCTCGACCAGCGCATCGATGCCGCCGCCGCGCTGATCGGCGAAACCGAACTGGCGCGCATGCCGGCGCCGGTCGGGTTCATTGCACCGGAAGCGGACGCGTCGGCGCTGCCGCAGCTGCTGGCGGGACAGCGCATCGCCGTGGCGCGCGACAAGGCGTTTTCCTTCATCTATCCGGGCAACCTGGATTTGCTGCGCCAGCTCGGCGCCGAACTGGTGTTCTTTTCACCGTTGCGCGACGCCGTGTTGCCGCAGGCGGACAGCATATACCTGCCCGGCGGCTATCCCGAATTGCACCTGCAGGAATTGCAGGGAAACCTTGCCATGAAGCAGGCGCTGCTCGGGCATTGCGCCGCCGGCAGACCGCTGTATGCGGAATGCGGCGGTCTGCTCTATCTGCTGGAAAGCCTGAGCGACAAGGATGGCGCGCGGGCGCGCATGCTTGGCGTGCTGAGCGGCCGTGCGGTGATGCAGCGGCGTTTGCAGGGACTGGGTTACCAGAGCATCGCGCTGCCGCAGGGCACGCTGCGTTGCCATACCTTCCACTATTCGACCACGGTGACGGCGTTGACTGCCGCTTACACCGGCGAACGCCTGTACGACACCTCGGCGGGCGAACGCGTCTATCGCGTGCGCGGTGTGACGGCGACGTATCTGCATGCCTACTTTGCCTCGTCGCCGGAAGCGGCGGCGGCCTTGTTCCTGCCGTCACCAGAGATTGAGGCGCCGGCATGAGCCATCGTTACAGCCAGGCCGATATCGATACCGTTTACCGCGTGATCGCGGAGCGGCGCGACATCCGCCATTTCTTGCCCGAGCCGTTGGATCCTGCGTTGCTGCAGCGGCTGCTCGAAGCGGCGCATCTCGGACCGAGCGTGGGCTTCATGCAGCCATGGCGATTCATCCGCATCACTGAACGCAGCCGTCGCGACGCCATCCATGCGCTGGTCGAGCAGGAACGCGTGCTCACCGCGCAAGCGTTGCATGAACGTGAAGACGAATTCATGCGGCTCAAGGTGGAAGGCATCCGCGAGTGCGGCGAGTTGCTGGTGGCGGCCTTGATGGACGATCGCGAGCGTCACGTATTCGGCCGTCGCACCTTGCCCGAGATGGACCTGGCCTCGGTCGCCTGCGCCATCCAGAACATGTGGCTGGCCGCCCGCGCAGAAGGCATCGGCATGGGCTGGGTGTCGCTGTTCGATGCCGGCAAGCTGGCGACGCTGCTGGCGATGCCGGCGGGCGCCAAGCCGGTGGCGGTGATCTGCCTGGGACACGTCAGGGAATTCTATGCGCGCCCGATGCTGGAGCAAGAGGGCTGGGCGGCGCGGCAATCGCTGGACGACCTGGTGTTCAGCGATGCGTGGGGAAACAAGGAAAAACAACAATGAGTCGGGAAATGAATCGGGAAATAAGTCAGGAAATGAATCAGGAAACAACCCGCACCCTGGTATTCGGCGGCGCGCGCTCGGGCAAGAGCGCGCAGGCGGAGAGGCTGGCGGCAGCCGCCGGCAAGCCGGTGATCTACATCGCCACGGCCGCCGTCGGCGACGATGAAATGGCGGCGCGCATCGCCTTGCACCGGCAACAGCGCAGCGCCCAATACGCCCATTGGGAAACCGTGGAAGAACAACTCGCGCTGGGCGGCGCCATCGCACGAGCCAGCCGTCCCGGCAACGTCGTGCTGGTGGATTGCCTGACCGTCTGGCTGTCGAACCTGCTGTTCAGCGAACCAAAAGAATATCCGGAAATCGGCCGCATCGAAGCGCCGGCAAGCTTTGCGGCGGAACGCGAGCGCTTCCTGCAAGCGTTGTCGCAGGCGCCGGGCGACGTGGTGCTGGTGTCCAACGAAGTCGGCATGGGCATCGTGCCGCAGGGCGCGATTTCACGCTGGTTCGTCGACGAAGCGGGGCGCCTGAACCAGGCCGTCGCGGCGATCTGCGAGCGCGTGCAATTCGTTGCCGCCGGCTTGCCGCTGGAGCTGAAAGGACGCGCATGCTGAGCGCTTTCAACGCCTTCGACATGACCTTGCTGGCGCTGCTGATGGCGGCCGGCGTGGCGCTCGACTGGCTGCTGGGCGAGACGCGGCGCTGGCATCCGCTGGTCGGCTTCGGTCGCTATGTGCAGTGCATCGAGCGCCGCCTGAACCGGCAGCCGGGCAGTTATGCGCGTGGCGTGTTCGCTTGGCTGCTGGCGGTGTTGCCGCCGGTGGCGCTGGCTTGCGCGGCGACCATCCTGCTGGCGCGTCAATCGCTGTGGCTGGCGGCTGCCTGGCACGTGCTGCTGCTGTATTTCTGCATCGGCCTGCGCAGCCTGCGCGACCACGTCATGCCGATTGCGGCGGCGCTGAAAGACGGCGACCTGGCGGCGGCGCGCGCTCTGACCGGCCGCATCGTGAGCCGCGACACCACGCAATCACAGGAAACCGACCTGGCCAAGGCCGCCGTCGAATCGTTGCTGGAAAACGGCAACGACGCGGTCTTCGGCACCTTGTTCTGGTTTGCCGTCGCCGGCGGTCCCGGCGCCTTGCTGTTCCGCCTGGCCAATACGCTCGACGCCATGTGGGGCTACCGCACGCCGCGTTTCCTGGCGTTCGGCTGCGCGGCGGCGCGCCTCGACGATGCGTTCAACTGGATTCCTGCGCGGCTGACCGCGCTGTCGTATGCGGCGCTGGGCAACTGGCGCCAGGCGCGGACCTGCTGGCACGAACAGGCGCCGGCCTGGAGCAG
Organism: Herbaspirillum lusitanum; assembly: GCF_026127345.1. Classification (NCBI taxonomy): domain Bacteria; kingdom Pseudomonadati; phylum Pseudomonadota; class Betaproteobacteria; order Burkholderiales; family Oxalobacteraceae; genus Herbaspirillum; species Herbaspirillum lusitanum. The sequence goes on along the minus strand of NZ_QXFG01000008.1, from coordinate 1,029,860 downwards.
TCCGAACGCCGGGCCGGTGATGTCGTCCGGCGCGGGTGCGCTGGGACTGGCGCTGGGCGGCGCGGCGATCTATGACGGCGAAGTCGAACAACGGCCGCCGCTCGGCATCGGCCGCGACGCGGTCGCCGGCGACATTGCACGCGCCTGGACGCTGGTGTCGCGCACGGCGATGCTGTGGCTGACGGTGATGCTGGCGACCGCCATGCTGCTGTCCACGCTGTTGTCGTTCGGAGCCGCCCATGCTTGAACACGGCGGCAACCTCAACGACGCGGTGATCCGCTACGGCATCGCGCGCGCCGACTGGCTCGATCTGTCGACCGGCATCAATCCCGATTTCTATCCGGCGCCTGTCTTGCGCGCCGACGCCTGGCATCGCTTGCCGGAATCCAGCAACGAACTGGTTGCGGCCGCCTGCGCCTGCTACGGCGCGCCGCAGATGCTGCCGGTGGCCGGCACCCAGGCGGCGATCCAGGCATTGCCGCAGTTGCGCATGCGCGAGCACGGCGTAGCACGCGTGGTCGTCGCGGCCCCGGCTTATGCCGAGCATGCGCATCGCTGGCAGCAGGCCGGGCATGCGATGCGCGAAGTCGGCTATGCCGGTTTGTCCGACGTCATCGATGCAGTCGATGCAGTCGATGCTTGCGACGTGATGGTGGTGTGCAATCCGAACAACCCGACCGGCGCGCGCGTCGCGCCCGACGTCCTGCTCGGCTGGGCGCAGCGACTGGCGGCGCGGGGCGGCTGGCTGGTGGTCGATGAAGCGTTCGGCGACACTACGCCGCACATGAGCGTGGCGGCGTACACCGGCGCACAGGCGGGACTGATCGTATTGCGTTCGGTCGGAAAATTCTTTGGACTGGCCGGCGTGCGACTCGGATTTGTCGCTGCGCAGGAGCACATCCTGAACGGCTTGCGCGAGTTGCTGGGCCCCTGGTCGGTGAGCGGACCGGCGCAGCAGATTGGCATCGCCGCCTTGCGCGACGTCGACTGGCAGCAAAGCACGCGAGCGCGTTTGCTGGCTGCCGGTCAGCGTTTGCAGCGCTTGCTGGCCAAATATGGAATCGACTCCGGCGGCAGCGCCATGTATCAGTGGTGGCCGGAGCCGCACGCCGTCGCCTTCCATGATCGCATGGCGCGCGAGGGCATCTGGGTGCGGCTCTTCATGCACGGCGCAGGCGGTATTCGCCTCGGGCTGCCGCCTGACGAAGCAGGCTGGCAGCGCCTGCAACAGGCGCTGCAGGCGTGGCGTGAATTCACCGAGCAGACGGAGCACCCTGCATGACATTTCCTTTCCACACGTTGATGGTGCAGGGCACGACCTCGGACGCCGGCAAGAGCACGGTAGTGGCGGCATTGTGCCGTTTGCTGCATCGGCAAGGCGTCAAGGTGGCGCCGTTCAAGCCGCAGAACATGGCGCTCAACAGTGCGGTGACCAGCGACGGCGGCGAGATCGGCCGCGCCCAGGCCTTGCAGGCGCAGGCCGCCGGCATCGCCCCGCACACCGACATGAATCCGGTGCTGCTGAAGCCGTCCAGCGACACCGGCGCGCAAGTGATCGTGCACGGCAAGGTGCGCGCCGACATGAACGCGCGCGACTATCACCGCTACAAGACCAGCGCCATGGCAGCGGTGCTGGAGTCCTATGAGCGCCTGCGTGCGCAATACGAGGTGGTGCTGGTGGAAGGCGCCGGCAGTCCCGCTGAAATCAATCTGCGCGCGCGCGACATCGCCAACATGGGTTTCGCCGAAGCGGTCGATTGCCCGGTCGTGCTGGTGGCCGACATCGACCGCGGCGGCGTGTTCGCCCACCTCACAGGCACGCTGGCCTGCCTGTCCGAGAGCGAGCAGGCGCGCGTGGTCGGCTTCGTGATCAACCGTTTTCGCGGCGACATCAGCCTGTTGCAGCCGGGCCTGGACTGGCTTGAACAACGCACCGGCAAACCGGTGCTGGCGGTGTTGCCGTATCTGCACGGCCTGCATCTCGACGCCGAGGATGCGGTGGCGTCCAGTCAAAGCGCCAAAGGAACGTTCCGCGTGGTCGTGCCGGTGCTGCCGCGCATCAGCAACCATACCGATTTCGACGCCTTGCGCGCGCATCCGGAGGTTGATTTGCAGTTCATCGGACCGGGCCGGCCGATTCCGCCCGCGGACCTGATCATCCTGCCGGGCAGCAAGAACACGCGCAATGATCTGGCGTGGCTCCGGCAGCAGGGCTGGCCGGATGCGATCCGCAAGCACCTGCGCTACGGCGGCAAGGTGATCGGCATCTGCGGCGGCTTTCAGATGCTCGGCGCCAGCGTCGACGATCCGCACGGCGTGGAGGGTGCGCCCGGCAGCATGGAAGGATTGGGGCTGCTCGACATGGCAACCGAACTGACGCAGAAAAAACAATTGCTGCAGGTGTCGGGGCATTGTGAATTCGGCGCTGGCCATGTCCCTGTCAGCGGCTATGAAATCCACATGGGCGTGTCCGCGGGCACAGCGCTGCAGCGCCCGGCATTTCATGTCGAAGGCCGTCCGGAAGGTGCGCGTTCAGCGGACGACCAGATTCTCGGCAGCTATCTGCACGGCATGTTCGATACGCCGCAGGCGTTTGCCGCGCTGCTGGAATGGGCCGGTCTGAACGGCGCTGCGGCGGTCGACCTGAATCAGTTGCGCGAAGAGAGTCTGGAGCGGGTCGCCGACGCGACGCAGCCTTTGCTGGATGCCTTGGTGAAAACCTTGCAGACAAGTTAAGCCGAACTAAGCCGAACTAAGCCGAACAATGCCGAACAATGCCGAACAATGCCGAACAATGCCGAGTTCGTCGCTGATTCGGCAATGCCTGACAGCACTGAAATGGTTTCTCTGACGTGCGCTCGCGGCGCGCGCCGACTTCCTTTCAACTCATGGGCTCCTACCATGGATGTACGCCGGTTGCATTGCAACGGCGACTACTTACCATCTCAAGGAGATCACTATGAAGAAGCAACTTGCCCTGTTGTTCATGGTCGGCGCAATGACTGCCGGCATTCAGGCACATGCGGTCAATGCAGGTGGCGGCGACGGCGACGACAAGACGGGTCCGGCCAATAATGCGACCAATCAGGTGACTGACAACGCCAAGGGAAAATCGCGCGCTGCCAGGTCGGCAGAGCGCAAGGAGAAACGCGCTTCAGAGGCCGGTGCGATGGGCAAGGCGTCCGGCGGCGACGGCGACGACAAGAGCATTCCCGCGAACAACCCGGACATGAAGGGCAACCCGGGCGCGAAGAGGTAATGAAGAAGTAAATCAGACAAGCGCAAGCCCATACGGACTTCACTGCTGCAGGCTCCGTCTCTCACGAGACGGAGCCTTTTGTCTTCATGGCGCGGCAAACCATTCATTGCCGCGTTGCTCGAAGGCGTCGGTTGCGCCGAGCGTGAACTTTCCCTGCTCAACTTGCCAATGCATCCGTTCCACGAGGATGTGATGCGCCTCCACGCGCAACACATTGAAGGAATTGGTCTCGCCGCGGCTGCGCGTGGACGTCGCTGTACCGGCCTGCACCACCAGCGCCGAATATCCCTGGATGTCGTAACGGGCGGCGCTGCTGGCCGCCGAACTGGTGTGCACGTGGCCGGCCAGCAGCACGTCGGCGCCGCAGATGGCGAAGGCGCGCATGGCGGGCAGCGCCTTGCCGACCAGGTCGTGATGTTGCGGTCCCGACGGCAGGTCGAAGGGGTGATGGGTGACGATGATCTTGACGACGTGATCGTCGACGGCCGCCAGTTCGCGCCGCGCAACCTCGATCTGGCGATCGTTGACGCGGCCATCCTTGATGGTCAGCGAGCGCGCCGTGTTGATGCCGATGACGGCGATTTCCTCGTCGATGAAAATCGGCTGCAGTTGTTCGGTGATGTGGCGGCGATACTTGGTCAGCGGACTGAAGAAGCGTGCCGCGACGTTGAACAGCGGAATATCGTGGTTGCCGGGCACCACGATCTGCGGCTGCGGCAGGGCATCGAGGAACTGGCGCGCTTCGCGGAACTGCTCGGAGCGCGCGCGTTGGGTCAGGTCGCCGGAGACGACGATGAGGTCCGGCGCAAGTTCGTGTATCTGCGCAATGATCGGGGCGATCAGCGCTTCGTCAATGCGGCCGAAGTGCAGGTCGGAGAGATGGACGATGGTGCGCATGTCATGCCTTCTGTTCTGTGAATGTACGGGTTTCTTCAGGATCCGGGTCTGCATCCGGGACGGTGGGCACGATCACCGTCAGCGACGCCGGCCGTATGCGATAGACCAGCGGCGTCTGCATGATGGTGACTTCGCCGTCGGTGGCGACGCGCAGGCGCTTGATGCGATGTTGGCCGTGGCGGTGGCGGGTGTCGATTTCGATCTCGGCCGCGCTCAGCATGTCGAAGTCGCGCGCTTGCCGGAGGCGCCCGAACAGCGCGTGCAGCGCCAGCCGGACCAGGCCGAGGCGGCCGGTGCGGTGACAGACGTAGAGGCTCAGCTTGCCTTCGGACAAGCTGTTGCGCTTGCCGATGTTGAGGCCGTCCATCAGGTATTCGTTGTTGCCGATGAAGACGAAGGGCGTGCGGCGATGGTGGCTTTCTGCATTGTCTTCACCGTCCTTGGTGCCCATGAGAACATCGAGGCGCACATCAAGGAAGGGATAGCGTCGCAACGCGCCCATCGCGGCCCAGCAGAACGCCAGCCATTTGCCGCGGCCGAGGCGGTTCTGCTGCTTTTCGCGATCACGCACGATGTCGGGATACAAACCCAGGCTGGAATTGTTGATGAACAGCACGCCGTTGACTTCGCCGGTGTCGATGGCGAGACGACGTCCTTCGACGACATTGCGGATGGCGTCGTCGAGCGCGAGCGGGATATTGAGGTCCTTGGCAAAATGGTTGAGCGTGCCCAGCGGCAGTACGCCGAACGCGGCCTTGCTGCCGCTGACCACCGATGCCACCGCATTGACGCTGCCGTCGCCGCCGCCGGCCACGATGATGTCGGCGCCGTCTTCAAGCGCCACGCGTGCGGCGTCGATGAGGGCCGCGCCGTCTGCTGCCAGCGTGACGTGCGCTTCGACCTGATGTTGCCGAAAGCCGTCGGCGACGCGTTGCGCCAGTTCATCAGCATGGCCGCCGCCGGCGTGGGCGTTGATGATGACGGCGACCTGAAGGGCGGGGGAGTAAGGACTGCGAGGCGACTCGACTGTTGATGCGGATTCTGTTGCTGGTCTTATTGTCATCGGCAGAAAGTGGTCGTCAAAATCAGTTTGAAGACTTTCTCGCCAATTGGTGCCGCTGCACGGTAAAAATAATCGTCGCCCACAAGGCGAACCAGGCCAGGCCTTCCAGCATCGCCGCCAGCACGTCGCTGAAGAAATGCGCCCCGAGGTAGAGCCGGCTCAGTGCGGTCATCATCGTCAGTATTGTCGCGATGATAATGATTGCCGGCCGACGCGCATGGTTGCCCGGCAAGCTCGCCAGCCATGCCGCCAGCACGCTGTAGAACAAGGTTGCGCCGATGGTGTGCCCGCTGGGAAAGCTGTAGCTATGCAGTACCAGGATGGGTTGTTCGAAATGCGGGCGGACGCGCTGGAACTGGAATTTCAGCCAATAGTTGAACAGCATCCCGCCCGGCACCGTGACTGCCAGCGTCAGCAGCCAGGCGCTTGCTCGCGGCCGTTGCCGGAACAGGAAAAACGCCAGCACCGCGCTCATCGCCAGCACGCCGATGGTGCCGTGCAGATGGGTGTACGCCAGTATCGCTTGCGTAAGTCCGGCAGTGGCGCGCGCATGCAGCCAGTCGGCGATGTGCTGATCGAGATCCACCAGCGCGCCCGGCGACAGCGCATGCGCGGCGACCAGGGCGAACAGCGCGCAGGCGCTCAGTACGGCAAGGATGCCGGTGGTCAGCGGCAGGCCGAGATGATGGTCGCGCGCCAGTCGCGCGCGCAGGAAGGATGAAGGTGGAGTTTGTTGCGTCATGCGGATTACAGTGTGATTGATTCGCCTGGTGCATCAGGCGCAGGGATCCGTGCCCAGGGCGATCGAACGCAGCGCCGGCAGATTGAGCAGTTCGAGGTCGCGATGGTTGACGTCGACCACGCCGTTCTTCTTCAGATTGGAGAGCAGGCGGCTGACGCTCTCGACCGCCAGGCCGAGGTAGTTGCCGATTTCTTCGCGCGTCATGCGCAACTGGAAGCGGCTCGCCGAGTAGCCGCGCGTGGCGTAACGCGTGGACAGGTTGACCAGGAAAGCGGCCAGTTTCTGTTGTGCGCTCATGCTGTTGAGCGTGAGCATGACGCCTTGCTCGCGCGAGATTTCCTTGCTCATGATGCGGTGGAACTGGCGTAGCAGCACCGGCATGTCCTGGAACAATTCTTCCAGCCGGCTGAACGGGATTTCGCAGACCTCGCTGTCTTCCAGCGCAACCGCTTCGCACTGATGGCGACCGGTGCCGATGGCGTCCATGCCGAGCAGTTCGCCTGCCATCTGGAAACCGGTGATCTGCTGGGAACCGTTGCTGTTGACCTGGTAAGTCTTGAAATGGCCGAGCCGGATTGCGTACAGCATGTCGAACGCATCGCCCATGCGATACAGGCTCTGGTCGCGCTTGATGCGGCGGCGGCGGCCGATGATCTGGTCCAGGCGCTGCATGTCGGTTTCGTCCAGTCCCATGGGAAGGCATAGCTGGTGCAGGCTGCACGAGGCGCAACCGGCTTTCAGCGCCTGCAGGACAGGGACGGGAGAGGAGGGCGAATCGGCAGCGTTGATGGGCAAAGACATAGTCGAAACGGCTTCCTTTTTCGGTGCTGCGATGGTGGCGTGCGTCGTGGTTTGCGTAAGCAGAATGTTCGAACTCATTTCCTCATTTCATCAACAGGCGTGAGTGCGAGCTTGTCCTGTTTGGGATGAGATGCAAGGCGCGCCTGTTGATGAAATGAGTTCCAGTTTACTTGATTAGCTTCAGTACTTCCCGAAATAGCGGATGACGGCTGTCGCGCATCCATTCGAAGGCCACCATTTCCAGCGTCACCAGATGAGCGCCGGCCTGCGCCAGCCGTGTGAAGGCGGCGTCGCGGTCGGCGGTCTTGCGCGAGCCGGTGGCGTCGGTCACGACCCACACGCGATAGCCGTTCTGCAATAGCGTCATGGCGGTTTGCAGCATGCAGACGTGGGCTTCGCAGCCGCTGACGACGACTTCCTTGCAGGCCGGCAGGAAGGTCGCGGGCAAGCCGTCGACGCAGGCGTCGAAATGCGTCTTGGCAAGCGTGCGGTCGCACAGGCGTTTGATGTCGGGATGATTGGGACCAAGCTTTTCGGGCGTCTGCTCGGTGGCGATGACGGGCAGTCCAAGCAGGCTGGCGATGGTCGCCAGGCGGATGTTCTGTGTCAGCACGTTGGCGCCGTCGTGGATCGCGGGCATCAGTTTTTCCTGCACATCGATGATCAGCAGGGCGGATTCATTGGCGTTCATCAGCATGGTGTTCTCCCTGGACGAGGTAAGGCGATGATGGCAGGAATTGAATGTTTTGTGTCATTGACCCCATTGCATACGAATTCGACAATTCCACCATCGCCATTGTTCTGAAGGAAGTTCGTGAGCTTGCCAAAATTGCATCAACACAAGGATCTTAGCCGGGCTTCCTTACCCGATTCTTATGGGGCAGGGTATCGCAACGCCCGCATCCTGGCTATATGCCAGGGCCTGTTCACCTGCGCCATTTCGATCGACCTGACGCTGACGGCGCTGACCGGCTACCAGCTGGCGCCGGACAAGTCGCTGGCGACGCTGCCGTTTGCATTGATCACGGTGGCCGGAGCGGTGGTGACCTGGTTTGCAGCGTTCCTGATCCAGCGGCTGGGACGGCGGCTGAGCTTTGCGCTGGGTGCGCTGGCCGGTGCGATTGGCGGGGCGATTTCTGTGTGGTCGGTGTTCCACGGACATTTCTGGAGCTTCTGTATCGGCACCGCCGGGGTCGGCGTGTTCCAGGCTTTCGCCCAGTATTACCGGCTGGCGGCGGCCGACGCGGTGAGCGCCGAATTCAAGAGCCGCGCCATTTCTACCGTACTGACCGGCGGCGTGATTGCCGCCGTGCTGGGGCCGGCGCTGGCGTCGTGGAGCAAGGATCTGTTCCCGACCGCCTTGTTTTCCGGCGCCTACCTGATGGTGGCGTTGCTGAGCCTGTTGTCGATGATCGTCCTGCTGGTCTTCTACCGTGATACCGAAGCCGTCGGCGGCGCCGCCCAAGCCACGGCCGCAGCTGAAACCGATGCGCCGCCACGCTCCACCGCCGAGATCGCGCGCCAGCCGGTGTTCGTCGCTGCGCTGGCCAACAACGTGGTCGGCTCGATGGTGATGATGTTCATCATGACCGCCGCGCCGCTGGCGGCGGTAGCCTGCCATCACGGCATCGACGACGGCGCCAACATCATCCAGTGGCATCTGGTCGGCATGTACGCGCCGTCCTTCTTCGCCGGCGCGCTGATCAAGCGCTGCGGACTTGGTCCGGCGGTGCTGGCGGGCGTCGCGCTCAACCTGGCGTGCGCGCTGATCGCGATGGCGTCGACCGGCCTGCCGGCGTTCTACGTGGCCTTGCTGTGCCTGGGCGTGGGCTGGAATTTCATGTTCGTCGGCGGCACCACCTTGCTGGCGCAATCGTACCGGCCCAGCGAACGCGCCCGCGCGCAGGGATTGTCGGAATTTTTGCGCTATGCTGCTACCGCATTGGCGACGCTGGCCGCCGGCCCCTTGCTGGAACACTACGGCTGGTCGGCGCTCAACCTGGCGATCCTGCCCTTGCTGCTGATCTGCGCGCTCGTCAGCGTGTGGTGGATGCTGGCGAATGCCGCCGCAGCCAGGAATGCCGCCGCAAATACGGCAACGGCAAACTGACCCGACAAGAAAACAAGGACGAGGACAAGACCATTCATGAAGCCCCGCAGCCCATTGCGCATCGCCCTGCTGGCCTATCCGGGCATGAACCTGATCGACCTCAGCGGCCCCTTGCAAACCTTCGTGAGCGCGGGCCGGGTGGCGGCGTCGGCAGGCGTCAGCGATCCGCGTCCCCTGTATGAAGTGCGCGTGCTGTCGTCGCATGGCGGCGCCTTGATGACCGGCGCCGGACTGAGCGTCGAGACCGAAGCGCTGGATGCGCTCGACCAATTGGACATCGACACCATCATCGCGCCGGGCGGCAGCGTCGGTGATCGCTTCGAGGCCGATCCGGCGTTGGTGGCATGGATCAGGCAGCATGCGGGGCGGGCACGGCGGGTGTGTTCGGTCTGCACCGGCGCCTTCCTGCTGGCGGCGACCGGGCTGCTGGATGGCAAGCGCGTGACCACGCACTGGGATTGGGCGCTGCGGTTGCAACAGCAATTCCCGGCGATTGAAGTCGATCCCGAACCGATCTTCATTCGCCAGGGCGACATCTGGACCTCGGCCGGCGTGACGGCCGGGATTGACCTGGCCCTGGCGCTGGTGGAACAGGACTACGGCCACAAAGTGGCGATCGCGACCGCGCGGCAACTGGTGATGTTCATCAAGCGGCCGGGCGGGCAATCGCAGTTCAGCGTGCCGCTGGTGTCGCAGTCTTCGGAAAACGCCCGTTTCGCCGAACTGCATGCCTGGATCGCTTCCAATCTCAAGCACGATCTGCGTGTGGAAAATCTGGCCAGTCGCGTCAACATGAGCCCGCGCACCTTCGCCCGCACCTATGTCGCCGAGCAGGGGCGCACGCCGGCCAAGACGGTCGAAGCCATGCGCCTGGAGGCCGCTTGTCGCGCGCTCGAAGAAACCGATCTGCCGCTCAAGAGCATCGCCACCGAAACCGGCCACGGCGAAGAACAGAACCTGCGGCGCGTGTTCCAGCGCCAGCTTGGCGTGAGTCCGGCGCAGTATCGCAGCCGGTTTTCGGCACATTGAGCAGCGCATTGAGCAGCACACTGAGCAATCTCAGATGATGCTGATCCCGTCCAGCGTCTTCAACCCCGCCAGCGAATCCAGCCACCACGACAAGGCTGGCCCCGCACGATAGTCGGGCCGGTACACGCACTGGATCGGCAAGGCCATGCCTTCCGGCGAGTGTTGCGATGTCTGGATGCGCACCAGCTTGCCCGATTTCAGATCGTCCTTGACCACATGCTCCGGCATATAACCCCAGCCCATGGCCGCGCGCAGCAGCGCGTGCTTGGTGCCGAGGTCGCTCATGCGCCACGACAGCCGGGAGTGCACCGAGAAGTCCTGGCGTGCAGTCAGTTCGCTGCGGTCGCTCAGCACCAGTTGCGTCTGCTGCGCCAGCAGCTTGTCCGGAATCCTGCCCTTGACCGCCGCCAGCGGATGCTGCGGCGACACCACGCCCACCACCATCACGCTGGGCAAGGTCACGCGCAGCAGATTGGGCGGCGTGGTCGGCAGCGTGCCGAGGATGCCAAGCATGGCGCGGCCGTCAATCACGCGCTCGGCCACCGCGCCCAGCGCTTCCACTTCCAGCCGCACCGTCACCGCCGGAAAGACGTCGCGAAAGCGGCGCAGCAGGTCGACCAGGCAATCGGTGGGGAAGAACACGTCCACCGCCAGCGCCACTTCCAGTTCCTGCCCCTGCGAAAACGCGCTGGCGCGTACTTGCAGCGAATCGACCTGATCCAATACCTGGCGCGCATCGCGCAGCAGCGCCTCGCCGGCGTCGGTCAGTTGCGGGCGATAGCCGCTGCGGTCGAACAAGGCGACGTTGAGCTGGCTTTCCAGCGTGCCGATGGCGTAGCTGACTGCCGACTGGGCCCGGGCGAGGACGCGTGCGGCCGCCAGGAAACTGCCGCTGTCGGCCACCTGGACGAATACGCGCAGCTGGTCGAGGGAAAAACGTTCTATGTTCATATCGATAACATTATCTAATTATTAGATAGTGATTATAGAAAAATAATCAATTTCTTGTGGCGATCATTCGCATTATTCTGACTCTGCTTTCTGAAACATCGTTGCTCAGATTTATAAAGATCCACAGATCAGATTCACAAATCCAACATCCACATCATCCATTATTCATTCGAGGGAGTTTCATCATGATCATTTCCAAATCCGCTTTCACCGTCGGCCGCGTCCTGCTGGCATCGCTGTTCGTCATTTCCGGCATCTTCAAGATCATCGGCTTTTCCGGCACGGTCGGTTACATGGGCAGCCTCGGCATTCCCGTTCCGACAGTGGCCGTGATCGTCACGATCCTGGTGGAAGTCGGCGCCGGCCTGCTGTTGCTGACAGGCAGCCGCTTTGCCCGTCCTGCCGCATTGCTGATCGCCATCTTCACCGTCGGCGCGACGCTGGCGGCACATCGCTTCTGGGCTGTCGACGCTGCCGCCATGCAAGGCCAGCTGACACAATTCCTGAAGAACGTGTCTCTCATCGGCGGTCTGCTGATCGTCTGGTCGGTGAAGCCTGCCGACGAATGAGCTGCCTGCCGCATCGTTGATAAAACTGCAACCGCAACAATCTGGTAACAAGGTGACGGCAGCGCATCCACTGCCGCACTTCCGTACCTCAGAGGAGAAACACCATGAGCACCACTTTTACCCGCCAGCTGGAACGGCTGGTCAACGGCATCCCGACCCAGGATGGCGCCGGTGTCAGCCTTACCCGTGTGCTGACCCATGATCTGCAACGCCGCCTGGATCCTTTCCTGATGCTGGACGCATTCCATTCGGACAAACCCGATGATTACCTGGCCGGTTTCCCCGACCATCCGCATCGCGGCTTTGAAACCGTCACCTACATGCTGCAAGGACGCATGCGCCACCGCGACAACGCCGGCAACGAAGGCCTGCTGGAACCGGGCGGCATGCAATGGATGACCGCCGGCCGCGGTCTCGTTCACTCGGAATTGCCGGAGCAGGAAGACGGCCTCATGAGCGGTTTCCAGCTGTGGGTCAACCTGGCCGGACGCGACAAGATGACCACGCCGGGCTACAGCGACATTCCGTCGGCGCAGATTCCCGAAGTGACGCCCCAGGATGGCGTGCAGGTGCGCGTGCTGGCCGGCCAGGCATTCGGCGTCAAGGGCGCGGTTGAACGTCCGACCACGGCGCCTCTGTATCTGGACCTGCACGTGCAAGCCGACAAACGGCTCGCCTTGCCGATTCCGGCGACGCATAATGCCTTCCTGTATGTGTACGAAGGCGAATTGCTGGTCGGACAAGACCAGCGCGTGGCCGCAGCGGGGCGCATGGCGATCCTGAGCAATACCGCCGGTGCTGAAGGAGTAGAAATCCAGGCAAGCAAGGAGAGCCGCTTCCTGTTGATCGCCGGCCAGCCGCTCAATGAGCCGATCGCGCAATGGGGACCGTTCGTCATGAACACCCGTGAAGAAGTCGAGCAGGCCATCGACGACTTCCGCGCAGGCAAGTTTTGAACCATAACTCTTTGATAAGGAACGCCCCATGAGCAGCATTCGTCATCTGATCCACGGCCTGGTGCGCGACATCGGTTTCCCGGTGCGGCGCCTGTTGCCGGCGGCGGCGGCCCGCACGGTCGGTCCGTTCGTGTTCTTCGATCACATGGGGCCGGTCGAATTCGACAGCGGCACCACCGAAGGCGACGTGCGTCCGCATCCGCATATCGGCCTGGCGACGGTGACGTATCTGTTTTCCGGCGCCATGATGCATCGCGACAGCCTCGGCGTGGTGCAGCGGATCACGCCGGGCGCGGTCAACTGGATGGCGGCGGGGCGCGGCATCGTGCATTCCGAACGCGTCCCGGACGACATCCGCAACGACAAGGTGCCGGTGCACGGCCTGCAAATGTGGGTGGCCTTGCCGAAGGACCAGGAGCAGGGCGACGCCAGCTTCCATCATTATGCGAAAGACGACATGCCGCGCATCGAGGTGGGCGCCGCCAGTCTGCATCTGCTGGCCGGCAAGGCTTACGGCCATGAGTCGCCGGTGAAGACCTCCAGCCCCACGCTGTATGTGTGCGGTCGCATCAAGGCCGGCGGCACGCTGAGTCTGCCGGCCGATTACAGCGAACGCGCGGTGTATGTCGTCACGGGTGCAGCGACGCTTGACGGCGAAACGCTGGAAGCCGGCGTGCTGGCGATCCTGGAGCCGGGCATCGACGTGCTGCTGACGGCGCAGGACGATACCTTGTTCATGGTGCTGGGCGGCGAGCCGATCGACGGTCCGCGCTTCGTCTGGTGGAATTTCGTGGCCAGCAGCAAGGAATTGATCGATAGCGCCAAGCTGGCATGGCGGGCGCAGGACCGTGACGTGTTCGGCGCGATCCCGGGCGAGGTGGAATGGATTCCATTGCCGGAGAAGTAAGCATTTTTGCTGGCAACGAACCGGATGCCGGAAACAAAGAACGCCCTGATTGCCAGGGCGTTTTTCATTGTGCGGAAGCGTTCAGGTTTCCTTGCCGCGGATGATCCACACCGGCAACGGACATTGATGCATGACCTTCTCGGCCACGCTGCCCAGCACCAGTTTGCGGAAACCGGTGCGGCCGTGCGAACCGATCACGACCAATTCCGCCTTGCTGTCCTTGGCCGCCTTGAGGATGGCGCCGGGAATGTCGCCCAGCGCAACCGGTTCTTCGACCAGGCGGATTTCGCTGCGCAGGCCGGCCGAGGCGATACGCGACCTGGCTTGTTCGAGGATGGTCTGGCCGGCGTCGACCACACTATCGTGCACACCGGCCGCAGCGCTGAGGCCGGCGTCGTAGAGCAGATGGCTATTGTCGACCACGTGCAGGACTTCGATGGTGCTGCCGAGCGCTTTAGCCAGTTTGATGGCTTCGTCCAGGGCCTGATTGGCAGTATGGCTGCCGTCGACAGGAACGAGGATCTTTGCGTACATGCGTGTGTCCTCAGGTTCAGATCATGCCGAGAATGCGGCCGAGTTCGGCGACGTAGGGGCTGTCCTTGAGGATCGCGCCTTCCACGGAATCCATCAGGTCCTGCGCCGAATTGCGGGTCTTGCCGATGTGTTCGCGCAGGACCGCGGCTTCGATCCCGGGGCTGTCGAGATGGCTCTTGAGCAAGGCGAAATCCTTGCGCAGCAATGCGGCTTGCGGCGAGTCGGCAGGAATGTCCTGCAGCGCCTGTTCCAGTTCGGCCAGGATATGCTTGAGTCGCACGTGATTGGCATCGTCTTGACGCAGAATGGGATCTGACATGTCGGCTCCGGGCTGTGGTTGAGGGAGATCAATCGGGATTAATCGGGATTAATCGAAACTTCACGTAAAACTTGCAATGTCGGCAAGTCGCGCGTTGTTGAATATTCAACGGCCCATGATAAGAGATGTGGAGAGTTTGTGCTGGCGAGAGTTCCGGTCTCCACATTTGTTACACTGCGGCAGGCCATTACCTCATCAACTCCAGCATCGGTTGCAGTCCCATCTCCAGCTCTGGTATCAACTCAAGAAAGCATCACCATGAACGATTCCCCTGATTTCCCTCTTATAAGCTGGACCGAAGCAGAGGAAAATCGTTCCGCCCGCTGGCGCTCCGAAGCCGGCAATCCGCCGCCCAAGCGCGTCATCGTCGCCGACGATCGCATCCCTGCCGATGTTGCCTACAAACTGGTCTGCGAAGGCACCGGCCTGCTCTGGCGCGGCGACTTCCAGAACGCACGGCAATTGCTGCAGGCGCTGGCTCGTCGTATCGACAAGCAGTCCGAGCGCAAGTCGATCAAGACCGCCGACAAGAAAGACAAGGCGGACAAGAAAGAAGCAGGAAAAAAAGCTACGCCCGCGCCCACCATCACCCAGACATTCCACCAGCATCGCCAGGCGCAGGCGCAACGCGCGCGCATCCTCGGCATGCTGCTGGTGCCGCTGGAAGCCGACTACGCCATCCCGCTGCGCCGCGCGCCCGACGTCAGCCAGGCTTGTGAAGAAGTATATGGCGCAGGCAAGGAAGCCAGCGTGGCGACCCTGCGCGAAGTGCTCGGCCTGATCGGCGCACACGAGTGGCGCAAGAAGGGCGTGCCGATCCCGGCGCTGGACGGCAGTATCCATCCGTATTACGGCGTGTTCTCCCCGGTGCGCGGCGAATACATCGACCTGATCGGACGCGCCAACTTGCCGTCCGTGCAACTGGCGTTCGACATCGGCACCGGCACCGGCGTGCTGGCGGCGCTGCTGGCAAAGCGCGGCGTCAAGCACGTCGTCGCCACCGACCAGAGCGCGCGCGCGCTGGAATGTGCGGCGGAGAACCTGAAACGCCTCGGCGTCGACAAGCAGGTCGAACTGGTCGCCGCCGATCTGTTCCCGCCCGGCCAGGCGCCGTTGATTGTCTGCAATCCGCCGTGGGTCCCGGCCAAGCCGAGCTCGCCGATCGAGCACGCGATCTACGATCCGGACAGCCGCATGCTGCGCGGCTTCCTCGACGGACTGGCGGCGCATCTGACGCCGAACGGCGAGGGCTGGCTGATCCTGTCCGATTTCGCCGAACATCTCGGCTTGCGTTCGCGCGCTGAATTGCAGGCGATGTTCGACAAGGCGGGACTGCGCGTGGCATTGAAGCAAGACATCAAGCCGCGCCATCCGCGTTCCAGCGATGCCGAAGATCCACTGCATGCCGCGCGCGTGAAGGAAGTGACATCGTTGTGGGTGTTGAAGGCTAAATAGTTAAAATAATCAATATAAACAATTGATTGTCATCGATAACTAATGTGTTTTCTGAGGTTGTCGATGGCTGATTTTATTGTCCGAAAGGCATGTCAATGAAAGCAATTTCACTCATCATCGCTTTGACCTTGGGGACAGCGAGCCTGGCGTCGGCACAGCCGCAACCGCGCCTGCCGTATCCGCTCGGCTACGAACGCGCGGAGCCGGACAAGCCGGTCGTCACCACCAGCGCCAACACCTGCAAGTGCGAAGTGGCCGACACCAGCGGCAGCGCCTGCATGATTTACATGCGCACCAACGCCGGTGAATGGCTGGCGCAGAATGCGCCGCAGACGCGCATGCGTTCATCCAACGACGGTCGTTACTACGACACGCCGTTCGCGCTTGCGGCCAGCGCCTGCGCCGGCCGCAAGGTCAATGCGGCGACCGTGAAGGTGCATTGGCTGGACCGGAAGAACGCCATCCTGGAGTGGAAGTGATTTGTGAAGAATCAGGCGCAGGTCATTGTTTACGCTTGATTTAGTTCTGCATTTAATCCTGCCTGCAAGAACAGCCAGTCGCGAAAGCGCATGATCTTCTTGCTGTTCTTTTCGCCCTCGCGATAACTCAGGAAATGGGTTTCGCGCAGGACCGATTTCAGTTCTCCCCCATCGAGTCGCACCAGTTCGCCGTTGGCGATTTCCTGTTCCGCCAGGCGGGTGCTCTCCAATGCAATCCCGACACTGTTGACGGCGGCTGCCAGCGCCAGCGAGGCACGGTCGAATGACGGCATCGGCCGTCCGGGCGGCAGTTTCATGCCGTTCAGCGCAAACCAGTCGCTCCAGCGCACCGGATTGAGCGTGGACTGGATCAATGTCATGTCGGCAATATCGGCCAGCGTCAAGGCGTCGGGTTTGTCCCTGAGCAGCGCGGGCGAACACAGCGGCACGATGGTTTCCGAGCCGATCGCTTCGCTGACGATGCCGGCCCGCTGCGGCGCGCCGCCGTAGGCGATGGCCAGGTCGAGTTCTTCGTGGCGCAGCAGGTCGACCGGCTCGGCGCCGGAGGACATGCTGATGTTGATGTCGGGATATTGCTGCATGAAGCGCGGCAGCCGCGGGCCCAGCCATTTGGTTGCAAAGCTGGGCGAGCAATGCACCGCCAGCGCATCGCTGCGGCGCGCCGGGCCGAGTTCCTCGCAGGCCGCTTCCATGAGGTCGAAAGCCACCGACAACTGGTCGAGCAGGCGCCGTCCTTCCATCGTCAATTCGACGCGACGGAACGAGCGGGTGAACATGGGTTTGCCGAAATAGTTTTCCAGCCCGCGCACCTGATGACTGATGGCCGACGGCGACAGGTGCAGCTCTTCGCTGGCCAACGCAAAACTCTGCAGGCGGGCGGCGGCTTCAAAGGCGCGCAGGGAAAAGAAACTCGGCAGTTTTCGCATTGCGGCCCTGGTGACGGTTCATTAGGTGAATCAGATTCATCATATTGTGAATACTCGTCATTTGTCAAAACGCCGGGCTTCTTGGGATGATCAGCGCATCGAAAAGATATTAAAACGGAGACCAGCCATGATCGAAGTCGCAGACCGTGCCACATCCCCTACGCCAACCACATCCAATTTCAGCGCCCTCGACGCCGACGACAAGCGCGTGTCGGTGTACCAGCCCCAGCAGCAGGGGCTGAAATTTCCCGCCGTGCCGGTATTCGCCACTCACGCTGAAGAGCGCCAGCATCGCAAGGAACGCCTGGTCGCCGCCTGCCGCGCCTTCGCCCTGCATGGCCTCGACTATGGCTTCGCCGGCCACCTGACGGTGCGCGATCCGGAGTTCCCGGACCTGTACTGGACCAATCCGATGGCGGTGCATTTCTCCCAGGTCAAGCTGTCCAACCTGATCCTCGCCAATCACAAGGGGGAGGTGGTGCAGGGCATGTATGCGCTCAACCGCGCCGGCTTCGTGCTGCACGCCGCAGTCCACGAGATGCACCAGGACATCGTCGCCATGTGCCACGCCCATACCGTCTACGGCACCGCCTGGGCGGCGCTGGGACGGCCGCTCGACCCGATCACGCAGGATGCCGCGGTGTTCTTTGAAGACCACGTCGTCATCACCGCCGAAGCCGGCGCAGTCGCGGTCAAGGCCGAGGCCGGCAAGTCGGTCGCGGCCGCCTTCGGCAAGAACAAGGCGGCGATCCATCAGAACCACGGCCTGTTCACCGCCAGCCGCCACAGCATCGAAGACGCGGCATTCTGGTTCATCGCGCTGGAACGCTGCTGCCAGGTCCAGCTCATGGTCGAAGCCACCGGCATCAAGCCGACCATGGTGTCGCCGGAGCGCGCCCGCTACAGCCGCGAAAACGTCGGCAACTCCTTCATCGGCTGGCTGCACTTCCAGCCGATTTATGACCAGCTGGTGCAGACCAGCCCGGACATGTTTGACTGATTTGTCCTCCTTCGCACTGAGGGAGATTTGCAAGCCGGCCATTTTCATGGCCGGCGTTTGCCGTTGTTGTCGTTGCTATCGTTGCTGTCGTTGCTGCAGCCCCTTTCATTGAAGGAGACCGCCACTCACCACACCCTCACTGCCGTGCATTGACGTCAATACATATAACCGCGCACACGCGGATCCATCCGTTCTAACAAGGAGCAGGAGACATGATGAAGTTAAGCAGACGCGAATTTCTGATCGCAGGCGCCGCATCGGCTGCCGCCGCCTCGACCGTGGGAGGTTCGGCGTTCGCCGCGCCCACGGCACCCGGCGGCATCGATTACCCGATAGAAAAAGGCGCGACCCTGCGCGTCTTGCGCTGGAAGCGCTTCGTCCAGGGCGACGAGGATTTGTGGAACGAGAACGTCAAGAAATTCACCGAGCTGACCGGCGTCCCGGTGCGCACCGACAGCGAAGGGTTTGAGGATGTACGCCCCAAGGCGGCGGTGGCGGCCAATGTCGGCAGCGGTCCCGACATCGTGCTGGGCTGGTTCGACGACCCGCATCAGTATCCGACCAAGCTGCTCGACGTCACCGACCTGGCCAACTCGCTCGGCAGCCGTTACGGCGGCTGGTACGACGTGTTCCAGAAATACGGCAAGAGCAACGGCAAGTGGATCGCGATCCCGCTGGGCGTGATCGGCATCTGCCTGGCGTACCGCGACAGCCAGCTCAAGGCCGCCGGTTTTGAAGCGGTGCCGAAGGACTTGCCCGGCTTCCTCAAGATGGCGCAGGCGCTCAAGGCCAAAAACACGCCGATCGGCTTCGCCCACGGCAAGGCGGTCGGCGACGCCAACAACTATGCGCACTGGCTGTTGTGGGCGCACGGCGGCAAGCTGGTCGACGAACGCGGCAACGTCGTCATCAACTCGCCCGAGACCCGCGCCGCGCTCGAATACGGCAAGCAACTGTACGCAACCATGGTGCAGGGCACGCTGTCCTGGCAGGACCCGTCCAACAACAAGGCCTATCTCGACGGCCAAGTCAGCCTGACCAACAACGGCATCTCGATCTATTACGCGGCCAAGAATTCGACCGATCCGAAGCTGCTTGAACTGGCGAAAGACACCCAGCACGCGCACTATCCGATCGGCGTCTCGGGCAAACCGACCGAGCTGATGCAGTTGACCCAGATGATGGCGTTCAAGCACACCAAGTATCCCAATGCGGCCAAGGCGTTCCTGCAATTCATGATGGAGCCGGACCAGTTCAATCCGTGGATGAAGGCGGCCATCGGCTACGTCAGCCAGCCGCTCAAGGCCTATGAAAAGAATCCGGTCTGGACGGCGGATCCCAAGGCCACGCCTTACCGCGACGCCGCCTCGCTGATGCTGGACCATGGTCACGCCGGTCCGCTCGGGCAGGCATCGGCGGCCTGTCTGGCCGATTACGTGCTGGTCGACATGGTGGCGGAAGCCGCGAGCGGATCGAAGACCGTGCAGCAAGCCATCGACCGGGCGGCCGAGCGCGCCAAGCGCTTCTACAAGACCTGATCCGGTAGCAGGCAGGCGTGACCGTTCCGGCAAGCGCAGGAACGGTCACGCTGGTCAAGCCGGCTTGTCCATCTCATTCTCGATCCACGCGGTCGCCGAAGCATGCCGTGGCCGCCAGCCCAGCTCCTTGCGCGCGCGCACGGCATGCACCCGGCTGTTGGAGCCGAGCGAATAGCGGGCGCGGGCGAGGCCCCAGATGGCGATGGCCTGTTCTTCGTCGAGGTTTTCGATGGCGGCGATGCCGAGGCGTTTGCCGAGCGCGGCGCCGATGTCGGCGAACGACGACTCGCCGTTTTCCGCGAAATAGAAGGCGCCGGCGGGCGCCTGTTCCAATGCCAGCAGATACAGCGCGCAAGCATCTTCGATGTGGACGGTCGACCAGCGATTGAGGCCGCGTCCGACGATGCGCACCACGCCGCTGGCCAGCGCCTTGTCCGCCAATGCCGGAATCTGCACGCTGTGCGGCTGCAGGCCGAGACCCTTGCCGTAGATCAGCGTATTGCAGATCACCACGCCACGGATGCCTTCGGCCGACAGGATGCGCCGGTCGAGTTCATGGCGGGCGCGCTTGCCTTCATCGACCACCAGCGGTGTTTCTTCGTCGAAGATGGTCGGGTTCAGCGCGTTGCCGGCGACGGCGTCGCCGATCACGCTGGAGCCGCTGGTATGCAGCAAGGGTTTGCCGCTGCCGGCGAGGCCTTCAAGCAAGGCCTCGATGGCGTCGCGATGATCGCTGCTGGCGCAATTGATGACGGCGTCGGCGGCGCGCGCCTCGCGAATCAGTACGTCGCGATCGTCGAGATCGCCCTGAACCGCTTCGACGCCCAGTTGAGCCAGCGCGTCGGCCTTGCGCATGTCGCGCACCAGCCCGCGCACGCTGTGCCCGGCCTTGATCAGGTGGACTGCAATGGAGCCGCCGACGTAGCCGGTCGCGCCGGTGATAAAGACTTTCATGTGGTTTCCCCGGTATCCGATGCGGAACTGTAACGTGTTTTGCAGGCGGATGCCGGGGCGGGTGGGGCGATGTCAGTCGTCGTCGTTGTCGTCGTTGTCGTCGTCCGAACCGAATTGGCGGCGCAACACCAGTTGCTGGCGTTCACGGGTTTGCTTGTTGCGTTCGAAATTGGCGGCGTTCACGAGGGCTTGCTCGCGGGCGTGCTCGTAGACCAGTCGCTCCAACGGAGTTCGTTCGCATCCGCTCAATCCGCATAAGCAGAGCAGCACCAGCAGCAGGCCAAATAGTGATCGCATTTTCCATCCGTCGGCATGAATATCGGTCAGGTATGCCGGCGTTGTCATGCATGCGGATCGATCGCCCGGGTAGGACGAAGACGCGCAGCGGATCGGGTGGATCGCCTGGGCCGGCGTCGCGCGCGGCGATGAGGCGGGACGGCGCGGACTGCGATGATGGTAGTACCGGCGCGCCGGAAAATATGTCGGGAGACTCGTACAAATGCGATGCATTTTCCTGATGCCTGGCGGCAATTCAGACGGGCAGTTATTCGAGCGAAATCAGGCCGTGATGGATGGAGAATTTGACCAGGCTGGGGAGGTCGCTGACGCCGATTTTTTGCATCAGCCGGCTGCGGTAGGTTTCGATCGATTTGGGCGAGAGCGACAGCATGGCCGCCACCTGCGCGCTGGAATGACCTTCCGCCACCAGTTGCAGCACTTCGCGTTCGCGTGTGCTCAGGGCGTCCAGCGGTCCGGCTGCGCGGCTTTCGAGCAGGTAGTCGTCGACCACGGCATCGGAGATCTTCTGGCTCAGGTAGCGTTGCCCGCTCTGCACGATGCGGATGGCATTGACCAGTTCCGAGCCGGCCGAATTTTTCAGCAGGTAACCCCGCGCGCCGGCCTGCAGCGCGCGGAAAATGTGTTCCTTGGTGGCGTACATGGACAGCATGATGGTTTTGACGGCAGGCGCCACGTCGCGCAGCAGCAGCGCCGCCTCGATGCCGTTCAGGTTCGGCATGGCGATATCCATGATGACGACGTCGGGCTGCAACTGCTCGATTTCCTTGACGGCCTGGCGGCCGTCGCTGCCGGAACCGACCACGGTGATGTCGCTGTGCACTTGCAGCATCACGGCCAGCCCGTCGCGCACGATGGTGTGGTCGTCGGCAATGTAGATGCGGATAGGCGCCGTCACAGTTCCACCGCCACTTCGATGCAGGTGCCCTTGCCGGGCTCGGAGATGATCTTCAGGTGGCCGCCCAGGGCCTGCGCGCGTTCGCGCATGGAGACCAGGCCCCAGGTCGGTTTCAGCTTGTGGTCGCGTTGCTTGTTGAGGACGAAGCCGACGCCGTCGTCCATGATCGTCAGCGTGACCGAGGTCGGCAGGATGTTGAGCATCACCTCGACGTTGGTGGCGCGCGCGTGTTTGGCGATATTGGTGATGGCGCCCTGTGCGATGCGGAACAGCGAAATCTCCAGCTCCGGCTCCAGCCGGTCGTCGATGCCGTAGACATCCACCGTGAAGCGGAAGCCGGAACGTTCCGCAAACAGTTCGCACTGCCAGCGCAGCGCAGCTTCCAGGCCGTAGTCGTCCAGCACCGGCGGCCGCAGCTCGGCCATCAGCCGGCGCACGGCGTCGGTGGTGTCGTCCAGCAGCACGATGGAATCCTTCAGGCGCGCCGCCATGCCGGCAGAAGGGTGGTCATTCGTACCGGAGATTTCCCCGCTCATGATGGTCATGTTGATGCTCAATGCCGCCAGGGCCGAGCCGATGGTGTCGTGCAGCTCCTGCGCAAAGCGCCGCCGCTCGGCTTCTTCCACCCGCGCCAGCTCGCGCGAGACGTCGCGCAGTTCGCGCGTCAGCGCCAGCAGGTTTTCTTCCGACTGCTTGCGTTCGGTAATGTCGACGTGCGACCCCTGCAGCAGGATCGCTTTGTCGTTTTCGTCGAGCATGGCCATGGAGCGCGACAGCATCCAGCGGAAGGTGCCGTCGCGATGGCGCATGCGGTATTCGATTTGCAGCGACTCCTGCGGCGAGGCCAGATAAGCGCGCGTCAGCGTGACGGCGCGCTCGACATCGTCGGGGTGCAGCCGCGCGGTCCATTCTTCCATGCCGTCGTCGATTTCGTGATCGGCGTAACCGATCTGTCTCTTCCATTCGGGAGAGAAATAGAACTGGTCGGTGCGCAGATTCCAGTTCCATAGCCCGGTGTTGGACGCGCTGACGGCGAGCTTGAGTTGGCCCAGTGTGAACTCCAGTTGGGCGGTACGCTTGAAAATGCCTTTTTCGAGTTCATGGTGGCGCTTTTCCAGCGCTTCTTCCGCTTCCTTGCGTTCGGTGATTTCACGCAGGAAGGTGACTACGCCGATACAGTCGGCGCCGCGATTGACCACGATGGGACTGGCGCTGACTTCCAGCCAGCAGAATCGTCCGTCCAGTCTGGTCATGCCCATCATGATGTTGCTGGCGGCCTGGCGCGTTGTCTGCGCGACAACCATCGGGTAATCCTGATGCGCGAACGAGGTGCCGTCGCTGCGCATGGCCTTGCGGCTGTGGAGCACTGCGGTAACGTCATGCATTTCTTCTTTGCTGCACTCAAGGATGCTTTCAGCAACGCCGTTGCAATCGAACACCGAGCCGTCCGCGTGCTGCATGACGATGCCGTCCGTAAACGCATCCACCAGCGCCCGGTAAAGGTCGTTCTTTTTAAGGCAATCGTCATCTGCCGGTGTGCAACTCAGACTGTTCATGTCGCGTGTCAGGATCGTTTTTGTTTTTGTGGTGCGGTAGTTTCAAGGCAGGATCTGCGGTCTCGGCGCGACCCCCGTTTTGCTTTTATTTTTCTTGTGCGTCAGCATACCGCAGAGCCGGGCGCTTTCGTACTGTTTGAGAAAATAGCCTCATGTCATTCCGATAACGAACGCAGATCGTCGACCGGCTGCGTGGTGCGCGCACCGATGCCCATGTTTTCGGAAATGCTGTCGCCCCATTCGAACGCCTCTTTCTGCACGCTGTAAAACTCGTCGGCGGAAAGCTGGAACTCGGTTAACAGCACGTTGCGCCGCGCGGCGCTCAGCGACTCCGGTTTTTCGCTGGCCTCCGCCAGTTGCAGCAGGCCGCCATAGAATCCCGAACGCGACAACAGCGCCTCGCGCACTTCGATCGACACGCCGATCTGGGCCAGGATGTCGGCGATGTCCTGGTTCAGCAAGGCATCTGTCAGCGACAGCACGCCGACCATGAACGCCGTATCCGAGCGGCTGGAGCGGCGCGGCTGGGCTTTTTGCGCCAGCAGTTCGCACAGCTTGCCGCGCGTGGCCGCCAGGATCATCAGCGGCGAGGACGCATTGCGGCCGTTGTCCGGATTGGCGTACAGCAGGATCTGCAACCAGCGCTTCAGCTGGCGATCGCCCAGCACCAGCAAGGCCTGGCCGAGCGAGGCGATGTGCCGGCGGAAACCGTACATCGGCGTGTTCACCAGGCGCAGCAGCATCAGGCTCAGTGCAATGTCCTTCTTGATGAAGCGCACGATCTCGTAGTTGTTGGCGCCCTTGATGACCAACGCCAGTATCTGCATGATCAGGATGCTGGAGGCGTTCAGTTTTTTACCGCGCAACACGTCGGGTCGGGCGAAATAATACCCCTGGTAGTAATCGAATCCGCACTCGCTGCAGAGCCTGAATTTCTCGACGGTTTCCACTTTCTCGGCGAGCAGCTTCTTGCCTTTTTGCCGCAGGCTGCGACTGAGTGCGGCGAGTTCATCGTCCGGAATGTTCAATACATCCACCTTGACGATGCCGGCCACGCGCATGAGCAGATCGGTGCGGTCCGATTCCTGCACCAGGTCGTCGATGGCAAACATGTACCCGGCCTCGGACAGCGCCTCGATGCGCTGCATCAGCGGCAGCGTCAGTTCGACGGTTTCGAGTATCTCCAGGATCACGTGCTCCTTGGGCAGCACGAAGATGGCGTCGCTCAGCAGGATGGCGGCATCCACGTTGATGAAGGCGACCAGCGAGCCGATCACGTTGTGCAGGCCGAGCTCGGCGGCGTGCTCGATGACGGCGGCGGTAGCGGCAGCGTCATCGGTGACGGTCGCGTAGTTGGCCGCGCTGTTGCGAAACAGCAGTTCGTAGCCGATCAACTCTTGCCGGATGTTCAACACCGGTTGGCGCGCCAGGAAAAAATCCTTCGCGCCCAGATATTGAACTTCCCTGGTCAATGCTGTTGCAGCCATATGCCCCGTCCTTCCTCATTCGCTTGTAGGTGTTGTTGGAGTGCGATATCAATGCATATTTGCATCTTCGGCAGTCGTGTCGTCCTGCAACGCGCTTCGGCAGACGGAATAGGTCGGCAAAGCAACCATCTTCCCCAGGCGATGGTGTCGCGGGGAACGGACTTGTGATCGGGCAACTATAGCAACGCTATTTTGCTTTGTATGTCGGGAAACCTTGATTGCATGCGTGCAATCGGGAGATGGCGGTTGTATCGGGAAGCGGGGAAGCAAGGCGCCATCTGAGCCGTGGGACTGGCGAAACCGGAAAGGGCGAGGTTTCTTGCCGGCAGCCGGATCAGGCAGGCTGCGCCGCCGATTTGCACGGCGCTATGGGGCAGCGTTCACGGCGCACTGCCGTCAAAGGTTCTCGTCACCGCAAGCTGCAGGCATTCCCTCGCTTCTCCAACGCAGCATGCCGCCCGCAAGATTTGCTACCTGATCGAATCCGGCTTTGTTCAGCAAAGCGCAGGCTTGGGCCGATCGTACCCCGGACCGGCAGACAGTGACCAGGGGCCGTTGCCGGTCAAGTTCCGTCAAGCTGTCGGTAAGCCGGGACAAAGGCAGCAGTTTGGCGCCGTGTATATGTCCCAAACTGTCGTTGAATTCCGACGCTTCGCGCACGTCGACAATTTGTACGGTACCGGCGTATTCCTGGAGCGTGATCGGCTCGATTTCCCAGATTCCGCTGAATCGCTGCGTCAGCGGCGCCCATGCGGGGATGCCGGCCGGCAGCCGGGCATCCTCCGGTTTTCCGCTGCGAAGATTGGCGGGAACGGCCTGCGCCATCAGTTTGGGATGAGGCAGGTTCAGGTTGTCCATGTAACCGACGAAGTCGTGCGCATCCGCTTCGCCGCCAAGGCGAGGATTGAAGCGACGTTCTTCGCCCACGCTGGTGACGGTGATGCCGCGGTAGTCATGCGCAGGGTAGAGCAGGCATTCATCCGGCAATGTCAGGATCTGTTCATGTACCGATCGAAACAATTGCCGGGGACTGCCTTGCTGGAAATCGGTACGGCCGCAACCGCGAATCAGCAAGCTGTCGCCGGTGAACGCCATGTGTTGACCGTCCAACACATAAGTCAGGCAACCGTTGGTATGGCCGGGTGTGGCGCGCACCTCCAGATAACGGTGTCCGAACCGGATACGATCGCCATGACTGAGCGGCAGATCACTGAACATCGCGCCGGCAACGGATGCCAATGCAATCCGGCTGTCGCAGCGCTCATGCAACCACCATGCGCCGGTCACGTGGTCGGCATGGACGTGCGTATCGAGCGTTGCGAGCAGCTTGAGGCCCAGTTCATCGAGCAAAGCCAGGTCACGCGGCGCCTGTTCGAATACCGGGTCAATCAGCAAGGCCTCATCCCGATCGCCCAGCAGGTAAGTGTAGGTACACGACGCAGGATCGAAGAGTTGTCGAAAAATCATTTGTCATCCATGGTCGGGAAATCAATCGCCGCGCTTGGCCACCAGCGCACCTTCGATCTGGTGCTTCGCCAGCGAGGCGGCGACAAAGCCTGATGCTTTCATGTCTTCCACGAAATCGGCAAGATAGCGCGCGGCGGCTTCACCGCGCGCTTTCGGCACGCCCATGGCCTGGCGGATCACCATGAAGCGCTGGTCGAGGATGCGCAATCCGCCGGCCTTGGCCGCATCGTGTTCAAGCTGCTGTTTGACGCCTGCAGCGACGCTCAGGTTCTGGTCGAGGAAGCCCTGCACGACAGCCGGCGAAGTCGGTATCCGCACGATCGTCGCGCTTTTCAGCTCGCGCGTGAGGAACAGGTCGTAGGCGCTGCCGTTGCCGACGGCGACAGTGATGCCGGGCTGATCAACCTGAGTGTTGGTTGTGATCGGCGAATCCGCGCGCACGGCGTAATAGCCTTCGATCAGCACGTAAGGACCGGTGAAACTGATCTCCTGCGCACGCTTGGGATCGACGGCGAAAAAACCGATGTCGGCCTTGTCCTGTTCGATGTTTTCCACCGAAGCGCCGGCCGACTTGACCGCCACCAGTTGCAGAGGCACGCCGAGACGCCGCGCCAGTTCAGCGGCCAGGTCCACCGAGACGCCGACCGGTTTGCCGGTGTTCGGGTCCACGCTGGCCAGCACCGGATTGCCGAGATTGATCGAGGCGCGCAGAGTGCCGCCGGGGGCAAAGAGGGCGGCGTTTTCTTGCTGGCTTTTTTGTTGCATGGCGGTGGCTCCTGATGTTTGCGCTCGTGCGCCTGGATTGAGAGCGAAGCTCAAGGGAATGAGCGCGGACAGCAGCAGATATTTCAGCCAAGCTGCCTGCGTCCGGGTGGTGATCGATGATGATATTTTCATATTGTTTTTCTTGCAGCCTGAGTTGCTTTGTATTCTATGTCGCGCCGTCCGACTGCACCGGAAAGCTCAGCACCACCATGAAACTGCCCGCGCCGCTGTAACCGAAACGCAATTGGCCGCCATGCGCGCGCATGACTTCTTCGACGATGGACAGTCCCAGGCTCGCACCCATGCGTTCGCCGCTGCGCGGAGAGAAGGGCTTGCGGATGCGTTCCCAGTCGGCTTCCGGAATGCCGGGGCCGTCGTCGATGACGCGTAGTTCGATTTGCGTCTCCTTGCGTTCCAGCTGCACGTGCAGGAAGCTGGCGGCGCCGTACTGGAGGGCATTGCCGAGCACGTTCTTGACCGCTTCGCGCAGGCTGATGGCGTCGCCCATGATCAGGCAGGGCTGCTCCGGCGCTTCCATGGCGAGGTCGAGCAGACGCTCCTGATGCGACAGCATGTCGGCCATTTCCTGGCGCACCAGCTGGGCCAGGTCGACGCTTTCCGGTGCGGCGGTATCGCTGCGGTGCTGCACCATGGCATGGTTGATCAATTGATTGACCAGCGCGCCGAGTTGGCGGGTGCGGGTGCGCAGGCGGTCCAGATGATGGCGCCTGCCTTCGTCGTCATGTTGCGCCGACAGCAATTCCATCTGCGAAATCAACGCCGTCACCGGGGTGCGCAACTGATGCGCGGCGTCGCCGATCACGCGGCGCATGGTGGCGCGATGGATGGCCAGCCGCTGCATGAAGGCGTTGATCGAACTGACCAGCGCGTGCGTCTCGACCGGCACCGTGATCGACAACGGCGACAGGTCGTTGAGGTCGCGCTCGCGGATCGCCGCTTCGATTTTCTTGAGCGGCGACAGCGCCTGGTACAGCGTGAACATGGCGGCGACCAGCGTCAGCACTCCCATCGCCAGGATCACCAGCAGCGCGCGCGTGCCGACGCTCTTGGCGAAGGACATGCGTGCATTGTTGGTCTGCGCCAGCACGATCACGGCCCAGGGGTGAGCGCCTGCAACCGGCATGCGGCGGCCGATGACGGCCATGCGCACCGGCGTGTCGAGATAGGCGCCGTCTTGCAGCAGCGGACCTTCTTCCAGTTTGTTCCAGGGAATCTCTGGCTTGAAATCCGGATCGCCCGCGACCGTGCGGCCGTCGGGATCGATCACCACATAGAACACCTGGTCGCCGGCGGTCAGCATCGAAAACGCCGCCAGCGGCACGTCGACGTTGACCGCGCCGTTCTGGTACCAGGTGTTCTCGGCGATCTGCAAGGCGCTGCCGGACAGGATGCGGTCGTAGGCTTCGTTGGCCGCCAGCTGGGTGGAAATCCAGATGGCGATCAGCAGCACCGCCGAGCTGATGGCGAGCACGATGCCCACGCGCATCACCAGGCGCGTATAAAGCGAGCGGCCGGCGACGATCATGGTGGCGGGGCAGTTGTGACGACGGTGCCCGCCGGCAGCAGCACCAGCTGGTAGCCGAGTCCGCGCAGGGTGCGGATTTCAAAACCGGCGCCGGTCAGTTTCTTGCGCAGGCGGCCGACGTATTGCTCGACGGTGTTGGCATTGGGCGTGTCGTCGACGCTGAACAGCCGGTCGATCAGTTCGTCCTTGCCGAAGATGCGGCCCGGGCGCGCCGCGATGATTTCCAGCAGCGTGACTTCGCGCCGCGTCAGTTCCAGCGGCCGGCCGTCCAGCACCGCCGTGCGGCTCTTGCGGTCGATGGTCAGGTTGGCGCAGTTGAGCAGGTTGGTGGCCTCGCCGCCGCTGCGGCGCAGCAAGACGCGGATGCGCGCTTCCAGCTCGCGGAAGTCGAAAGGCTTGATCAGGTAATCGTCGGCGCCGAGATCCAGCGCGCGTACGCGTTCTTCGATTTCGGCGCAGGCGGTCAGCATCAGCACCGGCGTGGACAGGCCCTTTTCTCGCACGCGCGTGAGCAGCGAAAAACCGTCCTGCTGCGGCAGCATGACGTCGAGGATGATCAGGTCGTAGGGATCGGTGACCAGCCGGGCGGCGTCGTTGCCCTTGCTTTGCCAGTCCACCGTGTGGCCGATGCGCGACAGGTGGGCGACGATCGCTTCGGCGACGTCGGCCGTGTCTTCGACCAGGAGTATGCGCATGATGAATCCGTCTTGATGGAGCGAGCCAGGAGCAGGCCTCAGTGTATTTCGATATCGGCAAGATATCGGGAAAATATCGCACCCGATACTCGCATGTATGTCAGTTTCGTTACAGCTTGCGAGATTAGCATCCTTCACAGAACTTATAAAAGCCTACAGGAGATTCTGTGAAAAACGATCAAGCCGCTGCGCCGCAGTCTTCCGTCACGCCTGTCGATCCGTCCACGCCCTTGCTGGAAATCGACAACGTCACCCTGCAATACAAGACTTCCGACTCGCTCGTTACCGCAACGCAGCAAGTCAGCTTCAACGTCCATCCGTCCGACCGCTACATCCTGCTGGGCCCATCCGGCTGCGGCAAGT
This sequence comes from Herbaspirillum lusitanum, assembly GCF_026127345.1. Classification (NCBI taxonomy): domain Bacteria; kingdom Pseudomonadati; phylum Pseudomonadota; class Betaproteobacteria; order Burkholderiales; family Oxalobacteraceae; genus Herbaspirillum; species Herbaspirillum lusitanum. The sequence goes on along the minus strand of NZ_QXFG01000008.1, from coordinate 1,000,275 downwards.
CGACCTTGCTCAAGGCCATCGGCGGCTACCTGCAACCGACCAGCGGCAAGATCCGCCTCAAGGGCCGGGAAGTCACCCAGCCCGGCCCGGACCGCATGATGGTGTTCCAGGAGTTCGACCAATTGTTGCCGTGGAAGACCGTACGCCAGAACGTCGAGTTCGCGCTGCATGCCAGCGGCCGCCTGCAAGGCAAGGAAGCGTCCGACCGCGCCGCGTATTACATCGAGAAAGTCGGTCTCGCCAAGTTCATCGACAGCTATCCGCACACGCTCTCGGGCGGCATGAAGCAGCGCGTCTCGATTGCGCGCGGCATGGCGATGGAACCGGACGTGCTGCTGATGGACGAACCGTTTGCCGCGCTCGATGCGCTCACGCGCCGCAAGATGCAGGACGAGTTGCTGCGCCTGTGGGACGACACCAATTTCACGGTGCTGTTCGTCACTCACTCGATCGAAGAAGCGATCCGCATCGGCACCCGCATCCTGCTGCTGTCGCCGCATCCGGGCCAGGTCCGGGCGGAACTCAACAGCATCCCGCCGGAAGAAATGGGCACCGCCAGCCAGGCGCAACTGGAGCAGCGCATCAACGACATGCTGTTTGCGCACTGATCCGTACTGATCCGCGCTGATTAATAAATACAAAGAAAGAGAGACACCGCCATGACCAAGAACAGCACACTCTTCGTGCGTCCGGAAATCATCGTCGAACCGAACCGCAACGCCGTCGCCGAAGTCCAGCGCCCATTGTCGGCCTTTGAAGCCATCTATCGCATCAGCTGGATCCGCAAGACCGCGATCCTGCTAGTGCTGGCGCTGGTCTGGGAAATCTACGGCCGCTGGCTCGACAACTCGCTGTTGTTCCCCAGCTTCAGCGAAACCCTGCACGCCTTCATGAGCGGCATCAGCAGCGGCGTGTTGCTGCAACGCGCGGCCGTCTCGCTGCAGACCTTGTTGATCGGCTACAGCCTCGGCATCCTGCTGGCCGGCCTGCTGACCACGCTGGCGATCAGCTCGCGCATCGGCAACGATTTCCTCGAAACGCTGACCTCCATGTTCAACCCGCTGCCGGCGATCGCCTTGCTGCCGCTGGCGCTGATCTGGTTTGGCCTCGGCACCGGCAGCATCATTTTCGTGCTGGTGCATTCGGTGCTGTGGGCGGTGGCCCTGAATACCCACGCCGGTTTCCGCTCGGTGTCCGCCACCATGCGCATGGTCGGGCAGAACTACGGCCTGCGGCGTTTTGCGCTGGTGCGCTACATCCTGATTCCGGCCGCTTTTCCCAGCATCCTGACCGGCCTCAAGATCGGCTGGGCATTTGCCTGGCGCACGCTGATCGCGGCCGAACTGGTGTTCGGCGTATCGTCGGGTACCGGCGGGCTGGGCTGGTACATTTTTGAAAACCGCAACCAGCTGGAAACCGCCAACGTGTTTTCGGGCCTGTTCTTCGTGATCATCATCGGCTTGTTTGTGGAAAACATGATCTTCGCCAAGATTGAAAAACGCACCATCCGCCGCTGGGGCATGCAACATTAATTCCAAAAAAACGATATAAATCGACACCTTCCAAGGAGACAGAATGAAACGCAGACATTTTTCCAAACTGATGACGGCCGCAACCCTGGGGCTGTCCATGCTGGCCGTAAGTATTCCGGCCCGCGCCGAAGCTCCGGTGGTGCGCCTGTCGCACGGCTACGGCTTGCTGTACCTGCCGCTGATGGTGATCCGCGACCAGGGCCTGATCGAGAAGCACGCCAAGGCGGCGGGCCTGGGCGACGTCAAGACCAACTGGGTGCTGCTCGACGGCGGCAACGTCATCAACGACGCCATGCTGGCCGGCAACCTGGACATCGCCGGCACGGGCGCGCCGGGCTTCATCACCTTGTGGTCGAAGGCGCGCGGCATCCCGCGTTCGGAAGTGACCGGCCTCGGTGCGCTGAGCACGTCGCCGCTGTGGCTCAATACCAATAACCCGAACGTCAAGTCGCTCAAGGACTTCACCTCCAAGGACAAGATCGCGATTCCCGGCATCAAGACCTCGCTGTCCGCGGTGCTGTTGCAAATGGCCGTGGCCAAGACCTTCGGCATCGAGAATTACGCCAAGCTCGATCCGCTGACCGTCAGCCTGAGCCATCCGGAAGCACTCGGTTCGCTGCTGTCCGGCAAGACCGAGATCACCGGCCATTTCACTTCACCGCCGTTCTCGTACCAGGAAGTCAAGGATCCGAAGATTCGCCGCGTGCTGAATTCGTCGGACGTCCTGGGCCACATCACCATCGACGTGGTGTTCGCGCTCAAGCAGTTCACCGAAAAAAATCCCAAGCTGACGCAAGCCTTCATGGAAGCGCAGGAAGAAGCCAACGCCTACATTGCGAAGAACCGCAAGGGCGCGGCCGAGACTTTCCTGCGCGTGTCGAAGATGAAGCTGACGCAGGATGAAGTCGAGAAGATGCTGGCCGATCCGGATACGCAATTCACGACCACGCCGGAAGACATCATGCAATACGTGGTGTTCATGGACAAGGCCGGCACCATTAAGACCAAACCGGCGGTGTGGTCGGATCTGTTCGTGCCGGCGTTCAAGACGCGCAAGGGAAGTTAAGCGGCAACCGGCAGGTTGGATTCAATGAAAACGGGGAGCGCACATTGTGCCTCCCCGTTTTTCATTGGCCCGAAGTTTTGCTTCAGCCGTAATACGGAAATTGCTGCGACCGATCCATGAACGCGTGATAGTGCACCACCACGCCGGCGTCGCGCAGGCTCAGCACGGCGTAGGCGGGCGGTTCCATCGAGGTCGTTGCCGGGCCGGTCAGCGTGAAGTCCAGCGCGTGCTGGTGGTTGGTGCCGGGCACGGTGGCAAACGGCGTGCCGTACCAGGTGCCGCCCGACGGCCGGTGCACGTGGCCGGAAAACATGTAGCGCACGTTGCCGTGCTTCTTCACCAGCGCGCGCAGGTCGGCTTCTTCGCGCAGGCGGATCCAGTCCATCGACGGCAGGTCGAGTTCGAATGGCGGATGGTGCGAGAACAGATACACCGCACGTTCGCCGGCTTCGGCCAGCGTGCGGTCCAGCCAGGCCAGCCGGTCGGCGCACAGACGGCCTTCGTGGGTGCCGGCTTCCTTGGTGTCGAGGAACACCAGGCGCGTATCGCCGGCGTCGTGCACACCCTGGATGAAGCCGTGCTCATCGACCGGAATGGCGGGGAAGACGCTGCGGAACACCGGACGCTCGTCATGATTGCCGAGCAGCAGGCGCACCGGCAGCTTCAGTTCCTTGATGCACCCGGCCAGGATGCGATACGAGGCTTCGTCGCCGTCGTGGGTGAGGTCGCCGGTGATGACGCACAGGTCGGCGTCAGGGTGGTGTTCATTGACATGGGCGATGCAGTGGCGGAAACGCGTGACTGAATCTTCGCCGAACAAGAGGTTCCCATCCGGCACCAGGTGGATGTCGGTGATTTGTATGACTTTCATCAGATGTGTTGTTGGTGTTGGGAGAAATTTAACGGATGCCTGCCCGCAGGAAGGCCTGGATGAACTGGCGCTGGAATACCAGGAAGCCGATCATCAGCGGCGCAATCGCGACCAGCGTGGCGGCGCTGATGATGGAGATGTTGACGCCGCTTTCGGGCGCGCCGAACAGCGACAGCCCGACCGTCAGCGGCCGCGTCGCCGGCGAGTTGGTCACGATCAGCGGCCACAGGAAATTGTTCCAGTGCGTCGCCACCGACACCAGCGCATAGGCCAGGTAGACCGGTTTCGCCGCCGGCACGTAGACGCGCCACAGCACGCCGAACCAGCCGCAACCTTCAATGCGTGCGGCTTCTTCCAGTTCGCGCGGAATCTGCATGAAAGCCTGGCGCAGCAGGAAGATGCCGAAGGCGCTGGCCATGTAAGGCACCGCCATGCCGAACGGCGTATCGAACAGGCCGAGGCGCGTGACCATCGCGTAATTCTCGACGATCAGGATTTCCGGCAGTACGAACAATTGCAGCAGCACCAGCACGAACACGACGTTCTTGCCGCTGAACTGGAAGCGCGCGAACGCGAAGCCGGCCAGCGTGCACAGCGTGAACTGGCCGGCCAGGATCAGACTGACCAGCACGAAGGTGTTGAGGAAGTAGCGCAGCCACGGCGCCGACTGCCAGGCATCGCGGAAATTCTGCAGCACCAGCGGCGCGCGCCAGTCGAACGCCAGCGCGGCGTGCGAGGTATGGAAGGCGGCCCACAGCGCGAACAACAGCGGCGCGATCCACAGCAGCGCCAGCAGCCAGGCCCCGAGAGTGTCGACGATGTTCCAGAAACGGTCATGTGAGACAGGCGCTGTAGCGGGAGCGGATGCCGCCGACGGGGAAATGGCGAGAGTGTTCATCGGTAATGGATGCGACGGTCAAAGAACATGAATTGCAGCGCGGCGATCAGGCCCAGCGCGGCGAGCACGAGCACGGTCATCACGGCGGCGCCGGCCTGGTCGAGGTAGGCGAAGGCCATTTCCCAGATCCAGTACAGGATCAGCTTGGAGGCGTTGTCCGGACCGCCCTTGGTCAGGATGAACAGGTGATCGATCAGGCGCACCGAATTGATCAGCGCATTGATCAGCACGAACAGCGTGGTCGGCATCAGCAGCGGCAGCACGATGCGGCGCGTATAAGCCCATCGGCCGGCGCCTTCGATGCGCGCGGCTTCGCGCAGGTCGGGCGGGATCGCCTGCAATGCGGCCAGGTAGAAAATCATGAAGAAGCCGGATTCCTTCCAGATCGTCACCGCCATGACCGACCATAGCGCGGTGCCGGGCTGGCCCAGCCAGTTGGTGGGGCCGATGCCGAATAGCGCGGTGACGTGGTCGAGCAGGCCGAGACCGGGCGTATAGAAGAACAGCCACAGGTTGGCCGCCGCAATCATCGGCAGCATGGTCGGCGTGAAGAAGGCGGTGCGCACCAGGCCGCGGCCGCCGATGCGGGCATTGGCCCACAGCGCCATGCCCAGCGCCAGGGCGATCGAAACGGGGACGGTCACACCCGCGTACAGCAGATTGTTGCCGGCGACTTGCCAGAAGGTCGGGTCGCTCAGCAGGTCGCGGTAATTCTCGATGCCGTTGAAGACGCTGGGACGGCGCGCAGTGCCGCGCGAATGGAAGCTGCTCCACAGCGTCGCCAGCATGGGATAGAAGGCGAACAAGGTCAGCAGGATCAGCGACGGCGTCAGCAGGCCCCAGCCGAACAGGTTATGCAGGCGGCGTTCGGAAGGATTGACCGGCGCCAGGTGTGTTGCTTGGTTCATCAGGATCGTGTCCGGTGATCGGGTCTTGTTGCTGCCGTCCCGGCGAAGGCTGGGGCGGCAGCGGTACAGTTTTTACAGAAGAACGCGGATTAACGGTAAGGCTTCAGCAAACGCTCGGCAGTTGCCTGTGCTTCATCCAGCGCCTGCTTCGAGGTCTTGGTGCCGGTCAGCGTTGCTTGGACGGCGTTCGACAGCGCTTCACGCACGCGGGCGGTCTGCTCGGTCGAGAACTCCGGAATCGCTACCGCCAGCTGATCGCGCGCCACCAGCGCCTGCGGGAAAGTCTTGGCGTAGTCGCGCAGGGCAGGCGTGTTGTACGAAGCAGGGCTGGTGCCGACGTAACCGGTCGCGATCGACCATTGCGCGGCACGTTCCGGTGCCGTCATCCAGCGTACGAAAGTGACCGAGGCCGCTTGTTGCGCCGGCGACGAGCCCTTGAACAGGTAGAAGTTGCCGCCGCCGACCGGTGAACCCGGCTGCTTGTTGGCCGGCAGCATGGCGACGCCGAAGTCGAACTTGGCTTCCTTCTTCACGGCAGTCAGGTTGCCGGTGGTGTGCCACATCATCGCGGTCTGGCCTTGCACGAAGGCCTGGCGCAGCGTGCCCCATTCAATCGCGCCGGCCGGGCTGACCTTGTGCGTGGCGGCCAGTGAACGCCAGAATTCCAGCGCTTCGACGGCGGCCGGGGTGTTGAAGTAGACCTGTGTGCCTTCCTTGTTCATCAGCGACACGCCGTTCTGGATCGCGAACGCCTGGAACATCCAGTACGGATAGCCGGTCGACGGAATCATCAGGCCGAACTTGTCCTTGCCGGTCAGCTTGGTGGCGGCGGCCAGCATTTCCTTCCAGGTCTTTGGCGGCGCATCCGGATTCAGGCCGGCGGCGCGGAACATGTCCTTGTTGTAGAACATCACGATGGTCGAGCGCTGGAACGGAATGCCCCAGACGTGACCGCCGATGGTGCCGTTGGCCATCAGGCCGGGATAGAAGCTTTGCAGCCAGGACTTGTCTTCGGCGCTGGTGGCGACCTTGTCGAAGGGCTCGATCAGGTTCTGGTCAATGAGATCGTAAGTGTCGAGCGCGCCCAGCACCGACAACTGTGCAGGCTGGCCGCCCTTGATGGCCGACAAGGCGCGCACGCGGGTCTCGTCGTAGTTGCCGGAGTAGACCGCCTTGACTTTGATGTCCGGATTGGACTTCTGGAAATCGTTGATCATGCCGTCGATCACGTCGGTCAGCGGACCGCCGACGGCAATCGGATAGTACATGGTCAGTTCAGTCGCGGCGCTGGCCATCGACGATGCTGTCAGTGCGCTGGCGAAAAGTGCCGCCAACGCTGTTTTTTTGATGAGTTTGCTCAGCATTGTTGTTCCTTTTGAGGTGGTCGTGTTGAAAGTGCAGGTGAAAGGCACGGATGAATCTTGAAGCGTGGAAAACGATCAGAGCGCCGCCGCCAATGCCGGGACGACATCCTCGGCTTCTGTGCTGTAACGGGCCAGCGGCTGCAGGCGACGGCCGTCGTCGGCGGCGAACACATGGGCATCGGCGGGATGCCAGCCGAGACCGACACGGTCGCCGAGCTTGAGCCGGCTCTTTTCCGGACTGCGCACGATGATGTCGTCGCCGCCCGGCAGGTCGAGGTAGATGTAGGATTCGGCGCCCTGGAATTCGACGCCGGTGACGGTGCCGAACAACTCGGTCGACGACGGCGCGACGATATGGAAATGCTCCGGACGCACGCCGATCAGGGTCTTCACGTCGTTGCCGATCGGCGCAATGCCGGCCCGCAATGCCGGCGGCAATTTCTCGGCCGCCATCAGCATCATCGGCGGGCTGCCAATGAAGCTTGCCGAGAACGCCGTGGCGGGCGTTTCATACAACTCCGCTGGCGTGCCGCTCTGCACGATGCCGCCGCCGTTCATCAGCACGATCTTGTCGGCCATGCCCATCGCCTCGGTCTGGTCGTGGGTGACGTACACCACGGTCATGCCGAGCCGCTGCTGCAGCGCGCGGATTTCATGGCGGACGGAATGGCGCAGCTTGGCGTCGAGATTGGACAAGGGCTCGTCCATCAGGCAGATCGAATGACCGGCGACGATGGCGCGCGCCAGCGCCACGCGCTGGCGCTGGCCGCCCGACAGCTGGGCCGGCTTGCGTTGTTCGAGTCCCTGCAGGTTGGTCAGCGCCAGGGCGTCCTGCAGACGCTGGCGGCGCTCGGCCGCATGCACGCCGCGCACCTGCATGCCGAAGCAGATGTTCTCGGCGATGTTCAGGTGCGGGAACAGCGCGTACGACTGGAACACCATCGACAATCCTCGCGCCGACGGCGCTGCACCGGTGACGTCCTTGCCGTCGATTTCGACGCGGCCGCTGTCCGGCGTTTCCAGCCCCGCCAGCAAACGCAGCAAGGTCGACTTGCCGCAGCCGGACGGGCCGAGCAGGGCGACCAATTGGCCGCGACCGAACTCCAGGTCGAGCGACTTGATGACCTGATGCGCACCCCAGGATTTGCTGATGCCGGTAAGGCGGATGGCGACGTCTGTGTTCATCTTGGTGTCCTGCATGTTCATTTGCCTGCTGCGATGGCGGCCATGACGGAATTGCCCGTGGCCGCGGAGGTAATCGATTGGTGGTCGGCGTCGGTGCTGTAGTCAGGCTGAAAATCAGGCTGAGAACCGGGCTGCGACGTCACGACGACCCGCGTATTACCGGCCAGCATGGCCGCCAGCGTCGGACTCAAGGGACTGTCCGTAACCAGGATATCGGGGTCGGAAAGATGGCCGCCGCGCACCGGCGCCTGGCGGCCGAATTTGGAGTTGTCGGTGACCAGAATCTGGGTGCGGCAGCTCTCGCGCAAGGCCTGTCGCGAGCTCGATTCCATGCGATCGAAATCAAGCAGCGTGCCGTCGGTGTCGACGCCGCCGACGCCATAAATGCCGAAGTCGGCGCGGAAGTTGCGAAACAGTTTGTCGGCGTCGTTGCCGAGGATTTCCGGATTCGGAAAGCGCAGTGTGCCGCCCGGGACGATGACCTGGTTGTTCTGGTTGGTCGACAGCGCCAGCGCTGCACGCAGATTGTTGGTGATGACGGTGAGATGGTCATGTTTGGCCAGGGCCAGCGCGACTTGCTCGGGCGTGGTGCCGATGCCGATCAGCACGCTGCACGAATTCGGGATCAGTGCGGCGACGGCGGCGCCGATCTCGGCCTTCTGTTCGAGGTTGTTGATGCGGCGCATGTCGTAGGGCTGGTTGCGCGCCGACAGGATCAGTTCGGCGCCGCCGTGCCGGCGTCGCAGGATGTCGGCGTCGCACAGCGCATTGATGTCGCGCCGGATGGTCTGCGTGGTGACGGCGAAGTGCTCGGCCAGCGCTTCCATCGTCAGGAATCCGTGTTGTCGGAACAGCGCAATGATTTCGTTGTGGCGCAACGAGGCCGGCTTGAGGACGGGCTTGTGGGAGGGAGTAACTGCAGGCGTTGCCGACATGTTCACTTATCCATTCGCTGGTTCATTTGAAAACGTGATGCATGTTATCGGCCGATTGTTACCGGATCGTGACGTTCATATGAACGTTAATCGGCTTTCATATCATCACAACGTCATGGCGATGTCATATATCGCGGGCATAGTTCGCTCCGCAATCCGGCTTCACCCTTATTCAACTTTTCTGAAAACCATTCATGAAAAAAACTGCTCTCGCCATGTCGCTGCCGCTGTGTTTCGCCGGCCTCTCTTTCGCCGCCGCTGCGCAAGCGCAAACGACCGACGCCTCATCGGGCGTCACCATCTACGGGATCATCAATCCCAGCCTGACTTATACCGACAAGGTCGCCAACGCCACCCCGGGCAATCCGACCGGCACCGGTTCGCGCCTGAGCATGGATACTGCCGTGGCGCAGGGTTCGCGCATCGGTTTCAAAGGCGTGGAAGATCTGGGCGGCGGACTGAAGGCGCTGTTCACGCTGGAAAACGGCTTCAACGCCGATACCGGCCAGCTGGCGCAAGGCGGCCTGTTCTTCGGCCGCACCGCCATCGTCGGTTTGTCGGGGAGCCTGGGAACCATCCATCTCGGCCGTCAGAAGGATTACATTGATGATCTTGCCCCCTACAACGGCGCGCTCGATTTCGGTAGCGTGGTCAACAACATCCATGCATTGAACCTCGACCGTACGCAGGGTTCGCGAGTCAACAACTCGGTGCGTTACAACTCGCCGGTGTTCGGCGGCGTGACACTGAGCGCGCTGTATGGTTTCGGCGAACAGGCCGGCTCGACCGGCGCCGGCCAGTCGTTCGGCATCGGCGGCAGCTACAACAACGGCCCGTTGTCGTTCGGCGCTGCGTATTTCCAGAACAAGCTGACGGCCAACAACACCTTCACCGGTTCCAGCGATTCCGGCATTGCACCGGGCGCGGTCACCGGCAGCATCGCCAGCACCTCGCTGAAAACCTTCCTGGTCGGCGGCTCCTACAAGCTCGGCGACGTCCGCCTGTACGGTTCGTACTCACAGGTCAAGCAGCCGCTGGCCGTTGCGGCCGGAACCGCAATGACCGGCTTCACCGGCGCGGCCGGTGCGGCATTCACCTTCGGCGGCGTCAACAACAGCAAGGTCGACCTGATCGACTTCGGCGTCAATTACAACGTCACCGCGACGACCCAGTTGCTGGCCAACTTCGTGACCACGCGTTCCAAGTTCGTCGGCGCCAGTAGCGACGGCAAGGCGACGCAGGTTTCATTGGGCGTGGATTACTTCCTGTCCAAGCGCACCGACCTGTATTTGTTCTACGCCAACATCCGTTCGTCGGACATGTTCAATCCGGGCCTGTACGTGGCGCCGGGCGGCAGCAACACGCAGAACGTCCTGACCGCCGGCATCCGCCACAAGTTCTGATCGCCTGAAGGAGAGTGCGCATGACAACTTCAATCAAGTCGGCCATCACGGCCGCGTTGTTGGGAATGGCGCTGACGGCTGCCGCCGATCCGCTGATCGCCGCGCATCGCGGCGGCACCGGCGACGGTCCGGAAAACACCATCCCGACCTTGCAGAATTCGCTGAAGCACGGCGCCGACATCTTGTGGATGACGGTGCAGGTCTCCAGCGACGGCGTGCCGGTGCTGTACCGTCCGGCCGACGTGGCCGCGCTGACCGACGGCAAGGGCATAGTCAATACGCTCACCGCAGCGCAGCTGACCGCGCTCAACGCCGGCTACATGTATGCGGTGACTGACGCCGCCGGCAACAAGAGCTATCCGTATCGCCAGCAACCGGTGCAAGTGCCGACGCTGCGGGAAGCTTTGCGCGCCGTGCCGGCAGCGACGCCTGTCGTCATCGACATGAAGCAGGTGCCGGCGGAGACGCTGGTCAATGCGGTCGCCAAAGTGATCGGTGAAGAAAACGCCTGGCAACGCGTGCGTTTCTATTCCACCGACGCCAACGTGATTGCGCTGATGGCGCAGCAGCCGAAGGCCCGGGTGTTCGAGTCGCGCGACGCCACCCGCGATCGGCTGGCGCGCATCGCCTTGAACGGCGGCGCCTGCGATGCGCCGCCGGCGGCAGGTACCTGGTCCGGCATCGAGCTGGAGCGCAAGGTCGCGGTGGTGGAGAAGTTCACGCTTGGCGAAGGAGTCTCCGAAGTCATCGCGCACTGGTGGACGCCGGCCGCGATGAAATGCTTCCGCAGCAATCCGGACACGCACGTGATGGTGTTCGGCGTTGACTCGGCGGCGGCTTATCGCAGCGCGCAGCAACTGGGCGTGGATGTGGTGATGACGGATTCGCCGGTAAAGATGAAAGCACTGCGGGAGGGCGGGAAATAATTTTGGTTGATCAGTCTGTGGATCAGTCCCTGAAAGAGAAAGCCGGCGCAAGCCGGCTTTTTCCTTGGCGCCGTATCGTGATGACCAGGCATGGCGACGCGTTCCATCGTGGCGGGGGCCATCCAATGTCGATTAAAATGCAGGCCTGACAGGAAACGGTGCGTCCTTGTGAAGCTCGCCCCCTGAATTGACATCACCACCCATCCGGACGCACTACATAGACGATGCAACCCCTAGAAAACCAAGAGCCGGCCACGTCATCCTTCGGCGCGATCCCAAGGGAATCAGTCGATCTCGCGCACAAGCATCTGCACGACATCCTCAACATGGCAATCGGACATGCGCCTCCGCGCGCCGCCGTGGTGGTGGCCGATACGCGCTGCGATCTTGCCGTCGCCTTGACGGAAGCCTATCGGCGTTGCCTGCCGACTGCGCGTTTCATCGATTTCGATGCAGTCGCTCCGGACGAGGTGCTAACCGCTTTTGCCGGTCTTGAGCCCGGCGATCTGGTGGTGCTGGTCCAATCCACCAACTTCCGCCTCGAGGCTTTCCGCCTGCGGGTCGAGCTGTTCAAACGTTCGCTCAAGGTGATTGAACATCCCCATCTGTCACGCATGCCCGGGGCGCAGGCCGATTACTACATTGCATCGCTGGCCTATGACCCGGCGTATTACCGCGGCGTCGGCTACGCCCTGAAGGCGCGTATTGATCGCGCGCAGGGCGGGGTGGTCGACAGCGGCGGCGAGCGTCTGGTCTTTGCTGCGCCGTTCGAACCGGCCAAGCTGAACATCGGCGACTACAGCGAGATGAACAACGTCGGCGGACAATTCCCCATCGGCGAAGTGTTTACCGAATCACAGGACCTGGAGGCGGTGAACGGACGCGTGCGCATTTTTGTTTTCGGCGACACCACATTCCGGGTGAACCGGCCGGAGCAACCGATCACCCTGGTGGTCGCCAAAGGCCGCGTGGTGGAGGCAATCGGCTCCACACCGGACTTCGATCAGGTGCTGGAGAAGATTCGCGCCGATGAAGGGGAGGTCTGGCTGCGCGAGCTGGGCTTCGGCATGAACCGCGCGTTTTCACGGGAGCGCATGGTCGACGACATCGGCACCTACGAGCGCATGTGCGGCATCCACCTGTCGCTCGGCGCCAAGCACGGCGTCTACAGCAAGCCGAATATCCGGCGCACGACCGCGCGCTATCACATTGACGTGTTTGCGGTGACGGAGGCGGTCTATCTCGATGACGAGCTGGTTTATCGGGATGGGGCGTGGCAGGTCTGAGCGCGATGCACCCCAGCAGATGATGCAGCGACCGCATCTTCTGCCGTGTGTAGCGAGGGATTCAGGCCAGCGGCTCAGTGTACTGCCGGTACGCTTTGGTTGCTAGAACCACATGCGCTGAAAGACCCCATCTTTGTCAATCAGCAGATGCTTTAGTCCGGCCAAGACATGCAAGCAAACAAGAATGACAAGTATCCATGCCGCAAAAGAATGTATTGAGAAAAAAAACTCGGCGACATCATGATTGGCAGTAACGACGCGGGGTAACGGGGATCCGAAAAAGACCAGGCCTGACTTGCTGAATGCCGCACCGGCAATACCAATAAGAGGTAACGCGAACATCAGTACATACAGCGCCTGGTGGCTAATGGCGGAAGCAATGATTTGCCAGGAAGGTATTGTTGACGGCAATGCTGCGGGGCGATGCGTGAAGCGCCAGGCAGCACGTAAAATTACCAGGAAAATGACGACAAGACCTATTGATTTGTGCAGATTGAAGTACCAGTCACTCCCGGGAGAATCCTCGATGTCCATCATGTACCAGCCCAGCCCGACCATACCAATGAAGAGTACGGCTAGTATCCAATGCAGAGTTTTTGCGGGAGCGGAATACTGGTCGCTTGAGGCTTGTTCGTATCGATAGTCTGTTTTCATGATATTCACTTTCTTAAGGGGGGATGCCAGGAATTCGGCGATGGGTGAGCGCTAAATTGCTTGAATTTCACGACAACGCTCAAACCGTAAGGCGGACAGGGATTTGCATGACCAAGCTCAATAGCGGCATCCATGTTGTCCGCTGCAGTTTTGGCGATGGAAAGCCCTAGCCCGGAGCCGGCTTGTTCATTGCCAAGAACACGAAAAAACGCATCAAATACGCATTGCCGGTCACCTTCCTGAATGCCCGGTCCGGTATCGACGATTAGCAACGTTGCGAGCCCCTCCGTCACGCCAATTGACATATCGACGCGACCGTTTTCCGGCGTATAGCGGATGGCATTGTCGATCAGGTTCTTGAGCAGAATTTTTAGTTCCATTTCGTCTGCCATGATGTTGATATCGACCTCGTTGGCGATTCCCACATCGATCTTTTTCTGTTCTGCTTGAAGAATCAGATCTTCAAGTACAAGACGTATTATTCGCTGCAAGGACACCGACGCATGCCGATACGGTCTGCCCTCCTGGATACGCGCCAGCGTCAGCAATTGATTGATTAACGCTTGCGTCCGGGCAATGCCCTGTCTCAATGTGGTGACGCGCTCCCTCGCCACCATGGGCATGTCGGCTTCTGCCAGGCGCTCGGCTTGCAATGAAAGTGCCGTCAGCGGCGAGCGCAATTCATGAGCGGCATCGGCGACGAATCGCCTCTGCGCATTTACTGACCGTTCGACGCGGGATAGCAGCCGGTTAATTGCTGCGACAAACGGCTTGATTTCGAGAGGGAGATTGCTCTCGTCCAGCAAGCCGAGCTCTTGCTCCGGGCGTGTATCCAGACTCAGTGCAAGTACCTTGACCGGTCGGAACATTTGTTTTATCAACATGCCGACCAGGATAAGCAGTAGCGGAAGCAGTAGCAGGAGCGGTATGAGTGTCCGCAGCGCGCTGTCTGCCGCGATCTCATTGCGCACAGAGGTTGGTTGAGAAACGGCAACTCGTACACCGTTCGCCAAGGGCTTGATAAATACCCGCCAATCGACATCGCCAATGGTGACTGTTTGCACACCGTCGGGAAGGCCATGTGGCAAAGACAACGTGCTGTCACCCTGCTGATTGACCTCGTCGGCACGCCTTTGCATCAGCATCTGCACAATGACGCGGGTGTCATCATCGCCGGTCAGCACACTTTTTGCATTGCCTGGAGTCTGCCCCAGATGCTGATCGTTGACGAGTATGGCGACTTGCCTTAGCTGATCGTCCTGGAATTCATTGGCTTCATGAAACGCCAATTCAAAGGACATTGCCACGCTGCCCAAGGTCACCAGGACAATACATCCCGCCAGCCAGAGGGAAAGTCGGAGTTGCAAAGAATGATTCATTCTCCTTTGGAGACCAACCATCCCACCCCCCTGACATTTTTAATCGTGGAACTGCCAAGTTTCTTTCTGAGCGAATGAATCAGGAATTCAACTGCGTTGCTTTCGACTTCTTCATTCCAGCCATAAATTCGGTCTTCCAGTTCCACTCGCGAAAGAATTGCCCCCGGCCGGATCAACAAGGCCTGTAGCAAAGAAAATTCCCGCGCCGATAGCAGCGTTGCCACACCGTCAACCGTCACTTCCCGGCTGGCCGGATCGAGAGACAACATGCCGTTGGACAGAGTCGGCGCTGCAATGCCCGCGTTGCGACGAACGGTCACGCGAATTCTGGCAAGCAGCTCGGCCATTTCAAACGGCTTCAGGATGTAGTCGTCGGCGCCACTATCGAGACCCTGTATTCGATCCTCAACGGCGTCTCTCGCACTGACAATGAGAATCGGCATCGAATGCTTTTTTGCCCGCAGGACGCGAAGCACCTCAAGGCCGTCTTTGTGCGGCAAGCCCAGATCAAGCAGCATCGCGTCATAGCGTTGGCGATGAACTGTACTCAGCGCGGATTGTCCGTCGCGCACCCAATCTACCGCGTAACAGGCATCCTTAAGCGCTTGCGAGATTGCTTCGCCTATCATTGCATCGTCTTCGACCAATAGAATGCGCATCTGCTTACGTGAATTCCTGTGACCATATAAAACAGGTGGATTAAAAAGACGCCGCAAATGAAAATCCCTCTCGTTTCGCGGCGCCGGTTAGTACATCAACCCCGCGGAGGAACAGTCAAGAGCAGCAATATGCCTGACAAAACTTAGGAAAGACATAGCTCTGTGATGCGACAGATATGAAAAAAGCGGGAAGGGCGCAAGGCGCTTCCCGCTTTTCTTTCCTGCGCGGATCGGTCAGGCTGCCAGCGGCACCGCCAGCGTTTTCCGGCGATACAGCACCAGCGTGGCGATCAGGCCGCAGACGGCGGCGAAGCTCATCCACAGGCCGGGCGCGGCCTTGTCGTGGGTGATTTCGATCAGGCCGGTGGCAATCGCCGGGGTGAAGCCGCCGAAGACCGCGGTGGCCAGGCTGTATGCCAGCGAGAAGCCGGCCGTGCGTACGTCGACGGGCATCACTTCGGTCAGCGCCACCACCATTGCGCCGTTGTAGCTGGCGTAGAGGAAGGACAGCCACAGTTCCACCACCAGCATCTTGCCGAAGGTGGCGTCGCCGACCAGCCAGGTCATGGCCGGGTAAGCGGTCAGGATGGTGAGTACGGTGAACACCAGCAACAGCGGACGACGACCGATGCGGTCCGACAGGGCGCCCATGACCGGCAGCCAGATGAAGTTGGAGATGCCGACGCAGAAGGTGACGATCAACGCACTTTCGGTGCTGAGCTTGAGCACGTTCTTGCCGAAGGTCGGGGTGTAGACGGTGATCAGGTAGAACGATACGGTGGTCATCGACACCAGCATCATGCCGGCGATGACCAGCTTCCAGTTCTCCACCATCGAGCGGAAGATTTCATTCAGATTGGGCCTGCGTTTGCGCGCCAGGAATTCTTCGGTCTCCTGCAGCGAACGACGGATCACGAACAGCACCGGCACGATCATGCAGCCGATGAAGAACGGCACGCGCCAGCCCCAGTCGCCGACCTGGTCCTTGGTCAGCCAGATGTTGAGGCCGTAGCCGATGGCTGCCGCGAAGATGATCGCGACTTGCTGGCTGGCGGATTGCCAGCTGACGTAGAAACCCTTGCGGCCCGGCGTCGCCATTTCAGCGAGGTAGACCGACACGCCGCCGAGTTCGACGCCGGCCGAGAAACCTTGCAGCAGGCGACCAATCAGCACCAGCGCGGGGGCCAGCAAACCGATGGTGGCGTAGCCCGGCACGAAGGCGATCAGCACGGTGCCCAGCGCCATCAGCGCCAGCGTGACGATCAGGCCCTGGCGACGACCGACGCGGTCGACGTAGGCGCCGAGGATGATGGCGCCCAGCGGACGCATCAGGAAACCGGCGCCGAAGGTCATGAAGGTCAGCATCAGCGAGGCGAATTCATCACCGCTGGGGAAAAAGGCTTTCGAGATGTAGCTGGCGTAGAAGCCGAACAGGAAGAAGTCGAACATTTCCATGAAATTGCCGCTGGTGACGCGCAGGACGGTGGCGAATTTCGAGGACGAAGCTATCGTGGGAGAAGTCATATCATGTCTCTCTGTGTATGCCTGAATGGTCAGGACTCATTTATTTTCTGGGCAGTGCATCGACGCTGGAATTATTGTTGTTCGCCGACGCTGCGAGTCTATCCCAATCGTTTTGGGGATAGCTTTCTAATAGCTTTCAACTTTCGTTTATTTTGCTGACGAGAGCAAATATGCTGACAAAGTGCTGACGATGCACTGTCGACGTTGGTGCATCGGCAAAAGAAAAACCGCCTGGACCCTTGCAGGCGCAGGCGGCGAAGAACACCGATACCACAAGGTGCCACAGGGAGGAACGCTTAGCTGGTCTTGGTGACCTTGCTCAGATGGCGCGGCTTGTCCGGGTCCATGCCGCGCGCCACCGAGAGTTGTGCGGCCATGACATAGAACGCCTGGATCGCCACGATCGGATCGAGGTCGGGCGTGACGGCAGTCGGCAGCGTGAGGTCGCGTTCTGCGATGTCTGCCGGCGCGGCCAGCAAGACCTTGGCGCCGCGCTGGCGCATTTCGGCGGCGAGCTGCAGCATGCCGGCCTGGGTCGGGCCGCGCGTGGCGAACATCAGCAGCGGGTAATCTTCATGGATGAGCGCCATCGGACCATGCTTGATTTCGGCGCCGCTGAATGCTTCGGCCTGGATGGCGGAGGTCTCCTTGAACTTGAGCGCCGCTTCCAGCGCCAGCGGAAAGCCGATGCCGCGTCCGACCACCATGATGTTCCTGGCCGGTGCGAGTATCTCGACCGCCTTGGACCAGTCGCTGTCGGCGGCACGCTGCAGCGACTCGGGCAGGCTTTCCAATGCATGCAGGAAGCCGGCGTCGTCTTGCCAGTGTCCGGCGAACAAGGCGCCAGCGACCAGGCTGGCGATGAAACTCTTGGTGGCGGCCACGCTGAGTTCCGCGCCGGCGTGCAATGGCAACGTCCATTCGGCGGTCTGCGCCAATGGCGATTCGGCGTCGTTGACGAGGGCCACGGTGGTGGCGCCGCCGTCGCGGAAGTAGCGGATCGGCTCGATCACGTCGGGACTTTGGCCCGACTGCGAAATCGCGATTGCCAGTGCGTCGCGGGCAATCAGCGGCGCCTTGCTGAGCGTCACCAGCGACATCGGCAGCGAGGCCACGATATGGCCGAGGCGCACCATGGTGAGGTAGGCGCAATAGTTGGCGGCGTGGTCGGAACTGCCGCGCGCCACCGTGACGATGCCCGACGGCGGCGCGGTGCGCAGCCAGCGTCCCAGTTCGGCATAGCGGGCCTGGTCGCGGGCAAGCTGCTCGGCGACGTGACTGCCGGCCGAGCGAGCCTCCTTAAGCATGAGCGAGGTCAATCTTTTCTCCTTCTACGTAGACTTCTTTTAATCTGAACTGGCGATCGAACACCAGGATGTCGGCAAAGCAGCCGGGCTTGAGGCGGCCGCGTTCCTTGACGCCGAGGTAGTCGGCCGGATAGGTCGAGGTGCGCAGCGAGGCTTCGGAAATATCCAGCCCCATGGCGATCAGGTTGCGCAGCGCCTGGTCCATGGTCAGCGTGCTGCCGGCCAGGGTGCCGTCGGCCAGGCGCACGCCGCCGGCGCACTTGTGCACCACCTGGCGGCCCAGCGTGTAGTCGCCGTCGGGCATGCCGGCGGCGGCGGTGGAGTCGGTCACGCAGTACAGGCGCGGAATGGCGCGCAGCGCGGTGCGGATGGCGCCGGGATGCACGTGCAGCATGTCCGGAATCAGCTCGGCATATTCGGCATGGGCCAGCGCGGCGCCGGCCATGCCCGGTTCGCGGTGGTGGAAACCGCTCATGGCGTTGAAAAGATGCGTGAAGCCGGCGGCGCCGTTCTTCAGTGCGGCCACGCCGTCTTCGTAAGTACCCAGCGTATGGCCGATCTGCACCAGCATGCCGCCGGTGGTCAGGATGCGCACCAGCTCCAGGTGGCCGTCGACTTCGGGCGCAATGGTGATCAGCTTGATCGGCGCGAAGCTGGCCAGCCAGTCGACCTGTTCCAGTGTGGCTTCGATGGCGAAGTCGGGTTGCGCGCCGAGCTTGCCGGGATTGATGTACGGACCTTCGAGATGCACGCCGAGGATGCGCGCGCGGCCGCTGCCTGGTTCGCGCCTGCGGCTGGCGCTGCCGATGGCCTTGAGTGCGGCTTCCAGCTCGTCCAGCGGCGCGGTCATGGTGGTGGCGAGCAGGCTGGTGGTGCCATAGCGCGCATGCAGGCGCGCGATGACGTCGATGGCGTCGCCGCCTTCCATCACATCCTTGCCGCCGCCGCCGTGCACGTGCAGGTCGATGAAGCCGGGCAGGATGTAGTCGCCGTCGTTGGCGTGCGGCGTGCCGTCGGCCGGTTCGAACTCAAGCGGCGAGCCGTCGATGTTGCAGATCAGGTCGCCGAAACTGATGGCGCCGTCGATCCAGCCGTGCGGAGTGAGGACGTTGCCGCGGACCTGGGTGATGGAGGAGGAAGAGGAGGAAGAGGAGGACATGGGCTTATCTCCGTTTTCAAATAGTCAGACTTGACGATAAGGCGCGGCGCGCCAGCAGCAAGGCGCCGTCGGCCGCATCGGCCAGCGCCGGCGTGATGCGTTGCCGCAGCGCCGGCGAGAAATAATCGTGCAGCGCGCCGGCCAGTCCGCCGCATAACGCCAACGGCAATTGCCGGTCGGGATCGAGCGTGGCGGCCATCAGTTCCAGTTCCGCCGCTGCCTGGATCAGGATCGTGCGTGCCGCCTCATCTTCGGCGGCGTGGGCGATGACCAGGCGTGCGAGTCGGGCGAAAGCGGCCTGATCGGCTTGCGACAGCCAGTCGAGCACGATGTCGCGTTCGCTGCGTCCGGGATGGATGACGGGGTTGGTGACGCGGTTGGTGATCGTGCCATCCGCTTCGCAAAACGCCACCGTTGCCGTCGACAAGGCGCCATGCGGCGCACGGCCGTCGACCACGTGCTGCGCGTGATTGATCGCGCGCAGTCCCATCCATGCGCCGCTGGCGTCATCGCCCGAGGGAAAGCCCCAGCCGTCGACCACATGTTCGCTGCCATCGGGATACAGGGCCACGCCGATGGTGCCGGTGCCGACCGCGATGATGGCGCCGGGCCGGCCCTGATGCGCGCCGAGCAGCGTGGTGGTGGCGTCGCTGGCGATCTCCAGTGCGCCGAAAGCGGGCGCCTGCGCACGAAAGCCGGCCGCCCATTGCGCCACGTTGTAACCGGCCACGCCGATGCCGGCAGCCATGCGCGACAAGGGCGGCATGGGGATGCCGGTGCCGGCGCGGGCATGCGCGAAGGCGCTTTGCAGCGTGCTCAGGATCGCGTTCCAGGCAGCCGGCGCACCGTTGCGCAGGGCGGATCCGGGACCGGTCGCTTCGGCCAGCACGGCGCCGTCGAGGTCGGTCACGCGCACCAGGGTCTTGGTGCCGCCGCCGTCCACGCCGATCAGGTAGTCGCAGGAAGTTTCCATGCCGGTCTCAATGCTGGCGCGACGACACCAGGTTGCCCGGCTTGAGGCGGCGCAACGCATTGCCGTCGGCGTCGAACACGTGGAAGGCGTTGCTGTTGGCGGACAAGACAATCTCTTCGCCGATGTCGACGTTGCGGTTGCCGTCGCCGCGCACCACGATGTCCTGTCCGCCGGACAGCGTGACGTAGATGAAGTTGGCTTCGCCCAGATGTTCGACCAGGTTGACCTTGCCGCCGAACTGTTCGGAGCCGGCGCTGTTTTCGTGGATATGCTCGGCACGCAGGCCGAGTGTGAGCTTGTCGCCGACCTTGGTATTACCCGGCACGACGTCGACGCGCACTTTGCGTCCGCCTGTCACGGCGACTTCGAGGCCGTCTTCGGCCACGGCCGTGACCAGGCCCGGCAGGAAGTTCATCTTCGGCGAGCCGATGAAGCCGGCCACGAACAGGTTCTGCGGATGCTGGTACAGCTCCAGCGGCGTGCCGGCCTGCTGGATGTGGCCGTCGTGCATGACCACGATCTTGTCGCCCAGCGTCATCGCCTCGACCTGATCGTGCGTGACGTAGACGATGGTGGCGGCCAGTTGCTTGTGCAGCTTGGCGATCTCCAGCCGGGTCTGCACGCGCAGGGCGGCGTCGAGATTGGACAACGGTTCGTCGAACAGGAACAGGCGCGGCTTGCGCACGATGGCGCGGCCGATGGCGACGCGCTGGCGCTGGCCGCCGGACAGCTCGCGCGGCAGGCGTTCGAGCAGATGGTCGATCTTGAGGATGCCGGCGGCGTGGCGGATGCGCTCGTCGATGTCGGCTTTGTTGCTGCCGGCGATCTTGAGGCCGAAGGCCATGTTCTTGTACACGTTCATGTGCGGGTACAGCGCATAACTCTGAAACACCATGGCGATGCCGCGCTTGGCCGGCGGCAGGTGGTTGACGACGTCGCCGCCGATGGCCAGCTCGCCGCCGCTGATGTCTTCGAGGCCGCACAGCATGCGCAGCAAGGTCGACTTGCCGCAGCCGGAGGGGCCGACCAGTACGCAGAATTCGCCGTCGCGGATGTCGAGGTTGAGGCCGGCCAGCACGTTCTGCTTGCCGTCGTAGGATTTCTTCAAGTCTTTGATGCTTACGTTTGCCATGATTTTTTACCTTGAATGGGTTACTTCACTGCGCCGGAAGTCAGGCCGCGGATCAGCTGGCGCGAGAACAGCGTGTACAGGATCAGGATCGGGATGACCGCCATCGACAGCGCCGCCAGCACTGAATTCCAGTCGGTGGCGTACTGGCCGATGAATTGCTGTACGCCCAGCGTCACGGTCTTGGTCTGGTCGCCCGGCGCCAGGATCAGCGGGAACCACAGGTCGTTCCACGCCGGGATCATGGTGAACACCGCAACCGTGGCGATGGCGGGGCGGATCAGCGGCAGGATGATCTGGAAGAAGATCTTGAACTCGCCGACGCCGTCGCAGCGTGCAGCGTCTTTCAATTCCGTCGGGATCTGGCGGATGAATTCGGACAGGATCATCACCGCCAGCGGCAGTCCCTGTGCGGTGTAGACCAGGATCAGCGCGGTGCGGGTATTGATCAGGTCGAGCGCCACCACCAGCTGCAGGATGGACACGGTGCCGAGCCGGATCGGGATCATGATGCCGATCGCCATGAACAGCGTCATGAGGCGGTTGCCGCGGAATTTGTATTCCGACAGCGCCCAGCCGGCCATGGCGCCGAACAGCACGATCAGCACCAGCGAGCCTATCGTCACCACCAGGCTGTTGCCGAAATAGAGCAGGAAGTTGGTGTTCGACAGCACCTTGTGAAAGCCGATCAGCGAGAAACTGTCCACCGTCGGCAAGGCCATCGGGTTGTCGAAAATCGCCTGGCGCGACTTGACCGAGTTGATCAGGATCAGCGCAATCGGGAACAGCGCGATCACCGCATACAGGCACAGCACGATGTGCACCCAGATGTGGCCGGCCGGACCGAAGCTGCGCTGGATCAGCGACGGGCCGCGCGCGCTGCCGATTCGGTCCTGCGTCGCCGGTGCGATGGTGGAAGAAGCTGAAGTCATCGCGATTCCTTAAAGCTCGTAACGGGTCAGCTTGCGCTGCACCAGGTAAAAATAGGCGCCGACGCCGGCCAGGATCACCAGGAACATCAGCGTCGCCACCGCCGCGCCCATGGTGGGACTGCCGACCTGCGCCTGATAGCCGAAGAAGGTGCGGTAGAAGAAGGTGCCCAGCAGGTCGCTCGAATAGTTCGGCCCCGCCAGCGCGCCCTTGACCGAATAGATCAGGTCGAAGGCGTTGAAGTTGGCGACGAAGGTCAGGATCGTGACCAGTCCCAGCGTCGGCCAGATCAGCGGCAGCTTGATTTGCCAGAAGATGCGCAAGGCGCTGGCGCCTTCCGCGTGGGCGGCTTCCAGTACTTCTTCCGGCACTGCCAGCAGCGCGGCGTAGATCAGCATCATCGGGATGCCGATGTATTGCCATACCGAGATCAGCGACAGCGTGAACAGCGCAGTGGATTCCTGCCCGAGGAAGGGCGCGAAATAGTCCCCCAGGCCGACCAGCGTCATGAGCTTTTCACCGACGCCCCACAGGGGCGAAATGATCAGTTGCCAGATGAAGCCGATGATCACCACCGACAGCAAGGTCGGCAGGAAAATCAGAGTGCGGTAAGTGCGGGCGCCGCGCAGGCCCTTGAGGCTGAACAGCGTGGCCAGCAGCAGGCCGATCGGGTTTTGCAGCAGCATGTGGATGCAGAAGAACTTGACGTTGTTCCACATCGCGTTCCAGAAGGCGGTCGACCAGTCGCTGTCGAACAGGATGGTGCGGTAATTGTCGAGGCCGACGAAGCTGTGCACGCCGGCGTCGTTGCTGGTGTAGAAGCCCAGGCGCAGCGTGTCGAGCAGAGGCAGCGCACTGAACATGGAATAGATGATGACCGCCGGCGCCAGGAAAGCGACGATGTGCCAGGGACGAGCTGTTTTCACTGTGACTCCGGAAGTGAAGACTGGAAAAACCTGGGTGCATGGGCAGTCAGGCACCGGCGTAGACGGTTCTGCGCCGGTGTTGCTGCAATGCCTGTTGTTTCTATTGTTATTTCTATTATTTTTTTATTGTTTTTTTATTGTTGCGGCTTGTACCACTTGGCAAATCCGGTCTGGATCTTGGTCGCCGCATCCTTCGGCGTCATCTTGCCGTTCAGGACTTGCGCGTTGACGTTCCACATTTCGTTTTCCATGCTCGGCGTGCCGCGGTTCAGGATCTGCGAGTTGACGCGGATGGTCGACGAGCAGGACTTGCGCCAGTCGATCATCTGCTTGGCGATCGGATCCTTGACCGAGATCAGGTGGTTCGACAGCGAGAAGAAGCCGGTGACCTTGTTGGTGTAGATGTCGGCGAACTCCTGCGAACCCAGCCATGCCAGGAACTTGTAGGCGTCTTCCTTGTTCCTGGATTTCTTGTTCACGCCCATGCCGATGTCGTTGTGGTCGGAGATGTAGCAAGCGTCGCCGGCCTTCGGCACCGGAGGAGGGAACACGCCCAGTTCCAGCTTGCTGCTGGCGTTGGCGTTGAAGTAGGCGATGTCCCACGAACCGGCTGCGTACACCGCGCCCTGGCCCAGTGCGAACATGTTCTGGCTGTCGCCGTAGGTCTGCGCGGATGCACCCTTGGACAGGTACTTGCCGAGCTTGGCTTCATATTCCCAGACGTTCAGGAATTGCGGATCGGTGAACTTGGCTTTGCCGGCGATGAGCGCCTTGCGGCCGGCTTCGCCCTTCCAGTAGTTGGGGCCGACCCCGGTGAACAGCACCTGGTGCGCTTCCCATTGATCGGCGGTGCCCAGCACCAGCGGCGTGTACTTGCCGCCGGCCTTGACAGTCTCGAGCAGCTTGAGGAATTCGGCTTCGGTCTTCGGCGGCTGCAGGTTCAGCTCCTTGAAGATCTTCTGGTTGTACAGGAAGCCGTGCATTACCGAGGCGATCGGCATGCAGAAAGTATCCTTGCCGTCATCGGTCTGCCACGCGACCTTGGCGGAGGCGGGGAAGGACTCCATGCCGGCCTTGCCGTCGAGTTTTTCCAGGTGGCCCTTGTTATACAGCGAGAGCGACACGTCGAACGGGCGGCAGGCGACCAGGTCGCCAGCAGTGCCGCCGGCCAGGCGTGCGGTCAGGGTGGAGTCGTATTCGGTCGGCGCAGTCGGCGAGAACTTGACGGTGACGCCGGGGTTCTTCTTCTGGAAGGCCGGGATCAGGACGTTCTCCCACAGCGCCAGGTCGTCGACGCGCCAGCTTTCGATGGTCAAGGTGCCGGCTTGCGCGTTGCCGCCTGCCAGCGCGAGCAGGACGGCGCTGCTGAGGGTGGCGAGGGCGAGGGCTTTTTTAACGGTTTGCATCAAAGGTCTCCTGGTTTTTTTACATTGATGAAGGCCGCTCTGAGCTTCCGAAAAAATCCGCAATTGCAGAGCCAGCGGCGCGACAGTAGCACCGGAGAATGTGTGATGCGAGCGTTTGGAAATATGTCTGGGGGAAATCGCTAAGTTATTGTTTTTGCTTGGAATTTCTTGAATCGGCGATGCGGGCGGATTACATATATTTACAGAGGATTCACGCCGTGCCCGGTTGCCCCAGGCGCAGCGCTGCGGCCGGCGCTGCAAGGTGGATTGGCGCCGGAACAGGAAACTAAATAAAACATTACATTTCTTTACAAAACGTGAATCCAATTAATGTTCTTATCGCGGTGAAGCGCGGACTTACGCTATAGTCACACGCGCTTTGGAGACGGCAAAAAACTCGGAATGATAAAAATGACAAGGCCCGCATTGACGAGACACCGGGAGACGACGCTGCGCGCCGCAACATTCGTGTTGGCGGCGCTGCTGTCGTCATGGCTGTCGTGTGCCGGCCGATCGGCGCACGCCGCCGGTCCGGCAACATCATCGACCTCGTCAGCGTCGCCGGCATCGCTGCAGGTGCTGCACTGGTGGACCTCGTCCGGCGAGCGCAAGGCGGTGGACGTACTGAGCAGCAAGCTGGCGGAACAGAATATCCAGTGGCGCGATTTTGCGATTCCCGGCGGCGCCGGCATCGGCGCGGGCAAGGTGCTCAAGAGCATGGTGCTGGCCGGCCATGCGCCCGAAGTCACGCAACTCAACGGCGTCATCTTCGGTGAATGGGCCGATCTGGGGCTGCTGCTTGAACTCGACAACGTCGCTGCGCAGGGCAACTGGCAAAAGCTGCTGTTTCCGACCGTGTGGTCGCTGCTGAACAATCACGGCCACGTCGTCGCGGCACCGCTCGGCATCCATCGCATCAACAATCTCTATTACAACGTCGCGGTGTTCAACCGCCTCGGTTTGAGCGTGCCGCGCAGCTGGGAGGAGTTCGACAAGGTAGCCGCCAAATTGAAGCAGGCCGGCATCGTCCCGCTGGCGCAGAGCGGCGAATCGTGGCAGGTGGCGACGCTGTTTGAAACGCTGGTGCTGTCCGAAGGCGGCCCGGCGTATTACCGCCAGTTGTTTGTCGACCTCAGTCCGCGCGCATTCGCCGACGCACGCCTGTTGCACGCACTGAAACGCCTGCGCCTGTTGAAGCAGGTCATGCAGTTGCCGGTGAGGGAGCGGTCGTGGACGGAAGTGGCGCGCCAGCTGGTCGACGGCGAGGCGGGCATGTTCATCATGGGCGACTGGGCCAAAGGCGATTTCAACGCCTGGGGCTTGAGCGCCGACCATCAATTCGGCTGCGCCGCCGTGCCGGGCACTGCCGACTATCATCTGTACAGCATCGATACGCTGGCGATGTTCGCCGACGACTACTCGCACCAGCCGGCGCAGGAAGTGCTGGCGCAGATCGCGATGTCGCCGGCGGTGCAATCCGACTACAATAAATTCAAGGGCGCGATCCCGGTCTGGCGTTCGCCGGACACCAGCAAGATGGATGGCTGCTCGCAGAATTCCTGGCGCGTGTTCAGCAAGGGCTCGGCCTACCTCGCGCCCAGCCTGGTGCATCGCATGGCCACCGACGAAACCACCAAGGACGCCATCGTGGCCGAGCTACGGCGTTTCTTCGTGGATGACCAGATCAGCGAAGCCGAGGCGCAGCGACGGCTTGCATCGATCGCCAGGGCGCTTTCGCGAACCGGAAAAGTGGAGTAAAGACTACCGTAATGACGCGCAAAATCCTTATCGTCGACGACGACCAGAAAACCCGGACTCTCCTCAAGACTTACCTTGAGAAGAACCAGTACGAAGTGCGCCTGGCGCATAACGGCGAAGCCTTTCTCGCCGAGTTCCAGCGCTACGCCGACGAGCTGTCGCTGGTGATCCTCGACGTCATGCTGCCGGACACCGACGGCTTTGCATTGTGCAAGATCGTGCGGCGTAAATCGAATGTGCCGATCATCATGCTCACCGCCAGTTCGGATGAAACCGATCGCGTGGTCGGACTCGAGCTGGGGGCGGACGACTACATCGCCAAGCCGTACAGCCCGCGCGAACTGCTGGCTCGCATCAAGGCCATCCATCGCCGCACCGGCATCGACAATGCCGCCGCACCGCGCTTCTATCGCTTCGTCGGTTTCACGCTGGACACGGTGGAGCGCACCTTGCTCGACAGTGCAGGGCAGGTGGTCGCGCTGACCGGGATGGATTATCAATTGTTGAAGTATTTCGTCGAACATCCGGGCGACGTGCTGGACCGCAACGTGCTCAGCGAAGAAACCCGGGGCCGCGACGCCGGGCCGCTGGATCGTTCTCTCGACGTGCAGATCAGCAAACTGCGCCTGCGCCTCAGCGACGACGGCAAGCAGCCGCATCTGATCAAGACGGTGCGCGGCGCGGGTTACGTATTCTCGGCCGACGTCACGGCGGCGTCGGCCTGATCATGTCGGGATTGCCGCCGACCCTGGCATGGCGCAGCCGTTCCTCGGCGGCGGTCACGCGCGTCCTCGACCGTGTGCTGCCGAACTCGCTGCTGGGACGCTTGTCGGTGGTAATGATTTTCGGCGTGCTGGTGACGCAACTGGCAGGCGGCTTGATCTGGGCCGCGCAACTGCGCACCAAATCCGAGGCCGAGACGCGCGTGGCAGCGCAGCACCTGGCGCACAGCGCATCCGGTGCGATCCGCTATTTCATGACGCTGCCCGCAAATTACCGGCCGATCATGATCCAGCAGCTGCGCGAAATGGGCGGCACGCGTTTCTTCATCAATGCCAACAGTGCACTGGTCCCGATTCCACCGATTGCGCCCAATTCGCTGGCCGACATCGCCACCGAAGCGGCGGCGGAAACGCTGAAATCCGACCTGGCCTTCTTGCCCGAATTCCACCTGAGCTTCGCCTGGCCCGACAACCTGCCGGTGTCCGACGACGGGCTCAAGATCGGCGACCTGCCCGACAGCTGGGTGCAGCACATCCTGCTGATCAAGCCAAACCCGGCGCCGGTGCTGGTGATCCAGACCCAGATCGAGTCCGGCAAGTGGCTGTACCTGGCGGCGCTGATGCCCAATCCGTATTTCCTCGACAGCAGCAATCCCTTGTCGCTGGACCGCGTGGTCTTGCAAGGGTTGTCGCTGGCGGCGATCTTGCTGCTGACGATTCTGGTGGTGCGCTGGACCACGCGGCCGCTGGCGGCGCTGTCGGATGCCGCCGAAGCCTTCGGCAAGGGCGAGACCGTGCCGGAGTTGCCCGAGACCGGCAGCCGTGAATTCGTCAAGACGGCGCGCGCCTTCAGCGGCATGCGCGAACGCATCAAACGCTACCTGGAAGACCGCGAGCGCCTGTTCGTGTCGATCTCGCACGACCTGCGCACGCCGATCACGCGGCTCAAACTGCGCACCGAGCTGCTTGACGACGACGACTTGCGTACCGAATTCCACGACGACCTGGACGAGCTGGACATGATGGTCAAGGGCGCATTGCAGTCGGTAAAAGACAGCGACATCCACGAAAATCGCACCGAAGTCCGGCTTGACGCGCTGGTGGCGCGCATGATCCGCGACGCCAGCATGGCCGGCCATGAAGTGGCGTTCGAGCCGTCCGGCGTCAATGTCATGGCCAAGCCGCTGGCGCTCAAGCGCGCCATCGGCAACCTGTTCGACAACGCGCTGCACTATGGCGAAAAGGTTGAAATCGCCATCCGCCAGTCGCAGGCGCTGGAAGGCGACATGGTCGAAATCGAGATCCGCGATCACGGCCCGGGCGTGCCGGAGGACGCCATGGGCAGCCTGTTCCAGCCGTATGTGCGGCTCGAGCACGGGCGCAGCGCCAACAGCGGCGGCATGGGCCTGGGACTGGGAATTGCCCGCAATATCGTGCAGGCGCACGGCGGCGAACTCTTGCTGCGCAACCATCCGAACGGTGGTTTGATTGCCACGATCATCGTTCCGGCGCACTGAGTTCAACGATGCGCAGATGTGCCGAAAAACCTGAAAAAGACCGTTAAATTGGCGTTACTCGCAAAACGGGCTGAATTAATTTCTAGACCCGTCTACAATGTGGGTTGATTAAATATCATCCTATTTAGTATCTCGTTGTCCACCATCGCATGAACCAGACTGCTCGCAACGACCATCAGCTAGAACGCCAGACGGACCGCCAAAGAGATCACGCCGTGATCCTTTTGCACGGCTTGTGCGGCTCCAGCCTGGAACTGGGCACCATTCCCAAAGCGCTCAAGAAGGCCAACTGCACCGTGGTCGAGATGCAGATCCCGAACTATTCCGCCTCGCTGACCGATCCGCGCGTCACGCCCAACTGGATGGACTGGTGCGCCATGGTCGAGAGCAAAGTGGTCAAGCTCAAGGAAGAGCACAAAACCGTTTCATTGTGCGGTCTCAGCATGGGCGCGACATTGGCGCTGGCGGTGGCCAGCTTCAGCAAGGAAATCCTCAGCGTGGTGCTGCTGTCGCCGGTGCTGCGCTATGACGGCTGGTCGATCCCCTGGTATCACCGCCTGATGAACATTCCATATGGTCTCGGCTATCGCAACTGGACCTACAAGGAAAGCGATCCTTACGGCATCAAGAATTTTGAAATGCGTCGGCGCGTGGCGGCGGCGCTGAAAAAGGACGGCGTCGCGGCGGTCGGCGCAGCGGCGATCCCGGCGCGCCATCTGTGGGCGGCGCAAAAACTGATGGCCTATGTGCGGCAGTCGCTGTCGCAGGTGCGCGCCAGCACGCTGGTGATTCATTCCATCGACGATGAAACCGCAGCGCCGCGTAACGCCGAAATGATCCTGGCCAACATCAATTCCGAAGTGCGCAAGGTGATCTGGCTGGGCGACTGTTATCACATCATCACCGTCGACAACGAGCGCGAGATCGTGACCAACGAGGCGGCGCAGTTCATCCGGCGCAATATCGAGATGCACAGCAACGATATCTCGCTGAAATACCTGTTGCACAACTCGCCGCTGAAAGATCGCCGCTGACCGGCGGCGCAGAGGATCTTCCATGAGCATCATCAAACTCAGAAATTCCAAGCGCTGGAAAAACGGCGGCTTCTATCCCATCCTGATCTGCCTGTGCGGCTTCGTGGTCGCGTTCATCCTGCGCTATGTGCTCAGCTCCGTGGTGGATGAATCGATGTCGATGCTGTTCTTCGCCATCAACTGCATCATCATGAGTTACTTCTTCGGCTACGTGTATTCGCTGGGATTGCTGGTGCTGGCGATTCCGACGGCGCTGTATTTCTTCCGCAAGCCGTATTACATGATGGACGGCCTGGGCAGCAAGGACGTGTTCCTGATCGTGGTCTACGGCAGCATCGTGATGCTGGCCGCGATCATCATTGAATGGTTGCAGCGCGAGCGCTATTCCGCCGTGCTGCAGCAGCGCGTGTCGGAGACCCGTTACCAGATGCTGATCGAGTCCGACCAGGCGCGCCGCGCCGAATATGCGGAACACTTCGCTGCGGTGAGCAAACGTCAGGCCGGGGAGTCGACGCCGCCCGCGACCTCCGACTCGGCGCCGGCCCAAAGCTGAATTACTTCAGCAGCGCGCGCAGCGTCGCCACGGTGTAGTCGATTTCGGCTTCGGTGGTATAGCGGCCCAGCGAGAATCGGATCGCGCTGCGCGCCAGCGCCGCCGGCCGGCCCAGCGCCGTCAGCACGTAAGACGGTGCGGCATTGGCCGAATTGCAGGCCGATCCGGCCGACACCGCGATATCCAGCAGTTGTCCCGCCACCGAAATTTCCCCGTCCAGGTCAAAACTCACATTGAGATTGTGCGGAATGCGCGCCGTCGCGGAGCCATTCAGCACCACGCCGGGCAAGTCCTTCAATCCCTCCCACAAACGGTCGCGCAGCACGCCGATGCGTGCCGCTTCGGTGTCCTGCAAATTTGCCGCCAGCGCAAAGGCTTCGCCCATGCCGACGATCTGGTGCGTCGGCAGCGTCCCTGAACGCATGCCGTTTTCATGGCCGCCGCCGTCGATCTGCGCTTCCAGCCGGAGCGCGGGATTGTTGCGCACGAACAGGGCGCCGATGCCTTTCGGGCCGTAGATCTTGTGCGCGCTGAATGACATGAGGTCCACTTTGAGCGTGGCGAGATCGATGGCGATCTTGCCGACCGCCTGCACTGCGTCGACGTGGAAAAGGATGCCGCGCGCGGCGCAGATTTCGCCGAGCTCTTCAATCGGCTGGATCACGCCGATTTCGTTATTGACCATCATGACCGACGCCAGGATGGTGTCCGGACGCAAGGCTTCCGTGAATTGCGCGACGGTGATCAGGCCGTCGGTCCCGGGCTGCAAGAAGCTGACCTCGAAACCGGCACGCTCCAGCGTGTGCATGGTGTCGAGCACCGCCTTGTGTTCGGTGGCGACGGTAATCAGGTGCTTGCCGCGGCCGGCTGCGCGCAAAGCGTGGGCGGCGCTTTTCAGCGCGAGGTTGTTGGATTCGGTGGCGCCCGAGGTCCAGACGATTTCGCTTGCCTGGGCGCCGACCAGTGCGGCAACTTGCTTGCGCGCTTTTTCCACGGCGGCCTTGGCTTCCCAGCCGAATGAATGGGAGCTGCTGGCCGGATTGCCGAATTTCTCCGTCAGGTAGGCAAACATGCGCGTGGCTACCAGCGGATCGACCGGCGTCGTCGCCGAATAGTCCAGATAGATGGGGAATTGCAGCGGCGTCTGGTCCTGGCCGCTGGAGGTAATCGGGATACAGGCAGAGGAAGCAGTCATGGCGATGAATCCGAAGGAGAGATGCGCTTACGGTACGATGAAATCAATAGACGAAAAACGAATATAAAATTATTTCATTATTCATTTATGTAATTTAAGGCTGAGGCGGCGGTCGCAGCTGGATTGCATGCGTGAGGCCGGTCTGCCGGTCCTTAAGCTGATTTTCGTATTAACTTATGCAAAATGATTATACTTAATTAGAATAAACATCTGCCTATAATCCAAAAATAATATAGATCATCATAATATGGACTTAAATCAACTGGAAGCCTTTTCGGCGGTGATGACCATCGGCAGCGTGACGGGAGCCGGGCGCAGCCTTGGCCGTTCGCAGCCCGCCGTCAGCAAAGCGCTCCAGGATCTGGAAAGCGAACTCGGCTACGCCTTGTTCGACCGCAACGGCCCGCGCGTGACGCCGACCGACAAGGCGTTCCTGCTGTACGAAGAAGTGGAGCGCTCGCTGGTCGGACTGCGCACCATCCGCGAACGCGCGCTCGAGATCGGCCGCGAAGAACTCCAACCCATCCATCTGGTGGCGACCCCTGCGCTGGCCTCGACGATTGCGCCTGCGGCGCTCAAGATGATCGAAAAGAACGGCTTGCCCGAACATATCCACCTGCGCAGCGCCTCGGCCGAACAGGTGGTGCACTCGGTGCTGCATCGAACGGTGAGCCTCGGGCTGACCAGCCTGCCGGTGGCGCATCGCGGCCTCGATCTGCACTGGATCGGCCAGGCGCCTTGCGTGGCGGTGCTGCGTGCAGACAGTCCGCTGGCCAGGCTGGATGTCGTCACCGTCGACGCCTTGCGCGGCGAACGCGTCATCACCATGTCCAACCGCTATCGCCTGCGCCAGCGCATCGACATGGCATTGGCGCAGGATAAGCCGCTCGATGTCGCCATCGAAACCAACACCTCCTTCAACGCCGTCATGGCGGCGCACGCCGGACTGGGCGTGGCGCTGGTCGAGCCGATGACCGCGCTGGGCATGCCTATCGAAGGCCTGGCGGTACGGCCGCTGGCGGTCAATATTCCGTTCTACTTCGGCGTGGTCACGCCGTTCGGCAAGCCGGTGGACGCCGTGACGCAGGCGCTGATCGCGGCCATCGAGACGGCGGCGCGCAATATCCTGCACGGCTTCGTCCGACGCGACGCCGGCGACCACGACGATTTGTTGTAACGGCATCATGGATAAGGCAAGAACAGGCAACATGCAGACATACAATTCAAATTCAGCGGTATCAGCGGTATTCACAAGGGAAGGGCGTGCATCGTGAGTGAAGCGACGACCTCGGCAGCAAGCGGGCTGGCCGCGCTGGAAGCGCGCCTGCGGCAAGACCTGGCCTGGCTGGAATTGCCGGCCAAGTCCTGGGTTCCCCAGAAGACGGTGGACAACCAGCCGGTACTCGACGTCGCCGTCATCGGCGGCGGCCAGGCCGGCATGGCGGCGGCGGTGTCGCTGCTGCACCTGGGCATCAACGCCGTGATTTACGACCAGTCGCCGGCCGGTTTCGAAGGCCCTTGGGCGACCACCGCGCGCATGGAAACCCTGCGTTCGCCGAAGAAGCTCACCGGTCCCGCGCTGGGCTTCGCCGCGCTGACTTTCCGCGCCTGGTTCGAGGCGCAATTCGGGCTCGACGCCTGGGAAGCGCTGGACAAGATTCCGCGCCTGCAATGGATGGATTACCTGCGCTGGTATCGCAAGGTGATGGCGCTGGACGTGCGCAACGACCATCACATGGAGCTGATCCGTCCGCGTGCCGACGGTCTGGTGGAACTTCACATTGCGGCACCGTCCGGCAAGTCGGTGGTGCTGGCGCGCCGCGTGGTGCTCGCCACCGGCCGCGACGGCCTCGGCGGCGCGCTGGTGCCGCCGCTGGCGGACAGCCTGCCGCGTGCCTTGTGGGCGCATTCGTCGGACGACATGGATTACGGCAAGCTGGCAGGCAAACGGGTCGGCATCATCGGCGCCGGTTCGTCGGCGATGGACAGTGCGGGAACGGCGCTGGAGGCAGGCGCCGAACGCGTCGACATCCTGATCCGTCGCACCGAACTGCCGCGCATCAACAAGGGCAAGGGCTCGGGCAATCCCGGCCTGACCAGCGGTCACCTGAATTTGCCGGATGAATGGAAATGGCGCATCCGCCACTACGTCAACGTCCAGCAAATTCCGCCGCCGAGCGGCAGCGTGCAACGCGTGTCGAAGTTTCCCAATGCACGTTTCATTTTCGGCGCGCCGATCGACGCGATAGACGTGAATGGAGACAGCCTGCGCGTGCGTACGCCGCGCGGCGTGTTCGAGCTCGACTTCCTGATCTTCTCCACCGGTTTCCGGGTCGACTGGACCGTGCGTCCCGAGTTCGCCGTGATCGCGCCGCATATCCGCAGCTGGCGTGCGCGCTACATGCCGCCGCCGGGCGAAGAAGATGCGGAACTGTCCGATTCTCCCGACCTTGGCCGGGCCTTTGAATTCCAGCAAAAACAGCCGGGCGGCTTGCCTGGGCTGGAGCGCATCCATTGCTTCTGCTATCCCGCCACGATCACTCACGGCACGCTGTCGGGCGACATCCCGGCGATCAGCGACGGCGCGCAGCGGCTGGCGCAGGGCATCGCGTCGCTGCTGTACGGCGAAGACGTCGAGACGCATTACCGCAACCTGCAGGACTACGCCGAGCCGGAACTGGTCGGCGACGAATGGACGCCGTCCGAGCCGACCGCCGAAGAGCGTGAAGGGCTCAAGCGATGAGCGGCGCAATCTTGCGCAGCGTCCTGCAGGCGCTCGCGGTGCTGCTGCTGATGACGGTGATCGTCTTCTTCGGCCTGCACATGATCGGAAATCCGGTCGACACGCTGATCGGTCCCGACGTCGACCAGGTCGATCGCCTGCGCATCATCAAGGAGCTCGGTTTCGATCAACCGATCTGGCGTCAATACCTGGCCTTCCTCAACAGCGCACTGCACGGCAATCTCGGCAACAGCTTCGTCTACAACGAGCCGGCCATCAAACTGATTTTCCAACGGCTGCCGGCGACGCTGGAGCTGGCCTTCGCGGCGCTGATCCTGGCGGTGCTGATCGGTATTCCGCTGGGCCTGCTGGCGGGCCTGTTTCCGGAAAATATCTTCTCGCGCATGGTCATGACCGGCAGTATCCTCGGCTTTTCTCTGCCGACGTTCTGGATCGGCCTGATGCTGATCATGGCCTTCAGTGTTTCGCTGGGCTGGCTGCCGTCGGGCGGGCGCGGCGAGACGGCCGGGCTGTTCGGCGTGCAATGGTCGTGGCTGACGATTGACGGCTTGCGCCACCTGATCCTGCCGGCGCTCAACCTGTCGCTGTTCAAGATATCGCTGGTGATCCGCCTCACGCGCGCCAACGTGCGTGAAGTGCTGCCGATGGACTTCGTCAAGTTCGCGCGCGCCAAGGGCCTCGCGCCGTTGCGCGTGGTGCTGATGTACGTGCTGCGCAATACGCTGATTCCGCTGGTGACGATCCTGGGGCTGGAGTTCGGCTCGACCATCGCGTTTGCGGTGGTGACCGAAAGCATCTTCGCCTGGCCCGGTTCCGGCAAGCTGATTCTCGACAGCATCAACGCGCTTGATCGTCCCGTCATCGTGGCTTACATGATGGTGATCGTCTGCCTGTTCGTGACGCTCAACCTGATCGTCGACGTGCTCTATAAAGTGCTGGATCCGCGCGTCCGGGTAGAAGCCGAGGTGGCCGCATGAGCGAATCCATCAACAAAGCAACACCAATGACGCAGCAGGAAGTACGCGCCAAAGTTGCCGCCTTGTCGGCATTCCAGCCGCCGCGTCGCGAATCGCCATGGCGCGGTGTCTTGCGCAGTTTCCTGGCGTCCAGGACGGCGATGTTCGGCCTCGGCGTCGCCGCGCTGCTGATGATCGCTGCACTGGCCGCACCGTGGCTGACGCCGCAGAATCCCTATGACCTGATGCAACTGGACGTGCTCGATGCGCGCCTGCCGCCCGGCACCGTCAACGGTCCCGGCACCTACACCTACTGGCTGGGCACGGACGGACAGGGGCGCGATCTGTATTCCGGCATCCTGTACGGCTTGCGCATCAGTGTCGGCATCGGCGTCGGTTCGGCCTTGCTGGCCGGCGTGATCGGCACGCTGGTAGGGTTGCTGGCCGCATATGCCGGCGGCAAGGTCGACGCGCTGCTGATGCGTCTGGCCGACCTGGTGCTGTCGTTCCCATCGATCCTGGTGTCGATGCTGATCCTGGCGTATCTGGGCAAGGGCATCTTCAACGTGATGGCAACGCTGGTGGTGCTGGAGTGGGCCTACTACGCCCGCACCGCGCGCGGCCAGGCGCTGGTCGAACGGCAGAAGGAATACGTCGAAGCGGCGCGCGGCCTGGGCGTCTCGGGCTGGCGCATCATGGTGCGTCACATCCTGCCAAACTGCCTGCCGCCGCTGATCGTCATCGGCGCCTTGCAGATTGCGCGCGCCATCACGCTGGAGGCGACGCTGAGTTTTCTCGGCCTGGGCGTGCCGATCACCGAGCCGTCGCTGGGCCTGCTGATCTCCAACGGTTATCAGTACATGCTGTCCGGGGAATACTGGATCAGTTTCTATCCCGGCATTGCGCTGCTGGTCGTGATCGTGGCGATCAATCTGGTCGGCGATCGCCTGCGCGACGTCATGAATCCGAGGTGGCAAAAATGAGCGCGACCCATTCCGTTCCCACGCTCGAAGTACGCAATCTGCGCACGCATTTCTACATGCCGTCCGGCGTGCTGCCGGCGGTCGACGACGTCTCGCTGACGCTGGAGCGCGGCCGCATCCTCGGCCTGGTCGGCGAATCCGGCTCGGGCAAGACCGTGACCGGTTTTTCGATACTTGGTTTGCTGGATGCGCCCGGCCGTATCGTCGGCGGACAGATTCTGTTCAAAGGCCAGGACCTCGTGACGCTGGACAAGAAGTCGCTGCGCAGTCTGCAGGGCAATCGCATCGCGATGATCTTCCAGGATCCGATGATGACGCTGAACCCGGTCCTGCGCGTGGAGGCGCAGATGATCGACGCCGTCCTCGCGCACAGCAATGTCCGCCGTGAGCAGGCGCGTGAACTGGCGCGCGATACGCTGGGATTGATGGGCATCGCCAGTCCGGATGAACGGCTGCGCGCCTATCCGCATCAACTGTCGGGCGGCATGCGCCAGCGCGTGGCGATCGCCATCGCCTTGCTGCACAAGCCCGACCTGATCATCGCCGACGAGCCGACCACCGCGCTCGACGTCACCATCCAGGCGCAGATCCTGTCGGAGGTGCAAAAGCTGGCGCGCATGAACGGCACCGCGTTGATCTGGATCACGCACGATCTGTCGGTGGTGGCGGGATTGGCGGACGACATCGCGGTGATGTATTCCGGCCGCATCGTCGAACAAGGCGCGGTCGCCGAGGTGCTTGACCGGCCGCAGCATCCTTACACCCAAGGCCTGATCGGCAGCCTGCCGGGCAACAACCGGCGCGGCCAGCGCTTGCGCCAGATCCCGGGCCTGACGCCGAATCTGCTGCACCTGCCGCCGACCTGCGCATTCGCCGCGCGTTGCGAACGGGTCAGCGAACAATGCCTGACGCGGCCGGAAATCACCGAACCGTTGCCGGGACATTTCGTGCGCTGCTTCCATCCGGCGAGCCAGATCGAAACGGTGGAGTTGCAGCATGGATGAGTCAAGCAAGAACACCGTCCCCTTGATCGATGCGCGCCGCATCGTCAAACGCTTCGGCGAGCGCAAGACGCGTCCGTTCGAGCGGCAATTGACGGCGCGCGGCTGGATGCGTCCGGCTGCCGTGACGCAGGCGCTCGATGGCGTCGACCTGCACGTGATGCCGGGCGAAGTGGTCGGACTGGTCGGCGAGTCGGGCTGCGGCAAGTCGACCCTGGGCCGCATTGTCAGCGGTTTGCTGGCGCCGTCGGCGGGCTCGGTGCTGGTCGACGGCATCGACCGCAAGGACTTCAGCGCACAAGACGCGCAAGCGGCGCGGCGCAAGGTGCAGATGATTTTCCAGAATCCTTACGCCAGCCTCAACCCACGCCTGCGCGTCGACCAGATCGTCGGCGAAGCGGCGCTGATCCACGGCATGACCGACAAGGCCGGCCTCGACGATTACGTCAGTGCGCAGTTGCTGCGCGCCGGGCTTGATCCGGAGTTGCGCGACCGCTATCCGCACCAGTTCAGCGGCGGCCAGCGCCAACGCATCGGCATTGCCCGCGCGCTGGCGGTGCAGCCCGCGATGCTGGTCTGCGACGAGGCGGTGGCGGCGCTGGACGTGTCGATCCAGGCGCAGATATTGAATCTGTTTTCCGACCTGCGCGAACAACTTGGACTGACTTATCTGTTCATCAGCCATGACCTTGGCGTGGTCGAGCACGTGTCGGATCGCGTGGTCATCATGTACCTGGGCCGCATCGTCGAAAGCGCCGCGGTCGATGAACTGTTCGCCCATCCGAACCACCCGTATACCCAGGCCTTGCTGGCCGAAGTGCCGCGCCTGCAGGCGCGCAACAAGTCCTTCACGGCGATCAAGGGCGAAATCCCGAGTCCGCTCAATCCGCCGCCGGGCTGCCATTTCAACCCGCGCTGTCCGCATGCGATGCCGCGTTGCCGGGCGGAGGTTCCGGCGCTGAAGGAAGTCGCGCCGGGTCATTTGAGCGCCTGCCATTTGAACGATCAGTAATAGTCAGAACAGTTAAAAAAGCAGTTTTATCCCACCCAACCGAGGATGATGAACATGAAGAAAACCGCACTTTCCAGCCTCCTGGCCGTCGCCCTGCTGGGCTTCGGCTCCGCCGGCGCGCAGACCTTGAACATCGCGTTCGCCGATCCGCTGTCGTCGCTCGATCCGCAGCTCAACAACCACGCCGGCGACCGTTCCGTCGACCTGCATTTCTGGGATCTGCTGGTCGAGAACAACTACAACAAGCTGCAACCGGGCCTGGCCGTGAGCTGGAAGAACATCGACGCCAAGACCTGGGAATTCAAGCTGCGTCCCAACGTCAAGTGGCAGGACGGCAAGCCGTTCACCGCCGACGACGTGATCTTCTCGTACCAGCGCGCACGCGCGGTGCCGGGCAGCGTGGCGACCTTCGCCGGCTACCTGCGCACGGTGGAATCCGTCACCGCCAAGGATCCGCTGACGCTGATCATCAAGACCAACATCGCCAATCCCGACCTGCCCCTGAACCTGGCGTCGGTGCATATCGTCAGCAAGCACGTCGGCGAAAAATCGCAAACTGAAAACTACAACAGCGGCGCCGCCATGGTCGGCAGCGGTCCTTACAAATATGTTTCCTATGCGCCGGGCGACCGCGTCGTGATGGAGCGCAACAACGACTACTGGGGCCAGAAGCAACTGTGGGAAAAGGTCAACTACCGTTACATCAATAACGCCGCCGCACGTACCGCCGCCTTGTTGTCGGGCGATGTCGACGTGATCGACAAGGTGTCGGTGTCCGACCTTGCCAAGCTCAAGCAATCGCCGAACGTCAAGGTGTTCCCTTACAACGGCTTGCGCGTGTTGCTGCTGCAACCGACTTTCCATGAAGGTCCGAGCCCGTACATTACCGACAATAATGGCAAACAGCTCGACAAGAACCCGCTGCTGGACGCGCGCGTACGCAAGGCCTTGTCGCTGGCGATCAACCGCAAGGCGCTGGTCGACCGCATCCTGCAAGGCGCGGCGACCGAAGCCAATCAATGGATGCCGGCCGACACCTTCGGCTATAACCCGGACATCAAGAACATCCCGAACGACGTCAACCAGGCCAAGAAGCTGCTGGCCGATGCCGGCTTCCCGCAAGGCTTCAGGCTGACCATCCACGTGCCGAACGATCGCTATCCGCAAGCACCGGAAACCATGCAGGCGGTGGCGCAGTTCTGGACCCGCATCGGCGTGAAGACGCAAGTGGAAGTGCTGCCGTGGGCCTCGTACTCGGCGCGCGCCAACAAGAATGAGTTTGCCGTCAGCGTGCTGGCATGGGGCAACGGCACCGGCGAGGCGAGCTATGCGCTGGTCAACGTGCTGGCGACCGTCGACAGCAAGAAGGGCCTGGGTGCGTCCAACTGGAATCACTACAGCAACCCGGCCATCGACAAGGCGCTGGCCGATTCGACCGCCGAGTTCGACGCCGCCAAGCGCGAAGCGATTCTGCGCAATGCCGCCAAGATCGTTTCCGACGACGCCGGCGTCATTCCGCTGTACCACTATCAAAATATCTGGGCGGCAAAGAAGGGCCTGAAGGTGACGCCGGCCAGCAGCGACCGCACCA
This sequence comes from Herbaspirillum lusitanum, assembly GCF_026127345.1. Lineage (NCBI taxonomy): Bacteria > Pseudomonadati > Pseudomonadota > Betaproteobacteria > Burkholderiales > Oxalobacteraceae > Herbaspirillum > Herbaspirillum lusitanum. The sequence goes on along the minus strand of NZ_QXFG01000008.1, from coordinate 960,790 downwards.
CCGCGATGATGGTGACACAGGACAAGAAGTAAGTTTGCCGAGGAGATGGACATGTCCACGCTGAACATCACCGTCAGTCCCCCCGATGACCTGATCGACGTGCCGCGCCGCATCGTCGTCACGGGTGCGCAGCCGGGCGAACTGGTGCAGGTCGCCGCCCGCACCGGGCGCGCCGGCGTCGCCTGGCGCAGCAGCGCGCGCTTCGTGGCGGATGCGGCGGGTCACGTCGACCTGACGCTGGCGCCGGCGGTGGAGGGTGATTATCAAGGCATCGCAGCAATGGGCCTGCTGTGGTCGCAGGCGCCGGAACAGCCGGGCAAGCGCGAACTGTTCCATGCGGACGTGCAGCAACCGCTGACGACTGCGTTGGAGGCGACTGCTGCCTCCGCCCCCGGTAACGCGGAAGCGGAACTGAACCAGCGCCTGTGCGGCGATGGCGTGACGCGACAAGAAGTACGCGAGCAGGGGCTGGTAGGGACCTTGTTCCTGCCGGCCGGTCCGGGACCGCATCCGGCGGTGATGATCCTCAACGGATCCGGCGGCGGCATCAACGAACCGCGCGCGGCCCTGTATGCATCGCGCGGTTACGCCGCGTTTGCGTTGGCGTATTTCAAGGCGCCGGGCTTGTCGGATTACATCTCCAACACCCCGCTCGAGTATTTTGAAAAAGGCCTCGACTGGCTGCGCGCCACGGTCAGGCCGCTCGGCGATTTTGTCGCCATCAGCGGCCAATCGCGTGGCGGCGAACTTGTGCTGCTGCTGGGAGCGATCTTCCCGCAAAAAGTGTCGGCGGTGCTGGCTTACGTACCGAGCGCCCTGGTGCACAGCGGCCAGAACGCTTGCGACCCGGCCATCGGTCGCGAAGGCCCGACCTGGCTGCGCGACGGCAAGCCGCTCACGCATCAATGGGAAAACAACCGTCACGCCAGCTGGGCGCCGTTCGACGAGGGCGCGCCGCCGCACCGGCACGTGCTCGCCATGCTGACCGCCTTGCAGGACAAGGAAGCGGTGGCGAAGGCGCGCATCCCGGTTGAACACATCGACGCGCCGGTGTTGCTGCTGTCGGCCACCGACGACGGCTCGTGGCCGTCGAGCATCTATTCAAAAATGGTGAGCGACAAGCTGGACGAAGTCGCTCACCCGCACGCCGTGGAATGGCACGATTACCGGGATGCCGGTCACGCGATCCTGTTCCCGTACGTGCCGACCACCCAGATCAGCTATGCCCATCCGGTGTCCAAACGCCTCAGCACCGGCGGCGGCGCACCCGCCGCCAACGCGCATGCCGACAAACACTCCTGGCAGCACGCGCAGGAGTTTCTCAGGAATGCAATCGGAGCGCATCTTGCGCGCTCCGCGCAGCCAACACGAAAGGAAGTCTCATGACGACGCAAGTGGAATACAACATCGACAACGATGTCATCGACAAACTGTCCGGCTTGCAAGCAGGCGGCGCTCTGCACGCCTTGCGCCACCAGCGCGAAAAGGTCGCGGTTGCTTCGCAGGGCAGCTACGACGCCTTGTTCGATCCGGCGCTGGAAGGCATCGGCCTGGACGAGCGGCTGCTGGTCGCGCTGTACGCCTGTCGCCTGGCCGGCGCAAGTGAAGTCGCCGGGCATTACCGCGCGCGGCTGGACGCCTTGCCGGCTGACGCCGCGCAGATTGCAGTCGCCGCCGACGGCGCGCCCGAGCAGTTGCCCGCCGGTCGCCTGCGCGCCATGCTGGCGTTTACGCGCGCGCTGACCGAACGTCCGGTGGAAGGAGACAAGGCCGCCTTGCACACGCTGCCGGCGGCCGGCATCAGCACACCTGCCGTGGTCGCGCTGTCGCAACTGATCGCCTTCATTTCGTACCAGATCCGCGTCGTCTCCGGTCTGAAGGCCATGAAACTGGCAAGCACAGGGGAGCAAGCATGAGCACCGTTATCAAATCGCACGGCTTCACCAATGAAGTGCTGGAGTGGCAGGCATGGCTCGACGTCATCGACATCGAGCAAGCCAGCGAAGACCAGATCAAGGTCCTGGAAGAGAGCCATCCCAAGGCCAAGACCTCCGACTATTACCTGTTCCTGGCTCATCAGCCGGAAATCCTGCGCCAGCGTTCGGCCGCCTTCAACGCCATCATGTATGCGCCGGGCGGCATGTCGCGCGCCGAGCGTGAACTCGGTTCGATGGTCGTCTCGCGCATCAACGGCTGCGTGTATTGCGCCTCGGTGCATGCCCAGCGTTTCGAGCAACTGGCCAAGCGCAACGACACGGTGCAGCAGGTGTTCGACGATCCGTACAGCGCCGGCACCGATGCGCGCGAAAAAGCCATTTCGCAATTTTCCATCGACCTGACCAACAATCCGGGCGGTGTGAATGCGGCCAGCATCAAGGCGCTCGAGGACGTCGGTCTGACCGGGCAGGAAATCCTCGACCTGATCCACTCGGTCGCGATCTTTGCGTGGGCCAACCGCCTCATGCTGAACTTGGGCGAGCCGGTGTTTCCGGCGGCGCAATAATTCAATAATCCAGCCGACGAGGAGAGCCGCATGCTGATACCAGACACCCTGATTTACGCCGAAACGCACGAGTGGATCCGCCAGGAGGACGACGGCACACTGACCGTCGGCATCACCGACTTCGGCCAGGATCAACTGGGACCATTGGTGTACGTGCAGACGCCGACGGTCGGCAGCGTGCTCCGGCGCGGCGCAGACGCCGGCGTGGTCGAATCCAACAAGACCGCTTCCGACGTGCATGCGCCGGTGGCGGGCGAGGTGATTGCCGTGAATACGGAATTGGCGAACACGCCCGAAGCGATCAACGGCGCGCCTTATGAACAGTGGATTTTCAAGCTGCGGCCAGCCGAGGCTTTCGACGTGTCGCAGTTTCTCGATGCCGCCGCTTACACGAAGATGATCGGCTGAGCGCGGGAGCGAGGTGAGCGCCTTGCTGCGGTCGCCCGGCGTCAGACTGACGGGCAGGGATGGCGACAACTTGCGCTGCATCGATGACGACGCCGGCGACCGGAATGCAACTTCATCCGATATAGGAAAATACCGCAAAATCGGCGTTGTTGAACTGGAACGACGCCACCTCGCGCATGCCCATTCGCGCGTGGGTGCGTAGCGATGGCTCGTTGTCGCGCCGGATGAACAAGATGCCTTCGCGTCCGGGTTCCAGTCGACGCAATTCATTGAACATGCCCTGCGCCAGTCCCTGGCCGCGCGCGTCGGAACTGACGCAGACCGGACCGTACACATACGCGCCCGGCGTTCCTGCATATGCCGAGAACATTGACTGGACGATAGGCAGATCGGCGTTCCGTTCACGGTTTGTCGCCATCAGAAAGCCGACGACGCGGTGTTTCCGGCGCGCCACGATGAGCGGCATCTCATTCATCATTTCCACAATCCTGAGGCGCGGAAGGGATGCGGAAAGCATGCCGCCGCGATCCATCTGATTCTCCTCCTGCAATGCAAGAATGCCGTCAAGATCGGCTTGAGCGGCTCTTCCGATTTGCGTGTCTCGCGTGTCCTGCATGCCGTGCTCCTGGTAAGTGCTGAAGAAACCCAAGCGCCAGGCCCGGCGCTTCGCTTCACGAACGAGTATATCGACGGACGACGTCGGCGACAAATCCGGGGAGGCGCGTGTGCAACGACAGGCGGCCGAATGCACGTCGCTCATTTCCACATTCCGCGCATGCGCGCTGCGACGTCGACGCGCATCTGTCTCGCATCGGGTCGGCCGTTCGGTCCGACCGCGACCACCGGCCAGGCGCTGCTGGCGAAGTGCGGCAGCACGCCGGGCGGAATGAAGCGCGAGCGCGACGCATAGACGTGGCGGTCGCCTTGCGCGTGCTGGCCGCCGGTGAAGAATTTCTGCGGCACCATCAGATGCAGGTCGTCCTTGGCGCGGGTCATGGCGACGTAGAGCAAGCGGCGTTCTTCTTCGATTTCGGCGGTGCTGCCGGTCGCCAGATCGGCCGGAATGCAACCGTCGACGACATTGAGCACATACACCGATTTCCACTCCTGGCCCTTGGAGGAATGGATGGTCGACAGGATCAGGTAATCCTCGTCCAGCAGCGGCACGCCCGACTGGTCGCTGGTGGCGTCCGGCGGATCCAGCGTGAGTTCGGTCAGGAAACGCTCGCGCGACGGGTAGCCGGAGGCGATCTGTTCCAGTTGCAACAGGTCGGCCTGGCGCGTGGCGGCGTCTTCGTGCTGGCGTTCGAGATGCGGCGCGTACCAGCTGCGCGCATGCGCGATCTCCCCGGGCCAGCCGGTCCGGCCTTGCGCCATGAATTGCAGCACCTCGACGAAACCGCGCCAGTCATCGCCGCTGCGCGGCGGCGCCGGCAATTCGGACAGCGCAGCAATCGGATCGGCATGTGTCGCCATGGCTTCCAGCACTTTTTGCGCCGAACCCGGACCGACGCCGGGCAACAACTGCATCAGGCGGAAGCCGGCCACGCGGTCGCGCGGATTCTGCACGAAGCGCAGCATCGCCAGCATGTCCTTGACGTGGGCGCTGTCGAGGAATTTGAGGCCGCCGAATTTGACGAAGGGAATGTTCCGGCGCACCAGTTCAATCTCCAACGGGCCGCTATGGTCGGAGGCACGGAACAATACAGCCTGATCCTTCAGCGTGCTGCCGGCTTCGCGGTTTTCAAGTATGCGTTCGACGATGTAGCGCGCCTGGTCGGCTTCGTCGCGCACCGATACCAGCTGAGGCTTGTGATCCGAGACGCGCTCGGTCCAGAGATTCTTGGTGAAGCGTTCCAGCGCCTTGTCGATGACGCTGTTGGCGGCGGCCAGGATAGTCTGCGTCGAGCGGTAATTACGGTCCAGCGTGACGATGTCGGCGGGCGGGTCGAAGGCGCGGGGGAAGTCGAGAATGTTGCGCACCGTTGCGGCACGGAACGAGTAGATCGCCTGGGCGTCGTCGCCGACCACGGTGAGGCCGAGGCCGTCCGGTTTCAGCGCGAGGAGGATCGATGATTGCAGGCGATTGGTGTCCTGGTATTCATCCACCAGCACGTGATCGAAGCGCGCGCCGATGTCGTCGGCCAGCACGCGCTCGCCGATGGTTTGCGCCCAGTACAGCAGCAGGTCGTCATAGTCGAGCACGTTGTGCGCCTGCTTGGCTTCGACGTAGGCGCCGAACAGGGTGCGCAGTTGCGCCTCCCATTCCGCGCACCACGGGAATACCTTGTGCAGGATGCTGTCCAGCGGCGCTTCCGAATTGACCACGCGTGAATAGATGGCCAGGCAGGTGCTCTTGAGCGGGAAGCGTTTTTCAGTCTTAGACAAGCCCAGTTCATGCCGCACCAGATTCATCAGATCGGCGGAATCTTCGCGGTCGTGGATGGAGAAATTGGGATCGAGCCCGATCTGATCGGCATACTCGCGCAGGATCTGTGCGCCGATGCCGTGGAAGGTGCCGGCCCAGGACAAGGCATCGGCCATGATGCGGCCGTTGGCGCCGAGCGCTTCGCCACAGATGCGCTGGACGCGGCGGGTCATTTCCGCGGCAGCGCGGCGAGAAAACGTCATCAGCAAAATCCGGCGCGGATCGGCGCCATTGACGATCAGGTGAGCAACCCGGTGCGCCAGCGTATTGGTCTTGCCCGAACCGGCGCCGGCGATCACCAGCAAGGGGCGGGCAGGGGCTGGAAGTGTGGCCTGTTGTCCCGGCAGTCCGGGGACGATGCCGAATTCCACCGCCTGGCGTTGTTCGGGGTTGAGTTTTTCCAGATAGTCGACGTTCATGACGTTCATGCTGAGCCTTGGTGCGGCGGCAAAAAAGAAGTTATTTTACTGGTGTTTTATACAGCCTTCGGCGGTGGTTACAAAAAAGACGCCAGGCTAAAAAAGGCAGCTTGCAGGGACATCCACAATCATTTGTGAAGTGATGAAAGATCGACAATGGATTCTTGCACAGCGCTGTCTATACTGGTTTGGTCGCAGGCCAAAGGAATGTCCCGGCAATGCGCCGGCTGTGCAGAAATCATGCTGCAATGCCAGAACTGGCGCGGCTTCCAAGCTACCCGTGATATTGCAGATTTAGCGCAGGAAGTGCTTGTGCAAATCGTTCGCACCTGGTTAAAATTTCCCTTCGACAACTTCTTTTTGAGGTGCAGCCATGGATAAGACTCTCGCTTTGCTCGATTGTTTGGTGCAGCTCAAGGAAGCGCAAAGCTGCGCCGATGCTTTGCTGTCCGACATCATTGCCGACGCCGTGCGGGTAAACAAAGGGAGGGGCGGCGTACCCAAGCCGGCCACCTTCAAAGCCTTCCGCAACGCCCTCAAATCCGCCAATACGCATTGCTACCAGGCCGAGCTGATCCTGGCGGAATTCGACGCTCTGCAAACCATCATGCCGATCGGTCAGCAACAGCCGATACGCACGGCGACTTACAGCGTCTGATCCACTCTCTGCGTCGGCACGGTTCGCGCAGTGGCGCGGACCTAGGTGCGCCCACCTGCAAACAACTCGCGCATATAGGGGTTTCAGGCATCGGAGCGAAAGGCCGGATCATCCTAGACGGCTTTGCTTAGCTTGTGTGTCGCACAAAGTGGCGACAAGGGGCGCAGGATTATGTGACAACATGCCAGAGACCAGCATATCGCGACATCGCGCAATGTTGCGATGTGACCTGCAAGTCTTGCCGGGCCGCCATTACAGACGCCCGGCGGAGCCTCCCGGCAGAAAGCTTCCCTGTCCGCCCCATCTCCACGGAACGTCCGAAGTCCACGGCCGCAGGAACATTCTTGCCGCACGGCACTCTCACAGGCTGCTCGTTGTTTTTATGGTGTGTTTAGTCCGTTCAGGTGACAGACCGCAGCAGAGTTTGTGTCTACAATGGCTCGGCAGGCATGCAGCTTGCATTTGTTTCCTGCAGCGATGGCGACAAGGACGCATCCGGTATTTTCCAACACCAGGCATCTCCGGAGGTAAATTGCGGCGCGGATTTTCATTCAAGGCAAAATGGCCCAGGATCCTGATTCAGGACGGCTGGGGCCTGTCCGCTTGTTTCGTGCTGCTGTCCTCTTTGGTGCTTGTGGTGATCTGGGGCATCACCATGACGCACGTCGCCAGCGAAAAAAAGCTGGCCATGGAAAGCGCCTCCTCCGAAAGCCGCAACATGGCCGCCATCATGGCGGCCAATCTCAATGACCGTCTCAGCCGTGCCGGGCAGTACGCCATGGTCGGCAGCAAAGTCCTCGACGGTGACGCCGCGGCAGCTGATTACCTCGGCCTGCTGTTCAACGGCGACAGCGCCTATGTGCGCGCCGCCGTGTTCGACGACCGGATGCGCCTGCGATACTCTTCCGCCGGCCTTCCCGAAGAAAGCGAATTCGCCCAGTTGCTGGAGCGCGCCTACCCGCAGGCAGCCACCGGCGCGGATGCGCCGAAAGCTGGAACGGTCCTGTTCGGCAAGACCGACAGTCACAACTGGCGCATGCCGATGCTGATCGCCCTGCAAGCCCCGAAGACCGGCGCGCGCGGCTATCTGGTCGCGATACTCGATCTGGGCCGCTTCCTGCACGACTACCAGCAGATCGGAGACGGCTACCTGATTGCGATCAATGGCGGCGCCGGCACGCCGCTGGTGGCGCTCAATGATCGCCGCCTGCTGATCGGCGACAACAGCGTCGCATCCGTATCCTCCTCCAGCGTCAGCAGCCTGCAAAAACTGGTCGCCTATCCGCTCAGCGTGAGCGTGACCATCAATCCCGATTCCGTGGTCTCCGACCTGACCCAATCGCATTACGAATATGTGCGTTATGCGATCGTCATCTCCATCGCGGTAGTGACGCTGACGCTGATCCTGATCGGGATTTCCTACCATCGCAAAAAACTGTATGAGCGCCTGGCGCGTTCCGAGCGCGAAAAAATCTGCCTCATCGAGCAGCTCGAAAAGGAAAAGACGCGCGCCTATCAACTGGCTTCGCATGATTACCTGACCGGGATTCCCAACCGCATGCTGTTCAGCGAACTGGCCGGCGCCGAGCTGTCGCGCGCCAAGCGCAGTCCCAATCTGTACGCGCTGTTTTTCATCGACCTGGACGGTTTCAAACCGATCAACGACACGCTCGGCCACGCGGTGGGCGATTTGCTGCTGAAAGCGGTGGCGCAGCGCCTGTGCACCAATTTGCGCGAGTACGATCTGGTGGCACGCCTGGGCGGCGACGAATTCGTGGTTCTGCTCTCCGATATCAAGTATCAAAGTCAGATCGCCGACATCGCCGACAAACTGATCAAGGCCGTCGGTGCGCCGTATCTCAACCTCGGCGGCCACGAAGTCGGCACCAGCCTGAGCATCGGCATCGCGCTGTATCCCGACGACGGCCACACCGTCGATGAGTTGTTGTCCAAGGCTGACGCCGCCATGTACGCTGCCAAAAAAGACGGCAAGGGCGCTTATCGTTTCCACGACAGCAGCGTCCACAGCGGGCTGTCGGGACGCCTGCCTTCGACCGCTACGCGCTACCTGTCGGCCTGACGCGCTTTCAGCTGCTTCAGGAAGGCGCGCACCACCGGCGACTTCTCGTGCTTGCGCGACGCCAGCGCGATGGCGCCCGGAATGATCTTTCCCTCAATCTGCCGATACGTTACACCTGGCATGTTCACGCGCTGCATTACCGAAGCGGGGACGATCGCCACGCCCTGGCCCAGCGACACCAGCGTCACCACCGCCACCAGACCTCCCGGGTTGGGCAAGGTGCGCGGCACGAAACGGCCGCGGCGAGCCACTTCCATGGTGCCTGATGCCTGCTCGGGCAAGATGAAGCACGCCGATGCGAGCGCGGACGCGGGCACGGTTTCATGCGCCGCCAGCGGTGAATCTTCCGGCAGTGCCGCGATGAAATCGTCATACAGCAAGGTCATGAAATTGACGTCGGCCGGGCACGGCACGGGCGGGCGGATGAAGGCAAGATCGAGGCCGCCGTTACTGACCTGGACCGGCAAGGTATCCATCGGCGCTTCGACCAGATTCAGCTGCACCAGCGGATAGTCGGCGCGAAAGCGCGCCACTTCGGTTTGCAGCAGGCCGGAATATGCCGCCGAAGCGATATAGCCGATTTCAATACGGCCGATCTCGCCGCGTCCCGCGCGCCGGGCAGCATCTTCCGCCCGGGCAGCCTGCTGTAGCGTGCGCAACGCCTCTTCGAGGAACACCTCGCCGGCCGACGTCAGGCTGACCGAGCGCTTGGTGCGCTGGAACAGGCGGACATCCAGCAGCCGCTCGATTTCCTGTATCTGCTTGGTCAGGGCCGGCGGCGAAATGCCGAGCTGCTCGGCGGCGCGGGCAAAGTGCAGCGTCTCGGCAACGGCGGTGAAACAGCGGAAGTGACGAAGCTCCACGGGCATACTCCAAAAATGCAGTAATTCAATAATTAACCTGAACGAAATTAAATAGCATTTTAACTGTAATAAAGATAATTATCGGCGGCCTTAGAATGGCTGGCATATAGCCAATTCAGCTAATTCAGCCAATCCAGGAGTTGCTCCATGCTTTTGCATCGCTTTCCATTGCTTCTCCGCATTTCATCTTCCGCACATGAATAGCCCGTTCTCTGCCGTTCGCGACGACTCCCGTCCCGACGCGGCAGATGATGCACGCCGCCGCAAGGAGCGCAACGTCCTGCTGATCTGTTCCAGCGTGTGCGCGCTGATCGTGCTCGACACCAACATCGTCGCCGTCTCGCTGCCGTCGGTGGCGCGCTCGCTGCATGCCGATTTCAGCGACATCGAATGGATCGTCAGCGCCTACATGCTGGCGTTCGCGTCCTTGCTGTTGCCGGCCGGCAGCCTGGCTGATCGCTTCGGCCGCAAGCGCATGATGCTGCTCGGCCTCGGCTTGTTCGCCCTGGCCTCGCTCGGCTGCGGGCTGGCCTGGTCGGCCGGCGTATTGCAGATCGCGCGCGCGGTCAAGGGCGTCGGCGCGGCGATGCTGCTGACCTCGGCGCTGGCGGTGATCGGCCATGTTTTTCATACGGAAAAAGACCGCACCCACGCATGGGCCGTGTGGGGCGCTTGCATGGGCGTGTCGATGACGCTAGCGCCCCTGCTCGGCGGCGTGATCACGCAATTGCTCGGCTGGCGCTGGATATTCCTGCTTAACTTGCCGGTGTGCCTGTGCCTTGGCATGCTGGTGTGTCGCGAAGTGGCGGAATCGAGCAACACCGGCGCCAATGCCGCGCGGCTCGATCCCTGGGGCAGCTTGCTGCTGAGCGGCGGCCTCGGCTGCGTGATCTGGGCGCTGATCAACGCCAACGCGGCCGGCTGGAGCAGCGCCGCGACCTTGCTGCGCGCCGGCGGCGGGGTAGCGATGCTGGCCTTGTTCGTGCCGGTGGAACTGATGCAGAAGCGGCCGATGATCGACCTGCGCCTGTTCCGCCACGCGCCGTTCGTCGGCGCGGTGCTGGCCATGTTCGGCTACGCCAGCTCGGCGCAGGTGATGATGACTTTCCTGCCCTTGTACCTGCAAAACGCTTTCTCTTATTCGGCCATCGTGGCCGGTCTGGCGATGCTGCCGTTCGCACTGGCGATGATGATTTTCCCGCGCGTCGGCGCCGCGCTGACGCGCTACATGCCGTTGCATGGCGTGATGGGGCTGGGCATGGCGCTGGTGTGCGCCGGCAATGTGCTGGTGGCGATTGCCGCGTATGCCGGAACGTACTGGATGGTGCTGGCCGGGATGCTGGTCACCGGCAGCGGCGCCGGACTGCTCAACGGCAACACGCAAAAAGCCATCATGAACTGCGTGCCGCGCGAACGTACCGGCATGGCCTCGGGCATCAGCACCACCACGCGGTTTTCCGCCATCGTGCTGGCGATTGCCTGCCTCGGCTGCGTGCTGACGGTACGCACCGGCAGTTACCTCAGGGAAGGATTGACCGGCGCCAACTTGCCACAACCGGGCGGCTTCACCGACGTGGTCGGGCGCATCGTCGCCGGCGACAGTGCAGCGGCCTTGCCGGCGCTGGGCAACAGCCTGGAGGCGCTGCATATCGCGCAGACCGGCTTCGCCCACGCATTTGCTTTATTGATGCTGGCGGCGGCTGCAATCGCCGCCGTGTCGGGCGTGTTGCTGTTCAAATTGATGGGCAGCCGCAAGAGTGCAGTCGTTGACGCACTATCTGTTTGAAAGAGGGAATTCACATGACATCCATGCAATCCAAAGAGTTACGGAAACGTTCGTTCTTCGCCACGCTGGCGGCGGTGTTCTGGTCCTTCGTAGGACTGCGCCGCCTCGCCGATTACGAGAAGGACGTGACCTCGTTCAATCCGTTTTATGTCATCGGCGCCGGTGCGGTCGGCGTCGGCATTTTCATCGCGGTGCTGCTGGTCGTGGTGAAGATGGTGGTCGCCTAGCAAGTGGCCCGTCAAGCTTGCGTTCACGTTGTTTTTTGAGGGAGTATTGCCATGGACAACAAATCCGTACAGCACTTCTTGCGCACTTATGGCCGCACAGGCAGCGCCGCCACGCTCCATCATCAGCGCGCATCGGCGTTCATACTGGCGACCCTGTTGATGTTCTCGTTCGCCACCCACATGGCGGAACTGGACACGGCGCTGCTGCGCATGCTGGCGCAGCTCGGGACCGATTGCGTGTGGTGCTCCGTGACGCCGTACTAAGTTTATGAGGATAGCGACCGCAGGAACACCCAGGGATAAATCCCGCGGTCGTGCCCGTCGCTGAACACCAGCTGGACGCCATATTCGCCCACCGGACGGATATCGGCCAGTTGGATATCATCCTGCACCGGCAACGCCTCGCCTGAATTGCGGCGAATGGTTTTGCAATCCGCACACTGGCATTGCCCGCGCAACAAGGCATGCGCCAACGCCTGTTGTGCACCGTCATCCCAGGCGACATGCAGCGTGGCCGAAGGCTTGTGGTTGCGGAGGCTGAGCGGATGAGCCATGGAGTTTCCCTGTGGACTTCAGACCGCAAGGCGGATCTGTTCCAGCGCCAGCCGGACCGCCTTGCGCACTTCGGGGTCGCCATCCTGCTCCGCTTCCAGCAAGGCCGGCAAGGCCGACGCGTCGCGGATCTCGCCGAGCGCCAGCGCCGCTTCCTTGCGCAGGTTGCTGATCTCGTGACGCAAGGTCGCCAGCAACGGGGCGATCGCCTCCTTGCTGCGCAGCCTTCCGAGACTGCGTGTGGCGCGCAATCGCACTTGCCAGTAGGCATCCTCCAACGCCGTAATCAATTCTGCCGTGGCCGCCGCCAGGCGCAGTTTGCCGAGCGTGGTCGCGGCTTCTTCGCGCACCTGCCAGGCGGCGTCGCGCAAGGCCGACAGCAAGGCCGGCAAGACGCTTTCATCGGTGCAGAAGCCGAGCGCGCCGGTTGCCGCGCGCCGCACTTCCGGATCGCTGTCGTTGGCAGCCAGTTGCATGATGGGCGCCAGCGCGCGGACTTGCTTCAGATAACCGAGCACCGAAATGGCTTCGCGTCGCACCGATGCATCGGCGTGATCCAACGCCGTCAGCGCCGGCTCCAGACTGTCGGGTACGCGCAGCTCGCGCAAGGCGCGCAGGATCGCGACGCGCACGAAAGGACGCTCATCCTGCGCATGCGGCAACAGCAATTCCGCCGAGGCCGGGTCTTTCAATTCGCTCAGCGCGTGGGCGGCGGCTTCGCGCACTTCGGTGTCTTCGTCGGTCAGCAGCACGATCAGGCCGGCGACGCTGTCGTCGCTTTCAAAGGCCTCCAGCGCGCGCGCCGCTTCCAGCCGCACCTCGGGAGAAGGATCGCCGAGCGCCTCGGCCAGCAACGGCGCATGTTCATCGCCGGCGACGTCGATCAGGTCCAGGATGGCGATGCGGCGCACCGCACTGTCGGGGTCGCGCAGACGCGCGCGGAATTGCCCGATGCCGTCGTCGGGGTTGAAAGAGGTGTTGATGTTGATGACTGCGCTCACTGCGTTTCCTTAAATGGCGAATTGAATATGGGTCAGGTCGGGCGCGCCCAGCGGGCTCAGCCGTTCCAGCGGAACCACCCGGGTTTCGGGATGGAGCAGGGCGAGGCAGTGCCGTTTTAGTTCAGTGAATTCGCGCGAGGTCACCAACTCCGGTCCGCGCGGACGGGCGAAGTCCAGTTTGATTTCCTCGATGATGCGCCCCGGCCGCGGGCTCATGACCAGGATGCGGTCGGCCAGAAACAGCGCTTCGTCGATGTCGTGGGTGATGAACAAAATAGTGGTTTCGATGCGCCCCCAGACTTCCAGCAACAGCTCTTGCATCTTGAGCCGCGTCTGCGCGTCGAGCGCGCCGAACGGTTCGTCCATCAGCATCACGCGCGGATGGTTGATCAGCACGCGGGCAATTTCCACGCGCTGCTGCATGCCGCCGGACAAGTGCGCCGGATAGCTGTGTTCGAAGTCTTCCAGTCCGACCAGTTTCAGCAGGTCGCGTGCGCGCTGATGACGCTCACCGCGCGCCACGCCTTTCATCTTCAGGCCGAAGGCGACGTTGTCGAGCACGCGCTTCCATGGGAAAAGAGTGTGATGCTGGAACACCAGCCCGCGATCCGGATGCGGACCGTCGACAGCCGCGCCGTCCACGCGCACGCTGCCGGCGCTGGCGCGCAGATGGCCTGCCAGCGCACCCAGCAGCGTCGACTTGCCGCAGCCGGACGGGCCCAGCACGCAGACGAATTCGCCGGGAGCGATGGCGATGGACACATCCTGCAATGCTTCAAAGCGGTGCTTGCCTTCGCCCAGTTCGATATGCAGGCGGTCGATGTCGACCTTGCCGAATTTTTCCGTTGTCGTCATGTGTCTACCTTTGCAACAGATACCAGGGCATCAGCAGGCCGCCCAGTTTCTTGATCAGGGCGCTGCTACCCATGCCCATGACGCCGATGAAGAGCATGCCGACGATGATGTCCGCGTAGTTCTGGATCGTATACGAGGCCCAGGTGTAGTAGCCGATGCCGAACTGGCCCGCGATCATTTCCGCCGTGACCAGGCAGAACCACGCCGTGCCCATGCCGATCGACAGGCCGGTGACGATGCTGGGCGCCGCCGCCGGCAGGATGACTTCGGTGAAGATGGCGCGTCGGCCGCTGCCGAGGCTGCGCGCCGAAGCGATCAGGCGCGCATCGACGCCTTCGACGCCGTGGATGGTGTTGAGCAGGATGGGAAACAGCGCACCGATGAAGGTGATGTAGATCATCGAGATTTCCGACGAGGGAAACATCAGGATAGCCAGCGGTATCCACGCCACCGCCGGGATCGGTCGCAGCAGTTCGAGCGGCGGCAGCAGCACGTCGGCCAGCCAGCGCAGCCGGCCGATCAGCATGCCCAGCACGATCCCCGCCAGTGCGGCGACGACGAAGCCGGCGAACACCCGGTACAGGCTGGCGCTCAGATGCGACAGCAGCCTGGGCGATTGCGCCAGCGCCCAGGCGGCCTGCAACACTTCTTTCGGCGAAGGCACGTTCTGGAACGTGATCAGTCCCAGGTTGAGATGTACGGTGGAGGCCCATTGCCACAGCAACAGGCAGACCGCGACGGAGGCCAGGCGCAACCCGTAGTGCAGCCAGTTGTGCAGCCACTTTTGCAGAGCGGCGTCCAGCGAAGGCAGCACGGACAGCGTTGGCGATACCGCATTGTCCTGCCGCACGCCATCCGCTGCCGGACTATAGGAAGTACTCAAGGCCATGATCTGACTCCGTCGCAGGGGGGATTAAACCGAACCGGCTTTGGCGGCGCTGAAGTCCAGCACCTTGCCGTTGTTCTTCTTCGCCCACGCTTCGGCGGAGCTCTTCAGCAGGAAGGCGCTGACGTCGTTCTTGCCTTGTACGAACCACGCATCGGCAGCCAACAGCTTCAGGCCGCTGTCACGATCGTGCGCATAGACGGTGCGGATCTTCTTGCCCGACTTTTCCAGCTTGCGCGCTTCCGACAGAGCGGTTTCCAGCGTGGCGTAATGACGCACCAGCGGTTCGCCCTGGACCCAGATCTGGCCGACGCGTTTCGGATCGGTGATGGCTTTGCCGGTCAGGCTGTCCTTGGCGGTCAGCGGCGATTTCGCATAATTTTTCAGATGCGCTTCGTAGTCGAGGCCGGATTGCTTGAACGCCGTGCGCAGGTACTCGTCGACGATGAAGGTGTTGGCGTCGAGATCGGTCTCGGTGCGCTTCATGGCTTTCAGCGTGTCGATCGAGGTCTTGACGGCCTGGCGGTATTCCGGCTTCCAGGTAAAGTCGCGCGTCTGCAGGCCGAGCGGGCCGTGGAACAGGTAATTGACCTCGGCTTCGATGCCGGTGACTTTTTCGATCAGCTCGCTGTACTTCTCAGGCTCGGCGGTGAACAGGCGATCCGCTTCGATGGCGGCGCGCAGGTAGGCGATCACGATCTCGGGATATTTCTTTGCATAGTCGGAATCGACCAGGCTGCCGTGCAGCGTCGGCGTGTTGGCTTGCGAACCGTCGAAGATCTTGCGTGCGTAGCCGCGATGCGGGAACAGTTCGGCGAACGGCACGAAGTCGGCGTGCGCATCGATCTTGTTGCTCTGCAGTGCGGAGCCGGCCACTTCAGGCGCCTGAGTGATGATGTTCACGTCCTTTTCCGGATCCCAGCCCTGGTCCTTGACGGCGCGCAGCAGCATGCCGTGCGCGGTGGAGGCGAATGGCACCGAGATCGTCTTGCCCTTCAGTTCGGCCAGCGATTGCACGGTCGACGCCTTCGGCACCACGATGCCGTTGCCGCTGCCGGTCGTGCTGCCGGACAGCACGGTGATGAACAGGCTGCGCTTGCCGGCCTTCTGGAACGCCGCGCCGTTGAAGGAGCCGGGGAAGTCCGCCATCGACCCAAGGTCGAGCTTGCCGGCCACCATTTCATTGGTCAGCGGTGCGCCCGAGGTGAAGTTTTTCCACTGGATGTCGTATTGCGCATCCTTGTATCTGCCGTCGTGCGGCAGGTATTTCTCCAGCAGTTTCAACTCGCGGATCAGCAGGCCGCCGGTGGCGCAGTTGATGGTCGTGTCCTGCGTGCCGATGGCGATGCGGATGGTTTCCGCCTGGACCGCGCCAGTCATGGAAGCGGCCGCCAAGGCGAATGAAATGCCGAACAGGCTCTTGTAGATGTTGTAACGCAATTGCATTGTTATATCCCCTGATGAAAGATCTGCATGGACGACTGTCGCAAGGTGGCCAATGCGTCAGCGCAACAGATACGGTATGTCTACATGGACTGCCCCGGTCGGGCAGTCCTTCTCACAGGGCATGCAATACCAGCACTCGTCGAACTTCATGAAGGCCTTGCCTTTGGTGAGGTCGATGGCGAGCACATCGAGCGGGCAGACGTCGACGCAGACGGTGCAGCCTTTTTCGGCGATGCATTTGTCTTCGTCGATGGTGACGGGGACGTTGGTGATGTTGAAGGCGGTTGGCATTGATGGGTCCTCACTCGTTTCAGGTATCAGGCTGCTGCAGGCTCGGCTGTAGCAGCTGCGTCCTTCTTGATGCGCAGATGCTGGTAGGCGTCTTTTTCCTTGTCGTCGAGCGCGACGATGTACGGCTCGATGAGGCGCTTGAAGCAGATCATCTGGTCCTGCTGCTTCTGCAGTTGCACGTGCACCAGCCATTCGGCGTCGTTGCGTTCCGGATAGTCGACCCGGTTGTGGTACAGGCCCCAGCGGCTCTCGGTGCGGTACAGCGAAGCGCGTGCGGCCATTTCGGCGCAGTCGCGGATGGCGTGGACTTCCAGCGCGCGCATCAGCTCGTGCGGATTGCGCGCCTGCAGGCGGTCGAGGTCTTCGCGGATGGACTCGAAGCGTGACAGGCCGATCTCCATCTTGCGCGTGACCTTGGGCGGTTGCAGGTAGTCGTTGACCATGCGGCGCAGCTTGTATTCCACCTGGTTGGGCGGCAGGCCGTCGGTGCGTTGCAGCGGCGCCCAGACGCGCGCGCGTTCGGCGTCGACCTGCTGCTGGCTGACTTCGGCGAGCGGCTGCCCGGCGCAATAGCGCGCCGCGCTTTCACCGGCCAGCTTGCCGTAGACGAAGGCGCCCAGCATGTAGTTGTGCGGCACGCAGGCAAGATCGCCGGCGGCATACAAGCCAGGCACCGTGGTCTCGGCATGTTCGTTGACCCACACGCCGGAAGCCGAGTGGCCGCTGCACAAACCGATTTCGGAGATGTGCATTTCCACCATTTGCTCGCGGTAGTCGGTGCCGCGCCCTTCATGAAAGCGGCCGCGGCTGGGACGCTCGTTGGTGTGCAGGATGGTCTCGATGGTGCGGATGGTTTCTTCGGCAAGATGGTTCAGCTTGAGGAACACCGGACCGTTGCCGCCTTGCAGTTCGTTGTAGAACTCCTGCATCATCTGGCCGCTCCAGTAATCGCATTCGATGAAGCGTTCGCCGTGGCTGTTTGTCGTGAAGCCGCCGAACGGGCCGGTGACGTAGGCGCAGGCTGGGCCGTTGTAATCCTTGATCAGCGGATTGATCTGGAAGCATTCGATGCCCGACAGCTCGGCGCCGGCGTGATACGCCATGCTGTAGCCGTCGCCGGCGTTGGTCGGATTTTCATAGGTGCCGAACAAATAACCGGACGCCGGCAGGCCGAGGCGACCGGCCGCGCCCGTGGACAGCACCACGGTCTTGGCGCGGATTACATGGAAGTCGCCGGTGCGGCAATCGAAGGCCATGGCGCCGGCGATGCTGCCATCCTCGGCCGTGAGCAGGCGCGTCGCCACCAGGCGGTTGGTGATTTCCACGCGGGCGCGCTTGAGACGGCGGTACAGCACCTTCTTGATGTCATGGCCTTCCGGCATCGGCAGGACGTAGGTGCCCATGTGGTGCACCTTGCGCATGGCGTAGTCGCCTGTCTCGTCTTTCTCGAACTTGACGCCCCAGCGATCCAGCTCCTCGATCATCGGGAAGCTGCCCTGAGCGTAGGCCATCACGGTCTTCTGGTTGACGATGCCATCGTTGGCGGTGGTGATTTCCTTGACGTATTGCTCGGGCGTGGCGAAGCCGGGCACGATGGCGTTGTTGAGCCCGTCCATGCCCATCGAGATGGCGCCGCTGCGCTTGACGTTGGCCTTTTCCAGCAGCAGCACGCGCAATGCCGGGTTGGCTTCCTTGGCTTTGGCGGCAGCCATCGGACCGGCGGTGCCGCCGCCGATAACCAGTACGTCGACGGTTTGGATATGGGTTTCCATGAGGTTCTCCTGTGTCCTGTATTTGTCCGGCGCTTATTCTGCTGCCGTCGGACGGCGCGCGATGCGCAAGTGGTATTGAAAGGTCTCGCCGCGGAAGTACAGATATTCGAAATCCAGCGGCTTGCCGTCGGCGGTATAAGTCAGGCGCTCGATGCGCAGCAGTGCGGTGCCTTCGCTGACCTGCAGGGCTTCGGCCAGTGCGTGGTCGGCGATGACGGCGCCGATTTGCAGGTCGGCGTGGCCGAGTGCGATGCCGAAATCGTTTTCGAAGATCAGGAAGATGTCGCGGCCGGACAGGTCTTCATTGCGCAGGCGCTGGCCGAGTTCTTCCGGCAGGTAGGTGATTTCCAGCGACACCGGCTCGCGGTTGAGGTGGCGCACGCGGCGGATCTCGGCCACCGTCGTGCCGACTTCGACGCCCAGTTGTTGCGCCACTTCAGCAGTGGCGGGCAGGGTGCGATGACCGACCACGCGGTTATGGATTTCGTAACCCTTGCGCGTCATCGCCTCGGCAAAACCTTCCAGCCGGGTCAGCTCCTGCGCGGCCTTTTTCTTGGCGACGAAAGTACCTTTGCCGGGGATCTTGAAGATCACGCCTTCGCGCTGCAGGTCGCTTAGCGCCTGGCGCACCGTGATGCGACTGACGCCGAAGATGGCGCCCATTTCACTCTCAGGCGGCAACTGCGCATGCGGGCCGTAGGTGCCGTCGAAGATGCGTTCGCGCAGCATGTCCTTGACCTGTACGTACAGGGGGACGGGAGAGGGTTCGACGATCTGGAAATCGGGCATTGCATGTCCTGGGTGTTGCTGTTTGTTTCAAATCAACCTGTCATGACAGGTTATGACCAATGACCAGATGGTAGAGAGACCCGCTTGTCTTGAGAACGAATCTCTTCGTACATGCTTATGACGAAAATGATTTTCACGCCGTCGTCGCCTCAGTCCAGCGTGCAGACATGCACCGGCGGCGTCGTGTTGAACCAGTGCGGGCGCGCTGCTTCCAGTTGTGTCGCAAGTTGCAACAGGCGCGCTTCCTCGAACCATTTGGCGTAGAGCTGCACGCCCACCGGAATACCGTTGGCATCCTTGCCGGCCGGCAGGCTGATGGCGGGAAGACCAGCCTCGCTGGCGGGGATGGCGTAGCGTCCGGCATCCAGCAGTTCATTGATGTAAGCGTCGAAGTCGCGGTCATTGGCCAGCGAAAACGGGCCGTTGGCCTTGGGTGCGGGAATCGCGAAGGCGGGCGCCAGCAGCGCGTCGTACTTGCCGAAGAATTCACCGAGACGCAAGGCATGCGCATTGTTGCCGGCCTGATGCCGCAGGACGTCGCGCTTGTCGTAGCGTTGGGCGTTGAGCCAGAACTTGCGCGTCATCGGCGCCAACTGTTCCAGCAGCTCGGGCGGGATGCCGTCTTCATGCGGCAGGCCCCACATGGCCGGACGCATGCCCAGCCAGAAGGTGCTGAACGAGGGCCAGAAACGGTCCCAGTCGGTGATGATGCTGTCGTCGATTTCTTCGACTTCATGGCCGAGCTCTTGCAGTGCAGCGGCAACCTCACGCGTGCGCGCGGCGATATCGGCGTGGCACGCCGTAGCGCGGCCCCATGCTCCGGTCGACAGCGCGATGCGCAGCTTGCCGGGTGCGCGTTGCAAGGCCGAGGCAAAAGTATGTGTCGGCGATATGCCTGAGACGAAGCTGTTGCCGGCCGGGTAATCGGATGCCGCAGCGTCGAGGAAAGCCGCCGTATCGCGCACGGTGCGCGAGAACGTTCCTTCCCCGATGGTGGCGTTGCCGTATTCGTTGAAGCTCCACGGCAAGGGCAGGCGGCCGCGCGACACCTTGAGGCCGATCAGGCCGGTCAGGCTGGCCGGGATGCGGGTCGAGCCGGCACCGTCGGTGCTATGCGCCAGCGGCGTCACGCCGGCCGCAACCAGCGCGGCGCTGCCGCCCGAGGAGCCGCCCGGCGTGTAGTCGGGATTCCATGGATTGCGCGTGACCTTGAGGCCGCGATAGGTGGTCGTGGTGTCGTAGGTCATGCCCAGTTCGGCCGTGGTCGAACGGCCGACCGAAATCAGGCCGGCACGATGCAGGTTGGCGATCAGCGGATCGGTACGCGCGCTGCGCTTGTCCTTGTTCAGGGCCGAGCCGTTTTCGGCCAGACGGCCGCCGATGGTCGAGCCGAGATCCTTGATGAACAGTGGCACACCCCACAGCGCCCCGTCGGGATTGGCGCCGTCGGCCGAGGGCGCTGATGTGATGTCGTCAAAGGTCTCCAGCACCGCGCCCAGTTGCGGCTCGAGCAGCCGTGCAGCTTCGACGGCCTGTGCGACGGTCTCGGCCGCGCTGACCTGACGCGTGCGCACCAGTTCTGCCAGAGCGACGGCATCCAGCCGTCCCCATTCTTTCCAGCTCAACGCAGGCTTGCTCATGCGGGTACTCCCGAGATGCCTGGCGCAGCGCCGTGATAGGCATGGCCGGTGGCGCCCAGCTTGCCGCCGACGGCATCGTGGAAGGCCTGCGCATACGGCAGCAGGCGTTTATCTTCGAAGGACCTGGCGAGCAGGCACAGGCCGAACGGCAAGCCGTCGCTGCGCAAACCGGCGGGCACGCTGATCGCCGCCAGCCGCAATGGATTGGCGAAGTAGGTGTAATAACCGAGGTTGGCGTTGAGCGCGACGGGATCGGCTTCGACGTCCTTGATCCGATAGACGGTTCCTGCCGTCGGCAACGCCAGGATGTCGACTTTGTCGAGCTCCTGTGCGGCCTTGCGCTTGTGCGATTCGAGCGCATAGACGGCGTCGAAGCCGTCGGCGGCGCTGTAGCGTTTCGCCGCCAGGATCGCCAGCCTTACGGCCGGATGGACGTGGGGATCGGCAGGTTCTGCGGCGGCGCCGTAGGTCAGCCAGCGTTCGGCGATGAAGGCGCTGTTGAAGACCAGCTTGCCGGCTTCGGCGAACGGTTCGAAGTCGATTTCCATCGCCTCGCCGCCGAGGTCGATCAATCGACGTACGGATGTTTCGAACTGCGCCTCGGCGAGCTGGTCGCCAAAGAAGTTCAGGTATTTTTCAGCCGGCAGGCCGAAACGGAAATGTTTGGGCAGGCGCGCCGGCGGTTCTTCGCGGGGAACGTTCACGGAGTAGATGTCGCGTGCGTCATAGCCTTCGATTTGATCCAGCACGGCGTAGGCGTCTTCGCTGGTCAGCGCGAACACCGGAGGTACGTCGAAGCTGCGGTTGCAGTAGAGGAAACCGTAGCTGCTGACGCGCCCCGGCGTCGGTTTCAGGCCAACGATATTGTTCAGCGCCGCCGGCACGCGTCCCGAGCCGCCGGTGTCCGAACCGATCGAGAAACTGACCTGTCCCGTGCTGACCGCGACCGCGGAACCGGAGCTTGAGCCGCCGGGCACGTAGTCCGGATTGAATGGATTGCGGCAATAGCCTTGCGGCGAGCGGATACCGACCAGTCCGGTGGCGAACTGATCCATGTTTTGCTTGCCGATCAGGATCGCGCCCGCCGCTTGCAGGCGTTCCACGACGTGAGCCGTACGCGTGGCGGTGTAGGTGAAACTGGCGCAGGCTGCGCCGGTTGGCAGTCCTGCGACATCGATGTTGTCCTTGACGCCGAAGGGCAGGCCGAACAAGGGCAGCGATGCACCGTGCGCGGCCGCCTGTTCAAGCTTGCGCGTTTGTTCGATGAGTTGCTCCTGCGGAATCAGGTAGGTCCAGATGTGCCGATCACGATGTTCCCGGATGCGGCGATGGACTTCTTCCACCAAGGCGAGCGGCGAGAGGCCGTCGCGATAAGCGGCAGAGAGTGTGGGGAAATCGAAGCTGAGCGTCTGCAGTTCAGGCGCGGACAAGTCGAGTGGTTTATTCATGGGAGACGGCCTCAGGTGGACCAATGCAAAAGGCGTCGCGAGGCCGACTGGAACAGCCGGTCTGATACCGTGGAGATGAAGCCGAGCACCAGCAGGCCGGCCATCATGTGACCGATCTGCATATTCTGCTGCGTGACTTCGAGGCGATAGGCGATGCCGGCATAGGCGCCTGCGAGTTCGGCCGCGACGAGCGTGTAGAACGCGATGCTGAGCGAGGTGCGCAGGCCGACGAAAATCACCGGCAAGGCGTCCGGCAACTGTACGGTCCACAACAATTGCCAGCGCGTCGCACCCAGGCTTTGCGCTGCACGAACCAGCGTTTCGGTCACGCGCTGCACCCCCATATGGGTGGCCAGCCAGACCGTGAAGAATACGCCCCAGAACACCAGGAACCATTTTCCCAGCTCGGTCAGGCCGAACCAGACGATCACGATGGGCACGAAGGCGATCGGCGGAATCGGCCGCAACAGTTGGAATATCGGCGTCAGCAATCCCGACAGGATGGCGCTGCCGCCGGTCAGCACACCGATGACGACGCCGACCGCCGCGCCGACGCTGTAGCCGATCACCACGCGGGCGATGCTCCAGCCGGCGTCGGCGACGCCGTCGCCATGCAGCATATAGTCGAAGAAGGCCTTGACGACCACCGTCGGCGGAGGGAACAGCAGCGGGTTTACCAGTTCAAGTCCGGCCACCAACTGCCAGATTGCCAGGAAGACCGGTATCGACAGCAGCCTGGCCCATTGTTCAGCGGGGATACGCATGGCTGATCAGAGGCCCGGGATCTTGACGCGCTCCGGCGCAACCTGTTTCAGCGGCGCGGCGAAGATGAACTTGTGGAAGTCGGGCAGGGTGGCGCCGGTCGGCGCATTGCCGGATTCCAGGCGCCATTCGGCGTGGTTCTTCAGCGTCGACAAGACGCGTTCGTCGAGCACCAGTTCGAAGATGTAATCGTTCCAGATCTCGGCCAGTTCTTCCTTCTTCATGCCGGTTGCGGCGGCAATGATGGTGATGCTTTCATCGCGGTTGGCCTTCAGGAAACGTTCTGCATCCAGTATCGCGCGCAGGAAGGCGGTCACGGTCTTCTCGTTCTTGCTCAAATATTCCTCGGTCACGACCAGGTTGAAGGTCTCGGCGTAGACGCCTTTGGTGTCGAGTTCCCTGACCTTGTCGCCGAGTGCCTTCTTGCCGTTGCTGATGTGCGGCTCCCAGGTGTTGTAGGCGTCGATGCTGTTGGTCGACAGCGCCGCCACCATGTCTTGCGGACGCAGGTTGACCAGCGTGACGTCGTTCCTGGTCAGGCCGGCTTTCCTGAGCAGCGTCAGCGTATAGATTTCGCCGCCGGTGCCGACGGTGTAGCCGATGCGCTTGCCCTTGAGATCGGCCGTTGAGTTGATGCCCGCAGACTTGTTGACCAGGGTCTTGTCGTCGGAATACTCCATGCGCGCCAGCAAGGCGATCTTCTGGCGCGCCAGCGCTGCCGCGGTGATCGGCGCTTCCGCCGTGGTCGCGATGTCGGCGCCGCCGCCGAGTACGGTTTCAAGCGCCTGGCGGCCGCTGGTGAAATTGTTTACCGCGACGTCGAGGCCGTATTTTTCAAACAGGTTCTTTTGCTTGGCGATGATGGCCAGGCCGGAGATCGGAGCCAGGTTTTGCGCCAGGCGGATCTTGTCCGCAGCGTGGGTGAAGCCGGAGGAAATCGCCAGCAGGATGGCGGCTCCCGTCAATACAAAACGACCAATGTGGTGTTGCATGCAGATACCCTTTGTTGTTGGATTAATGAATGAATGCAGGAAGCTCAGGCGGCAATGCGTTGCGGCGCCGGAGCAATGGATTCGCTCCGGAACGACTGCAGGCTCTCGTCGGCAATCAGTCCGTGCAGGCGTGCGCGGATATCAAGGAATTCCTTGCTCAGGACGACGTCGGCCAGGCGCGGACGTTTCAACGCCACCGGCACCACCGCCTTGACCATGCCGGGGCGCGCCGTCATGACATAGATGCGGTCCGACAGGAAGATTGCTTCGTCGATATCGTGCGTGATGAACAGCACCGAGATGCCCAGCGTCTGCCATAGATCGGTCAGCAGCTGCTGCATGATTGTGCGGGTCTGTGTATCGAGCGCGCCGAACGGCTCGTCCATCAGCAGGATGCGCGGATTGGCGGCGAGGGCACGGATGATGCCGACGCGCTGTTTCATGCCGCCCGACAATTGCGCCGGATAGAATTTTTCGAACCCGGCCAGCCCCGCCTGTTGCAGCAACTGCCGCGAGCGCTGCTGACGCGCGTATTTGTCGATGCCTTGCAACTTGAGGCCGAATTCGACATTGGCCAGCACGTTTTTCCACGGGAACAGCGAATACTGCTGGAACACCACGCCGCGATCGGCGCCGGGACCGGTGATGGCCTTGCCGTCCAGGCTGACGCTGCCTTCTGTCGAAGCGACGAAGCCCGCGACCAGGTTCAGCAAGGTCGACTTGCCGCAGCCGGACGGGCCGATGACGCTGACGAATTCGCCGCTGCGCACGTCCAGCGTGACGCCTTGCACCGCCTGCACGCTTTGGCCGCCTTGGGCAAAGCGCACCGACAGATCGCGGATCTCGATGTTGCCGACCGCCGCGACCGGGGATGGTGCGACGCCGGGAAATGGAGTTGTCATAACAGGTCTTGATCGATGAGGTGCTGCGAGTCTAAGTCGCGTTGCCAAGACCTGGGAACGAAGTAATTCGAGATTCGATATGCGTAGAAATGCAGTGGCGTCACAACGCCGGAAAGGCCGTTATGACGCGGCTTTTCGGGCGGTGCTAAATCGTTTTTCGTATAAGGCGGGAGTGAATGCGGCGAGCTTGCGCATGTTCGCGCAAGTCAGGGGAAAACTGCAGCAGCTACAGCAACAGTTCCTTGGCAAGATCGCGCTTGGGGTCGGACGGCGTGTCGAATTCCAGCGCCTGTTCCACATGGTGCAGGTGATGCAGCATCAGCTCGACGGCTTCCTCGACCTTGCCGGCCTTGGCGGCGGCGATGAAGTCGCAATGTTCTTCGGTGGAGCAGATGGCGTCGCGGGTTGACTGGTACAGCATGGTGATCAGCGAACTGCGGCCGGCGAGCTTGACCAGGATGTCGGTCAGGACTTCGTTGCCGACGATGTTCGCCAGCAGGATATGGAAGTCGCTCAACAGGGTCGACCTGACCTGCGGATTGTTTTCCTCAATGGCGCGGCGTTCTTCACGCAGATGGGCTTCCAGCACGGCATAGTCCGCGGCCGTCGCACGCGCGACGAATTCCCTCACCATGGCCGCTTCCAGCGTGCGACGCACGAAGAATATATTGCGCGTTTCTTCCACTGTCGGCTTGCTGACGAAGGCGCCCTTGTCCGGAATCAGGTCGATCAGCTTGTCTTTCGCCAGCATGACCAGGGCCGCGCGGATCTTGGTGCGGCTGACCTGGTAGACGCGCGCCAGCGCTTCTTCGCGAAGTTTTGCTCCGGGCGGAAGACGCTGTTCGGCGATGGCAATGGTGATATCGCGTGCAATCGCTTCTGAACTGTCGGGAGGGAGTACTGCTTCGGTCATAGGATGGATGGTTCTGTTGTGGGAGGCGCTGTGTTGGGCGAATTCGGGCAAGACACCGAATTGTACCTCTGTATTTTCGCCATCCATCCTGCGGCCTTAGTCCCGTAAGTTATTCAAACGCTGCTGCCGGAATCTCGCCGTTCAGCACGGCGCGGGCGCGGGTCTTGTCGATGTCTTTTTCCCAGGTAGCGACGACCACGGTGGCGACGCAGTTGCCGAGCAGGTTGCCCAGCGCACGGGCGATGCCGATGAACCAGTCGATCGACAGCACCAGCACCAGGCCGACCACCGGAATCGCCGGAATCGTGGTGAGCGTCGCCGCCAGGATCACGATGGCCGAGCCCGGCACGCCATGGGCGCCCTTGGAGGTGATCAGGGCAATCGCCAGGATCATCAGCAGGTCGCCCATCGCCAGGTGCGTATTGGTGGCTTGCGCGATGAACACGGCGGCCATGGTCAGGTAGATCGAGAACGCATCGAGATTGAACGAATAGCCGGTCGGGATCACCAGGCCAACGGTCGACTTCTTGATACCCATATGCTCGAGCTTCCTCATGATCTGCGGCAGCACGCTGTCGGACGAGGCGGTCGCCAGCACCACGATCAGTTCTTCACGCAGGTAGGCGATCAGCTTGAAGATGCTCAGTCCGGAGGTGCGCAGGATCGCGCCCAGCACCACCACCACGAAGAAGATCACCGCGCCGTAGAACAGCAGCACCAGCATGCCGAGCTGCTTCAACGAACCGATGCCGTAGCGTCCGACCGTGAAGGCGATCGCGCCGAACACGCCCAGCGGCGCCAGGCGGATGATGAAAGCCATGCACTTGAAGAAGGCTTCCGACAGCGAAGCGATCAGCGAGACGGTCGGTTGACCCTTGTCGCCGATCAGCAGCAGGGCGCAGCCGAAGATGACCGAGATCAGCAAGACCTGCAGCACGTCGCCGGAGGTGAATGCGCTCACGATGGTGCCGGGGATCAGCTTCATGATGAAGTCGGCGAAGCTGGTGCCCTTGACCTTGCTGGCGGTCTCGACATAGCTGGACAAGCCGCTGGCGTCGAGATTGGTCGGGTCGATGTTCATGCCGGCGCCGGGCTGGAACACGAACGCCAGCAGCAGGCCGAGCAGCAGCGCGATGGTGGTGACGATTTCAAAGTAGATGATGGCCTTGATGCCGACGCTGCCGACCTTTTTCAGGTCGCTGGCGCCGCAAATTCCTTGCACCACGACGCAAAACACGATCACCGGGATGATCATCTTGATCAGCTTGATGAAGCCGTCGCCCAGCGGTTTGAGGCTCTGGCCGAAATCGGGATAGAACAGGCCGACGACGATGCCGGCAATCAGGGCGATGACAACCTGCCCGAACAAAGATTTGAAGAATCGATTCACCTTGGTCTCCTGGTGTGGTTCTGGATGGGCGCCTGTATGCGTCTATATGCGCTTGCATAAGGGCATGCCGCTGCATTTGGATTCAGCTTTTGTACTTGTACTTGTTGCACTGCGCAGCCGCTCCTCCGGCTGTTGTTCCTTTGCCAATTGCGGCCGTTGTTTGAAAATTCTTTTGACGCGCCGGAACAAGCTCACTATATTGCATACAATTTGTGAATACAATAAAAATATGCAATCCTGATCGACTCAAAAGGAGACTGCCGTGAAAACTGTTCCAGAGCAATACCGGTCCTGCGGGCAAGAGATCATGCGGCGCGCCGATGTGCTTGCCGGCCATACGGAAGCGGCCGGCATGATGACGCGCACTTATTTGACGCCCGTGCATCATGCAGCTGCACAGCAACTCAGCGAGTGGATGAGCGCCGTCGGCATGCAGGTCCGCCGCGATGACGCCGGCAACGTCATCGGCCGCTATGAAGCGACGCCTGGACACGAAAATGCCCCCGCGTTGGCGACCGGTTCGCATTTCGACACGGTGCGCAACGGCGGCAAGTACGACGGCAATCTCGGCATCCTGTTGCCGGTGTCATGCATTGGGGCATGGCACCGCGAAGGCCGGCGGTTTCCGTTTCCCATCGAGGTGATCGGCTTTGCGGAAGAAGAGGGCGTGCGCTTCAAGGCGACCTTGCTGGGCAGTCGCGCCGTGGCCGGCACCTTCGACAAGGGCGTACTCGACAATCTCGACGAAGAGGGCAACAGCATGCGCGATGTCATGCGCGCAGCCGGCTTCAATCCGGACCGGCTGGACGCCTCGGCGTGGCCGGCGGCAGCCGTCGCGGCCTTTGTCGAGGTGCATATCGAACAGGGGCCGCTGTTGCTCAACGAGGCGTTGCCGGTTGGCGTGGTGACGGCAATCTCCGGCGCGACGCGTTTCATGGCGGAACTGCAGGGACTGGCCGGCCACGCAGGCACGGTGCCGATGCACATGCGCCGCGATGCGGCCATGACGGCGGCGGAAATCGGCCTGTACATCGAACAGCGCTGCAGCGGCAGGCCGGGTCTGGTCGGCACGATGGGCATCATGGAAGTGCCGAACGGCGCCGCCAATGTGGTGCCGGGCAGCGCGCGTTTTTCCATCGACATCCGCGCCGGGCAGGATGCGGAGCGCGAGGATGCGGTGGCGGACGTCGAGGCTGAAATCGCACGCATCTGCGCGCGCCGCAATGTCTCTATCACGCTGCGCAAGACGCACCAGGCCGGCAGCGTTCCCTGTGCCGAGCGCCTGCAACAGCAACTGGCGAATGCCATCGATGCTTGCGGCCTGCCGGTGCGTCACCTGCCGTCGGGCGCCGGGCATGACGCGATGGCGATGGCGGCCATCGCCGATGTGGCGATGCTGTTCGTCCGTTGCGGCAACGGTGGCATCAGCCACCACCCCGACGAAATCATGACCGAGGAAGACGCGGCGATTGCTGCGCAGGTGTTCAGCCGCTTCGTCGACAACTTCGCGGCCTGATCCGGTCTGCCGCGCTCCCCAATTTATTGCAAAGGAATTCTCCATGACTGCTGTCACCATCACCATCGACGGTTTCAACCTCACCGCTGCGCAAGTCGTCAGCGTCTCCAGAATGGCGACCGGCACCAACGGCACCAACGGCGCCTACGCCAAGGTCACGCTCGCCGACTCCTCGCGCACCGCCCTGAAACAGAGCCGCGACTTCATCGAGTCGACCTGGATGCACGACGAAGCGCCCATGATGTACAGCTTCAACACCGGCGTCGGCCTGCTGAAGGACACCCGCATCAAGGTCGAACACATTGAGCTGTTCCAGACCCAGCTGATCAAGGCCCACAGCGCCGGCATCGGCGAGCCGTTCTCCGAAGAAGTCAGCCGCGCCACCATGCTGCTGCGGGCCAATGCCTTCGCCAGCAATTACTCCGCGCCGCGCGTGGAAGTGGTCGATCGCCTGCTGGACTTCATCAATGCCGGCATCCATCCGATCATGCCGCAAAAGGGTTCGGTCGGGGCCTCCGGCGACCTCGCGCCGCTGGCTTACCTCGCGGCTGCGATTGTCGGTTTCGACGAAGCCGAAGTGATGTACCAGGGCAAGCGCATGAGCGCGCCCGAAGCCATCACCAAGGCCGGCATCGGTCCGGTCAAGTTCGATTTGAAGGCCAAGGACGCCTCGGCCCTGATCAACGGCTGCACCGTTTCTCTCGCTGTTGCCGTACTGGCCGCGCACGATTCGCGCAACCTGCTGACCGACGCCTGCCTGTCGCTGGGCCTGACGCTGGAAGCCATGCGCGCCGAGATGTCCGCCTTCGATCCACGCATCCAGCAGGCGCGTCCGCACGCCGGCCAGATCAAGACCGCCGCCGTCATCCGCACCTTGCTCAAGGGGTCCACCCGCACCACGCATGAAGCACGTTCGGTGCAACTGCCGGACGAATCGCGCCGCACCGACATTCCGTACTCGTCGCGGATCCAGGACGTCTACTCGCTGCGCTGCGCGCCGCAGGTCTACGGCCCGGTGTTCGATGCGCTGGATTACATCGACACCATCATCGACAAGGAAATCAATTCCGCCACCGACAATCCGCTGATCTTCAGCAAAGAAGAAGCGGAAGGCGGCGGCTTCGAGATCATCTCCGGCGGCAATTTCCACGGCCAGTACCTGGCGCAGGCGATGGACTTGCTGGCGATGACCATCACCGATCTCGGCAGCATCTGCGAGCGCCGCATTGCGCGCCTGATCGACCCGACCCTGTCGTGGGGCTTGCCGCGCAACCTGATGAGCGGCGTGCGCGGCGTCAACACCGGCTATCCGGTGGTGCAATGCTCGATGAGTTCACTGGTGATGGAAAACCGCACCTTGTCCATGCCGGGCAGCGTCGACAGCATCCCGTCCAAGGGCAACAGCGAAGACCACGTCTCCAACTCGACCTGGTGCGCGCGCAAGGCGGCTACGGTGGTGGCCAACACGCAATACATCGTCGGCGTGGAGATGCTGCTGGCGGCGCAGGGACTGACCATGACGGAAGAGCTGCTCAAGGACTTCGTGCTGGGCGAGGGCACGCAGGCGGCGTATGAAGAAATCCGCAAGCAGATTCCGGCTTGCCTCGACGGCGACCGCTGGTTTCACAACGATATTCAGGCGGCGCATTCGTTCATTACCAGCGGGTCGGTGCGTGAAGCCGTGGTCGGCCGTATCGGCAAGTTCGTCTGAATCGTTTCTCCAGATAGCAAATAAAACAAACAGGGAAGGGCCGTCATGTTTACTTCAATCAGAACGCGTATTTTATTTTTCAGTATTGCCTTGCTTGTTGCGAGCCTGGGTGTGGTCGGCGCAGTCTCTTATGTCATTGTTAAATCCGACAACGATCATGCCATCGATGAGAGTTCGCGCTCCATCGCTGACGGCTACGCCTCGGCAATCAACGAATGGGTCGCGGCCAAGGCCAGCATGGCGGCAGCGGCGGCCGACGGCGTGCTGCAAGCCGATCCGGTGTTCGTCATCAAGCAATTGCAGAAGAGCGGCGGTTTCTACGTCACCACCTTCGGCAAGGAAGACAAGACCGCCTACACCTCTGCCGCCGAGGGATTGCCGGCCGGTTACGATCCGACCGGACGTTCCTGGTATCAGCAATCGGTCAAGGCCGGCAAGGCCGTGGTGACCAAGCCCTACACCGACGTCGTAACCAGGAAGCCGATGGTGTCCTTCACCGCGCAGGTGAAAAAAGACGGCGTCCTGCAAGGCGTGGTCGCGGCAGCGGTGTTTCTCGACGGCGTCAGCAACGTGGTGAAAGCGGTGCATCCGACGCCGGCCAGTTTTGCTTTCCTGGTCGATCGCGACGGCATGATGCTGGCGCATCCCGATGCGCAATGGATCAACAAGCCGGTCAAGGACTGGAACCCCGAGCTCACCGCCGAGCGTCTCAACAACCTGGCCGGCAATAACGCCGACCACGGCGCCAGCAAGGAAATCGTGCTCAACGGCGCCGCCAAGCTGGTCCAGGCAGTTGCCGTCAAAGGCACCGAATGGACTTTGCTGGTGGCGATCGACAAGGCCGACGTCAACGCCGGCATGCGCCATGCCACGCAGTCGTCCTTGATCGCCATCGTACTGGTGGCGGCATTGGCAGCGTTGATTCTGGGACTGATCACCACGGCGGTATTCCGGCGCCTGTCGCAAGTGCGCAATGCCATGGACAGCATCGGATCCGGCGATGGGGACCTGACCATGCGCTTGCCCGAAGACGGCAAGGACGAGGTCAGCCAGATTGCCCGATCGTTCAATGTCTTCGTGCAAAAGATCACCGCCATCCTGCAGGAAATCCGGCACACCAGCGACGCCGTCAAGGTGTCGTCGTCCGAGATCGCCAGCGGTAATCTCGACTTGTCGGGCCGCACCGAACAGCAAGCCGGATCCCTGGAAGAGACTGCTTCCGCGATGGAAGAGCTGACTTCCACCGTCAGGCAAAACTCCGACAACGCGCGTCAGGCCAATCAACTGGCGCTGGCGGCGTCGGCGATTGCCAAGGAAGGCGGAGAGGTGGTCGGCAACGTCGTCGCCACGATGGAAGCGATCAACCAGTCGTCGCGCCAGATCGTCGACATCATCGGCGTGATCGACGGCATTGCGTTCCAGACCAATATACTGGCTTTGAATGCCGCCGTGGAAGCCGCCCGGGCCGGAGAGCAGGGCCGTGGCTTCGCGGTGGTGGCAAGCGAAGTGCGCAGCCTGGCGCAACGCAGCGCGCAAGCCGCCAAGGAAATCAAGGTATTGATCGACTCATCGGTATCCAAGGTGAGCGATGGCGGCGTGCTGGTCGGGAAGGCCGGGCAGACCATGGTGGAGATCGTCGATAGCGTCAAGAACGTCAGCGCCATCGTCAGTGAAATCGCCAACGCCAGTTCCGAGCAGAGCACCGGCATCGAGGAAATCAATCGTGCCATCGCGCACATGGACGAAGCCACGCAACAGAACGCGGCGCTGGTGGAGCAAGCCGCTGCAGCGGCGCAATCGCTGCAGGATCAGGCGGCCAGCCTGGCGACCATCGTCAACGGGTTCAAGATGCAGGCGTAGTCCGTTTCGTCAGAATGCATGCGCCTCGTGCAACTCCGACAGGGCATGGGCCTTGAATACGGCGAGCCGTTGATCGGCACGCTGGCGTGGTTGCGGCAGGCCGACCAGGATGGTGTTGCGGATGTTGCCGGGACGGCTGCCCATCACCAGCACGCGGTCCCCCAGGTACAGCGACTCGTCGATATCGTGCGTGACCAGCAGCAGTGAAATCTGGTGCTGCTGCGCCAGGCCCAGCAGCAAGTCTTGCAGCTTCATGCGAGTGAAGGCGTCGACCGCGCTGAACGGTTCGTCCAGCAGCAGCACGCGCGGGCGCGAGTACAGGCCGCGTGCGATCGCCACGCGTTGCGCCATGCCGCCCGACAATTGTTTGGGCAGGCTGTCTTCCCACCCGGCCAGGCCGACTTCTTCCAGCAATTGCGAAATCCAGGCGCGGTCGGCGCGGTCGCCATCGGCGAAGCCGACGTTCTGCGCCACCGTCAGCCACGGCATCAGGCGCGGCTCCTGGAAGACAAAGGCGACGCCGCCGTTGCGTTGTCCGGTTAGCTCCGTTGCACGCGTGACACTGCCCAGGAAATCCTTGTCGAGACCGGCGGCAATGCGCAGCAATGTGCTCTTGCCGCAGCCGCTGGGGCCGAGCAGGGCGACCACTTCGCGTTCGGCCAGCGCCAGTTCGACGCCTTGCAGGATGGTTTCGTCGCCGAAGGATTTGCGGCGGACCCGGATGTCGAGGATGGTGCTCATGGCATTTTTTGCAGAATGAGTTTCAGGAGCGTTCGCCGGCCTGGCTGATGGACGAACGGAGTATCGTAATTCCAAAGAATCGCGCTGACAAAGACCGTTGCCGCATATCCATGCATGTTTTTCGCATGCCGCATGTTCGCCTGGTGCGGATCATTTAAGAGACTCATCACAGAAATCGTCCGCAGCGGCTGTTCGGTAAACAGGTATGCGCCTAAGCTTAGTCACGGTCAAACAACAAGGAACCGGCATGCTCTCGAAACAGTATTCACACCGCCTTCCCGTCGACTACGACGTCAGCGCCGTCCGCCGTCGCGCCGCCGCGCGCGGCCCGATGTGGGACAACACGCCGGGGCTGTATTTCAAGTCCTTCTCGTTGCGCGAAGCCGGCAAGAACGGTGCGCCCGCCAACGTCTATTCTTCGATTTATCTGTGGAAGGACGCCATGGCAGCATCCGAATTCCTGACCAGCGACCGCTTCGAAGCCGTACTCGCCGCCTTCGGCCGGCCCGGCATCGAATTGTGGTTGCCGCTGGATGCCCAGACCGGCCCTGCGCAACAAGGGCGGTGGATCTATCGCGAGGATCTGCCGTTCGGCGACACCACCGACATGGGAGCGCTGCGCGCAGCGGAGCACGAACGCAATCGTGCACTGGCACACCGTGGGGAAACGGTTGCCGCCGTGACCGCGCTCGACCCTGCGGGCTGGAAACTGGTGCGCCTGCATATCACGTCGGCGGCCTACGATGCGGAGCACGCCGGCGACGGCTATGAAGTGCTGTACCTGGCGCAGCCGCTGCTGGCAGAACTGCGCAGGTAAATCAACAAACCATGCGATTGAAAATCTGCAGCGTGAAACGTCGCGGATTTTTTCTGCTATTGCGTCGCAATCCCTTGCTGGCGCCGGACTGACGTCGTGCTGACGAGAAACACTTTCGCATAAGGACATACGAATTCATTCGTTTGTCGACCGTTTTCGCCTGCCTATACTTGATCGCAGCTTTTTGCTTCGACATGCATACGCAAAGGAAAACTCATGACGCTGGATCGCAGAACCGTACTCAAGAAATTGGCAGCAGGCGGCGTCGGCGTTGGTGCGGCAATGCTGGGGCTGCAAGCGCGCGCCGCCAACAAGCCGGCGATCATTCGCATCGGCGTGGCGCAGCCCGGCATCGGCAATCCACCGCAATTTTCCGGCAGCTCGGCGGCCGTGGCCAACGCCAAGGGCTGGGTCGAAGAGGAGTTCAAGGCCGACGGCATCAAGGTCGAGTGGTTCTTCTTCAAGGGCGCCGGTCCCGCCGTCAACGAGGCCTTGAGCAACAAGCAACTGGACTTCGCGTTCCAGGGCGACCTGCCTTCCATCGTGGCGAAATCGGCGGGACTCAAGACCAGGCTGATCCTGGCCACCGGCGTGCGTTCCAACATTTATCTCGCGGTGCCGCCCGACTCGCCGATTCAATCCGTCAAGGATTTGCGCGGCAAGCGCGTCGCCATTTTCAAGGGAACCAACGCGCAGTTGCCGATCAATCGCGTGCTGGAGGCCAACGGCTTGCAGGAGCGCGACCTGCGCGCCATCAATCTCGATCAGGCCACCACGCTGGCGGCGCTGAGCACCAAGGACATCGACGCCGCGTTCGGCAACATCAACCTGCTGCGCCTGCGCGACAAGAACGCCGCGCGCATCGTCTACAGCAGCAAGGGCGGTTCGCCGATCTTCACCACGCAATCGCACGTGCTGGTGACGGAAGAATTCGCGCAGCAATATCCGGAGATCACGGCGCGTGTGGTCAAGACCTTCGTGAAGACCTCGAAGTGGGCGTCGGACGAAGTCAACCGCGAAGAAGTGCTGCGCCTGTGGGCCAAGGCCGGCACGCCGTACGAACATTGGCGCGAAGACTACGACGGCCAGCCGCTGCGCGTGCGCATCAATCCCAATTTCGATCCTTTCCTGGTCGCACGCTACAAGGACTCGGTCGAGCAGGCCTATCGCCTGAAACTGAGTCGTTCCAAGTTCGACGTCGATCAATGGATCGACCAGCGTTACCTCAAGGCCGCGCTGAAAGAACTGAACCTGGAAACCTATTGGCCGATCTTCCAGGTCAATGGCAAGATCCTGGGGACCTGATCCATGAGCGCGCAGCAGGCAGCTTTGGAGTTGTCGTCATCCGTGTCCTCACCTGTGACCTCACCCGCGTCGTCGATATCTGCGCAGGAGCCGCGTGCACGCTTCTATGGCAACTGGTCGCCGCGCTGGCTGGCCTTGCCGTTTCCCTTGTTCCTGTTGCTGCTCTGGTATGTCGCCGCGCAATTCGAATGGGTTGCGCCGCAGGTGTTGCCGTCGCCGCAATCGGTGTTGCTGACCTTCATCGATCTGGTGGCCTCGGGCGAGATGTTCGACAACCTCAAGATCAGTTTGCTGCGCGTGCTGCTCGGCTTCGGCGTGGGCCTGGCCGGCGGTTTGCTGCTGGGCATGGCGATGGGCTTGTCGCCGGTGTTCAAGGACTATGTCTATCCGCTGTTCAAGGCCTTCAGCCAGGTGCCGGTGCTGGGTTGGCTGCCCCTGCTGATGCTGCTGGTGGGCATCGACGAGGCACTCAAGATCATCCTGATTTCCAAGGCGGCGCTGGTGCCGATTGCGCTCAATACTTTCAAAGGAATTGAGAACGTGCCGGCGCGCTACGTCGAAGTGGCGCGCGTGCTGAAGTTTTCGCGCTGGCAGTTGCTGACGCGCGTGATCTTTCCGGCGGCGCTGCCGCCGATCTGGAACGGCGTTCGCTACGGCTTCACGCATGCCTGGCTGGCGCTGGTGGTGGTCGAGTTGCTGGCGTCGTCGGAAGGCCTCGGCTACATGATCGTGTTCGGTCGCCAGTTGTTCCAGCTGGATGTCGTGATGGCTGCGGTGGTGGTGGTCGGCGCGGTGGGCTATGTGCTGGATCGCGTGCTGGCGCGCATTGAAATCGTGCTGCTCGGCTGGCGCCGTAGCGGTTTCTGAACGGGGCATCCTCATGGCGCGATCCTTTTCATACAACACGCAAGACAAACATCCCGTGCCGAAATTCCTGCGCGGCTGGATCCTGCCGGCGCTGCTGTTGCTGCTGTGGTGGTTGGCGGTGAAATTCAACTGGTCGACCTCGCCCTTGCTGGTGCCGGTCGACAAGGTATGGGACACCGCGGTCGAACAATTTCGCAGCGGCGAACTGGCGATCGCGCTGGAAGCCAGCTTGCGGCGCGACCTGATCGGCTTCGCCATCGGCGTCAGCGCGGGGCTCGTGTTCGGCATTGCGTTCGGCTTGTCGCGTCTGTTCGAGCGGCTGATCGGGCCGACCTTTCATACGCTCAAGCAAATCTCTCTGTTCGCCTGGATTCCGCTGCTGTCGGTATGGTTCGGCCTGGGCGATCCTGCCAAGGTGGCGTTCCTGTCGTTGGCGGCATTTTTCCCGGTGGTGCTCAACACCTTTGAAGGCATCCGCAGCGTGCCGGCCGAACTGGTCGAGGCGGCGCGGGTGCTGAAATTCAATCGCCGCCAATGGCTGTTCAAGCTGATCCTGCCGGCAGCGTCGCCGTCGATCCTGGCCGGCATCCATCTGGCGCTGATCTATGCGTGGCTGGCGACGCTCGGCGCTGAATACCTGCTGGTTTCGGGCAAGGGCATCGGCAATACCATGATCGATGGGCGCGAATTGTTCCTGATGGACCTGGTGATCTTCGGCGTGATCGTGGTCGGCTTCGTCGGCTTCGCGCTGAACTGGCTGGCGGCACGCCTGGAGCGCCGTTTGCTGGCGTGGCGCGGCCGTTCGGTCGCACAATTTTAAGGAATCGATATGTCGCAAGCCGGCACGCTGGATATCCAGCATCTCAGTAAATCCTATCCGATCAAGGACGGCGACCTGGCGGTCCTCGACGACGTCACGCTGACCATCACGCCGGGCGAGTTCGTCAGCATCGTCGGCTCCAGCGGCTGCGGCAAGTCGACCTTGCTGCGCCTGATTGTCGGACTGGAAGAAGACTACCGGGGCCAGGTGCTGCTGGATGGCGAACGCATCGTCGGCACCAGCCTGCGGCGCGGCATCGTGTTCCAGGAACATCGGCTGTTTCCCTGGCTGACCGTGGAAAACAATATCCAGTTGGGCCTGCTCAACGCAGATCTGACGCCGGGTCAAAAACGCCTGGCGGTGCGCGAGCACATAGCGCTGGTCGGTCTTGAAGGTTTCGAGAAATCCTATCCGCACCAGCTGTCGGGCGGCATGGCGCAGCGCGTGGCGATTGCGCGCGCGCTGGTGAGCAAACCGGAAATCCTGCTGCTGGACGAACCGTTCGGCGCGCTCGACGCCTTGACGCGCGCATACCTGCAGCAGGAGCTGCACCGCATCTGGCAGGCCGAGGGGATCACCATGATCCTGGTGACGCACGACGTCGAGGAGGCTATTTACCTGGGCGACAAGGTGGTAGTGATGGAGCCGCGGCCGGGGCGCATCCGCCGCATCGTGCCGGTCGGCCTGGCGCATCCGCGTGAACGCGCGGCGGTCGGCTTTGCCGAGGTCAAGCAGCAGGTGCTGCGAGAGTTTTCGGGCGACAGCGCCAGCCTTGCAGAGCCGCCTTTGCGCAGCGACGCACCCGAACCCCAAGAGCCGCAGCAATGGCGTTTTGCAATCTGATGCTGCTATCCGAAACCGAAAACATAATGACAACGCAACGAGACAACCACGCAATGAGCAACAAACAGAATCAGTCTGCAGGGCGCAGGCGCTTCCTGCGCGGCGGCGCCGTGCTGGGCGCCGGCCTGGCCGCCGGTGCGCGCGCCGAACCATTGACCGTGGCGCCGTGGAGCAAGACGCCGGGCGAGCCGGTGCTGTGGCATCCGTATGGCGAGCCGTCGCCGTTCGAGAAGAACGTGGTGCGCCGGTCGCGCGGCGCCGCGCCGTTGCCGGGAGCGAACTCGTCGATGACGCCGCTGCAGGACCTGCACGGCATTATCACGCCGACCGGACTTGTCTTCGAGCGTCACCATGCAGGCATTCCGCAGATCGATCCGGAGCAGCATCGTTTGGCGGTGCATGGCCTGGTGCAGCGTCCGACGATCTTCACGATGAACGACCTGGTGCGGCTGCCATCGGTGTCGCGCATCCACTTCCTCGAATGTTCGGGCAATACCGGACGCGAATGGAAGGGACCGGGCACGGCCTCGCTGCAATTCAGCCATGGCCTGCTGTCGTGCTGCGAATGGACCGGCGTACCGCTGGCGACCGTGCTGGAGGAAGTCGGCATCAAGCCCGAGGGCGCCTGGATTCTGGCCGAAGGCGCCGACTCGGCGGGCATGACGCGCAGCATCCCGATCGGCAAGGCGCTCGACGATGCCTTGCTGGTGTATGCGCAGAACGGTGAGCGGCTGCGGCCTGAACACGGTTACCCGTTGCGGCTGTTCCTGCCCGGCTTCGAGGGCAACATGAGCGTCAAGTGGTTGCGTCGTCTCAAGGTGGGACGCGAGCCGTTCATGTCGCGCGAAGAGACGTCGAAATATACCGACTCGCTGCCCGATGGCACGGCGCGCCAGTTCACATTTTTGATGGAAACCAAATCGGTGATCACGTTTCCGGCGCCCGACCATCGGCTGAAGGAAAAAGGTTTCTATGAAATCTCCGGTCTGGCGTGGACCGGACGGGGACGCATCAAACGCGTCGACGTTTCAACCGACGGCGGCCGCAGCTGGACCGAGGCGCGTCTGCAGGAGCCGGTGCTGGATCGCGCGCTGACGCGCTTCCGTTTGCCGTGGCGCTGGGACGGCGCGCCGGCCGTGCTGCAGAGCAGGGCATTGGACGAGAGCGGCTTCGTCCAGCCCAGCGGCGCACAGCTGGTCGATGCGCGCGGCTTCGAATCAAACTATCACTTCAACGCCATCCAGAGCTGGAAAGTGGCGAGCGACGGGGTCATCACCAATGTTCAGGTTTAGCGTTTTTACAGGTGCCGCTGCGCTTGCATTGTCATTCAGCGTGCAGGCCCAGGTGTACGGCATCGGCCATGCGGCCAGCGAGCGCGATCTGGCGGCATGGAATATCGAGGTCGCCGCCGACGGTGCCGGCTTGCCTGCGGGCAGCGGCAGTGTGACCAACGGCAAGGCCATCTACGCGCAGCAATGCGCAGCCTGCCACGGCGCCAAAGGCGAGGGCAAGCCGGCCGACCAGCTGGTGGGCGGCAAGGGCACACTGACGTCGGCCAATCCGGTCAAGACCATCGGCAGCTTCTGGCCGTATGCCACGACGGTGTTCGATTTCATCAACCGCGCGATGCCTTATAACGCGCCGCAGAGCCTGACGCCCGATGAAGTGTATTCAGTGACGGCTTATCTGTTGTACCTGAACGGCGTGGTGACGGCGGACACCGTGCTTGACGCGCATTCGCTGCCCAGGGTGCGCATGCCCAACCGCGACGGCTTCATCGGCGATACCCGTCCCGATACGACCAATGTCGCCTGTCAAAAGAACTGCAGCACTCCCGCAAGACGTAAACCGTAGACGCAAGTTACATCCCCTGGCCAGTCATTTTCGAAGGAGAACAAGATGTCCGAAGCATTGCTCAATCTGCATCCCGTCGCCGGCCGCATCGGCGCTGAAATCCGCGACATGCGCCTGTCCGGCGATCTCGGCCAGGAGACCTTTCACGCCATTCGCCAGGCGCTGCTGAAGTACAAGGTACTGTTCTTCCGCGGGCAACAACATCTCGACGACGTCGGCCAGGAAGCCTTCGCCAAACTGTTCGGCGAGCTGGTGGCGCATCCGACCGTACCGGTGCGCGACGGCACCGGCTATTTGCTGGAGCTGGATTCGGTGCACGGCGGCCGCGCCAATTCCTGGCATACCGACGTCACCTTCGACCTGGCGTATCCGCAGGCGTCGATCCTGCGCGCAGTGGTGATTCCGCAGGCGGGCGGCGACACCGTATGGGCGAACACGGCGCAGGCTTATCTCGATCTGCCGCCGGCTTTGCGCCAGCTGGCCGACACCCTGTGGGCGCTGCATACCAATGATTACGACTACGCAGCGCGATTCAATACCGATGACGCCGGCCTCAAGCGCTATCGCGAAGTCTTCACGTCGAGGATCTATGAAACCGAGCATCCGGTGGTGCGCGTGCACCCGGAGACCGGTGAACGCACACTGGTGCTGGGACACTTCGTCAAGAAACTGCTCGGCTATCCGACCGGCGATTCCGAGCATCTGCTCAAGCTGCTGGAGAGCTATGTCATTCGTCTGGAAAACACCGTGCGCTGGCGCTGGACGGCCGGCGACATCGCGATCTGGGACAACCGGGCGACGCAACACTATGCGATCAACGACTACGGCAGCCAGCATCGCGTGGTGCGGCGGGTGACGATCGCCGGCGACGTGCCGGTTGGCGTCGACGGCCGTCGCAGCGTGTCGCGTAATGTGCAAGATAAGGCGCAAGATAGGGCGCAGGACAAGCTGCGTACGCCTGATGCTGTCATCGATGCAAAAGAGGCGGTGGCGTCATGAGCGGGCCGAAGAAACAACTGCGCCTGGGCGCCTTCCTGCAAGCCACCGGCCATCACGTGGCGGGCTGGCGCCATCCGCGCGCGCAACCCGACGCCGGCCAGAACATCGCGCATTACCGGCAGATCGCGCAGACCGCCGAACGGGCCAAGTTCGATGCGCTGTTCCTGGCCGACGGCGTGGCGATCCGTTCGCACGATGCGGAGACCTTGCACCTGACTTCGCGCGCCGCGACGTTCGAGCCGCTGACGCTGTTGTCGGCGCTGTCGCAGGCGACCGAACACATCGGCCTGGTGGCGACGGTGTCGACGACGTATAACGAGCCGTACCACGTGGCGCGCAAATTCGCCTCGCTCGATCACCTGAGCAACGGCCGCGCGGGATGGAACGTGGTGACCTCGTGGTCGGAGTCGGAGGCGCACAACTTCAATCTCGACAAGCATCCCGAACACGGCGCGCGGTATGAACGCGCCGAAGAATTCGTCGACGTGGTGCGCGGCTTGTGGGATAGCTGGGAAGACGACGCTTTCCGCTTCGACCAGGCCGAGGGCGTGCATTTCGATCACAACAAGCTGCATGCGATCCATCACAAGGGCAAGCATTTCTCGGTGCGCGGGCCGCTCAACGTGGCGCGTCCGGTGCAGGGACATCCGGTGGTGGTGCAGGCCGGTTCGTCCGAGCCGGGCCAGGAGTTGGCGGCACGTACGGCGGAAGTAATCTTCACCGCACAGCAATCGCTGGAGGACGCGCAGCATTTCTACAGCGGCCTGAAATCGCGGCTCGCCAGGTACGGCCGCGAGCCGGATGAACTGAAGATCATGCCGGGCGTGTTCCCGGTGGTCGGCCGCAGCGAAAGCGAAGCGCTGGAAAAATTCGAAGAGCTGCAATCGCTGATTCATCCGACCGTCGGCCTGTCGCTGCTGCAGCAGCATCTGGGCGGCATCGATCTGTCCGGCTATCCGCTCGACGGTCCGCTGCCAGAGAATTTGCAGGAGCCGAACGGCACCAAGAGCCGCTTCCAATTGGTGACGGCGCTGGCGCGTCGCGAGCAGCTGACGATCCGTCAACTGTATCTGCGCGTGGCGACTGCGCGCGGTCACTGGTCCATCCACGGTACGCCGGAGAGCATTGTCGATCGGCTTGAGGAGTGGTTCCTGAAGGGCGGCGCCGACGGTTTCAATATCATGCCGCCGACTTTGCCCGGCGGACTCGACGACTTCGTCGAACTGGTGCTGCCGGAATTGCGCCGGCGCGGTTTGTTCCGCACCGAATACGAAGGAAAAACCTTGCGCGAGAACTTGGGGCTGGCGCGACCGGCGCACCGGATTTATCAGCAGAGCGGCGCCGGCGTTTTGGGACGGGTAGCTTAAAAAGAGGGGCATTAACGTAAAAACGGCCTGGCTGCTTGCGCATGCCAGGCCGTTTTTATTGGCGGATCAGGTCAGCGGATATCCAGCGCACGGTTAACGCTCAGCGCCGCCAGCGAGCAGACTGCGCCCGACAGCAGGTAGATGCTGACGTAAGCCAGACCGAAGTGAGCCGACAAGCCCAGCGCCACCAGCGGTGCAAAACCTGCGCCAACCAGCCACGCCAGATCGGACGTCAGCGCCGCGCCTGTGTAGCGATATTTGGCAGGGAAGTTGGCGGTCACGGCGCCGGCTGCCTGACCGTAAGACAGGCCGAGCAGGGCAAAGCCGACCAGGATGAAGATGTCCTGCCCGGTATCGCCGCCGTTGATCAGCGTCGGCACGAAGCCGCTCAGCACCGCAATCAGCACCGCCAGCGCGCCCAGCGTGGTGCGGCGGCCGAAGCGGTCAGCGATGGGGCCGGACAATACGATCCCGACCATCATCAGCACCGCGCCGAACACCTGCACCATCAGGAAGTCGCTCATCGAGCGCATCGAATACAGCGAAATCCACGACAGCGGGAACACCGACACCAGATGGAACAGCGCATAGCTGGCCAGTGCGGCGAGGGCGCCGATGATCAGGTTGCGGCCCTGGGTGCGGGTGATGTCGACGACGCCGGTCGGCTCCAGTTCACGTTCTTTCAACAGTTGCGCGTACTCGTCCGACGCTACCAGGCGCAGGCGGGCGAACAGCGCCACGACGTTGATCGCGAACGCGACATAGAACGGATAACGCCAGCCCCACTCGAGGAAGTCGTCGCTGCTCAGGTTGCCGATCAGGTAGGCGAACACCAGGCCGGCGACGATGAAGCCCACCGGCGCGCCGAGCTGGCCCAGCATCGCGTACCAGCCGCGCTTGTTCTTCGGCACGTTGAGCGCCAGCAGCGACGGCAAGCCATCCCACGAGCCGCCCAGCGCCAGGCCCTGGCCGATGCGCAGCACGGACAGCAGCACGATGGCGGTGAAACCCAGATGTTCGTATGTCGGCAGGAACGCGATGCCGGCCGTCGACAGGCCCAGCAGGAACAGCGCCAGTGTCAGTTTGACTTCGCGCCCGAGCTTTCGCTGGATGGCCATGAAAAGGATGGTGCCGAACGGACGCGCCAGAAATGCGAAGGCAAAAATGGTGAAGGAGTAGAGCGTGCCCTCGAGGCGTTGTTCAAATGGAAAGAAAATGGTGGGAAAAACCAACACCGAGGCTATGGCATACACGAAGAAATCGAAGTATTCTGAAGCCCTTCCGATGACCACGCCGATTGCAATATCGCCGGGTGCAATCACTGGATGATCAGATTTGGCATTATTTACATTATCAGAACCACCGACAGGCGTATTTGCAGAAAATTTGCCAGGAACTTCAGGGGGATGAATATGAGTGCTAGCCATGATCATTGTCTCTCTTTCTTGGTTCGGTCTGTAATGCCGCTACGTTCCGCCGGCACATTGGCACACTTGCAAACTCACCATCAAGATGACCGCGAGGGTAGGACAAATTGTCCAATCGCCAATGCCGAACGGTAAGTGTACATTAGCATGATTTGATAGCTCCGACTGGACTTTCCCTGCATGTTTTCACATCTCATTCGCCGCGGATTCATTTTTCTGCCTGCAATTTTGTTGGCCGGTTGCAATACCGTCGTCCTGAATCCTTCCGGGGACATCGCCAACCAGCAAGGCAGGCTGATCATTATTTCCACCATCCTGATGCTGCTGATCATCGTTCCGGTGATTGTGCTGATCGGCCTTTTTGCGTGGCGTTATCGCCAGAACAATACCGCCGCGCGCTATGAGCCGGACTGGGATCACTCGACCCAGCTCGAACTGGTCATCTGGGGCGCGCCGCTGCTGATCATCATCGCGCTCGGCCTCTTGACC
This sequence comes from Herbaspirillum lusitanum, assembly GCF_026127345.1. Lineage (NCBI taxonomy): Bacteria > Pseudomonadati > Pseudomonadota > Betaproteobacteria > Burkholderiales > Oxalobacteraceae > Herbaspirillum > Herbaspirillum lusitanum. The sequence goes on along the minus strand of NZ_QXFG01000008.1, from coordinate 917,163 downwards.
TGGATCAGCACCCACACGCTCGATCCGTATCGCAAGCTGTCGCGCCTGGATGCGCTGCGCCCCATCCCTGAAAACGTCAAGCCGCTGATCGTCGAAGTCGTCGCGCTGGACTGGAAGTGGCTGTTCATTTATCCGGAGCAAGGTGTCGCTACCGTGAATGAACTGGCTGCGCCGGTTGACCGTCCGATCGAATTCAGGATCACCGCCTCGACCGTGATGAACTCGTTTTATATCCCGGCGCTGGCAGGGCAGATCTACGCGATGCCGGGCATGCAGACCAAGCTCAACGCCGTCATCAACAAGCCGGGCGAGTTTGAAGGCTTCTCGGCCAACTACAGCGGCGCCGGTTTCTCGGACATGCGCTTCAAGTTCCACGGCGTGAGCGATGAAGACTTCGACGCTTGGGTCAAGAAGGTCAAGGCCGGCGGCGGCGCGCTCAAGCGCACCGAATACCTGGCGCTGGAAAAGCCGAGCATCAAGGATCCGGTGCAGCACTTCAACGCCGTTGACGGCACGCTGTACCACGCGATCCTGAATCGTTGCGTCGCCGAAGGCCAGGTCTGCATGGACCAGCAGATGATGACCGACAAGAACGTCAAGGATGAAGGCAAGGGCGAAAAGACTGAAAAGGGCGCCGCCAAGGCCGCTCCGCAGGAAGTCGCGATGGCCGGCAGCCAGCACCACCATGAATAATCAATCGAAAGAATCGCCGGCGGCATTGTTGCGCGCAACCGGCAAGAGCGTCATGCATGCAGTTTCGCATGGCGCCGCGACCTTCTTTTTCAGCGGAAAGTAACGATGCTAGACCATATTGACATGACCAAGCTGATCTTCGGCCGTCTGAGCTGGGAAGCGATTCCCTTCCATGAACCCATCCTGCTGATCACCTTCATCGGCGTGCTGATCGGCGGCATCGCCGTGCTCGGCGCGGTCAGCTATTTCCGCCTGTGGGGCCCGTTGTGGCGCGACTGGATCACCAGCATCGACCACAAGAAAATCGGCATCATGTATGTCATCCTCGGCATCGTCATGCTGCTGCGCGGCTTCGCCGACGCGCTGATGATGCGCGCCCAGCAGGCGCTGTCCTTCGGCGATTCGGCCGGCTTCCTGCCGCCGCATCACTACGACCAGGTCTTCACCGCCCACGGCGTGATCATGATCTTCTTCGTGGCGATGCCGCTGGTCACGGGCCTGATGAACTACGTCGTGCCGCTGCAGATCGGCGCACGCGACGTGGCGTTCCCGTTCCTGAACAACTTCAGCTTCTGGATGACGACATTCGGCGCCGGCCTGGTCATGGCCTCGCTGTTCGTCGGCGAATTCGCCCGTACCGGCTGGCTGGCCTATCCACCTTTGTCGGGCATCCTCGGCAGTCCTGATGTGGGGGTGGACTATTACATATGGTCGTTGCAGATTGCCGGGGTAGGGACGCTCTTGTCAGGGATCAACCTGATCGCCACCATCGTCAAGATGCGCGCGCCGGGCATGAACATGATGAAGATGCCGGTCTTCACCTGGACGGCGCTGTGCACCAACGTGCTGATCGTCGCCGCTTTCCCGATCCTGACCGCCGTCCTCGGCATGCTGTCGCTGGACCGCATGTTCGGCACCAATTTCTTCACCAACGATCTCGGCGGCAACGCCATGATGTACGTGAACCTGATCTGGATCTGGGGCCACCCTGAGGTCTACATCCTGATTCTGCCTGCCTTCGGCATTTTCTCGGAGATCGTGGCGACCTTCAGCGGCAAGCGCCTGTTCGGCTACACCTCCATGGTGTATGCGACCGTCGTGATCACCATCCTGTCCTACCTGGTCTGGCTGCATCACTTCTTCACCATGGGTTCGGGGGCGAGCGTCAATTCGTTCTTCGGCATCACCACGATGATCATCTCGATCCCGACCGGCGCGAAGATTTTCAACTGGCTGTTCACCATGTATCGCGGCCGCATCCGTTTCGAAGTGCCCATGCTGTGGACCATCGGCTTCATGATCACCTTCGTCATCGGCGGCATGACCGGCGTGATGCTGGCGGTTCCGCCGGCCGACTTCGTGCTGCACAACAGCCTGTTCCTGATCGCCCACTTCCACAACGTGATCATCGGCGGCGTGGTGTTCGGCATGTTCGCGGGCATCAATTTCTGGTTCCCGAAGGCTTTCGGTTACAAGCTGGACGATTTCTGGGGCCGTTGCAGCTTCTGGTTCTGGTGCATCGGTTTCTGGGTTGCCTTCACGCCGTTGTACGTGCTGGGCTTCATGGGCGTTACCCGCCGCATGAGTCACTTCGAAGATCCGTCGCTGCAGATCTGGTTCCAGATCGCCGCCTTCGGCGCCTTGCTGATCGCAGCTGGCATCGGCTCGTTCATCATCCAGCTGGTGGTCAGCTACCTGCGCCGCGACAAGCTGCGCGACACGACCGGCGATCCATGGGGCGCCCGTACGCTGGAATGGTCGACTTCGTCGCCGCCGCCGGATTACAACTTCGCTTTCACTCCGCGCGTGCACGACAACGACGCCTGGGCTGACATGAAGGCCAACGGCTACACCCGTCCGCAAGATGGTTTCGTGCCTATCCACATGCCGAAGAACACCGGCGCCGGCTTCATCATTGCCGCTTTGAGCGCAGTGATCGGCTTTGGCCTGATCTGGCAGATGTGGCTGCTGGCCGGCGCTGGTTTCATCGCCCTGATGGCCGCGATCATCACGCACACCTTCAATTACAAACGCGATTACTACATTTCGGCCGACGACGTCGTCCTTACTGAAGCCAACCGCACACGCTTGCTGGATAGCCATGTCTGAGATTTCCCACAATTCCGCCGCAACCATGGACGCATCGCCTAGTTCGCGTTACTTCGTCAGGGAACATCATCCCGAAAACGGCACCTTGCTCGGTTTCTGGATGTACCTGATGAGCGACTGCCTGATCTTCGCCTGCCTGTTCGCCACTTATGCCGTGCTGGGCCGCAACTATGCCGGCGGTCCAACCGGCGCCGAGCTGTTCGACCTGCCGCTGGTGGCGGTCAACACTTCCTTGCTGCTGCTGTCGTCGATCACGTACGGCTTCGCCATGCTGGAAATGCAAAAGCAGAAGGTCCGCACCACGCTGATCTGGCTGGCCGTTACCGGCTTGCTGGGCGCCGGCTTCATCTACCTGGAACTGTACGAGTTCGTGCACCTGATCCATGAAGGCGCGGGCCCGCAACGCAGCGGTTTCCTGACCTCGTTCTTCGCTTTGGTGGCGACCCACGGCCTGCACGTCAGCTTCGGCATCGTCTGGCTGATCACCCTGATGTTCCAGATCAACAAGCACGGCCTGACGCCTGAAAACGGTCGTCGCCTGATGTGCCTGTCGATGTTCTGGCACTTTTTGGACGTGGTCTGGATCGGCGTCTTCACCTTTGTTTACCTGATGGGAGTCCTGCCATGAGCGCGCCACAGCATCAAGAACACCCGTCGCACGCCGAGAAATACGGCCATCAGGACGGCTTCGACGTACATCATCACGACCATACCGCCGACCACGGCAGCCTCAAGAGTTACACCATCGGCTTCGTGCTGGCGGTGATCCTGACGGCCATCCCGTTCTGGCTGGTCATGGGCAACGTGATCGAGAAATCCAGCACGGCAGGTTTTGTCCTGCTGGGCCTGGCGGTGGTCCAGATCGTGGTCCACATGATCTACTTCCTGCACATGAACTCCAGGTCCGAAGGCGGCTGGACCATCCTCGCGCTGATCTTCACGATCATGGTCGTGGTCATCATGCTGGCCGGTTCGCTGTGGGTCATGTATCACCTGAATCACAACATGATGCCCGGCATGAGCCAGGATCTGATCCAGGAAGCCGTGCCCGGTTCGATGCAGAACATGCAGCACAACATGCCCGGCATGAAGTGATCTGCCTGAATCTGAATCTGAATTTGAACCCGCTGTAATCAGCAGTGACTCATAGCCACTCTCCAGGGCGCGCCGTTGCGGAAGCAGCGCCGCGCCCTCGGTCTTCCGGGTTGCGCCGTTTCCTTGCCGGCTGCATGCTCCTGGTTTTCCTCGGTTTCCTCGCGCTCGGCGCCTGGCAGGTCAAACGCCTGTTCTGGAAGCTCGACCTGATCGAGCGCGTCGACCGCCGCGTACATGCTGCACCGGTTGCACCTCCGGGTCCCGATGTCTGGTCAAACGTGACGGCCGATTCCCATGAGTATTTACATGTGCGCCTGAGCGGCACCTTCCTGTACGCCAAAACTGCACGCGTGCAGGCCTTGTCGCGGCTGGGCGCCGGCTTCTGGCTGCTGACCCCGCTGCGCGGCGCCGACGGCGTCACGACACTGGTCAACCGCGGCTTCATCGCCGCCGGCGCACACGACGAGAAGGAGGGCGCAGCCGAGGCGCCGGCCGAGGTCGTCGGTTTGCTGCGCATCAGCGAACCGCATGGCGGCTTCCTGCGCAAGAACGATGCTGCCGCAGACCGCTGGTTTTCGCGCGACGTGCCGGCCATCGCAATGTCGAGGAAGCTGGACCACGTCGCGCCGTATTTCATCGATGCGGAGGATACGCACAGCGCTGCGTCGGAACAGCAACGCGCCGCGAACGGACAAGCCGTCGGTGGACTGACCGTGATTTCCTTTCCCAACAATCATCTGGTCTACGCGTTGACCTGGTTCGGACTGGCCCTGATGACGGGCGCCGCATTCTTCTGGATCGGACGCGACGAAAAACGCCGGCGCCTGTCCGCCGGGCAGAAAAACAAAGATGGCAAGCAAGGCCCAGACGCGGGATAATTCCGGCAAATTCGTCGTCTCCGACCCGCCAATTCACTCGTTTACCATGATCGACTGCGCATGATCGACAGCGTCCTTCCGCCAGGCCCTGAAATCGCCCGCGCGCCTGATCGCGCCGCCGGCCACAAGAACATGCTGCAACTGATCCAGTTGCGCTGGATCGCCGTGTTCGGCCAGATCACCACCATCATCGTGGTGATTTTCGGTTTCGACATCCATTTGCCGCTGCCGCACATGCTGGAAGTGCTGGCCTGCCTGATCGCCTTCAACATCGGCAGCCACCTGCGCTGGCACGAGCGGCCCTTCGTCACCAACCGCGAGCTGTTCCTGGCGCTGCTGGTCGACGTCGCCACCCTGACCGCGCAGCTGTACCTCAGCGGCGGCGCCAGCAATCCATTCGCCTTCCTGTATCTGCTGCAGGTTATCCTGAGCGCAGTGCTGCTGGAAGCCTGGTCCACCTGGACCATCGTCTGCATTACCGGCCTCTGTTTCGCCGGCCTGTCGCAGTTCTTCATGCCGTTGTCGCTGCCGCCGGACCATGATGAAGGCCTGTTCAGCCTGTACGTCGAAGGCATGTTGATCAGCTTCCTGCTGATCGCCGCCTTGCTGGCCATTTTCATCACGCGCATCAGCAGCAACCGCCGTGCCGGCGACGCCCAGCTGGCCGCCTTGCGCCAACGCGCCGCGGAAGAAGATCACATCGTGCGCATGGGCTTGCTGGCGTCCGGCGCCGCCCATGAACTCGGCACGCCGCTGGCGACGCTGGCGGTGATCCTGGGCGACTGGAAGCGCATGCCGGAATTCAGCAGCAACCCTGTGCTGATCGAAGAAATCAGCGAAATGCAGATCCAGTTGCAGCGCTGCAAAACCATCGTCAGCGGCATCTTGCTGTCGGCCGGCGAAGCGCGTGGCGAGTCCTCGGTCAAGACCACGCTCAATACCTTCCTGGGCGACATCGCCGAGGAATTCCGCACCACGCGTCCCATCGTCGCCTTCGACTATCGGAACCTCATCGAACACGACATGCCGGTCGCTTTCGATTCGGCGCTCAAGCAGATGATCTGCAACGTCCTCGACAATGCGCTGGAAGCCTCTCCACGCTGGCTCAGTTTCACCGCCGCGCGTGAAGAAAACCAACTCAAGTTGACCGTTGACGACACCGGTCCCGGCTTCGTGCCGTCCATGCTGGACCAGATCGGCAAGCCTTACCAGTCGACCAAGGCCAAGACCGGCGGCGGACTGGGATTGTTCTTCGTGGTCAATGTCGCGCGCAAACTCGGCGGCGCCGTCACGGCGCACAATCGCAGCGAAAACGGTCACGTCGCCGGCGCCACGGTGTGCCTGACGCTGCCGCTGTCGGCCATCAGCCTGGAAGCGGAACGTGCGGCAACTGCCGAGGAAAGGAACCATGTCGACTGAACGCCTGCTGCTCATCATCGAAGACGACGCCGCCTTTGCGCGCACGCTCAGTCGCTCGTTCGAACGGCGCGGCTATGTCGTCCTGCACGCCGCCAGCCAGGATGAAGCAGCAGCCTTGCTGAGGCAGCACAATCCCGGCTACGCGGTGGTCGATCTCAAACTCAACGGCAATACCTCCGGCCTGTCTTGCGTGCAGATGCTGCACCAGCACGACGAAGCCATGCTGATCGTGGTGCTGACCGGATTTGCCAGCATCGGTACTGCAGTCGAGGCGATCAAGCTGGGCGCCATCCAATATCTCGCCAAACCATCCAATACTGACGACATCGAGGCCGCCTTCGGCCAGGTCGCCGGCAATACGGAAGTGGAGCTCACGGCACGCTCGACCTCCATCAAGAACCTCGAATGGGAGCGCATCCACGAAGTGCTGGTGGAAACCGATTTCAACATCTCCGAAACCGCACGCCGTCTCGGCATGCACCGGCGCACGCTCGCGCGCAAGCTGGAAAAGCAGCGCGTCAAGTAAATCCGATCAAGTGAGTCCAATCGGATCATCCGTCCCGGCAGGGCGACTCAGGAGCGGGAAGCGGAGGGCGGGGCGGCGTGATGGTGCTGCATGGCTCCTTTTGCGCGCATGGCGCGCTTGACGCTGTTGGCCAGCTCGGTGATCTGGAACGGCTTGCGCAAGACGGCGTCGAGATCGATGACTTTTTCGACGGCCTGCATGTCGGCGTAGCCGGTTGCCATGATGATGGGAAGTTGCGGATCGCGCGCGCGGGCAGCGGCGATTACTTCGGCGCCGTTCATGCCCGGCATCAGAAAGTCCACGATCAACAGGTCGAAATGGGCTCTTTGCAACTTTTCCAGCCCGAACCAGCCGTTCTCCGCCTGATCCACCGTATAGCCCAGGATTTCAAGGCATTCGACGATGAACTGCCGGACCTGGGCGTCGTCCTCCACCACCAGAATGTTGCCGGATTCCTTCGGTTCCAGCGGCTGGTCCAGCATTTCCTGATCGTGCTCACGCACCGGCAGCGCGCCGGCCACCGGTAGCCAGACCTCCACCGTCGTACCTTTTCCCACTACGCTATCGATGCGCGCCAGCCCGCCGGACTGATCGGCAATGCCGTACACCTGGCTGAGTCCGAGGCCGGTGCCTTTGCCGACCGCCTTGGTGGTGAAGAAGGGGTCGAATACCTTGCTGAGTATTTCCTGCGTGATGCCGGTGCCGGTGTCCTTGACCTCGATCACGATGTAGGCGCCGGGCTTGAGCACGCCATCGTGGGCGTAGCGGTGCTGCACGTTGATGGTCAGGTTGCCGCCGTCGGGCATGGCGTCGCGCGCGTTGATGGCGAGATTGAGGATCGCCATCTCGATCTGGTTGGCGTCGGCCACGGCGCGCGGCAAATCCTCGGCAACATTGATCGAGATGCTGATGCCGGTACCGACCGACACGGCGATCAGATCCTTCATGCCGTCGATGACCGAGGCGATGTCGACCGCTTTCAGGTCCAGCGTCTGGTTGCGCGAGAACGCCAGCAACTGCCCGGTCAGTTTGGCGCCGCGCTTGGTGGCGTTGCGCGCGGAACCGGCCATGCGCTTGATGCGTTCATCGGAGGAGAGCCGCTCGATCAGGTCGACGTTGCCGATGATCACGTTGAGCAGGTTGTTGAAATCATGCGCGATGCCGCCGGTCAGGCGGCCGATCGCTTCCATCTTCTGCGCCTGCACCAGCGCGATCTGGGTGCGTTCACGCTCGGACATTTCCTTCATCAGGCGGTCGTTGGCCTGGGCCAGTTCGGACGTGCGTTCCTGGATGCGCAACTCGAGGGTCTCGTTGAACTGGCGCAGATTGCTCTCGCTTTCGAGCAGACGATCCTCCGCCTCGCGACGGTCGCTGATATCGAGCGAGACGCCGGCCATCTGAATCGGCACGCCGACACTGTTATGGAGGGTCTGGCCGCGAATCTGCACCCAATGCACGGAGCCGTCCGGCCATACCACCTGGTACTCGATCGAGAAATCGTCTTTCGACAACAAGGCTGCTTCGATCACATCCAGATGGCGCTGGCGATCGTCGGCATGAATCGCGTTGATCAGGTCGTCGTAAGTGAATTCGCTCTCCGGCGCAATGCCGAAGTGCATCTTGCACGCATCTGAAACGATCAGGATGGAATTGGCCAATTCAAGGCTCCAGGAGCCGAGGCGGCCGGCATTCAGCGCCAGGCGCAAATGTTCTTCCGAGCGCGCACGTTCCTGCAGATGGCTGCGGCTGAGGTATTGCCGGCGTCGCGCACGCAGCGCCGAGACCCCGGCGCGCAGCAGCGTCTCGCTATTCACGGGGCGCTCCAGCAAGATCATGTTGACCAGGCGCTCCAGCACGTCCAACACCGGATTGCGTTCGGCATTGCGTTGTTTGGCGCTGAGGATCACGAAGGGAAAATCAGACCACGATTCCTGTTTTTCCACCCAGCGGTGCAGCAGCGAGAAATCCGCATTGCCGAGTGCTTCCTCGGTAATCAATGCCGCTCCGGCGCCGATCTCCAGTTCCTGCATCAACTCGGCATAGCTGCTGCAGATTGCACATTTAAGGCCTTCGGCCGACAGCGTCTGCTCAATGACTTCCGCATCCCGGCCATGGGGAGCAAGGATGAGGATGCGTTCCTCCAACGGGAGATTAATCGGCATCGGTTGCCATGATGGGAGTTCTGCCGCGGTACGTCGGCAGTCCGCTCATGATGCCTTCAAAATCCTGTAAAGCTTCGCCGATCTGCAGTCCCTGGCTGGGACTGAGCCGGAACTCGTGGATGGAGCGCGGATGATTGCTGATGCGACTCTTGACCACCGATACGGCAGTGGCGATGTCGCCGCGCGCCTCGAAGAAACGGAACAACAGGATGGTGTCGCTGAGATAGCTGAGGTCGATGTCGGAACGGATTTCGCCGACCAGACCATGTTGTCCCAGCACCAGCAGCGTGGTGACGCCTTGCTGGCTCAGGTAGGACAGCATCTCGTGCATCTGCAGCAGCAGGAATTTTTCACCCGGCATCGACTGCATGTAAGCATTGAGACTATCGATCACGGCAAAACTGCGACCTTCGTTCTCGACTGCGTTGCGCACGGTGCTGGTGAACTCCCCGGGCGACATTTCAGCGGGATTGACCGAGTGGAGCTTGAGGCTGCCGTCGGCGATATAAGGCTCGACGTCCATGCCGAGTGCGCGTGCACGGCTCATCAATGTGCCCCGGCCTTCGTCGAACAGGTAATAGGCAGCGCGTTCGCCGCGCTGCAAGGCGGCCAGCGCACAGCGCAACGCCGTGGTGGTCTTGCCTACGCCGGAAGGCCCGCTCAGCAGCGTGTTGGTGCCGCGCACCAGGCCTCCGCCCAGCAAGCTATCGAGGCCGGGCACGCCGGTGCTGGTCATGCTGTCTTCAAATTCGGCAAAATGCTCCGCAGCGACCAGGCGCGGGAAGACATGCATGCCGCCGGTTTTGAGGACGAAGTCGTGATAGCCGCCGGTGAAGCTGATGCCGCGCATCTTGATGACGCGCAGGCGACGCCGCTCGGTACCGAAATCCTGCGCCAGTTGCTCCAGGCTGATGACGCCGTGGGCGATGCTGTGCAACTGCAGGTCGCCGGCTTCGGCGGTGCGGTCGTCGAGCATCAGCACGGTGCATTTGCGCGTCGAGAAAAAATGCTTGAGCGCCAGGATCTGGCGCCGATAGCGCAACGGGTTCTGCGCCAGCAGTCGCATTTCCGACAAGCTGTCGAAGATCACGCGCGACGGCTTGAGCTCGTCGACGCGCGCGATCACGCTCTTGATGGTTTCACCGAGTTCGATTTCGGAAGGGTGAAGGATGGATTGCTGAAAATCCGGGTTCAGATCTTCCTCGTCGATCAGTTCATAGAGCGACAAACCTTCCAGCGACCAGCCGTGCGAGGCAGCGACCGCGCGAAGCTCGGCGGCTGTTTCCGACAGCGTGATATACAGACCGGATTCGCCTTGGGCCAATCCTTCAAGGAGGAATTGCAGGCCGAAAGTGGTCTTGCCCGTGCCCGGGGTACCTTCGAGAAGGTACAGGCGATCACGCGTAATGCCGCCGCCCAGGATGGTGTCCAGGCCGGCAATGCCGGTCGCGGATCGGGTTGGAATGGGATCTGCTGCGCGATCCGGTGTGAGGTGGTTTTGTTGTGTAGCCATCACGTCGATATCGTTAGGTTGTGATGATCGGGCAGGTGCCGCGACCGTTTTTTTATGAAGCCTACTGTAGCAGCAGGCCTATTTTCCCCCTGTCAGATGACCCCTGAATCTTTTGTAAGACATTTTGAAGTTGATCCGGAAAGGCAGGCGGGACAAGGGTCTCCGGCTTTTTTTTGATTTCCGGAAATATGTGCGGCGGCTATTGCACGCCCATCAGAATGCATTACTATCGACATGTGCAATTTTGTGGAAAGCCGGGCTTCCGAAATTCCTACCCGCCTCATCAACAGATGTTGAAATGACAACACAAACAACAATGACGACAAGCGTATCGAGCATGCCGGACCAAGCCGACGCGGCCGGTCTGCATATCCTGGTCGTGGAAGACAATCTGGATTCCCTGCAACTGGTCTGCGAGCTGCTCGCGGTGCTGGGGCATCGGGCCGAAGGCGTCGGCAGCGCTGAAGAAGCCTTGGCCGAACTGGAGCAGCACGACTTCGATGTCCTGTTCACCGACGTCAGCCTGCCGGGCATGTCCGGTCTTGAACTGGCCAAACGGACGAGCGAAAAAACACCGGCGCTGAAAATCATTTTCGCCTCCGGCTACGGCGCGCAAATCAGCAAGAACATCGGTCCCGGCACGTTCTCACTGCCCAAGCCTTACGACATCGATCAATTGCAGGACATCCTCGACAACATCGGCAGGCAATTGCAATAAGCCAACAGCAGACGGTGCTGTTCTGCCGCACCGTTTCAGATCCCGGAGAACCCTATCAATACCCTGGAACAACTGGCCGTCCTGGTCGAGCAGAATCGCGAGGCGCTGCTCACACGCTGGCGCAGCATGGTGCGGGCCTTGCCGTCCGCACGCAATCTCAGCATCCCGACGCTGAACGATCACGTGCCGGCCTTGCTGGACGAAATCGCGCTGGCCTTTCGCCGTAATTCGGACGAATCGATCGCCGAGGTGCTGGCCGACGGCACGCCGCCGGAACACGGCCTGCAGCGCCTGCACAACGGCTACCTGATCGAGGAAGTGGTGGCCGAATACAATCTGCTGCGCGGTTGCATCCATGATCTGGCGAGCACGCACCAGATCAACCTGCAAGGCAAACCGTTCCATGTCATCAACCTGGTGTTCGACAGCGCCATCGGCCTGGCGGTACAGACCTTCTCGGTCAACCGCGCGCTGGAAGTGCAACGCCGTCGCGAAGAATATCTCTCCTTCATCGCACACGATCTGCGCACACCTCTGAACGCCGTGGCGCTGGCATCCAAAGTGCTCGAATCAACGCTGGGCGCGCAGAACGCCGATCCGCGGGCGGCGCGCATGATCAAGGTCTTGCAGCGCAATGTGCAAAGCATGTCGGGACTGGTGGCCAAGGTCATCGAAGAAAACGACAACATGAAAACCGAAAGCGGCGTCAAGCTGGAACGCCGCAACATCGATCTGTGGCCGCTGGTGGAAAGCATGGTCTACGACCTCAATCCGGTCGCCGGCACCGGCAGCACGCGGCTGCTCAATGATGTGCCGGAAGATCTGGTGATCTATGCCGATGCCAATCTCTTGCGCCGCATGATGCAGAACCTGATCGCCAACGCCATTACCCATACGCCGCAAGGCGAGGTGGTGATCGGCGCTGCGCCCACTTTGGATGGCGCCGGCATTGAATGCTGGGTGAGCGACAACGGCATGGGTATTTCCAAGGACCGCCTGGCGCTGATCTTCGAGAAATTCGAAACCGAAACCAAGGACCACGGTGGTCTCGGCCTCGGCCTGGCGATTTTCAAGACCTTTGTGGAAGCGCATGAAGGCAGCTTCGACGTCGTCAGCGAACCCGGCAAGGGCTCCCGCTTCAGTTTCATTCTGCCGAACCGGCCCGAGCGCCGCTAATTCTCTTTTCTCCAAACGACAACGCGGAGCTGCGCCAGGCGCAGACTCCGCGTTTTTTTGCGCTCAATAACTTACTTGAATGGAATCCGCCGACGACGACGCGCCATGAAGACGGCCACTGCAGTCAGCAACAGCAGCAGGATCGCCACCCCAATGGCTGGAGCAATGAAGGGCTGCAGCCGGGCCAGCACCGGCTGTTCGCCGCCGTTGCGCGCCTGCGCCACATACGCTTCGCTGACCTGCACCTCGGGATTGCCGTACTGTTTCAGCACATAGTTGGCAATCAGCGCGATCTGCTTGTCCGTCAACGGATTGACGTAGGAATGCCCATCGAAACGCGGCATCAGGATCTCGTTGTCGCCGACCTTGCGCTCGACGCCGTACAGGATCGCCGACACCAGATTGGCCGGATTGCGCGCGCCGGTGGTCGTATTGTGGAACAGCGACGGATAGTCTTGGCCGCTGCTGCCTGACCCTGATGCGGCATGGCAACTGGCGCAATAGCCGCTGAACAGCACAGCGCCGCTGTTGAGGCTGTCGTGCTCGTTGCGGCCGCTGGTGCCGCGCAGCACCGCTTCGTCGCTGGCAGCTTTGCCGTAGCTGTAGGCCGGCTGCGCCTGGGCGTTGTCGCGCACCGGTGGCACCGTGCGCAGGTAGGCGACGATGGCGGCCACGTCGTCATCGCGCAGATGCTGGAAGCTGTTGGTGACCGCTTCGGCCATCGCGCCGCCGGCCTGGCCTTTGCCTTCGGCGTGGCCGGTTTTCAGGTATTGCATCAGTTCGGCGTCGCTCCAGCCACCGACGCCGCTGACCTTGTCCGATGTGATATTGGGCGCATGCCATGAACCCAGCGGGGCGCCGGCCAGCGCGGAGCCGCCTTTTTCACCCATCAGGAAATTGCGTGGCGTATGGCAGGCGCTGCAATGCGCAAGCCCTTCGGCGAGGTATTGGCCGCGATTGATTTGCTGCGACCTGGCCGCATCGGGGACGAAGCGTTTGGTGTCGAGGAAGATCGCATTCCACGCCAGCATCGACATGCGCACATTGAACGGGAATGGCAATTGGGTCCGGCTCGCAGCGGGCGTGTCGACCGGCTCGACGGCGTGCATGAAGTAGCTGTACAGCTTGTGCACGTCGCTATCGGTCAGCATGGCGTAGCTGGTGTATGGCATGGCCGGATACAGATGGCTGCCGTCGGCGCGCACGCCTTCGCGCAGGGCGCGCGCGAATTGCGCCTCGCTGTAGTTGCCGATGCCGGCGGTTTTCGACGGCGTGATGTTGGTGGCGTAAATCGTGCCCAGCGGCGACTCGATGGCGTAGCCGCCGGCATAAGGCTTGCCGGCCGGTGCAGTGTGACAGGCCATGCAGTCGGCGGCGATCGCCAGATAGCGGCCGCTTTCGATGTCGTTTTGGGCGGAGCCGGACGGGGCCGGGGAAGATGCGGGGGATGCCGGTGCGGGAGGTTTGGTCAGCGACTGTTCTTGCGCATGCGCCGAGGTCAAACCAGCCATCGCGAGCGAAGACACGATGAGAAGGGCGAGGAGAGAGGAACGAGCAGTCATCATCATCCCTTCGCCAGCATCTTGCCGATGTCGTCGGCAGCGCGCAGACCCAGCGCCGCCATGCTCAGCGTACTGTTGACCACGCTCGCCGACGGCATCGCACCGCCGCCCGGCAGCCACAGGTTGGCATGGTCGTGCGCACGGCAATTGCCGTCGACCACCGAGTCTTTGGGATTGCTGCCCATGATCACGCCGCCCATGACGTGGTTATTGGCGTTGAGGTTGGTGGTGATGTTGAACTCCACCGCACCGAACAGCTGGCCGATGTGTTTCAGCTGCTTGTGCGCTGCTTCCGCGCCTTTGCGCACATAGTCGCCGACGTCGTAATAGATGTCCGGGCAAGCCAGTCCCAACGGATCCTTGCGCGTCTTGCTCAGGGTCAGGCGGTTATGCGCTTCCGGCAGCGGCTCCAGGCTGATCGACAAGTCCACGCCGAAGGCGGCGCGACGACGGATCTCATCGTCCAGCTCGGGGCCGACCAGACCGAGTTTCAATGCCTGCTGCGTGGCCGGGCCGACGCGCGTGATGTTGTTGAGGATCATCTTGTTGGATGAATACTCGGCACGCGACGCGCCATCGCGCGGCCCCACCAAGCAACTGCTCTGGGCCGGACCGCGACCGGTCCAGATCGGCTCGTTGGCGAGGAAGGTGCAATGGAAGCCGGAGTGATCCATCATGTTGCGGCCGACCTGGTCGGACGAGTTGGCCAGGCCGTTCGGGTTCGCAGCATTTGCGGCCAGCAACAACAGCCGCGGCGTCTCGATGCCGTTGCAGGCGAACACGAAGGCCTTGGCCGTCGCCTTGTGCGGCTTCTTGCCGGCGTCATACCAGTACGCGGCCGTGACGCGGTTGTTCTGATCGGTGTCGACCTTGAACACCACCGCCTCGGACAACACTTTCGCGCCTTTCATCTCGGCGCGCTGGACGTGGTGGATGCCGTTGTACATTGCGCCGATCGGGCAGATCGGCTGGCAGTTATTGTTGCCGCAGCAGGTCGGGCGGCCTTGCCACGGGCGCGTGCTGCGACCCTGCGGAATCGGCACCGAGTTGTAGCCGTGCGGATTCACCACCTCGGCGAAACGCGTGTCGCCATAGCCCCACGGCACCATGTCCATCGGATACGGCTTGCTGCGTTCGCTCGGCGATTGCCGGGCCGGGTCGTTCGGTCCGGCCACGCCCATTTCTTCTTCGGCGCGGCAGTAATACGGTTCCAGTTCTTCGTACGAAATCGGCCAGTCGCGGCCGACGCCATAAGTCGACTTCATCTTCAGGTCGACCGGCAGGTGACGCCAGCAAGACGCCGCCCAGTGCCAGGTGGTGCCGCCGACCGTGCGCAGGTAGCCCTGCTGGAAGCCGTTGCCGTCCGGACCGGACAGCGCGATGTAATCGTTCTTCGGGAAGTAGAGCGGCGCCGGTGCATTGGGCGCTTGCGGATAGAGCCCCTGGTAGTCCGAGCCGACACGGTTTTCGAACGGCATGTTGCGCCAGTTCTCGACCGCTTGCGCGCGTTCGATGCGCAGGCCGGCTTCCAGCATCAGCACCGAATAACCCTGGGTCACAAGTTGATCGGCGATCATCGCGCCGACCACGCCGGATCCGACAATGACGACATCGGCCGTGGCATCGCCATCGGCAGTAAAGAGTGGTTGTTTCATGTTTTTGCTTTTGGTTCGGGAGTGCCGGTAGTGGGAGGCGCCGGGACAGGTGCAGGAGCGACGGGAGCGGAGACGCGGATCGCAGGCGGCGCCTTGGTCCACCACACCGGGCCGTAATTGCAATAGGTCGGCACGGTCTGGCCGTCCGACACCGGCCGGTACATCAGCGCTTCGGCGTACGACACCACCACGGCTTGCTTGCCTTTGCCGATGGTGCCGGTGTACCACGCGGCGACGATGGCCAGGGTCAGATCGCGCAGCCCTGCATCGGTGGCGGCAGCCAGCAGGGCCTTCGGTTCCTGGCCGTCTTGCAGCAGTGCGCCGAGGCGCGCCGACTGTGCCGCGAAATCGGGATAAGTCTTGCGCATGGCGGCTTCGATCCTGACGCCGGTATCGGTCTTCAGGTCGGCATGGCCGGTGATGCGTTTGGAGAAGTTGATGAAGGCGAGGGCTTCAGGACTTGGCGGCGGCGCCGCGGTCGGAGCGGCCGGCGTCTGCGCATTGCTGAACAGCGGGTTGCTCCAGAAGCCGGCTTCGGCGACCAATGCTGCGAGGCCGACCAGGATATGGCGCCGGCTGATGCCGCCGGTCAGTTTGACTTTGCCGGCTGTCGCGGAGGACTGCTCGGGAGCGGGCGAAGGTGAAGAAGGGGGCCTCATGAAGCGGCTCTTTGCTGGCTGGGCGTGACCTGGCACATGTGAGTTCCTGCAATTTCTTGTTGGCTGGGATGGAGCAATGATAGCAATGTTAGCGCTAACATGCTTGCGGCGCTTTGAAACTTGTCTTTATTGCAAAGTATCCAGTGACCTGCAGGAGTAACGAAGAAAAGAAAATATGCAGAGAACTTCAGCCGTCGCTTTGCGGCGCATCGCCGTCGAAGACGCGAAAAGCTTCATCTTCATGCGAAGGCGGCGCGGGTGGAGCGGTGCCTTTTTCAGGAGCGGGATGCTTCTGCGGGGTCTTGCCGGGATGGACGTCTTCAAGTTCTGCGTGGCGCTGGGCGCGACGGGCTTGCTCATGCAATTGATGGGAGGTGTGGGACATGGCTGCTCCTTGCTGGGGCATCAGAATAAACCCGATGCCGGAAATGCAATGGCGGCCGGTAAGGCCGCCATTATGCTCAACTGTCGACGTGAAATGGCTGCGTCCAATCAGGATGCGGGACTTGCTTCAGCCTTCTCCGCCACGTCGGCAAAGCCGTCGACGCCTTCGATGCCGGCAATGCGCAAGGCGGTGCGGTGACGGACCTGTTCCTGCTCAAGGTCGCTGTCATTCTCGGCGGCGACCTGCTGGACATCCTTGGCGTCTGGAGCGGTTTTGTTCGGTTGGGATTTCGACATGGAGGTTCTCCTCAAGGGGACAATGAAAGCTGCGGGCGCACCTGACGCAATGCGCGACTGGAGCCAGTCTAGTTTTGACCGCGCCCCCTCGCCATCGGCGTTTATCGCATACGCCTGTAAGACGAACGGCAACCGCAGCTTTTCCTACAAGGCTTTCAGGCGGCCGCTTATAGGTTTGCCTGCCTCATCTGTCTAGCCTCGTTCCTGATCCGCTTCCTTGCATTGACGGTGCTACCGATGAAGGGTCCGGTGAAGCTGCACTGCAGCATCGCCGCGGGATATTCGCCCGACACGAGGGTAGGAGGCATCCTACAGTGATATGCGCCGCTGTCCGATGGTTCACTGCAACATGATTGGCTAACGTAGCAACCATGCCGGGAATCAAGAACATGCAAGAACATGCAAGAACACGTGTCCGAACGATCAAGAAGAACAAGAGGGTCGACGCCGTTTCGCTTATCCCGTGCTTTCCGATGCAGATCTTTTCGAAGTGCATCTTCAGTCCAAATTTTGCCATGAACGGGGTGATCAATTGCAAGCTCGCGTCCTCTTAGTCAGTTCCGAAGCCGTACCGCTCGTCAAGACCGGCGGCCTCGCAGACGTCATTACCGCGCTGGCCGTCAGCCTGCGCAAACTCGATATCGATGCCAGCATCCTGATGCCTGGCTACGGCGTCGCCGTCGCACATGCCGAGGCCGACGCAACCACCGCGCCGCTGCAGCCGCTGGCCTTGCCGCGCGATTTGCCGGGCGGTCCGGCGCGCCTGTTGCGCGGCGTGATGCCGGGCACCGACGTGCCGGTGCTGCTGCTCGACACCGGGCGCTTCCATCAGCGCAGCGCCAATCCCTATATCGACCAGAGCGGCAACGAGTTCAGCGATAACGCCATTTGCTTCGCCGATCTTGCCCATGCCGCCGTGGCGATCTGCGCCGGTGAAACCGCGGTGCCGGCGCCGCACGTGGTGCACGCCAACGATTGGCATGCCGGACTGATTCCTTTCCTGCTCAAGACCGCAGGACTGAATCACGTCGCCTCCATGCTGACCATCCACAACCTGGCGTTCCAGGGCAATTACGACTGGGCGCTGGCCGGGCAACTGGGGCTCGACCGCGACGCGCAGGCCATGTCCAGCCTCGAATACTGGGGCAAGATCAGTTTCCTCAAGGCCGGCCTGCAACATGCCGACTGCGTCACCACCGTCAGCAAGACTTACGCGCAAGAAATCCTTACGCCGCGTTTCGGCTACGGCATGGAAGGCGTGCTCAACGAACGCTGCGCCGCCTTGCGCGCGATTCCCAACGGCATCGACAGCAAGGTGTGGAATCCGGAAGCCGATCCGCTGCTGCGTCATTCCTTCAACGTCGGCGACATGCGCGGCAAGATCCTTTCCAAGTGCGATCTGCAAGACATGTTCGGCCTGCTGCCGGTCGATCCGTTCGCGCCCATCGTCGGCATCGGCAGCCGCATGTCGCATCAGAAGATGGCCGACGTCGTGCTGCAGACCTTGCCGACCGTCCTCGATCGCCATGAGCGCATGCAACTGGTGGTGCTCGGCTGCGGCGAGCGCAGCTATGAAGAAGGCTTCCTCGATCTGGCGCGTCGCTATCCCGGCCGCGTCGGCGTCCACATCGGCTATGACGAAGAGCGGGCGCACGCCTTGCATGCCGGTTGCGACATGCTGCTGCACCCCAGCCGCTTCGAGCCGTTCGGCCTGACGCCGCTGTACGCGATGCGCTACGGCACCATCCCGATCGCTTCGCGCGTCGGCGGCCTGACCGACACCATCGCCGACGCCGGAGCGCATGGACCTGCCGCAAGCGGCGCCAGCGGCGTGCTGTTCGACGGCGAAACAACGCAGGACATGGAAGCCGCCATCGAGCGCGCCTTCGCGCTGCACCGCGACGCCGACACATGGCGCGCCATGCAACGCAACGCCATGTACACCGACTTCGACTGGCAAACGGCTGCGGCCGCCTATGTCGACGCCTACGCCGCGATTGCCTCGGCTGAAGCGAAACCGCTGTTTGCACGCAAGGCGCCTGAAGCATCCGATGTACAGGTGGCTCTGGAGCAAGCGGCATAAGACGAACAAGCGAGACTAAGCATTGGAAAACCATGCCGCTGCGGCCTTTTCACCGCGCATCTATTGCATCGATCCCACGCTGGTTGGCGGCGGCGGATGGAGCGACCTGTTTGCGCGCTGCGCCGGCATGGGGTTCGATCATGTCCTGCTGTGCGGCGACGGCCTGATCGCCGGCCTGTTTGCTGGTGAAGACAGCCATGTCGATAATGTAGAAAGTCCGATTGCCGACTACGGCATGGCCAGCCTGGACCAACTGGAAGAGCTCGCCCATCTGGCGACGGAACATCGTCTGCGCCTGCTGCTCGATCTGTCGCTCACCAGCGTCCACGGCAGCGACCAGTTGCTGCGCAGCCATCCCGATTGGTTTGCCGTTGCCGGCGCCGCGTCGGACGCCTCGGCGCAAGGCGACCATCTTCCCGATCCGCGCCGTCGCGACGGCGGCGCCTGTCGCGTTCTGAGGCCGCAGCCGCGCTTCAACGCGCCTGAGGTTGCCGAAGCCTTGCTCGAATGCTGGCACATGCGCCTGGCAATGCTGATTGACGCCGGCGTGGCCGGCTTCCTCTGCCACGATCCCGCCGGCTTGCCCGACGACTTCTGGTGCCGGTTGGTGGAGCGCACGCAGGAACAACGCTCGTGCTGCCAGTTCCTGGCGTGGACTCCGGGTTGCTCGCATCCACAGCTGGAGAGCCTGGCCGACTGCGGCTTCGACGCTGTGTTTTCTTCCGGCGCATGGTGGGATTTCCGCGCGCCCTGGTATTTCCGCGAACACGAAAAACTGGTTGCCATCGCCCCCGTGCTTGGCTTCCCGGAAGATCCTTTCGGTCCGCGCGCGGCACGCGTGCACGGCTGGCATGACAAGGAAACGCGCCGCCTCGGCGCCATCCGCGCCTTGCGCTTCGCGGCGTTGAGCGGCAGTGGCTGGCTGATGCCCATGGGCTTTGAATTCGGCCTCACCGAAGCGCTCGGGATCGCCCACAATGCTGCCGCATCAACCCGCCTGACCACGCCGCAGCAATTCGCCCAGGCCTGTGCCGAATCCGATTTCAACCTCGATGCCGAGGTGCGCGCCGCCAATCAGGCCATGTCGGCCGGCGGCTTCCGCCTGCGCGCCGTGAGTGCGCCAGAAGCGCCGGTGCTGCTGCTGGCGCGCGACGTCGGTGTGCATCAGCTGATCGCCATCAATCCGCGCCTCGGCCAGGTGGCGCGTCTCGCCGACGGCGACTGGCAACAACGGCTGGACGGTCGCATCGTGGACTGGCCGCCGGAGCGCGAGTTCATCCTGCAACCGGGTGAAATTGCGCTGATCGAATTGCAGACGCCGCCGCCGGTCGCTGCCGATCTCAGCCGCCGCAAGAAGCCGGTGGCCGAGAAAGTCCGCACCGGGCGCATCGCCATCGAACAAGTGTCGCCTGCCGTCGATGGCGGTCGTTTCGCCGTCAAGCGCACCGTGGGACAGAGTTTCACGATCAGCGCCGACATCTTCATGGATGGTCACGACCATCTCGCAGCCGCCGTGCTGGTGCGTGCCGCCGACGAAAAACAATGGCAGCGCATTCCTCTGCAGCACGTCGGCAACGATCGCTGGCAAGCCAGCCTGTCGCTGCCGCGACTCGGTCGTCATTACTTTTGCATCGAAGCCTGGAGCGACGTGTTCGAGACCTACCGCGACGGCCTGAAAAAGAAATCCGCCGCCGGCCTGAACGTCGACCTGGAGCTGGAAGAAGGGCGTCTGCTGGTGGCGAACCTGGCCGAGCAGGCATTGGAAAACGGCATCGATGGCGCGGTGCTGGAAGGCGGCGGCGACTTGCTCAAATCCTTGTCCGGTAAAAATGGCAACCACAACGGTAATCGTCTGGCCGTGCTGCTGGCCGACGACACCGCACGGCAGATCGACCGCCTCACCGAACTAGCCGGCGCACGTGCTTTCCTGATGCGCAGCGCAACCGAATATCCGCTGGAGACCGAGCGGCCGGCGGCAACATTTTCCAGCTGGTACGAACTGTTCCCGCGTTCGCAGAGCGGCGACGCAGCCGTACATGGCACCTTCAATGACGTGATCGCCCGCTTGCCGGCGATTCGTGCAATGGGTTTCGATACGCTGTACTTTCCGCCCATCCATCCGATCGGCAAAAAGAATCGCAAGGGCAAGAACAACAGCCTCACGCCGGGCGACGACGATCCCGGCAGCCCTTACGCCATCGGCAGCGAGGAGGGCGGCCATGACGCCATCCACCCGCAATTGGGCACGCTGGATGACTTCCTCCGTTTGCGCGACGCTGCTGCGGCGCATGGCCTGGAGCTGGCGCTCGATTTCGCGATCCAGTGCGCGCCCGACCATCCCTGGCTGAAGGAACATCCAGGCTGGTTTTCCTGGCGCCCCGACGGCTCAATGCGCTATGCCGAGAATCCGCCCAAGAAATACCAGGACATCGTCAATGTCGACTTCTACGCCGAGGACGCCATCCCTGATCTCTGGATCGCCTTGCGCGACATCGTGCTGTACTGGGTGCAGCAGGGCGTCAATGTGTTCCGCGTCGATAATCCGCATACCAAGCCGTTTCCATTTTGGGAGTGGATGATCGCCGCCGTACGCAGCCGTTATCCGCAAGTGATTTTCCTGTCCGAGGCCTTTACGCGCCCGAAGCCGATGTACCGGCTGGCCAAGGTCGGCTTCTCGCAGTCCTATACCTATTTCACCTGGCGTCACGACAAGCAGGAGTTCATCGATTACCTCGAAGAGCTCACCGGATCGCCGGACGGCGACAACCGGCCGCGCGACTTTTTCCGGCCGCATTTCTTCGTCAATACGCCGGACATCAATCCTTACTTTCTGCAGCGCTCGGGCCGTGCCGGCTTCGTGATCCGCGCTGCGCTGGCGGCTACGTTGTCGGGGCTGTGGGGCGTCTACAGCGGCTTTGAACTGTGCGAGGCGCAACCGGTGCCGGGCAAGGAAGAATACCTGGACTCCGAGAAATACCAAGTGCGCGCCTGGGACTGGCAGCGTCCCGGCAATATCATCGAGGACATCACGCGCCTCAATCGCATCCGCCGCGAGAACCCGGCTTTGCAGACGCACCTCGGCGTGCATTTCCTGCCGTCGTCCAACGACAAGGTGCTGTATTTCGTCAAGTCGACTGCGCCGGCGTACAGCGTCGTCGACGCCGTGGATGACCGCCTGCGCTTCGGCGACAACGTGATCCTGGTGGCGATCAATCTTGATCCGTTCAATGAACAGAGCGGCGACATCGACATTCCCCTGTACGGCTTCGGCCTTGGCGACGACAGTCGTGTGCAGGTGGAAGATTTACTGACAGACCGGCGTTTCAACTGGACCGGCCGTCGTCACCAGATCAGCCTGAACCCCGATAAAAATCCGTACGGCATCTGGCGCTTGCGCGCCATGGAGACATGAAATGGACATTTCCAATGATGGCACGATGTTGCGCAGCCGCGAACCGCCTGCCGACGCAAAGAAAACCAGGGACGCCAGAGGCGGCCATCAGGACAAGGCCAGCCGCGCCAAAGCACGTGCCGGCAAAGACGGCCTGCCGTTCACCGACGATCCGTTGTGGTACAAGGACGCGGTCATTTACCAGATCCACGTCAAGTCCTATTTCGATGCCAACGACGACGGCATCGGCGACTTCGCCGGCCTGATCAAGAAGCTCGACTACATCGCCGGGCTGGGCGTCAACACCATCTGGCTGCAGCCGTTTTATCCGTCGCCGCGGCGCGATGACGGCTACGACATTTCCGAATACAAGAACGTCCATCCCGACTACGGCAACATGAGCGATGTCAGGCGTTTCATCGCCGCCGCGCATGAACACGGCCTGCGCGTGATCACCGAGCTGGTGATCAACCATACCTCCGACCAGCATCCCTGGTTCCAGCGTGCGCGTCACGCCCGCGCCGGTTCGGTGGCGCGCAATTTCTACGTCTGGTCCGACGACGACAAGAGCTACGCCGGCACCCGCATCATCTTCCTCGATACCGAAAAGTCCAACTGGACCTGGGATCCGGTCGCCAAAGCCTACTTCTGGCATCGCTTCTATTCGCACCAGCCGGACCTGAATTTCGACAATCCACAGGTGCTCAAGGCGGTGTTCAACGTCATGTCGTTCTGGCTCGACCTCGGTATCGACGGCCTGCGCCTCGACGCCGTGCCTTACCTGATCGAGCGCGAAGGCACCTCCAACGAAAATCTGCCCGAGACACACGCGATCCTCAAGCGCATCCGCGCAGAAATGGATCGCAAATATCCCGACCGCATGCTGCTGGCCGAAGCCAACATGTGGCCGGAAGACGTGCAGCAGTATTTTGGCGACGGCGACGAATGCCATATGGCGTTTCATTTCCCGCTGATGCCGCGCATGTACATGGCCCTGGCCAGCCAGGACCGTTTCCCGATCACCGACATCCTGCGCCAGACGCCGGAAATTCCGGCCGATTGCCAATGGGCGATCTTCCTGCGCAACCACGACGAGCTGACGCTGGAGATGGTCACCGACGCCGAGCGCGATTACCTGTGGAATTTCTACGCGCCGGATCGCCGTGCGCGCCTCAACCTTGGCATCCGCCGCCGGCTGGCGCCGCTGGTCGAGCGCGATGCGCGTCGCATCCAGCTGCTCAACAGCTTCCTGCTGTCGATGCCCGGCACGCCGGTGATCTATTACGGCGACGAGATCGGCATGGGCGACAACATCCACCTCGGCGACCGCGACGGCGTGCGTACGCCGATGCAATGGACGCTGGACCGCAACGGCGGTTTCTCGCGCGCCGACCCGGCGCGGCTGGTGTTGCCGCCGCTGATGGATCCGCAATACGGCTACCAGACCGTCAACGTCGAGCAGCAGAGCGAAGATCGGCATTCGATGCTCAACTGGATGCGCCGGCTGCTCAACGTACGCAAGCAGCACCAGGCGTTCGGCCGCGGCACGCTCAAGGTAATCTATCCGAGCAATCGGAAGATCCTGGCCTATCTGCGCGAGTTCACCGATCCCAAGGCAGGCGGCGCCACCGAGACCATCCTGTGCGTGGCGAATCTGTCGCAATCGGCGCAGGCGGTCGAACTGGAACTGTCGGCGTTCGCCGACCGCATCCCGGTCGAGATGATGGGCGGCACCGCCTTTCCGCCGATCGGCAAGCTCAACTACCTGCTGACGTTGCCGCCGTTCGGTTTTTACTGGTTCCTGCTGGCGAGTGAAGCGACCATGCCGTCGTGGTATGCCGCCACGCCCGAGCCGCTGCCCGAATACGTCACGCTGGTGCTGCGCCAGGGCGTCAAGGAAATCATGGAAGAGCCGGCGCGCGGTACGCTCGAACGCGAGGTATTGCCGCATTACCTGCTCAAGCGCCGCTGGTACGCCGCCAAGCAAAAGCAGATCGAACGTGCCGAGATGACCTCCGCGACCGAGCTGCCGATGTCGAAGAACGTGCCCGGCAATCTGCCCATCCTGATGAGCGAAATCGTCGTGCACCATGAAGGGGAACAGGAGCAACGCTACCTGTTGCCGCTCGGCTTCATCCGCGAGGAGGACACCGTGTCGGCGCTGCCGCACCAGCTGGCTTTGTCGCGCGTGCGCCGCAATCGCCACGTCGGTTTCCTGACCGACGCATTTGCGCTCGACTCCTTCATCATGACTGTGCTCGAACTGCTGGCGGATGACGCCGATGTACAGGCCGGCGATGGGCATGTCCGGTTCGTGCCGACTGCCGCGTTCGACCCGGCGATCCTGCAGGCGCCTTTGCAATTGCGTCGCGTGACGCAGGAACAGTCGAACAGTTCAGTGGTGATCAACGACGCCATGGTCATGAAGATATTACGCATGGTCAAGCCCGGCGTGCATCCGGAAATCGAGATGGGCCGCTATCTCACCAGCCACGGTTTCCCGAACGTGCCGGCCACGTTGGGCGAAGTGACGCGCCATGCCGCCGACGGTACCCCGTATGCGCTGATCGTGCTGCAGCGCTATGTCGACAACCAGGGCGATGCCTGGCGCTGGACCATGGACACGCTGGAGCGCGCCATCCAAAGCGACGCGCTGGCCGATCCCGCGCACGGGGAACATGTCCGCAACAACAATGCCGCGCTGGCGGAACTGGCCTCGTTCGCGCGGCTGCTCGGCCAGCGTCTCGGCGAAATGCACACCTTGCTCGGCAAGCCTGGCGACGACCCGGCGTTTTCCCCCGAGATCGTGCATGCCGCCGCCTGCCAGGGGTGGGCGCGTTCGGCAACGATGCAGCTCAACGCCGCCTGCGACATCCTGCGCAAGAAAAACGACTGGATCGACGTCGACCAGGCGCGCCAGGTCGCCCGCCTGCTGGCGCAGCGCGAACCGCTGCAGAAGCGCATCGAGCAGTTGGCGATGGCCGGCAACGGCTCGGCTGCGATTCGCCTGCATGGCGACCTGCATCTTGGCCAAGTCCTGATCGCATTCAAGGACGTCTTCATCATCGACTTCGAAGGCGAACCGGCGCGCACGCTGGAAGAGCGCCGCGCCAAGGGCAGCCCCTTGCGCGATGTCGCCGGCCTGATGCGCTCGTTCGAATATGCCGCCGCCTTCGGTCACAACATGGGCCCGGGCGATCTGGACGAGGCGGCCCGCGCGGGCAAGGAGCAGGTCCTCAAGCGCTTTGCGCCGGAGTGCCAGGCGGCGTTCCTTGAGGGCTACCGCGTCGGCAACCCGGCGCTGGCGCACAGCCTGCCGCTGGCGGCGCAGAACGATCTGCTCGACCTGTTCACGCTGGAAAAGGCTGCCTACGAAATCTGTTACGAAGCCGCCAACCGTCCGGCCTGGCTGCATGTGCCGCTGAGCGGCATCCACGCCATCGCGGCGCGGTTGCTGGGGACCAATCCCAAGTAGCGGTGAAGCGGCGCAGAAACCGACAAGCAGCACCGGACAAGATCAAGACCAAGAGGAATCAAGATGGCGTTATCACTACACAACGACGCGCACCACGACAGTAATCAGGCCGGCCGCGCGCTTCCTGACTTGCAGCTCGCGAGCAGCCTGCAGCAGGGGCGGCTGGGCGATCCCTTTGCGCTGCTCGGCCCGCGTTATACCGCGTTGCCGGGCGGCGGCCAAAGCCTGCGCTTGTGCTGTTATTATCCCGGCGCTACGGCGGTGCAGGTGTTCTCGCGGCCGGCCGGCGAATCGGATCCGCATGGCGTGCTGCTCGGCAACCTGGCCCAGCTGGCCACAATGAACGCGGCGGAGGGCAGCGCCAACGGCATCTTCTACGGTGAAGTAAATTTGCCGGTGCAGGCGCACCATGAGATTCCCTACGTGCTGCACGTAGCCTGGCCGGGCAAGAACGGCAAGCGGGAAGAAGTGCAGATCACCGAAGATCCGTATGCCTTCGGCTTGCTGGTCTCGGACTTTGATCTGCATCTGTTCCGCGAAGGGCGGCATCGCCAACTGGGGCGCTGCCTGGGTTCGCAAGTCATGCGCATCGACGGCGTCGACGGCGTGCGCTTTGCGGTGTGGGCGCCCAATGCGCAGCGCGTCTCGGTGATCGGCGACTTCAATCAATGGGATGGGCGCCGCCATCCGATGCGCTTGCGCCAGAGCGCCGGCGTGTGGGAGTTGTTCATCCCGCGCCTGCGCGACGGCACGCTCTACAAATACGAAATCGTCGGTCCCGACGGTCGCTTGCAGCCGTCCAAGGCGGATCCGATGGCGCGCGCCACCGAACTGCCGCCGGCCACCGCCTCGCGCGTGATCGACGATCGCGACGGCTGGCGCTGGCGCGACGACGAGTGGATGGCGCAACGCGCACAGAAGCAATCATTGCAGGCGCCGATCTCGATCTATGAGGTGCATGCCGCGTCCTGGATACGCGTCCTGGAAGAAGAGGGCCGCAGCCTCACCTGGAACGAACTGGCCGAGCGCCTGATTCCTTACGCCAAGGGCATGGGCTTCACGCATCTGGAACTGCTGCCGGTGATGGAACATCCGTTCGGCGGCTCGTGGGGCTACCAGCCGTTGTCGCAATTCGCACCGAGCGCACGCTTCGGCTCGGCGGCGGACTTCGCCGGTTTCGTCGACAGTTGCCACCGGGAAGGCCTGGGCGTGATCCTCGACTGGGTACCGGCGCATTTCCCGTCTGACGGTCACGGCCTGGCGTACTTCGACGGCACCCCGCTGTACGAACACAGCGATCCGCGCGAGGGCTTCCATCAGGATTGGAATACGCTGATCTACAACCTCGGCCGCAATGAAGTGCGCGGCTTCATGATCGCCAGCGCACTCGAATGGCTGGAGCATTTCCACGTCGACGGCCTGCGCGTCGATGCGGTGGCGTCGATGCTGTATCGCGACTATAGCCGCGAGCCCGGACAATGGGTGCCCAACATCCACGGCGGCCGCGAGAACCTGGAATCGGTCGATTTCCTGCGTGAGCTCAATCAGACCGTCCTCGAGCGCTGCCCCGGCGCGCTCATGATCGCGGAAGAATCGACCTCCTGGGCCGGCGTCACGGCGCCGGTGAAGGAGGGCGGACTGGGCTTCACCTACAAGTGGAACATGGGCTGGATGCACGACACGCTGCGCTACATGGAAGAAGACAGCATCTACCGCCGCTACCGCCATCATGATTTCACGTTCGGCATGATCTACGCGTATTCGGAAGCCTTCGTGCTGCCGATCTCGCATGATGAAGTGGTGCACGGCAAGCGCACGCTGCTGGGAAAGATGCCGGGCGACTACTGGCAGAAGCTGGCCAACCTGCGCGCCTACCTCGGCTTCATGTGGACCCATCCGGGCAAGAAGCTGTTGTTCATGGGCTGCGAATTCGGCCAGTACCAGGAATTCGACCACGACAAGTCGCCGCAGTGGGATCTGCTCGACGATCCGCGCCATCGCAGCATCCAGCGCCTGGTGCGCGATCTCAACGGCTTGTACACCAGTTTGCCGGCGCTGCATCTGAACGACACTCGCGCCGAAGGCTTCTCGTGGGTGGTCGGCAATGACAACGTCAACAGCGTGTTCGCCTATTTCCGCCACGGCAACGAAGGTGAGGGCGACGAACCTTTGCTGGTAGCCGTCAACATGACTCCGGTGCCGCGCCACAACTACCGTATCGGCGTGCCTGTCGGCGCCGCCAACGAATTCCAATGGAAGGAAATCCTCAACACCGATGCCGCCATCTACGGCGGCAGCAATCTCGGCAATGCCGGCAGCGTCACCGCGCAACCGCAGGAATGGCACGGCCATCCGGCCTCGCTGCTGCTGACCTTGCCGCCACTTTCCACCATCATCCTGCGCCGGGGAAAAAGGAGCCCATCTCATGAAGAACTGTGAGACGCGTTTGCCCCGGAGAGGGGGCTGGCAAGGCGTGCGGCAGGAGCCGCACGCAAGAAGTACAACGCGGCCGGCGGCCTTTCCGGGCAAGCTCTCGGGCACGTCCTGTCCGGACGTGTTGCTGCACGACGCGCCTTGCACCACCTCCCAAACGGGATCGTCCGCACTCACAATTCTTCATGAGATGAGCTCCATATGACACTAGTTACACCACGCCATCTGCAAGCAGGATCGCCTTATCCGCTGGGCGCCCATTTCGATGGACTGGGCATCAATTTCGCCGTGTTTTCAGGCAACGCCAGCAAGATCGAGTTGTGCATTTTTGATGCCACCGGACGCCGCGAAGTCGAGCGCCTGACCTTGCCGGAATGCACCGACGAGGTATGGCACGGCTATCTGCCTGACACCTCGCCGGGACTGGTCTACGGCTATCGCGCCTATGGTCCCTACGAGCCGCAAAAGGGACATCGCTTCAATCCCAACAAATTGCTGCTGGATCCGTATGCACGCCAGCTGGTCGGCCAGGTGCGCTGGACCGACGCCTTGTTCGGCTATCGCCTGCATTCGGCCAAGGGCGACCTCAGCTTCGACCGTCGCGACAGCGCCGCCGCCATGCCCAAGGCCGTCGTCATCGAAGAGATGCCGATCGGGAAAAAATTCCCGCGCCCGCGCGTGCCGTGGTCCAAGACCGTGATCTACGAAGCCCACGTGCGCGGCATCTCGATGATGCGCGACGGCGTCATGCCGCATGAGCGCGGCACCTTCGCGGCGCTCGGTCATCCCGATTTCATCGCCCATCTGCAAAAGCTCGGCGTCACCACGCTGGAGCTGATGCCGGTGCATGCCTTCCTGCAAGAAAATTTCCTGCTGCAACGCGACCTGCGCAATTACTGGGGCTACAGCACGCTGGGATTTTTTGCGCCGGAACCCGCCTATCTTTCCACCGGCGATCTCAACGAGCTGCGCATGGCCGTCCGCCATTTCCATGCGGCCGGCATCGAGGTGATCCTCGACGTCGTCTACAACCACACTTGTTCGGGCAGCGAGCTGGGACCGACGCTGAGCATGCGCGGACTCGACAACGCCAGTTACTACCGCCTGTTGCCGGGTGAAGAGCGCTATTACATCAACGATACCGGCTGCGGCAACACGGTCAACATGTCGCATCCGCGCGTGATCCAGCTGGTGCTCGATTCGCTGCGCTATTGGGCCGAGGCCTTCGATATCGACGGCTTCCGTTTCGATCTGTGCTCGACGCTGGGGCGCGAGCCGAACGGTTTCGATCCGCACAGCGGCTTCTTCGACGCGCTGATGCAGGATCCGGTGCTGTCGCAGCTGAAATTGATCGCCGAGCCGTGGGACATCGGCCCCGGCGGCTACCAGCTCGGCAACCATCCGCCGCGCTTCGCCGAATGGAACGATAAATTCCGTGACGCCGTGCGTCATTTCTGGGCCGGCGGCGAAGGCCTGCGCGGCGAGTTCGCGGGCCGCATGCTGGGTTCGTCGGACCTGTTCGACCATCATCACCGCAAGCCCTGGGCCTCGGTCAATTTCATCGCTTCGCACGACGGTTTCACCTTGCGCGATCTGGTCAGCTACGAGACCAAGCACAACGAAGCCAATGGCGAGAACGGCAACGACGGCCACAACGAGAATTACAGCGCCAACTGGGGCGTGGAAGGACCGACCGACAATCCGGAGATACTGCAGCTGCGTGCTACCGTGCAGCGCTCCATGCTGACCTGCGTGTTCCTGGGGCAAGGCACGCCGATGCTGCTGGCCGGCGACGAATTCCACCGCACCCAGCGCGGCAACAACAATGCTTATTGCCAGGACAACGATATTTCGTGGGTCGACTGGAAGAATGCCGCCAGCGAAGAAGGCCAGGCGCTGACGACGTATGTCGGGCGGTTGACCGCTATTCGTCGCGATTTTCCGGTGCTGCAGGGCGACCGTTTCCTGCACGGCAACCGGGAGATTGAACCTGGCCTCAAGGATGTGACCTGGTTCGATGAGCGCGCCACCCCGATTTCGGTGGAGGACTGGCAGAACCCGGTGGCGCGGGCGCTGACGCTGCAATGCGCGGGGGCGGGCAACGACGACCCCGACGCCGGCAACGACCAGCCCGGGCGTCCGGACATCGTGCTCATGTTCTTCAACGCCGGCCACGAGGCCATCTCCTTCACCTTTCCACGCCCGGAGGATGCGCACTACCTGCTCATCGACAGCAACATCCCCGACGGCGCCGTTTCCAGGGAGGCCTGTACCACCGCCAGCGTTGAAGTCGCGGCGCACAGCGTGCAGGTTTTCGCCAATCGTCCTTGCCGGGAAAAATCATGAACAGTCCAGCCCCACTTGCACTCCATCCGAACAATGTTCGCTTCCACTACCGCTTGCCGTTCGGCGCCGAATACCTCGGCAACGGGCGCACCAGCTTCCGTCTGTGGGCGCCGCTGGCCAAGACCGCCTCGGTGCTGATTGACGGCCAGCGCAAGGTGCCGATGGCAGCGGTCGACGAGGGCTGGTTCGAAGTCGAGACCGATTGCGAGGCGCGCAGCCAATACCGCTACGTGCTGATGTCGCAGACCGACGGCGAGATCAGCGTGCCCGATCCGGCGTCGCGCGCCCAGGCCGGCGACGTGCATGCCGACAGTGTGGTGATAGACGCCTCCGCTTACGAATGGCAGACGCTGGACTGGCGCGGCCGGCCCTGGCATGAGACCGTGCTGTACGAGTTGCACGTGGGTGCGCTGGGCGGTTTCGCTGGTGTGCTGCAGCGCTTGCCTGAGCTGGCCGAGCTCGGCATCACGGCGGTGGAGCTGATGCCGGTGGCGGAATTTCCGGGCGCCTACAACTGGGGTTACGACGGCGTGCTGCCATATGCACCCGATGCCAGCTACGGCACGCCGGAACAGCTGAAGCAGCTGATCGACACCGCCCACGGCCTCGGCATGATGGTGTTCCTCGATGTCGTGTACAACCATTTCGGTCCCGACGGCAATTACCTCAACAGCTATGCCGCGCCGTTCTTTCGCACCGACAGCACCACGCCATGGGGCGAGACCATTGATTTTCGCCGTCCGGAAGTGGCCGACTTCTTCGCCCGGAACGCTCTGTACTGGCTGCAGGAATATCGCTTCGACGGCCTGCGCCTGGATGCAGTCCATGCCATCAGCGAACAGGGCTGGCTGCGTGAACTTGCCCGCAAGGTGCGGCGCGCGATCGAGCAGGAGGATGCCGATATCGGCCTGTCGCGCCGACATGTACACCTGGTGCTGGAGCACGACGGCAACGCCGCTTCCTTGCTGGACGGCGGCACCGGCAAGCCGGGCGATGGCGACAAGTACGACGCGCAATGGAACGATGACGGCCACCACGTCCTGCACGTCCTGCTGACCGGCGAGACCGGCGGCTATTATTCAGACTATGCGGTGCAGCCGGCCGAGAAGCTGGCGCGCTGCCTGCGCGAAGGTTTCATCTACCAGGGCGAGCCCTCGCCGTATCGCGACAACGAAGTGCGCGGCGAATCCAGCGTCGAATTGCCACCGACCGCGTTCGTGCTGTTCCTGCAGAATCACGACCAGATCGGCAATCGCGCCCAAGGCGAACGCCTGACTGCGCTGGCGCATCCGGACGCGCTGCGCGCGGCGCAGGCTTTGCTGTTGCTGTCGCCGCAGATTCCGATGCTGTTCATGGGCGAGGAATACGGCGCATCGCAGCCGTTCTATTACTTCACCAGTCACGCCGACGAGAAGCTGGCAGACGCCGTGCGCAACGGCCGCCGCAATGAATTCTCGCGCTTTCCCGAGTTCTCCGATCCAGAGGCGCTGGACGCCTTGCCGGATCCGAACAGTTTTTCCACCTTCATGGCGTCGATTCCGGAACCGGTCTCGCCGGACGAAGACAAGAGCGCCGGCCAGTGGATGGGCTGGTGCTACCGCCTGCTGCTGATCCGGCGCGAAGCCATCACGCCGTACCTGCCCGGTGCGGTCGCACTCGATGCGCAGGCCATCGGCCTGAAAGCCGTCTATGCGCGCTGGCGGCTGAACAACGGCGCCGTGCTCAACATCACCGTCAATCTGGGCGAGCAACCGCTGCGCGAGTCACTCGAAACACTGGTGACGCCGGCCGGCGCCGACGTCCTGTTCGACAGCGGCGGCGTGCTTGACGCGCTCGCGGAAGGCACGCTGCCGGCACATTCCATCCTGGCCATACGAGAGGCTGCAAGATGACTCCCGCCACATCACTTCCCATCGAAGAGCAGCCGCCCAGCGACTACGACCAGGCGATATTTACGCTGGCGGCGCTGGCCGGTATTTCTGTCGACTGGATCGACGCCTATAACCAGCCGCAACGCGTGACGCCGGCGTCGCTGCGCACCATCCTGGCGGCGCTCGGCCTGCCGTGCGACAGCCATCGCCAGGCGCTCGACAGCATGGCCCAACTGCAGCGCGGCAATCAGTCGCGCGAGTTGCCTCCGCTGATCACTGCAGAAATCGATCAACCGGTCTCCTTGCCCGAACATTGCGGTCTGCATGGTCGCACTTGCCTGATCACGCTGGAATCCGGCCGCAAGATCGAGCGCCGCGTGTCGGCCGACGACAGCCGCACGCCGACGCTGGAAGCGATCGACGAGTACGGCTACCATCGCCTGCAGGTGGGCGAGGCCGAGATCACGCTGGCGGTGGCGCCGCGTCGTTGCTACAGCGT
This sequence comes from Herbaspirillum lusitanum, assembly GCF_026127345.1. Lineage (NCBI taxonomy): Bacteria > Pseudomonadati > Pseudomonadota > Betaproteobacteria > Burkholderiales > Oxalobacteraceae > Herbaspirillum > Herbaspirillum lusitanum. The sequence goes on along the minus strand of NZ_QXFG01000008.1, from coordinate 884,219 downwards.
GGCCGATGCCTTCGACGCCACGCCGCACAAGTATTTCAAAACGCATGCAGACCGCGGTTGGGGCCTGGCCCTGCAGTTGTACGGCCTGCGCAGCCAAGGCGACGGCGGCATCGGCAACTTCACCGGTCTGGCCGAACTGGCTGCACGGGCCGGTGCGGAGGGCGCGTCGGCGCTGGCGATTTCACCGGTGCATGCGATGTTCGCGGCAGATGCGCATCGTTTCAGTCCTTATTCGCCATCGAGCCGGCTGTTCCTCAATGTGCTGTACATCGATCCGGCGGCGGTGCTCGGCGCGGATGCCGTGGCGCAGGTGCTCAATGAAGGCGGCGCCGAGTTGTTGGCACGGCACCGGCGGCTGGAGCAGACCAGCCTGGTCAACTGGCCCGAAGCCGGCGCGCATCGCATGATGCTGCTGCGCCATCTGTACGCCATGTTTCGCATGCAGGAGCGACCTTCGGCCGAACTGGCGGCGTTCCGGTTGCAAGGAGGGCAGGCGCTGGCGGACCACGCGCTGTTCGAGACGCTGCATCACTGGCTGCACACCAAGGATATCGGAGTCGCCAGCGATTGGCGGCGTTGGCCGGAGCGCTATCACCGACCGGGCAGCGCCGAGTTGAAACGTCTGGCGGAAGAGCAGAGCGGTGAAGTGGATTTCCACATCTTCCTGCAATGGCAGGCGTCGCGATGGATGCAGGCGGCACAGCAATCCGCGCGGGAAGCGGGCATGGCGGTCGGACTGATTGCCGATCTCGCGGTGGGCGCCGACAACGGCGGCAGCCAGTCGTGGAGCCACAGATCCGAGATGATCACCGGTTTGTCGGCGGGTGCTCCGCCTGACTTGCTCAACACCCGCGGCCAGAACTGGGGCATCGGCGCGTTTTCGCCGCTGGCCTTGCGCGCGCAGGGATTCCGCTCCTACATTGCGATGCTGCGCTCGGCCTTCGCCAATGCCGGCGGCGTGCGTATCGATCACGTCATGGGCCTGACCAGGCTGTGGCTCGCGCCCGAAGGCGGCGATGCCAATGAAGGCGCGTACCTGCGCTATCCGGCGCGCGACCTGCTGCGACTGATTGCGCTGGAGTCGTGGCGTCATCGCGCAGTCGTCATCGGAGAAGACCTGGGCACCGTGCCTGAAGGTTTCGACGCCGAGATCAAGGATGCCGGCTTGCTCGGCATCGGGGTGCTGTGGTTCCAGCGCGATGCGCGCGCGAACTTCCTGCCGCCGGCGCAATGGCCGGCGCACGCCATCGCGACCACCTCGACGCATGACCTGCCGACCGTATCCGGCTGGTGGCAGGGCAGCGACATAGGCTGGCGGACCAGGCTCGACCTGTTGATGCCGGGCGCTACCGATGCGCAGACCCGTGCTGATCGTGACGAGGACCGCAGTCTGTTGTGGCAGGCCTTGCTCGACGCCGAATGCGTAGTCGGCGATCAGCCCGCCGCCGACGCGCCGCAGGACGTGATCGACGGCGCCGCCGCTTTCATCGCGCAAACGCCTGCGCCGCTGGCCCTGCTGCCGATTGAGGATTTGCTCGGACTGGAAGAGCAGCCTAACCTGCCCGGCACCGTCGACACTCATCCCAACTGGCAACGCCGCTTGCCGGCCACCGCGGAGACGCTGCTGGACCACGTCGATTGCCGCCGGCGCATGCGGCTGTTGCAACGTACCGTCCACGCAAAAAACACAGACAAGACAGGCAGGAAACCTTGAACGCCCCCGCATCCGCCCGGACACTGATTCCACGCGCCACGCTGCGCTTGCAATTCCATCGCGATTTCACCTTTGACGACGCGCTGGCGCAGATCGATTATTTCGCCGGGCTGGGCATCAGCCATCTGTATGCGTCGCCGGTCTTTACCGCGCGCAGCGGATCGACGCACGGCTACGACGTTGTCGACCCGACCCGCATCAATCCGGAACTGGGCGGCGAAGACGGCCTGCGCCGGCTGGTGCAGGCCTTGCACGAACGGCGCATGGGACTGATCGTCGACATCGTCCCGAATCACATGGCGCTGGGCGAACAGAATCCGTGGTGGCGCGATGTACTGCTGTGGGGACAGCACAGCCGATATGCAAGCTGGTTCGACATCGAATGGCAGGGGGCCGATCCGGCGCTGCACGGCAAGGTGCTGCTGCCGGTGCTTGGCAAGCCTTACGGCGAGTTGCTGCGCGCCGGCGAAATCAAGTTGGAATTGGACGCCGGCCGTTTGTACGTGATCTGTCCTGGCAACCGCCTGCCGCTGGCGCCGGAAGATTATGTCGACCTGCTCGGCGCGGCTGATTCCGGATCGTCGCGATTGCAGGAGGCTGTCGGGGCGTTCCGGCGCGTGCTGGAAGCCGCGGTGCAGGAAGAACGCCAGAGCTGCGCCGTACACGCCTGGCGCGTGCTGGAGCAGGTCGCCGCAGATCCGGCCGTGCACGCCGCGATTGTTGCCGGCCTGGAAAAATTCTCGGCCCTGACGCCGGAGGGCGCGAGCGCCTTGCACGAATTGCTGGAGCGTCAGCACTATCGCCTGTGCGACTGGCGCAACGCCGGCGACGAGATCAACTGGCGTCGTTTCTTTGAAATCGGCGATCTCATCGGCATGCGAGTGGAGCAGGACGACGTGTTCGAAGCCATGCATGCCTTGCTGTTCCGCCTGGTCGGCGAAGGCATTATCGACGGCGTGCGGCTCGACCACATCGATGGCCTGGCGGAGCCCGCGGCCTATGTGCAACGTTTGCGTCAGCGGCTGGAAGCGCTGACGCAGGGCGCGCCGGTCTACATCGTCGCCGAGAAGATCCTCGGCGCGGAAGAAAACCTGCCGACAGACTGGGGTATCGACGGCACCACCGGGTACGACTTCATGGACCAGGCTGCGGCGGTGTTGCATGACGACGATGGCGTCGCCCTGCTGGACGCGGTCTGGAAGGAATATCGGACCGATCCCGACGGATTCGACTATCTGGTGCACAGCACACGGCGGTTGTTGCTGGAGCGTAATTTCGCCAGCGAATTCAATGCGCTGACCTCAGCGCTGCATGCACTGGCGCGCTCCGCAGTGAGCACGCGCGACCTGTCGCTGATGGCGATCCGGCGCTGCCTGCGGGAATTGCTGGTGTATTTCCCGGTGTACCGCACCTACGGTATTCGCGCAGGCTGCAACGCCCGCGATGCCTTCGTGATCCGCGCCACCGCCGCACGCGTGCGCGAGCTGCTGGCGAAATCGGACCAGGCCGCTCTGGAAGCGATCGTCGCTCTTCTCGCCGATCCGCCGCAACCCGGAATGCAAGACGAACGCCATGCCCAGTTGCATTGGCGCGCGCTGACGCGCTTCCAGCAACTGACGCCGCCATTGACGGCCAAGTCGACCGAAGACACCGCGTTCTATCGCTACGGCCGCTTGCTGTCGCGCAATGAAGTCGGTTCGGAGCCGGATCAGTTGGGGATCAGCGTCGAGGATTTCCACCGGCACGTGATGCGCCGCCAGCAGGATTTCCCGCTGGCGATGCTGGCGACGGCAACGCACGACCACAAGCGCGGTGAAGATGCGCGCATGCGGCTGGCGGTGCTCAGCGAAATCCCGGCGCACTGGCAAAGCACCTTGCAGCGCTGGCGTGCGCTCAACCAGACCGCGCGCGTGCAGATGCCGATCGATGCGGTCGACGAACTGATGCTGTACCAGACGCTGATCGGCGCGTGGCCGCTGGAGCAATCCGGGGAAGCGAATTTGCTGGAACGCGTTTCTGCCTGGCAGCAAAAAGCCTTGCGCGAGGCCAAACGCCGCTCCGATTGGAATGCACCCGATCCGGACTATGAAGGACAGTGCGACGGCTTCCTGCGGCGCATCCTGCGGGCCGATGCCGACAATGCTTTCCTGCCGGCATTACGGCATTTCGTCCAGGAAGTCGCCGCCGCCGGCGTGCTCAACAGCCTCGGCCAGACGGTATTGCGACTGACCGTGCCGGGTGTGCCGGATCTGTATCAGGGATGCGATCTGTGGGATTTCAGCCTGGTCGATCCCGACAACCGGCGACCGGTTGATTACGCCTTGCGGCAACGCCTGATGCAAACCGGCCGGACGGCGCCGCTGACGCTGGAGGATTGGCGCAGCGGCGCCTGCAAACAGCAGGTGATCCGTACGCTGCTGCATTTCCGCAGCGGCAGGGAGGAATTGTTCACCACCGGCGAATATGTACCGTTGGCGGTCACCGGCGAACTGGCGGACAAGCTGATTGCGTTTGCACGCCGCAGCGGCGGGTTGACGATCATCATCCTGGTCAGCCGCCACGCGGCGCGCTTGATCGTCAGCGGCCATACGGCGCAAACGCTGCATGCGGCGACGCCGCTGATCCCGCCGGAGCGCTGGGGCGACACGGCGGTGCAGTTGCCGCAAGGGGGGCCGGCCGGCGAATGGCAAAGCGTCTTGTCCGGCTCCGAAGGAGCGGTGCGTGAGCAGCGGATTGTTGTAGCGGATGTGCTGAGGACACTTCCGGTGGATGTGCTGGTGCTTTCCGGGTAAAACCGCAGCAATTCCTACAGACAAATGCGGAGCTCGCCTATCGTGGGGCGCTCCGGGGCCGACTAGTATCGGTAGAAGACGACAAGAGTGCTTGGCGGCTTATGTTTGCAAGGAGATTCACATGTCCTCGATCATTTTAGGCAGATTTCAATTAGTGGATGAGACCGAGTACGCGGTGGATGAGCTGGTCCAGGCCGGTTATCCACGGGATGCCATCACCACCTTTTATCTCAATCCCGCAGGTCAGCATGACACTTATCCGGTCGGAGGCGACCGTAATGAATCGCCGGGGGCCAAGGACACCCCGACCGGCGTGGCAGCAGGTGTAGCGACCGGCGCCATAGTCGGCGCTACGGTAGGTTCGACTACGGCACCTGTCACGGGGCCGGCCGGTCCGGCACTTGGCGGCCTGGTTGGTGCGCATCTGGGTTCGCTGGTAGGCACGCTCAACGCCACCGACGATACCGATGAAGGCGGCCGCCATACGCAGGAAGTGGAAGTGCGCAAGGCAGGCATGCGTGTGGCTGTCGCGGTGGAAGGCATACCCCAGGAAAACGAAGCCATTGCCTTGCTGCACTCACTCAAGGCGGCCGACATCGAACGCAGCGAAGGACATATCGAACACGGCGACTGGGAGGACTTCGACCCGCTGACGCCGCCGCGGTATGTCGACCTGCAGGGCAATCGCTCTTATACAGGCCGGATCTGATCCGGGGTCAAGGCCAGGGCATCGGGGTGACGTCTTCGTATTGTGCATTGGCGGGGCGCTGCTGAGCGTATTTGTCGACGTTCAGGCGCGCGCCAAGCAGCAATTGCAGCTCACGATCCGTCGCGATGAAATCCGCCGCCTGCAGCGGTTGCTCGGGGTTGGGCCAGTTTTCCACGGCCCAGCGGCGCAGCTCGAGATAGCGGCGCATCAATTCATCGGCATATTGTTCACGGGCTTGGGAGGCATGGGAATGGGCGTTCATCGGATGCTCCTTGCAGGATGGGATGCGATGACCAAGCCTAATCGCAAGCGCGCCGGCCCGGCATCGGACAGCGCCTGATTGCCTTGTAGGACTTACAAAGCGCGATGTAAAAGCGGAATGCAACAACAGCACACATTCGAAGAAAGAAGGCCGCGATGATGGATGTAGTCGGATGGATCAGCGCGTTGCTCCTGCTGCTCACGGTGTCCGCACAAGTCTTTACGCAGTGGCGCAGCGGCAGCACCAAGGGCGTCTCGCACTGGATGTTCATCGGCCAGCTGGCAACCTCGACCGGCTTCGTGATCTATAGCGCCAGCGTCGATAACTGGGTATTTGTTGCGTCCAACGCGGCGACCTTGTGCGCGGCACTGGTGGGGCAGGTGGTATACCTGCGCAATCGCCGGCGGGCGCCGCAGGGCGCCAGGGACGCCAGGGACGATTGATGGTTAACATCTCGCGACATGCTTCCCGACACGCTTCCGGTCAATTATTGAGCCGCTTGCAGCAGCCCGCAGAATCGTCGCGGCTGGTGATTTATGCCGCGCTCGCCGGCAACTTCCTCGTCGCGCTCACGAAGCTGTGGGCGGCGGCATGGACCGGTAGTTCGGCCATGCTCAGCGAGAGCATCCATTCCCTGGTCGACATGGGCAACGAGCTCCTGCTGCTGTATGGTTTGCAGCGCGCCAACCGGCGGCCCGACCACGACCATCCGCTCGGCTACGGCCGCGAAGTCTATTTCTGGAGTTTCGTGGTGGCGGTGCTGATCGTCACCTTTGGCGCAGGCCTGTCGATCTACGAAGGTATCCGGCACATCCTTGATCCGGAACCGATGGAAAATGTCGTCGCCAATTACCTTGTGTTGCTGGCGGCGGCCATCTTCGAGGGATGCTCGTGGCTATTGACGCTGCACAAGTTCAAGGGCCGCAAACGCCTTGCCGAACTGCCCGACGAGGTCCTGCGGAGCAAGGATCCGCCGACCTTCATTGTCCTGCTGGAAGACACCGCCGCACTGCTGGGAATTGCAGCCGCGTTCGCCGGCATCTGGCTGTCGCAGCATTTCAACGAGCCGATCTGGGATGGCGTCGCGTCGATCGTGATCGGCGTGATCCTGGCGGCGACTGCCGCCGTGCTGGGACAGGAAACCAAGGGCTTGCTGATCGGCGAACGTGCGCAGCAGGAGGTGCTGGACTCCATCCTGGCGGAAGCCACTTCGCTGGACGGCGTGGCCGGCGCCAACGGCGTGTTGACCGTGCACTTGGCGCCGCATCAGATCCTGGCGGCGCTCAGCGTGGAATTCGAAGACAAGCTCACTACACCGCAGATCGAAGCGCTGGTCATTGAAATGGAGACGCACCTCCATGCATTGCATCCGGAAATCGTGGCGCTTTTCATCAAGCCGCAGACGGCAGGGCGCTTCCACGACGTGCTGCACAAGCAGCGCAATGAAGATCCGGGCACGACATAAATCTAATCATCCGCCTCGGCAAAGCCGTGACGCTGATGCCATTCGAGCAACGACTCCTTGGGGAATTGTGCAAATTGCTTGTCTTTGCGGCCGGCCTTGACCTCGACCTCTACCCATGGCGCCTTGTAATCCAGCAGCAGATGCGTGTAGTCAGGCGGCGTCGGCAGAGGCGTGTCGATGGCCGATGCAAACGGATGCACCAGATCGGGCCAGGTCGGATCGTACAACCACAGCGCGCTGCCGCAACGGCGGCAAAAATGGCGCTGGCCGGTGCTGGTGTGGATACGCTTTTCGCCTTTGCGTTTGAGGCGGGCGTGATAGACGCTGACGTCGTCGGCGCCCTTGATCTTGAGGCTGTGGAAGTCGCCGCCGAGGTTGACGGCATAGCCACCGCCGCCTTGGGTCTTGCGGCAGATCGAGCAATAGCAGCGTTGATAAGGATAGGGCGTATTGCTGTTGAGCGTGAAGCTGACGGCGCCGCAGTGGCAGGATCCTTTGAGTTTCATGTATTCCTCGTCCGGGTTTTCCTGGCGGGCATCGGCTTAGCTAGCCGGCGCCGCCCATCGAAATCATCGCTTCCTTGACCTTGGCCATACCGAAATGCCAGATCTGGTCGAGCTTGATGTGCGGCATGATCGGCAGCTCTGAAGGATCGATGAACACGTTCAGGATAGCCGGTCCAGGTGCGGCGAGGAAAGGCTCCAGTACTTCTTCCAGCTGCGCCGGCGTCTTGGCCGTAAAGCCCTGCGCGCCGCAGGCGCCGGCGAACAGCGCAAAGTCGAGGTTGGGGAATTCGGCGCCTTCGAAGGCGGGCAGGCCGGCTTCCTCCATTTCCAGATGCACCAGTCCCCATTCACGATTGTTGAACACTACCACCTTGACCGGCAGTTTGTGTTCGACGGCAGTCATGAATTCGCCCAGCAACATCGTGAAGCCGCCGTCGCCCACCGCCACGATCACCTGACGGTCGCGATCGAGCGCCTGGATGCCGTTGCCCTGGCCCAATGAAGTGCCGACGGCGGCGTTGTTGAATGAGGCCAGGATGCGCTGACGGCCGCTCTGGCGGATCCAGTTGCCGCACCACAGCGTCACCACGCCGGTATCGACCACGAAGACCGCGTCTTCAGCGGCGCGGTCGCTCAGGCGGCGCGCCAGGTATTGTGGCTTGACCGGTCCCTTGCCGGCATCGGCCGGCAGCACGGCGTGCTTGTCGAGCGTCTCGTTCCATTGCTTGCGATGCTCGCCGACCTTGCGCAGGAAGGCGTTGTCGGTCTTGCCCTGCACCTGTGGCAGCAACTGCGTCACCGCCGGACCGACCGAGCCGGTGATGCCGAGGTCGACGGGCATGCGGCGTCCCAGCACGAAGCCGCGTTCGTCGATCTGCACGGTCTGGGTGCGGGTGGGCAGGAATTCGGAATAGGGATAGTCGGTGCCGAGCATCAGCAGCAGCCCGGCATCGCGCATGGCATCCATGCCGGGTGCGCCGCCGATCAGGCCGACACCGCCGATCCAATGCGGATGATCGTAGGGCAGCATGTCCTTGGCGCGGAAGGTGTGCAGGATCGGAGCTTGCAGTTTTTCGGCCAGCACGGCGATATCGGCTATGGAGGAGCGCGCGCCATTGCCGACGAAGATGGCAACCGATTTGGCGGCGTTGATCAGTTGCGCGGCGTGGGCGATTTCGCTTTCGGGCGGCGTCACTTCAGGCTGCGGGCGCAAGGTATTCAGGCTGGCGACGGACGGGGTCCCCGGCAGCTTGACGCCGATCACGTCGGCCGGGATGCTGATGTGGGCGACGCCGCGCTGGTGGTAAGCCTGGGCGATGGCTTGGTGCGCCACTTGCACCGCCTGCGCCGGATCGATGATGGTCTGGGTGTAGGCGGCGACGTCGCGAAACAGCAGGTCCGGGTTGTTTTCCTGCAAGTAGTCGATGCCGCGCCGGCCGGCCGGCACGCCGCCGGAAATCGCCAGCACCGGTGCGTGGTCCTTGCGCGCTTCATACAGCCCCGCGACCAGGTGGTTGGCGCCGGGGCCTGTGGTGCCGCAACAGACCGCGAGCTTGCCGGTGAGTTTGGCTTGTCCGGCGGCGGCCAGCGCGGCGCCTTCTTCATGACGCACGCCGATCCACTCGATGCGTTTGTCCTTGCGCACGGCTTCCGTGAAGGGATTGAGCGCATCGCCGACAACCCCGAATATCTGGCGCACGCCGATGGTGTGGAGGGTTTCAACGAGCATTTGGGCGACGGTGGTGGACATGGCTTCCTCGGCAGGGTGGACAGGGTGGAGTAGTTGTCCAGCATAGGCTTGCCCACACGACGCCTGTATCGGTCACGCCGGTAAATCCATGTAGGAATCCGTAAAGCTCCTGAATTCCTACAGGCACCAGCGGCGCTGTCCGATTTTGCGAGGCGTGGCGCTGCACTACATTGACCTCATGTTGTTGCGGTACTGTCCGCAGCGAAATCGTTACCGATAAACCAAGAAGGAGAACACCATGGCATCGACTTTCCGTCCGCAGTTTCGCATGCAGTCAGCTAAACTCGCACCTCGCCGTTCCGGCACCCTGATCAGGGTCCTGGGCGTGACTGCGGTGAGCGTCGCCGGGCTGGCGTTGATGATCGGCCATGCGCGCGCCGATGAGTTGCCGCGCGCCGACAAGAGCTTCATCAACAGCGCTGCCGAAGCCGGCAATGCCGAGATCAAGGCCAGCAAGATCGCGCTGGAAAAGACCACCAATCCTGATGTGAAGAGCTTTGCCACGCTGATGGTCGACGAGCACACTACCGTGGGCGACGACCTCAAGAAGCTGGCCGCCACCAAGAACGTCGAACCGCCGACCGAACCGAGCGTCGCCCAGCGCGCCAAGATCGCCATACTGGAGAAGCTGGACGGTGCGACCTTCGATAAACAATACATCAGCATGATCGGCGTTTCGGCGCACAAGGACACGGTCAAGCTGTTCAGCAAGCACGCTGCCGAAGCCAAGGATCCTGACGTCAAGGATTTTGCCGCCAAGACGCTGCCTAACCTGCAGCATCACCTGGACATGGCGAATGCGTTGAAGGCCAAGTTGGACGCAAAGAAGTAAATGACATTGCGAACTAACATCAAGACATGAGTATCAAGACATAAGCATCCTGGCATCATTGACCGAATCCCCGAATCGCCCCCCCGGGCCTGCTGCCAGGCGCACCTGTTTCCCTGCATGAGTCTGGCGGCAGATTTTTGCCGGGTCGCGGATTTTCGGGTGATTGTTTCGGCAGGAGGGAGTATGAAAAAAACTGCATCGACACCGAATATTGAATACGTGCCTTGTGTGCTCAAGCTGGACAAGCGCAAATTCGCCTGTTACGTCGAACAGTTCGTCGACAATGCGCGTCCGCTGGATATGACGCCGAGCAGCGTCAAGATCGTTTCCAGGCGCAAGAAGGCCTGGCGCGCTGCAGTCGCCATGGCGCGACTCTGCAGCAGCAAATCAGAACAACGTTAAGGTCACGTCGCTTCGGCCTTGTTTTCGCTGTATTTCCGCCTTACTCAAGCTCTTCCAACACCAGTTCAAAGCAGATCAGCACCGGATTGCGTCCGCGCGCCAGCACGCCTTCGCAGACGTGCCCGCGGGGATCGATCAGCGCGATGTCGAGTTGCGCCCGTACGCCTTCATGTCCCCGGCTGACGTGGCCGGAACGCACCAGGATTTCGGTGGCGCGATCCTCGATCACGCGGCCGTCGTCGAATTCCGCGCCGATGATGCTGCCGACGCTGCCGCGCACGACGGCATTCTTGACGCCGTGCGTGCGACAGACTTCTTCAATGGCGATGGTCAGGTCTTCATCGGGACGGATGCGCGCCAGCAAGGTGCGACGGCCGCCGTCGCCGGTCTCTGCGGCCACCACGGCAGGGTGGAACAGGGTGAAATTGGTTTCCGGATCGAAGCGCGTTTCCATGGTGGCATTGTGCACGCCCCAGGCTTGCGCCTGCGCCGTCTCTGCGACGATGCTCTGATCCATCAGCATGTGGCCGCCGCGACGCTGGCCTTCTGCATCCGTCCAGACCGCATGGCAGTGCACGAACGGCGCGCCGTCGCGCCGGCCGAAGGTGGCGCAGGCCAGTTCGATGGTGACGCCGCCTGCGACCTCGTGCGGATCGCTGTAGAAGGCGGCGTGCTTGCCGTCGTCCGACAACGCCGGCATGAGGTAGTGGTGCGGCGCGACCTTGAGGTTTTCGATGCGGACGGTGCCGCCTGCAATCCCGGCGGCCGCTAAAGGAATCGCGATGGCGTCGCGCAGGTTGCGCCCGGCTTCGAGCGTGATCGTCACGGCCATTGCCGGACCGGCCAGGCTGACGATGCGCACCGGATCGGGCGCGCCGGGATGGCGGGCGGTGCGCGCGAAAGGCGCAAGGGCGGGGGCTTGTTCCAGCGTCTGCATGTTGTCTCCTGGTGCCTCGTTGCCGCGATGCATGCCGCGGCTTGTCGTAGGTGGGTGGGTTGCCAGGTGAATATGGTATCCGGCTTTGGGATTTCATGTTTTGCCGCAGCGATAGCGGCGGTGGCGCTTACCTCCGGGTGCATTCCTTGCTGCATTCTTGTAAGTGCTCTCCATCAAGTTTATTGATGTACGGCAATACCCGCTCTATTTCCTGTTTGACCCCTGTTGTCATGGAGTAGTAATACTCGAATGCAACAATGCGGCCATCACAAAAAAGCCGCGCGTTCCACCCCAGAGGGCGTGCCGCTTGCCAGTCTCCAGGGAAAAGACAAATGACTATCCGTCTGCGCATTACCTTGCTCGTCATCCTCACGTTCATCGCCATTTCAGCCATCGGCGGTTACGCCGTGTTTCAGTCGCGCAGCAGTGCGGTCGAGGTGAAGTCGGTGACCGAAGGCGTGGTGCCGAGCGTGCTGGCCTCGTCCGACCTGGTGGGCCAACTGAAGGATGTGCAGCTGGCGGCCATGGTGATGGTGGCCGAGACCGACGCGCAACTGGTCGTGCAGGAAAATGAAAAGCTCGCCGCCAAGAAGGCCACGCTCGAAAAAGCGCTGGAGTTCCAGGCAGGACAGGCCGCAAGCCAGGCGCAGAAGGGCCTGATCGAACAGGCCAGGGAAAGCCTGGACAATTATTTCGGCGCCATCGACAGCACCGCCAAGTTCAAGCTGGCCGGCAAGGATGCGCTGGCGCAGGCGTCCTTCTTCGGCAACGTGGTGCAATACCAGGCTGAACTCGAAGGCGTGGTCGACACGCTGCGCATCGAGAAGAATCGCAGCAAGGACAGCGCGATCGCCGCACTGAACCAGAACCTGGCGTCGACCACCACCACGATCTCGGGCGTCACCGCCGTGGCCGTGATTGCGCTGGCGCTGATCGGCTTCCTGTTGTATCGCCAGATCACCGGTCCGATCAGCCGCATGCAAACCATGATGACCGAGATCGCTGCCAGCCAGGATTTCACGCGCCGCCTGCCGGTCGATCGCATGGATGAAGTGGGCCATTCCATCGTCGCCTTCAATGGCATGGTCGAAAAGATCGAGGAAGCCTCGGCGCTGGTAAAGCAAAAGACTGCCGACATGCAGGCCATGCTGCAGAACATCCCGCAAGGCATCCTGACCGTGGTCGACGGCAACAAGGTCCATCCGGAATATTCCGCCTTCCTCGAAACCGTGTTCGAGACCACCGACATCGCCGGCCGCGACCTGATGGAGCTGGTGTTCGCCGGCACGTCGCTGGGTGCTGACACCTTGTCGCAGATCGAGGCCATCGGCGGCGCCTGCATCGGCGAAGACATCATGAACTTCGAATTCAACGAACACCTGATGGTCGGTGAAGTCGAAAAGAAGATGGCTGACGGCCGCGTCAAGATCCTGGACCTGAGCTGGTCGCCGATCACCGACGACGCCGACACCGTGATCCGCCTGATGCTGTGCGTGCGTGACGTCACCGAGCTGCGCAAGCTGGCAGCGGAAGCCAACGAACAGAAACACGAGCTGGAAATGATCGGCGAAATCCTCGCCGTCGCCGCGCCGAAGTTCGAAGACTTCATCGCCACCTCGCGCCGCTTCCTCGACGAGAACGAGCAGATCGTCCATCAGAATCCGGAAGCCACCGCCTTCGCCATCGCCAAGCTGTTCCGCAACATGCACACCATCAAGGGCAACGGTCGCACCTACGGCCTGCTGCACCTGAGCAACGTGGTGCACGACGTCGAGCAGCACTACGACGACCTGCGCCATCCGGAAACCGGTGCGGTCTGGGAGCAGGAACGCCTGCTGCAGGATCTGGCCCGCGTGCGCGTCGCCGTCGATCGTTACGCCCGCATCAACGAAGTCACGCTGGGCCGCAAGGCCGCGCCGGAACAGGCGGCAGCCGTGGAGCGCCACATCCTGACCATCGATCGCAAACATATCCAGGAAAGCCTGCATCGCCTGGAAACCGTCAACACCGCCAACCTGCATGAACTGGTCGCGGTCCGCAACGCCGTACGCAAGACATTGCGCCTGCTCGGTACCGAGCAGGTGGCCGACATCCTGGCCAGCGTCACCGATTCGCTGCCGGCGCTGGCGAGCGAACTGGGCAAGGCCGCACCGGCGGTGGAGATCGAAGACAACGGCTACGTCATCCATACGCATGCCTCGCCGCTGCTCAAGAATGTATTCATGCACCTGATCCGCAACGCCATGGATCATGGGCTGGAAACGCCGGAAGAACGCCAGGCCAAGGGCAAACAGGCTGCCGGAACGATCCGCCTGCAACTGGGCGTGATGGACAACATGCTGCACATGGCGCTGTCCGACGACGGCCGCGGCCTGGCGCTGGCGCATATCCGCCGCACCGCCGTCGACAAGCAACTGATCGCCGCCGACGCCGTGCTGAGCGACGCCGAACTGGCGCGTCTGATCATGCGCGCCGGTTTCTCGACGCGCAGCGAAGTGACCGACGTGTCCGGCCGCGGCGTCGGCATGGATGCGGTGCTGGATTTCGTGACGCAGGAACACGGCCGCATCGAGATTGAATTCCTCGACCACGCCGAAGGCGCCGATTTCCGTCCCTTCCAGATCAATGTCCTGCTGCCGGAAAACATCGCCGTGGAAATCGACGGCATTGATGTCGCCTATCCGCTGCCTGATCTCGACCAGACTGCACCGGCCGGCATCGTGGCTGCGGACGGCGATCCGCAGGTGGCTTGAGCGGACAGGGCAGGGCTATTGTCGCAACTGATTTATCGCAAGGAACGTTTCATGATGTTGAACCAGATTCTTTTCGTCTTGCTGGGCGCACTGTTGTCCGGCGTGCCGCTGGCCCTGATGCTGAAACGGCAGAAGATGCGCATGCGGCGCATGGTCGATGTCGACCAGGTCGACGCGCTCAAGCGCAACGTCCAGCTGACGCTGGACGAGTACCAGCAGAACATCGACGCCCGTCAGCAGGAACTGGAAGCACAACGCCGCGACAACGACGTGCGCCTGGCGCAGACGCGGCGCGACACCGAAAAAGTGGTGGCGCAGCTCAGTTCGCAGAATTCGCAAAGCGTCGCGCGCGTGCTCGAGAACTGCGATGCCTCGCAGGAAACCATCTCCAATCTGCTCGGCCTGATGCGCACCTTCGAGCGCTGGCATGACGATATGAACGTGCTGATCACGCACAACCGCGAGATGCATCGCAAGAACGACGAGTTCGCGCTGATCGTCAACCAGGTCATCATCGTCGCGCTCAACGCCTCGATCGAAGCGGCACGCGCCGGCACGTACGGCCGCGGCTTCGCGGTGGTGGCGTCGGAGGTGCGCGACCTGGCGCAGCGCGCCGAGAAACTGTCCAAGAGCTATCGCGCCAATCTGTACCAGAACGACCTGATCACGACCACCACGTTCCAGGATCTGCAGGCCGGCGGCAAGATGATCATCGGCGCCGTCATCGGCCTCGACCTGATCAACAAGAAAACCAAAGAAGCGCTGGCCGCCTGATAGCGAGAAACCGACCATGCTGACCCAATCCGCCAAAGATGGCTTCGATACGCTGCTCACGCAATCGCTGAAATCCGGGATGGCGCCGTCCGGCGCACGAGTGGACATATCGGTGCTGGCCGACGACGTCGGGATTCCCGAGAAGAAAATGGTGGTGCTGACGGTCTCGTCCTACCTGTTCCGTTTGATGGCGATGTTCTATTTCACGCCCGACGCCGCCACGCGCGCCCATTTTGCACGCATCAACAACATCGACGAAGCCGAGATGAGCGAGCAGACTTTCATGGACGCCATCGCCGAAAGCGGCAACCTGTGCTGCGGCATCCTCAACCGCGACCTCGGCAATTTCTTCCCGCACATCGGCATGTCCACGCCGAACGTCATCGACAGCAACTGCGCCGCGTACCTGCAGACGCTCAACTGCCAGCACGTGCGCCATTTCGCAGTTGACATGGACGACGCGCCGCGCTTCCACGTGACGCTGAGCGTTTCGGCCTATGCCGACATCGACTTTGCGGTGTCGGCGGAAGAGCTGGGCAGCGACACCGGCGAGCTCGAACTGTTTTAACACCATTCATCCAACGCAAAGAACCTCAAGAACCCATGGCACAAATCCTCGTAGTCGACGACTCCAGCACGGTCCGCGCCGAAGTAGGCGATTTCCTCAAGAAGAACGGCCTCGACGTGGCCCTGGCCGTGGACGGCCGCGACGGTCTGGTCAAACTCAAGGGCGATCCGTCGATCAGGCTGGTGGTGTCCGACGTCAACATGCCCAATATGGATGGCCTGACCATGGCTGAAAAGATCCGCAGCGAGCTCGGCAACGCCGCCGTCAACATCATCATGCTGACCACCGAGAATTCGCCGATCATGAAAGAGCGCGGCAAGGCGGCCGGCATCAAGGGCTGGATCGTCAAGCCGTTCAAGGGTGACGCCGTGCTGGCGACGTTCAAGAAGCTGGTCGGCGCCTGAGTCTATTCAGGCTGCGGCGCGCAAGGCGCTGGACGGCGACTCGCCGAACAGCTTCTTGTAGTCGCAGGAAAACTGGCTGAAATTGCTGAATCCCCAGGCTGCCGCAACGTCGCCGACCCGGACGGCATGCGGCGATACTGCTGCCGCACCCTGCATCAGCTGGCGTCGTACGCCGTTCAGGCGCAACGAACGCAGGTAAGTCATCGGGCTGATGCCCAGCACATCTTCAAAACAATATTGCAGCGTGCGCCGGCTCACGTGCAGTTGTTCGCACAGCATCGAAATCGTGATCGGCACATCCTGGTTGTCCATGGCGTAGTCGCGCGCATCGCCGACGATGCGCCGTCGGCGCAGCAGGCTGGTGCAGGCGTCGTTCTCGACCTCGCCGGCGTCGAGCATGGCCAGTAGCGTGGTGATGACGTGGTCTTGCTGCATCGCCTGCGCGCCCTGCGGCGCCTGCGCATCGAGCAAGGTCTGGATGTGCTGCGCGCAGGCAAGCAGCGCGTCCTGGCCGACATGCAACAGTTCCGCTGCAGCCAGTCTGGACCATTCGATCCGGCAGCCAAGACGATCGGCGGCGGCAAGCAGGGTATTGCGCTGGATCACGATGCCGAGGATCTCATGATCGTCGGGCGTCATCAGCTCAAACTCGCGATGACCGGGCTGCGTCATGATCATGCCGGCGCCGACGTTGCGGCCGTTGATGCGCATGCCGCGCGCCTGCGGTTCGATGCCGAACCAGAAAGCGTCGGGCCATACGCAGCAAGACTGCAACACGGCGCGGCTGCTGCGCTCGCGAAATATCTGCAAGCCGTGCGCCTGCCATTCATTCAATTCACCACAAAAACGACCATGCGTGATTTGGTCGTAGCGCTGTTCCCAATTGGTCAGATTGTGGGCATGTTCATCGACGTCATGTGCGACAACGGTGCGCAAGGCTTCGCCGATGTGCAGCGGCGGTGCGCCCGGACTGGCAGGCGGTGATGAGTGATGGAACATTGACAAGAGTTTTATCCCGTTGAAGTGAACGCGGCGATTTCCTGTGAGATGGAGGCATCGCAACTTTGCCGATTTTCGATAACGCCGGTTTTTCCCCGTTGTTATATTCAATGCCGGGGCCAATGAGAACGTTTGCAAGCAAACGCTATGCCCGCAACGGTCGTTGCCCCGTCCCGGTTGGTCTCCGATCAACGCATCCGCCATTGCACAGGAGCATTCATATGGATTCAGCGACATCCAGCCGGCACGCGGGCCTCAAGCCGGTGTTGAGCACATTGCAGCTATGGGGTATCGCCGTCGGGCTGGTGATTTCAGGCGAATATTTCGGCTGGAGCTACGGCTGGGCGTCGGCCGGCACGCTCGGCTTCACCGTCACCGCGCTGTTCATCGCGGCGATGTATACCACGTTCATCTTCAGCTTTACGGAACTGACCACCTCGATCCCGCATGCGGGCGGCCCGTTTGCTTACAGCAAGCGCGCGTTCGGTCCGACCGGCGGTTACCTGGCCGGCGCGGCGACACTGATCGAGTTCGTGTTCGCGCCGCCGGCGATTGCGCTGGCCATCGGCGCCTATCTCAACGTGCAGTTCCCGACGGTCGACCCCAAGCTGGCGGCGCTGGGCGCCTACCTCGTGTTCATGACGCTCAATATCGTCGGCGTGCAGATCGCCGCGACGTTTGAACTCTGCGTGACGCTGTTGGCCATCTTCGAACTGCTGGTGTTCATGGGCGTGGTGTCGCCGGGCTTTTCGCTCGCCAATTTCACCAAGGGCGGCTGGTCCGGCAGCGACAGTTTCAGCCTGGCGTCGATCCCGGGCATGTTCGCGGCGATCCCGTTCGCGATCTGGTTTTTCCTGGCGATCGAAGGCGTCGCCATGGCGGCGGAAGAAGCCAGGGACCCACGACGCTCCATTCCGATCGCCTATATCACCGGCATCCTGACGCTGGTGGTGCTGGCCATCGGCGTGATGCTGTTCGCCGGCGGAGCAGGGGACTGGAGCAAGCTGTCGAACATCAACGATCCGCTGCCGCAGGCGATGAAGCTGATCGTCGGCGCCAACAGCAACTGGCTGCACATGCTGGTGTGGCTGGGCCTGTTCGGCCTGGTGGCATCGTTCCACGGCATCATCCTGGGCTATTCGCGCCAGATCTTCGCCTTGTCGCGGGAAGCCTACCTGCCGGCGTATTTCGCCAAGGTGCATCCGCGTTTCAAGACCCCGCACCGCGCCATCCTGGCCGGCGGCGCGGTCGGCATCGCGGCGATTTACAGCGATGAACTGATCACCGTCGGCGGCCAGACGCTGACCGCCAACATCGTCACGATGTCGGTGTTCGGCGCGATCCTGATGTACATCCTGAGCATGCTCAGCCTGTTCAAACTACGTCGCAGCGAAGCCGGCCTGGTGCGGCCGTTCCGGGCGCCGCTGTATCCATTCTTCCCGGCGTTCGCGCTGTTTGGGGCGCTGGTCTGCATGGCCACCATGATCTATTACAACCCGCTGATTTTCGTCATCTTCCTGGTGTTCCTGGCGCTCGGCTACGGCTACTTCCTGCTGACCGGCAGCCAGCGCGCGGCGGCGATCGTCACTTAGAAGCGGCAACTGATTTTTGCAGCACGCCTTATCCACCTTTGAGCCACAAATAGTCACCTACAAGAGAGTCCATCAATGAAAAACAATCAACAGGGAAACGCGCCGGCCGCAGAGGCGATCGCGCGACGGGGATTTCTGGGACGCGCGCTGGCTTCGGCGGCCGGCGCCGCGCTGATCGGCGCGCCGTTGGCGGCGCAGGCAAAAACCGTCAAGGCGCCGGTCGGGCTCGATCGCGCCAAATGGGCGCCGCGCAATCGTGAAATGGTGGAGCAGATGATCGCCGTGTATGGCAATACTTCGCGCGGTTACAAGAGCGGCAAGAAGCCTTACGCCGTGTTCGACTGGGACAACACCAGCATCATGAACGATTGCGAAGAAGCGCTGTTGATGCACCAGATCAACACCTTGTCGTTCAAGCTTACGCCGGCCGAATTCAGCGCGATCATCCGCCAGAACGTGCCGCCGGGGCCGTTCACCGCGGACTTCAAGAATGCCGCAGGCAAAGTGGTGGACCTCGATTCGATCTGCGCCGACCTGGATGCCGACTATGCTTTCCTGCATGCGAACTACAAGGGTTTTGCCGGCGCCAGGTCGCTCGAAGACATCAGCACGACCAGCGAATTCCTGGATTTCCGCGCCAAGCTCTACTACCTGTATGAAGCCGTCAACGATACCCACGGCGTCAATGTCGGCTATCCGTGGGTGATTTATTTCTTCGCCAACATGACCGTGGCCGAAGTGTCGGCGCTGGCCGAAGCATCCAACGATGCAGCCCTGGGCGCCGCCCTCGCCAAGGTCAAGTACACCAGCCCCGCCAACCGTCCCGGCAAGGCCGGCGTGGTCAGCGTCGGCCATTTCCACGGCATTCGCCTTTGTACCGAGATCGGCGGCATGATGGACACGTTCCGCGATCACGGCATCGACATCTATGTCTGCACCGCGTCGCTCGAGGACGTGGTGGCGGTGTTTGCGACCAATCCGAAGTACGGCTACAACGTGGCCCGCGAGAACATCATCGGCCTGCGTCTCGAACGCGACGGCAGCATCTACAAAAATGCCTACCTGAAGAACTGGCCGCTGACCTGGGGACCGGGGAAGACGGTGGCGATCAAAAGCGAACTGGTGGCCGCCAAAGGCTACGGCCCGATTTTCGTGGCGGGAGACAGCGATGGCGATTACGATATGCTCAGGGACTTCGCCGATACGCGCTACGGCCTGATCGTCAACCGCATGAAGAACGGCAAGATCGGCGAGTTGTCGAAACTGGCGGCAACGCAGATCGCCGCCGGCCAGCCGCGCTTCCTGTTGCAAGGCCGGCAAGAGTCCACCGGCAACTGGCTGCCCGTGGAAACCAGCATCAAGTACGGCAAGACGACGCCGCTGTTGACAGTTTAGTTTGATCGTTTGACCGGATCTGGTCGGGATCATCATCTGAGGAAAAAGGAAACGTGCCGTCCCATCAGTTCAGCCACACCGTCGGCGCCATCACGCATCAGTTCCGCGATCTCCGGGAACTGATGGCCAAGGCGACGCCGCTGCGTTCCGGCGACATGCTGGCGGGCGTCGGCGCCGCCAGCGCGGAACAGCGTGCAGTGGCGCAGATGGCCCTGGCGGAACTGCCGCTGCGCATTTTCCTCAACGAAACGCTCGCGCCGTATGAAACCGACGAGGTGACGCGCCTGATCATCGACGAGCACGATGCCGCTGCGTTCGCGACGATCAGCCACCTGACGGTGGGCGATTTCCGCAACTGGCTGCTCGGGGACGACGTCGACAGCGCGACGCTCAGCGCGGTGGCGCCGGGCATCACGCCGGAAATGGCCGCAGCGGTGAGCAAGATCATGCGCAACCAGGACCTGATCCTGGTGGCGAAGAAGTGCCGCGTGGTCACCGCGTTCCGCAACACCATCGGCCTGGCCGGACGGCTGTCGACACGCCTGCAGCCCAACCATCCGACCGACGACGCCACCGGCATTGCCGCCAGCCTGCTGGACGGTTTGCTGTACGGCAGCGGCGACGCCGTATTTGGCATCAATCCGGCCACCGACAACGTGCCGCAAGTGGTCAATCTGGTCACGATGATGGCCGACATCATTGCGCGCTACGAGATCCCGACGCAGTCTTGCGTACTGACCCACGTGACCAACACGATTGCCGCCATCGAACGCGGCGCGCCGGTCGACCTGGTGTTCCAATCGATCGCCGGCACCGAAGCCGCCAACCGCAGCTTCGGCATCGACCTGGCATTGCTGGCCGAAGCGCGCGATGCGGCGCTGTCGCTGGGGCGCGGCACGGTCGGCGACAACGTCATGTATTTTGAAACCGGGCAGGGCAGCGCGCTGTCGGCAGGCGCCCACCACGGCATGGACCAGCAAACCTGCGAAGCGCGCGCCTATGCGGTGGCGCGCAAGTTCAAGCCGCTGCTGGCCAACACCGTGGTCGGCTTCATCGGCCCCGAGTACCTCTACGACGGCAAGCAGATCATCCGCGCCGGACTGGAAGACCATTTCTGCGCCAAGCTTCTCGGCCTGCCGATGGGTTGCGACGTCTGCTACACCAATCACGCCGAGGCCGACCAGAACGACATGGACAACCTGTTGACGTTGCTGGCGACGGCCGGCTGCAGTTTCGTCATGGGCATTCCCGGTTCCGACGACATCATGCTCAACTATCAGACCACCTCATTCCACGATGCCTTGTACGTGCGACGTGTGCTCGGACTGGCGCCGGCGCCCGAATTCGAGGCATGGCTGCAGCGCATGCAGATCTTCAGCAACGAGCCGCAGTTCCGCCTCAACGACGGCTTGCCGCCGACTTTTCGCGACGCCTTGCGGCGCCTGTCGTGAAACCGGGGAGCAGCGGCGATGCCCGACAATAAATCTCCCGTCGTCGACAATCCCTGGCAAGCGCTGCGCCAATTCACGGCTGCCCGCATCGCCTTGGGACGCGCAGGCGTCAGCTTGCCGACCGCGCCGCAACTGGCCTTTCAACTGGCGCACGCGCAGGCGCGCGACGCCGTGCACCTGGCGCTGGACACCGAAGCCCTGCGTGCGCAGCTGCTGCAAGCCGGCATTCCCGGCGCCGAAGAATGTCAGGTGCTCGACAGTGCCGCCACGGATCGCCTGACTTATCTGCAGCGTCCCGATCTGGGCCGGCGCCTCAGCGCAGCAGCGCGTGCGACGCTGAGCGCTGCTGCGGACTATCCGGAAACGAAGCAGGGAAGCGATGGAGACGCACCGCAAGAGCGGATTCATGATCTTGCCTTCGTGATCGCCGACGGCCTGTCGGCGCTGGCCATCTCCAGAAATGCCGTACCTTTTCTGCAGGCCGTGCAGCAACGCATCGCGCCGCGCTGCTGGACACAGGCGCCACTGACCATCGTGCGTCAGGGCCGCGTTGCCATCGGCGACGACATCGGCAGCCTGTTGCGGACCCGGCTGGTGGTGGTCATGATCGGCGAACGGCCGGGCCTCAGCTCGCCGGACAGCATGGGCTTGTACCTGACCTGGATGCCGCGTGTGGGCATGACCGATGCCGAACGCAACTGCATCTCCAACGTCCGGCCCGAAGGCATGCGCTACGACGAAGCGGCCGGCAAACTCGACTACCTGCTGACGGAAGCGCACAGGCGCCAACTGACCGGCGTCGGTCTCAAGGACGAGAGCGCGGGAAATGTGGGAAATGTGGGGAGTGAGGGAGGCGCGCAGACACCGTCAGCGCGGGGAACCAACTTCCTGTTGGTTGATGAAGACGGCAGTCCGGAATCCGGGCGTCAAGGCCAAACTGGCTGAAGCACGGAAGACGCCATGATATCGTTGGCGCAACCGGTCGTCAGTCCGCAAACTCCAGCAAGGTACGAAACGCCGGCAAGGCCAATGCAAGCGTGTCCACATCTTCCCGGACCGGCAAACCAAGCGCACGCGCCCGGGCTGAAATGAAGCCGCGATCACCGCCACGGAATCGGATCGCAGTAAAGCACGCATCCCGTTGCGGCGCACACGCGGCCAGCTCGCCGAAGCGCGCCGGTAAGCTGCCGGCACCCGCAAACTCCAACGCAAAGTCCGTTCCCCAAAGGCCCAGGCGGGCGTAGCTTTCCGCAGCCTGTACGGGATCCTTATCGACCACCAGCAGACTGGAAATACCCCGCACGCCATTGGCATGGGCCATCCATTCCGGCCGCCAGACCAGTTCCGGCGTCAGATGCCGGCATGCGTAGACCCGGCCGGCGGCAAATTGGCCAGGACGCAGGCGAGCGGTGGAAAAACGCGCATCAACCGACTTGTCCGCAACTTGCACCGGCCGTGAAAAGTGCTGGACCGGCTGTGCATCGAGACCCAGGGCGAGCCAGCGGTCGTGGCAAGCCTCGATGTCGTCGACGGCGTAGACCAGGCCGTCGATGCCGACCGGGCTATCGAGGATTTCCTGCCGAACCTTGTCGCTGTCACGTGGCTGGCCGATCAGTTCCAGATAACCGCCGGCCAATACGACAAGATGATTGACCGAGCCCAAGGTGTGATAGCCGCGTGGGGTGACGGTGAAACCGAGGCCGTCGAACAGGGTCTGCGCGGCGTCAATATCGTAGTGGGTGTTGATGACCAGGTGATCGAGGGCTGCTCGCGGATGGTCTGCGAAGGCATGTGTTTGGGTATCGGAACGATTCACGGTGCTTTTTCTGATCTGTGGGAGGGGATCGATGGTAACGGCAGGTAGAGGAACGGCCGGCATTCATGCAAAGAGACAAATTTTCCCACGATTTTCTTACTTTTCTTACAGTAGCTTGAGTCATTTTCTGATGTTTTCTCTCCGGTGGAAACGAGACACTAATCGTGCATTTTTATCGATACATCTTTTCGGAGGAAAATCGTGAACACTACTAGCCAAGACGCCATCGTGTTACTCAAAGCGGATCATCAGGAAGCCAAAGAACTGTTCGATAAATATGAAAATATCAAGGAACATGCCGGCGACGACCAGAAAATGGAAATTGCAAAAAAAGTTTGTGGGGCTCTGCTGATCCACATGGAAATCGAAGAAAAAATATTCTATCCGCGCGTGCGTCAAAAAATAGACGATGCCGATCTGATGAATGAAGCGCTCGTGGAGCATGACGGCGCCAAATCTCTCATCCAGCAAATTGGAGAGCTCAAGCCAGGCGATCCGATGTTCGACGCCAAAATCAAAGTCCTCGGCGAACAGATCGAGCACCACGTGGAAGAGGAGGAGAAGGAAATGTTTCCCAAAGCCCGGGATTCCGGGCTTGACCTGATCGAATTGGGAAGTCAGTTATTCGAAGCCAAAAATCGATTGCGGGTGGAACATGGACTACCTGCACTATCTACGACGTCTCCGACGAAAACCGATACCGGTTCAGCGCCCGAAACGACACAGGCACAGGTCAAGGCGGAAAAATTTTCCACAAAGCACTCCGACGAGAAGTTTGAATTTCCCAAAGGTCAGGACGCCCGGGAAATTCGTTAGCCTGCCGCTCGTGTGACGGTCACGCCGACCGTCATTCCGTCTTTGACGGATGCGCGGGCGCCGGCCCTCCGGCACGTTCCTCGCGCTTCCCGGTGGCGTCGCCTGCATTGTTGACAACGTCAAGCACTCCATCCTTGCGCGCGCTCTGGACACCCGGGCGCGCGTCGAGCGGGGCGGCGCCACCGAGCGTGCCTTCCTTGCCTGGAATTTCCGCTTCCGGACGACTAACGATTTCATTGGGACTAGATGTCGCGTCGGTATGATCTTTGGTCATCACTGGCTCCTGAACACAAACAGATTGTGAAGCGATGATGCGCTCCCGACAACGGACGCGGTATCGGCCAAGTGCCCGAGGTTGTGTAGGAAGCGACTGTCGGAAAGCAGGGGGATCAAGGGGAGGTGGCATGAGCCAGGCGGACAACGAAATTGTTCGGCATCATTTAAAAACGTCTACTGAAGAACCCCAGTTCAAGAGATTAATTGGTGCACGCTAGCCAGATAGACCGACTCGCCATTTCACAACCCACCCGTGATCAATTTACCGACCGCCAAAAGACTTGCGTAATAGCCTCTGTACTTAGGCAGGCTACCCGGCATGTCCTGCACACGACGATGATAGAAGATGTCCAGTCGAACCGGTGGCAACTGCGCCACTAGTTCAAAATTGCTGGCCGGGATGAACATCACCTTGAACGGCCCGAAGCCTGCAACCTCCACGATCGGCTTGCCGCAAGTCCGGCAGACTCCACGGTTGAAGTTCGGGGGCAGACGGTATTTCTTGAATGAGATATTCCCAGCATTTTTCAGAACGACATCCTTGGCGCGAGCGGCAACAACATCCGCAAACGGTTTGTCGTTAAAGATCTGGCAGATCAGGCAGTGGCACCGGAACCTGGCTTTCGGCAACGTATGCAACTCGAATGAGCAAGCGCCGCATTCGCAGGCGCCGCGTAATGGCAACGATGTGTCGGCAATCATGTGCAGATGATCCTTAGTTTCATTGGGAATAGCATTTCGATCACCGTAGCATCATGTTGAGAATGGTATCGATCGGCTGTTTGAAGGGCGCGTGGAGCAGGTTGGCGAGGTTCCAGCGCCCCTGCTCATAGATCCCCTTGGCATGGCTGAAGGTGCGGAAACCCTCGACGCCATGGTAAGCGCCCATGCCGCTGGGCCCAACGCCACCGAAAGGCAAGTCATCCTGAGCGATGTGCATGATCGTCCCGTTAATGGTGACGTTGCCGGACATCGTTCGGCTTAGCACCTTGCGGCGGTTCTCATCATCAGCACCGAAGTAGTAGAGCGCGAGCGGCCGAGGACGGGCATTTACATAGGCGATTGCTTCTTCGACATCGCGGTAGGTAAAAATCGGTAGTATTGGGCCGAATATTTCCTCATGTGCGATGCGCATGTCGTCTGTAACGCCAAGCACCACGGTTGGCGCCATCGTATTGGGACGACGAGAAGCATCGCCGGGCCGATTGCCAACCTCAATGATTTGCGCCCCTTTGGCGCGAGCATCGTCGATCAAGCTCTGAAGCCGAGAGTGATGCCGCTCGTTGAAGATTGAGGTGTAGTGCTCGCTTGTCGGACCGTCCGTATAAAAGGACGCCACTTTCCGGTCATACGATCCGACGAACGAGTCGATGTCGTTTTCGTGGACGAGTACGTAATCGGGAGCGATGCAGGTCTGGCCAGCGCTGAGCAGCTTACCGAAAGCAATGGACGCGGCCGCCCGGTCGAGGGAGTGGCCCTTGGCGATGATGGTCGGTGATTTGCCCCCCAATTCAAGGGTGACAGGGACAAGATTGTCGCTAGCGGCCTTCATCACCGACCGCCCCACCGCAGTGCTGCCAGTGAAGACGAGATGGTCGAACGGCAAAGCAGAGAACGCTGCCCCCACGTCCGAATCGCCGGTCACCATGGCGAACTGGTCTTCGGAAAAGATCCCGCCCAGCATTCTCGCGAGCAACGAATTGGTGGCGGGTGTAAATTCAGAAGGCTTCAGCATCACCCGGTTCCCGGCAGCGATGGCCGTTATGACCGGCATCAGCGCGAGGTTCACCGGATAGTTCCACGGCGACATCACGCCGACAACACCAAGCGGCTGATATTCGATGCGGGCATTGCCGGGCCGCATGTGCAGCGCAACGTGGCGGCGGATCGGAGCCATGAACTTGCGAAGGTTGCTGATCAGATACTTCGTGCCCTCGGCGACCCCGCCAACCTCCATGATCGCCGTCTCGTGCCTTGAGCGATGCCCAAAATCGGCATTGATGGCATCTTCGATTTCCCTGCGGTGTCCGATCATCATGTTCCTGAACTTCGACAGATCAGCGCGTCGCTGCGCCAGCGAGGGCGCCCCGTCACGAAGGAAGGCAACCCGTTGGCCGACGAGGAGGCCGCGTAGCTGATCAGCGTCGGTGATTTTTGCAATGGCGTTCATGGTCACTCCAATGTAGACAGTGGAAACTTATGCCTTGACTATAGGTACGTAAGTAGGCATTGTCAACATATATTCACAAACAACTTTTGAGATTACATGTCAGACACATCCAACCGCCCCTATCACCATGGCGATCTCCGTCGTGCTGTTCTCGAGACCGCCTTGGATATGCTTCGGGAGGAGAAAGGCTGGCAGTTCACGCTGCGGGAAGTCGCCCGCCGGGCTGGCGTAAGCCACGCAGCGCCCTACAAACACTTTCCCGATAAGGCCGCGCTGCTTGTAGAGCTCGCTATGATTGGCTTTGACCGGCTGCGCGAATCCCTATCGGCAGCAAAGCCTGATGCGCCCAAAACTCTGCGCGACGAATTTACGTCGATAGCTCATGCCTACGTCGCGTTCGGAACGAGCAATCCGGCTCTCTACCGCCTGATGTTTAGCGCGGAGGAGGGAAAAGCAGTGGGAATGCACCTGAATGAGCGGGCACTGGCGGTATTCGATGTTGTCCTCGAAATCCTCCGCTGCGGCCAAGCCACGGGAAGTATTCGCAAGCGGCCGATAGAAGGCCAGGCGGCAGCCTGTTGGGGCCTCGTCCACGGCATGACCATGCTTGCGATCGATGGGCTCTTGGTGCCCGAGAAGGTGGGGCTGACCCCCTTGGATGCAGCTTTGAACGCGCTGGTGGAAGGGCTGGAGAACCCAGCAACATGACACTAGCTGCTCAACACTAGACACTGATTTGGCAGTGCTCTACATAAATTAAGTAACGATCGAAATTTCAACTATCCGCATGGCTTAAAAACCGAATCCGCCAAATCTCGAAAGCAAAAGCGCAGTCTCAAGCAGATGCATGCGGACCATAGATTTAATTAGAGCTCTCGGACGACTACGGGCGCTGGTGAACAAAATAAACATTGGATGTAATTTGACGAGTCCCCAATGTAATTTGTTCATTTCCATGATAAGCGGCTAATCGGGAACGGATTTCTTTCATGCGCCAGTCACCGTTGTTCACGCCGGCATGTTCATTGGGCGTTTAAAGACCCGACTCGATGTAATTCCCCGACGTTCTCTTGCTTCCGTCACAACGCCCGCGCCGGACGTCCTCCCTCATGTCACGGATATGTAATTTTTGACCGGTATAGTCGCGGCTCTAAGTCTGTTGTTTCCGCTTGACTCCATTCCAACTGGTTGCACTCTATTCGAACTATGACAGGTAGCCCGGCATCAGTCAGTGTGCTTGCGCTGGCGGGATGCCTGGCCACTGCCGGCCTCCTGTTTGCGGTACGTCCATCCTTCGCCCAGGCGGCGAAGGCGTTGGGTCAATCCCTGCAAGCCGGTGATTCCGCAATCCATGCCGCTGCGGCCGACACCGCTGAAAAATCATCGTCTTTTGAGTTCGATATTCCGAGCCAATCTCTTGCTTCAGCCCTGGATCGCTATGCCGTCATCACGGGCAACCCCGTCCTGTTTCCCAGCAAGCTGGCCGCGGGCAGGAGCTCCTCCGCCGTCCGCGGCCGCCTCGAAGCCGGCGCCGCACTGGAACTCCTGTTGCAAGGGACCGGCCTGGCCGCCGAGCAGCTGCATGAAGGCGGGCTCAATACGTTTGCGTTAAAACAATTGTCGGCAGCGGACGTCGTCGAGGCAACCGCGCGTGCGGAAGCGAAACGCCATGTTTCCGAACGCTACGATGCCTTGGTGCAGGCAAGGGTGTGGGAAGCGCTATGCAAGGACGCGCATACGGCGCCGGGGAGCTATCGGGCATTGCTGCGGTTTCGCATCGACGCGCAAGGGCGCATACGGCAGCCGCGCTTGGTCAGTTCGACCGGCGATGCGCGTCGCGACAGCATGTTGACCGACACCTTGGCCAACGTCGGCATTGGCCAGCCGCCACCGGCAGACCTGATGCAGCCGCTGACCATGCTGATGCTTCCGCAGGGGAAGATATCGGGGCGGCTTTGCCCTGCGGAGGCGCGCTGATATGTCCGAAGACGTCCGCGCCACGCTGCTTACGCATCTCACCAGCCGCTACGCCGATCTCAAGCGGCGGCTGACGCGCGTGCTCGGCAGCGATGATCTGGCCGGTGATGCGCTACAAGATACCTGGTTGCGCCTGCAGCGTCTCGAAGGGCAGAGCCCGATCCTGAATCCGCACGCCTTCCTGTTGCGCATGGCGGCCAATATCGCGGTCGACAACCGGCGCAGCCAGAGCAGGGCGCTACCGCCCGGCGAGATCGATGAGTTGCTGGAGTTGTCGGACGGCGCGCCCGGCCCCGAGCAAACCGCTGAAGCGCGGTCCGAAGCGCAGGCGCTGGCGCGTATCCTCGAGCGGATGCCGCCGCGCCGCCGCGAGATTCTGATCATGGTGCGCTGGGAAGGCATGGCGCAAAAGGAGGTCGCGCAACAGCTGGATATCTCGCTGCGCACCGTCGAACACGAACTCAAGCGCGCGCATGATTTCTGTGTTGCCAGGCTGGAAGAGAAAAATTAATTGCGGATTTCCATGTCGACAAACGTCTTACTCTATACCGAGCCGGAAATACAGGTGCCCTTTGAGCGCCGGTCTTGTCGCCGGCCGTGGAAAGCCTGACTGTGAAGATAGCCCCTGAGGATCGTTCCGACCTGCCTGACGTGCTCGCGCAAGAAGCGCGGGTCTGGTTGCGCCGGCTGACTTCAGGCGACGTCACCGAATGGGATGCGCAGGCGTTCAAGCGCTGGAAGCAGACCAGTCCGGCGCATCAGCAGGCTTTCATCGATGCCAGGCGTCAATGGCAGGCCATGCGCCCGGCCATCGGCAAGCTGCTGCAAGGCAACCGCGATGCAGCAAGATTGCACGAACGCAGCATGCAATCCGGCGGGCTTGTTCATTCCGGGCGTCGGATGTTCCTGCGGGTGGCCGGAGGCGTAGCAGCGGCGGCAGTCGGTGTTGCCATCGTGCATCCGCCCTTGCAACTCTGGCCGTCGCTGAACGAGTGGCAGGCCGATGCGCGTACGGGCAAAGGCGAACAACGCGATCTGGCCTTGAACGAGCGCATCAATATCACCTTGAATACCCAAACCAGCATTCGCACGGAAACCCTGGCAGGCGAAACCGGCGGGATCGATCTGATCTCGGGCGAGGCGGCCATCGATTTGCGTGGCAGCGGCGCGGCGTTCAACGTGGTTGCCGGCGTCGGTCGCAGTACCGCCCGGGAGGGGCAGTTCGAGGTACGCAATCTGGATGGCAAAGTCTGCGTGACGTGCATCCGGGGCGCCGTGCGCGTGGTACATCCGGGCGGCGCCGTCGATTTGAAGCCGCGCCAGCAGACCATTTACGATGCCGATGCGCTCGGCCGCGTCGCAGACGTCGACACGGCCGGCATTTCAGCCTGGCGCAAGGGCGAATTGATTTTCCGCCAGGCGCCGCTGCAACAGGTCATCGACGAAATCAATCGCTATCGTCCGGGCCGGGTTGTGCTGGCGACGAACGCGCTGCGTGACAGCGCCGTGAGCGGACGTTTTTCGATTGCGGCGCTGGATGGCGCCTTGTTGCAATTGCAGCATTCCTTTGATCTGAATGCGCGCCGTCTACCGGGCGGCGTGCTGGTATTGAGTTAAAAAAAAGATGCGTCATCGCTGGCCGGTGCGCAGAGAAAAATAGTTGGGGGTTTTGAGAACCGGTCGTCGTCCTTGTAGAGACAGGTTGCGATGCAGCAGAAATGCCGCAGAACGCAACCGGCAAACTTTATCGGACGCAGCCGGCCGTTTGGGCGGATGGCTGCTCGGGGAACGATTCAGCCATCTACGGGACTCAACATGAATACACGCAGCCGCAGCGCGCACGCACGTATCGCTACACGCAACAACCGACGATACTTTCATCCTGCACCGCTGGCCCATGCAGTGGCCTTGATCATTGCTACCGGCGCGTGGCACAGCGCGCATGCGCAGCAGGCTTTCAGCAGCGCGTGGTTTGCCGCCAAGGGCGCAGCGCAAAGCACGGCAGCCAGCACCGGCTATCTTCCCAACGGCATGCCGGCGTCGTCGCTCACCAATCCGGCCTTGCAGCAACAGAAGGCCAACCAGCAGCTCCAGACTTCCCTCAATAACCTGACGCTCATTGCACGCGGCATCGCCGCCCAGCAAGCTGCACAGCAGGCCGCGCGATTGGCGGCGACGAACGGCGCCGGCGTGCCCGACGGCTTGGTGGATGGTGGTCTGAAAGTCGACACCGACAGCCTTACCAAAGGCTGGCTTAATGCCACCGCGCCGACGCAGACCACGGCTGACGGCAAGACCTCGGTCGTGATCCAGCAGACCGCCGAGAAGGCGATCCTGAACTGGGAAACCTTCAACGTCGGCAAGAACACCATCCTGAGTTTCCTGCAGCTGCCGCATTGGGCGGTACTGAATCGCGTCAACGATCCGCTGGCGCGTCCCAGCCAGATTCAAGGGCAGATCAAGGGCGACGGTACGGTGATGGTCGTCAATCGCAACGGCATCATTTTCAGCGGCAGCAGCCAGATCGATACGCGCAACCTGGTGGCGGCAGCGGCCAACATCAGCGACAGCCAGTTCACCACGGGGCTGTACGGCGCCAATCAGACCACCGCCAGTTTCACGGACGCCAACGGCAAATTGATCGTCGAGGCCGGCGCGCAGATCGCCACCAGAAATCCGGGCTCAGTCACGCAAGGCGGCGGCTACGTGCTGCTGCTCGGTACTGAGGTCAGCAATGCCGGCCAGATCACCACCAATCGCGGCCAGGCCGAACTCGCTGCGGGCGACAGCTTCATCATCCGCAAGGGTGTCGGCACCGACGGCAATACCATCTCGACCACGCGCGGCAACGAGATTGCCCCACAGTTCAACCAAGGCAGCAGCGCCGGCAAGGTCAGCAACAGCGGACTGATTGTCGCCCGCGAAGGCGACGTCACCCTGGCGGGACGCGACGTGCAGCAGAACGGCGTGGCCGTCGCCAGCACCACCGTCAATACGCGCGGCACCATCCACCTGCTCAATTCCGCCGGCGATGCGCAGGGCAAGGTCACGCTCGGCGCCGGCGCAACCACCGCCATTGTGATCGAGGACGACGGCGTGACGACCGCGCTCAACAGCCAGCGCGACGCCTTGATCAGCGAGTCCGCAGCGCAGGATATTCTGCGCGCGAATAGCGTCGCCGGGCGCTTCGACAATCTGGCGAAACTCTCCGATCGCCGCGATCAGTCGCGCATCGAAATCGTCAGCGGCGGTGACGTCGAGTTCCAGGGCGGTTCGACCACACTGGCCACCGGCGGCCAGATCGCCGTGAGCGCCGTCAAACGTAGCTTCGTCGCCGACAAGGCGACGCTTGACGTTTCCGGCACGGTGGGCGTCAACCTGGCGATGGACGTCAACAACATCAAGATCAATGTACAAGGCAACGAATTGCGCGATGCGCCGGGGAACCGCGACCTCGGTAGCCTGCTCAACGGCAATCTGTGGATCGATACGCGTCAGCTGATTTATGTTCCCGCAGGGACGGGCGGCTATGCGTCGGACCGCTGGTATACGGCCGGCGGTTTGCTGGAGGTCGGCGGCTATCTCGGCAACCAGGGACATCGTGCCGGAGAGTGGGCGGCGCAGGGCGGTTCGATCATGCTCGGCGGCGCCGAAGTCATCACGCAGGCGGGCTCCAGCGTTAACCTGTCGGGCGGCACGCTCAATGTCCAGACCGGCTACCTCAACCAGAGCTGGCTCAAGGGCGCCGACGGCCAGTTGTACAACGCCAGTACGGCTTCGGCGAACATGATGTACACCGGTGTCTACAAGGGTTTTGAGGACGAACACGTACGCTGGGGAAAGAACGCCACCGCGTATTACTACAATCCGCTGATCGGCCCGCAGCGGCTGTTGCAGAACGGTTATACCGTCGGCCGTGATGCCGGCCGGCTGATCATCAATGCGCCCACGGCCGTCATCGAAGGCAATATCGTTGCCGATGTCTACAACGGTCCCCAGCAAACCGCGGTGCGGTCAGTCGCCACAAGCGACGGCTACAAGCTGTCGCAGTCGAGCGCCGCGCGTGCGGCGCTGCTGGCGTTGGGAAACTATTCGGCGATCGGCAGGACCGATCTGTTCAATACCGACGTGCGCATCGGTGAAATCGCGCAGACCACGTTGGGCATGGGCGCCGGCGATGCCCTCGATCCCGCGCGCAACGGCACCGTCTGGCTCGATAGCAAACAGCTGAGCGCACAGGCGCTGGGCGGACTGGATCTCGGCACGCGCGGCGCCATCGTGATCGACCGCGCGTTGACGCTGGCCGACGGCGGCCAATTGAACCTGACCGGCGCCAACATCGACATCCGTGCCGACGTCGCCATCCATGGCGGTAGCCTGCGCGCGGGCAACCTGTTCTTGTCGGGGGTTGCCGGTTCGACCACACAGGTATTGACGCAGGGCGGCGCTTCGCTGATTGCGCTGCGTGATGGCGCCACGCTGGACCTGCGCGGCCGTCAGAGCAGCGCTGTGACAAGCGATGGCAATACGTCGGCTTACGTCGACGGCGGTTCGGTGGCGCTGGAATCCGCCAACGACGTCAGCATCGAACGCGGCAGCGTGATTGATGTTTCTTCGGGTGCGGCCATCCTGGTCAAAGGAAAACAAAAAGGCGGAAAGGGCGGCAATGTATCGCTGATTGCCGATTCTGCCGCATCAGGCGCCAGCAATGGCGGGGCGCTCCGGCTGGACGGCGAAGTTCGCGCTTACGGCGTCAGCGGCGGCGGCGCGTTCAAGATCGAGACAGGCAATGCCGTTGTGATCGGAGGCGATCCGGCGCTGACGCCGGCTGCGCTGAACATCGATGCGTCACGCCTGCAATCCGGTTTTTCCAGTATCGACATCAACGGCCATCAGGGTCTGGCGGTCGCGGCGGGCGCGCAGCTGGATGTCGCGATGCCGGTCTATCGTTTCAGCGGCAGCGATCAAGCCGGTGCGTTGCTGACTGTGTGGACGCCGCCGCAGCAGCAGGATGACGTACTCAATCAGCGCATCGTGCAACGCGCAGGCGCCGACCTGACGTTGCGGTCGCAACGGCGTCCCAATGAAGGCGGCGACATCGCCATCGGCGCCGGTGCAGTGATCTCTGTTGACCCCGGCCGTTCGATCAGCCTGCTTGGCGGCGGCATGAGCAATATCGTGGTGGATGGACGTCTCAATGCATGGGGCGGCAATATCGCCATCGGCATCGATTCGCCGTTGGCCACCAGCCTGCAAAGCACCTCGCAGCACGCGCATCAGCGCTCGATCTGGATCGGCGACAGCGCCGTGCTCGACGTCGCGGCGCGCGCGGTCACCGCGACGGCGGCGAACGGACGACGTTACGGCACGGTGCGCGACGGCGGCACGATTGCCATCGGCGGCACGCTGGACTGGGAAGGCAAAGGCGAAGCCAATGCATCCGATATCGCCGTGATCATTCGTTCCGGCGCATTGCTGGACGCGTCGGGAAGCAGCGCCGTACTGGATTTCCCGGCAGCGGGAAAAATGAATCAGGTCAATGTCGCCAGCAACGGCGGCAGCATCATTCTCAAATCGGCGCATAGCCTGTATCTCGACGGCACCTTGCGCGCTCGTGCAGGCGGCGCCGGTGCGGCAGGCGGTACCCTGGCGATTGCGTTGGAGAGACTTGCGTTCGCAAGCAATGCTCCGCCGGACGACGCCGTGCGCGCCCAGCGCGAATTCATTTTTTCGCAAACACAGCAGGGCAGCGGCTTGTCGCCGACATTGCAGCCGGGCCAGACCGATCCGGCGCTGGTCTATGGGACGGGACGGCTCGGCGTCGATCAAGTGGTCAATGGCGGGTTCGGCAATCTGTCGCTGCTGGTCGACGGCGCGCTGAGTTTTGCCGGCGACGTCAATCTGACGACGTCGCAAAGCATGCGCTTGTATGCCGGCAGCTACGGATTGGCGGAGACCGCGGCGGCCAACTCGCAGGTAAGACTGGCGTCGTCCTATTTGCGCCTGGGTGCGGCCACACGCACCGCCAAAGATTTTGAGGTGATGTACGGCGTGACCTGGCGCAACGGCGCCTCGACACGTTCCAGCGACGCCGTGTTCACGGCGACGGCGGATCTGATCGATGTCCGGGATCGTGTCGGATTTGGCGCGCACGGACAGATACGGCAACAGAACAACAGCCTGGTCGACGTCGATCAGCGCGGCTTCGATACGGTCGATCTGGTCAGCCGTGGCGATCTGCGCCTGCTCGGCGGTACCGCCGGACTCGGTTTGTCGGGTAGCCTCACGACTGAGTTGGCGACGACCGGCAACATGCGTATCACGGCGGCGCAGATTTATCCGGCCACCAACGCCAGCGCACAGATCATGGCGGGTTATGACACGGGCCGTGTGCTCGATATCCGGCGCTATGGCGGCACCAATGCGGCGGCGCCGTTCTCGGTATTCGGTTCGCTGATGCTGGGCGCCGACACTGTGCGCCAGGGCGGTGTCGTGCGCGCACCGCTGGGCAGCATCACGCTGGGCACGGACGGCCGCGGCGCTTCCACCGCACATGCGAGCCTGGTCGACTTGTTGCCCGGCAGTCTGACCTCGGTCAGCGGTGCCGGTCTTTTCATGCCGTATGGCGGCACCATCGACGGCGTGACGTATGACTATGCAGGCAAACCGATTGCCTTGCGGGCCCTGGGCACCAGCGGCATCACAATGAGCGCCGACAGTGTTGTCGGCCACGGCGGTTCGGTGCTTGACCTGTCGGGTGGCGGCGAACTGACCGGAGCCGGTTTCATCAGCGGCCGCGGCGGTTCCGTTGACATCCTCCGCACGCCGCTGGTCAACGCCAATCCAACTTCGGGCTTCAGCAAGTCCGGCAACGCCGTCTATGCCATCGTGCCGGGTTCAGGCGCTACCTATGCGCCGGTAGCGGCCGAGGCCGGCGCCGCCGATCCGATGATCGGCCGGCAGATCACCATCGACAGCGATGTCGCAGGTCTGAAAGCCGGTACCTATACGCTGATGCCATCGACGTATGCGCTGCTGCCGGGGGCATTCCGGGTCGAAGTGGGCACCGCGCTCACGCCGGGAGGCGGTGTCGTCGCGACCGGCAACGGCTCCTATGTCGCGTCGGGTTATCTCGGCGTAGCAAATACTGCAATACGTTCATCGCTGCCGAATCAACTGGTGCTGACGCCTGCCGACGCGGTGCGCAAGCAATCCACTTACAACGAAACCGACTACAACGCCTTTGTCGTCGCCGATGCGGCGCGGCGCGGCGGCATGCGCGGCGAGGTCAGCGACGACGCCCGCGGCCTGGTGCTGGACTTCGGCTATGTACGTCTCAAGCCCGGCGTACGCATGCTGCAATTCGACGGCACCGCATTGTTCAATCCGAAGGCAGGTAGCGGCGGCTTCGGCGGCACGCTGAGCGCCAAGGCTTACAACCTGGAAGTACTGGCGGACGGCGCGATGCCTTCGGCCGGCTTCACCGGCGCGTCCCTGTACGCATCGGACCTGAATTCCTTCAACCCGGCACGCATGATCCTGGGCGGATCGCTGGAGCTGCAGTATGGCGATAATTTCGCCACCTTCAAGGGCGACGCCGCCAGTCTTGTCGTGCGCAGCGGGGCGCAGTTGAGCGCTCCGGAAGTGTTCATGGTAACGGGCAGTGCATCCGGCGGCATCACCGTCGAACAAGGCGCGTCCGTCAGCACGCTGGGCCGTGGTGCAGCCGCTTACGACTCCAGCAACGGCGTGGTGTTTTCCGCAGGAGCGGCCAGCGTCCTCGGGTTGTCCAACGGCTGGATCAATCTGTTGCCGACCAACGTGCCCGGATCGAGCGGCGGCGCCATTGATGTCGGCGCATGCAACGGCGGCGCCTGCAGCGGCGCCGCGGCCTTGTACAGCGAAGGCACGCTGGCGATCGCCACCAACAAGGCGCTGACGATAGCCGAGAACGCACGCTACGGCAGCAGGAATCTCTTGCTTGCGGTGTCATCGCTGAACATGGGCAGCGATGCCGCGCTCGGCAACGCCGCGGCCAACGGCATGCTGCCGGCGGGCTTGTCGCTCAATCAGGGCGTGCTCAATCGTCTGCTGGCCGGCAATGCCGGCGTCGGCGTGCCGGCGGTCGAGTCGCTGATATTCAACGTGCGCGAGTCGGTCAACATGTACGGATCGGTTGATCTGGATACACGCAATCCGGTCAGCGGCAAGTCCTCGATCCAGCGTCTGGTGGTCGGTACGCCGGCGATCTATGGCTATGGTTCCGCGACGGACAAGGCCAACATCCTCACGGAAGAATTCGTCTGGACCGGCTCCACGTCGTCGCAGGTCGTCACCGGCACCGGCAACGGCTCCGGACAGTACACGCCGGACCTGCCGGGCGCAGCCATCGGCAGCCTGCTGGGTGACGGCACGCTGAATATTTCGGCACAGCGCATCGTGTTCGGCAACGGACCGAACTCGCAACCGCTGGCGGGCGTCTCCGCCGATCGCCTGGCGCTGGGATTCGGAGCGGTCAATTTCAACGCCGGCGAGCGCGTCACCGCCAACGGCACCGGCACGCTGAAGGTCTATCACCAGCAGGGTGCTTATGTTGCCGGCCAGGGTTATCAATACACTGGCGGCGACCTCAACATCGTCGCGCCGATGGTCACGGGTGAGGCCGGCTCGGTCAATCGCGTCACCGCCGGCGGCGCCATCGCGCTGTCGGCGCCGACGGGTGTTTCCACGGCGGCCAATAACGATGCGCTCGGTGCCGAACTGCAGCTGAACGGCCGCAGCATCAGCGTCAATACCGCCGTTGCCCTGCATTCGGGCAAGCTGTCGCTGAACGCCGCCGACGACCTGACGCTGGGCGCTGATGCGCACATCGATCTGTCAGGACGCGCCATCAGGTTCTTTGAACAGACCCGCTATAGCTGGGGCGGTGACCTGCTGCTCAACAGCACTAACGGAAATATCGTGCAGGGCGCCGGATCGATCATCGATCTCTCGGCGCAAAACAATCGCGGCGGCACCTTGAAGGCCACCGCGCTGGGCGCGGTGGCGGGCCACGTCGATCTGGCCGGCAGCATCCGCGGCGCGGCGAGCGGACGCTACGACGCCGGCGGCACCATCGTGCCTTACGACGCGGCGGAAGTGACCGTACGCGCGCAGACGCTCAACGATTTCGCCGGACTCAACGCCCGGCTCAACAGCGGCGACGTGTTCGGCGCGCGCCGCTTCCAGATCAAGCAGGGCGACCTGGTCATCGGCGACGAGGTCAAGGCGCGCCAGGTGGAAGTGACCGTCGATGGCGGCAAACTGACCGTCAACGGCCGCATCGACGCCAGCGGATTCCAGGTCGGCGCCATCCGGCTGTCGGCAAGGGACGACCTGACCGTCAACGGCGTGCTGGACGCCCATGCCACCGGCTTGCGGGTGGACAGCTACGGCAAGATCATCGACAGTGCCAACCGCGCCATCGTCGACCTGACCACCCAAGCCGGCATGCTCACATTGGGCGCCAATGCCGCGGTCGATCTGCGCGCCGGCACCGCAACCGCGCAAGGCAACGATGGTGCGGCGCGCGGCACGTTCAGCCTGAATGCGCCGCGCCTGGGCGGCAGTGCAGGCGGCGCGGGCGCCGGCGCCAATGATGTCGCTGTCACCGTCAACGGTGCGCCGCTCATCAACGGCGCCAAGACCATTGCCGTCAATGCCTTCCGCAGCTACGACGACGCGCCGCTGGCGCCGTTGCCGGATATCTCCGGCAATACGCCGCAACTGGTGACGCAAGCCTACCTGGACGGCATCGACGTCGACAGCCAGGCTTACATCAACGCAGCACTGGCGAACACCAATCTGGCCGGTCGCCTGGCAGGACTGGGAAGCTATCATCTGCGCCCGGGCGTGGAAATCGTCAGCAACAAGATCACCAACCCCGGCGGCGACCTGACAGTAGCGGGCGACCTGGATCTGTCCGGCTATCGCTACGGGCCGGGCGCCAACCGTCTCGATCCGAATCTGCGTGGCTACGGCGAACCCGGCGTGCTGGTATTGCGCGCCGGCGGCAACATCAATGTCTACGGCAGCATCAACGACGGCTTTGCGCCGCCGCCTGCGACACCCGACGACAAGGGCTGGTATCTGACCGAAGGCCGTAACGCCGCGGGCAGAGGCGAGACGCCGTTCGGCGGCGATATCGTGATCCCGGTCGATGGCATCGTGCTGGAAGCCGGCACCTTGTTCCCGAAGAATGCCACCCTCAACTACGACGTACCTGTCGCCGGCGCCATCCTGCCTGGCGGCACCGTACTACCGGTGGACGTTACGCTCAACGGCAGCCATACGCTGGCGGCCGGCACGGTGCTGGGCGCCAACGTCTACAACGCCGACGGCAGCGTCGCGTTGGCGGCCGGAACGGTACTGGGCAGCAATGTCGTCCTCAGCAGCGGTATGAAACTGGGCGCTGGCAATGTGCTGCGCAGCGACGCCGATGTCGCCGCACTGACCTGGCCCAAAGGCGTGGCGCTGCCGGTCGACATGACCGCCAGCAGCAGCGTTGCGCTGGCGCGCGGCGCCCTGATTCCCGCGATGACGAAGGTGGAACTGCTCAACGATGAGCCGGTCAGCCTGCGCCCGGCAAACGGCGGCGTGCAAGGCCGGAACTGGGCGGTGGCGCCGATGCTGGGTCAGGGTTCGAGCAGTTGGGGATTGCAGCTGACTGCCGGCGCCGATCTCGGCTCGGCGGATCGCCGCGCCGTGCTACCGACCTCCAAGGGATCGGTTGTGCTGGCCGATACGCATGCCATGACCAAGGTCGAAGTCAGTCTCGGCGGCACCGGACTGGTCTGGTCGGACGCTGCTGCGGATAGTGGTTTGGAGCCCGGCGCCCCGGTTGATCAACTGTATATCGACCTTGGAGTTTGCGATCCTGCAGGAGGAGGATTGTGTGCGATCGATCCCAAGCGCATCAGCTATGTATGGGGCGTTGACGGCACGAAGTGGGATCCGAGTTTCGTAGTGGGGCAACCGGTAGACCCTTTATTCATGGACTATTGCAGCTATAGCCCCAATTCATGTTCCCAGTTCATCAATCCGGTCAAGGACGTCACGGCTTACACCGTGCAGTCGCCGATGTTCAGCGTCATCCGCACCGGCAGCGCCGACCTGGGTATCAACGCGGCGCGCGACTTGCTCATGCAGTCGCCGTTCGGCGTCTACACTGCAGGAACGCGCTCGGCGGCATTGACCAACGGTGGCGGCGCCGATCCGTACAACCAGCCGCGCAGTCTCAAGAACGGCAGCCCGATTGGTATTCCTGCGGGAGATTACAGCGACGCGCTGGCAAGCTATCAGGCCTGGTATCCGGAGCAGGGCGGCAACCTGAGCGTGAATGTCGGCGGCGATGTGACCGGCGACACCTGGGGCGCGTTCAAAGGAGTCAAACGTTCGCAGACTCCAAGCGCCAGCGTCGGCAACTGGCTGTGGCGCCAGGGCACAGGCAGCACCGCCAGCGGTACGGAGGCCATCCCGACCGCGTGGTGGATCAATTTCGGCGCTTACGTGCCGTCCATCGATGTGGACTCGACCGATCCGTATCTGGTCGGCTTTACCGGATTCGGTACACTGGGCGGAGGCAATCTGAGCATTGATGCCGGAGGCAATGCAGGCATCCTGACGCGCCGCGGGGACGTGACCGGGGTGGCGTCGCCACGCAGCCAGGCGCTGGTGGCTGCGGTCGGCAGCACCGGCCGGGTCGGGGCGGATGGCACGCTGACGCTGACCGGCGGCGGCGATCTGCGCATTCGTGTCGGCGGCGCGGTGAACGCCAACACCTCTGTTTCGCAATACGGCAACAGCGGCGCCAGCATACAGAATCAGGACATCAACGGCGCGCTGATCAATCTGCGCGGAATGACCTCGCTGACGGCCGGCGCCATCGGCGGCATTCAGCCGCGTTACCGCCAATTGCAAGCGCAGGTGGCGGGGGCGGACGGCGATGCGGCAGACACCCGTTCCATTGATGCATTTACCTCAACCATCGCTCTTAGCGGCAGCGGCCTGACGCTGATGCCGGGCGACTCGGCAGTCTATCTCGACACGCTGGGCGACCTGGTGCTGGCGACCGCCGCCGACCCCGGTCGCGTGTTCAGCACCAACACAACGGCTTTCACCGCGGCAGGCAACCGCTATGCCGGCGGCGGCCAGAGCTGGTTCTCATTGTGGACGCCGCGCACGGCCGTCAATCTGTTCGCGGCTGGCGGCAATCTGACGCCCGGCACCGATGTCGCCAACCAGGGTTCTTCGATCGGCAACAGCAACCCTGGCGACATCGTGGTGGTCTACCCCTCGATTCTGCGTGCGACGGCGGCCACCGGCAGCATCTATTACGGTTACTCCGCCGCACCGGTATCGAACAGCACGCCGACGACGAAGTCGCTGGTGCTGGCGCCCTCAGCCAAGGGCGCACTGGAGTTCCTGGCGGGTAACTCGCTGTTCGGCGGTGCATATCCAATCAGCATGTCGGGCTCCGATGCGCCGCTGCCGACGCCGTTCAATCCCGCGTTTGCCGGCTTTGCCGCGAATGGCGCCCTGATTGCCGGATCGTCCAACCTCAGTCTGAACGGGACGCTCAGCCAGGATGGCGGCTACAGTGGCAAGCCTAGTCTGGGCGCTGCCAACAGCTTCCCGCTCTTCGCGTTCGGGCCCGATACGATCGGCTCCACCGCGTTGCATCTTGGCGATCCCTCGGCGGCGTTGTTCTACGCCGTCAACGGCGACGTGGTGGGGCTGAGCAACGGTAACGTGCAGACGTATACTCCTTATACCGAACGCACCATCCCGGTCTGGTATCGCTCGGCTACGGCAGCGCGTGTGCTGGCGGGACGCGACATCGTCAATGCCAACGGTCTGTTCGTGCACAACAACAGCACCGACATCTCGTTGGTGCAAGCCGGCCGCGACATCCTGTACGCCAATCTTCAGGTTGCCGGTCCCGGCACGCTGGAAGTATCGGCCGGACGCAATCTGCTGCAGGAAGGCAAGGCCAGCATCGTCAGTATCGGGGCATTGGTGCAGGGCGACAGCCGTCCCGGCGCCGACATCGCAATGATGGCGGGCATGGGTGCGGGCGGGCTGGATTTCTCCGCGATTGCGAAGCGCTACCTGAATCCGGCCAATCTGGCCGACGCCAACACGGCATTGGCCAGTCAGTCGGGCAAGGTCGTAAAGACATATAACGCTGAACTCGGTGTCTGGCTCAAGG
This sequence comes from Herbaspirillum lusitanum, assembly GCF_026127345.1. Lineage (NCBI taxonomy): Bacteria > Pseudomonadati > Pseudomonadota > Betaproteobacteria > Burkholderiales > Oxalobacteraceae > Herbaspirillum > Herbaspirillum lusitanum. The sequence continues at coordinate 842,610 of NZ_QXFG01000008.1, read as the reverse complement.
ATCGCTACGGCTTCCAGGGCAATCAAGCCGACGCGCTGGCGTACTTCAATGCGCTGGCGCCTGAGCAGCAACGCGTCTTCCTGCGGTCCGTGTACTACGCCGAACTGCGCGAAGGCGGTCGCGAGTACAACAATCAGGAAAGCCGCCGCTATGGTTCCTTCCTGCGCAGCCGCGACATGATCGCCACGCTATTCCCGGATCGCGATGCCGCCAGCAATGAGATTCGCCGCAGTGGCGACATCACGATGTTCGGCAACGCCGGCGTGCACACCAACTTCGGCGGCGACATCCAGATGATGGCGCCGGGCGGGCAAATCGTCGTCGGCGTTCAGGGCGAGGCGCCGCAGGCAAGCGCAGGCGTGGTGACGCAAGGCCAGGGCAATATCCAGCTGTTCAGCGAGAAGAGCCTGTTGCTTGGTCTTTCGCGCGTGATGACGACGTTCGGCGGCGATATCTTCGCCTGGTCGGAGCAGGGCGACATCAACGCCGGCCGCGGTTCCAAGACCACGGTACTGTACACGCCGCCCAAACGCGTCTACGACCAGTGGGGCAACACCGCGCTGTCGCCGCAGGCGCCGAGTTCGGGCGCAGGCATCGCCACGCTCAGTCCGGTGCCGGAGGCCAAGGCCGGCGACGTCGACCTGATCGCGCCCCTGGGCAAGATCGACGCGGGCGAAGCGGGTATCCGCGTCTCGGGCAACATCAACATCTTCGCACTGGAGGTGGTCAATGCGACCAACATCCAGGTCAAGGGCGAAGCGGCTGGGATACCGACGGTTGCGGCGGTCAATGTCGGCGCACTGAGCAACGCGAGTGCGGCGGCCAGTTCCGCAGCTGCGGCGGCGCAAGACACGGTGCAGCGCGCCCGCAATGAAGCACGCCAGGCATTGCCGTCCATCTTCACGGTGCGGGTACTCGGTTTCGGCAATGACGGCGGCGTCGGCGATGCCGCATCGCCGACCTCGTCAAACGGCGTCAAGCCAGGTTACGACCAGAACAGTTTTGTGCAGATCGCCGGACACGGCGACGAGATCAAGCCGGAACTGATGTCGCGCCTGACTGAAGCGGAAAAGCGCAAGCTGCGGCAGGACTGGTGATGAGGGAATGAACCGTTGACCTGATGTGGAAGAAAGCGGCGCCGGAGGCAATCGATCCGGCGCCGCTTTTTTGTTGTCAGCGCGGCAGCACGGGAACGGCCGGTGCAGCCGACGGGCGCTGCGGATACACCGAGGTGCCAAAGGTATTTCCCATGCGGTTGCTGGTGGCGGTGTAGTTGAACAGCCCGAGCTGATTGGACGGCTTGCCGACGATGGCCTCGGAAGTCATCTCAGGTGTTGGCTGTTTTTTTTCAGCCGCCTTTGGCATCAGCTTTTGCGTCAGGCAGTCATAAGACGGAATGTGCTCACCATTGACGACAACGTCGATGCAGGTCGCCGCATTTCCATTTGATGCAGCATCCGGTTCCGCGGACCATGCCGGTGCAGCGCTGCCGGCAAACGAAAAAAAGAGCAACGGCAGGATTATTTTCACGGTCATGATTTTCTTTCCAGTGTGGGTGTGCCGCCGCCCCGGATTGCACAACGCGAGCAGTGCGATTCGGATGATTTTTTTGCCGGCGTCGCGTCGGGTTTTGTCACAGAGAGGTCACGTCCTGCCGCTAGCATCTCGGCTCGTTACGTTCCCGAAATCGATGACCGCAGCATAGGCGATGTCGGCAAGGCTTTCAATCAAAAAGAGCAGTGCCGAGACATCGTCGAATAACAAAAACAAGCTCGTCCCGGTACGTGTCCGGCAGAGCGAAGGAATTCTCAGCGACGCGGTTTTTCGCCGCTCGCCAACGCCGCCGGACATTGTCAAAAAAAGAATTATGAACGTTTGATGACATTTGACGGTTCCGGCGCATGCCAATCGTCTATGCATTTAGACGCTGCATCGATACCGATCGACGGCATTGATGACAGATGCCGGCTTCGCCATCGCGAAGCAAGGCGCCGAGAAGAGTTGGATTAAGAGGGCTGGGTTCACATATGCATGAAGCAAACCGAAACAAACACGGATCGCCTGGCTGTCTGCGGGCGATATGCCTGGCAATGCTGGCGGCCGGAATGGGTATGGGAGTGGAGGGCGCCGCATCGGCCCAGGAGGCCGGCAATGCGGTCGCGCCACCGGCCGCTGCGTCGAGCGAAGACACGCGTCGCGTCGACATCAACGAGTACATCGTGCGCGGCAATACCGTGCTGGACGCGCGCAGCATCGAAAAGGCGGTTACGCCATTCCTCGGGCCGCAACGCACCATGAAGGACGTGGAAGGCGCACGCGACGCGCTGCTGGCGGCCTATAACGCCAAGGGTTATCAATCGGTGTATGTCGACCTGCCGGAGCAGCAGGTCACCGAGGGCGTGGTTTTCCTGCAGGTCAGCGAAACCAAGGTGGGCCGCGTGCGCGTGGTCGGCGCGCAATACAATTCGCCGCTCGAAGTGCGCGACCAGGTGCCGGCGCTCAAGGAAGGCGCGGTGCCCGATTTTACGCAAGCGCAGGTGGAACTGACCGCGCTCAATCGCGGCGCCAAACGCCAGGTGGTGCCATTGGTGAAGCAGGGCAGCGTTCCCGGCACCATGGACGTCGATCTCAAGGTTGACGACAGCAGCCCGTGGCGCGCCAGCGTCGGCGTCAATAACGACTACAGCGCGGACACCAGGCCGTTGCGCATGACCGGTTCGATCGGCTACGACAATCTCTGGCAGCTCGGCCACAGCGCCTCGCTCAGCTATTTCGGCACGCCGCAGGACATGAACCAGACCCGCGTCTGGTCCGGATCGTACAGCGCGCCGCTGCGCGGCACCAACTGGGCGATTGAAGCATCGGGCTTCATCTCCAACAGCAACGTCGCCACCGTCGGCGGCACCAGCGTGCTTGGCAAAGGCAATTCGATCGGCATCAAGGCGACTTACACGGTTCCCAATGCGGGAATCTGGTATCACGCTTTCGGCGCCGGCGTCGATTTGAAAAAGAACGATCAGTCGCTGCAACTGAACGGTGCAGGCGACACCGTGCCGCTGAAATATGCGCCGGTATCGCTGACCTATGCAGGCTTCATGCAAGGTGAGCGCAATCAGTACGGAATCAATTTCACGCTGCTCAACAGTACCAGCCGTTTCTTCGGCTACGGCAGCGACGATTCGCAGTTCGATTACAACCGCTACAAGGCGACCTCCAGTTTCCTGGTGCTCAAGCTTGATCTGAACGGCACGCATACGTTCAGCAACAACATGCAGCTCGGTGGCCGACTCAATACGCAAATTACCGATTCGCCGCTGGTCTCGGGCGAGCAGATTGCCGCCGGCGGTCTCAACTCCGTGCGGGGTTATCTGTCGGCAGAGGCCACCGGAGACTATGGCACTGTCGGTTCGATAGAGCTGCGTTCGCCGATGCTCAGCTACCTCAATCCGGTGGTGGAAAACTGGCGCATCTACACCTTCCTTGATGCGGCGCGTCTGAAGCTGCGTGAGCCGTTGCCGGAACAGGTTGACGTCTACACACTCGCGTCGGTCGGCTTCGGCAGCAGCTTTCTGATCAGCCAGGCAATCAGCGGTCGCTTCGATTTCGGTTACCCGCTCAAGAAGGGGCCCCGTACCCCCAACCATACCCCGCGGCTGAATTTCAGCCTCACGGCGACGTACTGAACGTCGACGCCTTCACTTAACTATTTTTATACGCGTTTTCGGAGATCCATTGTTATGCGACGTATCCTCTTTCTCATGCTCGCGCTGGCGAGCACCTTGTTGCCGAATCTGGCGCATGCCTGGTGGCAGCCCGACTGGGCATATCGCAAGCCGATCACCATCGACGGCGGTCCCAAAGGCGGCGCTATCGGCGGCGATGCCGGCCGCACGCCTGTGCTGGTGCGTCTGCATACGGGTAATTTCAATTTTCAGGATGTCAATGAGAGCGGCAACGACCTGCGCTTCGTCGGCGCCGACGACAAGACCGTTCTGAACTATCAGATCGAACAATTCGATCCGCTGCTGGGCATCGCCCTGGTGTGGGTCGACGTGCCAGCCCTGACGGCCGCGCCGCAACAGCTGTGGATGTACTACGGCAATCCGAAGGCCCCGGCTTACGGCAACGGCCAGCGTACTTTCGATTCCGACTACACGCTGGTCTATCACTTCTCCGAAGCCAATGTGCCGCCGCGCGACAGCACCGCCTACGGCAATCACGGCCAGACCGCCGTCGTCAGCATCGACGGCACCGTGATCGGCAAGGGCGCCAAGCTGGGCGGCGTGCCGCTAATGCTGCCGGCCACGCCTTCGCTGGAAATGACGGCAGGCGGGAAGTTCACCTTCTCGGCCTGGGTGCGTCCTGAAAAACTGGGTCCGAATCAGGTCATCTATTCCCGTCGCGGCAACGGCGCAGAGCTACTGATTGGCGTCGATGCAGGAGTGCCGTTCGTACAGGTCAACGGCAAGCGCAGCAGCCCGGGTCAACCGATCCAGGCCGGCCAGTGGTCGCATATCGCGGTCAAGGGCGACGGTCAGAACGTGGCGCTGCTGGTCGGCGGACGTCCTAGCGTGGCGCTGCCGGCAAGCTTGTCGGCGATGAACGCCTCGGCTGCCATCGGCAGCGATACCGAAGCCGGTTCGAGTATGGCGCCTTTTGCCGGCGCGATCGACGAAGTGCGTCTGTCGCGTGTAGCGCGTCCTGACGCCTTGCTGCTGGCCGATGCGGTCACGCAGGGCGGCGATTCGCATCTGGTTGCTTTCGGCGTGGATGAGAAGCAGGCCGGCAAGAGCCACTTCGGCTTCATCCTCGCGGCCATGCCGCTGGATGCATGGGTCGTGGTGATCGTGCTGGGTCTGATGATGTTCCTGTCGTGGGCCATCATGATCAGCAAGGGCCGTTTCTATGCAGCGACATCCCGCGCCAATGCGATCTTCATGAACCTGTTCCACGAAACCGCCGGCGCGTCTCTCGACCAGCTCGGTCGTAGCAACAAGGTGCCGGAACAGATCAAGCAGGATTCGTCGTTGTGGCGCCTGTATGACGTCGCCGTGGATGAAATGCGCCGCCGTCACGATCGCGGCTACGACATGACGTCGGTCTCGGCGGCAACCATCGACGCGATTCGTGCCGCCATGGACGGCGTCATGGTGCGCGAAAACGAACGCATGGCCAAGCGCATGATCTGGCTGTCCACCACCATCGAAGGCGCGCCTTACGTCGGTCTGTTCGGCACTGTCATCGGCATCATGCTGGTGTTCGTGGTGGCGGCGATGGCCGGCGCGGTGGATATCAACTCGGTGGCGCCGGGCATGGCGGCAGCGCTGCTCTGTACCGCCGCCGGCCTGGGCGTGGCGATCCCCGCGCTGTTCGGCTACAACTGGCTGGGATCGCGCGCCGACGCCATCGGCGCCGACATGGCGGTGTTCGTCGATGAATTCGCCACCCGCCTGGCCGAAGAGCAGGGCGACGGCCGCCACCTGCGTGCAGTGCAACTGCAGGCATAAGGGGCGATCATGGCGAGAGCGAAATACACCCCGCGCAGACGCACCGGCGGGATCAACATCACGCCCTTCGTGGACGTGCTGCTGGTGGTGCTGGTGATCTTCATCCTCACCAGCAACGCCAGCATTCCGGGCATCAAGGTCGATCTTCCCAAGGCCAGTGCTTCGGTTGCGCTGGAAAAGCCGAAGACCAAGGCAATCACGGTCGACAACGCCGGCCAGGTGTTCCTGGATGCGTATCCGGTCAGCTTGCCCGAGCTGGAAGAGCGCCTGCGCACTGAAAAAGCGCTGACGCCGGACTTCCCGGTCATCGTGCGCGGCGACGCCGCGGTGCAATATGCCAAGGTGGTGGAAGTCCTCGATCTTCTGCGCCGTATCGAGCTCAATCAGATCGGCCTCGTCACCGGCAAGCAATCGTGAGGAGAGCGTCGTGAAATTGAGTAGTGCGAATAACGACGCTCCGGCGACCACGCAGGCTTCCGGTTCGTGGCATCGCTGGAGCGGCATCGCCATCGGCGTAGTGTTGCTGGCCGCGGTCGTGGCGCTGGTTTGGTATCTCCTGTCGGGCGTCGCCAGCACCAAACGCGAAGTCTCTTCGCCACCGATGTTGATGCTGCCGCCGCCACCGCCTCCGCCGCCGGAACCTGAGAAATTGCCCGAGCCGACACCGGACAAGATCAAGCCGGAAGTCGCTCCCGAACCAAAACCGTCGGAACAGATGGAGTCGCCCAAGGACGATAGTCCACCTAGTCCTTCCAAGGATCTGGGCGATCCGGTCACCATCGACGGCGCCGCACAAGCGGGCAACGATGCATTCGGCATCCAGGCCGGGCGCGGCGGGGGCTCTACCGGCACCGGCGGCGGCATGGGCGGTTCGTACGGGCGCTATTTCGGTACGGCCTTGCAGCAAGCTTTCACCCGCGATCCGCGCACGCGTCAGTTGGCGTTCGACGACATCCGCCTCGACGTCACGCTCGATGCGGACGGCAAGGTTGTCAAAGCGACGCTGCTGCAAAGCACCGGCAATACCAAGATCGATGAAGCGATTCTGACGATGGTGCGCGAATACAAGGCTGACGAACGTCCGCCTGCCGCGCAACGCTATCCGATACATATGTCCATCCGCGGCCGGCGACCCTGAAACACCGCCATCGTCATCTTTAATTTGAAATTATTTGGGGAAGAAATGTAATGAACACACCACTCGACAAGAATGGTTTTGCCGCCCGCAAGCAGCATAAAAAGACGCTGCGCCGCGCCACGGTATTGGCCGGCATGTCTGCCGCCGCGTTGTTGCTGATGCCGCTGGCACATGCCCAGACGTCGCCTTCTTCTGAAACCGCGATGGTGCGATTGATTCGCGGCCTCATCGAGAGCGGCGCCCTGAAGAAAGATGTTGGCAATGCACTGCTGGCGCAAGCGCAGACCGAAGCGATCGCCGTGCAGCAAGCGCAGCGTCAGGCTGTTGCTGCCGCCGCACCTGCAGCCGCAGGGCGTAGCAAGATCGAACCGGGCGATGTGCGCGTGCCCTACATTTCTGCCAGCGTGCGAGATCAGATTCGCGATGAAGTCAAAGGCGAGATCATGGCGCAAGCCAGGAGTGAAGGCTGGGCTGCACCGAACGAAACGCCGGAATGGACCAAGCGTATCCGTGTCGAAGGGGACATGCGCTTGCGCGGCGAGTCGCGCTTCTATTCCGCCAACAACAGCAACATCGAAACCGATTGGCGCGGCATCAACTCAGGTACCGGCTACGACGTCAACTCAAATACCAACCTGGCATTGCCGCAACTGCTCAATACCAACAAGGATCGCGCCAATCAGTTGCGCATCCGTGCACGCCTGGGGATCTTCGCCGACATTTCGGAGAGCACGCAGGCAGGCTTGCGCCTGGCCAGCGGTAGCGACGACAGCCCGGTCTCGACCACGCAGACCCTGGGTGGCGGTCTGGGCAAGAAAAACGTCTGGCTGGACCAGGCTTGGCTGTCCTACAAGTTCAACGAAATGGTCAAAGTCACCGGCGGTCGCTTCGGCAATCCGTTCATGTCGACCGACATGTTGTTCTCCAATGATCTGAATTTCGACGGCCTCGTCGCGCAGTACGACAAGACGCTGGCGAACAAGGATATTTCGGTGTTCGGCACGCTGGGCGTGATCCCTCTGGAATATTCGTCCGACAGCAGCCCGAGCCGCAGCCAGACAAAACTGTCGAGCCAGAACAAGTGGCTGCTCGGCGCACAGGTCGGCGCGCAGTGGAAGCTCGACAACGAAAATCGCCTGCGCGGCGCCGTGGCCTACTACGACTTCAAGAACATCAGCGGCCGCACGTCGGATTCGTGCACATTGTATGCCGGCGCCGATGGCTGCAACACCGACTGGTCGCGCCCAGCCTTCATGCAACGTGGTAATACGCTCATGCTGTTGCGTACCATTGCGCTTGATCCGACCAGCCCGGCCAACACGCCGCAACCGCAATACGTCGGCCTGGCATCCAAGTTCCAACTGCTCGATCTGAACGCGCGCTGGGATACACGTATCGCCGGCGGCTACGGCTTCCGCCTGGACGGCAATTTCATCCGCAATCTGGCATATGACGAAAACGAAATGTTCCGTCGCGCCACGGTCGGCATCGTCAACAACGGCGGCACTGCGCAACCGGGCGTACGCGGCGACTTCAAGAGCGGCGCCAATGCCTACATGCTGCAAGCCACACTGGGCAACCCGGCACCGGCAGTGCAGGGCGAGTGGAACGTGCTGGCCGGCTATAAGCGCATCGAACCCGATGCGCTGCCGGATGCCTACAACGATTCCACCTTCCATCAGGGCGGCACCAACGCCAAGGGCTATTACCTCGGCGGCAATTACGCGATCGACAAGAACACGCAATTCTCGGGACGCTGGTTCGCAACCAAGTCGGTGTATGGCGCGCCGGTATCGATCGATACCTTGCAGCTTGAAGTGAACACGCGTTTCTAAGGAGGCAAGAATGTCATCAGGTTTGCATACCTCCGGCCGCATGAGCACGCTAGCCGCAGCCGCTCTGCTGATGCTCACGGCGAGTGCCGTCTGCGCGCAGCAGGGACAGAGCATGGAAGAACGCCTGCGCAATCAGTTGCGTATCACCACCACGCAGTTGCAGGAAGCGCAAAACGAACTGGCGGTACTCAAAGCCGGGAAAACGTCGCCCGCCGCCGGTGCAAGGAATACCCCGGCGGCGGAGGCCGACAACGTCAAGAAGGAACTCGCCGAAGCCAGATCGCAACTTGCGGCTGAACGCCGCGCACGCGAGAAGAGCCACGATGCCACGCAAGCCGCCCTGGATAAATCCAACGGCCAGAGCGCGCAGTACCGCAACGCGTACGAAGAGTTGCTGAAGCTGGCGCGTGCGGCGGAAACAGAGCGTCAGCGTCTGGCCCAGGCCACAAAGGCGCAAGAGGCGGCAATCACGCAATGCGAAGCGAAGAACACCCAGCTCTACACGGTCGGACAGGAGATCTTGCAGGCGTATGAAACGATGGACCTCGGCACCATCATGTCGGTGCACCAGCCGTTCGCCGCGCAGAGCCGGGTGAAGTATGAGCAAATCGCACAGCAATACGGCGACAAGCTGTATGAGGGGCGTTTTGATCATCGCACCCCAGTCACGCCGGCGGCGAGCGCCGAAACGACGCCGGCAACTGTTCCCGCGTCGACGCAATCGCGCTGAGCAACGCAAGTGTCCGCTTCCAGCAAGAAAGTACTTTTAAAAAGGATGAAAAAATGAAACCAGTCAAATTCAACGCGCAGTACATTCGTCCTTGTCTGCACGGCATGGCCGCAGTCCTGCTGGTCGCCGTGTTCGGCAGCGCCGGTGCCCAGACCAAGGGGGCTGACAAGCCGGTCGCCAGCCTGGGTCAGGTCAGCGTGCCGCAAGCCGAGCTGGAACGCATGCTGCAAGCCTTGCCTCCGGACGAACGCACGGCCGTCAAGAACGATCGCGCCGGGCTGGAGAACTGGCTGCGCCAGCGCGTCACCAGTGAAGCCGTGTTGCGGGAAGCGCGCAGCAAGGGCTGGGCCGAACGTCCGGAGATCAAGGCGCGCGTCGATGCCGCCGTCAAGGAAATCACCAACCGCCTGGTGGCCACCAGCTTTCTCGAATCGATGACGCAGGTGCCGGCTGATTATCCGTCCGACGCCGACATCAAGGCCGCTTACGAACAGAACAAGAGCACCTACAACCTACCGGCCGCCTATCGCGTCGCGCAGATCTACCTGTCCACATCGGCCACTGATGCGGTCGGCAACAAGAAAGTTGCGGAGAAGGCAAAACGTCTTGCCGTACAGGCGCGCAACGGCGATTTCGCCGCCCTGGCCAAGACCGAGTCGCAGGACCAGAGCAGCGCCGCCCGCGGTGGTGAAGTCGGTACGTTGGCATTGACAGACATGCTGCCGGAAGTCCGCGAAGCCGTCGCCAAACTCAAGGCCGGCCAGGTCAGTGAACCGGTGCAGGCGGCTGCCGGCATCCACATCGTCAAGTTGCTGGAAGCTCAGCCGGCGCGAACTGCCACGCTGGAAGAAATGAAACCGCGCCTGCAAGCAGCCTTGCGCCAGCAGCGTCAGCAGCAATTGGTGCAAGCGTATCTCTCAGGCCTGGCGCCGGCCGATCGCATGAACATTGATACGGCCACGCTGGACGCCGCGCTGCAAAAAGTGAACTGATCCATGCCGCTGTACCCAGCCCGTACAGAGGCGGGGCGCGGCGAAACAGACATTGCCGTTTTTCTCAATTTTTATATCAGGATCGACCATGAAGAAATCAACCGACATCGCAGCAGCTACCGACCTCTCCGAATTGCTCGTCGCCGTGACGCCGGAGCAGGTATCCGAGGCCATCAAGTCAGCCGGCTGTTCGGTGACTGCACTCGAACACAACGGCGTGGCGCATCTGCATAGCGCCAGTCAGGGCGTCGGCTTCCAGGTATTGTGGGGCAATGCCGCTGCGCAGCAGGGACAGTTCATCGATTTCACCATGAGCTGCCCCCTGCGCGTACAAGGCGGCGTCCTGCCTCCGGGCCTGATTGCCGAATGGCACCGCAACAAGCGTTTTGCCCGCATCGTGGAACACGGCGAAATGATTGCGCTGGAGATGGATGTCATCGTCGCCGGCGGCGTCAGCAAGGGCAACCTCAGCATGACGTTTCAGTTGTGGACGCAGATGATGGGGCAGTTCTTCCTGCATCTGCGCAATTTCGCCGCGCAAGAGGCTGATGCCGTGCCTGCCGCGGAAGCGGCACAGGCGGTCGCTGCGGAACCGCGCGCACTGGAAGAAGCCGACGCCGCGTAACGTCGTTCAACCGGGAGCGCGCCGCGTTCCCGGCCGTGCTTCCCCACCTGCCTCGTCTTTGTTTCGATCCCGTCCTCTCGTCATGGCAACGTCATGTTTGTTCGCTATGCTGCCCGTCTGCGGTTACGTACTTCGCGTAACTTGTTTTCCTGCCCCCACATGAATATCGTATTCAATCGTCTATGCCGACCAGGGCCGCCACCTGCTTTTCCAGACTCTACGGCGCCGATGCCGTGGCGTTTCGCAAGAGGAGACGCCACGATCGATAAAGAAGCATGAAACTGCTGTGAGAAAATGCCGCAACATCCGTGCGCGGCCCTTGGGCCGACGCATGTACAAGCGGCAAGGGGAGCAGGGCGGAACAACATGAAAAACATTTCGGGAGATAGCCGGCGCGCCGCCCGGTCGACGCGGTTTTGGTACATGCTGGCGGCGGGCTGCCTGCTCTGTTTATCCTGCAGCGCTGCTCCGGCGGAGAGTATCGAGGCGCAGGCCAGCGGTATATTTCTGAACGCCGACGGCGATGTGCTGACGGCCAGGCATGCGGTCTCCGGATGCCGTTCGCTATATGTGGTCAAGGATGGAAAAGTGGTGATGGCGATCTTGCGTGCGGTCAGCAACGAGGACGACGTCGCAGTGCTGGCCACAGCGCTCAAACCTTTTCTGAGTGCCGTGTTCCAGCGTTCAGCGTTGCCGCCAGAGCGCAGCGTGGCGGTATTTGCCGAAGCCTATTCGCGCTTGTTGCGCCTGCCTGACCGGGCTCGCACCTTGAGCAATGCGATCACGGTGCCGGAAGAGGGCGGCGAACTTCAACTGCTGTCCGGCGTGAAGCCCGGCGCCAGCGGCAGTGCGGTGCTGGGCGCCGGCGGCCTGGTATTGGGAATGGTGGTGGAACGTGTCGCTGGCGCCCTTTCCGGTGCGGGCGTGGCGCAAGCGCATGTGCGCAATCCGGCGCAAACAGGCGCCGCCACGCTGGTGAAGGCATTGCCGGCGGCGGCCATCAAGCATTTTTTACGCGCCGCCAACGTCGGCTTTGCCGAAAGCGATACCGCGCAAATCAGCGCGCAGCAGTCGCCCGCCGCACGCGCCTTCACCTTGGGAGCCGGCGTCATTTGCGGGTAATTTGCGCAGCTATGATCAAGCCCTGAGGTACTTCATTTGACAGAGACAAATATGCAAAAATTTTCGCAGCTGGAGAATCGCCCCGTGCCGCACCGGGCCACCCGATGGCATGCCGGTCTCAAGTTGATCCGGCGCATCGGCGCCGGCATCGGCATTGCCGCCATGCTGGCGCCGGCCGAAGCGCTGCCCGCACAGCCGGTGCAATCCCAACAACCACCTCAGCACTGGATCAGCTATGCGCAACTCGCAAGCAACCAATTTTCTGCGTGGCTCAGCGATCCCGCCGACGATGCAGTCGTGCGTTTGCACGGCTGGATGCAGGAACGCTTGCTCAAGGACGGCCAGGCATTGCCGCCGCCGCTGGTGACGCGCGTGTGGGTCGCGCCGTCGGGCAAGGTCGAGCGGCTGGAATTTTCCTCGCTCGGCAATGCCCAGGCCGACGCCGATCTGCGCACCTTGCTGACGGCCCAGCCTTTATCGGAGCCGCCGCCGCCGGACATGCGACAGCCGATGGTATTGCAGCTGTCGCTGGATTTTCCGCAAAAGCAGTAGCCGGCACCGCTATATGCCGCGTCTTCACCGATTTCGATGCTTCGCTTCCGCATGACACCATCGGTCTTGCTGGTCTTGCCAGCCTTGTTTTTCGCGTTGCCGGCGGCATGCCCAGACCGGCGGCGTCGATTCCGGCGCCATGTTGCCAAAGGCGTCGAGCACCGTTGCGCTGAAACCCGCGCCCGACTTCACGCGGCTGGTCAAAACCTACGGCGGCGCGGTGGTGAACATCAGCGCGGTGCGTGAGGCCGGACTGCGTCGTGAAGGCAACGTACCGAGACAAGATCGCGTTGACGAAAGCACGCTCGGCTCCGGCTTCATCGTAGGCGCCGACGGCTACATCCTGACCAATGCGCACGGCAACGGTTGGTAAACAAAATAAACATTGGATGTAATTTTACGAGTCCCCAATGTCATATGTTCATGTTTCTCTAGGTAGCTGATTCGCAAAGGCGAATTTTATAAGTCGGCGCAATTTGTTCACGGAAAAATGTTCACGGCGGCAGACAATTCAATGATTCAAGGTGAACATAGTGACGTTTTTCGTCATCCTCACCCAGCCTACCGAGACATGCCAACCTGAGTATTTGGTGCTCAATTGATGTCGCTAAGCTTTTAATCACTTAAGTCCCGCAGATTCCAAGTAGTCGTCAGTTCTACGTGCGCCAAACATCGGATGTTTGCCTTATTTCACACACATATTGAGCCCCGCCTTTCCGATCGCTTCTGACAGGACGCAACGGTGCAGGCATACCAGCCAAAATGAATAAAATTTCCCGGAGGAAATATTTCATCACTCCCTGCGCTGCGATACGGGCTGCCGAATGGGGTCAATCTGGACATATTTTGAAAAAGTGAGACAAGAAGTCAATTCTTGTAGTGATTCAGTGGCACTATTGCGAGCAGAAAATATCCTAATTTTTGCGGGGATAGACCTGCCCATTCAACGATGTCGGCACGCCTCATGATGAGCGCGTGACGATGGTTCGTTAAGTCGTAAAAATAAAGGCGACATCAAATCACCTTGCAGGATAGGGCTTTGCTTGTTAGTCGGATTGTTTGCCGGAATAAACAAGCTTGCCGATGTTAAGTCGGGAATGCTCAGGGGGAGCGGGATGCTGGAGAACACTATCATTGCCGCGCTCAGAACAGGGCTGCTGGCAGTGCCGACGGTCTCGGCCGTCCGTCTCGTCGCTGCAGCGACGAAGGGGGAGGCCGGCGTTGGCCTAGTCGCCTATGTCGTCGACGGTCAGCGTAAGGCTTTGGAGGTCGCCATTGCGGACTCGGGGTATCCGGGGCCAGTAGCGCTCGTGCGGGTGCACGCTTTGCCGCTGCGGCCCGACGGCTGCGTGGATGACAACGTCCTGGCCGCATTGCCGGCCTGGGTCGAGGGGGCTTTGCCGCCGACTGCTGTCTATCGGCCGATTGTGCCGTTGCGGCCGCGCATCCATCTGGCGGATATCTTGCCGGACTATCCCTTGCTGACGTCCACAATGCGGGAAACTCCGGTCTCCCGGACACCGGCGAACGGTGCTGCCGACAAGCCGGCAGTTTCCCGACTCAGATCGATTCCTGCGCAGCCGCAGATGCCGGGTGACTTGGCCGAAGCATTGGAGCGCGCGGCGCAGCATCCCGAACTCGGCATCGTCCATGTCGCCGCCGACATGAGTGAAATCCGGGTCAGCTATGCCGAATTGTTCGATCAGGCGCGCCGGATATTGGGCGGTTTGCGCTCACACGGCGTTCGCAGCGGCGATGTGGTTCTCGTCGATGCAACCGACAGCAAGAGCCTGCTGCCGCTGTTCTGGGCCTGCATACTCGGCGCCATGGTGCCGGCGCCGTTCAAGCTTGCGGCTGCGGCAGCGGGCGGCGCATCGCTCAAACGTCTGCGCGACTCCTGGGAAGTGCTGGGGCGACCGGTCATTGCCGCCGATCCGGCCAGTTTGCAAGCACTGGCGCCGCTGGGCGCGGATGCGCTGAGTGAAATGACCTTGCTGGATACGGCTGAACTTTACTGCGCCGAAGGCGCAATCCCTTCGCCGGCAAGCGATCTGCAGGTCTTGTCCATGGTGTTCATGACCTCTGGCAGCACCGGCCTTCCCAAGGGCGTCATGCTGAGCCAGGCCAATGTGCTGGCGATGATCGGCGGCGCAGCCGAACGCGGCGCCGCGTTGACGCACGGCGCGACGACCATGAACTGGATGCCGCTCGACCATGTCGGCGGCCTGGGCTTCTTGTCGATCTTGCCGCTGGTGCTCGGCATGAACCAGATACAGGTCGACACCACCACCATACTGGAAGCACCCATACGCTGGCTGGATCTGGCGCACCGGCATCGGGTCTGCATGGTCTGGACGCCCAACTTTGCGTTCGAGCTGTTGCAGCAAGCGGCATCTGCGCCCGGCGCGACGCGCGACTGGGATCTGTCGAACCTGCGCATGATCCTCAACGGCGGTGAGGCCGTTTCCGATAGTGTGCTGACGGCTTTTTCTGCGCGCTTCGCAGAGAACAAATTACCTGCCGGCGCGATATGGCCGTCATTCGGCATGACGGAAACCGTCAGCGGATTTTCCATGTCGCAGTGGGCGCCGGGCAACGGCGAGGTGGTTTCCCTCGGCCTGCCGATCTGCGGCGCCGCACATCGCATCGTCGACCAGCATGGAGAGGTGGTCCCGGAGGGCATCATAGGTGCCGTCGAGCTGTCCGGCGACTCCTTGTTCATGGGATATTTCGGCCGCGACGACCTGACGGCCGAAGCCATGCACGGCAACTGGTTCCGCTCCGGCGACATGGGCATCATCCGCAATGACGAGCTCTTCGTGGTCGGGCGCATCAAGGAAATGATCATTATCAACGGCGCCAATTTCTACAGCAGCGAAATTGAGGAAGTCGTGGCGCAGACAGAGGGCGTGGAGCGCATCAGCATCGTGGCTGTCGGTGTGCGCACGCCGGCTGCACGAACGGATCAGTTAGCCTTGTTTTTCCATGTTTCCGGCATTTCCGATATTACGGCTGTGCGCGATGACGTTCTCAGGGGCGTCATGCAAGACATGCGCATGCACCTGGGGAAGCAGCTGTCGCTGATGCCGTCGTATTTCATCCATGTGCTGGCCGATCGCCTGCCGCGCACCAATTCCGGCAAGGTCCAGCGGATAGAACTCAAGCGTCAGCTGGAAGCCGGTGTTTTCGATACTGAAATCAAGCACGCCGCCTGTTTGCTGGAGGCTGCCGGCACCATTCCCCGCTGGTTCTCCGAACCGTTCTGGAAAGCTTGCCCGATAGCTGTCCCGGCAGGCGAGTCTATCCACGGGCAACGCATCGCCTTACTGGGAGACGCCTCCGCCGGCGATACCGCGATCCGGGCAGCGCTCGCGCAAGACGCTGGCGATATCGACTGGCAGCCGTTCGTGCTGGATGAAGAAACCGATCCGTTGTCTTCCCTGAACCGTTTTTTCAACGAGATGGCGCAGCAGGGATTGCCCGAAGTCATTCTTGTATTACCTGGCTGGGCGCGCTTGCCCCGGCTGCTGTCGTTATGCCAGGCGCTGGCGGCGACCGCGCGAGGCAACCGGTCTGGAAGACTGATCGTATGCGGCGGCGCTGATGCTGCTGATGCCGCCGAGCACGCTGCAGCCGCCGCTTTTTTGCGGACGGCGGCAGCGGAAATCGAGGGTGTGCATTGCGTGCATATCCAGTTTTCAGGCAAAGACCTCAGCAGCGATGCCGGCATGATTCTCGACGACCTGCGCAACACCACGCGCGAAACCGAACTGGCCTACATCAACGGCGCTCGCCACCTGCGCCGCTGGCGCAACGTCGAGCTGCCCAAGGCGGCTCGCCCGGCACTGGGCTGCGGAGGCTTGTATCTGATCAGTGGCGGACTCGGGGGCGTCGGGCTGTTGCTGGCGCGACATCTGCTCAGTCGTCACGAATCAAAATTGTTGATTGTCGGCCGTACTCAGCTTGCTCAGCTCGACACCGCGCGAGCGACAGCGCTGCAGGCGCTGGAACGCAGCGGCCGCGTGTTGTACGTCAGCGCCGATGTAGCCGACGCCGCGGCTTTGCGTGCCGCCGTGGAGCAGGCACGCGTGCGTTGGTCGTGTGGACTGGACGGCATTTTGCATCTGGCAGGCGAGGGCCGTCAGACCGAATTGGGCCGTGAAACGGCGGCAACGCTGACGCAGATGATGCATGCGAAAGTCGCTGGCAGCCTTGTCTTGCAGGAATTGGCCGAAGCGCATCCCGATGCCTGGCTGGTTCTGGTCGGCTCCGTAGCAGGCATGGTCGCGGGCCGGCAGGACGCCGCCTATGCCGCCGCGAACGCCTGGCAGGCGGCGATGGCAGAACAACTGACCGCGTCCGGAAATACGCGCTGCCGTTACCTGGGATTTTCATCGTGGCGCCATACCGGCATCAGCAAGAACGGTGCGCCGGTATCGACAGTGGAAGCGGCAGGGTACTTTTCGCTGGAACCGGAATATGCCGTCGCCAGCTTCGACATTGCGCTGTCGGCTTCCCTGCCGATACTCGCGATCGGCCTCGACCTGCAGCATCCGCGCCACGCAGGATTGCAAGATGCGGCCATTGCGGTGGATGAAGCGGTGATTGTCGAAACCGATGGCGCTTCGCAAGGCCCCGTGATGTTGCACGACCACTTCGGCCGCAGCATGCCGGTCGCAGTGCTGGCGGTGGACGCGATACCGCGCCACGAATCGGGCGACATCGATCGTGAACAGCTGACCCGGATGGCCGGCGGATTCCTGCATGCGGGGCGGCCGGGCAGCGAATTCGAGCGCTACATGGCGCAGCTGTGGAAGCAGATCCTTGAGCTGTCCACATGCGGCGTGCACGACGACTTTTTCGCACTGGGCGGCAATTCACTGCGCGCAGCGCAAATCGCAGCGGCCACGCGGGAACGTTTCCGTCTCAATGCGGGGATGCCCGATCTGCTCCAAAACCCCACCGTGGCAGGATTCTGCGCCCATGTGCGGCGCGGCGAAAGCAAGCCGGGCATCACCGAAGCCATCGCTCGCCGTTGGCTGGAAATAGAACAAATGACACCCGAACAAAAAGCGGCACGCGTTGCTGCGAGGACTGTATGACGATACCTGAAATGCTGGCGACGGAGACTGGATTGGATGCGGCACTAGATGCCGCGCTGCTGGCTGATCTGTTGGCCGCGGACGGCTTCGAACTGCCGCCAGAAGAAGCAGCAATCCCTCGCCGCGCGGCCTCTGCGCGCGTGCTGGCGACGCCTGCCCAGCAACGACTATGGACGGTCGAACGTATCGAAGGCGTGACCGGAGAATTCAACCTGGGCATGGATATCCGTTTCAATGCCCCAATTAACATCGCCGCGTTGGAACGTGCTCTGCTGGCGCTATTGCAACGTCACGAAGGCTTACGCGCCGGCTTTTCCGATCATGATGACGGCGCCATCGAGCAGACCTTCACGCAAGTCGACGGCATCTCCCTGACGCAGCATGCGATGCCCGCGACGTCATGGCCGTCTTTCTTGCGGGAGGCAGTTGCACAGCCTTTCGACCTCGCTGCCGACCTGCTGCTGCGGGCTCAACTCCTGCACGACGACCATGCTGAGGGCGGGGAGAGTGCCTTGCTATTGACCTTCCATCACAGCATCATCGACATGTGGTCGGGACATCTGCTGCTGCGCGAACTGGTCATGCTGTATGCACGCGAGCTAGGCGCGGCCGATGAAGCGGTGACGCTATCCGAGGCGGTGCAGTTCGGCGACTATGCGGCGTGGTTGCGCGAGCCGCAACAAGCCGCTGCGCGCGAACAGCTGCATGCTTACTGGAAGCAACGGCTGGCGCAATTGCCGATAGCGCTCGAATTGCCGTTTTCAGGACAGCGCGGACAAGCCGGTGCGACCTTGTGCGAACGCATCCCGATGGTTTTGCCGGCGCCGCTGACGGCTGCCATCAAACGCTTTTCCGATGCCGCCGGAACCACGCCCTTCGTGGTGATCCTGTCGGTGTTCCATATCGTGTTGGCGCGTTATTCCAGCATGGACGACATCGCCGTCGGCGTTCCGGTCGTCAACCGCCCGCAGCAGCAAGAGCAAGACATCGTCGGCTTTCTGAGCGAGACCATGGTGTCGCGTAATGTCTCGGAGCGCAGCCAAAGTTTTGGCAGTCTGACCGAACAGGTGCGCGATCGCATGCTGGAAGACTTGCGCCATCAGGGACTGCCGTTCGACGAAGTCGTCAAGCTCATCAATCCGGAGCGCCGCACAGGGCTGGCGCCGCTGTTCCAGGCCATGCTGGTGTTCCAGACGATGCCGCCGCTGCAGGCGCAGTTCGGCGAGGTACGTGCACACGCCGCATCCGTGCCGCTTCCCGCCGCCCGGGCAGACTTGCTGCTGGAGCTGGAAGCCGGCGCAGAACATATCGAAGGCGGACTGGAGTATCGCCGCAACTTCATCGACCCGAAGCTCGCCGCCGCGATGGCGGCATCGATTGAAGTCATGCTGGAAGCGGCGCTGGCCGATCCCCAACTGCCGTTGTCGCAACTGCCGCTTCAACGCAGCGAGGTGGCGCGCGAGATGCTGGCGCGCCTCAATCCGCCCTTGCCGTCGTTGCCATCGTTGCAGACGGCCGCGCCGCGTACACTGAGCGCCTGGTTTGCAGAGCAAGCCGTGCGGACACCCGATGCGGTAGCGCTGATCGACGCGGAAGGCGGGAGCGAAACTACCTATGCCGAACTTGACCGTCGCTCTGCCGCGCTAGCTGCGCATCTGGCGCAACTGGGCGTGGCTGCCGAAACGCCGGTCGCCATCTGCCTGCCTCGCTCGGTGGATTTGGCCGTAGCTATCCTGGCGACTCTGCGCGCGGGCGGCGCCTTCGTACCGATGGATCCGAATTTCCCTGCAGAGCGCCTGCGCTACATGCTCGACACCAGCGGTGCGACGGTGTTGATGACGACAAGCGTGCCGGACTGGCTTGCTGCCGGCGTTCCCGCTGCACAGCAACCCACGCTGGTCGATCCTTCACAGGCATTTCCGCAGGCGTCCGCACCGCCGGATGTCAATCGTCCCGACAGCCTCTTGTACATTCTCTACACCTCCGGCTCAACTGGTCGTCCGAAAGCGGTAATGGGCCTGCACCAGGGGGCGGTGAACCGTATCGCCTGGATGCTGGAGCGCTATCCGTTCGAACCGCTCGACCGCTATTGCCAGAAAACCACGCCGACCTTCGTCGATTTCGTCTGGGAGCTGTTCGGTCCGCTGCTGGGCGGCGTGCCGTCCGTGATTTTGTCGGCAGCCCAGGTGCGCGATCCCCGGGCGCTGGCATCGGCGATGCAGCAGTTCGGGGTTACGCGTCTGACGCTGGTGCCATCATTGCTGAAATCGCTGCTGGATCATGTCGCCGACGTCGGCCACGTGCTCGCCGGGCTGCGTCATTGCATCTGCAGCAGTGAGGCGTTTCCGGGCGACCTGGCGCGCCGCTTCCTGCGCCTGTTGCCCGCTTGCCATCTGCTCAATCTCTACGGATCGTCGGAGGCATCGGCAGATTCGACCTGCTACGACGTCGACACCGCTGAAGGACCGCAGGTGCAGATAGGCCGGCCGATTCCGGGCAATCTGCTGGCGATTCTTGATCAGGCCGGCAATGTGTTGCCGGTGGGTGCCGCGGGTGAAATCATGATCGGCGGCATCGGCCTGGCGCGCGGCTACCTCAGTCTCAACGGCGGCGAACCGCGTTTTGTCACGTTACCCGCAGATATCGCCGGCGGTCGCGCATTCCGTTCGGGCGACCTCGGACGCTGGCGTCCCGATGGCGGCATCGATTACCTGGGGCGACTGGATCGTCAGGTGAAGATCCGCGGCGTGCGCATCGATCCCGAGGAAGTTCGCGTCGCGCTGCGCAGGTGCCCCGGTGTAGCAGATGCCGTCGTCGTGGCGAGCGAAATCAATACTGACGGCAGCGGCGAATTGATATTGATGGCGTATGTTGTAGGAAAAGAATCGGTAGAGCCGGCGTTACGGCGACGCATTCAGGAGATCTTGCCCACGGCCTTGCAGCCGTCCCGTTATGTCTTCATACCGGATTTGCCACTCAACGCCAACGGCAAGATCGATTTCCTGGCCTTGCCCGCGCCCGACGGAGAAGTAGCGGTACAAGCGCCAGAGACGGAAAGCGCGATGACGCTGGAAGAAAACTTGCTGGCGGATATCTGGCGGCAGGTAATCGGTATCCGCCCGCAACATCCGCAAGCCAATTTCTTCCAGTCGGGCGGCCATTCGCTGAGCGCCATACGGCTGGTCGCTGCGCTGGAAAAAAGCCTGGACGTGCGCCTGCCGGTGACGGCCGTCTTTGACGCGCCAAGCTTGCGCGCCATGGCATTGGAAGTGCACCGGGCGCAGCGTGGCGCGGAACTGCCGGAGGTGGTAGCCGACGGCCCGCACCGGCGTGCGCGTGCTTCGTTCAATCAGGAGCGTCTGTGGCTCATTGAACAATCCGGACAACAACGTGGCGCCTACAACCAGGCGGTGGTCTACCGGCTGCGCGGCCAGCCGGACGTCGAACGCCTGGAAACCGCATTCCGGCGTGTGATGCAACGCCACGAAGCGCTGCGCACGCGGCTCGTCCTTGCCGACGGCGTGCTGTGGCAGGAGGTGCAAGAGGTCCACGCCTCGCCTGAATTCGCCCTGAAAAGGATAGCTGCGGACGACAGTCGGCAGCAAATTACACCGTTGCTGCAGGAATTTTCAGAAAGATTTTTCTCACTGTCGGAAGACTTGCCGCTACGTGCCGGCCTGATCCGGCTGGGATCTACCGAACATCTGCTAGCGATCGTGGTGCATCACACCGCCTTCGACGGCGGCTCCGGACGCGTGATTGTCGACGAGCTGGGGCAGGCCTACAGCGAAGTGCTGGATACCGCTCCCGCAGCCTTGCAGCAAATCGATTTTTCCGAATGGCAGCGCCATTGCGACGAACAGGGCGCTTTCGAGGTGCAGTACAACTACTGGCGTGACCAGCTTGCCGGTGCGCCTGCCGTGCTCGGACTGGCCTTGAGCCGGATGCCGGAACAACGCGACTTCCGCCTTGGCCGCGTGCCGGTCACGCTCGGCAGGGAGTGCAGCGAACGCCTGCAACAGGCAGCCGATGAAGCCGGACTGAGCGTCTTCGCGCTGTTGCTCGGGGTGTGGGGATTGACGCTGGCGCGTTTCGGCGGCGAGCAGGAAGTCGTGGTCGGCATTCCCGTGGCCGGTCGCAGCCGCAGCGGGCTGGATGGCATTGTCGGCTTTCTTGCCAATACGCTGCCGATGCGCCTGGATTGCAGCGCCGCCAATCTGGCAGAGTTCGGCCGCCGCGTCCAGCAACGCGTCGCCGAAGGACTGCAGCACCAGGATATTTCTTTCAGCCGGATCGTCGAAGCCGCCGCTATCGAACGCGTTCCCCGGCGGCCGCCATTGCTGCAGGCGATGTTCGTGCTGGCCGATCTGCGCCAGTGGCAATTGCAGCTGGATGACATCGACGCGGTGGCGGAACCCTTGTCGGCGCCGCTGGCGCGCACGGATCTCAGCATGGCGTTGCATCAGGATGCGCAAGGCATCGCGGGCGAGCTGGAATATGCCGCCGACATCATTGCTCCCGAACTGGCTGAGCGCATCGGCGCGGGCTTCGTGCAGTTGCTGGACGCCTTGCTGGCGTTTCCCGACGTGCCGCCGCTGTCGCACTCGCTGCTGGATGCACAATCGGCACAGGCGCGCGCTTTGCTGGCGCAGTTCGGTCGGGCGCACACCGTATTGCCGCCGGCAACCATGCCGCTGCGGCTGCACGACTTGCTGCGCGCCAGTGTGCAGCGCAACGGCGACGCGCCGGCGCTGGCGACGCCCGAGGGCGAGATCAGTTACCGGCAACTGGATCGTCTATCGGCCGACTTTGCGCAGCGTCTGCGTAGCGCAGGCCTCAATCCTGGGGATCGCGTGGCATTGATCGGCGAGCGTTCTATCGGCCTGGTCGCTGCGCTACTAGGTATTTCAAAAGCCGGTTGCGTGTTCGTGCCGGTCGATCCGAGCTATCCCCCGGCACGGATCGCACAGATGCTGCACGATGCCGAAGTCGCGCTGGTGACCGGCGATCGTCCGGCAGGCGGGAACGAGATGCAATGGGTGCGCTTGCCGACACTGCAGGATTTGTCGAGCTTGCCTGAAGAGGACGAATCAAAGCAGTCTCACGGCGCGCTCGACCAGGACTTCGCCGCAACCGCGTGCATCATTTTCACCTCCGGCTCCACTGGTCGTCCGAAAGGCGTGGCGCTGGCGCATCATGCCTTGTGCCGTCTTGCACAGAGCGCCATGACCGAATTTTCTGTGACGCAGGAAAGCCGCATTTTGCAACTGGCCGCCTTCGGTTTCGATGTGGCGGTTTCCGATATCGTGTTTGCCTTGGCCGCCGGCGCCTGCCTGTGCCTGGCGCCGCGCGAACGCCTGCTGCCCGGCTCGCCGCTGCTGCAGACGTTGGACGCGATGAATATCACGCATCTGCAAATACCGGCGGCGCTGTTGGCAGCGATGCCGGTTGCAGCATTGCCCTGCCTGCGCACGCTGATTGTCGGCGGCGAGTTGTGTCCTGCAGCGGTGGCGTCGCAATGGCAGCAAGGCCGCGATCTGTTCATCGCCTACGGTCCGACCGAAACTACGGTGACCGTGACCGCCGGCCGCTATGCGGGAGCTGACGCGCCTCTGCAGATCGGCAGTCCGCTGGGCGATGCGCGCATCTATGTGCTGGACGAGCAGGGCACGCCGGCTCCAATTGGCGTCGTCGGTGAATTATGCATCGGCGGGCCGGGAGTAAGCATCGGCTACCTCAATAATCCGGCGCTGACGCAAGAACGTTTTCAGCCGGATCCGTATTCCGACGATCCGCTGGCGCGCCTGTATCGCAGTGGCGACCGCGCGCGCTGGCGTGAAGACGGCTCGCTGGATTTTCTCGGCCGCAGCGACCGCGAGTTTAAACTGCGCGGCTTCCGCATTGCACCGGCCGAAATCGAAGCTGCCTTGTCGCAGCAGGCCGGAGTGACTCAGGCATTGGCGATGCTACGTCCAGACAACGTTGGACAGCGCCGTCTGGTGGCCTATGTTGTTGGCGCCGGTATGAATGCAGCGACGCTGCGCGGCGAACTGCGGCGCAGCTTGCCGTCCTTCATGGTGCCCGATTTCATCTCGATTCTGGATGGCATGCCGCTCACCGGCAATGGCAAGATCGATGTGAGCGCATTGCCGCTGCCGACCTTTGAGCAAGAGAGCTTCGTATCCGGTAATACCGAGAGCCGCAAGGGTCACGACTGTCAGGCGCGTGTCGCCGGCCTGTGGCGACAGGTGCTGAACCTGAAGGACATCGCGCCGGATGCCAATTTCTTTGATGTCGGCGGCCATTCGCTGTTGCTGGTTCGCTTGTACGACCTGCTGACGGCCGAATTCGGCACGGTGGCGTCGATTAGCGATCTGTTCCGTTTTCCGACCATCAGGAGCCTCGCGGAACATCTGTCCGGTCATGAGGACATCCGGGAGACAGGATATACGGCGCGCGCGCCGTTGCCTGCCCAGGCGGACATTGCCGTCATTGGCATGGCATGCCGTTTCCCCGGTGCGCCGGATGTCGACGCCTTCTGGCAACTGCTGGTCGAAGGCCGTGAAGGCATCAGTCGTCACGATCCGGCATCGCTGGCGGCGGCAGGACGCACTGCCGAGGTGCTGCAACAAGCCAATTTCGTTGCCGCCGGCGGCGTGATCGGGCAGGCCGATTGTTTCGACGCCGACTTTTTCGGCCTCGGCCCGCGCGACGCCGTCACCCTGGATCCGCAGCATCGCGTCGCGCTGGAATGCGCCTGGCACGCGCTGGAACATGGCGGCTATGCAGCGGTGGAATCACGAGGCGATGTCGACGTTGGTGTCTTCGTTGGCGTGGGTATGAATACCTATTTGCAGGGACAGCTGTTTGCGGCCGGCCCGATGCCCGAAAGCGCTGATAGTTATCACGCGATGTCCGGCAACGACAAGGATTTCGGCGCCACGCGGATTGCTTACCATTTGGATCTCAAGGGACCGGCGCTGGCAGTACAGACCGCATGCTCGTCATCGCTGACGGCGCTCGACATGGCTTGCCGTTCGCTGCGCAGCGGCGGCGCGGGCATGGCGTTGGCGGGTGGGGTGGCAATACGCTTTCCGCAAGGCGGCGGTTATTTCCACGAGCCGGGCATGATCCTGTCGCCCGATGGGCATTGCAAACCGTTTTCCGCCGATGCACGAGGTACTGTTCCCAGCGGCGGCGTCGGCATGGTGCTGCTCAAGCCGTTGGAGCAGGCGCAAGCCGATGGCGACAACGTGCTAGCGGTGATCCGCGGCAGCGCCGTCAACAATGATGGCGGGCGCAAGGTCGGTTACGCCGCTCCCGGCGTGGACGGCCAGGCAGCGGTGATTGCCTCGGCATTGAAGCAGGCCGGACTGGAGCCGGGCGACATCGACTATATCGAAGCCCACGGCACCGGCACCGAGCTTGGCGATCCGGTAGAAGTTGCCGCCTTGACGCGCGTCTTCGGCGGGCGGCAACGGCCGCTGGCGCTGGGGTCGGTCAAGAGCAACATCGGCCATGCCGATGCAGCAGCCGGCGTCGCCGGTCTGATCAAGACGATTCTAGCCTTGCAGCACGGCGTGCTACCTCCTAGTCTGCATTTTTCGGCGCCCAATCCGCATGTGGATTTCACAGCAGCGTCGATCAGCGTGGTCGGTGCCGTGCAAGCGTGGCCCGCGCAGCAAGGCGACCATCCGCGCCGTGCCGGCGTCAGCGCCTTTGGCATCGGCGGCACCAATGTGCACGTGGTGCTGGAACAGGCGCCTGCACGTCTGCAGAACACCGCCAGCAGGATATCGCCGCAAGTATCGACTCAGATATTGCCGCTCTCGGCACGCACGCCGGCAAGCTTGCGCGGCAGCATGCTGGCGCTCGCCGATGTATTGCTGAGCCAGCCACAATTGGCCTTGCGCGACGTCGCCTTCACCTTGCAACAAGGTCGTGCCACCTTCGGCTGCCGCCACGCCATCGTTGCATCCGGCAATGAAGAAGCCATCGTCGAGCTGCGTCTGGCGGCAGAACAGTCCAGCAACGAGCCGGTAGCAACAGTCAAAGGAGCGGCGCGGCTTGCCTTCCTGTTCCCGGGACAGGGCAGCCAATATCCGCGCATGGCGCAGGCGCTATATGAGAGCGACGCCGGCTATCGGGCCTGGTTCGACCGCTGCGCCGTCACGCTGTTGCCGTATGTGGAGCACGACATCCGTACCGTGCTGTACGGCGTTGCGGCCGACGATCCCGTTGCTGTCGCGGCGCTCAGACAGACCGCACTGGCGCAGCCGGTGTTGTTCTCGGCGATGTATGCGCTGGCGCGCAGCCTGGAGACGCGCGGCGTCGAAGCCGTCGCCTTGCTGGGGCACAGCCTCGGCGAATATGTCGCAGCATGTCTGGCCGGCGTGTTCGAACTGGACGACGCCCTGGCGCTGGTCGCCATGCGCGGCCGCCTGATGCAGGCCTTGCCCGGAGGCGCGATGCTGGCGGTGCAAGCAGACGAAATACAGACTCGCGCACTGATGCGTGACTGCGGCGACGCGATCAGCCTCGCTGCAGTCAACGGCCCCGGACAGTGCGTATTGTCCGGCGCGATGGACGCCATTGATGCATTGCAAGCACGGCTGAAAGAAATCAATGTGGCGGCCGCGCGTCTCGATACCTCGCACGCTTTTCACTCGGCAGCCATGGATCCGGTGCTGCCGGCTTTTGTTGCTCAGTTCGACCGCCTCACCCTGAAGCCGCCGCAACGCCGCTTCATTTCGAATGTCACCGGCACCTGGATCAGCGATGTGGATGCCGTCGATCCTGCTTATTGGGCGCGCCATTTGCGCCAGGCTGTGCGTTTCGGCGACGGTCTCGACACCTTGCAGCGCGACGGCATCGAGCTGCTGCTTGAAGTCGGTCCCGGCAGCGCCTTGCAAAAGCTGGCGCGCACGGGTGGCTGGTCTGCGGCGCAACTGATTGTGTCGGGCCTGCACCGGCAAGCGTCGCGGCAGGCATTTGCGCTGGAGGATATTGTGGCGCAGCTATGGACGCGCGGCGCATTGATCGACTGGCGCAAAGGCCAGGTAAGCCCGCCAGAGAGTGACGATGCAGGCACGCCGTCGCGCGTCGCGCTGCCCGGCTATGTGTTTGAGCGCACGCGCCACTGGCCTGCGCCGCAACCGGCTGTCGCGGCGAACGTGAATACACAGGGGCGTCGCGCCGATATTGCAGACTGGTTCTACCTGCCGGGCTGGCAACGCGCGCCGCAACTGTCGGCGATTGCACCATCAGCGGTAACAGCAACCGCCCCGGACGTCTGGCTACTGCTGGGCGCTGAAACCGTTGCCGGCCGCGCTTTGGCGACCGGCTTGCGCGCAATCGGCCAACAGATTGTTGAAGTCAGGGCGGTGGCCGTATTCGAGGCTCTCTCGTCGCAAGACTACGCCATCAACCCCGCCAGCGGAGACGACTATCGCCGGATGTTGGACAGCGTCACACCGACCCGTGTTGTGCATCTCTGGGCCAGTGTTGTACAGCCTTTCGAGACGGCGCTGGAACGTGGCTTTGCAAGCGTGATGCTGTTGGCGCAGGCCATCGGCGCGGACTCGCGGGCGCGCACGCTGCAGCTCGACATCGTCACATGCGGTGCAGCAGATGTCAGCGGCGACGAGCCGTTGGCGGCGTCGCTCGGCACACTGCTGGGTCTGGCCAAAATCCTTCCGGTGGAATATCGCAGCCTGACCTGCCGTCTCATTGATATCGAGGCTGAGGGCTCTGCAGCCATGCTGTTGAGCGAACTCCTGCACGCAAAAGCAGAGCCGCAGGTCGCGCTGCGCCGACGCCATCGCTGGGTGCCGCAGTTGCAGCCGGTCAGGCTCGCCGCGCCGGAAGCGGGCAGCGACCGCCTGCGTAGGCAAGGCTGCTACCTGATCACCGGCGCCTTCGGCGGCATGGGGGCGAGCATTGCGCGCGATCTCGCCGCGCGTTACCGCGCACGCCTCGTTTTGCTGGGGCGCCATGTAGACCGCGCGCTTGTCGCCGAACTCGAAAGTGAGGGAGTCGAGGTACTCGCAAGCGCCTGCGACGTTGCCGACGACGCGGCGCTGACGCCGGTGATTGCGTCGGCGCATGCGCGTTTCGGCGTTATCCACGGCGTATTCCATTGTGCCGGCGTGGCCGATCTCGGCGGCATCATCCAGAACCGCAGCGTCGCGTCCATGCATCAGGTGATGGCCGCGAAAGTGCAGGGCACGGTATTGCTGGATCGCTTGCTGGAAGGCGATGCGCTGGATTTCATGGTGCTGTTCTCGACGCTGGGCAGCTTGCTGCCGCAGGCCAAGTTCGGCCAGGCAGCGTATGCCGCCGCCAACGAATTCCTCGATTTGTTCGCGCATGAGCGTAATGCGCGCGGAGGCGGGTTTACCACCGTACTCAACTGGGACGACTGGAGCGAGGCCGGCATGACCGTCACGGCTTATCGCCGTCATGGCCAGGCTGCGCCCGATAGCAATGAAGCGATGCGTTCGCAGGAAGGCCTCGATGTATTGCATAGGGTGCTGGCGTCGCCACACGCCCGCGTTGCGGTATCGATACGCGACTTGCCTGGTTTGATGGCGCGCGCCGATGTGCTGCTAGATAAGCTGTCCGCGCCGACGCTTCTGTCTCCTGCGAGCGCCGACCTGTCTGCGTCGGCGGATGCAAGCGGAATGACAGAAACGGAAGCAAAACTGGCCGCCACCTGGCGCAGTATTCTGGGTGTTGCGGACATCACGCGCGAAGCAAATTTCTTTGAACTGGGCGGGCATTCGCTGATTGGCATGCGCTTGCTGGCGTTCGTGCGCGAGAGCTTCGGCGTCGATCTGAACATCACCGCCGTG
The DNA here is from genome assembly GCF_026127345.1 of Herbaspirillum lusitanum. NCBI lineage: Bacteria > Pseudomonadati > Pseudomonadota > Betaproteobacteria > Burkholderiales > Oxalobacteraceae > Herbaspirillum > Herbaspirillum lusitanum. The sequence goes on along the minus strand of NZ_QXFG01000008.1, from coordinate 814,154 downwards.
TTCGAGCATGCCACGCTGGCCGCGCTGGCCAGCCATATTGATCAATGCCGTTCCGGAGACGACGGTATAGAGGAGTTTACGATTTGAGCGGTGTTGAACATTTGATGGCGCAATTGGCGGAGCTCGGCGTCACGCTGACTTGCTCCGGCAATGATCTGCGCGTGCGCGGCCCGGCAGGCGCCTTGTCGCCGGCTCTGCGTGCAGAGCTCGGTGCGCGCAAGGCCGAGCTGATTGCGCATTTGCAGGCGTTGTCCGCGTCGTCCCTGACAATGTCTTTCCCCGAGCTGGTTCGCAGCCCGGTGCAGCGGGCGACAGCGCCGCTGTCGTTCAATCAGCGCCGTTTGTGGTTTCTGGATCGTCTGGAAGGCGGCGGCAGCGCCTTTGTCATCATGGCCGGATGGCGGCTGAAGGGGGCGCTCGACCGGTCCGCGCTGGAACGCGCCCTTGGCGCGCTGACGGCGCGCCATGAATTGCTGCGCAGCGTGATCCGCGATGAAGGCGTCGAGCCGGAGTTGCACATCCTCCCGATTACGCCGTTTGCGCTGACGGTCGAAACACCGGTTGCAGGAAGCAGTCACGCGTCGGCTGAGCAGGCCGAGCAGAAAATCCTCGCGCGCGAAGCGGCTCTGCCTTTCGACCTGACCGCCGCGCCACCGTTGCGCGTCAGCCTGTTGCAACTGGAGCCACATCGCCATGTGCTGACGCTGGCGATGCATCACATCGTTTCCGATCACTGGTCCATGGGCGTGCTGATCCAGGAACTGGGCATGCTGTACGCACTGGAAACCGGCGCATCATCGATCCGGCCGACCGAGCTGGCGATCCAGTATTCCGACTATGCCGTGTGGCAGCGCGCGATGTTCAGTGAAGAGCGACTGGAGCCCCATCTGCGCTATTGGCGCGAACAGCTGGCCGGCGTCGTCACAGAGCTGGCGTTGCCCCTGGACCGGCCGCGTCCTGCCGAGCGAGGAAATGCCGGCGCCATGCATCAGTTGCGTCTCGCGTCCGGCAGCGTGCAAAAGGTGCAGGCCTTTGGTTTGCGCGCCGGTGCGACACCGTTCATGGTGCTGCTGGCGGTGTATGCGCAGGTCTTGTCGCGCTGGTCGGGACAGGACGAAGTCGTGATCGGATGTCCGGTCGGCAACCGCGACCGCAACGAGACGCATGGGCTGGTGGGATTCTTCGTTGACACCATGCCGCTGCGGATCAGCTTGCAAGGTGATCCCGACCTTGCCGAGCTGGTCCGGCGCATAAGAACTGTCTGCCTGGAGGCATTCGAACATCAGCAGGCGCCGTTCGAGCGCATCGTTCAGGCAGTGCGTCCGGAACGCGCGCTGAACAAGGCGCCGCTGTTCCAGACCATGTTCATGCAGCAAAGCGATGCCAGTACGCAACTGGATCTGGCTGGATTGGAGGTGGACGCAGTGCAGCCGGCAGCAGGCGCGCCCGAACTGGATCTCAATTTTTTCGTGCATCTCGACGGCGACGCGTATCTCTGCGTGATGGAGTACGACGCCGATTTGTTCGATCAGGCCAGCATTGCCGAATTTTGCAATCAATACGCCTACGTACTGCAGCAAGCGAGCATCGATGCGTCCACGCCATTATCCTGCGTTCAACTTGCTCCGCCATCCGCACCGGTGTTGCCGGTGCATGCCCCGGCGCCATTGCTGCCGCAGATGATCGCCGACAGTGCGCTGCGCCACGCTGATCGGATTGCCGTGGAAGAGAGTGGAATTCGCCTGACGTATCGGGAATTGGCGCTCAGGGCGGAGCTGTTGGCCCAAGGCCTGATTGACGCAGGAGTGCAGCCCGGCGACGTGGTCGGCCTCGGATTTTCTTCATCGGCAGCGCTGGTGGTAGCAATGCTGGCCGCTTGGCGCGCTGGTGCGGGTTATGCCGTCCTGAGCCCTCAGCAGCCGGCAGCGCGGCGCGCACAGATGATTGCCGCCGCCGGTATTGCCCTGGTAGTCACGACCGCCAGAGAAGCAGCCGACTGGCCAGTGCCGACGCTGTTGTCGGATTTGTCGGCTTTGCCAGAATCGCCGGCATCCGTATCTTCCTCTTCGGCGCCTGCACAACATGTCGCTGATGCCGGGACGCTCGCCTATATCTGCTTCACCTCCGGTTCATCGGGTACGCCCAAGGGCGTGGCCGTCACGCACGCCAATCTCGCCAACCATGCACATGCGGTGGTGCAGGACTTTGGCTTGCGCGAGAACGACAGAGTCATGCAATTCGCCGCCGCCGATTTCGATGTCGCCGCCGAAGAAATCTTCCCGGCGCTGGTAGCCGGCGCCTGCGTGGTGATTCGTGCAGAGGGCGTCACCGACAGCATGGACGCGTTCGAGCAGCACGTCGGGCAGGCCGGTCTGAGTGTGCTGAACCTGCCGGCGGCGTTCTGGCATGAGTGGGTGCGCGCGCTCGGTCAGACGCGCCGCGCACCGCCTGCTTGCCTGCGGCTGGTGGTGACCGGCAGCGACCGGGTGTTTGCCGGGCGCTGGCGCGAATGGCAGGCGCTGTGCGCGCATCCGGTTGCATTTCGCAGCGGCTACGGCCCGACCGAAGCGACCATTACGTCTTCGTTTTTCAATCCTGCCGAACAGCCGTTGTCGTCGGCCGCCGAAGTCTTGCCGCTGGGCCGGGCGATCGCCAACGTCGCACTGGAAGTCGTTGATGGCCGCGGCCTGGTCGTGCCGCCCGGCATCATCGGTGAAATCATGATCAGCGGCGCCGGGGTCGCGCAAGGTTATGTCGGCCAGCCGGAGCAGACTGCCGCAGTGTTCCGGCCGCATCCGCTGGATGCCGCCTTGCGCAGTTACCGCAGTGGCGACCTGGGACGCCGCCGCATCGACGGCACGCTGGAGTTCATCGGCCGCAAAGACCAGCAGGCCAAGGTACGCGGCTATCGCATCGAACTGGCGGAAATTGAAGCGGCACTGATGCTGCATCCGCAGGTGCGCGAGGCGGTGGTGCTGATGCGGGCGGACAAGGTAGGATCAAGTCAATTGCTGGCCGTCGCCGGCTGCGGTGCGGAACTGGAGCCTGCGATGCTGCGTGCGTGGCTGGCGGAACGTCTGCCGGTCTACATGGTGCCGGCGCTGTGCGTCACCTTGCCGCAGTTGCCGCGCACGGCATCGGGCAAGACCGACCGGCGGGCATTGTTGGAGATGGATATCGCGCGTGAAGCGCAGACTCAAGATGACGCGCCTGCAGTCGTCACCGCGACTGCAGCTGAGGCGCCATTGGCGGCGTTGTTTGCCGAAGTGCTGGACCGGCCCACGGTCGGGCCTTGCGACAATTTCTTCGAACTGGGCATCGACTCCATCCGCAGCCTGCAGCTTGTGTCGCGTGCCCGGCAGTTGCAGCTGAACCTGACGGTGCGTGACATTTTCCGCTTCCAGACGGTGCGTGATCTGATGCGCGCGCTGGAAGAACGTGGGCAGACGATATGCGGCAGCACACCGCAAGAATCGGACGACGGCCATGCTTTACCAGCGACGCCGATCCAGGCATGGTTCTTCGAGCAGGCGGGACAACACCGCGCCCACTATAACCAGTCGGTCGTGCTGCAGACACCTCCAGATGTCGACACCGCTGCGCTGGAACGCGCGCTGGAGGCGGTGGTGGCGCGTCATCCGATGTTGCGTTTACAGGTCGACGGTGAACGCTTGCAGGTTGCCGCCTCTGTGCCGGGGACTGTCTTGCGCGTGCTGGACGGCGCAGATACCGACTTGCCGGCGCGTACCACCGCCTATGAGCAAGCGCAGCGGGGGATGGACTTGCGTACCGGACGGGTGCTGCAAGCGGTGCTGGCTAAACCGGCCGCGCGCCTGATGATTGCGGTGCATCATCTTGCGATCGATGCCTATTCCTGGTCGGTGTTGCTGGATGACCTGAGCCTGGCCTATGCACAGGCATTGCGCGGCGAGATCTCGTTGCCGGCACCGACCACCTCCTATCGCGTCTGGTCGCGCAAGCTGCACGAACTGGCCGCCACGCTGGCGGCGCAGTCAGCGCATGATTATTTTCTGAAGCGCTTCACAGTCCGGGGGCTCACCGTATTGCCGGCACAATTGCCGGCCGGGACGGCGGGCGCCGCAGAAAGTTTGCCGTTGTCGCTCGACAGTGCAACCACGACAGTCCTGCTGCAAGTGGCGCCCGGGGTATTCCAGGCCCGTGTTGACGAACTGCTCATGGCGGCGTTGTTTATCGGCGCCGCCCGCATCGGCCTCAAGGGGGCGTTACAGATCGATCTTGAACGCAACGGCCGCGTCGACCTGTTTGACGACGTCGACCTGTCGGGTACCATCGGCTGGTTTACGGCAGTGCAGCCGGTGCTGCTGCAATGGCCGGACGCGGAGCCGGATTCGACCCTGGCTCCGGCCCAACTGGTGATGCAAGTGTGCGAGCGCGTGCGCGAATCGCCGTGCCAGGGGCTGGCGCTGGGAATCTTGCGGTATTTGTCCGTCGATGCGGGACAGCGCGCTGCGTTGCAGGGCTTGCCCGGTGCCGAGATCCTGCTGAACTATCTCGGCAGGCTCGACATCGGCGCTGTGAGTGTACCCGGCAGCGAGGGTTTTAGCGCCGTCGATGAAGCCAGCGGACCCGCGCAGAGCGATGCATTCGCGCGTAGTCACGTCATCGAAATCAACGCCGGCATCCGTTCCGGCTGCCTCAGCGGCGCGGTCAGTTTTCCGGCAGGCGAGGCGCAGCGTGAGCGCATCGATGCATGGCTGCGCGAAGTAACGGCGGCGCTGTGCGAGATCGCCGCTGCTGCACAGGGCCAGGCCTCCCAGTCGCAGGACAGGATTGAGGAAGAGTTGCCGCTGACAGCCTTGCAGCAAGGCATGGTGTTCCACAGCCTGCGTGATCCAGACATCTACTGCAATCAGCTTTGCCTGACGCTGGATGGTGCGCTTGACGCCGAGGCTTTGCGGCGCGCGTGGACGCAGGCGCTGCAACGTCACAGCATGCTGCGCACCAGTTTTCACTGGCGCGACCTGCCAGCCATGCGCCAGCGCGTGCACGCCGCCGTTGAGTTACCGTGGAGCTTCACCGACTGGCGCGGCCTGGATGAAACTGCGCGCGTGGCGGCGCTGGATGAGTTGATGCGCGCCGACCTGGCACGCGGCTTTGACCTTGAGCAAGCGCCGCTGTTGCGATTGCAGTTGTTGCAGGTTGAGGAGCAGCGCCATGAGCTGGTCTGGAGTTCGCATCATCTGTTGCTGGACGGCTGGTCGGTGTCGCTATTGCTCGCCGATATCTTTGCACTGTATCGCCGGGCCTTGGGCGAAGCGCAGTTGCGCCTGAAAGCAGCGCCGCGTTTCTCCGATTATGTGCGCTGGCATGCGCGGCAGGAGCGTAGCGAAGACATCTTGTTCTGGCAACGCGCATTGCAGGGAATCGAAGAGCCGACGTCTCTGGCGTTCGCCAGGCAGGCGGGCGATGCTGTATCGGTGCAAGACGCAATGTCCGGGGTGCATGCGATAGCGCTATCGCCCGCGCGCACACAGGCTGTACAAACACTGGCACAACGCACGCGCACCACGCTCGGCACGGTGCTGCAGGCGGCCTGGGGATTGTTGCTGGCGCGTTGCAGCGCAAGCCGCGACGTGGTTTTTGGCGTCACAGTCTCAGGCCGGTCAGCGGAACTCGACGGCGTTGAAGACATGATCGGCATGCTCATCGCTACAGTGCCGGCGCGGGTGACGATTCCGTCTGCAACACCGCTCAATGACTGGCTGGCGCAATTGCAGGAGCAACATCTGGAGCGCGAGCAGCATGCAGGCGCCTCGCTGACCGAAATTCGCCAGGCGGCGTCCTTGCCCGGCAATCAGGAGTTGTTCCAGACCTTGTTGCTGGTACAGAACTATCCTAAGGCCCAGTCGCTGTCCGGCGGCGGAGTGCGCCTGGCGGGCGTTGCGGTGAGAGAGCGCACCAACTACCCGCTGACCCTGGTCTGTAGCGCCGGCGAAACGCTTAACCTGGCCTTGCATCGCGACGCCAGCATTCCCGCTCCGGCGGCCGACCGTTTGCTGACGCAACTGGGGCGTTTGCTCGACAACATGGCGGCGCATCCGGACCGGCCGGCGTCGCAGTTGCTGGCGCTGGACGATCTCGATGCGCAGGCGGCATTGGCGGCAGGCAGAGGTCCGGTCGAGGCAATCGCGCCGGCGTATTTGCCGCAGCAGATTGATGCCTGGGCAGCACATTTTCCGAACGCCGTGGCATTGAGCGATCAGGAGCGGACTCTGAGCTATGAGGCGTTGAGTATCGAATCGCTGCGACTGGCGCGGCGTTTGCGGGCGCTCGGCGTGAGCAGCGAAAAGAAGGTCGCACTGTGCTTGCCGCGATCCTCGCGTTACGTGATTGCCGTCATCGGCATCCTGCGCTGCGGCGGCGCCTTTGTCCCACTCGATCCTGCGTATCCGGCAGCTCGCCGGCGCTTCATGCTGGAAGACAGCGGCGCGTGCTTGTTGATCGCGGATAGCACGTGCGCCGCAGAATTGCAGGCCGAGGCGATCACGCTGGATCCGGACATTTTGTTTGTGGCATCGGATGTTGAGCCCATCCTGAAGGTCCTGAGCGATATGCCGGATGACCGCGACTTCCCGCCGCCTGAGGCACAGACACTGGCTTACGTGATTTACACCTCGGGCTCGACCGGTACGCCCAAGGGCGTCGGCAATACTCACGGCGGCTTGCGCTCGCTGGCGTATGCCCAGCGCGGCGCCTTCGGCTTGTTGCCGGAAGCGCGCGTGTTGCAGTTTGCTTCTTTGTCGTTCGACGCCTCGATCTGGGAAATGACGATGGCCTTCGGCGCAGGCGCCGCCTTGATCGTGCCCGACGCCGCCACCGCCCGCGTCGGTGACGAACTGGAACAGTTCATACGGCATCAGCGTATCAGTGCGGTGACCTTGCCGCCGACTGCGTTGGCGACGCTGGATGAAAGCCGCCTGCCGGATTTGCAGACACTGGTGGTCGCAGGTGAAAGCTGTGCACCCGAACTGGTCCTGCGCTGGGGGCCCGAACGGCGTTTCTACAACGGCTACGGGCCGTCCGAAGCGTCGGTTGCGGTCAGCGTCGAGGCATGGTCGGACAACGGCGACAACACCGGGCAATTGTCGATCGGCCGACCGCTGCCGAACATGCAGCTGCACGTGCTGGACGCCGACATGCAACTGCTTCCGCCAGGTGTCATCGGCGAACTCTATATCGGCGGGGCAGGGCTGGCGCGCGGTTATCTGAACCAGCCGCGCCTGACCGCGGCGAGTTTTTTGCCGGATCCTTACGGAGCGCCTGGATCGCGCCTCTACAAAACCGGCGACCGCGGCTATCGTCTCGCCGATGGCAGGGTGCAGTTTGTCGGGCGCAATGACCACCAGATCAAGCTGCGCGGTTTCCGTATCGAGTTAAGCGAAATCGAGGCGGCGTTGATGCAACATGCCGCGGTGCGCCACGCTGCGGTGCTGGTGCGTCATTACGGCAAGGGCGAGGATGAGGGCAGCAACCGCCGTCTGACGGCCTATCTGGAGACGCGCGCGCCGATAACGAACGAGGTCTTGCGAGATTTCCTCGGTGAACAACTGCCGTCGCACATGCTTCCCGCCTGTTTCATCCCGCTGGCATCCATGCCGCTGACCGTCAACGGCAAGATAGACCGCAAGGCGCTGGAAGCGATGCCGGAGGCGACGGTGCAGCCGTCGGAAGACGCCACCTGCGACTATGCCAACGAGACCGAACGGCAACTGGCGGGTATCTGGGCGCAAGTGCTCAATGTCGCGCAAGTGCTGCCGGGGCACAACTTCTTTGAACTCGGCGGCGATTCGATTCTCGCGATCCAGGTAGTATCCAAAGCCAACAGGCAGGGTGTCGCACTGACGCTCAACCAGATCATGGATCCCGATTCGTCGACGCTGGCGGCGCTGGCGGCACAGGTGGACGCCGCCGGATGGAAGGTGGAACGTCCGCCGCTATCAGGACAAGTATCGGCGCAAATTTCAGCACAAAATTCAGCGCAAACCAGCGGCCCGGTGCCGCTAACGCCGATCCAGCATTGGTTCCTGCATCAGGATGCGCCCGATCGGCATCACTACAATCAGAGCTTCCTGCTGGAAGTGCCGGCCGGACTGGATGCACAGGCATTGCACCGCGCGCTGGAGGCCGTTTGCGCGCGCCATGACGCGCTGCGGCTGCGTTTCAAACAGGTCGACGGCGTCTGGCATCAGCATCTCGTCGAGCACGCCGCGACGCACCTGGAAGTCGTGCCGCCGCCAGCCGAGATGGCCGGCTGGCGCACATTGCTGGAACAAGGTGCAGCGGACAACCAGACCCGCCTGAATATCGAACAGGGGCCCTTGCTGCGTCTGGTGCTGTATGTGGCGCCGGCTGGCGAGGCCATGGCACGCTTGCATGTCGTGGCGCATCACCTTGTCATTGATGCCGTGTCGTGGCGCGTTTTGCTGGAAGATCTGTTCGACGCCTACGCGCAAGCACAGATCTCTTCTTCCATCGACTTGCCGTATGCCTCCGATAACGGCACGCGCGCTTCCTTCGCCCTGTGGGCTGCGGCAGTGGAACGCCATGCGGTATCCCCACAAGCGTCAGGCGAATTGCGCTACTGGCTGGAACAGCCGCGCAATCTGGCGCGCTTGCCGTTGTTGCGTACCGATATCGCCGCGACGGTCGGCGTCGCGCAGACCACCAGCTTTGCATTGGACGAGCGCGTCACCAGCGTGCTGGTACGGGAGCTTCCGCGCAGCCATGGCGCCCAAGTGCAAGAAATTTTGCTGACCGCCTTGAGCGTGGCGCTGGATGAACTGATCGACGGCTCCGCCGGAAGCGGCGCTGGTATTGGCATAGCACTCGAATCTCACGGCCGCGACATACTGCTGGAAGGCATCCATGTCGGCGGCATCCCCGGATGGTTCACCGTGCTGGCACCGTGGACCATGCCGCTCGGTGAGCATCGCATCGACAAGATTCGAGAAGTGCTCAAGGCGATGCCTCGGCATGGCTTCAGTTTCGGGGTGCTGCGTTTCCTCTCGCCCGATGCGGCAGTGCGCGAGGCGCTGGCGGCATTGCCGGTGCCCGAAATCGCCTTCAACTACCTTGGCCAATGGGATACGGCCTGGCCCGACAGCTTGCCTGTGCGGCCGGCACCGGAAGCCGATGGTGCCGGTTTTGCACCATCGACACCGCGTCCGTATGTACTGGAAGTGAATGCCTTGATTGCCGGCGGACGCTTGCAACTGGACCTCACTTTCGATCCGCGTGTGTTGCCGCAGGCCTTTGCGGATCGGCTATGCGCCGCCATGCGCGACTGGTTGCAGGCGCTGACGCGCGATGTTCCTTCCGAGGCTGCAGCATCCGCGGCAGACGTTACCGTAGCAGCTTGCGCATTGGCGCCCCAGCAAGCCGCCATGCTGGCGCACGCCATGGCGTATCCGGATTCTTCCGCCTATGTGGTGCAATTCACGGCGCGCTTGCCGGTGGAGCTGGACACCGGCGGCTTCATCGCCGCCTGGCAAACCGTGTTGCTAAGGCACATGTCGCTACGCGCCCATTTCACCATCGGAGAGAACGGCAAGGCGCGCCAGCATTTCGGCGAAGCGGTGCCGATTACCTGGCAACGGGAGGACTGGACCGGTTTGCCGGACGAGGATCTCGGCGCGGCCATTGACGCCTATTGCCTGCAGGACCGGCAGCGCGGCTTCGACCTGGCCAAGCCGCCGCTGATGCGTTTTTCCTTGCTGCAAACGACGACCGGCCAGCATTTCGTCTGGACCTATCACCATATTCTGATCGATGGCTGGTCGATGCCGGTACTGTTTGGCGAAGTCATGGCCGCTTACGGCAAGCAATTGACGACAGCGCCGGCGCCGGATTTCCGAGTCTTCCTGGATTGGCTGGGGCGTCAGGATGCGACAGCGGCACGCGACTTCTGGCGCGCCGAACTGGCGGGGATGACGCCGTCGCGCTGGCCGGCGGAACAAGGGACTGCCTGCAGAGGCAGCTTTGCGGAGATGACATGGCAACCGCGAGCCGGAACCAGTGCGCGACTAGGCACCTTTGCGCGCCGGCATCGCTTGTCGGCGCCAAGCATTTTCATGTTGGCATGGGCGCTGGTGCTGGCACGCCACAGCAGGGCGGACGAGGTTTGCTTCGGCGTCACTTCGGTCTTGCGTCCCGCCGAGGTCGACGGTATCGACACCATGGTCGGCAATCTGATCAACACGCCACCCTTGCGCTGCAAGATCGATCCCGACGCCGGTTTTGTCGAGGCCAGCCTGCAGTTGCAGCGCAGGCGTGTCACCACAACCACGCACGCGACGCTGACTTTGTCGGAAATTGCACAATGCGCCGGTTTGTCCGACGGCGACGCCTTGTTCGGCACGGCGCTGCGTATCCAGAACTACCCCTTGGGCGATGTCGGACGCGGTAACGCCGCGCTGCGGGTCAGCGACTTCGCCATTTGCGACCAGTGGCATTACCCATTCAACCTGGAAGTCACGCCGGGAGAAGACTTGCATCTGATCGCCGTATATGACTCCGGACTGGTGCCGCAAGCGAGAGCCGAGGCCATGTTGCGGTCTTACGCCACACTTCTTGAAACGCTGGACGAGTCGTCGCTGGGACTTCTGATGGAGGAGATACATGTCTGAACAGCAGGGAGGGGCTTGCATGTGAGATGAATCCAGATGGTAACTACGTTTTTTGTTGGGAATTTGTTGAATATATTGGCTGTATGCCCAATAATTTCTGCGGTCTGCGTATATTGAACATGCGTTGAGCATGCATTGTGCATACGTTGTCCGTGTATCGAGCATTGACCAGGTGTTCGACTGATTTCCCGATAGTGACGCTCTGTCAAATGCGGCAGAGTCTTTTCCCGAAGCCTTGAGCTATCCGTCAGGTCTCATGCGCGTCAGGGCGTTTAATTTATGAAGGAGATTGCAATGAAAACTACCGATCAAGCAGAAGAAACGATCACGGCAGAAGCACCGGCAGCAGAACATGCGAATGAGCAGGCAACTGAGCAGGCTGCAAAACTGACGCCGGCCGAAGTCGAAAACGAGGCGCTGCATTCCATCAAAAATCATGCAATGACAGCCATGGGCGTGGGTATCCTGCCGATTCCAGGTCTTGACCTGATCGCGCTGACAGGCGTGCAACTGAGCCTGCTGCGCAAGATCGGCAATCTGTACGGCTTCACGCTGTCCGACGAAACCGGCAAAAAACTACTGGGCGCGGTGCTCAGCGGCTACTTGCCGTTGTTGATTGCCGGTCCGGTCAGCAGCGTCTTGAAGTTCATCCCGGGCGTCGGCATCGCCGCAGGCGTCCTGGCGCAATCCACGCTGGCGGGCGCAACCACTTATGCGGTCGGCAAACTGTTCCTGCAGCACTTTGCATCGGGCGGCACCTTGCTCGACGTCGATACGAAAGAGATGGGCAAAAAGCTGAAGCAGCATGTTCAGGAGGGTAAGGATTTCCTGAAGAAGCATGCGCCCGGCGCCAAGAAAGATGCAATCTGATCCCTGCCGGCACGATTTGCAGGGAATCCGGCAGGAAACCCTGCAAGAAACTGCATGCCGGGAGTGAATGCACTTCCGGTATTTTTTATGCGCCCCCAGGCGGCCGCATGCATCCCGTGGAATGACTGATTTTCGATGACAGCACCAGAAGAATCACGTGCTTGGTTTCCTTTCGGCATGGGCCGGGAGGATGCGCACACACGCTTGTTTTGCCTGCCCTTCGCGGGCGGAGGCGCATCGAATTTCCTTCCCTGGCGCGCCCGGCTGGCCGAGGCCAGTATCGGCGTTGCCCCGGTGCAGTATCCCGGTCACGAGACACGCCTGGGCGAAACGCCTTTGCACGTATGGGAAGACATGCTGGCGGCTTTGCAGAAATCGCTTGCCCCCATGCTTGATCGTCCCTATGCCTTGTTCGGCTACAGCATGGGCGCGCGTCTCGCCTTTGCGCTGGCTGCCAGACTGGCTGCCGCCCGTACGCCGCCCGCGCAGCTGATCGTCGCGGCGCACCTGCCGCCTGATCTGCCGTCGCCGGCCTTACAGGCAGTGGGCCTGGATGACGAGTCGTTCAAAGCACTATTGCTGCAATACGGCGGGATTCCTGTGGAGATGGCACACGAACAGGGATTCTGGGACCTCACGCTGCCGGTCATGCGTGCTGACTTTGCGCTCGCAGCCGCGCCGTTGGACGCGGACGCCTATGCTGGCGCTGCATCTGCCGCGTATCCGATCGCGGGCTATGCCGGCGTCGACGACGTGCATGCCGATGCCCAGGCGATGGCCGGCTGGCGGCGTTTCACGAGAGCTGGTTTCATCTTGAGAGAGTTTGCCGGAGATCATTTCTTTCTCCGCAGCGCCGATATCTGTCCGGCGTTGAACACCGATCTGGCGCTGGCGCGGTCGGCCGATTTATCATCACTTGTCTCCGCCTGAGCGGAGCCGCACAATGAACAACAAAAGAATATTGCCGCCCACCGCTGCGCTGCATGCAAGAAGGAAAAGCCGGTTGACACTGATCGCAACGCTGGCTGGACTAGTCGCACTGACCGGTGTGCTGCCGGTGCAAGCGCGTGCACAGGACGCCAGCCATCATCTTGGCGCAGGCGCTTTCGTGTCTGATCAGCCGCTGCAGGAGCTGCTCAAGAAACGCCGTCCGAAAGGGCTGATCTACCTGGCGGTGCCGCAGGCGATTATGGTCGCCAATGAAGGCGGTAACAAAAAGCCGAGTTGTTCGCCGCAGATCCAGCTGACCAATTCGTCCAACCAGACACTGGAAGAACTCGTCGTCGGCATCCGTTACAAGAAGGCGGGCAAGACCATCGGCAGCACCTTGTCGCGCTTTTATCTGATCAAGACCGGCAAGCAGGACTTGCACTATTTTCCGAGCGTGCTGGACACCTCCGCGTGCGAAGAAACGACCGGCGAAGTCGAAGTCATCCAATGCCTGTACGACACCGGCGAGAGCTGTGCCCAAGACGTGCGGCCGTTGGAGTACGGTGCAGTGCCGTTAAAAATTCAAGACAAGAAATAACAAGGAGCCTTCATCATGCCTATCGCATTTTTAATCTATGTCGTGTTGTGCCTGTTGGTTGCATTCATCGCGCGCAGAAGCAAGCTTGGATCGCTGCGCACGCTGGTGCTGGCGTTTTTGCTGACGCCGCTGGTGGCGTTTATTTACGTATTGCTGTTCGCTGCCCTCGACGACAAGAGCAAGCACTATTCCCACGAGCCGGCAGAGCGCTGATCTGATGCGGCTGACCGAACTTCTTGTCCGCGATGCGCGGACTTCGCTGCAACGCCTCGGGCTGATGGCGCTTCTGGCCGGCGCGGCCAGCACCGGCATACTGGCGATCGTCAATTCTGCGGCCGCCTCGCAGACCGCCCATAGCAACCATCTGGTTGCCGTTGCGCTCTACGGCATCGCCCTGCTGGTGTATATCTTCAGCCAGCGTTATGTCTTGCAGACGACCACCGACGAAGTTGAGCGGATCGTCGACGAGCGTCGTCGCAGCCTGATCCGCAAATTGGCCGACTGCGAACTGCTGGGGGTCGAAAAGATCGGCCACGGCGCTATTTTTTCCGCCATCAACGCCGATACGCAGACCATCTCGCAGACTGCAGGCAGCCTGATTCTTGGCGTCCAGGCGGTGATGATGATCTTCTGGACCACGATCTACATTGCGACCTTGTCGCTGCCTGCACTGGCGCTCGTGGCCGTGGTTCTGCTGATTGCAGCACGCCTGTATCGCAAGCGCGGTGAACGCGCAGGCATCGACTTGCGGCGCGCCCATGAAGAAGTGGTCGCCCTGCACGAAATGGTCGAAGGGCTGCTGGCCGGTTTCAAGGAAGTGAAGCTGTCCAGTCGGCGTGCCGCCGAGTTGTTGCAGGATGCGGTCATGGTGTCCGGCCGGACGGCGTTCTTCCGCTCCCTGGCGCAGCGCGCGCTGGGTGTGAATTTCGTTTTTTCGCAAGTTGCCATCTTCATCTTGCTGGGCACGCTGGTGTTTATCTTGCCGGCATTGAGCACCAGCTTCGCCGACAGCACGGTCAAGGTGCTCACGGCAGTGCTGTTTCTAGTCGGCCCGGTATCTGGCGTGATTTCCGCTGCACCGCAGATCACGGTGGCCAATGCCGCAGCAGAGAATCTGTTGAAACTGGAAAAGTTGTTTGACGAGAACGTCGAAAAAGGCATCGTCGCAGACGACATGCGGGAGGCAGCTGCACCGGTATTTTCAGATTTCAGCACCATCGACTTGCGGCATCTGACCTTTGCGCGAGGCGAGGGCGGCGAACGCTTTGTGGTCGGTCCGATCGACCTGAGCATACGGCGCGGCGAGACCTTGTTCATTACCGGCGGCAACGGCTCCGGCAAGACGACTTTCATCAAGATGCTGACCGGACTTTATCCGGCCGATTCCGGCGAGATCCTGGTTGACGGCAGGCTGGTGGGCAGGGCCGACATGCAGCGCTATCGCGACATGTTCGGCGCGGTGTTTTCCGATTTTCATCTGTTCCCGACACTGTATGGCGTCGAACGCATCGACCGTGAACGCGCGGCCAGCCTGATCGACGAAATGGAAGTCGAAAACAAGGCGCATCTGGACGGCCGCCGCTTTTCTACCGTCGATCTGTCGACCGGGCAGCGCAAGCGGCTCGCCTTGGTGGCGACACAGCTGGAAAATCCGCCGATCATGGTGCTCGACGAATGGGCCGCCGATCAGGATCCGCATTTTCGCGCCAAGTTCTACCAGCTTGTCTTGCCGCGCCTGCGCGCCGCCGGCATCACCGTCATCGCGATTACCCACGACGACAAATATTTCCATCACGCCGACCGCCGCCTCCACCTTGAGGACGGCCGCGTTACCAGTATCTCCAGCAAGGGAGCAGCAACATGAGCACCATCGAAGAATTCCATCCTCCGGTAGCATCCGCGTGGCAGCGATTGCGCCGGCGCCTGCAGTTTTTCAGCAACGATCTGCTGATTGTGGGAGTAATCCTTGTGGTGTTGCTGGCGTTCCTGCTGCCGTCGATGATCGTCACGATTCCGGCCGGCCATCTGGGCGTGTTGTGGAAACGTTTCAACGGCGGCACCGTGATCGATCACGTCGAGAAGGAAGGCACACATCTTATGCTCCCGTGGGACGAGATGTACATCTACGACGCGCGCTTGCAGAGCGTGGAACGTGAATTCGAAGTGCTGTCGTCCGACGGACTGAAGCTGATGGCGACGCTGGCCTGGCGCTTCCGCGTGATCCCCGAACACCTCGGCGAGCTGCATAAATACGCCGGTCCGGAGTACGCCGAGACGCTGCTGGGTCAGTCGGTCGGCGCCCGCGCCCGCGACGTGATTGCGATCTATCGTCCGGAGGATATCTACACCAGCCATCGCCTGGAAATCCAGAACCAGATATCGGAATCGGTGCGCTATGACATCAAGAATCGCTTCAACACGGAACTGCGCTCCGGCCAGAACTGGATCCTGATCGAAGACGTGCTGATCAAGCGCATCGTCCTGCCTGACGGCGTGGAAGACGCCATCGTGCGCAAGAACGTGGCGCGCCACGAAGTCGAACAATATGCCCTGATTGTCGAAAAGGAACAGCAGGAGAGCGAACGCAAGCGCGTGGAAGCGCTCGGCATCCGCAACTTCCAGGAAATCATCAGCGGTGGCATGTCGGATGCCTACCTGCGCTGGCGTGGCATCGAAGCGACGCTGGAACTGGCCCGCTCAGAAAACGCCAAGGTGGTCGTGATCGGCAGCGAAAAGACCGGCGGTTTGCCGTTGATTTCGATTAACGGCGATGGCGTGCCGCAGGACAAGAAGGACGCCAAGAACAAGCCTGCTGCGTCGCGCGCCGATCTGGGCAAGGGCGACACCGGACTTGAGCTGAAATCCGGAAGCCTTACCGGCAAGGGCGCGGGAGCGGCAGAGAAGCTCTCTTCAATAAAGCCTGAACCCGCCGCCGTAAAACCGGTTGCGCCGATACCCGACCTGCAGGCGCGAGAAACCCATCGCAAGGAGCCACGCCCCTCGCTCGATCATCCTCCAATGCGCTAGGCCATTCGGGGTGCCGGGTCAGGCCCTCATTTCAGACAATGAGGGCGTGATTTCGGCAGGCGAGGGCAGGTCAATGCGTCCGGTGGCGATCAGGCGCTCCAGCAACACTTCGCCGAGGACATAGGTATACGCCGCGCTCAGGCCAGCCGATGGTAGGGTGCCGGCAAAGTAACTGGCGAAAGAGAGATAGCGCAGTGCGGTCGCGCTGATGCTGCCTGGCGAAAAGCCTCCCAGGATGCCGGTGATGACGTCGCGCGCCGCGTGACGATTAAATTCGGCACCGTAAATCCCACACAGCTTCTGAGCCATCCTGATCTGCACCGACATCGCCACGGCCATGTCGAGCAAAGGCACGGGAATGACCATGCTGACGCCGGCCATGGACGTGTGCCGGACGATCACATCCTGCGCCTGTAAGCGATACAATCCGGCTCTGGTGATTGGGGTAGGCACACTCATGTTTTCTCCTCTGGGCGCCAGCCGATCACACCGATCCGGTGCCGATGTTCAGTTGCCAGATGCGAATCTGGCGGCAGTCGCCATGCGCGGAAACCGCGCCGACATGATCGGGCGTCGGCGGCAGATCGACGCAATGCCAATTCGGTAACTCGGTGCCGGGCGGGGCATGCCTGAGCCAGTCGGTCGCGTCGATGCCACAGTCCACGGCGTAAGAATCCAGCGGTAGCGACAATCCGCGCCCGACGGCCTTTGCCACAGCCTCCTTGCGGCTCCAGCAACGCATCATCGCCTGAGGTGCATCAGATGCCTCGCGTATCGATTGCCGTTCCTGCGGATGGAACGACGTCGCGATCTCGGCAAAATCGGCGGGAGCCTGCGCGGACTCGATATCGATTCCGATCTCGCAATCGCGTGCCAGCGCCAGCCACACCTGCATTCCCGAATGGCTGATATTGCCCTGTAGCGAGGCGCCGGGAAAGACCGGTTTTCCCCAGGGATTAAGTTCGAATTCCTGTATGCCGCGCATGACGCCATAAGCAAGCGCAGCTCGGCGCAGCAGGGCGCGGCCATACAAATGCCTCAGCGCATCCTCGGTGTGCAGGAAACGTCCGGCGCGCTCTTGCTCGGACAAAGACGTATATTCATAGCAACAATTCGGTATCCCAGCAAACAGCGCTGGCGCCAGCGTGACGCTGATACACAGCGCGGCATGGAGAGGCAGCACGGGAAACGTAATGTCCAGCGCAGCCTGCGCGGAAAGTACTGCCGGAGGGATCATCTGCAAATCAGGTGCAGCCATGGTGAATCGTTTGGATTGTCGGTCTGGTTGAACAAAGATGGCGTCGTTGAATTCAGCCGACAGTGTATGCGAGGGGACGACTGCCAGACGGCTTTCTAAAAGGTGAGACGCACGGTATAGCCGCTAAAAATACCGATGATACTATGCTAAATAAAAGACATCAGACGCCCATGCCCATCAAAATTCCCAAAGGTTTGCCAGCACTATCCACGCTCAAAATGGAGGGTGTCATGGTGATGGACGAGCAGGGCCCGGCAGTTCAGTCTCAGCGGCCGTTGCGCATCGGTTTGCTGAACCTCATGCCCAACAAGATCAATACCGAAACCCAAATTGCCCGCCTGCTGGGATCCACGCCATTGCAGGTCGAACTGAATCTCATCAAGACTTCCAGCTACGTCCCGAGGAACACATCAAGCGAACACATCGCATCGTTTTACTGCGACTGGAGCGACATCAAGGAGCAGAAATTCGACGGTTTCATCATTACCGGCGCATCGATAGAAAAGATGCCTTTTGAGGAAGTCGCTTACTGGGACGAACTCACGCATATCTTCCAATGGACTCAAACCAACGTCCACAGTTGCCTCAACATCTGCTGGGGAGCCCAGGCGGCGATGCATTATTTCCACGGCATGCCGAGATACTTGCTGAGTGAAAAAGCTTTTGGCGTATTTAGTCATCACGGGCTGGATAGCGGCTCGCCTTACCTGAAAGGTTTTCCCGACGATTTTGACATTCCGGTATCGCGCTGGATGGAAATGCGGCGCAACGACATTCCACCCGGCAGCGGTATATCCGTACTGATCGACTCGTCGGAAACGGGGCTTTGTTTGCTCAACGATCCGCGTCACCACGCGCTTCACATCTTCAATCACATCGAATACGACTCGACCACGCTTGCCGACGAATATTTCCGCGACCGGGACGCGGGAAGAAGCATTCATCTTCCACGTAACTATTTTCCAGAAGACTGTGAAACCAAGTCTCCCAGAAACCAGTGGCGTGACCATGCGCATCTGTTGTTCGGTAACTGGATCAACCAGATTTTTCAAACGGCGCCGGCGGATCCGCTCACTATTGGCTGCGATCGGTAGAACTGTGAGAGGGGTAAGTCTGCGAGCCGATCAACAAGAGAGCTTTTTGCTGAACAGTGCGTTTATCCGGGTTTTTCTCAAACATATTACATTTTACATAATGTAAATTATGCGAAACTTGCGATCTAGAATAACAGCACAAAGATACTTGTAAGAATCTCAACAATGCTCAAAACGGCAACACTTTCCGTCCCCGTTGCCGATACCTCCTTCACACCAACTAATCCGAAAAACATCATGCGTTATCCAAACTCACGTTACGGTAATCCGGTTGAATTTCAGTACTATGCCCAAGGCCAAACCGCCGAGGAAATCGGCAGACGCCTCAAGCGCAACAAACACACCGTGCACCGCTGGCTTACAGGCAAACAGAAAATGCCGTGGTGGATTCCCGAAATCCTCCGGCTCCAGCGCCTTGAATATGACCTATGGATGCATCAGGTCGGTCTAGGCCATCGTCGCACCAAATTAGGCGTAACCCGCGCCGACGTGATCGCCTTCCCGGACTTTCGGCCTCCCGTCGACCAACCAACCAGCCCAGACACCGGCCACGGCAACAGCCAGGCTGCTTAATCTCACTCAGTGCTATACTTTTGACAGGAACCCATTGATATGACCACCGTGACCTTTGACACCCACCAGTTCATTAAAAAGCTAGAAGCTGCCGGCTTAGCCGAAGCTCAGGCGGAAGCTATCTCCGAAGCAATTAAAACCGCATCGGACACAGCTGATACAGTTTCGAAAAAGGACCTGCAAATCGAACTGGCTCCGATCAGAACTGATTTGACGCTCATGAAATGGATGCTTGGTCTTATCGTCGCAGGCGTCGCCGCCCTCGTTCTGAAATCGTTTTTCTGACGATACCAAGCCACAAAAAAAACTAAAGCCCCGTGAGGGGCTTTTTTATTTTCATTTCATTGGCATTAACCAGCTAAGCGCTGCAACCACCGCAGCGAACACCGCGATAGCAAGGGTTATCTCCGCAGAATAACGTTTGACAACATTTTCTTCTCTCGTGAAGATCAAGCGTCCAGAAGGGAAAAATTTATTCCTGAAAACGGCAAGGATGCCAAAGACGACCAAAATCAAAATCCACGCTACGAACATAAAAGTAGAAATTTTATTTCCGTCTTTATATATTCCAAGGACAGTTGGAAGATTCGTCATGATAACCAGAAGCACTCCAAATGGCATCAAAGCCAACATCCGGTACCAACACTTATGATTTTGGAGGAATGACACAACGACTTCTATACCGCCAGCACACCACGCTTCGTCCTCCCCGCGAGCTAATACCACGGCCCGATTAAAGAAAGATAGACTCGTCATGAGGCGGATGGATTTTCCGCCTTTTGATATAGATAAAGTAAAGTCACTTGCCGAACTAGCGACTAACTTGTAATCCTTAATTTCCTCAACGGAATTAAAGCTCAAGCTCTCCGACCTATTGAGATTAATAGTGATTTCACTATGAAGGTATCCATCTCCGTCGAATAACTTCAAAAGTCTTTGCCAAAGCAAATCTAACTCGGCCAAATCGAGACTAAACGCTGGCAAGTTCCGACGACGCTCGATTTCTCTTTTCATATTATTTTTCGCAGATGAACATCGCAAAAAAGCCCCGATTAAGGGGCTTTTTCATTAAAACGACCGTATGTAGTGTTTTAAATATCGTTTCAACAACATATTTCACTGCACTGTTTAAAAAAACAGTACTATTGAAATTGTCTCTTCAAAGCCGCCAGCGATGAAAAGGCATTCCTTCAACTTTATGGACTTTATATTATGACATATAGATATCTTATTGCATACGATTTGCATCGCCCAAGCCAGCATTACGAAGCGCTTCGAAAGCGGATTGAGTCATTGGGTATTGCTGAACACATTCAACTTTCTCTCTATAGGCTTCAAAGCAACCTGACGCTTGATCAAATTTATGCAGCCCTATTACCTCATGTGGACCTAAATGATGATCTAGAAATAAGCCGCGTTGCAGAAAGTCGACGATGGTCCCCACAAACTAGTGCGACAAATCGATTGTTGGGTTTAGCGTTGGCGGCTTATCGGCCAAAAACAGAGGCTCCATCTCCGATGACCTATGGGCTATTAGGAGGCCAAGCAAACAAACTGGCGAAAAGATAATTTAAAGAGGGGGGCAGCACCGGCTGTTTTCCACCCGGTGCTGCAACTGAAGTTTACAGATCGCCTCTGTACATAAATTTCAACGATAAGTCGTGTATAGATGGCTTACACAAGAGCCACATACAGGCCTTCCTCGCCGCGCGCAAGCAGCTCTCGTCTCTACTTCTGATTGACAGGCAAAAATGGTTTCAGTTGATAGAATTAGTGGGAACGCTACATGACTTCCCGTCCTTATCCATTTCGCCTTCAAATAAGTGGTACTCCGCAGTACTACCTTTTTTATACATCGTATAAACAGACATTTCCCCTCCAGTCTTAAAATGGTGTTTTTATGTTTAAGTCCGCGATATATGGTGCTGTAGCGATCCATATCACGTCAAGCGCTTTGTTGTACCAAAACTGAGCACCATCAAGTAAGCCAGATTCAGCGATGGCAAAGGCGGTTTGAACGGCACCCAAGGCCGTCACGCTGGCAATCGGCCAGCTTTGCACCTCGGGTTTCGGAATGCCTCTCGAGGCAAAATAGCGTTTCTGATCGAGGTCTCGGCAATCCATTTCCTTTGCGCAGTATTTGGCGATGTAAGCGGCCAGCTTATGCACGCCCTCTTTGCCAAAACCGAATTTCGACGGATTACGCACGTCGATGTTGGACATTGAGCGCCCTTGCTCATCGACGCCGACGATGCTCGACCAGATGGAACGCAGCAAGTGATAGGACTGACGGCCATTCACGGCCACATGAAAATGCAGTGCCCCACGCTCCTGCTCCTCGATGACAGCGACGTAGTGAAATTCCCTATGCTTACGCATGCGGCGACGGAATCTATCCCAATGTTTCAAGGCCGTTTCCCGGTCGGTCATGTTGGCGCGATAAGTCAGCGTAATCATGCGATCAGCGCCGATGGTTTTGCAGGCTTGGCGCACTCTCTTCTTCGCCGCCCTGCCTGCAACCGATTCGTTACGCTCCCTGTTCTCGGACTCGCCGCGCGGTCGACGCGGGCTATGTGCCGAACGACTGGCAAGTGGGTCAGACCGGCAAGATCGTGGCGCCGCAGCTGTATATCGCGGTCGGCATCTCCGGCGCGATCCAGCATCTGGCGGGCATGAAGGATTCCAAGGTGATCGTGGCGATCAACAAGGATGAAGAAGCGCCGATCTTCTCGGTGGCCGATTACGGCATCGTCGGCGACTTGTTCGAGGTCGTGCCGCAACTGGTTGCGGCGCTCGGCCAGCCATGAACAATACGTCGTCGTTGTCGGCTGGGATGCGCTAAGGGCAACAGAGATGCGGGGCGTGGAAAATGTGCAAGACTTTGATTTGCAAGAAATATCTTATTCTGCTTTCGTTGTTCGTTGCCTATCAGAAAAATATTTTCCTGCTACTTTCTTCATCTTTACCAAGCGCTATTTGCACACAACTCACGAGTGAAAGAAGCCGAAGCACTCCCTCCACGCCCGACACTATCGTTTTGATCAATGGTACGATCTCATCGCTAGCCGTTCCGGGACTCGGCGGGCACTTTCATCAACATCAACAAGATCATTCATGAAACGAGTCATCACCTGCATCCTCATCGGCGTCATCCTCTATTTCCTGATGCCGGTCATCACCAAATTCATCCCGCAATACCGCCTGGCGGTCTGGTCGATTACAGCAGCGCTGGTGTCCTTCATTGTCACTGCGGGCATGGATCGGGTCTGAGGAAACAGCTTCTTTGATGGAAAAGATGTCCAGCCAGCTTGATGCGGACGTGGCGGCGCTGACCGCGTTCATGGCGCCGCATCGCCATGTGCTGGTCCTGAGCGGCGCCGGCATCAGCACGGCGTCAGGCATTCCCGACTATCGCGACGCCAACGGCGTGCGGCGCGGCAAGGCGCCGATGGAAGGCCCTGCCTTCCGCAGCTCGGAAGCCATGCGTCGACGCTATTGGGCGCGCAGCATGATCGGCTGGCCCAAGCTGGCCGGGACCGCGCCGAACGCCGGTCATCGCGCGCTGGCGATGCTCGAACACGCCGGCAAGGTTTCCACCATCCTGACGCAGAACGTCGACGGCCTGCATCAGCAAGCCGGCAGCAGCAACGTCATCGAATTGCATGGCAACATCCACCGCGTGGTCTGCCTCGATTGTGCAACGATGCACACGCGCCGCAGCGTGCAGGACCTGCTTGAACAGACCAACCCTGAACTTGCCGCCGGCGATGCGGCGGCCTTGCCCGACGGCGATGCCGATCTGGAGACCGGCGCCCTCGCCGGCTTCCATGTGCCGCCTTGTCCGGTATGCGGCGGCATGCTGCAACCCGACGTGGTGTTCTTCGGCGACGGCGTCCCGCGTGCGCGCAGTGAGGCGGCCGAACGCGCGGTGGCGTCCGCCGATGCAGTACTGGTGGTGGGGTCCTCGCTGGTGGTGTTTTCGGGCTACCGCTTTTGCCGCATGGCTGCGGAAGCGGGAAAGCAGATTGCCGCGATCAACCGCGGCGTCACGCGCGCGGATCCTTTGCTGTCGCTCAAATGCCAGGAGGCGGCGGAGTTGCTGTTGCCTTTGCTGGCGAATCGTCTGGCTTCAGGCTGAATTCAGCCTGAACAGAGGATTCGCCTTCGGGATGTCAATTCGATCAGATGCGTTCGCGGCGATAGCCGCCCATCACACCCTTCTTCGACAACACCCATTGCCACAGCTGGATATCGCGGGCGCGGAATGCGCCGGCGCAGGACAGCAGGTAATAACGCCACATGCGGCGGAAGCGCGCGCCCAGTTGCGCCTCGAAACGCGGCCATGCGGCTTCGAAGTTGCTGTGCCAGGCCATCAGCGTCTTGTCATAGTCGGCGCCGAAGTTGTGCAGATCCTCCACCACGAACAAGTGATCGAAGGCGTCGCCCATCTGGCCGATTGATGGCAGGTCGCCGTTGGGGAAAATATATTTGTCGATCCACGGATCGGGAGAAGACTTGCGCTGGTTCTTGCCGATGGTGTGCAGCAGGAACAGGCCGTCATCGGCCAGGCAGCGATGCGCAACTTCCATGTAGGTGCGGTAGTTGCGGCGACCCACGTGTTCGAACATGCCGATGCTGACGATGGCATCGAAGCGTTCATTGAGTTCGCGGTAATCCTGTAGCCGGAAGTCGAGCGGCAGATGGCCGTAGCGCTCTTTCGCCAGCGCAATCTGTTCCCTGGAAATACTCACGCCCACCGCTTCGACGCCGTAGCGTTCGGCGGCAAAGGCCATGAAGCTGCCCCAGCCACAGCCGATATCGAGCACGCGCATTCCCGGCTTCAGTTGCAGCTTGCGGCAAATCAGGTCGAGCTTGGCTTCCTGCGCGTCTTCCAGCGTGGTCGCCGTGTTCCAGTAGCCACAGGTATAGGTCATGCGCGAATCGAGCATGGCGGCGTAGAAATCATTGCCAAGGTCGTAGTGCACTTCGCCGACCATGCGCGAGCGCTTGAGGTTCTGGCGATTCATGAATTTCGCCGCCAGCACGTGGCCGACCAGTCGCAGCGGCTTGATGTTGTCGGTCAGTCGCGTGCGCAACAGCCGCGAGAAAAATTCGTCGAGCTGTTCGGCGTCCCAGTCGCCGTCCATGTACGCTTCGCCGAGACCGAGGTTGGCTTGCGAGAAAGCGCGTTCCGGCACACCGGCGCGATGCAATTGAATATCCCAGGGATTGCTGCCGTTGATGCGGATACCGCCGTGACCGAGCATCTCGGCCAAGGCGCGGAAAATTGCCGAATCTTGTTGGAGCTCGCCGGGCGAGCTGATTGCGGAGGCATTCGAAGACATGTGCTGCGTTCCTGTTTGATGAGTTGAGGGGCGAGTGCGCTGCTCGGGCAACGTCGAATCTTTCTGCAAGTCATGTACTAAAAGATAAATCAGACGAAAGTCTTTTGCACAATTGATTAAATCTTTTAAATCAATTGATGGTGGCTATTGACGCAATAACGTCGGCGACATCCTCCGCAATCCCGCTGCCGGCATGGATTGGCAGCGAATTCCCCGGAATTTTTCCAAACATTTTCGTGCAGATTTCATGCGCCTTGCCACACGCCGGGTTATCCTTGCGACAATCTTCCCTGCCGCCAATGACTGCGCGCCTCACTCCAAACGCATCGCCACACCACATGACCAGACAAGTAGAAAAACAAATGGAGCCCGACAGCGCCGTCTATAAAACCTTGCTCGAATCGACCAGGGCGATACCCTGGAAAATCGACTGGGCCACCATGAAGTTTGCCTACGTCGGTCCGCAGATCGAAGCGTTGCTGGGCTGGACGCCGGAGAGCTGGGTATCGGTGGAAGACTGGGCTGCGCGCATCCATGCGGAGGACCGCGAAGGCGTGGTGAATTTTTGCGTGGCGCAATCGAAGGCCGGCGCCGACCATGAAGCCGACTACCGCGCCATCACGCGCGATGGCGAACACGTCTGGATCCGCGACGTGGTGCACGTGGTGCGCAAGCCGGACGGCGAAGTCGAAGCGTTGATCGGCTTCATGTTCGACATCACCGAGCGCAAAAAGAATGAAGCGCGGCTGGCGGAATTGCAGAAGGAACTGGAAGCCCTGTCCTACCGCGACGCCCTTACCGACGTCGCCAACCGGCGCATGTTCGACTCGGCACTGGAAGTCGAATGGGCCAACGCCGTCCGGAACCGTACGCCGCTGTCGGTGATCATGCTCGACATCGATTACTTCAAGCAGTACAACGACCACTACGGCCACATCCGCGGCGACGCCTGCCTCAAGCTGATCGCCGGCGTGCTTGGCAAGGCCGCCACGCGCACGCGCGACTTCTTCGCGCGCTACGGCGGCGAAGAGTTCGTGCTGATCCTGCCCGAAACCGATCGCGCCTCCGGCCTCAAGGTGGCCCAACGCTGCCGCAAGCTGGTGGTGAAGGAAAAAATCCCCCACGAAAAATCACAGGTTGAAAGCGTCGTCACCATCAGCCTCGGCATGGCAACCATCGTGCCATCGCGCCAGGATCAGCGCATCGAATTCATGGAAGCCGTCGACAAGCGCCTGTACATGGCCAAGCAACGCGGACGCAATTGCATCGTCGCTGAAGATTGAGTTTCTGCAGGATGCGCCGACCGCCTCGGTCGGGTGGCGCAGCTGGATTTCCGGCACCCGGACGGCTTCGCCCGGCACGATTTCCATCTCGGCCAGTTTGGCCGGACCGGACAGCGCATAACGGCCTCGGGCCTTCTCACCGCCGTCTCAGGCGCTCCAGCTGATCGAAGAGCAGCATGCCGGCAATCATTGCCGCAACGAATCCGATCGCCTTGGGGTAACCGGCGGCAGCTGAGACCAGCGCTGGACCGGGGCAGAAACCGGCCAGACCCCAGCCGATGCCGAACACTGCGCTGCCGGCGATCAGCCGTACCGTTAGCGACGCTGCGGCGGGGATCTGCATCGGCAGGCCCAGTATGGAACGGCGCCGCCGGCGTGCAAGGAAGAAAGCCGGTGCGCCCAGCAGGATGGCGCCCATCATCACAAATATCAATGATGGGTTCCACAGCCCGAACAGATCGAGGAAACCCATTACCTTGGCCGGGTCGGCCATGCCCGAAACCATCAGTCCAAGGCCAAATAAAAGACCTGCAAATAATGCGCTTACAGTAGCCATGTCGTGTTCTTCACGTTCTTCACGTTCTTCATGCTGCGACCAGATGCAGTTTGACAAACACCGTCGCAAAACCCGCCGCCATGAACGTCAGCGTCGCGACGACTGAGCGTAGGGAGCCGCGCGATATTCCGCAGACGCCGTGGCCGCTGGTGCAGCCGCCGGCATAACGCGTTCCGATGCCGACCAGGAAGCCGGCCGTCAGGATTTCTCCCCAGCCGGACTGAATCTTGATGTCGATTCCTACGCCGCCCCCGATCGCGATCACGGGCGCCAGCATCATGCCGATCAGAAAAGCCGCACGCCATGCAACATCCTTTTCCGGCAGACCGAGCAAACCGCCAAGGATGCCGCTGATGCCCGCTATCCTGCCATTGAACAGGATCAGCAAGGCGATCGCCCCACCGATCATTAAACCGCCTGCCAGCGACAGGCCCGGTGTGAAATCAACCAGATTGATCAACTCAATACTCCATGCGAGGAAATTAAAAAAAGGAATGGCGATAGCCGTTTTCGTTCGGGAGCCTGCTCACTCTCCCTTTTGCGGCTGCGCGATGGTGCGCAACTGGAAGCGGCCGTCGTTGTTGAACAGCCAGGTCTCCGACAACTCCACCCGGCCTCCTCGGAGCAAGACAGCCGGCGGTTTGGGGAATGGCGCCGTGCTGCGCAATGTGGCCAGCGCGGTGGCCTCGGTGGTCTTGTCCTTGTTGGTGCGCACCACTTCGCTGCGCACCAGGTTGCCGTCCTTGTCGACCACGTACTTGATCACGATGACGGAACGCAGCAAAGCCTGCGGACGTTCGATGTGGACCTTGGTCGAGTTGACCTGGGAAATCCGCCGCGCCAGATCCTCCTTGTACGCGTCCAGCGAGTTGGCGGTGGAGGTGCCGTCGGGCGTGGTGTTCACCTGTTCGATGATTTCCTTGGCGGTGGCGTCGCGGTTGGCCTGGGTGTCGGGCTTTTGCGACGAACAGGCCGACAGCAGTGCGGCGCTGATGCTCATCAGTGCTGCGGCGGTTTTCATCGTTGACTTGTTCAAGGCGTAATCCATGGCAAGGGAAAAGATCGGAATCGTCATTAGACCATACTGATTGGACCACGCCGCCATACCGGTACGTTCCCGCTATTTTCCGGACACATGCCGATCAGGTTTTCGGGCAGAGAGAAGCTTGCCCGACGGCAGCGGATTCATTGCCGGGAACACATCATCCATAACCTCACCCTATGGATGAAATCCATTCCATATATAACGCCGCAACTGTCATCCAGCGGTCATATTAGCTACGTAATATCCGCTCACTTTCTGGCCGAACCCGGCATATCCTGACGAAAGAGCGCGATGCTTACTCCCTTGTCCGTCACTGCCCCCGCATCTGCACCTGAATCCACTGCCGCCGCCGAAGCTATCTCTCCGACCTCCGCGACCTTCCTGTCGGTCCGCAATATCCGCAAACGCTTCGGCGCCTTCACCGCGCTCGACAACGTCTCGCTCGACGTGCGCCAAGGCGAAATGGTCTGCCTGCTCGGCCCTTCCGGCTGCGGCAAGACCACCCTGCTGCGCACCATCGCAGGCCTGGAGAAACAGGACGACGGCGCCATCCACGCCCACGGCACGGACATCTCGCACCTGCCGCCGCAATCGCGCGACTACGGCATCCTGTTCCAGTCCTATGCGCTGTTCCCCAATCTGACGGTGGCGCAGAACGTCGCCTACGGCCTCAATGCGCGCCGCCTGTCGCGCGCGCAAATGCAACAGCGCGTGGCCGGGATGCTGGACATGATCGGGCTGTCCGGCAGCGACAAGAAGTATCCCGGCCAGCTCTCCGGCGGCCAGCAGCAGCGCGTGGCGCTGGCGCGCGCGCTGGCGCCCTCGCCTTCGCTGTTGCTGCTCGACGAGCCGCTGTCGGCGCTGGATGCGCAGGTGCGTGAACACTTGCAGCTGGAAATCCGCCGCCTGCAAAAACAGTTCAACATCACTACGCTGATGGTCACGCATGACCAGGAAGAAGCGATGGTCATGTCGGACCGCATCGCCATCATGCAGCACGGCCGCATCGAACAATTCGACACGCCCGACCGCATCTACCGCCAACCGGCCACCCCCTTCGTCGCCGACTTCATCGGCCAGGCCAACTGGCTGCCGTTCCAGCGCCTGTCGCCGCATCAGGTCAGTGTCGGCGCGCTCACGCTGACGGTCGACGAGGCGCCGCGCCAGCACATGGGCAACAATGACAGCGGTCGCCTGTTCTGCCGTCCGGAAGCGGTCGACGTGCTGCCTGCCGCCGATGCATCGAACCGGTTTTCGGCGCGTGTGGTCGACCAGATCTATCTCGGCGACCGCTACCGCATGATGCTGGAGCTCGACGAATTGCCGGGCCGGCGCCTCATGGCCGACGTCGCCAACGACGTGCGCGCCCGCCTGCCGGACGTCTCCGCCCAGCGCATGTGGATCGCCTTGCCGCAGCACTCGCTGCACTTGTTTGCCTGAGCCCGGCATGAACACCTCCGTCCAGGCGTCGTCGCTCGCTGTCACCCCGGCCTCCGCACCCAGGCCGGCATCGACCTTCGATCGCGACGCGGCGACCGCGAACGGCCTGAAGTATTTCCTGCTGCTCTTGCTGGTGCTGGCGCTGGCCCTGCCGCTGGTGGCCGTGCTCGGCCAGGCGCTACTCGACCATAGCGGTGCCTGGGCCGGTCTGGCGCCTTGGAGCAAGCTGGTCGCCAATCCCAACTTCTTCCCGATGGCGGCGCGCAGCGTCGGCGTGTCGGCCGCGACCGCCTTGCTGGTGGTGCCGCTGGCCTACCTGTTCGCCTACGGCCTGCAACGCACGCTGGCGCCGTTCAAGGGCCTGTGGCGCGCGATCGCGCTGCTGCCGCTGCTGGCGCCTTCACTGCTGCCCGGCATTGCGCTGATCTACCTGTTCGGCAACCAGGGACTGTTCAAGGAATGGATGAATGGCAGCATTTACGGCTTCTGGGGCATCTTGCTGGGCGAGGCGTTCTACACCTTCCCGCATGCGCTGATGATCCTGTTGTCGGCGCTGTCGCTGGCCGATGCGCGCCTGTACGACGCTGCGTCGGCAATGGGCGCCGGCAGCTGGAAAACCTTCCGCACGGTGACGCTGCCGGCCACGCGCTACGGCATCTTCGGCGCTTTCTGCCTGGTGTTCACGCTGGCGATCACCGACTTCGGCGTGCCGAAAATCGTCGGCGGCGCTTTCAGCGTGCTGGCGGTGGAGGCTTACAAGGCCGTGGTCGGGCAGCAGCAGTTCGACCGCGGCGCACTGATCGGCTTGTTGTTGCTGATCCCGGCATTGCTGACCTTCTGCATCGACGGCTGGCTGCAGAAACGCCAGCGCGCCCAGATGAGCAGCCGCGCCGAAGTGCTGACGCCGCGTCGCCAGTGGCGCCGCGATGCGGTCTATACCTTGATCCTGCTGGCGATCAGCGCGGCCTTGCTGCTGATGATCGCCGTGGCGGTCGGCGCATCGCTGGTCAAGCTGTGGCCGTACAACCTCAAGCTGACGCTGATGCACTACGACTTCGACAACATGGACGGCGGCGGCTGGCTGGCCTACTGGAATAGCCTGCGCCTGGCCATCGGCACCAGCATCGTCGGCACGATCGTGATCTTCACCGGCGCCTGGCTGATGGAAAAAACGCGCAGCAATCGCCTGCTCGACAACGCATTGCGCTTCCTCAGCTTCCTGCCGATGGCGGTGCCGGGGCTGGTGCTGGGCCTGGGCTTCGTGTTCTTCTTCAATCATCCGGCCAATCCGCTGAACTTCCTGTACGGCAGCATGGCGATCCTGATCCTGTGCTCGGTCATGCACTTCTACACCACCGCGCATCTGACCGCCGTCACCGCGCTCAAGCAGATCGATCCCGAATTCGAAGCCGCCTCGGCCTCGCTCAAGGTGCCGCTGTTGCGTACTTACCTGCGCATCACCGTGCCGCTGTGCCTGCCTGCCGTGCTGGAAATCTTCCGCTACCTGTTCGTGTCGTCGATGACGACGGTGTCGGCGGTGATCTTCCTCTACAGCCCCAACACCGTGCTGGCCGCGATCGCCGTGCTGAACATGGATGACGCCGGCGACGTCGGCCCGGCCGCGGCGATGTCCACGCTGATCCTGCTGACCTCGATTGCCGTCTCGCTGCTGATGCACTGGGGCCTGGGCTATTGGGTGCGTCGCGCGCAGGCCTGGCGCAGCGCCGGGAAGCATTGATTCATTCGTTCGTCGTTTTACTTTTCCACCACAAGAAAGCAACCATGAAACCTACAACCATTCTGAAACTGCTTGCTTCCGTACTGGGTGCAGGCGCCCTGCTGTCCGCGCATGCAGCGACCACGCTGACCGTCTACACCGCGCTTGAGGCGGACCAGATCAAGGCCTATCAAGCCGAGTTCGAAAAGAGCAATCCGGACATCGAAATCAAATGGGTGCGCGATTCCACCGGCATCGTCACCGCCAAGCTGCTGGCTGAAAAGGCCAATCCGAAGGCGGACGTGATCTGGGGCCTGGCTGCTTCCAGCCTGGCGATCCTCGACAAGGAAGGCATGCTGACGCCTTACGCGCCGAAGAACCTGCCGGCGATTGAAGCCAAGTACCGCAGCCCGGCCAATCCGCCGGCATGGGTCGGCATGGACGTGTGGGGTTCGGCGATCTGCTTCAACACCGTCGAAGCGCAAAAGCAAGGTCTGCCGAAGCCGACTTCGTGGGCCGACCTGACCAAGCCTATCTACGCCGGCAAGATCGTGATGCCGCATCCGGCCTCTTCCGGCACCGGCTACCTCGACGTCACGGCATGGATCCAGATGATGGGCGAAGACAAGGCATGGGCCTACATGGACGCGCTGCACAAGAACATCGGCCAGTACACCCACTCCGGCTCCAAGCCATGCAAGCAAGCCGCCACCGGCGAATTCCCGATCGGCATCGCGTTTGAATATCGCGCCGTGAAGACCAAGAAGGAAGGCGCACCGATCGACATCATCCTGCCGTCGGAAGGCCTGGGCTGGGACCTGGAAGCGACCGCCATCGTCAAGGGCACCAGGAACCTTGACGCCGCCAAGCGGCTGGCCGACTTCTCCGCCAGCAAGGACGCCATGATGCAATACGAAAAGAACTTCGCCGTGCTGGCCGTGCCGGGCATCGCCAAGCCTGATCCGCTGCTGCCTGCAGATTATGAAAAGCGCCTGACCAAGAACGACTTCGTCTGGACCAGCAGCAACCGCGACCGCATCCTGACCGAGTGGAGCAAGCGTTACGAAAGCAAGGCTGAAAAGAAGCAATAAGCAGCAATAAGCAACACCGTGTAGACATGCCGCCCGTCGCCATCCAAAGCGCGGGCGGCGCTGAACAGAAGAACGTGGAGCATCGGATGGGCAACACCAATAAAGATCATATCGACGTCGCCGTCGTCGGCGCCGGCATACTCGGACTGGCGCACGCCTTTGCGGCGGTCAAGCGCGGCCTGCGCGTGGTCGTGTTCGAACGCAGCTCGACGCCAATCGGCGCCTCGATCCGCAATTTCGGCATGGGCCTGGTCACCGGCCAGCCGCCGGGCGTCATGCTCGGCCTCGCCAAACAGAGCCGGGCACTGTGGCTGCACCTGGCGCAGCGCGCCAACTTCAGCGCACGTGAAGCCGGCACCCTGCTATTCGCCCGTACTGCCGCCGAACATGCGGTACTCGAAGAATTCATGATCGTGCGTGCACGCCAGCACGGCTACGATGCCTCGCTGCTGGAAGGCGCACAGCTCGACGCCCTGTACGGCGGCCGCTTCCGCCATCATCGTTCGGCCCTGCACGGCACCCAGGATTTGCAGCTGTATTCGCGCGAGGCGGTACCGGCGCTGGTCTGCTACCTGCAATCGCAGGGCGTGCAATTCCATTTCAACACGCTGGTCAGGGAAGCCCGCGACGGTCATCTGTCGACTACCGCCGGCGAGTTTCGCGCGGAGCGCACCATCGTCTGTTCCGGCCACGATTACCAGACGCTGTTCGCCGACAAGCTCGGTGAAATGAATCTCAAGGTCTGCCGCCTGCAGATGCTGCGCGCGGCGCCGCAAGAGCGCTTGCCGCTGACGCATGCGGTCCTGACCGGTTTGTCGTGCACGCATTACGGCGCCTTCTCCGACCTGCCGAGCGCGGCCGGCGTGCATGCTGAAATCGAAGCGCAGTATCCGGTGCTGAACCGCCACGGCATCCATCTGCTGGTCAGCCCGACGCCGTATCAGGAACTGATCATCGGCGACTCGCACTACTACGGCGTCGATGCGCCGCCGTTCAATAACGAAGAGATCGATCAGCTCATGATCGGTCTGGCGGAAGAGACGCTGGGCGTGAAACTGAACGTGCTGGAACGCTGGCAAGGCGTCTACGGCAGCAAGGGACCGGGACCGTTCTCGGCTACGCCAATCGACGGCAAGACCACGGTGGTTCTGATGCACACCGGCATCGGCATGAGCGTGGGCCTGGCGCTGGGTGAGCGTGTGATCGGCGCCCTGCTGGACGGCGCGAAGTTGCCGGATCCGGCGGTCGACAAGAACTGACGCTCCGGGCGCATACCGTCGTCCCGGCATGCGTCCGGGCGACGGCAATCCGATATCAACTACTCGCGCGCCAAACCCTCCGTGTGCAGCCATTTTCCCTTGCGGCACAAGTCATCGGTCACATCCAGCACCAGCCGTTCTACCGCCGCAGCCGCATTGGTCAGCGGGATGTTCTTCGACGCGCACAAGGCCAGCGTACGCGCCATGCGTTCACCGCTGATGGGGAGCGCGACCATGTCGCCGCGTTCGATTTCGGACAGCAAGGGCGCCACCGGCAGGATGGTGGCGCCGATGTCGGCGAGGATGGCCGACTTCAGGATTGCCACCGAGTTGATCTCGATCACGTTGGCTAGCGACATGCCCTGTGAGCGCACGATGTTTTCAATGCGCGGCCGCACGCCGTGCTGCAGGCCGGGCAGGATCAGCGGCGCCTTGATGGCCTGCGCCAGCGTGACCGATTTCTTCTTGCCGGCGCCGTATTGTGAATCGGCGCGCGTGATGTACATCATCTCCTCTTCCACCATCGGCGTGCTGGCGAACGGCGACAGCTGGCCGTCGTCGAACAGCACTGCCAGGTTGATGCGGCCCGACTTGAGCTGGACGATCAGGTTGCCGGTCAGCTCCTCGGTAAGCAGCAAGGTGATTTCCGGATAGGTGGCGCGAATGGCGGTCAGCAGCGGCAACGCCAGCGCGCCCGAGACGCTTTGCGGAATGCCCAGCGCCACGGTGCCGGACGGCTTGTCATTGGATTGCGCCACCGCCGATTTGGCGTCGATGACTTGCTTGAGGATGGCCTGCGCGTGTTCGTAGAAGGTCTTGCCGGCGTCGGTGGCGATCACGCCTTGCGCGGAACGATGCAGCAGTTGCGCTTCGAGTTCTTCTTCCAGTTGACGGACCTGCTGCGTCAGCGCCGGCTGGGCGATGTGCAGCACGCGCGCCGCCCGTGACAGCGAGCCGTGATCGACGATGGCGACGAAATATCTGAGTTGGCGCAATTCCATGCAACGGATCCGATTCAGGTTGTTATTTTCAAGTTGTTATCTTTGATTACAAGCCGGGACGGCTATTGAACATGCGGCTGCGCGCATTTTCGATATGTCCGCGCATGGCCCGGCGCGCGCCTTCCGCGTCCTGCCGCTTGATCAGCTCGAAGATGTTGCGATGCTCGTCCATGGCGTCCTGGGTGCGCTTCCAGGGCTGGATGTGCATCAGGTGGCGCAGCATGTTGACGGCGTGGCTGACGTCGTATTCCAGCGTCTTCAACACCTGCACGAAACGCAGGTTGGCGGTCGCCGTGGCGATCGCCTCGTGAAAGGCGAAATCGAAATGGTGGGCGATGCCGCCGACTGCGTTGGCCTCTTCAAAACCGGTCAGCAATTCGTCCATCCTGGTCAGGTCGGCGGTGCTGCGGCGCAGGGCCGCCATGTAGGCGCATTCAGGCTCGACCACCATGCGCAATTCAAGGCCGTTCATGATGTGGCCGATGCGCTCGGAGGGTTCCGCAGTGGCCGGCTTGCCGGCGACGCCGGGGCTGTCCATGACGTAAGTGCCGGAGCCGCGCCGCGATTCGACCAACTGGTCTTCGCGCAGCCGGTCGAGGGCCTGGCGCACGATGGGCCGCGAGACGTCGAACAGCGTGGCCAGGTCGTTTTCCGACGGCAGGCGGCTTCCCACGCTGATCTTGCCTTCGACGATGGCGTGGAACAGGTTTTCGTAGACGCGTTCGGCAAAGCGCTCCTGGCGCACCGGACCGAGTCCGGCCGCGGCCAGCGCGAGCGCGTCGGTGGATAGTTGCGTGCGGATGCTGACGACTTTGGCGTCCGGCTTTTCCGGCGTTCCCTGCAGCTGGTCGTTTGGCGATTTCGGCATGGCTGGTCTCCGATGGCGATTTTCTGATGATTGCGCATGGTAGCGTATTTGCGCCGCAGCCATAAGCCCTCCTTATGGGCCTTCTGCTGTATTGCCCCTTGTCGATAAGTAGTAATATCAATTGACATCTTTTGACGATCAACTTACATTGATCTCAGACGAGGCAGCGGCGGTATCTTCCGACCGGCTGCCCATAAAACAAAAACGACAGGAGACAGACGGTCCGGCCCGATGGCTGCGACGGTGATATCTTTTGCCGTCCATTGTTTATCGAAGCCAATCATGAATAAGCCTTGCATTCAGCCTAGCCAGCCCTATCTCGAACAGTTTTCACTCACGGGAAAGACCGTACTCGTCACCGGCGCAGCGCGCGACATCGGCCTGGAAATCGCCCGCGCCATGGCGGGCAGCGGCGCCCACGTGATTCTCGGCGGCCGCAACCCGGGGACCTTGGCAAGCGCCGTGCAAAGCCTGACGGCGCAAGGCTTGTCGGCCGGCGCCCTCGCCTTCGACGTCACCGACAGAGCCGCCGTCAAGGACGCCTTCGCCCGCATCGCCAAAGAACATGGCGGCCTCGACGTACTGGTCAACAATGCCGGCGTGCGCAACCGCAAGCCGCTGCTCGAATTCAGCGACGACGATATCGTCGCCATGCTGGAGACCAACCTGGTCGCCGGTTACACGCTGTCGCGCGAAGCAGCACGCCTGATGGTGCCGAACAAGCGCGGCCGCCTGATTACCGTGACCTCCATTGCCGGCCAGATCGCGCGCTCGGGCGACGCCGTCTACACCGGCGCCAAGGCAGGTCTCACCGGCATGATGCGCGCACTCGCGGCCGAATACGGCCCGCTGGGCATCACCAGCAACGCGATTGCCCCCGGCGGCGTGGCCACCGAAGCCAATGCCGCCTCGATCGCCGATCCAAAAATCAACGCCCATTTCGCCACGCGCACGCCGCTGGGACGCTGGGCGCAGCCGGCTGAAATCGCCGGCGCCGCCGTGTTCCTCGCTTCCAACGCCGCCTCCTACGTCAATGGTCACGTTTTGTACGTGGATGGCGGCATGTCGATTGCCATGTAAATCAAAGGACTTTGAAACCATGAAACAGCACTTCATCAACAACCGCTGGACCGCGCCGTCCTCCGGCGAGAGCATTCCCGTCACCGATCCTTCGGACGGCGAAGTCTTCGAATCGCTGGCGCGCGGCAACGCCACCGACATCGACCTTGCAGTGCAAGCAGCGCGCAAGGCCTACGACAACGTGTGGAGCAGCACCAGCGCGGCCGACCGCAGCCGCCTGATGATGAAGCTGTCGCAAAAGCTGGCCGAGCACCAGGAAGAACTGGCGCAACTGGAAGCGCGCGACTGCGGCAAGCCGTTCAAGCAGGCGCGCGCCGATGCCGCCGCCATCGTGCGCTATTTCGAGTTCTATGCCGGCGCGGCCGACAAGCTGCATGGCGAAACGATTCCCTACCAGACCGGCTACACCGTGCTGACGCTACGCGAGCCGCATGGCGTCACCGCGCACATCGTGCCGTGGAATTATCCTATGCAGATCTTCGGCCGTTGCGTCGGCGGCGCGCTCGCCGCCGGCAACACTTGCGTGGTCAAGCCCGCTGAAGACGCTTGCCTGTCGCTGCTGCGCGTGGCGGAACTGGCTGCCGAAGTCGGCTTCCCCGAAGGCGTGCTCAACATCGTCACCGGCTACGGCCATGAAGCCGGCGACCTGCTGGTCAAGCATGCCGACGTCGATCACGTGTCGTTCACCGGTTCGCCCAACGTCGGCAAGATCGTGGTGCGCGCCACCGCCGAACATCACACGCCGGTCACGCTGGAACTGGGCGGCAAGTCGCCGCAGGTGGTGTTCGCCGACGCCGACTTCGACGCCATGCTGCCGGTGATCGTCAACGCCATCGTGCAGAACTCCGGACAGACCTGCTCCGCCGGCAGCCGCCTGCTGGTCCAGCGCAGCGCCTATGAGCAGGTATTGGAACGCGTCGGCGCCGCCTTCGGCAAATTGCGCGTCGGCTCGGCGGCGATGGACCTCGATTGCGGCCCCTTGATCCGCAAGACGCAACAGGAGCGCGTGGCCGGTTTCCTGCGCGACGCCGCCGACAGCAGGATCCCGATGGTGGCGCAAGGCCGCATCGCCGACGGCGTGCCGGCAGGCGGCTTCTACCAGGCGCCGACCTTGCTGCGCGACGTGCCGATTCAACACCGTCTGGCGCAGGAAGAAGTGTTCGGTCCGGTGCTGGCGGCCATGTCGTTTGAAGACGAAGCCGACGCCATCCGCCTCGCCAATGGCACCGATTTCGGCCTGGTCGCAAGCGTCTGGACGCGCGACGGCGGACGCCAGTTCCGCCTGGCGCGGGCAATCCGCAGCGGCCAGGTCTTCATCAACAACTATGGCGCCGGCGGCGGCGTTGAGTTGCCGTTCGGCGGCGTCAAGGCCAGCGGCCACGGACGCGAAAAAGGTTTCGAGGCGCTGTACGGCTTCACGGTCCTGAAGACCATCGCCATCAAACACGATTAAACAAGATATCCATCAACCACAAGGAGAAGACATGCGACTCAAAGACAAAGTAGCCATCGTGACCGGCGCCGGTTCGGGTTTCGGCGAAGGCATCGCCAAGAGCTATGCGCGCGAAGGTGCGCGCGTATTGGTGGCAGACATCAATGAAGCCGGCGGCAAGCGCGTCGTCGACGACATCGTCGCGGCCGGAGGCCAGGCGCGTTTCATCAAGACCGACGTCTCCCGGAGCGCCGACACGGCGGCGATGCTGGCCGCTGCGCTGGACGCCTTCGGCGGCGTGCATATCGTCGTCAACAACGCCGGCACCACGCATCGCAACCGTCCGATGCTGGAAATCGAGGAAGACGAATTCGAACGCGTCTATGCCATCAACGTGAAGAGCATCTTCCTGAGCGCAAAGACCTTCGTGCCCTACTTCCGCAAGGTCGGCGGCGGCGCCTTCATCAACATCGCCTCGACCGCCGGCATCCGCCCGCGTCCGGGCCTGACCTGGTACAACGGCAGCAAGGGCGCGGTCATCACCACCAGCAAATCGATGGCGGCCGAACTCGGCCCGGACAACATCCGCGTCAACTGCGTCAATCCGGTGATCTCGGCAACCGGCCTGCTGACCGAATTCATGGGCGTGCCCGACACCCCGGAAAATCGCAAGAAGTTCACCGCGACGATTCCGCTGGGCCGGTTCTCGACGCCGGACGACATCGCCAACGCCTGCCTGTACCTGGGTTCGGATGAAGCGTCGTTCATCACCGGCGCTTGCCTGGAAGTGGACGGCGGTCGCTGCGTTTAACCACGCACCAGACCGGCTGTAAGCGTTTTGTCAGCGATGAAACGCTTTCGGTTGAATCGGCAAAATTTGTGTCTATAATCACGCTGCATTAAAAAAGAACCAAAACAAGAACCACGGAAATCAGTACTTAACAAGGCCAGTCCACGAGACTGGCTTTTCATAACAACAAGACTGATCCATTTTTACTATGTATGGAGTGAGACATGTCGTATACCCCAGCACAAGGCGTCGCTGCGTCGCCCGGCACCGATGTATCGTTTGAAGAAGCGACTTTTTCCAAAGTCACATGGCGTCTGCTTCCGCTGCTTTTCCTCTGCTATGTTGCCTCTTACCTGGACCGCGTCAACGTCGGTTTCGCCAAGCTGCAAATGCTGCAGGACCTGAAGTTCAGCGAGACCGTGTACGGCCTCGGCGCCGGTATTTTCTTCATCGGCTATTTCATCTTCGAAGTCCCCAGCAACATCATCCTGCACAAGGTCGGTGCGCGGCTCTGGATCGCGCGCATCATGATCACCTGGGGCATCATTTCGGGCGCCATGATTTTCGTGACGACGCCGGAAATGTTCTACGTCATGCGCTTCCTGCTGGGCGTGGCCGAAGCCGGCTTCTTCCCCGGCGTGATCCTGTACCTGACCTACTGGTATCCGTCGCATCGCCGCGGCAAGATCACGGCGCTGTTCATGACCGGCATCGCCATCTCCGGCGTCATCGGCGGCCCGCTGTCGGGCTGGATCATGCATGCCTTCCCGGGCGTGCACGGCCTGACCGGCTGGCAATGGATGTTCATCATCGAAGCGATCCCATCGCTGGTGCTGGGCGTGGTCGTGATCTTCTACCTGAAGGACCGCATCCGCGACGCCGACTGGCTGAGCGAAGATGAAAAGCGCCTGCTGGAATCGCAGATCGCACAGGAACAGTCCGAGAAGGCGGAAGTCTCGCTGGGCCAGATGTTCGCCGACGGCAAGGTGTGGCTGAGCGCGATCATTTACTTCTGCTTCGTGATGGGCCTGTACGGCGTGAGCTTCTGGCTGCCGACCATCATCAAGACCACCGGCGTCACGGATCCGCTGAACATCGGCTTGCTGACCGCGATTCCTTACGCTGTCGCAGCCGTTGCGATGATCATGATCGGCCGCAGCGCCGACCAGCATCGCGAGCGCCGCTGGCACGTTGCGATCCCGGCGTTCCTGGGTTGCGTCGGCCTGCTGTTCAGCACCGTGTACGACCACAACACGCTGCTGGCGATGGCGTCGCTGACATTGGCCGCGGTCGGCATCCTGACCACCCTGCCCTTGTTCTGGAGCCTGCCGACGGCGTTCCTGAGCGGCGCTGCTGCGGCTGCCGGTATCGCGCTGATCAACTCGCTGGGCAACCTGGCCGGTTTCGTCAGCCCATACCTGGTCGGCTGGTTGAAAGACGCCACCCAAAGCACCAACACCGGCATGTACGTGCTGGCGGCGTCATTGCTGCTGGGCGGACTGCTGACGCTGGCGGTGCCGGCCAAGCTGGTCAATAAATAAGACGGCATCTTCACAATAAAAACGGCGGAGCCCGCAAGGGACTCCGCCGTTTTTTTATGTATCCGCTTTACGCGGCGTCAGCGCGCCAGCCGGCGCCAGATCGTATCCAACATATTGTTCAGTTCGGCGCCCTGCGCCTGGATCGCGCCCATGCCGTACTCCTTGCGCCGCACGCCCGCGTCGAACAGCTCAAGCGCCCACACGGCATCCGTGGTGCGTTGAAGCGGCAAGGCCTCGGGCAGGCTCCAGACCGCATTCATCAGCGGCACGATGAGCGCCAGGTCGTCTTCGCTCAGTTGCACCGTGCGGCTTTGCACCAGCGCCGGCTTTTCGGCCGGACTTTTCAGTTGGGTGATGAAGCGCGTCATGCTGCGCCGGTCGAGATCGACCGCCGACCAGTAGCCCACCGGCGTACCGAATGCGCCCTGCGAAATGACCACGCCGCGTACCGGCGTCATCTCGGCTGGTACGGTGACCGCGCACTCGCCGCAGACATGCGCCTTGACCGGGGCGTAGTCCGGGACTTCGGCGTAGGCATTGCCGGCCAGGCAGGCAAGCAACAGGACGTGACTACGGATGCGGCGGGACAATGTGCTCATGATGGACGACTCGCGGTGAAGGTTTGGCGGGATGGTCTCACATCCTCCGAAGAAATGCCGGACGTAGTGCGCCCTGAACTCCAGCCCAAACTGCAGCCTCATCCGATGGCCTGTCCGCTTCTCTGTCAAAATGGCGAATTCTTTTGTGCTGGCCCAAGTTCATGAACGCACCCCTCACCCCGTCCGGCGATATCGATCCCGCCGCGCTGCCTTTTGCCAATGCCTTCGCGGAATTGCCGCCGGCATTTTTCACGCGCCTGCAACCGACGCCGTTGCCGCAACCTTATCTGGTAGGCGTCAGCGCCGACGCCGCCGCGCTGATCGGCATCGATCCGGCGACGGCCGCCAGCGAGGGTTTCATTGACGTCTTCACCGGCAATGTCATCGCGCAGCACTCCAAACCTTTGGCGGCCGTGTATTCCGGCCACCAGTTCGGCGTATGGGCCGGGCAACTTGGCGATGGCCGCGCGATCCTGCTGGGCGACTTGCCGGCACGCGACGGCGGCCGCATGGAGATCCAGCTCAAGGGCGCCGGCCAGACGCCGTACTCGCGCATGGGCGACGGCCGCGCCGTGCTGCGTTCGTCGATCCGCGAATTCCTGTGTTCCGAAGCCATGGCCGGGCTTGGCATCCCGACCACGCGCGCGCTGTGCGTGACCGGATCGGATCTGCAAGTCCGGCGCGAGACGCTGGAAACCACGGCGGTGGTCACGCGCATGTCGCCCAGCTTCATCCGCTTCGGCTCGTTCGAGCACTGGTATCACAACAAGCGCCACGATGAACTGAAACTGCTGGCCGACAACGTCATCGCCAATTTCTATCCCGAATTGCTCGACGCCGACAATCCCTACCGCGCACTGCTGGCTGAAGTCACGCGCCGCACGGCGCACCTGATGGCGCACTGGCAGGCGGTCGGCTTCATGCACGGCGTGATGAACACCGACAACATGTCCATCCTCGGCCTGACGCTGGACTACGGCCCCTTCGGTTTCATGGAAGCCTTCGATGCGCGCCACATCTGCAACCACACCGACCAGCAGGGGCGCTATTCGTACCAGATGCAGCCGCGCATCGGCCA
This sequence comes from Herbaspirillum lusitanum, assembly GCF_026127345.1. NCBI lineage: Bacteria > Pseudomonadati > Pseudomonadota > Betaproteobacteria > Burkholderiales > Oxalobacteraceae > Herbaspirillum > Herbaspirillum lusitanum. The sequence goes on along the minus strand of NZ_QXFG01000008.1, from coordinate 773,012 downwards.
GTGGAACTGCTTCGCGCTCGGCCAGGCGCTGTTGCCGCTGATCGGCAGCGTGGAAGATACCGAAGCCGCGCTGGGGCAATACGAAGCCGAGTTCGCCGCGAAGAACGATGACTTGCTGCACGCCAAACTCGGCCTGGCGACACGTCAGGCCGACGACGACAAATTGTTCGAGTCCATGTTCGCCATCCTGCAGGCCGGCCACGTCGATTTCACCTTGTTCTTCCGCCGCCTGAGCGATTTGCGCGCCGGGGACAATGGCGGCGATGAAGCATTGCGCGATCTGTTCATCGAAAGACCTTCTTTCGATGCCTGGGCCGGGCAATACCGCGCCCGCCTGCAACAGGAAAACAGCGTCGATGCCGCCAGGAAACTTGCAATGGACGCAAGCAACCCCAAATACGTGCTACGGAATTATCTGGCGCAAGTCGCCATCGACAAGGCGCAGAACAAGGACTTCTCGGAAGTCGCCAAGCTGCAGGAAATCCTGCGCCGGCCTTTCGACGAACAGCCGGAACACGACAAGTACGCCGACCTGCCGCCGGACTGGGCCAGCCATCTGGAAGTCAGCTGCTCTTCGTGAACGTAAGATCGTCCGGCCTGGTCCGACCAAGTCATATCCAACCCATTTTTCCATCTTGCCAAGGAGCCACCCCATGACTGCCAAAGTTCAAAAAACCGATGCCGAATGGCGCGCCCAACTGGACGCCATGGAATACCAGGTGACCCGCCATGCCGCCACCGAGCGCGCATTCACCGGTAAATTCTGGGACCATCACGAAGCCGGCATTTATACCTGCGTCTGCTGCAATACGCCCTTGTTCGCCTCCGACACCAAGTTCGATTCGGGCTGCGGCTGGCCCAGCTATTTCAAGGCGCTCGATCCGGCCAACGTGCGCGAGATCGTCGACAAGAGCCATGGCATGATCCGCACCGAAATCGTGTGCAACGTCTGCGACGCGCACCTCGGCCACGTGTTCCCCGACGGCCCGCCGCCGACCGGCTTGCGCTACTGCATCAATTCGGCTTCGTTGCGCTTTGATCCGGCCACCTGATAAGCTGCGGGTCTGTACCGTCCTGCGCTCTCCGCTCTCCACCTTTTAAAAAGACCCAAGCAAATGAAGTTCTTGTTCGACCTCTTTCCCGTCATCCTCTTTTTCGGCGTATTCAAATGGGGTGAAGGCCATGCCGACGCCGCCCAGGGCCTGGTGTCGCAATACCTGTCGGGCGTGATGTCCGGCGGTGCGGTCACGGCCACGCTGGCGCCGATCCTGCTCGCCACGGCGGTCGCCATCGTCGCCTCGCTGGCGCAGATCGGTTATCTGCTGGCGCGCCGCAAGAAAGTCGACGGCATGCTGTGGGTCTCGTTGGCCATCATCGTGGTGTTTGGCGGCGCCACCATCTACTTCCGCGACGATACGTTCATCAAGTGGAAGCCGACCATTTTGTACTGGTGCTTCGCCGTCGCCTTGTTGGCCAGCCAACTTTTCTTCAAGAAAAATCTGATCCGCACGATGATGGAAAAACAAGTGTCCCTGCCCGAACCGGTATGGAGCAAACTGAACCTGGCATGGTCGGTGTTCTTCGTTGCGATGGGCCTGCTCAACCTGTATGTGGCGTTCAACTACACGCTCGACGTCTGGGTCAACTTCAAGATGTTCGGCACGATGGGCCTGATGTTCGCTTTCATCATCGCGCAGAGCCTGTTTCTGTCGAAATACATGAAGGACGCCGAATGAGCGCACGACCGGATATCATCCGCGAACGGCTGCTCGCCGCATTCACGCCGAGCGAGTGTCTGGTGGAAGACGAATCGGCCCTGCATGCCGGCCATGCGGGCGCTGCGTCGGGTGGCGGGCACTATCGCGTACGCCTGATTTCAGCCGCTTTTGAGGGGAAAAATCGTTTAATTCGGCATCGGCTGGTGTATGATTGCCTGGCTGACATGATGCACAAGGATATACACGCACTGGCCATCACGGCTATCGCCCCATCAGAAATAGCGAACTAACAAGACTATCCCCCCTCTTATCTCTCATACTTCCCGGCTTGTTAGCTATTAGTTACCTTATTACCTCCATTTTTTAGGATTCGATAATGACATTCAAACCTGCTCGTTTGCTGGTGCTGCTGTTTGCAGCCGCTGCTCTGCCAGTCATGGCGCAAAACCTCGCCGTCGTAAATGGCAAGTCCATCCCGTCGTCGCGCGCCGACGTCATGGTCAAGCAAATGACTGCACAAGGTCAGCCTGACAGCCCGCAACTGCGCGGCGCCGTCAAGGAAGAGCTGATCAACCGCGAAATCCTGATGCAGGAAGCCGACAAGCAAGGCCTGAGCAACAACGCCGACGTCAAGAACCAGCTCGAACTGGCGCGCCAGGGCATCGTCATCCGCGCCCTGATCGGCGACTACCTGAAGAAGCACCCGGTCGCTGACGCCGACATCAAGGCTGAGTACGACAAGTTCAAGGCGCAAGCCGGCGACAAGGAATACCACGCTCGCCACATCCTGGTCGACAAGGAAGAAGACGCCAAGGCAATCATCGCCAAGCTGAAGGCCGGCACCAAGTTTGAAGACCTGGCCAAGCAATCGAAGGACACCGGTTCCGCAGCCAACGGCGGCGATCTGGACTGGGCCACGCCTGCTTCGTTCGTGAAGCCGTTCTCCGACGCCATGGTTGCACTGAAGAAGGGTGACATCACCGAAACACCGGTGAAAACCCAATTCGGCTATCACGTGATCAAGCTGGAAGACACCCGTCCGGCCAAGGTCCCGACCCTGGAAGAAGTGAAGCCGCAAATCGCTGAAGCGCTGCAACAGAAGAAGCTGCAGGCTTATCAGGAAGAACTGCGCAAGAAAGCCAAAGTTCAGTAAGACTCAGTAGTAACCCCCGCATCATCTCGCGGCGCGCGCAAGCGTTCCGCGGACTTGAAAAAACGCCCTGCCGGAAACGGTTTGGGCGTTTTTTTAATTTTACGGCCTTGTTTTTTGATTTCTACAAAAAATGATGCCTCATGCGTAAAAAACCAAAAAAATTTAGCTTTCGTGCGTGAAACGCGCATTTCAGTCAATAAGGATGAGGAAATTATTTACGCATTTACCGAAAAACGACAAAAATCGCCATTGCCGCCGATTTCCTTTTTCAGTCGAAAAACGTCCTGATATTCTTGCGCCTTGCCCTATCGGGCGACGCCGCGCACCAACATTCAAAAGCAAGCGCGACGATGAACGGCAGGAGGCAGGCCGGTACACGATACCGTCATGCGCCCTGTCATCCATGACAAATGCAAGTTCAGGAGATATAGATGAAAAAAACTTACCTGGCCCTGGCTATCGCAGGTCTGACCTGCACCAGCGCGTTCGCACAGTCCAACGTCACCATCTACGGTATCGTCGACACCAGCATCCACTACCTCAGCAACGCCAATGCCCAAGGCAACGGCAACGTCCGTGTGGATAACGGCGCGATCGCCAACAGCCGTATCGGCTTCAAGGGCACCGAAGATCTGGGCGGCGGCCTGAAAGCCATGTTCCAGCTGGAAAACGGCTTCAGCAGCGATAACGGCGCGATGCTGCAAGGCGGCTCACTGTTCGGTCGTCAATCGTGGGTTGGCCTGCAAGGCGGTTTGGGCAAGATCCGTGTGGGTCGTCAGAACACCCCGCTGTTCGATCTGCTGGCCGATCATTTCGATCCGCTGACCGTCGGCAACTATGCAAGCAACTCCTGGCTGCCGGCCGCCGGCACCTTGATTCGCACCCCCAACATGCTGCGCTATGACAACGACTTCGGTCCGCTGTCGGCTTCTGTCAGTTGGGCCTTCGGCGAACAGGCCGGTTCGCTGCGCACGGGCAGCCAGTTCAGCAGCGCCCTGCGCTATACCGTCGGCGGCTTCGCGATCGGCGGCGGCTACCAGCAAACCGTGAGCGCCAGCAATTCCAGCTACAAGGACAAGGTCTGGAACCTGTCGGCGTCCTATGACTTTGGCCCAGCCAAGGTGTTCGGCGGCTGGTTCAACATCAAGGATCAAACCGGCCTGACCGGCGCCTACATGGCTGCCGACAGCGATATCAGCACCGGCTGGACCACCGCCACCACTGTCCCAGCGACTCCAGGCAACCAGCGCAAGGACAACGGCTTCTTCCTGGGCAGCAGCTACAAGGCCACCAGCGCCCTGACCCTGACCGGCGCGTTCTACTACGACAAGAGCAAGAACGTGTCGTACACCACCTTGGGCAATGTTGGCGACGGCAAGCGTTACGCCGTGGTCGGTTGGGCCGACTATGCGCTGTCCAAGCGTACCCAGCTGTACACCACGATCGACTACAACAAGGCCAGGGACGCGGCCGTGTATGAACTGACCAACTCGGCATCGGGCAAGAACAGCCTGACCACCGTCGGCGTCGGTATCCGTCACATTTTCTGATCCGGCTTGATGTGCACTGCGGCCAGCCGCAGTGCATTGAGGCTTCAGAAAACAAAAAGCGCAGTTCCGAAAGGAACTGCGCTTTTTTATTGCCTTCGATTTTTGCAGCCGGGGCCGGGGCTGTGTCAGCCTACGTCAGCCCACCCACTTGCGTGCATTGCGGAACATGCGCATCCACGGCGAATCCTCGCCCCACGCATCCGGATGCCACGACTGCGTCACCGTGCGGAACACCCGCTCGGCATGCGGCATCAGCACGTTGAAACGGCCGTCCGGCGTGGTCACCGAGGTAATGCCTTGCGGCGAGCCGTTCGGATTGTACGGATAGGATTCGGTCACTGCGCCCTTGTTGTCGACGAAACGCATCGCCACCAGCGCCTTGTTGACGTCGCCGGTCAGCGAGAAGTCGGCAAAGCCCTCGCCGTGCGCAACCGCGATGGGCGTTTGCGTGCCGGCCATGCCTTGCAGGAAGATCGACGGCGACTCCTGCACTTCCACCATCGAGAAGCGCGCTTCGAATTGTTCCGACTTGTTGCGGGTGAACTTCGGCCAGTCTTGCGCTCCCGGGATGATGGACTTGAGGTTGCTCATCATCTGGCAGCCGTTGCAGATGCCCAGCGAGAATGTGTCCTGGCGCTGGAAGAATTGCGAGAACTGCTCGGCCAGTTGGGCGTTGAACAGAATGGTCTTGGCCCAGCCTTCGCCCGCACCGAGCACGTCGCCGTAGGAGAAACCACCGACCGCGATCAGGCCCTTGAAATCATCCAGTTTTGCGCGACCGGCGATCAGGTCGCTCATGTGCACGTCGACCGATTCAAAGCCGGACTTGTGCATCACGTAGGCGGTTTCGATATGCGAATTGACGCCCTGCTCGCGCAGGATCGCCACGCGCGGACGCGCGCCGATGTTGAGGAACGGCGCCGCGATGTCTTCCTGCGGGTCGAAGGTCAGCTTCGGCGTGATGCCGGGATCGGCTGCGTCCAGCAGACGCTCGTATTCGGCATCGGCACAGGCCGGATTGTCGCGCAGGCGCGCGATGCGCCAGCTGGTTTCGCTCCACAGGCGATGCAGCGCGCTGCGCGGCTGGCTGTAGATGTTCTTGGCGTCGCGCATGAATTCGATCACGTCGCGGTTGTTCGGCTTGCCGATGATGTGGCTGCAGGCGCCCAGGTTGAAGGTGCGCAGCACGTTCATGACTTCCGACTTCTGCTCGGCGCGCACCTGGATCACGGCGCCCAGTTCTTCGTTGAACAGCGCGCGCAAGGTCAGCTCGTTGCGACGTTCGCCGACCTGCGACGTCCAGTTCTTGGAGTCGCCCCAGTCCGCAGCATGTTCGCTCTCCATGGCCAGGATGTCGAGGTTGATCGACAAGCCGCTGCGGCCGGCGAAGGCCATTTCCGTCAGCGTGGCGAACAGGCCGCCGTCCGAACGGTCATGGTAGGCCAGCAATTGACCTTCCTTGTTCAGTTGCTGGATCGCGGCGAAGAAGCCCTTGAGGTCTTCGGCGCTGTCGACGTCCGGCGTTTCATTGCCGATCTGCTGCATGACCTGCGTCAGCGCCGAGGCGCCCATGCGGTTCTTGCCGCGACCGAGGTCGATGGCGATCAGCACGGTGTCGCCCAGGTCGGTGCGGATCTGCGGCGTCAGCGTGCGACGCACATCCTGCACCGGCGCGAACGACGACACGATCAGCGACACCGGCGACGTCACGGACTTGGCGTCGCCGTCGTCCTTCCAAGTGGTGCGCATCGACAGCGAATCCTTGCCGACCGGGATCGACACGCCCAGCGCCGGGCACAATTCCATGCCGATGGCCTTGACGGTGTCGAACAGTGCGGCGTCCTGGCCGGGCTGGCCGCAGGCCGCCATCCAGTTGGCCGACAGCTTGATGTCGGAAATCTTTTCAATTGCCGCAGCGGCGATGTTGGTGATCGCTTCGCCCACGGCCATGCGGCCGGATGCAGCGGCGTTGATCACCGCCAGCGGCGTGCGCTCGCCCATCGCCATCGCTTCGCCCAGATAGCCTTCCAGGCTCATGGCGGTGACGGCGCAGTCAGCAACAGGAACCTGCCATGGACCGACCATCTGGTCGCGCACGGTCATGGCGCCCACGCTGCGGTCGCCGATGGTGATCAGGAAGGATTTGTCGGCCACGGTCGGCAGACGCAGCACGCGGTGCGAGACTTCGACCAGGTCCATGCCGGTCAGGTCGACCGGCGGCAATTCCACGGCAACGTGCTGGACGTCGCGATGCATCTTGGGCGGCTTGCCCAGCAGCACGTCCATCGGCATGTCGACCGGATTGTTGTTCTGTTCGGGGTCGACCAGCTTGAGCTGGCGCTCTTCCGTCGCGGTGCCGACCACGGCGAACAGGCAGCGCTCGCGCTCGCACAGGTAGCGGAACAGCGGCAGTTGCTCGGGCGCGATCGCCAGCACATAGCGTTCCTGGGATTCGTTGCTCCAGATTTCTTTCGGCGCCAGGCCGCTCTCTTCCAGCGGAATCTTGCGCAGGTCGAAAATCGCACCGCGCTTGGCGTCGTTGGTGATTTCCGGGAAAGCATTCGACAGGCCGCCGGCGCCGACGTCATGGATCGACAGGATGGGATTGTCGTCGCCCATGGTCCAGCAGGCGTTGATGACTTCCTGCGCACGGCGTTCCATTTCGGGATTGCCGCGTTGCACCGAGTCGAAGTCCAGATCGGCGGTATTGGCGCCGGTCGCCATCGACGACGCGGCGCTGCCGCCCATGCCGATGCGCATGCCGGGACCGCCCAGTTGGATCAGCATGCTGCCGACCGGCAGGTCGTTTTTCCTGGTGTGCTTGGCGTTGATGCTGCCGATGCCGCCGGCGATCATGATGGGCTTGTGATAGCCCTGCACGTTGCCGCCGACGTTTTGTTCATAGGTGCGGAAGTAGCCGCCCAGATTGGGACGGCCGAATTCGTTGTTGAACGCCGCGCCGCCGAGCGGACCATCGATCATGATTTGCAGCGGCGAAGCGATGCGATCTGGCTTGCCGTAGATCCCGCCCTGTGCCAACGCATCGCGCTGGGCCGGCGCTTGCGCGACGTCGCGGGCGTTTTCCCATGGTTGCACCGCATGGGTGACCATCAGGTTGGAAACGGTAAAGCCCGTCAGGCCCGCCTTTGGCTTGGCGCCGCGGCCGGTTGCGCCTTCGTCGCGGATCTCGCCGCCGGCGCCGGTGGAGGCGCCCGGGAATGGCGAAATGGCGGTCGGGTGATTATGCGTCTCGACCTTCATCAGGATATGCGTCAGTTCGTCCGATGCTTCGTAGACGTTGCCCTTGGCTGCGCCGCGCTGGTAGAAGCGCGAGATGTTGGCGCCTTCGATGACGGATGAGTTGTCGCTGTAGGCGACCACGGTGCCTTCGGGATGCAGCTCGTGCGTGTTGCGGATCATGCCGAACAACGACTTGCTTTGCTTCTCGCCGTCGATGGTCCAGTCGGCGTTGAAAATCTTGTGGCGGCAGTGCTCGCTGTTGGCCTGCGCGAACATCATCAGTTCGACGTCGGTCGGATTGCGCTGGGCGCGGGTGAAGGCATCGACCAGGTAGTCGATCTCATCGTCGGACAGCGCCAGGCCGAGTTCGGTGTTGGCGCGTTCCAGCGCGGACTTGCCGCCGGCCAGCAGGTCGATGAATTCCAGCGGCTTGGCTTGCAGTTCGCTGAACAGGCCGGCCGCTTCCTGCGGCGTGCGCAGGACCATGTCGGTCATGCGGTCGTGCAGCAGCGCGGCGACTGCCGCGACGCTGGCCTCGCCGAGCTTCTTGGCGCCGCCCAGCAGGCCGCTCTTGACCTGCACGTGATAGGCGATGCCGCGCTCGATGCGATGGATGTTGGCCATGCCGCAGTTGCGGGCGATGTCGGTGGCCTTGCTGGCCCACGGCGAAATCGTCCCGAAACGCGGGATCACCACGAATTCGTCACCCTCGGCCGCGCCGCTGAACGGCTCGCCGTAGGTCAGCAAACCGTCGAGGCGGTCCTGGTCTTGCTGCGACAATTCACCGACGGCGTCGATGAAATGGATGAAGCGTCCGGTCACGCCCGTAATGGCGGCGTCGACAGCTTGCAGTTGGGACAGGAGACGTTGGGTGCGGAAGGCGGAAAGGGCATTGGAGCCCGGCAGAATCAGCATGGCAGGAAGTCAGGATTTGGCGGTGGAATCGAGTCGTATCTGAGTCCCGTGGTGCAGCGTTTGCACTGGGAAATACGAAAAGCAGCATTATACCTTGCCCACCCTGTTCCAGCCCATGAAAACCGCCATTCCGGCAGGAAAGCAATCCGGAATGGCAGCATCATGCGATCAAAAGCTTAAAAGTCTTTCAACACGATCTTGCCGATCACGCGCCCGCCTTCCAGGTCGGCATGCGCCTGGCGCAGGTTGGCGGCATTGATCGGCGACAACACCTTGCTGAGCGTGGTGCGGAGCACGCCCCGGTCGATCAGGGCGGCGATTTCATTGAGCAACTTGCCCTGCTCGCCCATGTCCGGGGTCTGGAACATCGACCGCGTGAACATGAATTCCCACACGAAACCTGCGCTCTTGGCTTTCAGCAACGACACGTCCAGCGGCGCGCTGTTCTCGACGATGGTGGCGATCGTGCCTTGCGGTGCAATGACCTGCGCCGCCGCCGGGAAATGCTTGTCGGTGTCGTTCAGGATCAGCACGTGGTCGACCTGCTCGAAACCGACGCCCTTGAGCTGGGCCGGGATGTCACCGAAATGGTTGATCACCTGCTGCGCGCCCAGTTCGCGCACCCATTTCTCCGATTCCGGACGCGAGGCCGTGGCGATCACGTTCAGGCCGGCCACCTTGGCCGCGAGCTGGATCGCGATCGAACCGACGCCGCCGGCGCCGCCGATGATGAGGATGCTGGGCGCCTTGCCGGAAGCGGCTTCGGCCTTGCGAGGAACGCGCAGGCGCTCGAACAAGGCTTCCCAGGCCGTGATGGCGGTCAGCGGCAAGGCCGCAGCCTGTTCCACCGACAACGATGCCGGCGCGTGGCCGACGATGCGTTCGTCAACCAGCTGGAACTCGCTGTTGCTGCCAGGACGCGTGATGTCGCCGGCGTAGAACACCTGGTCGCCGACCTTGAAGCCGGTGACGTCGGCGCCGATCGCCTCAACCACGCCGGCGGCGTCCCAGCCGAGTACCCGCGGCGTGTCTTCGACCTTGTCCTTGGGGGCGCGCACCTTGGTATCGACCGGATTGACGGCAATTGCCTTGACCGCCACCAGCAGGTCGCGGCCTTGCGGCGTCGGGCGCGGCAAGTCGACGTCGAGCAGGGATTCGGGATTGGCAATGGGCAGGTAACGCTTCAGGGCGACGGCTTTCATGGTGTTTCTCCTTTATCAAGCACCCGGCAAATGTCCGGGAGATGAGGCATTATCACAGCATCGCAAAAACAGATAAATAGACTTAAAATTGAATTACTTACAAATTTAATTTGAAAATCGACATGGTCGCGACCACCGACTTGCAATTGCTGATCCATACCGCCGACACCGGCAGCCTGTCGCAGGCCGCGCGCCTCCTCGGCATCCTGCCGGCCACCGCCAGCGCCAGCCTGAAGCGCGTCGAACAGCGCCTCAACACGCGCCTGTTTGCGCGCTCCACGCGCAGCATGCGGCTCACGCCGGAAGGGGAAATTTTCCTGGAATACTGTCGCGACGCGCTGGCACTGCTGCAGGAAGGCGAAACCCTGCTCAGTAGCGGCAAGGATGCAATCCAGGGGCATATCCGACTGTCAATGCCGTCCGACATCGGCCGCAACGTGCTGTTCCCGTGGCTCAACGAATTCCAGGCGCTGCATCCGGCGGTCAAGTTCACGATGCAGTTTTCGGACCGGATCGCGGACCTGTTTCGCGACGCCGTCGACGTCGCCATCCGTTCGGGAAAGTTGGCCGACTCGTCGCTGGTCTCGCAGCAACTGGCGACCGGCCGACGCGTGCTGGTGGCATCGCCGGACTACCTCAATCGCCGCGGCGCGCCGCAGACGCCGGATGATCTGGCGCGCCACAACTGCCTGTTGTTCTATCTGAAACAAGGCTTGTTCAACCAATGGCGCTTTCAGAACGGCAAGCAAACCATCGACATCAAGGTGCAAGGCGACCGCATGACGGACGACGCCTCGATCGCGCGCGAGTGGGCCGTAGCCGGCGTCGGCATCGCCTACAAATCCTGGATCGACGTGCGCGACGACGTACGCGCCGGCAAGCTGGCGACCTTGCTTGATGCGTACTGCCAGGAAGAAATCCCGCTCAATGCGGTCTATCCTCATCGCAACAGCGCATCGCCGACGGTGCGCGCCTTGCTGGCTTTTTTGCGGGCGCGCTTCGATGCACTGGACGCATTGGATACAGCGAACGCGCAATGAAAAACGGCCCGGCCGACTGATGTCGAACCGGGCCGGCGGGAACGCCTGCCGTGGCTTGGCTTGCTTGCCGCTTACTTGACCACCAGACTGTTCTTCACACCCTTGGCGCCTTCCACCTTGCGCGTCACTTCAGCAGCCTTGAGAGAAGCGGCGCTGTTGTTCACGAAACCACTCAGTTGCACGATGCCCTTGAAAGTCTCGACGCCGATCTGCAGCGTTTTCAGGTTCGGCTCTTCAAAGATCGCCGCCTTCACCTTGGTAGTGATCACGGAGTCGTCGATGTATTGGCCGGTGCTGGCCTGTTGGGGTGTAGAACCGCAACCGGCCAGCGCCAATACGAACAGTGCGAAGAAGAATGCAGCAAAACGTTTGGTCATGATCATGGTATTCACCTTTTTAAATTTGTTGATGCGCGCTGATACAACTGCAAGACGCTCGTTCCGGCAAACCGGGAAACCGCTTTAGCGCGGCTGGCGCTAATGTAACCAGTCAACACTGGAAATAACAAGCCCCCTTCGGAGGAAAAGTCCGTTTAGCGGTTCCGTGGCCAAGCGACAATTTCCCAAATGCCGAAATCAGTTGAGGGCGTTTTACAAACCTGCCGCGCTATTGCCGCAAAAAAGGCAAAGCGCTGTACGCCCCTGCGATTTGGTATCATTCAGGCCGCATTACGGGGCGAGTATCGGGCGAACACCCCGGACGGATCATCGGCGCACCTCGGCAAGCAGCGCCAGTACAGGTTGACAAGGTTTCCACCGGTCGGCCTCGATTGAATTAGTGACGATAAATAGTGACGCATAATAAAACACTGAAGCAGATTGCCGTTGTGGGCGGGGGCCTGTCGGGGGTAACTACAGCCTATTTCCTGGCCCGCGCCGGCTTTGAGGTCGCGGTGCTGGAACGCCGCGCCAACGTCGCCGAAGAAGCCACTTTCGGCAACTCCGGCCTGCTCGCACCCAGCGTGGTGCAGCCGCTGGTCCTGCCGGCGATCACGCGCACCGCCTTTTCCAATTTGTTCAAGAGCGAACCGCCGATCCTGGTCAAGTCCGGCTTCAATCCCTCGCGCTGGCGCTGGGTGCGCAAGTCGCGCCGCGAATACCAAGATTATTTTTCGCTCAACAAGCAGCGCCTGACGCGCTTGTCCGCCTACGGCCAGATGCTGGTCCAGCATCTGCAGGAGCAACACGCGCTGGAAGAAGAAAACAGCCAGGGCCTGCTGCACCTGTTTCGCAACCAGGCAGACGCAGACCGCTGCGCCGCGATCGAAAACAGCCTCAAGCAGTTCGAATTGCCGCGCCAGCAACTCAAGGGGCAAGACGCCATCCGCGAGGTCGAACCGGCGTTCCAGTCGGCCACGCCGATCGCCGGTGCGCTGTATTACCCGAAAGACGCGGCCGGCAATTGCGTGCTGTTCGTCAAGCAGCTGCGTGCGATTGCGCAGTCGATCGGCGTGCAATTCCATTTTTCGCAATCGGTGAAAGCGGTCCGGCCTGAACTCGGCGGCCGCGTCTCGATTGACGTCGGCAGCATTGACGGCGACAGTACGCTGACCGTGGATGGCGTCGTGCTCGCTGCGGGCATGCAGAACCTGCCGCTGTTGAAGCCGCTCGGCTTGTCCCTGCCGCTGTGCCCGGTGCAAAGCTACAACGCCATGGCGGCGGTCAAGAACCTCGATGAAGCGCCCAATACGACGTTGTTCGATGAGACCTACAAGGTCGCCATCGCCCGCGTCGGCAACCGCATCCGCGTCTCCGGCCTGCTCGGCTTCCTGCCGCGCACCGAACTGCCGCATCCCAAGGCCATCGCCAGCCTGCTCAAGGTCGCCAACGACTACTATCCGAATGCGGCCAACTTCAACACCGCCAATTTCTGGAGCAGCACCTTCGCGCTGCAACCCAACGGCATGCCGCTGGTAGGCGGCACCACGCACGGCAACATCTTCGTCAACACCGGCCACGGCGCCCACGGCTGGGCCGCCGCCGTCGGCGCGGGCAAATTGCTGGCCGACGCCATGGCCGGGCGCGAGACGGAAATCGACAGCGAAGGTTTGCTGATCTCGTCGGTCGCCGGCTGACAAACTCCGCAGACGAAAGCGCGGTCGCAACCGCAACGCCACGCTTTTTTGCGCAGCAAGCTTGCGCTTTTTCATGTCTGCGGATTTTTTTCAATTGACTTAGAATGGTCACGCCAGCACCATTCCTGCTTTCCCTCCGCATCATTCTCATGTTCCACCTTATCGGGCCGCGTCGTCTATGAGTGCGCTTTATTCGATTGCTGAAATTCGCCGGATCGAACATGCCGCCAAGGCGGAACTGCCGTCCTACACGCTGATGCAACGCGCCGGGGAAGCGTGCGCACGCCGGGCGCTGAGCCTCGTAGCCGGTGACGACGACGTGCATGTCCTTATCCTCGCGGGTCCCGGCAACAATGGCGGCGATGCGCTGGAAGCGGCACACTATTTATCCCAATTTGAACTGCACGTCGCGGTCGCCCTGCACGCCGACGAAAGCAAGCAACCCGACGATGCCCGCAAGGCGCTGCAACGCGCGCGCGAATCCGAGGTGGAATTTCTTGACATCACCGACGCCGAGCATCTGACGCAGAAGCGCTGGACACTGGTCGTCGACGGCCTGTTCGGCATCGGCCAGACGCGCCCGATCGCCGGCAAGCTGCGCGCTTGCGTCGACTACGTCAATTCGCTGCGCTGCCCGATACTGGCCATCGACATCGCCAGCGGCCTGAGCGCCGACACCGGCGCCATCATCGGCGGCGCCGGCTGCGTTGCGGTACGCGCCACGCATACCCTCAGCTTCATCGGCGACAAGCCGGGCATGCATACCTGCGACGGCCAGGATTTCAGCGGCGAGGTTGCGGTCGACAACCTCGACATCGACGACAACCACTTGCCTGCATCGCATGCGCAACTCAATGAACTGGCGTTGTTCGCCTCCGCGCTGAAACCGCGCGCCGGCAACACGCACAAAGGCAGCTACGGCGATGTCATCGTGGTCGGCGGCGCCCACGGCATGGGCGGCGCGCCGGTGCTGGCCGCGCGCATGGCGGCGCATGCCGGCAGCGGACGCGTGTTCATCGCCTTCGTCGACGATGCGCCGGCCTACGACAGCGTTCATCCGGAACTGATGATGCGCCAGGCCGACCGCGTCGAATTCGGCGCGGCGTCGGTCGTGGTCGGCCCCGGCCTCGGCACTTCGCGTCACGCGCACGATGTCCTGACGCGCGCACTGGATGCGCAGGGTCGCATCGTGATCGACGCCGACGCGCTGAACATGATCGCTGCCGAACCTGGTCTGCAGCACAGGCTGCAAAATCGCGCGCACCACGCCAGCATCATCACGCCGCATCCGCTGGAAGCGGCGCGCCTGCTCGACGCCACCACCGCCGAAATCCAAAATGATCGACCGGCCGCCGCGCGGCTGCTGGCGCGGCATTTCAAGAGCATCGCCATCCTCAAGGGCGCCGGCACCGTCATCGCATTCCCGGATGGCGACATCGTCATCAACACCACCGGCAATCCGGCGCTGTCCACTGCGGGCACCGGCGACGTCTTGTCCGGCCTGTGCGGCGCGTTGCTGGCGCAAGGCTGGCCGGCGACGCAGGCGGCGCTGGCTGCCGTGTGGCTGCACGGCAAGGCGGCCGATCAATTGGTCGACCTCGGCATCGGCCCGGTCGGCCTGACCGCCAGCGAAGTCATTCCAGCCGTGCGCACCCTCCTCAATCAAATCATCCGAGACCATGCCCGCTAACATTGCTTCACATCCGAGACTTTGGTTGGGCATCATCTTTCTGATTTCGGCGTTGTGGACGCTGTCGCTGCTGGATACCGCAGGCAAGTTGCTCGGCATGGCCGGCTATCACGTGGTGATGATTGCGTGGATGCGCTACTCCATCAACACCGTCTTCATGGCGGCCACGCTGATGCCGCTGTACAAGCGCCGCCACGGCCGCAGCATCCTGCATTCGAGCCGGCCGCGCCTGCAGGTCTTGCGCGCGCTGGCGTTGCTGCTGTCGACGCTGATTTTCTTTTCGGTGCTGAAGATCGTGCCGCTGGCCGAAGGCACCGCGATGAATTTCTGCGCGCCGCTGATCGTGCTGGCGGTGTCGCCGTGGCTGCTGGGCGAGACGACCTATATCTCGCGCTGGATTGCCGTGGCGGTGGGATTCGCCGGCATGCTGATCGTGATCCGTCCGGGCGGCGACATCCCGGCGCATGGCGTGCTGCTGGGGCTGCTGTCGGCGGCGACCTATGCGACCGTGTCCATCCTCAATCGCAAGGCCAACCAGGCCGACGATCCGATGGTGACGCTGTTCTATGGCGGTCTGGTGGGAATGGTGGTCAGCAGCCTGATGGTGCCGTTTTTCTGGTCGCCGCATACGCCCGATGCGACCGAATGGATGATTCTTGCATCGACCGGCATCACCAGCACGATCGGCCATTTCTTCATGAACAGCGCCTACCGGCATGCCGAAGCGTCAGTGCTGACGCCGTTCGCCTACAGCCAGATCATCTCGGCCAGTGCGATGGGCTGGCTGGTGTTCAACCAGTTCCCCGACGCCGTCACCATCCTCGGCATCGCGATCATCTGCGCCAGCGGCATGGGCATCGCGTATGTCGAACATCGGCGCGCGCATCCGCTGCGGGCGGCTGCGGAAACAACTGCTTAGGCTTCGACCAGCCGCCCTGCCGCAATCGTGATCGTCTGCGCGCAGCGCGCGGCAATCGACGGATCGTGCGTGACCAGCACCAGCGTCGAGCCGCGTTCCTGGTTCAACTCGAACATCAACCGGATCACCGCTTCACCGGTGGTGGCATCGAGGCTGCCGGTCGGTTCGTCGGCCAGCAGCAGAGGCGGCTCGGTGACGAAGGCGCGCGCCAGCGCCACGCGTTGCTGCTCGCCGCCGGACAGATATTTGGGATAGTGCTTGAGGCGGCTGCCCAGCCCGACGCGCGCCAGCATGCGTTCGGCCTTGCCGCGCGCATCGGCGTCGCCGCGCAGCTCCAGCGGCAGCATGACGTTTTCGACCGCGTTGAGATGGCCGAGCAGCTGGAACGATTGGAACACGAATCCGAGCTTGTGCTTGCGCAGCGCCGCGCGGCCATCTTCGTCGAGCGCAAAGATGTCGACGCCGTCGATCCTGACGGTGCCGTCGGAAGGCGTATCCAGCCCTGCCAGCAATCCCAGCAGCGTCGACTTGCCCGAACCGGAGGCGCCGACAATGGCCAGCGTGGTTCCGGCCTGCACGTTAAAATTGACGTCGCGTAAAATCGCCAGCTCGCCAGCCTTGCTGACGGCAGTCGCCTCGGCGGCGGCATCGGCGACGCGCTTGGACAGATTGACGACTTCGATGGCGGAAGTGTTGGCAATGGCGGAACTTGAAGGCACAGAGGAATCAGGCATGCAATCGAATGGAAGATGGATGAAGGCGACAAGAAGACATGATGTGCGCTGGCGCCGCCTGTTGGCCGCGCTGCTGGCGATGCCCCTGCTGATGTTCGCAGCGAGCGCCTATTCTGCACCAAAAACCCTGCTTGTGCTCGGCGACAGCCTCTCCGCCGAATACGGCCTGACGCGCGGCAGCGGCTGGGTGGCGCTGCTCGACAAACGTCTGCAGCAGGAAAAGATCAGCACCGGCATCATCAACGCCAGCATCAGCGGCGAAACCACCATCGGCGGCAAGACCCGCCTGCCGGCCCTGCTGAGCAAACATGCGCCCGACGTCGTGATCATTGAGCTGGGGGCCAACGACGCGCTGCGCGGCCTGCAACTGAGCGCCACCCAAACCAACCTGCAGGCGCTGATAGACATGGCGCGCGCGGCCAAGGCCAAGGTGGTGCTGGTGGGAATGCAGATTCCGCCGAACTACGGCGCCGACTACACCAACAAGTTCTCGCAGTTGTTCCCTGCCGCTGCGAAGCGGAACAAGACCGCGCTGGTGCCGTTCTTCCTCAAGGACGTGGCCGACAAGCCGGCGCTGTTCCAGGCCGACCGCATGCATCCCAACGAGCAGGCGCAGCAGACCTTGCTGGACAACGTCTGGCCGGCGCTCCAGCCTTTGCTCAAATAGTCACGGGGATTTGCTTGACCGGCGCGTGCAGATCAAGAAAGCGACGCAGCAGCGCCGCCGATTGCGGCGTCTCGCATACCTGGGCGCACATGGCGGCGGTATCGATGCCGCATTTGCCGTAGACCTCGGTGTAATACGCCAGGTGGGCCCTGACGAACTCGCCGGTGAACTCCGGATGGAACTGCGCTGAAAAGATGTTCGGCGCCAATCGCAGCATGTGGTGCGGATCCATCGTCGAGCTGGCCAGCACGGTTGCACCCGGCGGCGGCTCCAGCACCACTTGCGAATGCAGCATGTGGGCTTCAAAACTATCGGGAATCTCCTGCAGCAGATGCTCATCTGCCGCGACCGCATGCCGCCTCACCGCCATGGTGCCGGCCACGCGTCCGGCCGGGTTGTACCCGACCTTGCCGCCAAATGCGTGCGACAACAATTGATGTCCATAGCAGACACCGAACATCGGCAGTCCATGTCCGGCCGCGCGGCGCAACCAGGCAGCCGTGCGCTCGCTCCAATCGACCAGGTCGGTGACCATGGTCGGCGAACCGGTAATCAGCACCGCGCGGTATTGCTCCGGCTCGCGCAGGAACTGGCCCTGGAATACGGAGACGATCTCGGTTTCGTCGTCGGCCAGCCCGGCCGCTTTTTGCAACTGGACCGCATAGCTGCCATAGGACTGACGCAACTCGTCGACGGGATCGCCGGTGTGGATGATGAGGACCGGGGCGATCGGCTGGGCTGAAGCTGAATCAGGCACTGCGGCTGACACTGAGGCTGGCATGGGACGCGGCTTCAAGGACGGGGGTGAGCATTGATTGTACGTTCAGGCGCAGCGCGCCGAAGCTGCAAAAAAGGCCGCATAAGCGGCCTTTTTTGTTTGATGCACGTGATTTACGCAGTTTCAGCTTACTTGACGGCGTCGGCCGGCTTGCCGTCGCTTGCACCGACTGTCTCGCCGCCCTTCAGGATCTTGGTCTTGGCCTTTTCCTTCAGGTAGTTGATGTACGACAGCATTTCCTGCTCGGCCAGCGTATTGGCGATCTGGTCCTGCTCGGTCTTGCGGCGGGCCGCGTCAGGCGTGGCCGGTTGCGCCACCTTGGTGATGCGGAACACGCTGTAGCCCTGGCCCGGTATTTCGATGCCGGTATAAGCCGGCAGCTTGGCGGTATCGGCCTTCATGACGGCCAGGAAGGCATCCTGGTTCCAGCCCTGGGTCTTCACGCGCGAAGCCACTTTGGCTTCGCCGAAACCGGCGGCGTCATCCTTGGACTTCAGTTCCGCCAGCTTGGCTTCGCCTGCCTTCTTGGCCAAGGCCAGTTCTTCGGTTTGCGTCACGAGCTCGCGCACAATGGTCTTGACGTCGTCAAAGGCGCGCTTGGTGACCGGCTTGTACTCGACGATATGGCCGGCGATCAGCGTGGTCGGCGCGACCTGCACCGCTTCCGAATTGTGCTTGCCCTTGATGGTGTCGTCGGTGAACAGCGCCTTCAGGAACTTCGGATTGTTGTAGACCGTGTTCGGCGGCAGGGTCGGATTAGCCTGACGCGTCACGCCGGTGGCAGTTTCGATCTTCAGCTTGAGCTTGTCGGCCACCGGCTTGAGGCTGTCACCCTGTTCGTAGACGGTATTATTGAAGGTCTCGGCCAGTTCGGCGTACTTCTTGGCGGCCAGTTGCTTCTTGATCTCGGTGGAAATTTCGCTCTTCACTTCGTCCAGCGGCTTGACCGAGCCCGGCTTGATGCCGGTCAGCTGGATGATGTGGTAACCGTAGTCGGACTCGACCGGATCGCTGATCTCGCCTTGCTTGAGCTTGTAGGCCGCGTCTTCAAACGACTTGAGCATGGCGCCCTTGCCGAAGAAGCCGAGGTCGCCGCCCTGGTCCTTGGAACCCGGATCCTGCGAATTGGCCTTGGCCAGCTTGGCGAAGTCGCCCGGCGTCTTGCGCAGTTGCGCCACCAGGCCGTCGGCCTTGGCCTTGACCGCAGCCTTGTCGGCGGCGGACGCGCCCTTCTTCACTTCCAGCAGGATATGGCTGGCGCGGCGTTGTTCGTCGGTCGAGTATTGCTTGATGTTCTGGTCGTAGTAGGACTTGACGTCGGCATCAGACACGCTGACCTGAGCAGCCACGGCCGCGCTGTCGAGCACCACGTACTCGATCTTGGCCTGTTCCGGCACTTCGAACTTGCTGCCGTTCTTGTCGTAGTAAGCCTTGAGCATGTCGTCGGTCACCTTGACCTGGCCGGCAAAGGATGCCGCCTTGAACGACAACTCCTGCACGGTGCGTTCCTGGTCGTTCAGGTCGGACAGGCGCGCGGCGACTGTCTTCGGTGCAAACGCTGTGCCCTGCACGGCGGCGTTGATCTGTTGCAGCCCCATGTCGCGGCGCAGGCTCGCTTCATAACCCTTCGGGGTCAGGCCCTGGGCCGCCAGCAGGACGCGGTACTGGTCGCTGTCGAAGCTGCCGTCGGCCTTCAGCAGGCCGGGAATCTGCATGATGCTCTGCTGCAGCGTCAGGTCCGACACCGACAGCTTGTCGTTGACCACTTCAGCCGCCAGTGCACGCTGGGCGATCAGGTTTTCCAGTACGGCGCGGCGCGCTTCGGGCGTGTCGAACACCTTCGGATCGATCTGGCCGCCGGACATCTGGCGCATGCGCTCCAGTTGCTGGCGCTGCGCGGCGTCCCATTCTTCCTTGGTGATGGTCTGGCCGGCCACCTTGGCCACGGCATTGTCGCCATCGGACAGACGGCTGTAGCCTTCCAGGCCGAAGAACGCGAAGGACGGGAAAATAAACAGCAGCAGCAGGAATTGCATCAGGCGCTGATGGTTACGGATAAATTCAAACATGGGTCAGCCGATCACGAAATCAGAAAGAAATCAGAAACAAGGACATCAAATGACATCAGTTACCACGCACTCGCCGTCCGGAAACCGGTCAGCCAGGACGCCTACAAGCAACAAGCACACAGAACGCATAAGAAAAAAGGCGAACTCACGTTCGCCTTGTAGCAATGCTAATGCTGGCGGAGCAAATTTCTCTGCTCTGGGAGATGCCGCCTTGGCAACAACACCCGCGCGTCATTATACACAGCCAGCCACGCCAAGTCACCGATGCTGCCGTCGGGAAACGCATTGAAAATGCTGATTTGGGCGGGTTCGCGCTATCATCCTGCGCTGAATCTTCTCAAGGCAAACAGGGATCGGTCATGACAAAGCTGGAAGAAATCGTCAAACGGCAAAAACAAGGCGCAAAATTCGTGCTCTCGTTTCAGATGCTGGGCATGGATGTAGAGACTTTCGATACGGTCGCGCAGACCTGGCTCGAGCACGGCGGCCCCGGCTTCGAGGCTGCCGGGGTACCGTTCCGCAAGGTGATCGACGGCGAATTCCTGATCGCCCGCCTGACCGTGGTCAAGACCGCCGACGACTGAACGCGCGCGGATTATTCGTACTTGCGTGCGTCCTCGATGACCTTGCCGTCATTGGGCAAACTTCCCGGCGCCGCGAACAGCACATCTCCCCTCAGCTTGGTCACGTCGCGCACGCTGTCGGCAATCGCCGCCGCTTGCGCCACCGCACTTTCCATGTCCTGGGTTTCGCAATGCAGCGTCATGCTGTCGTTGGCCATTTCGCCGCTGACCACCAGCCTCGCCTTGAGGATCAGCCCATGGCGGCGCGTGATCTCCGCCACCTGCGAAGGATGCACGAACATTCCGCGCACCTTGGTGGTCTGGTCGGCACGCCCCATCCAGCCCTTGATGCGCGTGTTGGTGCGGCCGCACGGCGAGACGCCGTCCAGCGTAGCGGTCAGGTCGCCGGTGCCGAAACGGATCAGCGGATAGTCGGGATTGAACGACGTCACCACCACTTCGCCGACCTCGCCCGGCCGGACCGGGTCGCCGGTGCCTGGGCGGACGATCTCGAGGATCAGGTCTTCATCGAGGACCATGCCCGGATTGACCTTGCCCTCGCTGATCGACTCGTAAGCAATGTTGCCGATGTCGGCCGAGGCGTACAGCTGCAAAACGTTCGGCACGCCATTGTCGTGGAACCAGCTGCGCAGCGACGGCGGCAGCGCCTCAGCGCTGACCAGCGCACGTTGCAGGCTGTCGAGCGCGACACCCATTTCCTGCGCCTTTTCGATGATGATCTTGAGGAAGGACGGCGTGCCGACGTAGGCGTCCGGACGCAGCGACGCCATGGTTTGCACCTGCAATTCGGTCTGGCCGATGCCCGACGGAATCACCGCACAGCCGAGCTTGGCCGCTGCGCCTTCAGCCATGAAAGCCGCCGGCGTGAAATGGTAGGAAAAACAGTTCTGGATGATATGCCCGGCACGCAGCCCCAGCGCGCGCATCGGCCGCTCGAAGCGCCACCAATCCTGGCTGTGTCCTTCCGGATCGAAGATCGGACCCGGCGACACGAACAGACGGCGCAGCTGGCGATGCGGCGTGGTGTTGAGTCCGCCGAACGGCGGCGTCGCCGCCTGCAAATCCTTCAGGTCCGATTTGCGCGTGACCGGCAGTTGCGCCAGTGCGGCGCGCGTGCCGATGTCGCCGGCGCTGACGCCATTGAGGATGCGGCTCCAGCCTTCGGCGCCTTGCGCGCGCGCCACCAGGCCGGGCAAGGCGGACATGAGTGCGGCCTCGCGTTGGTGCGAATCGCGTTGTTCCAGGGGATCGAGAATGTCGGACATGAATTTACCGTATGCGTGGACTGAGGAAGAGTTGCATCAAGCCAGCCAGCGCTTGCGCCTACGATAGAACTTCATGTCGCGGAAATTCTTGCGCCCCGCCGCCGAGACGCCGAGATAGAACTCCTTGACGTCTTCGTTGCTGGCGAGATCGTTGGCAGCGCCTTCCATCACCACCCTGCCGTTCTCCAGGATGTAGCCGAAATCGGCATAGCGCAGCGCCACCATGGTGTTTTGCTCGGCCAGCAGGAAGGACACGTTTTCCTTGGTGTTGAGGTCTTTGACGATCTCGAAAATCTCTTCCACGATCTGCGGCGCCAGACCCATCGACGGTTCGTCGAGCAGGATCATCGACGGCTTGGCCATCATGGCGCGGCCGATCGCGGTCATCTGCTGCTCGCCGCCGGAGGTGTAGCCCGACTGCGACTTGCGGCGCACCTTCAGGCGCGGGAAATAGTCGTAGATTTTTTCCAGTTCCCGCTTCACCTCGGCGTTGCTGATGTTGCGCGTATAGGCGCCGGTCAGCAGGTTTTCTTCGATCGTCAGATGGCCGAAGCAATGCCGGCCTTCCATCACCTGGATCACGCCGCGCTTGACCAGGTCGTTGGGCGTAAGCCGGTCGACACGCTCGCCTTTGAATTCGATGCTGCCTTTGGTGACGTCGCCGCGTTCGGCCCCCAGCAGATTGGAAATCGCCTTGAGCGTGGTGCTTTTGCCGGCGCCGTTGGCGCCCAGCAGCGCCACGATCTTGCCTTCCGGCACCGCCAGCGAGACGCCCTTGAGGACCAGGATCACGTGGTCGTAGATGACTTCGATGTTGTTGATGTTGAGTGCTGTACCCATGCTTGCTCCGGCTTGACTGCCTTGTTCGGACTTGCTGTTCGGATTTTTCCCAAAAAAGCGTCGGCGAATTTGGCATGTCCTGCGACACACTTCAACGCGCCGACGCCAAGGCCTGTGTTTTATTTCATGCAGGCAGGGGTAATACCCTTTTCTTTCGCGTACTTCGCTGCCGACGCCTTGAACAGCGGATGGATCAGGTTCTTGTTGCCTTCGATCCAGTCCGAGACCAGCACCCACTTGCTGCCGTCCCATTGCTGGATCTTGACCTTGCCCGAACCTTCGTGGTTGTCGCAGGAAGTCTTGATCTCAGGCAGCAGGCCGGTGGCGCCCAGCTGTTGCAGGCGCGCATTGGTGATGTTGAGGTTTTCCAGGCCCCAGCGCACGTCTTCGCCGCTCATGACCTTCTTGCCGAACTTGCCTTGTGCAGCCCGCACGGCTTCCACCGTGGCGATGGCTGCCGAGACGCCGCGGTTGTACAGGATCGAGCCGATCTTGGCCTTGTCCTGCAGGTTGCCCTTGCCGGCGCCGTAGACCACTTTCTCGATGTCGGCAATCAGCGGCACGCCCTTGCCGGCCACGTTCCAGGTCGCGCTCATGTAACCCTTGGCGGCGTCGCCTGCAGGAATCGTGTCTTCTTCAGAGCCGGCCCACCACGAACCGATGATCTTGTCGCGTGCAAAGCCGACCTTTTGCGCCGCCTTCAGCGCGGTCTGGTTCATCACGCCCCAGCCCCAGAAGATCACGTAATCGGGATTCTCCTGGCGGATCTTCAGCCATTGCGCACCCTGTTCGTTGCCCGGATGGGCCACGGGGATTTGCACGACCTTGAACTTGCCCAGCGTGGCTTCGGCTTCCAGCGCCACGATAGGCTCCTTGCCGTAGGCCGAATCGTGATACAGGAACACGATCTTCTTGCCGGCCAGCGAGCCGCCGTTCTTGGTCGTGAGGAACTTGACGATCGCCGACACCTGCATCTGGTAAGTCGTCACCAGCGGGAATGCGTAGGGGAACACCGAGCCGTCCACCGCATCGGTGCGGCCGTAGCCCATCATCAGCAGCGGCACCTTGTCTTCCACGCTCTTGTCGATCAGCGCGTAGGAAATGCCGGTCGCCATCGAGTTGATCGCGGTGCCCTTGGTCACCGGATTCTTGTTCTTCATGCGCTCATAGCACTCGACGCCCTTGGCGTTGTTGTATTCGGTTTCGCATTCTTCCCAGGACAGCTTGACGCCGTTGACGCCGCCTTCCTTGAGATTGACGTAGTTCAGGTAGTCGACGTAGCCGCCGTAGTACGACTGGCCGTTGGTGCCGTACGGGCCCACGCGATAGCTTGGAATCGCAATGAACTGGTCGCTGGCCTGGGCCATCGCCGGCAGTGCGGGAGCCAACAGGCTTGCAGCGACGGTCGCGGCAAGTACAAGCTGTTTGATATTTTTCATACGTGTCTCCTTGAGTTTTATTACCCATGTGCGTACCTCATTTTTACTTCTGGGCACGCATCGTTTTACTTCTGAAAAACAGTAGCTATCAATGCGGGAACGGCCACAGGCGCAGCTTCTCCTTGGTGATCTGCCACAGGCGCGCCAGTCCGTGCGGCTCGACAATCAGGAAGAAAATGATCAGCCCGCCGAACAGCATGAGCTGGATGTGCGACACCGTCGCATTGGTGAACGGCAGGTGCAGCAGCGACGCCAGCGGCGGCAGCACGTTATCGAGGAAGATCGGCAGCAGCAGGATGAACGCCGAGCCGAGGAAGGCGCCGAGGATGCTGCCGACGCCGCCGATGATGATCATGAACAGGATGCGGAACGACAGGTCCAGCGAGAAGCCGTCCGGCTCCACCGAACCGAGGTAGCAAAACGCATACAGCGCGCCCGCCACGCCGCAGAAGAACGAGCTCACCGCAAATGCCAGCAGCTTGGTGCGCATCAGCTGGATGCCGATCACTTCGGCCGCCACGTCCATGTCGCGCACCGCCATCCAGGCGCGGCCGGTCGAGGAACGCACCAGGTTCTTGGCCAGCATCGCCATCACGCAGACGATGCCGAGCACGAACAGGTATTTCTTGACCGGCGAGTTGATGGCGATGCCGAAGAAGTCGATCTTCTGCGTGCTGATCACACCGGACGAACTGTTGTTGGAGAACCAGGAAAATTTGGTCAGCGCCCACACCACGAAGAACTGCGCCGCCAGCGTCGCCACCGCCAGATAAAAACCCTTGATGCGCAGCGACGGCAAACCGAACACGATCCCCACCAGCGCCGCACAACCGCCGGCCAGGATGAACGACAGCACGATGGGAATGCCTTCGATGCGCAGCTGGAAGTTGTAGGCCGCATAAGCGCCCACTGCCATGAAGGCCGCCGAACCCAGCGACAGCTGACCGGCGTAACCGGTCAGGATATTCAGCCCCAGTGCCGCCAGTGCGAACACCAGGAAGGGAATCAGGATCGCCGAAAACCAGTATTCGCTGCCGATCAGAGGAATGCCGACGAAGGCGATCGCAAGCAGAATCGCCATGCCGATGCGATCCTGGCGGATCGGAAATATCTGGCTGTCGGCAATGTACGACGTCTTGAACTGCCCGGCCTCACGATAAAGCATAGTGTTTCTCCTGTGTCTCCATGCGGCGAAGCGCCAATGTGCTTCGTCCTTTATTTTTCATTGCCTTGTCCGGATCAGACCGGTCAGACCCGGTCAATATGCCGCTCGCCGAACAATCCCTCCGGACGCACCAGCAGGAACAGCAGCGCGAACACATACGGGAACCAGCCTTCGATGCCGCCGAAATTGCCGCCGAACAGATCCTGCAACACCGGCGGGATGTAAATCTCGGCCAGCTTCTCCGACGCGCCGATGATCAGCCCGCCGACGATCGCACCGGGAATCGAGGTGAAGCCGCCCAGGATCAGCACCGGCAAGGCCTTCAGCGCGGTCATCGTCAGCGCGAACTGCACGCCGTTACGCGAGCCCCACAGCAAGCCGGCCACCAGCGCCACGAATCCGGCCACGCCCCACACCACCGCCCAGATGTGTTGCAGCGGAATGCCCAGCGACAAGGCCGCCTGGTGGTCGTCGGCAACAGCGCGCAAGGCGCGGCCGACCTTGGTCTTCTGGAAGAACAGCGCCAGCAGCGCCACCAGTCCGATCACCATGCCGGAGGCGAACAGGTCGAATTTGGAAATGCCGATGCCGATGCTGTCCATCACCGACATGATCGGCTCGTCGACGATGCCCAGTTCGATCGGGCGCACTTCGCTGCCGAACAGCAAAGGGCCCAGGCCTTCGAGGAAAAATGCCAGCCCGATGGTGGCCATGAACAAGGTGATCGGCGGCTGATTGACCAGCTTGCGCAGCACGAAGCGCTCGGTCGCCAGCCCAACCAGGATCATCACCAGGAAGGCGCCGATGATGGCCGCCCACATCGGCATGCCCTTTTCCATCAGCCCGACCACCGCCAGCGCGGCGAAATACACCATCGCGCCCTGGGCGAAATTGAAAACGCCGGAGGCTTTGTAGATCAGCACGAAGCCGAGCGCCACCAGGGAATACATGAGGCCGGACAGCAATCCGCTCAGCGTCACTTCAAAGAAAAATTGCATCTGCGCTCTCCACTTGTTCGGCTTGTTCTGCTTCTTTTGCTTCTTTTGCTTGTTTCCATCCTCGGCAACTTCAATGAGAAGTGCCGAGGTAAGCTTTGATGACTTCCGGATTGGCCATCACCTCGTCCGGTGTTCCGTCGCCGATCTTCTTGCCGTAGTCGAGCACCACCACGCGATCCGAGATATCCATCACCACGCCCATGTCATGCTCGATCAGCACGATGGTGGTGCCGAACTGTTCATTGACGTCAAGGATGAAGCGGCACATGTCCTGCTTCTCTTCCACGTTCATGCCGGCCATCGGCTCGTCCAGCAGCAGCATGCCCGGCTCGGCCGCCAGTGCACGCGCCAGTTCGACGCGCTTCTGCAAGCCGTATGGCAGACGGCCGACCGGGGTTTTGCGGATGTGCTGGATTTCAAGGAAGTCGATGACCTCTTCGACCTTGTGCCGATGCAGGACTTCTTCATTGCGGGCGCTGCCCCACCAGATCGCATTGGCGAGGAAGCTCGAATGCATCTTGGTGTTGCGCCCGGTCATGATGTTGTCGAGCACGGTCATGCCCTTGAACAAGGCGATGTTCTGGAAGGTGCGGGCGATGCCCTGGCGCGCCACTTTGCTCGGCTGCATGCTGTGGCGCTGCTCGCCGCGGAATACGATGGTGCCCTTCTGCGGATGGTAGACGCCGTTGATGACGTTGATCATCGAGCTCTTGCCGGCGCCGTTGGGGCCGATGATGGCGCGGATCTCATGTTCGCGCACGTTGAATGAAATGTCGGTCAGCGCCTTGACGCCGCCGAAGGACAGCGAGATGTTCTGCAAGTCGAGGATGACTTCGCCGATCTTGCGCACGCCGTCGTCGCCAGTATCTCCTGCGTCGGCCTGTCGTTCCTGTTCCATCGGCTGCACTTCTTCCGTGATATGTCTTTTCATGGTGGTCATGCAGGCCTATGCCGCTTGGTTGAGGTTGGCGAAAGTCTTGACGTCGGCAATCCTGAGGTCAGCCGCGATCATGCCCTGGCGACCGTCTTCGAATTTCACCTGCGTCTCGATGTACTGCGACTGCTTGCCTTCGTACAGCGCCTCGATCAGCACCGCATATTTTTCGGCGATGAAACCGCGCCGCACCTTGCGTGTGCGCGTCAGCTCGTCGTCGTCGGGATCCAGTTCCTTGTGCAGCACCAGGAAGCGATGCACCTGCGAGTCGGCCAGCAAGGGATCCTGCACCAGGTCGGCGTTGACCTTTTCCACGCAATCCGCCACCAGCGCATACACGCTCTCATGCGCGGCCAGGTCGGTGTAGCCGCTGTAAGCAAGGTTGCGACGCTCGGCCCAGTTGCCGACGGCGTCCATGTCGATGTTGATGAAGGCCGTGCATTGCTCGCGCTGGTTGCCGAACACCACGGCTTCCTTGATGAAGGGGAAGAACTTCAGCTTGTTCTCGATGTACTTGGGCGCGAACATCGTGCCGCAGGCCATCTTGCCGACATCCTTGGCGCGGTCGATGATCTTCAGGTGGCCGTCGCTGTCGAAGAACCCTGCATCGCCGGTGTGGAAGTAGCCGTTTTCGTCGATCGCTTCGGCGGTGGCGTCGGGACGCTTGAAGTAGGACTTCATCAGTCCCGGTGAACGCACCAGCACTTCGCCGCTGGCGTCGATATGCACTTCGACGCCGCGCATCGGCCGGCCTACGGTGTCCAGCTTGACGTCGCCGGACGGCTGCATGCAGACCGTGACGCAGGTTTCGGTCATGCCGTACAACTGCTTGAGGTTGATTCCCAGTGAGCGGTAGAAGTCGAACAGGTCGGGACCGATCGCCTCGCCGCCGGTGTAGGCCACGCGGATGCGCGACATCCCCAGCACGTTCTTGAGCGGACCGTAGATGACCAGGTGGCCGATTGCGTACAGCAGGCGGTCGGCCAGCGAGACGTCCGGCTTCTTGTCGAGAATGCGCATGCCGACGCGGCGGGCGATACTCATGAAACCATGGAACAGCTTGCGCTTGACCCAGCCGGCATCTTCGATGCGGATCATCACTTGCGTGAGGATGTTTTCATAGATGCGCGGCGGCGCGAAATAATAGGTCGGTCCGATTTCACGCAAGTCGGTCATGACCGTGCTTGGCGACTCCGGGCAATTGAGGCAGAAGCCGGCCACATGGGTCTGTGCGAACGAATACAGGAAGTCGCCCACCCAGGCCAGCGGCAGATAGCACAACACGTCGTCGCTCTCGTTCAACTGGTCGAAGTCGACCAGCGTCTGCGCCGTCGCGATCATGGCCGCATGCGAATGGCACACGCCCTTGGGCTTGCCGGTGGTGCCTGAGGTATACAGGATGATGGCGATGTCGTCGGTGCCCAGCGCATTGACCTGATCCATGAAGAAGCTCGGATTGGCCTTGTCGTAGGCGCGCCCCAGTTCCTGCACGCTGGCGAAGGACGACAGCTCGGGCTGGCGGTAATTGCGCATGCCGCGTTCGTCGTCATAAATGATGTGCGTGGGACGTTCGGTGCCGCTGGAGAAATTCAGCTTGATCTCGAAGACCTTGTCGACCTGTTCCTGGTCTTCGGCGACGACGAAATCGATCTCGGCGTCGTTGAGCACATACGACATGTCGGCTGCCGGCGCGTCCTGATACAGCGGCACGGGCATGCCGCCCAGGCATTGCGTGGCCGACATCGCCCAATACAGGCGCGGGCAATTATTGCCGATGATCGCCAGGCTCATGCCGCGCTTGAAACCAAGCGCCGCCAGGCCGCAGGCGAATGCCCTCACTTCATCCGCCACCTGGGCCCACGTCGTGGTTTGCCAGATGCCGAGATCCTTTTCGCGGAACGCCGGACGATCCGGACGCGCCTGCGCATGCATCAGGAGCAGCTGCGGAAATGTCTGCGCTCCTGGACGTTGTGTTGTCTCCACCATCGTCCCACCTTTATTTATAAACGTCCGCTTGCCGGATACGGTCTTGTGCCGGACGTTCTGGGTTCAGTGTGTCAAGTCAGTCTGAACCGACATGCTTACGTTGCACTTACTGCTCTTGTGCTGCGGCAAGTCAGGCGGTTGTGCGCTGCTTTTGTGCGATGATAGTAGTGTGAGTCGAGAGGCATGGTTGTCATCTCGCGGACAATTGCCGAACAATCGCCAAACTTTTGATATTGCAACGCATCATAATGATAGAGACATCGAAGACAACGATTCAAGACATGCTGGGCAAAAGCATCTGGGCGCGCGCGCTGACCAGCGAACAACTGGAGCGCGTGCAATCCGAAATATTCAGCCGCAAGATTCCGGCCGGCGGTTTCGTCTGCCATAAGGGTGATCCGGTTTCACACTGGATCGGCGTGCATGAAGGTCTGCTGAAAATGAGCAGCGTGTCGCCCGAAGGCAAGACCGTCTCGTTCGCCGGCATGGCCAACGGCGGCTGGCTCGGCGAAGGTTCCCTGCTCAAGGATGAGCCGCGCAAATACGATGTGGTGGCGCTGCGCGACAGCGAGTTGCTGTACATGCCCAAGGCGACGTATCTCTGGTTGCTCGACAACAGCATTCCGTTCAACCGTTTTCTGGTGACGCAACTCAACGAGCGCCTGGGTCTGTTCATCTCCCTGGTCGAATACGATCGCATGCTCGAACCCGATGCGCGCGTGGCGCGCTGCCTGGCGGCGCTGTTCAATCCCTACCTGAATCCCGGTATCGGACTGGAGCTGCAAATCTCGCAGGAAGAAGTCGGCAACCTTTCAGGCGCATCGCGCCAGCGTGCCAACCAGGCCTTGCAGGTATTGGAAAAAGCCGGCCTGCTCAAGGTCGATTACGGCAGCATCACCATCCTCGATCTCGAGGGGCTGCGGCAATTCCATTCCTGAAGTGTCCGGGTTCGTTTCCGCCATAAAAAATGCAGGCCGTGGCCTGCATTTTTTATTTCCGCAAGTGATGCGACAGGCTTGGCCTCAACGCACCACCTTGTTACGGTTCATCCAGTACATGCCGGCATCGGCGACTGTGCCGATGAATTCGCGCGGGTCGGCCGATTTCATCAGGTAGCCGTTGGCGCCCAACTGATAGCTTTGCACGATGTCGCGCTGGTCGTCCGAGGACGAAAACATCACCACCGGAATATGCGCGGTGGCGACATTGGATTTGATGATCTTGAGAAAATCGTGACCGCTCATCAGCGGCAGGTGCAGGTCAAGCAAGATCAGACGCGGATGCAGATCCTTGCGGGCGACAAAACCGTTGTCCGAAAACATGTAGTCCGCAGCCTCTTCGGCGTCGGCAAACCAGGTCATCTTGTCGGCCAGCTTCTTGCTGTCCAAGGCGATCCGAGTCAACTCGGCAACCTCCGGGCTGTCATCCACCAGCATGATATCCATTTGCTCCATGTCCTGATCACTTTCTTGCATTTTTTATTGCCTGAACACCATCAGTTTTCTGCGTCGGCTTATGACCAGCGCAGGCTGGAACGACGCAGACCCTACCGCCAAATTGCATTCGCGGTATCACGTCGGGTGAATTAATTATGGCATGATCGACAACGGAAGATATCAGGATATACCTTAGATTTCGCTTAAATTCAGCAATTAAATGAGGCTAATTATCGACTTTTGTTTCCTTTTTCATTTATCCGACGTCGTCAGACCGGTACGAATGGCGTAACGCACCAGCCCGGGCACGTCGCGGATTTCCAGCCGCTCCATGAGCTGGGCCCGATGGGTTTCAATGGTCTTGGCGCTGACGTTGAGGCGGTAGGCGATCTCCTTGGTATTGTTGCCTTCGGCGATCAGTTGCAGGATCTCGCGCTGGCGCGGCGTCAAGACTTCCACCGGCATGCCGCCCTGCGCCACTTTCTTCATGTACAGATCGAGTGCATCCTTGGAGATGTGCGAATCCAGGTATTGCCGGCCCTGAATTACTTCGATCAGCGCCTTCTCCAGTTCGTAGGCGGCAGAATCCTTGAATAGATAGCCGTTGGCGCCGGCGTTCAGCGCCTGCATCACGTATTCCTCGCTGCCATACATCGACAGCATCAGGAACTTCGTGGCCGGATGGTCGGCGCGCAGGCGGCGCACCGCTTCCAGGCCGTTCATGCCCTTCATCGCGATATCCATGACGACCACATCGGGCCTGAGCTTTTCGGTGAGTTCGATGGCGGCGTTGCCGTCATCGGCCTCGCCCACCACTTCGATGCCGGGCATCGCCATGAGCAGCGATTTGATACCGCTGCGCACCAGCGCGTGATCGTCGGCCAGCACAATTCTTGTCAACATGTTCTATCCCCTTCGCATGACAGGTGTCACAGGTAATTGCAAAACGATCTCCACCCCCTCGCCGGGCGCGGAGGTGATGTCCATCGCGCCGCCCACCAGCACGGCGCGCTCCTCCATATTCAGCAAACCGAAACTGGTGCCGGCAATCGCATTGCTGCGCGCCTTTTCCAGGTCGAAGCCCTTGCCGTCGTCGCGAATGCTGACGTTGAGCTGATCCTGGCGCTGGCTGACCTTGACCCAGATATTCTCAGCCTGGGCGTGGCGCAAGATATTGGTGACCGCTTCCTGCACGATGCGAAAGCAGGTGTTCTCAATGTCGTGATGCAACTCCACCGTCAAAGGCGAACTCTCGAACCAGCCTTTCACATTGGCCAGCGTGGACTTGTTCTCCACGTACGAACGCAAGGTGGCGATCAACCCCAGGTTATCCAGCTGCGGCGGCCGCAGGTCCAGCGACAGGCTGCGCACTTGCGACAACACCGCAGCAACGATGTCGATGCCGTTCTGCAGCGACGGCCCTTCCAGCGAACCGGTCTTCTTGATGGTCTCCAGATTGATCTTGAGCGCCGTGAGCGACTGGCCGACGTCGTCGTGCAGGCCGCGCGCCAGATGCTGGCGCTCGCGCTCCTGCACCTCGATCACGCGGCTGGCCAGCATCTTCTGGCGTTGCATGGCTTGCTCGAGTTCCTTTTGCGAATTGACCCGCTCGGTCACGTCCATCGCCAGCCCGGCGGCCAGGATCTTGCCGTCGCTGCCGATGGGAAAACGCACCATGTCCATGATCTTGGGATTGTGGTCGGCGTCGAATACCGTTTCCTGCGTATGCATTTCGCGATTGCCGTCGAGCACCTTGCGGTCGTTGGACTGGGCGTTCTGCGCCGCCCCGCTCGACATGATGTCGAAGTCGCTCAGGCCGATCATGTCGCCCGGCGTCATGCCGAAAAACGCCGACTGCGCCGGGTTGACGTAGAGGTAGCGCAGGTCGGCATCCTTGATCCAGGCCGGCATTGGCGCGGCGCTCATGAAGGCGTAGAAACGCGCCTGCATTTCACGCAAGGCGGCGGCGCCGGCGCGCTGCTTGCGGCGCACCAGGGCGTCGCGCAATTCGCGCTCGACGGCGACCGGCAAACGGGCGATCGCGCTCTTGAGGAAGTAATCCTGTGCGCCCGCCTTCATGACCTCGACGGCGGTCTGCTCGCCGATGGCGCCCGAGACGATGATGAAGGGAATCTGGTCGTTCTGCCGCTTGACCAGTTCCAGCGCGTCGACGGCGCTGAACATGGGCATCGAATAATCGGAGATCACGATATCCCATTTGTCGCGCAGGGCCGCCTCCATGTCCGGCTCGGTGTCGACCCGTTGCCAGGTCGGCTCGAAGCCGCCGCGCTTGAGTTCGCGCACCATGAGGATCACGTCCTCTTCCATGTCTTCGACAAACAATACCCGGAGTGGAATACTCATATGCTCATGCTCGCTTCCCGCCCTTGTCGTTGTTAAGGCCGGCGCCCGCAGACGCCGGCCATGAATATCCTTCTGCCGCTACGGTTGCCGCTACTGCCCCTGCCGCGGCAGCGCGAAATAAAAACTGGCGCCCTCGCCCGACCGGCTTTCCGCCCACACCCGCCCGCCGTGCCTGACCACGATGCGCTGCACCAGCGCCAGGCCGATACCGGCGCCGGCATAGTCTTCCTGCCGATGCAGGCGCTGGAAGGTGCCGAACAGCTTTTGCACGTAACGCATGTCGAAGCCGATGCCATTGTCCTGCACCTGATAGATCACTTCTTCCGGCGTCGAGGTCGACGACACGCGCACCACTGCATGCTCGGCCTTCTTGCTGAATTTGACGGCATTGCCGAGCAGGTTCTCCCATACCTGGCTAAGCAAAACCTGATTGGCAATGACGTCCTCCAGCGGATCGACAATGAACTCGACGCCCGCGTTCTCGCGGCGCAAGCCGGCAATGCTTTGCTCGACCTGCTTCCGCATGGAAAAATATCCCAGCGTCAGTTCGCCGGTCGCTGATTTGGACAGCTTGAGCAGATCGCTGATGAGCGCATCCATCTTGCTGACGTTCCTGCGGATTACCTGCAGCAGTTCCTGGCCTTTGGCGTCGAGCGCGTCGGCGTAATCCTCTTCCACCATCATCGCGTAACCGGAAATGGCCCGCAGCGGCGCGCGCAAGTCATGCGACACGGAGTACGAAAAGCTCTCCAGCTCCTTGTTGATATTGCTCAGGTGCTGAGCCTGGCGCTTCAAGCTGGCATTGAGTTCTTCGATTTCCCTTTCGGTCTGCTTGCGTCCGGAAATGTCGTGGATCACATTGCGGCTGATCACGCGCCCGTTGTCCGGATGCAGCACGGTGCTGATGCTCATCAACGTGGGAAAATGCGTGCCGTCGGCGCGCCGACAATCGGCATCGATGCCGTCGATCGCTTCGTTGCGCAAGAACCGCGGCCGCAACACGGTGCGATAGCGTTCCGCGCTGGATGGCGTCATCAGATCGGCCTGCGTCATCTTGCCGACTACCTGTTCGCGCATGTACCCAAGCCAGGCCAGTTCCGTGTCATTGATCTGCACGATCAGGCCGCTTTCTTCATCAATGGAGTGGTAACCGCACGGCGCCCGGTTATACAGATCCTCGATCTCGTCCGCATACAGCTGCGTCTTGGCTTGCGCTTCCAAGCGCCGCAGCGTTTCGCGCTTGAGCCGCAGATAGACCGCGATCAGGATGGCGACGATGACAACACTGCCGCCGACGATGGCGAGGATGGTCCAGCGGATGCTCTCGCGCGTCTCGGCCGAGCGCTCGGCCAGCAGCGCCTGCTCGACGTCCTTCAAGGCGACGAACTGCCGGCGAATGTCTGCGCTCAGGTCGCGACCGTGCTCATGGGCGTTATCGATGCGCAGTTCCTTGTCGGCCTCGATCAAGGCACGCGCCAGTTCGATCCGCTGGGCAATGGAGATGCTGAGGTCGTTCAGACGATCCAGTTGATCTTGATTGTCGATCAGCAGTGCGCGCAAACCGCTCAGCGATCGGTGCAGCAAGTTGCGATCCGACTCGAAGCCGAGCAGATACTCATGCCGGCTCGACAGCGCATAACCGAGCGCATTGGCGACCAGGTCACGCAAGGTTGAATGGGTTTCTTCCAGCCGCTGCAAGACGGTATGCGTGTGTTCCACCCAGATCGCGCGCGCCTCGAACACGCGCACGCTGCGATAGGCCATGGTGGCAACCCCAATCGACAACAGCATGGCCAGAACGAAGAAAGCGCCGGTATTGACCAGCGCAGATCTGTTCTTCGATTCCCGCTTGTTTGATCTCGGCATCGTTATATCGGGTCCCCGATAAAGCTGACGGTTTGTCGTTAGCGCCTGTTCGAATTCACTTCAAAGAGAGCTTTTTGGTTACGTCGATTTTGAGTTCTCCGGCATCGGCCCGCATGCTCATTTTTTTTTACGTATTCCGGCCCGCAACAAACAGCCAAGAGGCCAATGGATGTCCGCGATATGCAGCGCAGCAATCAATGACCGCCACGGCGTGTTCATCAGCCCTTCCTACGTTCGATTTCGTCTTTCTTGCCGATTCTGACTTGGCGAATGGCTTTGGAAGTTATCCTATAATAGTATCGAATAAGTTGCATTACCAAACATCATTTTATTCAAATGAAAACTCTACAAAAATCGGGATAGTAGTCCCGTGCGCAAGCAGCCTGCGTCAGGCCCCGACGTCCGCAGGCAATCTCGCTCGTCTCCGCGATTGGCACTTCGACTTGCAGCGTCAACAGTGCAGCCCCGCCTTTCAGCACCCCCTACACAGTCATTTAACCGCCTCAAGTACAACCAGCTTTTTGCGGCAGGTCATTCCCTGCTCCATTCTTCTTGGTGCCGATACCACCCATCTGTCCATCAACTTCCTTGCTCTTGCTCTTGCTCTCGCCGGACGGGCCTGACGCCGCGGCTGATCCGCCGCCGCAATCCCGCTGCGTCGCCACGGAGTTGATCGCGCTGGTGGCGGTATTAAGCGCTTGCGCAAGCACCCCGGTCGGCTGCGATGGCAGCTGCGCCGGCGACCGCACCGGTGTCGGGACTGGCGACGGTGCGACATACAGGTTCGAGGCGACATTGACGCCGGTCGGCACATGCGCGCCTGTGACGCCGTTAGCGTTGATTGTGATCGCGCCTCCGCTGGAGGTGACGTTTTGCGCGAACGCAATCTTGTCCGCGGTATTTCCGGAACCGGCGGAGCCGGCCGTCAGATCGATATTGCCGGTCGCGGCAATATCGCCGTTGATGGTCAACGCATGGCCGCTGACCGTGGCCAACGCCAGCGGGCCGGTGGTGGTCACGACGTTGCCCGCCGTTGCTGCGGCAGGGCCGACGACAAGGTCCGACAGGCTCGTGACACGGATGCCGGCCATTGGCGCCGTCAGTGCAGCGATGCGCGACACCGTGGTATGCAAGCCGCCGCTGCCATCGATGGCGCCGATGCCGGCGCCGCGCGTGGAGGTACCGTTGGCCGTGATGCTGAGCGTGCCTGCGGTGACGTCGTTGGTGCCGGTGCCGCCGTAGACGGCGCCGGATGAGATCAACGCGACGTTGCCGCCGCCGCCGGCGTTGATGGACTGGAAGATGCCCAGCTCGCTAGTGGCGTTGCCGGCGACCGTCAGCGCCACATTACCGCCCGCGGTGCTTACGCCGCTCAAGAGCGCCAGCGCGCCCGATCCGTCGATCGTGATGTTGCCGCCGGCGGTGGTGACGGCCTTGTTGATCGTGGTTGTGTAGCCGCCTGCGTTCTCAAGAGAAACGTTACCGGCGCCCTGCTGCTGAATACCATAGTTGCTGGCGCCGCCTACCGACAGATTGGTGCCGCTATTGGCCAACCGTATCGGTCCCGCTCCCGTGTTTTTCGCCTGTACGGCATCGGTCACGATGTCGAGCGCAGCGGCGTTGGTGCTGCCGTAAATACCGTTGGCAGCCTTCATGTCGAGCGCGCCGGCCTTGATGACGCGGCCGGCCAGCATCTGGATCGCACCGGCGCTGCTGAGTGACACGGCGCCGTTGGCGCCGGCCGCGTTGGAGCGCGCGTCGATTCCGCTGTCGGCGCCCAGTATCATGTCGCCGCCGTTGGCCGTCAGCGTGACATTGCCGGCGTTGAGCGCGCTGGTGCTGACGCCGCGCGCGGTCAGCGCCTGCTGGGCTGTCATGGTGACGTTGCCGGTCGTGGAGGCCACGGTGCCGACTGCGATGTTCTGCGTGGCCGACAAATTCACGTTGCCGCCGGTGATGATGGAGCTGTTGTCGCTGGCCAGGTTACCGCCGCTGTTGAGCGTCAAGGCGGCGCTACCCGTGTTCAGGTTGCCGGAGAGCGTAAGGTCGCTGCTGGCGCTGATGCTGACCGGCGAATTGGCGCCGTAGTGCGAGCCCGCGTTCAGTGTCATCGCTCCGGTCTGGTCGAGATACAACGAGGACGCCCCCGCACTTGATGCGCCGACAAGCAAATTGGTGTTGCCGCCGCCAACGGCAGCGGTCAACAATGACGAGCCCAATGTGCCGATGGCGCCGCTGCTGGTGTTTTGCAGGTTTAGGGTGTTGGTCCTGATGACACTCCCGCTGCCGACGCGGGTAATCGCCCCGCTGCCGCCTGCGTTGAGCGTGACTGAGCCGGTGCTGCCGGTGCTGATTGCTCCGGCCACTTCGATGCCGAAGGCGGACCCGGCAGTGGTGGAGATATTGATCGCGGCATTGGCCGCGCCGGTGCTGACCGAGGCAATCGACAAGGCCTTGTTGTTGACCAGGGTGACGTCGCCGCTGCCGGTGACGCTGGCGTTCAGCGTGCCGATCTGGTTTTGCGCGCCGGCCAGGTTGATGCCGGTGGCAGAGTTGATCGTGACATTGCCGCCCTTGACGATGCCGCTGCCCAGCACCTGTCCGTTGCTCGCGTTCAACGACAGCGCCGAGGTGCCGGAGGATCCCGCCATGACGCCGTAAGTCGTGTTCGCGATCGTCAGGTCGCCGGTCAGCGCCGTCAGGCTCACAGGCGCGGCGCCGAAACTGACCACGCCATTCGAGCCGGCGACCGTGCCGACCGTGAGGGCGCCGGCATTGACGAAACTGAAACCCGACGGCCCATTGCTGTAACCGGACAGTTCCGCCATCGAGTTGGACGTATTGTTGAG
Organism: Herbaspirillum lusitanum; assembly: GCF_026127345.1. Lineage (NCBI taxonomy): Bacteria > Pseudomonadati > Pseudomonadota > Betaproteobacteria > Burkholderiales > Oxalobacteraceae > Herbaspirillum > Herbaspirillum lusitanum. The sequence continues at coordinate 735,537 of NZ_QXFG01000008.1, read as the reverse complement.
CGTGACCGCGCCCTGGTCGGCAATGATCACCGCCGCCGGCGCGCTCAGCCGGGCGCTCTGGGTGATATCGCCCATGTATTCACGCAAATTGAGGACACCCGACGGCGCCGACAGCGGCCCGTCAATGGCAAGGCCGCCGCTGACGCCGCCGACGCCGGTCGCGATGTTGATGTCGCCGCTGCTGGAGGTGATGCCGCTCTGGGTCGTGATCACGCCGCCCGACACCGTGCCGATCGTCAGCGCATCGGCGTCGTGGTAGGAAAAGCCGGTAGCGCCGGCACCGGCCAGGGTGCCGACGGTGTTGCCGTTATGGGTCAAGGTCACACTGCCGCTATTGGCGATCGCCGCCAGCGTCGGCACGGAGATCGACGCGGTCTGGGTAATGTCGCCGCCGATCGTATACAGCGCCAATTTGCCGCCGCCGTTGTTGCTCATCTGCGCATTGATCGCGATGCCGGTGGCGGCCGACAGCGTCAGCTCGCTGGAGTTGGCCCAATTGACCACGCTCATCACGGTGATCGATCCGGTATTGGTGAGGACGCTGACGTCCGACAAGGCCAGCTGGTTTGTTAGCGTCAGCGGCGTCAGCACCGCCGGCGTGCTGAAGCCCTCGAACTCGAAGGGATTGCCGCCATTCTGGCCGATGAAGGTATCGCTGCCGGTTTCGATTCGAATATTGTTCGGATCCAGCAGCAGGGTTCCTCTTTTGCCATTGGACGCGCGCAGGTCGACCGTGCCGCGGAAATCGAGGAATTGCTTGCCGGACGCTTCCGCGACACCGCCGTTGCCGCCGGCCGCGCCGCCGCGCGCCGACAGACGCCCCGCCATCGAGGTGGCGCCGTCGGCCCAGACCACGATCTTGCCGCCGTCGCCGCGCGCGATTGCATCTGCACTGATGCTGGCATCGGGGCCAACTACGGTCTGCCGGGCGTTTTGCACCGCCGCGTTCTTGCCCTGGTAATCGCCGCCAACCAGTACGGTACCGCCGCCGGTTTGTCCGCTGGCGTCAATACGCGCGTCGCCGGTCAATGCCACGCGCTCCCCCAGCACCGATACTTCGCCGCCCTGCCCTGCGCCGGTGGCGCTGGTCACGCTGCCCGCCTCAAGCAGCGTATCGCCGCTGGCCTTGAGGATGATCTTGCCGGTCTCGCCAACCTGCGCACTGTTGGCATTGAGTATGCCGCGCTGATTGATCATCGCGCCGTAGATACCGATCTTGCCGCCTTCCGCGATGACCTGGCCGATGTTGATTGCACGATCGCTTGGCGACGATACAACCACCTGCATCGCCGGATTGGAGGAATCCGCCAGTTGCACGCTATGTCCCGCCGCCAACACGACTTCACCTTGCGGCGAAGTGATGAGGCCGCTATTGGTCACATCCGGCGCAATCAGAAAAACCTTGCCGCCGGAGGGTGTCGTAATTTCGCCGGCGTTGACGACGCTGCCCGCCGTCGCACCGGCGAAGAATTTGTTTTTACCAGCGATAAAATCTGCATTCGCGATATCCAGCGTCGATGCGATCAGGCCGTTGACGTTCACTTGCGCGCCCGCACCGAACAGAATGCCGTTCGGATTGATCAGATAGACGCGGCCATTGGATTGCAATGCGCCCATGATGACGCTTGGATCTTGCCCCGTGACCCGATTCAACACGGCGCTATTGGCGTTCTGTTGAATAAAGCGAACGATCTCGCTCTGCGCAATGGAGAAACTGCCCCAATTGATAATCGCGTTCGGACTGTTGGTAATCGAAAAGATGTTGCCGTTCTGAGAAAACGTCACCTGCCCGTTCACTATCGTGGGAGTGCCAGGCGCGGCCGCGGCCGGGCCAATGCCCGCCGCAATCAGGAACGGCAAAAGTCTGAGTTGCGGGACGCGGATTCGCAGGAAAAAAGGCATCATGGATTTGCGGTGCATATTCATTGGGGTAGTTTTCATCATGTCCTCAGAAAGACAAGCCGAGACGTGCGTGCAAACGTCCATCGCCTCTTTGCGTTACCGTCGCTTCCGCACGCAAAACATGGCCGTAATCCATCTGCAAGCTGACGTTGTTGCGCAACTGCAGACGCACGCCGACACCGATGCTGCTGATCGCCATGCTGCGGAACTCTCCCGGCAACGCACGATTGCGCGTCAGATAGGCCGTGTCATAAAACGCCAGCACCCGGCATTGCCAATCGGTGTTGCGGCACAAAGGCGGTGAGTAGATTTCAACATTGGCTGTCACGCCGGAATCATTGGACACTTCGCGCTCTTGAAAACCGCGAACCGAACTCGCGCCACCGGCGCCATACTGTTCGCCCGCAATCAGCGCATCCCTTGTGTATTGACCATTGACGATCGCCCGGGCCAGCCATTCTTGCGGCAACCCCTGCGTGGTGCTCGCTGCAAAGCGCAGCGCGGTGTAATCGGCTTTTGCGCCCACGCGCGCGGCGTCGAAGTCCTGTTGGCGCCCCTTGGCGCCGCCCGCAACGTTATGCGACAAGGTCGCGCCCCAATTTGCAACGCCATTCTGCATTGACCAATTGCCGACATAGCCGACGCTGAGCGGGTGCACGGTGACATCATTACCCAGTTCAATCCCGAGCGTCTGCATGCTGTTGCGGACTTCCTTGTAATCGATGCCGTAGACCAGCTTTGACTCGTAGCTGCCGACGGTCGTCAGGTTCTGGTTATAGCGCGCGCCGTACATCGAACCCTTGCCACTGACGGCGATGTCGAGAATCCCTGCGGTTACCGTTCCCGCATTCACATCGGAGTGGCTTGCAAAAAAATCCAGCGAATCACCGAGCGCATACAAAGGCACGTGATAACCGAAGCCATAGACGGCAACATCGCCCGAATGCTCGAGCGTGGTGGTGTACTGCAACGTCATGACGTGATCACGACCGAACATATTGGCATTTTGCAAAACCACGCCGGCATAGGTTCTGCCAACCTGTTCCGTGCCTGAGTTGTCGAGATTGAGCGTCGTCAGCCAGACGGATTCTTCGGTCACGGCCAAGCTTGCATCGACTTCATCAGCTGCTGCTCCCGGCTTTATCTTCATGACCGTCTTTTTGGCGGGATTTTCATTCGCCAATTTCAGGCTTTTTGAAATCTTGTTCAGATCGGGAGCTTCACCTTCTTGCAGACCCGGCAAGCTGTTGCGAATATTCGTATCGGTGAAACTCTTGTTACCCTCGATCGCGACATTGCCGATTCTGGTTTGCACCACATTCAACACGACCACACCATTATTCAATTCTTGTTCGGGCAAGTCGATGCGCACCAGCACATAACCGTGTGCCTGATACACCGCTTTCAGCGCGACAAGTGCACCCTTCACATCGGAAAAATCGCGATCCTTGCCGGTGAACGGCGCAACCGCCGCATCGACGTCTGCCGCCGGCAGCAACGTGTTGCCGGCGATGGCAAAACGGTTGATCTCGAAACGGAGCGAGCCCGGTGCCGGTGGGTCGACCGACCAGGCGGCGCCGGCGGCGGTGGCAAGCACGGAGCCCGCTACCAGACGTGCAAATCGAAATGTCATGTGATGTTTTTCTACAAGCTGTCGTTATATGTAATGCGCAAATGCCAACCTTATTGGCAGGAGCGCAGGCAGGCATCCACCTTGTGCGGAAGATGCCTGCTTAACTTGGAAAAGACGTGGATGACCAGCGATTCCCTTCCCCCTTTTTTTTGTTAAAACGGGCTTGGACTATTTCTTATGGCCCTATACGCGAAAACTGGATGGTTCTACCGGCCTTCCGCTCGCGGAAATATTCATGGCATAGGCGTCTGGCCTGCGTTAGCGGTCATGGTAGCATCCACTTTTCCGATGACTATACCGTGCATCTCACATTTTCAAGAAGCATTGCAGCGGATCGACGCACCACGATGAAAGCCATTCCGCCATTAGCATACGAACAACGCTTCAGCCTCACGGACGGCGCGATTAAATGAATCACCTGTCTCCAGAACTTTCACCGTCTGATGGTGGAGTGCACTCGATGAGTGCCATCGGGAAGATTTCCGTTTTACCGCATCAAATTGATCTGTGGTGCTGTTTTACCGACAGCATCAGCGACGACGATTTGCATTTGTACCGGCAATCTTTGCTCAGTCCCGAAGAACGCGAGCGTGCGTCGCGTTTCTATTTCGAGCGTGACCGCAAGAAATTTGTCATCACCCGTGCGCTGGTGCGCAGCGTGCTCTCGCGCTATGCCGCGCTGGCGCCGGCGGCGTGGGAATTTGTTGCCGGTAGCCACGGTCGCCCTCAAGTAGTGCAAGACGTCGCACAACATCTTTGTTTCAATCTGTCGCACACCGCCGGACTGGTGGTCATGGCCGTCAGTGCTGCCCAGGACATGGGGGTGGACACGGAAAACATTGCCATCCGCACGGCTCCGCTGGATGTGGCCAACAGTTTTTTTTCTCCTGACGAAGTGGCCGGGCTGAATGCCCAGCCATTTGCGCAGCGTCAACAGCGCTTTTTTGAATACTGGACCTTGAAAGAGTCGTGGATCAAGGCGCGTAGCATGGGGCTGTCCATTCCTCTGGACCAGTTCAGCATGGACCTGGGGACAGAGGGACGGGTAAGCTTGCAGACGCAGTTGGTGGCGCAACCATCTGCGTGGCAGTTTTTTCTGCTGTCGATGGGTAACGATCATTTGCTCAGCGTATGTGCACAGCAAGAGCAGCCCTTGCACTTGCGCGTACACCATTGCCGACCTCTGCTGGACGAAACCATGTTGCGTGCGACGCCGTTGCGGCAAACACGGATTGAAGCATCCATTTGCGCCGACAGCCCTTTCTCTTGATGCGATTTTTGTCCGGTGATATATGCTCCCCTGCCCGCCTCGGCCTGTCACGTCGGTGCCGGCAAGGTGACGATCAGTCTCCATGTCCGGCCCCGATAAGTCAATCCGCTTGCGCCGCTGCGCTGTAGCACGTTTGCGCTACAGACCAATCGGCATTTTTGATGGTGCAACGGCGGCAGTTCAGCTGTACAGCCACTTTTGCGCCAGTTTGGAATAGCGACCCGACGACGATGGCAGCGACGATCGGGTGGCTGATCGACTGATGATGCAGCACCGGTGCATTTGTGCCTCCCGGGTTTATCGTTGCCGCAGGAAAAGTTTTCCCGATTGCTGCCGTTAACCCCTCATGCGCTCTCATGCACCAACGCCTTGCCGCTGCAGATTCCATGCAGCGACTGATTTGCGATTAAAATTTCCGTGCCGGTCGGCGACATGCATGTCGATCCGACAACACGCCAGAGCTCCCGGGGAACAATATGAAAAAACTCAATCTCAATCTCAAAGATGAAGTCTATGATTCGCTCGATCGCGACTACAAGAACTTCAATCGTCTCTCGCTGAAGTGCGACTCGGGATTCGTCTCGCCGAGCTTCGAAAGCTTCATGCTGGCGAAACTCTCCGACAACACCACCTTCCTTACCGAAGCCGCCGTTCAGCATCTGATGCTGTCGGGCCAGTACGCCTGGGCCAAACGCGCGCTCGACAAGGATTTTCCGGATGTTGTCGCAATCCTGATCTCGCAAGCGTCCAACTACGGTTTCCACATCGCCGTGCGGCATGACTGGTCGGTTGATGAGCTGACCGCGGCGTCGAAAGCCTGGGCCACCTCGATCGTCAAGCAAGCCAAGGGCGACGAATCGCAGATCGACGTCCTCGCCGCGCAAATCAAATCGGCTGCCATCAGCATCGCCAAAGCCGAAGAAGCATTGAAGACGCCGGCATGGCGTCTGTCGCGCTCGTGGGCGCAGCAGCTGCACGACGCCAAGATCGCTGTCGAACATGCACGCGGTTCGGTCGCCAGGGAAAAGCTGGGCTCGCTGCGCACGCTGTTGACGCTCGGCATCGCCTACGGCACGGTTAAGGAAAAAGATGAGAAAGAAATCCTCGACCGCCTGCGCACCAGGAAGCCCTATCTGTTTGAAGAAGAAGCCGATGGCTTTCTCGGCCGCGCCCTCGCCTGGTATCGCAGCGTTTTTGCTTGATCCAGGTCCTGTTTATCTTGTCCGGCCTCCTCTTCAGGGCGGCAGAATCCGGAAAAACGACGAGACGGCTTGCTGACTATCCCATCTCTTGGCGCATACGGCGTCAAGCTCAAGTCCGTCACCGACGAGTGCAGATAACCTCCGAACCTTTTGGGTGGATCCGATCAAAAAGAATATCTGCTGCAGACATCTGATTGCGGCAGCGCTTTTCAACGGACAGGAGTTATCAATGCTGCAACTCAAGGATCCATCCCTGCTGCGCCAGCAGGCCTACATCAATGGCGCCTGGTGCAACGCCGACGGCGGCGGCACGCATGCCGTCAACAATCCGGCCACCGGCGACGAGCTCGGCACGGTGCCCGACATGGGCACGGACGAAACCCGGCGCGCGATTGAAGCAGCACAGGCGGCATGGCCGGCCTGGCGCAAGAAAACCCCCCGGGAACGCGCCGCCATCCTGCGCAAATGGAACGACCTGATGCTGGCCAACGCCGATGACCTGGCGCTGATCATGACGGCAGAACAAGGCAAACCGCTGGCCGAATCCAAAGGCGAAATCGCCTATGCGGCCTCGTTCATCGAATGGTTCGGCGAAGAAGCCAAGCGCACTTACGGCGACACCATTCCCTCGCCCGTGCCCGGCAACCGCATCGTCGTGATCAAGGAACCGATCGGCGTCTGCGCGGCGATCACGCCGTGGAATTTTCCGGCGGCGATGATCACGCGCAAGGCCGGTCCGGCGCTGGCGGCAGGTTGTCCGATGGTGCTCAAGCCGGCGCAGGCGACACCGTTTTCCGCGCTGGCGCTGGCGGTCCTGGCTGAACGCGCAGGCGTGCCGGCCGGCGTGTTCAGCGTGGTGACCGGCTCGTCCAAGGTCATCGGCGCCGAGATGACCGGCAACCCGGTCGTGCGCAAGCTGAGCTTCACCGGTTCGACCGAGACCGGCAAGTTGCTCATGCAACAGTGCGCGGCGACCATCAAGAAAGTATCGCTGGAACTGGGTGGCAACGCGCCCTTCATCGTGTTCGACGACGCCGATCTCGATGCGGCAGTGGAAGGCGCAATCGCCTCCAAATTCCGCAACACCGGACAGACTTGCGTCTGCGCCAACCGCATTTACGTGCAGGACGGCGTCTACGACAAGTTCGCCGATAAGCTGGTTGCGGCGGTGGCGCAACTGAAAGTCGGCAATGGCGTCGACAGCGGCGTCACGCAAGGTCCGCTGATCGACGAGAAGGCGGTGCAGAAAGTCGAGCAGCACGTCGCCGACGCCCAGGCCAAGGGCGGCCGCGTGCTGCTGGGCGGCAAGCGCCACGCGCTCGGACACAGCTTCTTTGAACCCACTGTAATCGCCGACGTCACCGCCGACATGAAGATCGCGCGCGAAGAAACCTTCGGCCCGATGGCGCCGCTGTTCCGCTTCAAGACCGATGATGAGGTGCTGGCCCTGGCCAACGATACCGAGTTCGGGCTGGCCAGCTATTTCTATTCGCGCGACATCGGCCGCATCTGGCGCGTCGCCGAAGGTCTGGAAAGCGGCATCGTCGGCATCAACACCGGCCTGATCTCCAACGAAGTCGCACCATTCGGCGGCGTCAAGCAATCGGGCATGGGGCGCGAAGGTTCGCACTACGGCATCGACGGTTACCTGGTCATCAAGTACCTGTGCATGGGCGGGATCTGATTGCTCAACCCGGCCGCCTGAACGCCTTGCGCTCCGCCTCCACGGTCTTGCGGCAGGCGCAGCCGGTCAGGTGGTCGTTGACCAGGCCCATGGCCTGCATGAAGGCGTAGATGGTGGTCGGGCCGACGAAGGTCCAGCCGCGCTTCTTGAGGGCCTTCGACAATGCCACCGAGGCTTCCGAGGTGGGATTGGCTTGCCAGTAATCCAGCGTGAGCACCTTGGGTCGGTCTTTGGCGGCCGGCTCGAATTGCCAGAACCAGGCAGCCAGCGAGCCGGCCTCCTCCACCAGTTCGATGGCGCGGCGAGCGTTGTTGATGGCCGAGACGATCTTGGCGCGGTTGCGGATGATGCCGGCGTCGCCGAGCAGGCGTCCGATGTCCGGTTCGGTATACCGCGCCACCCGGTGGAAATCGAAGCCGTCGAACGCGGCGCGGAAATTCTCGCGCTTGCGCAAGATGGTGATCCACGCCAGGCCTGACTGGAACCCTTCCAGGCAAATCTTCTCGAACAGACGCACGTCGTCGGCCACCGGCCGGCCCCACTCGCTGCCGTGGTACTCCGGCATGGCCGCATGCCAGGCGCAATAGTCTTTTCCGTCTTCCGCCGTGATCAGTCCAGGCACTTCGTTGCTAGTGATTATTGTCATGTCGATAATAAAAAAGCCGCAAGCAAGCGCTTATGATCCGGCAAAGCAAGCGAGTGTGCACGGCGCTTCTTGCTAATCCATTGCCGTGACGGCTTCTTGAAGTAACTGCAAAACGGCCGGCGGACAACCATGTCCATGCCGGCCCATATCGGAAATTCCGGCAACACCGGCAATTGCATAAATCGTGCGGATTGCCGGCCCCTCCATGTCGAAGCTGAGTGCGAGCGCGATTTTTCCATACTGCAGGAATGTCGCGCCCCATCCGCCATTGATGCCGACGCAGGCGATGTTCGTCCCGGACAACTCCATCGACATGATGCCGCTGACAAAACTGCTTGCAGCCTGCGCAGCGGCTGCACCATTGCCCATCACCACGGCATCCGGCGCCAGCAGCTGCAGCATCGCCTGTTTGTCCTGGCGACAGATCGCCGCGACAAATTCCTGCGCCGTCTCGCGGCAAACCTGCTCGTCTGCAATCCTGCGCACCCGGTCCGATTGCACGCGCTCCTTCGCCCGGCGCACCAACTGACGGCAATGCACCGGCGTCTTGTCCAGCGTGCGTGCGATTTCCTCGTACTGACAATCAAACACTTCATGCAATAGCAAGGCCGCGCGCTCGTCCGGGCTCAGGCGCTCCAGCATCAGCAGCACGCCATACGACAGATCCGACAGCATCGATACAGCATCTTCGGGCGACGGCGCATGCTCGTCCATCCACGGCTCCGGCAGCCAGGGCACGGCGGTGGTGGCGCGCTGGTGCTGCAAATGCCGCAGACGGTCAATCGCCAGCCGGCTGGCAACGGTAGTGAGCCAGGCTACCGGCGTTGTCAGCGACAGGTCCTGTGCTTCGTGCCAGCGGATCCAGGTTTCCTGAACGACGTCTTCCGCCTCCGCCACGCTGCCCAGCATGCGGTAAGCGATCGACAGTAGCCGTCGCCGCGCGGCTTCGAACGTGGCGGTGGCGCTGATCGGGCTTCTTGTCATTGGTCTCTCCATGTTTGCAGCGCTGAGCTACTGCCTCCCTTGTTGACGTCCGGGGCGGCGAAAACGTGACAGCCGGCGAAAAATATTTTCATTTCGTCACGCGCGGCGTGCGGCGGCCGTCATGTCCTTACACCCACATTTCACGAAAAAGGACACGCCATGCCTGCATTTTCACCTCGCGCTCTGGACCTGGTTCCCACGGTCGTCGAGCAATCGGGACGGTCGGAACGCGCCTACGACATCTACTCAAGGCTGCTGCGCGAACGCATCATTTTCCTGGTCGGGCCGGTCACCGACCAATCGGCCAACCTGATCGTGGCGCAATTGCTGTTTCTCGAATCGGAGGATCCGGACAAGGATATTTCACTCTATATCAATTCACCGGGCGGCGTGGTCTATGCCGGGCTTGCGATCTACGACACCATGCAGTTCATCCGGCCGCAGGTGTCGACACTGTGCACCGGCTTCGCGGCCAGCATGGGCGCCATCCTGCTGGCGGCCGGCGCGCCCGGCAAACGACTGGCCTTGCCCAATTCCCGCATCATGGTGCACCAGCCCTCCGGCGGCTCGCAGGGCACCGCGACCGACGTGGAAATCCAGGCGCGCGAAATCCTCTATCTGCGAGAACGTCTCAACAGTATTTTGGCCCGGCACACCGGCCAGACGATGGAGCGCATCGCCGGCGACCTTGAGCGCGACAACTTCATGTCATCCGAACGCGCCAAAGAATACGGCCTGATCGACGAAGTCGTCTCGCACAAGACGCGCTCGGACTAGTCGGCGAAACCGTCGGTGGCACGAATCAACTGATCAAGGATGCCCGGCTCGTTGTACGCATGGCCGGCGCTGCCGACCAGATGCAAGGTCGAATCCGGCCAGGCCTTGTGCAGATCCCATGCCGACTTGGCCGGCGTCACGATGTCGTAGCGGCCTTGCACGATCACACCCGGAATACCCTTGAGGCGGCCGGCATTGGCCAGCAACTGGCCTTCTTCCATGAACCCGTGATGGACGAAATAGTGGTTCTCGATGCGCGCGAACGCGAGCGCAAAGTGCGCGTCGCTGAAACCGGCGATCATGCCTTCATCGGGCACCAGCGTCACGGTGCTGGCTTCCCAACGGCTCCAGGTGCGCGCCGCCTCCAGCTTGGCGGCCTCGTCGTCGCCGACCAGCCGCTTGCGATAGGCGCTCATGAGGTCGCCGCGCTCGGCTTCCGGAATCGGCGCCAGAAATTCATCCCAGCGATCCGGCGCCAGCCATGATGCGCCTTCCTGGTAATACCAGTCCAGCTCCGACTGACGCAGCAGGAAGATGCCGCGCAACACCAGTTCGGTGACGCGCTCGGGATGCGTCTCGGCATAAGCCAGCGCCAGCGTGCTGCCCCATGAGCCGCCGAACACCTGCCATTTGTCGACGCCCAGCAGCACGCGCAAGCGTTCGATGTCGGCCACCAGGTCCCAGGTGGTGTTGGCGTCGAGATTGGCGTGCGGCTGCGAGCGGCCGCAACCGCGCTGGTCGAACAGCACGATGCGGTATTTCTCCGGATTGAACAGTTGCCGGTGCGACGGGCCGCAGCCGCCGCCCGGACCGCCGTGCAGGAACACCACCGGCTTACCCTTGGGATTGCCGCAGGTTTCCCAGTACACGCTGTGGCCGTCGCCGACGTCGAGCATGCCGCTCTCATACGGCGCGATGGGCGGATATAGCGTGCGCAATGCGGTGTCGTTGGTGTTGCTCATTGTGGTTGTTTCCCTGATGTCGGATAAAGAGTGTGAAAGGAGAGTGTAAAACGGTTCAGGCCGCGGCAAAGTAGCCCGACAGTTTGGCGAGGTCGACATTGCCGCCGCTGACGATCACGCCGATGCGCTTGCCCTTGAGCTGGTCTTTCATCTTTCGCACCGCGGCGAAGCTGAGGCAGCCGGTCGGTTCTACGATCATCTTCATGCGCTCCGCGTAAAAGCGCATGCACGCCACCAACTCGTCGTCGCTGACGGTCAAAATGTCGGCCACGTCGCGGCGGATGATCTCGAAAGTGTAATGACCGACGTGCTGGGTCTGGGCGCCGTCGGCGATGGTCTTGGGTGTATCGATGTGAATGATCTTGCCGGCGCGCAGCGATTGCAGCGCGTCGTCGCCGGCCTCCGGCTCGACGCCGTAGGTCTGGCAATCGGGCGACAGGGCCTTGGCCGCCAGCAGCGAGCCAGACAGCAGTCCGCCGCCGCCGAGGCAGACGAACAATGCATCCAGCGGCCCGGTTTCTTCGAACAGTTCCTTGGCGGCGGTGCCCTGCCCGCTGATCACGTCGGGGTGATCGTAGGGCGGAATCATGGTCAGGCCGTGCTTCTCGGCCAGCGCCGCGCAAATCTCTTCGCGGTTTTCAGTGTAGCGATTGAAGCGCACCACCTTGCCGCCGTATCCGCGCGTAGCAGCCACCTTGGCTTCGGGCGCATCTTCCGGCATCACGATGGTGGCCGGCATGCCGAGCTCATGCGCCGCCAGCGCGATGGCCTGCGCATGGTTGCCGGATGAAAACGTCACCACGCCGTCGTTGCGCTGCTCCGGCGTGAAGCGCGCCAACGCATTCATGGCGCCGCGGAACTTGAACGCGCCCATGCGCTGGAAGTTTTCACACTTGAAAAAAACCTGCGCGCCGATCTCGGCATCGGCCGTACGCGATGTCAACACAGGCGTCTTGTGTGCGTGACCGGCGATGTGGGCGGCGGCGGCGACCACGTCGTTGTAATCGGGAAGCTCAGGCATGGTGTCTCCGTAGGGGCTGTGCGTATGCGGGGATTATTGCTTTTCAGATAGTAAAACATTTTCGGCAACACGATCGTGGTCTGCCTGCGCGCGGAAGATCGAGGCAAGGTCATCGCCGAAGGCGTGGAAAGCGAGGAGCACGCCGCCCGGCTGCTCAAGATGAGAAATGACAACGTTTGGCGTAGGACAAACACTGAATCCCCGGTAAGAAAGTTTGCCGCGCTCGCGGCGAACGCCACTTTTTTTCCATTTCTTCGTAACATTGGCAGGCGAAGAAATCCTCTGCCGTCCGTACCCTTTTGCGCACGCGTTGTCCGGCCGGAGACCGATTCCTGAGGTCAACAGATTCACTACCCAAAATCCAAAAATACGCTTCACCAAGGTGAATACAGAGGCTGCATATGAAGCTTGACGCCGCATCCACGCCATACAGTTTCCTCCAGGGCACCGGCACCCTCGGACAACTGATCCTGGACCACGACTGGTCCGCCTCTCCGCTCGGGCCGATCGACAACTGGCCGCAAAGCCTGAAGACGTCCATCAGCCTGATGATCAATTCACGCCAGCCGATGTGGCTGGGCTGGGGCGAAGAAGCGACCTTCTTCTACAACGACGCCTACATCGCCGTCCTCAGCGAATCCAAGCACCCGTGGGCGCTCGGCCGTCCGGTGACCGAAGTGTGGGCGGAGATCTGGGATATCTGCGGACCGCTGGCCGACAAAGTGTTCCAGCACGCCGAGGCGACGCTGGTGGACGATATCCGGCTCTTCATGAACCGCGACTCCGGCCTGGAGGAAAACTATTTCTCCTTTTCCTATAGCCCGATCCGGGATGAGTCGGGAAAGGTCGGAGGCTTGTTCTGCACCAACGCGGAAATGACTTCCAAGCATCTCAACGCGCGCCGCCTGCGCACCTTGTCCGAGCTCGCGCAACGAGCGCTGGTCGAAAAAACCGCCAGCGGCGCAGCCGCCACCGCCGCGGCGATCCTGGCGCAGAATCCCGATGACATCCCGTTTGCGCTGCTGTATTTGACGGACTGCGACCGCCGTCAGGTCCGGCTGGAACAAAGCGTGCATATCCTGCCCCTGAGCCTGGTCGTCCCCGATAGCGCCGACGTTGGACACGTGGACCTTGGACGCATGGACGTTGACACCACGGCTGTTAGCCATGTTGGCAATGACGCCAAGGCCACCCCGACGTTCTGGCCATTCGCGCAAGCGCTGGGCGCGGGCGGAAAAACCGTGGTCGACGTCAGCGGCCTCGACACGTTGCCGCTCGGCCCGGCCGATCAGCCGCTGCGCCAGGCGGTGATGTTGCCGCTGCAGACGCCGGGGCAGGAACATCCGCTTGGGGTGCTGATCTGCGGCGTCAATCCGACCCGGCCGCTGGATGAGGACTATGCGACCTTCTTCAATCTGTTGGCGGGCCAGGTCGGCATGGCGATCCAGAATGCCCGTTCGGTCGAAGCCGAAAAGCAGCGCGCCGACCTGCTGGCGGAGTTGGACCAGGCCAAGACCACGTTCTTCAGCAACGTCAGCCACGAATTTCGCACGCCGCTCACATTGATGCTGGGGCCGCTCGACGATATGATCGCCGACAAGGAACATGGCCTGCCGCCGGCCCAGCAGGAGCGGGCCCAAATGCTCCGGCGCAATGCTCTGCGCCTGCAGCGGCTGGTCAACGCACTGCTCGATTTTTCACGCACCCAGGCAGGCCGCACGCAAGCCTCTTACGTACAGATCGACCTGGCGGCGTTCACCGCCGACCTTGCCAGCACTTTCCGCTCCACCATCGAGGGCGCCGGCTTGACGTTCGAGGTGGATTGCCCGCCGCTCGCCGAAGAGACCTACGTCGACCCGAGCATGTGGGAAAAGATCGTTCTCAACCTGCTCTCGAACGCCTTCAAATTCACCTTCGCCGGCAAGATCAGCGTCCGCCTCAGAGGTCACGGCGACCATATCCGCCTGACCGTCAGCGATACCGGCGTCGGCATCGCCAGCGACCAATTGCCGCTGGTGTTCAAGCGCTTCCACCGCATCGAAGGGTCGCAATCGCGCACCCATGAAGGTTCCGGCATCGGCCTGGCGCTGGTGCGTGATCTGGTCACGCTGCTAGGCGGCGCCATCGGCGTCGACAGTGACCTTGAGCTGGGTTCCTCGTTCACGCTGACCATCCCGAGCGGCCGCGCTCACTTGCCGTCCGAGCGCGTGGTGGAATCGCTTGGCCCGGTCAATTCCAGCCTGAGCCCGCTGGGCGACGCCTATGCCGCCGAAGCGGACCGCTGGAGCGGCGCCAGGAACGGCAATCCCGCAGAACCGGAAGACGCGGCAACAGCCGAGCGCAATCGCGCCAACCAGGTGCTGTCGGCGAGCGCACGCATCCTGGTCGCCGACGATAACGCCGACATGCGCGAATACCTGTCCAACCTGCTGCAGTCGCACTGGCGCGTCGAAGCAGTCGGCAACGGTGTCGAAGCGCTGGAGTCGGTACGCGCCAATCCGCCCGACCTGATCCTGTCCGACGTCATGATGCCGCAGCTCGACGGCTTCGGCCTGCTGGCCGCGCTGCGCAGCAACGACGCCAGCAAGGACATCCCGTTCTTCCTGCTGTCGGCGCGTTCCGGTGAAGAGGCGCGCCTGGAAGGCCTGACCGCCGGCGCCGACGATTATCTGGTGAAGCCGTTCTCCAGCCGCGAGCTGATCGCCCGTATCGAATCCATGCTGCTGCGCTCCCAGATCCGCGCCATGGAAAAGCGCCATGCCGACCGCATGGCCACGATCTTTGCCCAGGCGCCGGTCGCCATCGCCATCACGCGCGGCCCCAATCATGTCTTCGAACTGGCCAATGCGCCTTACCAGGAACTGGTCGGCAACCGGCCCATCATCGGCCGCAGCGTGCGCGAATCGCTGCCCGAACTGGAAGGCCAAACGGTGCTGGACCTGCTCGACAACGTGTATCGCACCGCCGAGCCCTACATCGGACGCTCGATGGGTGTGAGGCTGCGCCGCAGCCCCGGTGAGGTGGACGAACGCTTCTTCGATTTCGTCTACCAACCCATGCTCAAGACCGACGGCAGCATCGAGGGCATCGCGGTGGTGGCCTTTGAAGTCACCGAGCTGACGCGCGCGCGCCAGACTGCCGAAATCGCCAATCGCACCAAGGACGAATTCCTCGCCATGCTCGGCCATGAACTGCGCAATCCGCTCACGCCGATCCTGACCGCGGTGCATCTGATGCGCCTGCGCGGCGGTGGCGGCATGGAGAAGGAATGCAGCGTGATCGAGCGCCAGGCCCGCCATCTGGTGCGGCTGGTGGACGATTTGCTGGACGTGTCGCGCGTGGCGCAGGGAAAAATCAACCTGCAAAAAAAGAAGCTCGAGATCGCCGACATCATTTCCAAGGCCATCGAAACCGCCAGTCCTTTGCTGGAAGAGCGCCAGCACCGCCTGACCGTCAACGTCCCGGCGCAAGGCCTGCAGGTGCACGCCGATCCGGAGCGGCTGACCCAGGTGCTGGCCAACCTGCTGACCAATGCCTGCAAGTACACCGAGAACCGCGGCCACATCCGTGTCGACGCGATGCTCGACAACAACCAGATCGTCGTGGAGATCCGCGACAACGGCATCGGCATTCGCGCCGACATGCTGCCGCATGTATTCGAAATGTTCGCTCAGGAAACCCAGGCCATCGACCGCGCCGGCGGCGGCCTCGGCCTTGGCCTGGCGATCGTGCGCAGTCTGACCGAATTGCACGGCGGTACGGTACATGTGTTCAGCGCCGGTCCCGGCACAGGCAGCGTCTTCACGATCAAACTGCCGGCCGTGCTCAGCGACGCCACGCCTATCCTGCTGCCGCTGACGCCCGACAATTTGCTCGGGCTGCAACCGCTGGAAGAAGGCTGCCCCATCCTGATCGTCGACGACAATCTCGACGCTGCGCAAATCCTCGGTGAGTTGCTGACCATGCAAGGTCACGAAATCCGCATCGCCTATGACGGGCCGTCGGCGCTGGACATCGTCAAGGATTTCACGCCGCGCATCGCCTTGCTCGATATCGGCCTGCCGATCATGGATGGTTATGAAGTCGCCGGTCATTTGCGCGCCATGCCGCATCTGGAAGGCATCAGCCTGATCGCGCTGACCGGCTACGGCCAGGCCAGCGACAAGCTGCGTTCGCTGCGGGCGGGCTTCGACCATCACCTGGTCAAGCCGGTCGATATCGATGTGGTGGAAGAATTGATCCGCAGCACGCTGGCAGCGCCGGACGAACCTGCCGTTGCGGTGCTCGGTCATCGGGTTGCCGGTTCCGGGTCGGACGCCGAACCGGCCTGAAGTGCGGATAACTGCTTGCGGCTGATCAGTCGCGGCGCTGCTTATAGGTCTCGGCGGCGTGCATGGCGATGAATTCCTGGGCGTCGCAGATCGCCGCATGTTCGGTCGCGCGGATTTCCGGACAACTGAAGCTGGGTTGACAGCCGCCGTCGACCAGCACGATGCCGCGGTATTGCGACGGCCCCAGACGGGCGATGCCCGCTTGCAGGGAAGGACTGTTGAGTTCCGGCAGGTATTCACCGCCCGGCAGGTCGATAGGGATGGTCATGCCGACTCCTTTTCCATTGAAAACGACGACAGAATTTTTTTGGTAAGGCGCTGCCTGGTTGCGGCGTAGTCATGCCATGGATCGCGTTTGAGGGACGCCAGCCGCTTGGGTACGGTGACCACGGTAAAGCTGTCGGCTCGCGTCGTGCCGTCCAGCTCGTCCCAGGCCAGCGGCACCGATACCGGCGCACCGGAGCGTGCGCGCGGCGAGTAGGCGGCGACCGCGGTGGCGGTCGCCGCATTGCGCAGGTAATCAATGAATATCTTGCCGGTGCGCGCCGCCTTCGCCATCTTCGCCGTGAAATGATCGGGTAGCACCTGCACCATGTGCTCGGCGACGCCGCGCGACCATTCCTTGACCACCTCCCACTCCTGTTCCGGCACGATCGGCACGACCACGTGCAGTCCCTTGCCGCCGGTGGTCTTGACGAAACTGCGCAAGCCGATCTCTTCCAGCAGACCGTGCACCAGCCTGGCGCCCTCGACCACCTTGCTCCACGGCACCTCGGGCGCGGGATCGAGATCGAAGATGATGCGGTCGGGCTGCGCCAGCTTGCCCTCGCGCGCACCCCAGGTATGCAGTTCCAACACGCCCATCTGCACGGTGGCGACCAGGCCGGCGATGTCGTTGACCATCATGTACTCAGCGCTGCCCTTGCCTTCGGGGACCGCGATCTTCTCCACCGCGGCGGGAGCGCCCTGGCCGAGGTGGCGCTGAAAAAAACACTTGCCGACGCTGCCATCGGGACAGCGCACCATGGTCATCGGACGCTGCTGCACGTGCGGCAGCAGCCAGTCGGCGACGGTCGCGTAATACTCGGCGAGATCGCGCTTGCTCAGGTCCGGGTCGGTGAACAGCAACTTGTCGGGATGCGTCAGGCGCATGCCTTCGATGGATTCGATGGATTCGATGGAGGAGTTGGTTGAAGAGTTGGCGGAAGGCTTTTTCGCCGCCCTGCTTTTCGGCGCGTGTTTTGCATCTCCTTTTGCATTCGCCTTCACTTCCGGCCTGGATGTCGCAATCGCCTTCTCGCGTACGATTTCTTCCGCCTTCTTGTCCTCGCGCAGGGCGACGAATGCTCCATGGCGCAGGATGCCTGAGCGGGTCCATTGAGCGAACTTCACTTCCGCCACCAGCTTCGGCGCCAGCCAGTGCACGCCGTGCGCGAGGCGGCCGCGCGGCGGATCGACGAAGGCCGGCTGGTCACGCTCCAAGGTCTTGAAGCGCTTGAGCAATTGCGTCAGCTTGCGGTCGTCGAAACCGGTGCCGACGCGACCGGCGTAATGCAATTCCCCGCTGGCGGCGTCGTACACGCCCACCAGCAAAGCGCCGAAACCAACACGGCTGCCGGCCGGATCGGTGTAACCGGCGATGACGAATTCCTGGCGCATGGCGCACTTCAGCTTGACCCAGCTGCGGTCGCGCCGTCCTGCATAGGCGGCGTCGGCGCGCTTGACCACGGTGCCTTCCATGCCGTGCAGGCAAGCGTGGCGGTAGACCTCGGCGGCGTCGCCGACGACGTGTTCACTGAATCGGATCAGGCCGCTGTGGTCTACGCCCGACACCACTTCGCGCAACAGACGCTTGCGCTCCAGCAGCGGCGTGTCGCGCAAGTCTTTGCCGTTGAGCCAGAGCAGGTCGAACACATAGATGGCCAGCGTCACCCCGTCATAGCCGGTCGGATCCTGCAGCGCTTCGAAACTGATGCTGCCGTCGTCCAGCACGGCCACCACTTCGCCGTCGATCCAGGCCTCCTCGACGTCGAGCGCTGCCAGCGCCTGCGTCAGTTGCGGCCAGCGCTTGCTCCAGTCGAGATGCTCGCGTGTGAAGATGCGCGCCTTGCCGCCTTCGATCCGGCACAGCCCGCGATAGCCGTCGAACTTCATTTCACTGAGCCATGCGTCGCCGTCGGGCGCCTCTTTTACCAGCATCGCCAGTTGTGCGTCGACTTTGTCCGGCATCGGCATGGAAGTGGCGGCGCGACCGGCAGGTTTACGTTTTTTCGACGTGGTCTCGACGGGCTTTTCAGCAGCATTTCCAGGAGCGATTCCAGTCTTCTTCGTCGCTGTGCCCGCCACGCTCTCCGGCCGCAAGGCGGTGATGTCGGCCTGCTTTCCCTCGCGTGCGGCGTCGTCCTTTTCCTTGATCAGCAACCAGTTTTCCCTGGTCTTGCCGTCTTTATCCTTGTCTTTGTCGGCCGGCTTGCCCATGCGCACCAGGTTCCAGCGCCCGCTCAGTTTGGCGCCGCGCAGTTCGAATTCCAGGTGGCCCTTCTTCAGGCCGGCCACGGGATCGCCGATCGGCAGCCATTCGCCGCGATCCCACAGCACCACTTCACCGGCGCCGTATTGATGCGCCGGGATGCGGCCCTCGAAGCTGCCGTAGTCGTAGGGATGGTCTTCCACGTGCACCGCCAGCCGCTTGTCGTGCGGATCCAGGCTCGGTCCTTTGGGCACTGCCCAGCTCTTGAGCACGCCATTCACTTCGAGGCGGAAGTCGTAATGCAAGGCGCGCGCGTGATGGCGCTGGATGAAATAGCTGAGCGTCTTGCCGGATCGGCGCGCCACCGGCTCCGGCGGCGGCTCCGGCGTGATCTTGAAATCGCGCTTGGCGCGGTAGCGGGCCAGGCTCATGCGCGCGCCCGCGCCGACGGCGCGGTCCTGGAACGGTTTTTGGCGGCGGCAGGTCTGGCCGCAGCCTTGGTTCGCCTGGCCGGGGTTGCGGCCGGCTTTGCAGCTGGTCGCTTGCCCTTGCCGTCAATGCTCTGTTTGAGCAAGGCCATCAGATCGATGACCTTGGCGCTGCTGCGCGGCTTGTCCTCGTCCTGCGGTTCCGGCTCGGCGATCTCGTGGGTCTGGCGGCTCCTGATCTTTTTTTGCACCAGCGCCAGGATGTCGTCGCGGTAAGTGTCGCGCAGCGATTCCGGATCCCAGTCGCCGGACATGCTTTCCACCAGCGATTGCGCCATTTCCACTTCCTTCGCGCTGAGGCCGGCCTTCTTCGGATTGGCATCAGGCACCGGCAAGTCGTCCGGCGCACGCAACTCAGCCGGATAACGCAAGGTAATCAGGTTGATGATGTCGTCGAACGGCGTCAGTGCGGCGATATGCTGGCGCGTGCGGATGACGATGCGCGCCAACGCGACCTTGCCGCTCTTGCGCAGCGTCTCGCGCAGCAAGGCATAGGCCTTGGCGCCGCTTTTCAGAGGCGCCAGGTAATACGGCTGTTCATAGTAGGTGATCGGAATCTGTGTCGCATCGACGAAGGATTCGATGTCGATGGTCTGGGTGGCTTCGACGTTGGCGCGGCGCAAGTCTTCGTCGGAGAGCAGGACGTATTTGCCGTCCTCGTACTCGTAGCCCTTGACGATGTTGTCCCAGACCACTTCCTTGCCGGTTTTCTTGCTGATGCGCTTGTAGCCGACCGGCGACAGGTCGCGCTTGTCCAGCATGGTGAAGTCGAGCTCGTCATGTTTCTCGGCCGTGAACAGCTCGACCGGTATATTGATCAGCCCGAAACTGATTGCGCCCTTCCACAATGCTCGCCGCATGTTTGCTTCTCCCGATAGTGAGAAAAGTATCGCGCAAAAGCGGCGGCCATCACAGTCAGCAATCGGCTGAATGCCTTGTCAGACGGCAGCCGACGCGGCTGCTGGTGGTCAGACGAAGTAAATCTCGAAGTCCCGCTGGAAATGCGCCAGCACCTCAGGCGGCAGAATGGCGGCGTTGCCGGTCGAACGATCGGGTTCCAGTTGGCTACGATAGCATTCCAGCGCCGCCTTCTTGCGCGCCTGCATGTCAGGGTCAAGCGCCAGTTTGCGGGCGCGCTGCCAGGGGATATCTTGATGGTCGGGAGTGCGCCAGTGCCACATCCAGATCGGGATTTCGATCAGGCGGCAGCCGATGGCGCGCGCTGCATCGCGGCTGGCCAGGCCGACCGCTTCATGGTCCGGATGACCGTCGCGATGCCAGCTGGCGAAGACGACATCGCTGCGTTGCAGATAAGCGCCCAACAAATCCTGCAATTTGCGCTGATGCTCGCCCACCCTGCTGTCGGGCAATTGGGCGCGCATGATGGTGATGTTGCCGATGCCGAGCGCGGTCAAGGCCACGCTGGTTTCGGCAGGACGAACGTGCGACAGCAAGTCGCTGCTGAACGCCGATTCACTGCTGTGGCTGCGCTCGCCGTCGGAGACCGCGATCAACAGGATCTCGTGGCCGCTGCGCGCCAGATGCATCAACAAGCCGGCGCAGCCGAGCACTTCGTCGTCGGGATGCGGCGCCACGATGACGGCGCGCGAATCGGACGACACCAATGTTTCCGGATGGACTTGCGGCACCCTGGCCAAGCGCGGATTGTCGCGCCAGCGCGCTTCGTCGGTGGCCGCATGTCCGATCTCGGGAGGATTTTCTTCAGTCAGCGTCAGAGTCGCCATTCTTCTTCTCCTGCATGATCGTCTTCCCCGTCGTCCCCGTCTTCCGCCTGTTGCAGCGTGGATTGCGCCAGCGCCGCCAGATCGCGTTCGGCATGGCTCTGACGCAAAAATACCGGCAAGTCGGCCATCATGCGCGCAACCCAGGGGTCACGACACAGCGGCGCCGCGCCCAGCGCACGCCCTACCGCCTGCATGACCTCGACTGCCGCCTGCTCGGTCGCCAGCCGGACGCGCATGGCGAGACGATAACTATCCGCCGTCGGCTCCGCGTCGATGGCTTCTGCCGCCGCGCGCAGTCCTGCCGCCGATGCGCTCAGCGCAACGTCGGCGCGTCCAAGGTGAGCCAGCGCATGCGGATCATCCTGACCGGTCAGTTTGTGGCGCAGATAACTCGCCAGTTGCGCCGCCGCGCCATGCCAGCATGCGGCAATACCGGCGCCGCCTTGCCAGAAGCCCGGCCGGCCGACATAGAAATTCGCACCGCCGACGGCGATACCGCGCGCGTTTTCAAAATGCACGTTGACGCTGGTGGTCTCGGCCATGCCGACCGCGTGCCAGCCCTCGTCGCTGACCGTCACGCCGGCCTGGTCGAGATCGACCGCCGCCAGGCAAGGATGGCCGTCGGCATTCCAGCCGCTGACGATGGCGTGGCTGAGCGCGTTGGCGCCCGAGCACCAGGCCTTGACGCCATCAATGACCACGCGGCCCGGGTCTTCGGCCGAGGCGGTGCGGATATCAAGCCGCGCCTCGGGCGGCTCGGCGCACCACACGCCCCAGACGCTGAGCGCCGGCGCGATGTCGTCGGCGGTGGCTTCAGCGAGGATCGCCAGGGCATCGGCATGGGCCTCATACAATTTCGCCAGGCTCAGGTCGTACGCCGCCACCGCCGCCAAGGT
Organism: Herbaspirillum lusitanum; assembly: GCF_026127345.1. Taxonomy (NCBI): domain Bacteria; kingdom Pseudomonadati; phylum Pseudomonadota; class Betaproteobacteria; order Burkholderiales; family Oxalobacteraceae; genus Herbaspirillum; species Herbaspirillum lusitanum. The sequence continues at coordinate 713,526 of NZ_QXFG01000008.1, read as the reverse complement.
GCGCCAGCGTTGCAGGGTCTGGCCCGAACCCGGCAGGCTGAGCCGATCCAACCCGGCGTCGACCATCTCGCACAGCAACTGGCCGGCCTCAGGTCGCGCCGGCAATTGCGCGAAAAAACGGCGGATGCCGTCGACGTTGTCTTTGGCAGGTGTGTTCATCAGACCACCGGGGGATCAGTTTCGCGATCCAGTTCACGCCGCCCCCCGACGGCCTGGATGAATTGCGCCAAGCCGTCGTCGAGCTGGTCGCCGGACACGTTGATCAGCGAAAAGTCGGGGTCGCCGGTCGGCAGCACCGCCGGCAGTCCGGCACGGTCGAGCAGATCGGCGCCGGTGTCGATGACGAGGATCGGCTTGCAATGACGATACTGGTCCTTGATGAACTCGATCGCCAGGCCGTTTTCGCACAGGCTGATGGTGGAGGCATCTCCAGGCGCCACGATCAGCGCGTCGTACAAGGCAGACGGCGCCGCCTCGATCGTGATGTCCGCCTGCCAGCCGTCGCCGGCCGAGCCCTCCCTGCCCTTGACTGCGCCAAGCATTGGCGCCAGCACTTTGGGCGCCGCCCCTTGCTCCAGCAGCACGTCGTAAATCCTGGACAGCACCTCGACGTCAACGCCATCCGTTGCGAGGATGGCGATACGGCGCGTGCGGATGCTGCCGTCCCCCGGATACGCAGTCAGCGACAAGGCCGGCGACGGTGCGTAGACCGGTTTGACGACCGGTCCGACATCGGGCGCCGGATCGGGCACGGTGAAACCGAGACCTTCGGCCACGCTTTCGGCCAGCAGATCGTCGACATTGGCCAGCAGCGACACCACACGCTGGCGGATCGCCGGCGTCTGCACGCGCGTCAGCTCGAAGCGGAAAGCCTTGATGATGTGGCGCTGCTCGGCGGCGGACTGGCTGTTCCAGAACAACCTGGCCTGGGCATAGTGCTCGGCGAATTTTTCCGGTTTGGCGCGCACCTTGTCGCCCTCTACCGGTTGCGGAAAACTGGCAAATCCGGCGCTGCCGGCCTGGAACGGACAGCCGCCGCCCAGCGAATTGGGTTCGTACGACACACGCCCGCGATGCACCGCCTGGCGATGCATGCCGTCGCGCTGGTTGTTATGCACCGGCGCCAGCGGCGCATTGATCGGCAACTCGTGGAAGTTGACGCCGCCGAGCCGGCTGATCTGGGTATCCAGGTAAGAATGGATGCGCCCTTGCAGCAAGGGATCGTTGGTGAAATCGATGCCGGGCACGATGTGCGCCGTGCAGAAAGCGATCTGTTCCGTCTCCGCGAAGAAATTGTCGGGATTGCGGTTGAGCACCATCTTGCCGACCGGCGTCAGCGGCACCAGCTCTTCCGGCACGATCTTGGTCGGGTCGAGGACGTCGAAATCGAACTCCTCGGCCTGTCCTTCGGAAAACACCTGCAGGCCCAGCTCCCATTCGGGCGCGTGACCGGACTCGATGGCTTCCCACAAGTCGCGGCGATGGAAGTCGGGATCGGCGCCGCCGATCTTCACCGCTTCGTCCCAGACCAGCGCATGCGTGCCGGCTACCGGTGTCCAGTGAAATTTGCAAAATACCGATTCGCCGGCGGCGTTGACCAGGCGGAACGTATGTACGCCGAAGCCCTGCATCATGCGGTAACTGCGCGGGATGGCGCGGTCCGACATCTGCCACATCAGCATGTGGGTCGACTCCGGCATCAGCGAGACGAAATCCCAGAAGGTGTCGTGCGCGCTGGAAGCCTGCGGCATGCCGAAATGCGGTTCCGGTTTGAGCGCATGGACCAGGTCGGGAAACTTCATCGCATCCTGGATGAAGAACACCGGGATGTTGTTGCCGACCAGGTCCCAGTTGCCTTCATCGGTGTAGAACTTGACGGCGAAGCCGCGCACGTCGCGCACGGTGTCGGCCGAACCGGCGCCGCCGGCGACCGTCGAGAAGCGTGCGAACACCGGGGTGCGCTTGCCGTCGCCGGAGAACGGCGCAGCGCGCGTCAGGGCGCTAAGGTCCTTGTAGCATTCGAAATAGCCGTGCGCGCCCGAACCGCGCGCATGCACCACGCGTTCGGGGATGCGCTCATGGTCGAAATGGGTGATCTTTTCACGCAGGATGAAGTCTTCCAGAGAGGTCGGTCCGCGCACGCCGGCTTTCAGGGAATTCTGGTTGTCGGCGATCGCGACGCCCTGATTGGTGGTCAGGGCCTGCGCGACCGAGTCGACCCGCACACGGTCGAGATTGCCGCCGACTGCGTTGTGACCGGGTTGAGCCGCGCCGCCGGTCTTGCCGGACACGATGGCTTCGCTGACGGTACCGGCGCTTGCTTGCGGCGACGCGGGCTTGGCGATGGTGCCCGCGCTCGGGATATGCCGGGGTTCACCGCCGGGGTGGAGGAACTCGTCCGGTTTGGAGGTGTTGTGGGTGATGCCGCCGGCCAGTTTGGCGCCGTCAACGATTTTTTTCAGCAACTCCGCCGGCAATACCTTCTTGCCGCTGTTGGCGCCGACCACCGCTGCCCCCGACATGGTGCCGAGCACCGAGCCTGCTGCCTCATTGCCGCTGTTTGCCGTTTTCTTTCCTGCCATGATGAGACCTCTTTATGGGATGCATTCAACACACAGCGCATGCACACCACGAAGACGCGCCACTACGCCAGCCAGAGATGAGCCTAGCGGCAAAGCACTGACGGCGACATAAGCGGATACCCTGTTCGGGCGTCAGAATTGTTGAGGTCTGCGGAAGGAAAGGAGGAAGACGCAATATCGACGACGATCCGGCCGGGATGATTCAGGATGATTCAGAACAGCACGCCCTGACGCTCATCGGCAGCGGTGCGGGATGGGCGTTTTTCGGATTTCTTGCGCGTCGGACGCTGCGTTTCAAGCGGCGCCTTCTGGTCTTGCAACCAGCGCGCCAGCATGTCGATGATGTGCTGCGTCTGCAATGAGGTCAAGTTCTGGCCCATGCCGATGCCGTGCCATTTCTCCAGGCAAGAGCGGCAACAGGTTGCGGTCGCATGCTGCGCCACGAATACCGGATGGCCGCGAAACGGCGTCTGCTTGCCGTCCTTGTCGGGATGGGCCGGCGCCAGGCGCGCGGCGATGAAGCTTTCGGCATGCCGCAGTACTTCTTCCAGACCATGCTCTTGCAAGTAGCGGTATTCGGGCGGCTTCAGCACGAAGCGGCGGCGGAAAGCCGAATGTTGCAAGCGGTCGACAATCAGGTCTTGTGAAAACATGGCGCCGGGATCGGGTGGACGATGATCAATCATAACCTGGCGCCCCGCCGCAATGCTGTAGGCGCACGCTGATTGCACCGTGGGACAACGTCCTTGTTCTGCTCAGCTACGGGCGTCGCCTTGCCGATTTCCCCAACTTCCTACGCAAAAACAAGTTGCACGCCGACAGTGTGCTACGGGACGCATTGCTAAGCTGGCGACGGATTCATACCACCAACGACAATCCGGCTCCGGTCGATACAACAATGAGAAAGTCCAAATCCATTTCGTGGTTGAAGCGGCTCGGGCCGGGCCTGATCACCGGCGCGGCCGACGACGACCCCAGCGGCATCGCCACCTATTCCCAGGCGGGGGCGCAATTCGGTTTCAATACCTTGTGGACGGTGCTGCTGACTTATCCGCTGATGGTCGGCATCCAGATGGTCAGCGCGCGCATCGGCGCTTTCAGCGGACACGGCCTGGCGACCAACATCGGCCGCCATTTCCCGCGCTGGATGCTGCATGGCATCGTGATCCTGCTGCTGCTCGCCAATATCATCAACATCGCCGCCGACCTGGTGGCCATGGGCGACGCCGTGACGCTGGTGATCGGCGGGCCGCATCATCTGTATGCGCTCGGGCTGGGGATCGCCTCCATCCTGCTGCAAGTGTGGGTTCCGTACCAGCGCTACGTCAACGTGCTGAAGTGGCTGACGCTATCGCTGTTTGCCTACGTCGGCACGGTGTTCGCGCTGCATATCGAGTGGAGCGAAGTCTGGAGCCGCACTTTCTTTCCGCACATCACCCTGAGCCGCGATTACATCACCATGATAGTCGCCATCTTCGGCACCACCATCAGCCCTTACCTGTTCTTCTGGCAAGCCTCGCAGGAAGTCGAGGAGCAGCAACGCGCACCCGCCGAAGAAGCGCTCAAGCGCCGTCCGGAAGAAGCCGCCGCGGGCGTGTCGCGCATGCAGTTCGACACCTGCGTCGGCATGGGCGTGTCCAACGCGGTGGCGTTCTTCATCATGCTGACCACCGCCATCACGCTGCACCAGCACGGCGTGCACGACATCGAAAGCAGCACCCGCGCGGCGTCGGCATTGAAGCCGGTGGCGGGACAACTTGCATTCATCCTGTTCAGTCTCGGCATCATCGGCAGCGGCATGCTGGCCATCCCGGTGCTGGCGGGATCGGCGGCCTACGCCATGGCCGGCACCTTCAAATGGAGCAACAGCCTGGAAGACAAGCCGGCCGCGGCCAAACGCTTCTACGGCGTGATTGCCCTGGCGACCATCATCGGCGCGGCGCTGGCCTTTTCTTCGGTGAACACCATCCAGGCGCTGTTCTGGAGCGCCGTGATCAACGGCGTCATCGCCGTGCCGGTGATGGCCATCATGATGCTGCTGGCCGTCAACGCCGGGGTCATGGGACGCTTCGTGATCGGGCGAAAAATGCGCGTCCTCGGCTGGTGCGCCACGGTTGTCATGGCTGTCGCCGTGATCGCCATGCTGGCGACGATGGCCTGACCCGCTTCATCGGCCACGGAGTCTCTCTGTCAGGTCCGACAACATCCTCCGACGCCCGAATCGGAGGATGCCACATAGCAAGAAGCCATCCCTCAAGGACGGCTTTCCCATTTGCGGTTTCCAGTGCGCCATGACTATCGCCGGGCTGCTTTAAGAGTTTTCCTATTGTTCGGCTGAAACCGTCCACCTACACTGCCTGCAGTCGCTCGCATCAGTTCGCTGCATTTTTTCGTTCTACGTCTTCGGCGCGTATGCGCCTTCCACTTGTCCGTCTTTCATCAGGTCGCGTCCCCAAGGACAGCGCCGGGAGTTCATTCGTGCCGTCTTTTCTACGTCCATGGCTATTGCCGATCCTGTGTCTCGTCAACGCCGCTGCTGGCGCTGGCGAAATTCCAGCGTCTTCGGCGCGCTTCGCCGCCCACGCCCTCAGCAGCCTTTCCAGCGGTATCCGCTACAAGTTCGGCGGCACCGATCCCGACAGCGGGCTCGACTGCAGCGCCTTCATCGCGCTGCTGTACAAGGATGCCGGCGGCGGCGATTTGCCGCGCACCGCGCGTGAAATCAGCACAGTCGGCGTTCGCGTCGCGGCCGGAGCGATGCAGCCGGGCGACCTGGTGTTCTTTCGCGATGGACAGCGCGGTATCGCGCACGTGGGGATCTACGTGGGAGGTGAAAATTTCGTCCATGCCTCACGCAAGCATGGCGTGATTTACCAGTCCCGACTCAGCGAGCCATACTGGAAAAGCCGTTTCAAGGGTGCCCGTCGGTTGCCGCAATCCACCCCAATCTTTTCCCATCATCGCGAGGCACAATAAAAAAGCCGCTCCGAAGAGCGGCTTTCAGTTCGTCCCCGCCGACGCGGAAACAATAAGGTACGGCTGTTTTTATCGTTTATGACTTGTTTGCAAGCACTTATTGCTTGGCGACTGCTGCCGGCAGATGACGGCCATGGAATTTCACGTAGATCGCATCCAGCTTGCCGTTGCGGTGGTTGGTCAGGACCCAGTTGTTGATCCATTCCTTCAGGCGCGGCTGGTTCTGGTTGAAGGCGATGCCGAGGTCGAAGTCCTTTTGCGCGAATTTCAGTTCCAGGTTCTTGCCTGGTGCGCGCTTGATCATTTCGCCCAGGTTGGACGGTGTGCTGGAGAAGATCTCGACCTGGCCGGTCACCATCGAGGTGATCAGCGTGGCGTCGTCTTCATAGCGAACGATTTCGGCGCCCTTGGCTTGCGCCGTGGTCAGCGTGTCGTTGACGGTAGCGCGGGTCAGACCGATGCGCTTGCCGTTGAGGTCGTTGTAGTCCTTGATCTGGATGTTCTTCGGACCGCCGACGATGATGGTGATGACGGCGTAAGGCACGGAGAAGTCCACCACCTTGGCGCGCTCAGGCGTGATCGACAAGTCGGCGATGACGACGTCGGCGCGGTTGGCTTGCAAGGTCGGAATGCGGGCGGCGTTGGTGACCGGCACGATTTCCAGCTTGACGCCCAGGTCCTTGGCGAATTGCTCGGCGGTTTCGACGTCGGAACCGGCCGGTTGCAGGTTGGCGTCAGCGAAGCTGAACAGCGGCGTGCCCATGGCGATCGCCACGCGGACCTTGCCGGCCTTCTTGATGTCGTCCAGCTGGTCGGCCATGGCGGCGTGGGCCAGGCCGGCGGTCAGCAGCGCAGCGATGCAGGTGCGAGCAAAAGCGTGGCCTAAACGGTGATTCAGTTTCATGCAGGTCTCCTTGGTTTGATTGTGTTGCAATGAAAAGCTACCTATGGATTACAGGCCGTTATTGAGGAAGGCATGCAATTCCGGTGTCTTTGGGTTGTCCAGCATCTCACCCGGGCCGACTTCCCATACGGTGCCCTGGTGCATGTAGATGATGCGGTCGGCCACGCGCTTGGCGAAGGCCATTTCGTGGGTCACCAGCAGCATGGTCATGCCGCCGGCGGCGAGGTCTTCCATCACGCGCAGCACTTCGCCGGTCAGTTGCGGATCGAGCGCCGAGGTGACTTCGTCGAACAGCATGACTTTCGGCGACATGGCCAGCGAGCGGGCAATCGCCACGCGCTGTTGCTGGCCGCCCGACAGTTGCTCGGGATAGGCGTCGGCTTTATTGCCGAGACCGACTTGTTCCAGCGCGGCCATGGATACGGCCAGGGCCTGCGCCTTCGGCTGTTGCTTGACGTGGCGCAGCGCCAGCATGATGTTTTCCTGCACGGTGAGATGCGGGAACAGGTTGTAGCTCTGGAACACGATGCCGACTTCCTGGCGCAGCTTGTGCAAGTCGATGGCCGGATCGTCGACACGCATGCCGCAGACTTCGATGGCGCCGGAATCGATCTTCTCGAGGCGGTCGATACAGCGCAGCGCGGTGCTCTTGCCGGAACCGCTGGCGCCGATGATGGCGATCATCTCGCCCTTTTGCACCTCGAAGGAAACGCCCTTCAGCACCTGGTTGGAGCCGAAGCTCTTGTAAATCTGATCTAGTTTAACGATTGCTGACATTGAGCTTGTTCTCCATCGATTCACTCCAGCGCGAGAGCGGGTAGCACAGTACAAAATAGAACGCCCCTACCAGACTGAAAATCAGGAAAGGCTGAAAAATTGAGTTGTTGATGATCTGACCGGCGCGGGTCAGTTCGATAAAACCGATCACGGACGCCAGCGATGTCATCTTGATGACCTGCACCAGGAAGCCCACGGTCGGCGGCAGCGACAGGCGGAAGGCCTGCGGAATGATCACCAGGCGCAGCGTCTGCCAGCGCGTCAGCGACAGGCATTCGGCGGCTTCCCATTGCGGACGCGGCATCGCTTCGACGCAACCGCGCCAGATGTCGCCCAGATAGGCGCTGGTGTAGACCATCATCGCCAGCCCCGCCGCGACCAGCGCCGGCAAGGCGAAGCCGTACACCGACAGGCCGAAATAAACGATGAACAGCAGGATCAGCAGCGGAATGCCCTGGATGCACTCGATGTACACCAGCGTCGGCATCCACAACCAGCGACGCGGCGAAATGCGCGCCAGCATCACCCCGAATCCGCCGATGCTGCCGAGGATGAAGGCCAGCCCGGACAGCACCAGCGTCCACCAGATCGACTGCACCAGATAGAGGAAATGTCCCCAGGAGAAACTGCCGATCATGATGCGCTCCCGTTGGTAGTGTTCGCAGCTGTAGCGGCTGCAGTTGCGGCGACCGGCTGGAACGGCGGAATCGCGGGCGGACGGCGACGAGCGGCTTCCAGTGCGGCGCGGCGGATGATGCGGCGGCGCTTGAACAGGTATTCGCCGAAGCCCCAGGCCAGCAGCTTGACCAGGATCGACAGCGCCAGGTACATGAAGGCGACGACGATATAGGTTTCCAGCGAGCGGAAGGTGTCGGACTGCACGGTGTTGGCGATCGCGGTCAATTCTTCGGCCGAGATCTGCGAGGCCATGGCCGAGGCTTGCATCATCAGCAGGAACTGGCTGGTCAGCGCCGGATAAACGCGCTCGATCGACGGCTGCAGCATCACATGCCACGCGATGCGCCAGCGCGACAGGCCGAGGCATTCGGCCGCTTCGATCTGGCCCTTGGGCACCGATTCCAGGCCGGCGCGAATGATCTCGGCGGCATAGGCGGCGATGTTGATGATCATCGCCAGCACTGCGGCGGCGAACGTCGGCATGTGGATACCGAGGCTGGCCAGGCCGAAGTACAGCAAGAAAATCTGCACCAGGAAAGGCGTATTGCGGACCGCCTCGATGTAGGCGGAACAGGCTTTGGCGATATAAGGATTGCTGCCGCGCTTGAGGAAAGCGATCAGCGTACCGATAGCGACGCCGACCACAATGGCGACCGTCGTCATCTTCAGCGTCAGCCAGGCGCCGGTCAGGAAGACCGGCCAGTATGGCGCGAGAGGAGCGAAATTAAGTGTAAAACCCATGCCGATGTTGCCCTTTATACGTGGCGTTTAATTCGGCGATGTAATGACAGTGGAGGACACGAGGAGCCGACCGACAAACAAGGCGGTCCACCGTGGAACGAAACTAATCGATTTTTCCCTGAGCTTGCGGCGTCATCATCAAGCACCGAGGTCTGTGCTGCCCACCTCTTTACCTTGGCAATGGCGTCGCTGCCTGCGGTGTGTGCGTTATTGTTTTTGCTTGCTGTCGCTCACCGTCACTACTACCGTCTCCCTTCACCTTGTCCAACGCCGGCGCGTTGCGCTGTCTCCGCCGGGTTGCCGGACAAGGCGGCTGTCGTGTTACCAGCCTGTGCTGCTTATGCTTTGCTGCTTGTTATTGCACTTGCTGTATCCATTGCCACATCCGCCGCTGCCGCTTGTTCAAACACGTGGTTCTTATGGCGGCCCTCACTGCGCTTTGCAGTTTCACGATCTCAGGCGGCAGCAAAGATAACATGGATGTACGATAACATACAATCGAGAATGTGAAGCCGGCTGGGATAACTTTTTGTAGTTTCGCGTTACCTTGCCGCAATCCCGATATCCGTTACTTCGGCTCGAATGGACCGGTCACGGTGAAGATTCCGCCCTGGTAGACCCGCACCGGGTCATCGGCCGGCGGCAGCGGCTGCGCCTCGATCTTGGCGCGGAAGATCTCGGACGTATCGCGCGCCTTGAAACCCAGGTGCGCCGCATAGCGGTTGTCCCACCAGGTCGACGGATTATCGGACATCCCATATACGACGGTGTGGCCGACATCCGGGGTAAACAGGCAGCAGCGCATCAGTTCGGTGAGGTCGTCATAACTCAGCCAGCTGGCCAGCGAGCGGCGATCCTTGGGTTCCGGGAACGACCAGCCGATGCGGATGCTGACGGTTTCGATGCCATAGCGGTCGTAATTGAATTGCGCCATATCTTCGCCGTAGGACTTCGACAGGCCGTAATAGCCGTCCGGACGGCGCAGGTCGCGCACGTCGATGCGTTCATCCTGGCGATAAAAACCGGTGACGTGATTGGAGCTGGCGAACACCACGCGCTTGACGCCGTGACGACGCGCCGCTTCGTAGACGTGGAATACGCCCTTGATATTGGCTTCCAGGATTTCTTCAAACGGCCGCTCGACGGAGACGCCGCCCAGGTGGACGATGGCGTCGCAGCCGGCGATCAGTGCATCCATCGCGGCGCGGTCAGCCAGGTTGCAGGCCATTACTTCTTCATGCGGTGCAGCGTCGGTACCCAGCGCGGCGCCCAGATCGGACACGCGCAGGATGTCGGCAAACGCCGCCAGGCGCGGGCGCAAAACCTTGCCGAGGCCGCCGGCGGCGCCGGTCAGCAACAGACGGCCGAGTTTGGATTGATTCCTGTTTTGTGCTGCAGCTGCTGATACTGCGCCTGCTGCCCCTGTTGCTTGGTCGGCCATGTCTACATTTCCAATGAATAAGTCCCTGGCAGCGCACTGCTTGGAGGAGATGACGCTACGCTGCGTGATACGTTATCTTATAACGCGAGGAGGGATTATCGGCTTCGCCTCATTTCCTTGTCAAACGAAGTCGACAGGAATACGGAAAATAGTTAGTTTCGCAGCGCAGCAAGCCGACGCTTGGCGCACGTATCGAAACGAACTCGCAATGAGAAATTACATTAACTTAAACACGAAAATATTATCTTTAAAATACAATAAGTTAAAACGCATATTTAATGTTTAAGATAAATATTTAAAGCCACGCATTCGTGTCGGTTATCGCGTCGCACAAGTCACTACCCTGCCCTGACGCAGCTGCTTCCACCCGTCAAAAATAGTTGCAGTAGCCATTGGCAAATTCAGAATTCACATTGTATGATGACTGATAACAAATAATAGCGATGCATAATAACAATACCTTCCGAGACACTTCTTCAGCCAACTTCACGCCATCATGACGCCACAAGAACTTAAAACCATCATGGGCTCCGGCCTGCTTTCGTTTCCCCTGACCGACTTCGACGCCAACGGCGACTTCAACGCCCGCGGCTATGCCGAGCGGCTGGAATGGCTGGCTCCCTACGGCGCCAGCGCACTGTTCGCAGCGGGCGGCACCGGCGAGTTCTTCTCGCTGACCGGCCATGAATACCCGACCATCATCAAGACTGCGGTCGACACCTGCCGCGGCAAGGTGCCGATCATCGCCGGCGCTGGCGGCCCGACCCGCTACGCCATCGAATGTGCCCAGGCCGCTGAAAAAGCCGGCGCACACGGCGTCCTGCTGCTGCCCCATTACCTGACCGAAGCCGGCCAGGACGGCCTTGCCGCCCACGTGGAAGCGGTCTGCAAGAGCGTCAAGTTCGGCGTCATCGTCTACAACCGCGGCCAATGCCGCCTGACGCCCGCCACGCTGGCGCGTCTGGCCGAGCGTTGCCCCAACCTGGTCGGTTTCAAGGACGGCATCGGCGACATCGAGCTGATGTCTTCGATCTACATGAAGATGGGCGACCGCTTCGCCTACCTCGGCGGCTTGCCGACGGCCGAAGTCTATGCCGCCGCCTACAAGGCGCTGGGCACGCCGGTGTACTCGTCGGCGGTGTTCAACTTCATCCCCAAAACTGCGATGGAGTTCTACCATGCCGTCGCCGCGGACGATCTCGCCACCCAGCATCACCTGCTGCGCGAATTCTTCATGCCTTACCTCGAAATCCGCAACCGCATGCAAGGCTACGCGGTCAGCATCGTCAAGGCCGGCGCCCGCCTGGTCGGCCATGACGCCGGCCCGGTGCGCGCCCCGCTGACCGATCTCAACGCCGCCGAATGCGAAGCCCTCGGCGCGCTGATTGCCAAGCTGGGTCCGCAATGATTTCCACTCAAAGTCCTACCCAATCACAACTACTCAAGGAGACAAGATGTTCAGGAAATGGATGTATCTGGCCAGCGCCATGGCGTGCTCAATGGTGATCGCTCAGGGCGCAGCGGCTGCCCCAACCGCCGACGAACAGGCAGTGGCGACCGCGGTCGAAAAACTGCGCGTGGCAATGACCTCGCAGATCGACCGCGGCGCATTGGATGCGCTGACCGAAGAGCAACTGAGCTACGGCCACTCCAACGGCGTGGTGCAGACCAAGGGCGAATTCATCGGCCAGCTGGCCAGCGGCGAATCGACCTTCGTCAAGATCGACCTCACGGCGCAAACCGTCAACGTGCAGGAAAACGTCGCCGTGGTACGCCACACGCTGACGGCCGTGACCAGCGACTCCGGCAAGCCGGGCAATGTCGCGTTGAAGATCCTGATGGTCTGGAAGAAGACCGGCGGCCAATGGCGCCTGTTGGCGCGCCAGGCGGTGCGTTTCGCGGCGCCGACCTGAGCCGGGTTGCTGCTGTTGAAATAAAAAACCGAAGCCGCGGCTTCGGTTTTTTTATGGGTGTTCGTCATTGCCGCCGACTGGCATTGATCGCCACAGTCGTCGACCGGGAATCGGAGGCTGCGTTCAACCAGGCCTTCAAGCGCCGAATCGCATAAAATTCCCTGCATGCACGGCGAGCAAAAAACAAGAACAGCCGTCCCACTTTCATCGACTGGAGACCCATGAAAAAGCTCATCAACGACGTTTCGCAAGTAGTACCCGACATGCTCAACGGCCTGGTCGCGCTCAATCCCCATCTGGCGCTGTTGCAAGGCAAGACCATCGTGGTGCGGGCCGATGCGGCGCAGGCGGCGGGACGCGGCGAAGTGGCATTGATTTCGGGCGGCGGCGCCGGCCATGAACCGGCGCACGGCGGCTATGTCGGCGCCGGCATGCTCAGCGCCGCCGTATCCGGCGAAGTCTTCACCTCGCCCTCCACCGACGCCGTGCTCGATGCCATCCGCGCAGTGGCCGGAGCGGCCGGCGTGCTGCTGATCGTCAAGAACTACACCGGCGACCGCCTCAACTTCGGCCTCGCCGCCGAAATCGCGCGCGCCGAAGGCATCGCGGTCGAGATGGTGATCGTGGCCGACGACGTCGCCCTCTCCGCCCACGGCCAGCATGCCGGACGGCGCGGCCTGGCCGGTACGGTGCTGGTGCACAAGATCGCCGGCGCCGCAGCCGCACAAGGCGCGCCGCTGGCCGAAGTTGCCCAGGCGGCGCGCGAGGCCATCGCCGCACTCGCCACCATGGGCGTGGCGTTGACGCCGTGTACCGTGCCCGCCGCCGGCAAGCCCGGCTTCACGCTGGCCGACAATGAAATCGAATGGGGCCTGGGCATCCACGGCGAACCCGGCATCGAACGCGGCGCGCTGGTGCCGGCCGACGCCATCGTGGCGCGCCTGCTGCAACAGATCGCCGGCGACCTCAAACTCCAGCGCGGCGACCGTGTGGCGCTGCTGGTCAACAACCTCGGCGGCACGCCCGCGAGCGAGCTCGACATCGTCGCCGACGCCGCCTTGCGCGACCTTCGTGCACGCGGCGTCGAAGTAGAACGCGCCTGGGCCGGCACCTTCCTCAGTGCGCTCGACATGGCCGGCGTATCGCTGACCGTCTTGCGCGTGGATGACCGTCGCCTCGGCCTGCTCGACGCACCCACCGTCACCAGCGCCTGGCCGGCGCTGGGCGGCCATCTTGCAAAGACGCCGGTCAAACCGGCGCCGTCCCCGCCGCATGCAAAACGCAGCGACCGCATGGCGGCCGATGCGCGCCTGCGCCGCGTGATTGAAGCCGTCTGCGCCCGCCTGACCGACGCCGAAGCCGTGCTGACCGAGATGGACCAGCGTGTCGGCGACGGCGACCTCGGCATCAGCATGGCGCGCGCCGCGCAAGGCATTCGCGACGAAATCGACGAATGGCCGGCGGAAACCGACCCGGCCGCAGTACTGCGCGCCATGTCGGCCACCATCCGTCGCGTGGTCGGCGGCACCTCCGGTCCGCTCTACGCCATCCTGCTGATGCGCGCCGCAGCAACGCTCGATGGCGCAAAGACAAACGACGCACGCGCCTGGAGCGCCGCCTTCAGCGCGGCCGTCGAAGGTGTTTCGGAACTGGGCGGCGCGCATCCCGGCGATCGCACCATGATCGATGCGCTGCACCCGGCGGCACAGGCGATGCAAGCCGCGCTGGATGGTGGCAAAAATGAGGAAGCAGTAATCAATGCCGCTGTGGAAGCGGCTGTCCAGGGCGCCGCCCAAACCGCCTCGATGACACCGAAGCGCGGCCGCTCCAGCTATCTCGGCGATCGTGCACTGGGTTTCGCCGATCCCGGCGCCCACGCCGTCGCCTTATGGCTGGCGGCAGTGCGCGACGCGCTGGCGACTTTCCGGTGACTGGCATCGCGTCGCACACGCAGCAGGAGCGGATGCGAACTAGCGCTCGTTGCGCAGCGTCAGCGGATCGGGCTGCAGGTAGACCAGATTGTTGATGGTCGCCAGTGCCTGATCCAGTGCCGAGATATCGGCGGCGCTGGTGGCGCCCTCTTTCTTTTGCAGCGGCTTGAGCAGGCTGAGGAAGTCGCGCGACAGCGTCGCGTTCTGCGGCGTGGTGTTGTCGTTGATCAGCCCGCCCATCATGTACTTCTGCACACGCGTCGACTGGCTGGCCGATTGCTCCAGCGTGGCCTTGACCAGCACGCCCTTGTCGTACGCGATCGTCGCCTTGCTGCTGGCGTCGTCCTTGATCTGATGATACGTGTAGTTCTGCGAATTCTTGTCGGTGGTTAGCCTGAGCGGCACGTCCGCCAGCAGCGACTCATGGTAGCTCGCGCTCAGATGCGACTCCTGCTGCTGCGTGATGGCGCGATTGAGTTGGCCGCCTCCGTTACTGCCGACGTTACTGCTCTGCGAAGTCTGGTACGAGAAAGTATCGTGTTCGCTCTGGCGCGCCGGGTTCGGCGACGTCACTTCCTGCGTCATCGACGCGTTGAAATCGGCCAGCCCGGTCGTCATGCTCTGATCAGTCTTGTTGAGCCAGATCGCCGCCGGCGACTGCTCGCGGGCCTGTTGCGCGGCACTGGTGACGTTGCTGTTCATTTCCTTGAAGGCGTCCTTGAACATCGCTACCAGCGAGGCGTCGCCATGACCGCGGCTCTGGGCATCGTCGAATTGCTTCAGATAGCGTTTGATGGCCTCGGCCTGCTGCTTGGCGGTCCCCACGATAGCCAGATTGCTGAGGTCGACGCTGACCTTGAGCGTACCGGCAGGTCCGGCCGCACTCACGGTGCGCTGCTTGCTGTCGGCATGGAAGCCGATGGTCTGCGTCTGGCCGCCGACCTGCACGCTCGCATGCAAGTCCACCGACGCCAGCAGGCTGGTGTCGAACTGCGTCAAGCCATCCAGCTTCAGACCCGGCGGATTGGCGGCAATGCCGTCAATGGCGGTCTGGAATCCATCCGACAGTTTTTGCAGCGCGCCGCGTTCGGCGTCGGTCAGCTTGCCTTTGCCGACCTGTACCTGCACCGACAGGCCGTCTTCCTGGCTGGACAGCGTCAGGTCGACTTGCGCGCCCGAGGTCGTCACGATGGTCAGTGAAATCTTGTTGTCGGTCTGGGCATCGGTCTGTGCCCGCAACGTGGTTTCCAACGCGGAACCCTTCGGCGTGCCGGCCGGCAGCGCCACTACCGATTGCGAGAAATTGCCGCTGTCGCTGTCGAAGCGATTCAACAGCGCTGCGCCGAGGCCCTTGAACCGCGCACCCAGCGGTGACGAAGAAAAATTCCCCGCCATCATGGTGCTGACGGCATCGTTGGATTTGCTCTGCCAGGAGAAGAACTTGTCCGTCGACGGCGCCGCGCCGGACATGGAATACAGCTGCGCGCTCGCGGCGGCATTGCTGCCGCCCAGCGTGACGGAGGTATGGGATTGCGCCGAAGCCTGGTTCGACGCGGCGCTCGGAGTCGAGGCGCTTCGTGTCGCCGTCGCCGGCGCTGCCGATATCAACGGCGCCGATGAGCTCACTGCGGATAGGTTTGTCATATCGGTAAGTAGCAGCAAAAAGTCGTCAAGGGACATCCGGGATCAGGACATCCGCTAGCTGCTTTACGGTCGATGCTGCAGGAACTTTATGCCGGCGATTTCAGATGACGCCCTGATTGACCCGTTTGCTCAACATCTCCGCACTCTCCCTCCGCTCGCTGTAACGATTTGCGAGCGTCGGCGAGACGTCGCGTGTCAGCAAAGTAAATTTCATCAACTCTTCCATGACATCTACCACGCGGTCGTAGTACGCGGAAGGATGCATGCGGCCGGCCTCGTCGAATTGCTGGAACGCCTTGGCCACCGACGATTGATTCGGGATGGTCAGCATGCGCATCCAGCGTCCCAGGATGCGCATCTGGTTGACGGCGTTAAAGGACTGCGAACCGCCGGAGACTTCCATCACCGCCAGCGTCTTGCCCTGCGTCGGCCGGATGGCGCCGGACGACAAAGGAATCCAGTCGATCTGCGCTTTCATGATGCCGGTCATGGCGCCGTGCCGTTCCGGCGAACACCACACCATGCCTTCGGCCCATTGCGCCAGTTCGCGCAACTCCTGCACCTTGGGATGCATGTCCGGCGCGCTGTCCGGCAGCGGCAAGCCGGAGGGATCGAAGATCCTCGTCTCGCCGCCCATGGCCTGCAGCAGGCGTGCTGCTTCCAACGTCAGCAAGCGGCTGTAGGAACGCTCGCGCAGCGATCCGTACAGCAGCAGAAATCGCGGCGCATGCGTGGCGCGACCGACCGCGGTGAAGTCGCTCGCCTGCGGCGCGTGGAACAACGCCGCGTCAATGTTCGGCAAATCAGGAAGTTGCGACACGGCGCCCCTCCGCATCGATGACGACTTCGCCATCCTCCTTGCTGAACGGGCCTTGCTGGGGATTGGGGAGGATGTCCAGCACCAGCTCGGAGGGGCGGCACAGGCGCACGCCCTTGGGCGTGACCACGAAAGGACGGTTGATCAGCACCGGATGCGCAAGCATCGCATCGAGCAGCAGGTCATCGCTCAGTTGCGGATTGTCCAGGCCGAGTTCCGCATAAGGCGTGCCTTTTTGGCGGATTGCCTCCCGTACCGTGAGGCCGGCGTCCTTGATCAGTTGGATCAGGACCTCGCGCGACGGCGGATGCTGGAGATACTCGATGACAATCGGTTCCTCACCGCTGTTGCGAATCAGCGCAAGCGTGTTGCGGGACGTGCCGCAGGATGGATTGTGATAGATCGTGGTGGTCATGATTGTTTCCTGGTGTGGGAAAGAGCTGCTTTGGAAAAAGGACGTGTCGCGGCATAAAAGAACAGCACTGCGCCAAGCGTCGCGATGCCGGCCATCGCGACGATGGCGCCGGGGTAGCCGCCACCGGCGGCATACAAGAACGCTGCGACAGAAGGACCGGCCGCGAAGGCGATCGTCACGGGTGTCGCCATCGCGCCGCTAATGGCGCCATATGCTTCGCGGCCATACAGCTCTGCAGGCAATGCGCCACGGACGATGGTCATCACGCCATTGCCGATGCCGTACAGGGCGGCAAAAATCCCGTAAATGAGCAACCATCCGGCCGGCGCAAACAGCAACAGCAGCGCCACAGGCAACAAGGAGATGGCGACGAGACCGACCTGCCTGGTCGTCGCGTTCTTGCCGAGCGTCGTCTCCAGGATTCGGCCCAGCACTTGCATCGGGCCGATCATGGCGCCGATGCCCGCCGCATAGTAGGCGGACATCCCTCTGCCCTGAAGAATGGAAATCAGATGCAAGGACATTGCCGAAAACACCAGCGCATTCAATGTGACCGCAGCGGTGATGAGATAAAAGCCGGGTTCGCGCAGTACCGCCTCAAGACTGATGCTTTCTGCAACCCGGTCCCTGCTCTTTGCCTTTTCCCTGATACTCGCCGCGCGCGGCAGCAAGGCATGAATCGGCAGGCAGATCATCAAATTGACCACCGCATAAATCATCCATGTGTCACGCCAACCGTAGCGCTCAAGGAGCCATTGCGTCAGCGGCCATGCCACGGTGCTGGCGAAGCCGCCGAAGAGCGTGAGCATGGTGATTGCACGGCGAAAGCCGCTTTCAAAAATCTGTGTGAGAACGGCGAACGCCGGTTGATACAGGGTGGCGCTCATTGCCACGCCGATACCGGCCCAGATCAGATAAAGGCCTGCCACGCTGTCCACGGCGGAGAGCAGCGCCAACATCAACGCAGCCAATACCGTTCCTGCTCCCATCAACAATCGTCCGCCCACACGATCAATGATGCTTCCGGCCAGCGTCGACAGCAATCCCGAAATCAGGAGCGCCAGCGAATACGCTCCCACGATCACGGGCCTGGAGGTGTGCAGTTCCATCTGCATGGGCTGCATGAGCACGCCATATGCATAAAACATTGAGCCCCATCCGACAATCTGGGTCAGACCGAGAGACGGGATCAGCCAGGCTGGCTTACGGGCAGCGGCATCCATGCTCAGGCGCTCAATCTCACGGCCAGCGCAGCCAGCGTCACCGCCAGAACCGGGATCGTGAGCATCGCGCCCACTCGGAAGTAATATCCCCAGGAAATGTGAATGCTCTTTTTATCGAGTACGTGCAGCCAAAGCAAGGTAGCCAGACTACCGATTGGCGTAATCTTCGGTCCCAGATCGCTGCCGATGACATTGGCGTAGATCATGGCCTCCTTGACGACACCTTGTGCTGTCGCAGCGTCAATCGTCAATGCACCAACCAGCACCGTCGGCATGTTGTTCATGATCGAGGACAAGAACGCCGTCAGGAAGCCTGTCCCGATCGCCGCACCCCAGACACCATGTTGAGCAAATCCGTTCAACAGTCCCGTGAGATAACCTGTCAATCCTGCGTTACGTAGCCCATAGACCACCAGATACATCCCCAACGAGAAGAACACGATCTGCCACGGCGCGCCTTTGATCACTTCCCGCGTAGAAATGCGGTGGCCTTTTGCCGCGACGGCCAACAGGATAAGCGCACCGACTGCGGCGATGGCGCTGATCGGTACGCCCTGGCCTTCGAGCCAGAAAAATCCGATCAGCAACAGGCCGAGAACCCACCAGCCGGCCATGAAGGTCGCTCGGTCATGAATGGCTTCAGCAGGTTTCTTCAGTTGTCCGAGATCGTAGGCGATCGGGATGTCGCGGCGAAAATACCAGTAGAGCACCAGCAACGTCGCGATCACTGAAACGATATTGACCGGAACCATGACCGCGGCGTAGTGCGCGAAGCCAATCTTGAAGAAGTCGGCTGAGACGATATTCACCAGATTCGACACCACCAGCGGCAGGCTTGCCGTATCGGCGATGAAGCCGGCGGCCATCACGAACGCCAGCGTGGCTTGCGGCGAAAAGCGTAACGCCAGCAACATGGCGACGACAATCGGGGTGAGAATGAGCGCCGCGCCGTCGTTGGCAAACAGCGCGGAGACAGCCGCGCCAAGCAGCACCAACAGAACGAACAGCTTACGGCCGCTGCCGCCGCCCCAGCGCGCGACGTGCAACGCGGCCCATTCGAAGAAGCCTGCTTTATCCAGGAGCAAGCTGATGACGATGATAGCGATGAAGGTGCCGGTGGCGTTCCAGACGATGTGCCACACCACCGGAATATCGGATAGCTGAATTACGCCGCATGTCAACGCCGCCAAAGCTCCCGCACAGGCGCTCCAGCCGATGCCGAGTCCACGCGGCTGCCAGATAACGAAAACCAGCGTCAGCAGGAAGATGGAGAAAGCAATAAGCATGTTGTCCTTATCTCTTATCAGGCGTGAACGAACGTCGCCGTCTACTTTGCTTCCGCACCGGGGCAGCATTCCTGCACCGGCGAACACACATTGCCGCCGCAGCAGTTTTCGGTAAGAAAACCAATCAGGCCGTTCATCCTGTCGAAATTCGCCGAATAGATGACGAAGCGCCCTTCGCTGCGCGCAGTGACCAGGCCGGCGTGCGACAGCTCCTTCATGTGGAAGGACAATGCCGACGGCGCCACCGCCAGTTGCTCGGCGATCTTGCTGGCGGCCAGGCCTTCCGGGCCTGTTTGCACCAGCAGGCGGAATGCGGCCAGGCGCGACTCCTGGGCGAGCGCGGCAAGTGCGGTGATAGCAGTTTTGTTGTCCATGACGGCTCCGATCAATCCAATGATTCAATTATTATTAAAATATTGGATTGATGCAAGCCCCAGGATTACCGCCGGCCAATGCGCGCCAATGTCCGGTGATTGACAACACCGCCCTTGATCCAGATCAAGTAGTGTCCAGAAACCCCGTCGTACGTTGTCTGCCGGACGTCGCCCTGGGCTATATTGAGCAAAACAACGACCAGGCGTCCACACGTCCACTGCCATGAGCCAGCTTCAACAGATCCAGCGCCCCCTGCCGCCACCCCTCCACGCGATGAAAACCAGTTGCGTCAATTGCAGCATGCACCAGTTGTGCCTGCCGATGGGGCTGGATGATTCCGACATGAACCGGCTCGACCAGATCATCGGACGGCGCCGCCGGGTGGCCCGCGGCGAGAGCCTGTATCGCATGGACGACCCGTTCAGGAATTTGTATGCGATCCGGCTCGGGCATTTCAAGACTTACCAGCTCAATGCCGGCGGCGAACAGCAGATCACCGGCTTCCAGATGGCCGGCGAACTGATGGGCATGGACGCCATCAGCACCGACAAGCATCATTGCGACGTCGCCGCACTGGAAGACAGCGAGGTGTGCGAGATTCCCTTCCAGCGCCTGGAAGAATTATTCGGCGTGATCCCGATGCTGCTGCGCCATTTCCATCGCATCATGAGCCAGGAAATCACGCGCGAACAAAACGCCATGCTCCTGCTCGGCAACATGCGGGCGGAACAGCGCTTCGCAGCTTTCCTGATCAACCTTTCCTCACGCTATGCGGCGCGCGGTTATTCATCGACCAGCTTCCAGTTGCGCATGTCGCGTGAAGACATCGGCAACTACCTCGGCCTCACGATCGAAAGCATCAGCCGATTGGTGTCGAAGTTCCGCAAGCTCGGCTGGCTCGGCGTCGACAAGCGCGAGATCCAGTTGCTAGACCCGGTCCGCATCAAGGCCCTTGCCGCCGGGACCGAGACTTGTCCGATGGCCTGATCAGGTAGTCGCGCTGTCCGGGCAGATTCAGCAGGAAGGCCAGCCCGCCTGACAGCGCACAGAACAACCACAGGAAAAAGAATCCCGCCGTATACGCGGCCAGCCGCTCGCGCTGGCCGATGAAATGGAACAGCTCGTCCGGATCGAACCAGGCGAAGAAGCAACCCTCCGCCGCAATCGCCGCCAGGAACGAGGCCCACAGGATATTCGGCACGATGCGTTGCATGGCAATCTCCTCTTCTTGAATTCCGCGGCTCAACTTGCCGCCGGCTGATCTGCAATCAGGTCCAGCATGCGTTGCTGCGGCCAATGCCAGACGCCGGCCACGCGCCAGTCGCGCGCGTCGTTCTCCAGCAGCACCTGCCAGCGCGCCAGTTCCAGCATCGGCAAGCTGATGCTGAAATCGCCGTGGGCGTTGGTCTCGAGCGGCAGACGCAAATCTTTTTCAGGCCGGGTCGGATGCGCCAGGTGCAATTGCAGCTTGCCTTGCAGCGGCCCGGCATGGGTCTGCACGTTGCCCAGCAATTTTCCCGACGCGGCGTCATAGCCGAGGTGCAGCGCCACGCCCAGCGAGGTCGCGGCACGGTCGCGCCGCAGGTCCTGGTTGATGGCGCGGCCTTCCTTGTAGTAGTCGCCCACCACCATGGCGTCTTCGCGCGTCACCGCCAGCCAGATGGTGAATGTTCCGGCCACGATCACCAGCGCGGGGCCGAGCATCAGCAGCCAGGGCCAGCGATGGGTGTACCAGGGACGTAAAGTCGGCGTTGCTTGCATGTTCGTTTCCTTCTGAATTGCTGGTTGATCTCATCAGCGCGGCACGAAGAAGATGGCCTTCTCCTGCACCTGCAATTGCGGATCGTCAACGGCGCTCAACGCGAACGCCACCTTGTTGGAACCGTGTTCGCCCTTGCCGTGCGGGACCCGCACGCGGACCGGGACGGCGCGCATGGCGGCGCCTTCGATCTCGACTTCCGCCGGGGTCGCCAGCCTGATGCCGTCGATACCGGACACGTCGATATGGAAGCGATGCGCGGTCTCGCCGGTGTTCATGATCTGCAGCCGGTAGACGTTCTCGATCATGCCGTCCTCGACTTCGCGCGCCATCACGCCGCGATCGCGGATGATGTCGAGCTTGAGCGGCGTGCGCAGCGCCAATGCCGTGCCGAATCCGGCCACGATCAGCACCAGCAGCGCTGTATAAGCCAGCACGCGCGGACGCAGGACGCGGCGACGCATCTCATGCAACGACAAATGCGAGGTGATGGCGTGCTCTGTGGAATACCTGATCAGCCCCGGCGGCAACGCGACCTTGGCCATGACGCCATTGCAGGCGTCAATGCAGGCGGCGCAACCGATGCATTCGTATTGCAGACCGTCGCGGATGTCGATGCCGGTCGGACAGACCTGTACGCACATCGAGCAATCGATGCAGTCGCCGGTCTTTTGCGCTGCTTTGGACTTTGCGCCACGCGGCTCGCCGCGTGCGCGGTCGTAGGTGATGATCAGCGTGTCCTTGTCGATCATCGCGCTCTGGAAGCGCGCATACGGGCACATGTATTTGCACACCTGCTCGCGCATCCAGCCGGCGTTGCCATAGGTGGCGAAGCTGTAGAACGTGATCCAGAAGGCCTCCCACGGCCCCGGCGACACGACGGCGACGCTCGCCATCAACTCATGGATGGGCGTGAAGTAACCGACGAAACTGAACCCCGTCCACAGCGACAATGCGCCCCAGACGATGTGCTTGGCGCTCTTCTTGAGGAGCTTCTGCACGCCCCACGGCTGACGGTCCAGACGCATGCGCGCGCTGCGCGTGCCTTCGATGCGGCGCTCTATCCACAGGAACATTTCCGTGTAGACCGTTTGCGGGCAGGAGAAGCCGCACCACACCCGCCCCGCCACCGCCGTGAACAGGAACAGCGCGTAGGCGCAGATGATCAGCAGCGCCGCCAGGTAGATGAAGTCCTGCGGCCACAGCACGATGCCAAAGATGTAGAACTTGCGCGCGCCGAGATCGAACAGCACTGCCTGGCGGCCGTTCCATTGCAGCCACGGCAAGCCGTAGAACACCAGCTGGGTCAGCCACAGGCAGACCCAGCGCAGGCTGGCGTAACGCCCCTTGATTTCGCGCGGATAGATATCCGCGCGGGCGGCGTACATGTTGACGACGGCAATATCCGGCGGCGTATCCATGATCGTGCGTCCTTACTTCTGGTCGGCGTTGGACGGCGCGTTCGACAGGCTCCAGACGTAGGCCGCCAGCACCTGCACCTTGGCTTCGCCGAGGAACGCCTGGAACGCCGGCATGGTGTTGTTGCGACCCTTGCGAATGGTTTCCATGACGGTTTCTACGCCGCCGCCGTACAGCCAGACCTTGTCGCTCAGGTTGGGGGCGCCCAGCGCCTGGTTGCCGGTGCCGCCGGCGCCGTGGCAGCCGGCGCAGACTGCAAACTTGGACTTGCCGAACACCGCCTTGATCGGATCATGCGTCGAATCCGACAGACTCAATACATAGTGCGCGACGTTCTCGACGTCCTTGTCCGAACCGAGCGCCGCCGCCATCGACGGCATCTGGCCGTTGCGGCCGTGCAGGATGGTCGTCCTGATCACTTCCGGATCGCCGCCGTACAGCCAGTCCTTGTCGGTCAGGTTGGGAAAGCCCT
The DNA here is from genome assembly GCF_026127345.1 of Herbaspirillum lusitanum. Lineage (NCBI taxonomy): Bacteria > Pseudomonadati > Pseudomonadota > Betaproteobacteria > Burkholderiales > Oxalobacteraceae > Herbaspirillum > Herbaspirillum lusitanum. Next base: position 690,173 of record NZ_QXFG01000008.1, on the reverse strand, counting down.
TGCTGCCGCGCGCGTCGGAGCCGTGGCATTGCGCGCAATAGGTCAGGAACAGGCGTTCGCCGATCACGTGCGCCTGCGGATCGGCGGCAACCGTCCGGATGTCCTGCTGCAGGTATTTTTCAAACAATGGACCGTAGTCGGCGTCGGCCTTGCTCAATTCGCGCTGATAGGCTTCGCTGGATTTCCAGCCGAGCTTGCCGGCATAGCTGCCCAGCCCCGGATACAGGAACAGGTAGGCCAGCGCGAACACGATGGTCAGGTAGAACAGCCACATCCACCAGCGCGGCATGGGCGTGTTGAGCTCGGTCAGGTCGACGTCCCAGACGTGGCCCGTGGTGCCAACGGTGGACGGATCCTGGCCAGGCTTCTTTTCCACCTTGACCTTGGACTGCGACCACAGCAGCACGCCGCAGCCGATGATGCTGATGATGGTGAGACCGGCGATGTAGAGGTTCCAGAACTCGCTCGTGAAATCAGACATGGCGGCTCTCCGCGGTATCCTTCAACAGATCGGAGGGATCGTCGAGATGTTCATCCGCGAACGGGATCCGTTCCGCCTCGGCGAAATCGTCGCGGCGGCGCGCGCTGAACGACCACCACAGGATGCCGATGAAGGTGCTCAGACTGATCACCGTCATCACGCTGCTGGCCTGGATCGTGAAATTGTCGATAGCCATGTGTTTCCCCTAGTTTCTTGTCTTGATTTGCGTACCGAGGCCCTGCAGGTACGCGACCAGCGCGTCTTCCTCGGTCTTGTCTGCCAGTTCGGCCGGCGCCGCCTTGATCTCTTCGTCGGTGTACGGCACGCCCAGGCGATGCAGCGCACGCATCTTGGGCGCGATGCTGTTCGGATCGAGCCTGGTTTTCGCCAGCCACGGGTAGCCGGGCATGTTGGATTCGGGCACCACGTCGCGCGGATTGTTCAGGTGGATGCGATGCCATTCGTCGCTGTAGCGTGCGCCCACGCGCGCCAGGTCCGGACCGGTGCGCTTGGAGCCCCACTGGAACGGATGGTCGTAGACGAATTCGCCCGCCACCGAGTAATGGCCGTAGCGCTCGGTCTCGGCCCGGAACGGCCGGATCATCTGCGAATGGCAGTTGTAGCAGCCTTCGCGGATGTAGACGTCGCGGCCGGCCAGGCGCAGCGGCGAGTATGGTTTCAGACCCGCGATCGGTTCGGTGGTCGAACGCTGGAAGAACAGCGGAACGATCTCCACCAGCCCGCCGACGCTGACCACCAGCACCACTAGCGCGATCAGGAGCCAGGGATTCTTCTCAATCCATTCATGGGAAAATTTCATTCGATGCTCCTGCTCATGCGTGGGTTGATACGTGATTCGTCAATACAGGGATGCGCGCCTCGACCGGCTGCCCGTCCCGCATGGTCCTGTAGGTGTTGTAAGCCATCATCACCATGCCGGTCAGGTACAGCAGGCCGCCGGTGAAACGGATCACGTAGTAGGGATAGGTCGCCTTGACGCCTTCCGCGAAGGTGTAGGTCAGCGTGCCGTCGGCATTCACCGCGCGCCACATCAGGCCCTGCATCACGCCGGCAATCCACATCGAGGCGATGTACAGCACCACGCCAATGGTGGCCACCCAGAAATGCAGGTCGACCAGGCGCACGCTCCACATCTCGCGCTTGCCGGACATGCGCGGGATCAGGTAATAGATCGAACCCATGGTGATGAAACCGACCCAGCCCAGCGCGCCCGAATGGACGTGGGCAATGCCCCAGTCGGTGTAGTGCGACAAGGCGTTGACGGTCTTGATCGACATCATCGGACCTTCGAAGGTCGCCATGCCGTAGAACGACAGCGACACGATCATGAACTTCAGCAGCGGGTCGGAACGCAGTTTGTGCCACGCGCCCGACAGCGTCATGATGCCGTTGATCATCCCGCCCCACGACGGCGCCAGCAGGATCAGCGAGAACACCATGCCGATCGACTGGGTCCAGTCCGGCAGCGCGGTGTAATGCAAGTGGTGCGGACCGGCCCACATGTAGGTGAAGATCAGCGCCCAGAAGTGCACGATCGACAGCCGGTACGAATACACCGGACGCTCGGCCTGCTTGGGGATGAAGTAATAGACCATGCCGAGGTAGCCGGCGGTCAGGATGAAGCCGACCGCGTTATGACCGTACCACCACTGGATCATGGCGTCCTGCACGCCGGCATAGGCCGAGTAGGACTTCCACAGCGACACCGGCATGGCCGCGCCGTTGACGACGTGCAGCAGCGCCACCGCGATGATGTAGGCGCCGAAGAACCAGTTGGCGACGTAGATGTGCCTGACCTTGCGCTTGATCAGCGTGCCGAAGAACACCACCGCATACGTCACCCAGACCACGGTGATCAGCAAGGCGATGGGCCATTCCAGCTCGGCGTACTCCTTGCCGCGCGTGAAGCCCATCGGCAAGGTGATCGCAGCCGAGACCAGCACCAGTTGCCAGCCCCAGAACGTGAACGCGGCCAGCTTGTCCGAGAATAGCCGGACCTGGCAGGTGCGCTGCACGACGTAATACGAGGTCGCGAACAAGCCGCAGATGCCGAACGCGAAGATCACCGCATTGGTGTGCAGCGGCCGCAGGCGACCGTAGGTCAGCCATGGAATGTCGAAGTTGAGCGCCGGCCAGGCCAGCTGCGCTGCAATGAAGACGCCGGCCAGCATGCCGATGACGCCCCACACCACGGTGGCGATCGTGAATTGCTTCACGATCCTGTAGTTGTAATTGAGTTCTCTGTCCACACCCTCTCCCGGAATTTTTTCGTGCTTGCTGTACGCGCACGACCTTGACAATGGGAGAGTAGTTTTACGGAGCGCAACTGTCCTTGATGTGCATCAAAATACAGGAGATCAGTCGATGGAAGCCTTGGCGCCGATCGAACTTTCATCGGCCGGCGCGCGATCGTCATCCTGCAGGATCCGCCAACCCGGACTTACCAGGTCATCGAACTGACCATCGTCGGACATGCGGAAGAACAGCCAGATCGCCGCGAACACGACGGCGATGCTGAGCGGCACCAGCAGGTAGAGTGCTTCCATGCTCAACTCTCCTTTCCGGCCCGGCGCAGGCGCAGCGCGTTGAGCACCACCACCACCGAACTCAGCGACATGCCCACGCCCGATAGCCACGGATTGATCCAGCCCAGCGCCGCGGCCGGAATCGCCACCACGTTATAGAGCGTGGCCCAGGCCAGGTTCTGGCGAATCACCGCCAGCGTCTTTGCGGCGACGCGATCGGCTTCGCACAGCGCCGACAGTCGTCCCGACAGCAGCACGCAATCGGCGCTGGTCTGCGCCAGCGCGGCGCCGTTGCCCATCGCGAACGAGACGTCGGCGACACGCAGCACGGCGGCGTCGTTGACGCCGTCGCCCACCATCGCGACGATGGCGCCGCCCTGCTGCAGCCGCCGCACGAATGACAGCTTGCTTTCAGGCAGACAATCGCCGAGCGCGGTCTGGATGCCGAGCCGGTCGGCCACGCGTTGCGCCACCTCATGGCGATCGCCGCTGAGCAGCACCAGGCTTTTTCCTTGCCGCTGGAAATGCGCGACCACCGCCTGCGCTTCCGGCCGGAGCGCGTCGGTAATATCAAAGCGCGCCAGCCAACCGTTGCTCGACGCCAGGAACACATAACTGGACTCGGCATGCTCGTCGGCATCGGCCGCCGGCATGCTCGATGCAGTCGGAATCAATGCATGCACAAACGCGAAATTGCCGAGCCGGCACAGCACGCCGTCAACGGTCGCTTCCAGGCCTTGTCCGGTGGCATGGCGCAACGTCCCTGCCTCCGGAATATCGTGCAGTTGCCTGTCCGCTGCCGCCTGCAGGATAGTCTGCGCCAGCGGATGCGCGCTGGCGCGTTCCATGGCGACGGCAATGCGCAGACAGTCAGCCGCGGACAAGGCGCCCAGCGGCAGAATGTCTTGCAGTGCAGGCTTGCCGACGGTCAGCGTGCCGGTCTTGTCGAACACGATGTGGGTGGCGCGATGCAAAGTCTCCAGCACATGCGGCTGTACCGCCAGGATGCCTTGCCGCAGCAGCCGATCGGTGGCTGCCGCCAATGCTGTCGGCGTCGCCAGCGACAAGGCACACGGACAGGAAACCACCAGCACCGCAATTGCCACCGGCCACGCGCGCGCCGGGTCGATCACGTACCAGACGCAAAACACCACGACTGCGAACAGCAACAGCACCGCCACGAACCACGCCGCCACGCGATCGGCCCACAGCGCCAGTTTCGGTTTGGCTTGTCCGGCCCGGTTGACCAGGCCGACCAGCACCGACAGCGCGCTGTCGCCAGCGGTGCGCACGACTTTGGCAGTCAGCGCTTGCGCGATATTGATCGCGCCGCCGGGAATGGCGTCGCCAGCCTTCTTGTGCACCGGACGGCTTTCGCCGGTCAGCAGGGACACATCGACCGAGGATGCCCCTGCGAGCACGATGCAGTCTGCCGCCAGCGCCTCGCCAGGCCGCACCAGAATCACGTCGCCGGCGCGCAGCCGCGTGGCCGCCACCAGTTCTGCATCGGGCTGCGGATAGGCCAGTACGCGCAGCGCCGAGGACGGCAACGACTGTTGCAGCCGGTCCAGCGCCGAGGCGGCCTTGCGCCGCGCCGTCAGTTCCAGGTAACGGCTGCACAGCAACAGGAAGATGAACATTGTCACCGAGTCGAAGTACACTTCGCCCCCACTCCCACTCCCGCTCTCACCGCGCCACGTCGCCAGCGCACTGCCCGCAAACGCGGCGGCGATGCCCAGCGCCACCGGCACATCCATGCCCGGCGTGCGGTTGCGAATGTCGCGCCAGGCGCCGAGGAAGAACGGTTGCGCCGAATACACCAGCGCCGGCAGGGTCATCAGCAAGGCAGCCCAACGCATCAGACTTGCCATGTCGTCATCCATGCCGCCCTCGCCTGCCAGGTACGCGGGCACGGCGTACATCATCACCTGCATCATCGACAAGCCGGCGATGAAGAGTTGCCGGAACAGCGTCTTGCGCGCGCGTTCGAGCTGCTCGCCGTGCCGCACCGGATCGTAGGGATAGGACGGATATCCGATGGCCCGCATGGCGGCAAGGATGTCGCTGGGCTTGCACGCATCGGCGCGCCAGCGCACGTGCAGGCGTTCGGTCACGGCGTTGACTTCGGCGCTCAGCACGCCCGGCACGCGCGCGAGGCGCAACTCAATGAGGCAAATGCAGGAAGCGCAACGAATATTGGCCACCGTATAGATCGCTGCGGCGATATGCGCATCCACTGCGGAAGAGGCATCGCCGGCAGCAGCCACGGGCTCATGGTCGTACAGCAGCAGTTCAGGCGGCATCAAATCCCGCTCCTGGACCGTGGCTGCAAAACCGCTGCGCGAGGCGTAATAGTCGGAGAAGCCGTTATCCACGATGCTGCGCGCCACCGCCTCACAGCCGGGGCAGCACATGGCGCGCTCGGCACCGTCGATCGTCACGCGCCATGCAGTGTCCGAAGCCACCGGCAAGCCGCAATGGAAACAGGCTGCGTCGGTCACGCCGCGCCCGACGGCAATCATGGCTGCCCCGTCGCGGATCCGGCAACATGCGGCGGCGTCATGCACAAGGCCGCCAGCCAGTCAGGCGTGAGGCCGTGATGCGCTCGCAGCAGGCCGAAGACGCCAAACAGCAGAACCACCATCCCGCACGCCACGCGCACGCCGCGCCGTTGCAGCACGCTGCGCAATTGCGCGCCGAACATCCCGGCCGTCAGCAACACCGGCAAGGTGCCGAGGCCGAACGCCAGCATCACGGCGGCGCCGGACGCTGCCGAGCCGCTCAGCAGCGCGGTCAGCAGCACGCTGTAGACCATGCCGCACGGCAGCCAGCCCCACAGCCCGCCGGCCAGCACCAGCTTGAATGGGCTATCGAGGGGCAGCAGCAAGCCGGTCAGCGGCCGCAGGCGTTGCCACAGGATGTTGCCAACTGTTTCCGTCCTGGCGAGGCCGCGCCAGGCGTCCATCAGATACAGGCCCAGCGCGACCAGCATCAGTTGCGCCAATACATGGATGCCGGCTTGCCAGGCTTGCATGCCTGCCAGCAGCCGGGCGCCGCCGGCAAGACCGCCCGCCAGTGCGCCGGCAACGGCATAGCTGCCGATGCGGCCGAGATTGTAAGAGAGCGTACGCAACAGGAGCGCGCCGTTCGCTTTGCTGTTCATGACGCTGACGGCCACCGGAAACGGTTTCGCCCGGACCGACGCAGGCGCCATCGAGAACGCGCCGACAATGCCGCCGCACATGCCGATGCAATGGACGCTGCCGAGCAGGCCGATCATGAAAACCGGGATCAGACTCAAATTCAGACTCAAATTCAGATTCAGGCCGCCCATGATTGCTCAGATAGTGCGCGAATAGCGCTGCTCGGCCGGCCGCGATTGCAGGTAGCGATCGAACACCATGCAGATGTTGCGCACCAACAGGCGGCCCTTCATGGTGACCGTGATCCATTCGTCGTCGATCATCACCAGGCCGTCCTGTTCCAGGCCGCGCAAACCGTCCAGCTCGGCCGCGAAGTAGGACGCGAAGGTAATCGGATAGGCGGTTTCAATGGAGGCAATCGACAATTCGAAATTGCACATCAGGCGCTGGATGATCAGGCGTCGCAAGACGTCGTCCATGTTCATGCGCAGGCCGCGCACGATGGGCAGCTCATTCCTGTCGATGGCGTCGTAGTAGTCCTCCAGCGTCTTGACGTTCTGGCTGTAGGTCGAAGCCACGGCGCTGATGGCCGAGACGCCGCAAGACACCATGTCCGACTCGGCGTGCGTCGAATAGCCCTGGAAGTTGCGGTGCAGCCGGCCCTGCTGCTGCGCGATCGCCAGGTCGTCGGTCGGCAATGCGAAGTGATCCATGCCGATATAGACGTAGCCGGCGTCGGTCAACCGGCGGATCGCCAGCGACAGCATGTCGAGCTTGGCTTCCGCACCCGGCAGTTGCGCATCGAGGATACGGCGCTGCGGCTTGAACAGGTGCGGCAGATGGGCGTAGTTGTATAGCGAAATGCGATCCGGTGCGGCCTGGATCACCTTGCCCAGCGTCTGCGCCATGCTGATCACGTTCTGCCCCGGCAAGCCGTAGATCAGGTCGATGCTGACCGAACGGTAGCGTTGGGCGCGCGCGGCCTTGAGGATGTCCTGCGTCAGGTGCTCCGGTTGCACGCGGTTGACGGCGCGCTGCACCAGCGGATCGAAATCCTGCACCCCCAGGCTGAGGCGATTGAAACCCTGCGCGCGCAGGCTGGCGACGCGTTCGGCCGAGACCGTGCGCGGATCGACTTCGATCGAATATTCGCCGACTTCATCGGCGGCGAAGCGGAACCAGCGCTGCAGATGCGCCATCAGGTCGGCCATCTGCGCATCGGAAATATAGGTCGGCGTGCCGCCGCCGAGGTGCAACTGCTCGATCTGGTTCATGCCGTCGAACAGCTTGCCCTGCATTTCGATCTCATGCTTCAGGTAGCTCAGGTAGATACCGGCCTTGTCGCGATTCCTGGTGACGATCTTGTTGCAGGCGCAGTAGTAACAGATGTTTTCGCAGAACGGGATGTGCACGTACAGCGACAAGGGGTTGCGGCTGCCGCGCGTGCGCAGCCCCGCCACCGCCTGCAGGTAGTCACGGTAGCCGAAGGTGTCGCTGAAGCGATCCGCGGTCGGGTACGAGGTGTAGCGCGGGCCGGACTGGCTCAGCTTGCGGATCAGTTGACCGTCGAATTCGACGGATGGTTCGGCGACCATCGTCATTGCGGATACCACCATGTTGTTAGCTCCAGAGGCGGGCCGCAGAAAAGCGAGATAAGCGAGATGACCGAGAAAAAGCAAGACGGACTGCGACCCTGGCGAAGCAAGTCTAGGGAATTGCGCCCCGCCATGCCTTGACCTACATCAAAAGGGGCGTAAACGCAGACGAACGGTGCTTCCGGGACGCATGCGCATCACCGTCCCCGATCCGCTTCTTTTTTCTTTTTTGATCGACATCAAATCCCGCCTTCACCATCCCGCGTACATTTCGCTGCATCGCAACTTCATTCACAACAATGCGCTTTCATCGAGAGTAAGCGCGGGGAAATCATCATGAAAAAGATCGCAATTCTGCTGGCGTCCGCCGCCACCCTGTCCGTCGCCGGTCCCTTCGCTGCAGCGCAGGAGAGCCCCTGGCTGGTGCGTGTGCGGGCGGTCAACCTGAGCCCGGACAACAAGTCCGATCCGGTCGGCGGCGTCGGTGCGTCGGATCGCCTGACGGTCAGTTCCAAGACCATACCCGAAGTCGACATCAGCTATTTCTTCACGCCCAACTGGGCCGCCGAACTGATCCTGACCTACCCGCAAAAGCATGACGTGCGGCTCGACGGCCAGACCATCGGCAGCTTCAAGCACCTGCCGCCGACGCTGCTGGCGCAATACCACTTCACGCCCGCCTCGACCTTCAGCCCGTATGTCGGCGCCGGCATCAACTACACGCGCATCTCCGACGTCAACCTGCTCAACGGCGGCGCCCGTCTCGAAAGCCACAGCATCGGCGGCGCGCTGCAAGCAGGCTTCGACGTCAAGCTGGATCGCCATTGGCTGATCAACTTCGACGTCAAGAAAGTGCAGATCCGCAGCGACGTGCTGGCCGCCAATGGCGCCAAGCTGAGCACGGTGAAGATTGATCCGTGGTTGATCGGCGTCGGCGTCGGTTATCGCTTCTGAGGCTGCCCACAACACCGCTGAACGCCATCACCATGTCTGAAGGTTCTTATCCCATGCAGCATCCTGACTCAACCCTGACGCCCGTCGATCCGCATGCGCCCATGCCGCATCGCAAAGTCATCCGTTCCTGGCTGGCGCCCATCGTCGCGCGCAGCACGCCGCTGGCGATTGCGCTGGTGGTGCTGGATTTCTGCCTGTTCGGCCTGGCGCTGGCGGCAACCATCCGGGTCGACAACATTCTCGCCAAGGTGGCGCTGGGGATGCTGACCGGCTTCATCATCGGGCGCCTGTTCATCCTCGGGCACGACGCTTGCCACCAGAGTTTCACCGCCAACCGCCGTCTCAACACCTGGCTCGGCCGGCTGGTGTTCATGCCGTCGCTGACGCCTTACAGCCTGTGGGCGGTCGGGCATAACGTGGTGCATCACGGCTATACCAACCTGAAAGGCTTCGACTTCGTCTGGCAGCCGCATTCGCTGCAGGAGTTCCGGGCGCTGCCGCGCTGGCGCCAGAAGCTCGAACGCCTGTATCGCAGCGGCTGGGCGCCGTGGCTGTACTACACGGTGGATATGTGGTGGAAGAAGATGTACTTCCCGTCGCGCAAGCAGATGCCGACACGCCGTGCGGAGTTCATCTGGGACGGCGTGCTGGTCAGCGTCGCCGCAGCTGTCTGGATCGGCGGGTTGGCATGGGCTGCGCAGTCCGGCGGGCAATCGTTCCTGACGCTGCTGCTGACCGCGTTCGTGGTGCCGGTGCTGTTCTGGAAAGCGATGATCGGTTTCGTGGTCTACGTCCATCACACCCACGTCGGCGTGGCCTGGTATCAGGACAAATCGGAATGGTCGGCAGCGCAGCCGTTCGTCTCGACCACGGTGCACCTGACCTTCCGCCACGGCATCGGTGCAGCGCTGCATCACATCATGGAGCACACCGCCCATCACGTCGACATGAGCGTGCCGCTGTATCGCCTGAAGAAGGCGCAAAAACTGCTGGAGACGATGCTGCCGGGCCGCATCGTGATCCAACAATTTTCGTGGCGCTGGTATTTCGATACGGCACGGCGCTGCAAACTGTATGACTTCGATCGCCTGTGCTGGACGGACTTCAAGGGACGTCCGACCAGCACGCCGTTAAGGGCGGTCGTGCAAAGAGCAGTTGTGGAAGCGGCTTAGCAATTTTCGAAGGCGTTAAGCCGCCTTTGCTGTCGCCTTGCTCTTTGCTGTTTTGGGCTTGGCGGCAGCTTTTTTTATGGCTGTCGTTTTGGTCGCGGGCTTTGCCGCAGCCGGCTTGGCCTCCGGTTTCTCCAGCGCATCCGTCAGCTTGCGCGCCAAGCCGATCACGCGTTGCGGATCGACGCCCAGGGTGCCGATCAGGAATTCAATGATTTCCGAACGAGGATTGGCCAGCGTCGGCTCGATCATCATCACCGCCGCCGACACCGCCAGCGCACGCTCGCGCGTGGCCGTATCGGGCAATAATTGTTCCAGCGCATTGAGCGCTTCCACCGGCGCCACGGCCGTCAGGCGCGCCTGATCCTTCAGCAATTGCACCCAATTGGTCTTGGACGACACGCTTGCATGCATCGGCAACTGCGCCAGCAGGCGAGCCAGGCGCAGGCTGCGCCGCTCGAAGGCGCCGATCGAAATCATCCCTGCCACCACGATGCGGCACACCGCTTCGGCAAAGCCGCCTTCCGCGATGTGCGCCAGGGCCTTCTCACGATAGATCTCGAGCTCGCGCAGCGCGCGTTCATGGGCGACGACAGCGTCCGGCTCATGCGGCTTGAGCCATGCGCCCATGCCCTTGGGACCGAATAGTTGGCGCGTCATCTTGACGGTGCGTTCGTCGCGACGGTCGCGGTACAGGTTGAGCTCGTCGGTGATCTGTTGCGCCATCTTCTTTTCGAGCTGTTTCAGCGGATGGTCGTCGGCAACCGTGGCCCGCTCGGCGCGCGCTTCGGCGGCCTTCTGGCGGATGAACGGCGCCATGAAGAAGCTGTCCGAGAACAGCTGGCGCTGCATGCGCAAGGGGCTCATCTTGAGCATGGCATTGGCCATCTCGCGCGTGGCGCTCATTTTTATCCACGGGCGCACATAGGTCTTGTACAGGTTGGCGTTGAACTCCGACCACTGCGCGATGGTGGAGAACATCTCTTCTTCTTCGCGCCCTTCCGGATTGATCTTGCGGATGTCTTCCATGGTGCGGTGCTGGTAATGCACCGTGTAATCGCCCGGTTCCAGTTGATCCCAGCGCTGTTCATCCTTGCCGGCCTTGGCTTCGAGTTTCATCTCGTAGAGGCCGGGCGGCAGACTTTCGATGACGTCCAGCGAGGTCACCAGCTGGTCGTGCTCCTTGAGCGCAATCGAACCGCCGACGAAGATGCCGAGATGACCGACGCTTTCATGCAGCACGTAAATGATGGTGCGGCCGGCGGCGGCAATCGCGCGCTCGTCGCCCCAGGTGTCGATGATCCAGTTGAGCGCCTGCGGAGGCGGCGTGATGTTGTCGCCCCAGGAGGCGAACACCACGATCGGCGAGGTGATGTTGCGCAGGTCGATGGCCTTGTCGCCGGCCATCATGGTGCCGCGCGCGAGCTTGTTGCCGACGAACAGGTTCTCGACAATCGATTCGATCTCGCTGCCGGTCATGCGGAAGTAGCCGCCCCACCAGCGTTCGAACTCGAGGAAGCGCTCGGCTTCGGTGTCGACGCCGGCCCAGAGGTTGTAATACTTGTTCCACAGCGTGTTGGCAGGATTGAGCTTCTCGAAGTTTTCCACCAGATGGGCGCCGTCGAAACGGTCTGCGCCAAGATCGCTGGTCATCGACGCCAGCCAGGAACCGCCCAGTTGCGCGCCGCTGTAGCGCATCGGATTGAGCGTCGAGCTGCCGGCCCAATAGGACACCGGCGCGCCGACAATCATGAGCGGGCCGAACAGTTCCGGCCGTCGCGCGTTCAGGGCCATCATGGCCCAGCCGGCCTGGCAGTTGCCGATCACCACCGGCTTGGCCGTGCATTGCGGATGGCGCCTGATGATTTCTTCGATGAACAATGCTTCGGCGTCCATCACGGTCAGCAAGGTCTGGCCGTCTTCCGGCTCGGGCCTGAAGGTGACGAAATATACCGTGTGGCCGGCACGCATGGCCATGCCGACTTCCGAATCGAACTTGAAGCCACCGATGCCGGGGCCGTGGCCGGCGCGCGGATCGACCACCACCACCGGGCGCGCCTCCTGCTTGACCGGCATCGAGGCCGGCGGCTGCAGCCGCAGCAAAGCGTAATTGCAGGGATTGGGCAGGTCGTGACCGTCCATCACCACTTCATGCTCGAACTTCAGCAGCGGCGGCGTGCCCTGGTCCAGGTGTTCAAGATAGTTGTTGCCGCGATCGAGCAAGGTATCGAGGAACAGGTAGGTACGCTGCATGGCGTCGGTCAGATAGGCATTGAGGTCGCCCAGCTGAGGGATCCCCATCACGGGAGCGGCTTGCGGCGTAGCTGCTCGGTCTTCAGGCGTTGCCGCCGGGGTCTTGCGCGTGGCCATGAGTCAGCTCCTGGTGATGGGATATGCAACGTTATCTTGCATGATACCGAGAAAGACGTGATCACAGACCCTGATCTCTGCGACAATAAAACCGCAATTCGTCGAATTGAATGCCAGCTCCCGCTTCGGTTCGCGACGATGAAATTTGTATTGCTACATTGAACGCGCTGCCGCCGCAGTTCGTTTATTGACACAAGGGAACAACGCATGGAACTCAAGAGCCTCGTCGACCAGCCCAACAAGCTGCCCACCGTCCCCAAAGTCGTCCAGCAACTGATCGAGAGCTTCAACTCCGAAGACATCTCCGCAACCGAGATCGCCCACCTGATTGCAGGCGATCCGGCGCTGTCGGCCAAGCTGCTGCGGCTGGCCAATTCCGCCTATTTCCACGTCTCGCGCACGGTCGGCACGGTCGACGACGCGCTGCGCATGCTCGGCTTCGTGATGGTGCGCAACCTGGTGCTGGGCAACGGCATGGTGGCCGCCTTCAAGAACACCAAGGGCATGGAATTGCAGCAGTTCTGGCGCTACAACCTCTACACCGCCTGCGCCGCACGCTGGCTGGCGCATCAGGGCGGCGACAACGGCGACGCCGCCTTCACGCTGGGCATGATGCACGGCATCGGCCAGTTGCAGCTGCATGCAGTCGCCGCGGCCGAAGTGGCGTTGCTGGACAAGCAACTGAACGTGCTCGACGCCGGCCGCGCCGAACTTGAAAAAGAGAAACTCGGCTTCCACTTCGCCGACGTCTCGGCCGAACTGGCGAAGATCTGGAATTTCCCTGAAACCCTGTCCAGCGCGCTCAAGGATATTCCTGCTCCGCTGGCGTCGACGCCGTTCGACCGCATGGCCGCCTGGGTCCACGTGGGCGCGTGGCGCGCCCGTGCAGAAGTGCTGGACCACAGCGATGAAGACATGGCGGCGAGCTATCCCGCGGCCGTCGCCAAGCGCTTGGGCCTGGACGCCGGCTGGGCGCTGGCAAGTGCGAAGGATCATGCCGACAAGGCAATGCCGCCGTTGAAGGAATTGACGGCGGGGTTGGATGCAATGCTGGAATAATCCTCGCCCCCTCATTATCTCTTTACGACAGCCACCTGCTTTCGCGCCCGCCCGCCTGTTTCACCGTTTGGCGAGTGCCGGCTGAGGTGAGCCTGAACCCGCATCTTCCTTCACCTTGCGCTTCTGCGCCACGCGCGCCTTGCGCTTGCGCATCCAGATCACTACGCCGGTCACCGACAGCATCGCCACCAGCGCGCCCATGAATGAGATGAAGATACGGCCCGGCAAGCCGAGGATGCGGCCCGAGTGCAACGGGAATTGCGCCTGGATGAACAGGTCGCCGGCGCTGCCGGTGCCCGGGATGCGCGTACCGGCCGGTGCACCGGTGGCCGCGTCGAAGTACAGCCAGGCGTTGCCGAGGCCAACGTCGCCGTGATCGTTACCGGGTTCAAAGAAACCGACGCCATACAAGCCGAACATCGAGGAATAGAACACGCCGCCGGCCGGCGCCTCGAAGCCGCGGCGCTTGCCCTCTTCCATCGCCAGCCGGGTGACCTGCTCGCGCGACATCTTCGGCTCAACCACCTTGTCCGGTGCGACCGGCGTACGGGTGTCGAAGGCGGTCGGCGTGACCGTGGAGAACATCTTGATGATCGGCGTCATGACCTGGTTGTTGAGGTTCATGGACACCGAGGTCACCGCCAGCACCAGCAACAAACCCCACACCCAGACACCGCCCGAACGATGCAGGTCGAAGTTGAGCTTGTGGCCGCCGTCCTTCCAGCGGAAGGCGAACGACTTGCGCCAGCTCTTCCGGTTCGGGAAAGACAGCCATAGCGCGATGAAGCAATCCAGCGTCCAGACGATGCCGATGATGCCCATCAGCCAGATGCCCAGTTCGATGCCGCCGACGTCCGGCAGATGCATGGTGTAGTGCAGCTTGTAGAGGAACGGCAACAGGTTTTCGCGGCTCAGCGAGATCGCGCCCCACATCCGCTTGCCCTGGATTTCGGCGGTGACGGGATCAACCGCGATCTGGTTGTAGCCCAGTTCATAAGGCTTGCCGGTAACCGGATTGAGGCGCGGCTCGACCATCATGCTGCTGGTGTGACCCGGCTCGCTCTCGTTCATCACGTAGGTGACGCGCAGCTTCGGTTCGCGCGCTTCGACGATGTTGGCCAGTTCCAGGCCCGGCTTGGGCGCGCCGGCTACGGTGCCGGCGTCGGCGCTGTTGGCGTGGAACAGGGTCGGATTGAGCGCGGCGTCGAGTTCATGGTCCCAGGAAATGATCGCGCCGGTGGCGCCTGAAATGAACAGGAACACGGCCACGCCGAGACCGAACCAGCGATGAAGGAGGACGAGAACAGCACGCATGAAGTCGCTTCAAAAAAACGCCGAAGCGGCCCTGCTCCGCTATCGGAGCAAGACCGCCGGCAGGTTAAATCAATCAAACCGCACTTAAACCCTGTTCAACCGCATTGCAGGTGAATCAGAAATCCACCTTGGCGCTGAGGCTGAAGGTACGCGGGTCGCCCGGCTTGATCCAGTTTTCATACTGGTATTCCCAGTAACGCTTGTCCGTCACGTTGCTGACGGCCGCGCGGAAAGTCGTGTCGACATTTCCGATGCGGGTGGTGTAATTGGCGCCCACGTTGAACAGCGTGTAGCCGGCCAGCTTGATGTCGTTGGCGGCGCGCAGCATGGTGGTGCCGGTGTACTTGGCGTCGGTGGACAACTTCAGGCCGCTGATCTGCGGGACCTGGTAAGCCACCTGTCCGGCGGCGACAAAATCGGGCGCGCCGGCGACACGGTTGCCATTATAAGTGAGCCCCTTCTTGTATCTGGTGTCGAGGAACATCAGGTTGCCCGATACCTTCCAGTCGCGTCCCGGCTTCATGCCCGCGCCCAGCTCCAGGCCCTGGTAGACCGACTCGCCGTCCTGCACCAGCGCCTTGGTGACGGTATTGGTGTACTCGGCGCCGCGCTCGATGCGGAACACTGCAGCCGTGGCGCTCCAGCGGTCCTGCTCGGTTTTTACGCCGAATTCATATTGCTTGCTGGTGAGCGGGTTGAGCGTGCTGCGGTAGTTGGAATTGTCGATGGTCGGGATGCCGCCCTGCTCCAGCGATTCGACATAGCTGGTGTAGATCGTGGTGTTCGGCTCCGGCTTGAACATCAGCGCCACGGTCGGCGTGACCACGCCGTCCTTCTTGTACTGCGCAGTGCGCACGCCGGTCAGGCCGTAGCTGTTTTGCTCGAAATTGGTATACCGCAGCCCGGCCAGCAGCGACCATTGCTCGGAAAATGCCAGCGTGTCGCTGGCGAACAGCGATTGCTGTTTGATATCCGAGTCGTGGTAAGTGCGCAGGTCGGTCGCGCTGACGTAGTCGTTGGAGTTCTGGCGATACAGGTTGCCGTTGCCGATGGACTGGTAGAAGCTGCTGACGGTATAGTCGTTGACCTGCTTTTGCCAGGAGGCGCCGAACACCATCTGGTGGTCGATGAAGCCGGTCCTGGCCTTGCCTTCCAGGATGCCCTGCCAGTAATCGAAAGTATGTCCTTCGCGGCTGTCCGAACGCGTGTCGTTGTAGTCGCCGGCGGCGTTGGCCAGGTATAGCGACGACTCATTGCGGCTGCGGCGCGAGGTGCTGTGGCTGTAGTTCAGGCTCAGCTTCCAGTCGGGATTGATGGCGTATTTCAGGCCGGTCGAATAGAACTGGAAATTGGTGTTCAGATGCTGGCCGCGCCCTTGCAGCGACTGGTCGTCGCCGGCCGGCACGCCCGGCAGGACGTTGCCGGTCAGCTTGCCGGTGCTGATCGAGGGCGTCTGGTTTTCCGAGTTGCGGTTGTGGTACATGGACTGGAATTCCCAGCTCAGGTCGCGCGTGAGACGCGCATCCAGCGCCAGCGACAGGGTATCGCGAACCACATTGCCGTCGTTGAAGGTGCGGCCCTGTTCGTGCGTGGCGTTGACGCGATAGCCGAACATGCCGTCCTGGCCGAAGCGTCCGCCGAGGTCGACATGCTCGCTCCAGATGTTGTTCGACTTGAAGCCGACTTCGATACTGCGCACCGGTTCATCGGTCGGACGCTTGGTGACGTAGTTGATCATCCCGCCCGGCGCACCGAAACCGTACATGTAGCCCGAGGAACCCTTGAGCAGGTCGATCTGCTCGAAATGCTCATACGGCAAGGTGATCGCATAGCTCATGAACGGCCGGCCGTCGATGCGGTAGGCGTTCTGCCAGTCCAGCGGCAGGCCGCGCACGGTCACGTAGCTGGCCCAACTGCTGTAGCCGCCGCTGTTGTCGGTAACCGAGGCATCCAGTGCAAACACATCGCCCAGCTTGACGACCTGGCGCTCGGCCAGGTCGTCGGCCTTGATCACGGCCATCGAAAAAGGCGTGTCCAGCTGCGAGCGCGTACCGAGCGCACCGCTGCTCACGCGTTCGCCGAGATGCAGTCCGCCATCGGTTGCCGCGACCACGCTCACGGCCGGCAAGCTGCCGCTGCTGCGGTTGTCCGCAACCGGAGCGACCAGGACGTAGCCGGCATCGGTCTTGCGCATCTCATATCCCGTATCGCGCAACAGCACGCGGAAACCCTCGTCCACGCCGTAGTTGCCGCGGATGCCGGCGCTCTGCTTGCCCGCCACCTTGTCGGCGTCGACCGCAATCGAAATACCCGATTGCTGCGCATAGCGATTCAGCGCATCGGCCAGCGGACCGGCCGGGACGTCGTAGGAAATCGTCTGCACCGCCGTCTGTACCGCCGTTTGTGCATGCGCCGGCATTGCCATGCCGCTCAACAGCAGGACCGGCAGGCTGATGCGGATCGCAAACGCCAGCGGTCGCAGGTTGAACGGGGAAGACGCCCGGGCGGTATGGCGGGGAAGTCGGGTGGATCGGCGATATGGATGAACGTCGTGGTGCGGCATGATGAAGACTTCCTTTTCGTTGGTCATACTCCCTTGACGCACGAGAAACGAAAAGTGGAACCGGTGTTCGCAAACAAGATTGAAAATGCACATGAAAATTTGCCATCGTTCAGGGCGCTTCAGGCGCATCCACCCGCACCAGATACGGCGACAGGGTCCGGAAGCGCAGCGCCGGGAAGCTGTTGGCCAGCAATTGCAGTGCGCGGCCGGTGTCGTCCAGCGGCAGCACCGCCGACACATTGATGGCGGCGATCTGCTCCCGGTTGTAGCTGATGGCGCCGGGGCGATAGCGGTCGAGCGCG
This sequence comes from Herbaspirillum lusitanum, assembly GCF_026127345.1. Classification (NCBI taxonomy): domain Bacteria; kingdom Pseudomonadati; phylum Pseudomonadota; class Betaproteobacteria; order Burkholderiales; family Oxalobacteraceae; genus Herbaspirillum; species Herbaspirillum lusitanum. The sequence goes on along the minus strand of NZ_QXFG01000008.1, from coordinate 672,677 downwards.
TCGAGCACCTCCGGGAGGGGCTGGTTGCGCACGACCAGTTGATGGAATTTCCAGGCATCGGTAATGCTGCGGGCATCGATGTCGTCGATCGCGCCGATGTTGTCGGCAGTGAAGCGCAGGCGCTGGCCGGCCGCCACTACCGTTGGATGATTCGGGTCTTGCTGCGCCGTACGCACTTCCACACGCGACTCCAGCATGCTGAGCACGGTAGCATCGGCCTCGCGGCTGACCACGAAGCGGGTACCGAGCGCGCGCACGCTGCCATGCGCCGTCTCCACCACGAAAGGACGTCCGGGATCCCTGGCGACGTCGACCAGGATTTCTCCCTGCACCAGTTCCAGCGTGCGACGCGCGGCATCGAAATGCAGATTGACCGCGCTGGCGCTGTTCAAGGTAATGCTGCTGCCGTCGGCCAGTACGCGGGTTTCCCATTTGCCGGTGGCGGTGCGCATTTCGGCCGCCAGATAGGCCGGCGGGAATGCCTTGATCGCGACCCATGCCGGCAGACCCAGCGCCAGCGCGATCGCCACGGCGGCGCCGATGCGTTTGACTTGCTTGATTTGTTTGATTTGCTTGATCTGCTTAGTACGGGGGCCAGGTTGGTGCTGAAGCGTAAACGTGGCATTGAGCGCCGCGCGCGCCGGTTGATGCCGGTTGCCGCCTGCCCCGCGCAAGCCCTGCACGCGACCGATGAACCCTTCCAACCGTGCGGCCATATCTGCGTGGCGCGGATCGGCGGCTTTCCAGGCGTCGAAATCGCGTTGCGCGGTGAGGCGAGCCGCTTCGTCGTCAGCGCTCAGCTGCACGATCCACTGCGCCGCCTGCCCGGCGATGCGCTCCTCTTCCGAGGCGTCGAATCCGGGGTCACGCTTCATAGCAGGCACCTCATGCCTGCGCCAAGCGGCACTTGACCAGCACCTGCACCAGGTATTTGCCGACCATGCGGGTGGACACGCCGAGCGCAGCGGCCACTTCTGCATGCGTCCGGCCGTCGAGATAATGCAACAGGAAAGCCTCGCGTGCCTTGGCGGCGACGGACTGCAGCGCGGCGCTGATCTGCTCAAGAGCTTCCACGGCGAGCAGGATTTCCTCGGGACCCGGATAGCCTTCGGCCTGCTCCATGGTCAGCGCCAGTTCCGCCAGGTAAGACTGCTCGATCATTTGGCGACGCGCCCGGTCCACCATCAGTCGCTTGGCCGTTGCGGTCAGGTAGGCGCGCGGCTCCTGCACGCCGAGCAAGGCGTCGCGCGACGCGATGATGCGCACGAACGTATCCTGCGCAACGTCGGCGGCGTTGTGCGCGCAGCCCAGTTTCTTGCGCAGCCAGCCAAACAGCCAGCCGTGATGGCTGCTGTAAAAGGAATGCATGTCCGGCTGGAGGGTGGATTCGGCCACGGAAGGATTTCGGCGTTGATAAGAATGCTTCTCATTTTAATCCATGCCGACGCCGCGCCACAATCCCCAGACACATTCGTCGCTTCAAATCGATGTTCATCGAACGGCGATATCGATGATTTGATAGCCCTTTATTGCTGATCATCGAATATAAACAAGAATTGTTTTCATCTATAATCGCCTGCACGAAAAAACGTCATCAAGAATCAACAATAATCGCAACCGCCGGCGCCATCGTGACCGGCTTCGTGGATCGAACTGAGCTTATCGGGAGAAAAAGCATGAAGGGAACATGGAGCATGCCGCTGCTGCTGGGAGCGCTGTCGCTGGGTGGACTGGCTGCGGGGATTTTCGGCGACGGCATCTGGGACTGGCTGTGCTGGCTGGGCCTGGGGATTCCGGTGGCGGTCGTGACGCGTCATGTGTGGCGTCAATGGCGCGTCGCCCGACCGTCCTGATTTACCTGCGCTAGTTCGGCCCTGCGCCGAACAGGTGCAACTGCGCGTACTGCAGCAGCATGATGGTCTTGCCGTCGGCGATTTCACCTTCGGCGATCATCATCAGCGCCTGCTGGATCGGCACTTCCATCACCTCGATATCCTCCCCTTCGGCGACATTCCCGCCGCCCTCGCCTGCGCGCGCGTCGTCGGTATATTCACCGACGAAGAAATGCAGCTTCTCGGTCACCGAGCCCGGGCTCATGAAGACCTCGAACACCTTGCGCACGTCGCCGACGCGATAGCCGGTTTCTTCTTCCGCCTCTGCGCGGATGCGTTGTTCCGGGCTGGCGTTGTCGAGCAAGCCGGCCGGCGTCTCGACCAGGAAGCCATCGTGGCCGTCGCGATAAGTCGGAAAGCGAAATTGCCGGATCAGGATGACGCTGCGCCGCTCCAGGTTGTACAGCAGGATGGTGGCGCCGTTGCCGCGATCGTAGGTTTCGCGGTTGAGCGTCTGCCAGACGCCGTCGGCGCGGCGATAGTCGAAGGTGGTCTTCTTGAGCAGATACCAATCGTCGGACAAGACTTCGACATTGCGGATGCGGACACGCTCGTTTTCCATCGTTTTGCTCCTGTGCAGTGAATTCGTAAGGCGGCGAAGCCCGGCAATCACTCTGCCGGTATTGCACGCTTCATTTAAAATATCATGCAATATCAGGAATAATCAAGAATATTCGTGCAGAATTACGACCTTTATTCCGTGAAACTGCACGAATTTGCGCGTTGTCTTGTACACTCCCGACCTTACCAATACCACTGCCAACGCCGGACTAAAAGCATGCTGACCAGCCAACGAAAGAAACACCTGCTCGACCTGCTCAACCGCGACGGACGCATCGTCGCCAAACCGGTGAGCGAACAACTGGAGGTGTCCGAAGACACGATCCGACGCGATCTGCGTGAACTGGCCAGGGAAGGCTTGCTGCGACGCGTACATGGCGGCGCGTTGCCGTTGCTTGGCACGCCGGCGCTGGTGATGTTCGCCAACCGCCAGCACATCGAACCCGGCGCCAAGGCCGACATCGGCCGCGCGGCGGCGGCGCTGGTGATGCCCGGCCAGGTGGTGTTCATCGACGGCGGCACCACCTGCGTCCAGATGGCGCGCCATCTGGCGCCGGACCTGAAGGCAACCGTCGTCACGCACAGCCCGTCGATCGCGGTCGAGCTGTCCAACCATGCGCATATCGACGTCATCATCATCGGCGGCAAGCTGTTCAAGCATTCGGTCGTGGCGATGGGCAGCGGCACCATCGACGAGATCGCACGGGTGCGCGCCGACCAGTATTTCATGGGCGTGTGCAGCCTGCATCCGCGCACCGGCATCACTTCACTCGACTTCGACGAAGCCGGCATCAAGCGCGCCTTCAGCCGCGCCGCAGCCGACACCGTCGTGCTGGCGTCGCCGGACAAACTCGACACCACCTCGCCGTTCGAAATCGTGCCGCTGGCCGAGGTCAGCCGCATCGTGCTCAATCGCGACACCGCCGCCGAACTGATTGCGCCTTACCAGGCGCAAGGCATCGAGATCACGCTGGCCTGAGCCGCGATCCTCCCTCTGCACGCCGCAAGAAAACGCTTCTGCAACGACGCAAGCTTGTTGTCAGCACCTGCATATCCCTCGTGAATTACAAGAAGAAAAATTATCAATAAATACACGAATAACGACGGCTTTTGTTTGAATAAAGTTATCTTCCATGCAATTCTGTGAGGAACTGGCCGCTGCTGCGGGCGGGAAGAAAAGCACCATCGGAAATCAAGATGCGATGCGCCGATTCACAAAAAGCGGGGAGACACGCAATGAAATGGTTCTACAACTTGAAGATCGCCACCAAGCTGATCGCCACCTTTTTAACCGTGATCGTGTTGGCAACAGGACTTGGCGTTTTCGCCATCAGCCAGCTTGACAAGGTCAACCGCGCTTCTACCGATATCGCCACCAATTGGCTGCCGACCATCCGTACCCTCGCCCAGCTGAAGTTCACGGCCTCGCGCATCCGCAGCTTTGAGCAGCAGCATATTCTTGCCGCCGACGCCAAGGAGTTTGAGGAAATCGAGCAGAACGCCAACAGGCAACTCGACGCCCTTGCCGCATCGCGCAAGCTGTACGAGAGCCAGATCACCGAACCGGAAGAACGCGCCCTCTACCCGGAACTCGGCAAAACGCTGGACGTCATGGTCGCCGAACATCCCAGGATCATCGCCCTGTCGCGCGACAACAAGAACGCCGAGGCACGCACCCTCATGAAGGGCGAATCGACCAAAAGCTATCGCAAGGCGATCGAGATCCTCGACAAATTGAGCGCTGTCAATGAGCGTGGCTCGGACATATCGAACAAGCTGGCCGATGACACTTACCATAACGGGCGGCTGTGGATCATCGCCATGCTGGCCTTGTGCATCATTGCGGCGATGACGTTGGCAATCATGGTGGCGCGCATCATCTCGCGGCCGCTGACGCAAGCCGTCAAGATCGCCCGCCAGGTTGCCGACGGCGACCTGACGGCCGATATCCAACAAAACAGCGAAGACGAAACCGGCCAGTTGCTCGGTGCGCTCAAGCAGATGAACGACAACCTGCTGCGCATCGTCAGCAGCGTACGCACGGGCACCGACACGATCGCGACCGCATCAAGCGAAATCGCCACCGGCAACATGGACCTGTCCTCGCGCACCGAGCAGCAGGCCGGCTCGCTCGAAGAAACCGCCTCCGCCATGGAAGAGATGACGTCAACCGTCAAGCAGAACGCCGACAATGCACGCCAGGCCAACCAGCTGGCGGCGTCCGCCTCCGCAGTCGCCATCCAGGGCGGCAACGTGGTCGGTCAGGTGGTCGATACCATGGGTTCGATCAACGAATCTTCACGCAAGATCGTCGATATCATCAGCGTGATTGACGGCATTGCCTTCCAGACCAATATTCTGGCGCTCAATGCTGCCGTGGAAGCCGCGCGCGCCGGCGAGCAAGGCCGTGGCTTTGCCGTGGTCGCCTCCGAAGTGCGCAGCCTGGCGCAACGCTCTTCCGCCGCCGCGAAGGAAATCAAGCAGTTGATCGACGACTCCGTCACCACGGTCGGTATCGGCAGCAAGCTGGTCGCACAAGCCGGTTCGACCATGGACGAAGTGGTCAGCAGCGTCAAACGCGTGACCGACATCGTCGGTGAAATCACCGCTGCCAGCCATGAGCAAAGCGTCGGCCTCGATGAGATCAACCGCGCGATTACCCAGATGGATGAAGTGACGCAACAGAACGCTGCGCTGGTGGAGGAAGCCGCTGCCGCGGCCCAGTCGCTTCAGGAACAGGCAAGCAACCTGTCACAGATCGTCAGCGTATTCAAGCTGGATCGCCATGCCTTGCCGCAAGGCCAGACACACACGGCCACAGCGCCCAAGCGCACCGTGAACATCACGCCCGAGCCGGCGTCTCTGCCTGCCAAAACAAACGTCAAGACCGCATCCAAGACTGCTGCGGTGAAAAAAACCATCGCCAGCGAAGCGCCTGCGCACGACGACGCAGGCTCGTGGGAACAGTTTTGACGTGATCGGCGCTACTTCAGCCCGAGCCGCTTCGCCATCCGGTTGAGATTGGCGCGGTCGACACCCAGTTCGCGCGCGGCCGAGGCGACGTTGCCGCCGTTGCGCGCCAGGCAGGCGCTGACCAGGCGCCGTTCGTAGGCGCTCACGGCGTCGCGCAGGCCGCTGGCGTTCTGCAGGTCGAGCTCGGTCTGGACTTGCTGCTCATGCAATCCCTCGTGCGATGACAGCGCGTTCGCCTTCTCATTGGACAGATCGAAATCCTCGGCCGCCAGCGTCAGGATGCGCGGCCGTTCGGGATGCTTGCCGAGCGCCTTGAGCGCGGTGCGCGCAATCACGTGTTCCAGTTCGCGTACATTGCCAGGCCAGCGGTAATTGAGCAGCACTTCCTGGGCATCGGTGGCCAGGCGCAGACTCAGCAAACCCAGCCGGAAACGGTTTTCTTCCAGGAAGAATCCGCTGATCAGCAAGATGTCGTGACCGCGCTCGCGCAACGGCGGCACCGCCAGCGGGTAGACGCTGAGGCGATGGTAAAAGTCGGACCGATAGCGGCCCAGCCGCACTTCTTCCTCGAGATCGCGATTGGTGGCGGCGATCACGCGCACGTCCACTTTATGCTCCTCGTCCGAACCGACGCGCTGGATCTGCCCACTCTGCAGCGCGCGCAGCAACTTGGCTTGCACCGTCAGCGACAACTCTCCCACCTCGTCGAGGAACAAGGTGCCGCCGTCGGCCAGCTCGAACTTGCCGCGCCGGTCGCTGACCGCACCGGAAAACGCGCCCCGGACGTGGCCGAACAGCTCGCTCTCGACCAGGGTTTCTGGCAAGGCGGCGCAGTTGAGGCTGATGATGGGCTTGCGCGCACGCGGCGAGGCGGCGTGGATGGCGTTGGCGACCAGCTCCTTGCCGGTGCCGGTTTCCCCCGTAATCAGCACCGTCATGTTGCTCGGACCGGCCAGCCGCACCTCTTTCATCATGCGCTTGTGCGCCGGGCTCTGGCCGATCAGCTCGCGCCGGCTCTGGTTGGCGGCGAGCCGGTAGGCTTCGGCGCGCTGGCGTTCCTGCTCACTGGTCTCGGCAAGGTTATGGATGCGTTCGGCGACGTTGACGGTGGCCGCCGCCAGGCTGGCGAAGGCTTGCAAGGAGGCAGTGTCGACCGAATCGAAGCGTCCGGGACCGAGCGCGTCCAGCGTCAGCAAACCCCAGGGCCGGCCGTTCATGCTGATCTGGCAGCCCATGCAATCGTGCACATGAAGTTCGCCCGAATGCGCTTCGACCAAGCCGTCGTAAGGATCGGGCAAGGACGAGTTGGCAGGGAAACGCGTCGGCGGCACGTTCGACAACAGCACGCGAAAGCGCGGATGTTCGCTCACGCGGAAGCGCCGGCCGAGTGTGTCGCTGCTCAGCCCGTTGATCGCCAGCGGCACCAGTACCTCGCCGTCGAGCCGCAACAAGGCGGCGGCGTCGCAGGGAAACAGCATCCGCAACGTGTCCAGCAGACGGCGATAGCGCTCGCTGTCGTGTAATTCCCTGGACAGATCGGCCATCAGCGGAATCAATGCGTCCAGCATGAGCTTAGGAGTCATTTTTACCCTTATGAGTCGTTATGACTCGGGTCGATTCGACTCGGTCATTTTTTAAGTGACTGATTATAAAAGATTTTTAGTCTGGCATGGAGTTTGATTAAGAAGGGATAAGAAGATGCAAAAAACGAGGATTCTTGACCTCGGTCCCACTTGTTCAACCCTGAAAGGTATCGCCATGCTCTCCGACGTCCACCGCGCCATCGTCAAATCCACCGTCCCCCTGCTCGAAAGCGGCGGCGAAGCGCTGACCACGCACTTCTACAAGATGCTCATGCGCGACTACCCGCAAGTCATCCCGCTGTTCAACAAAGCCCATCAAGGCAGCGGCGATCAGCAACGCGCATTGGCCAACGGCGTGCTGATGTACGCGCGCCATATCGACCAGCTCGAACAACTGGGCGGCCTGGTCACCACCATCATCAACAAGCACGTCGCCCTGCAGATCCAGCCCGAACATTATCCGATGGTCGGCGACTGCCTGCTGCGCGCCATCCGTGAAGTGCTGGGCGCGGAAATCGCCACCGACCAGGTCATCGAAGCCTGGGGCGCCGCCTATGGCCAATTGGCCGAGATCCTGATCGGCGCCGAGGAAGGCATCTATCAGGCTACCGAAAAGGCCGACGGCGGCTGGCGCGGCCTGCGCAAGTTTGTCGTGGTGCGCCGCGTCGACGAGAGCGACGAAATCACCTCCTTCTACTTCGCGCCGGAAGACGGCAAGGCCATCCTGGAATACCACCCGGGCCAGTACATCGGCCTGTGCGTCACCGTCGACGGCGAAGAAATGCGCCGCCAGTACTCGCTCTCGGCCGCGCCGAACAGCAAGATGTACCGCATCAGCGTCAAGCGCGAGCCGAACGGCAAGGTTTCCAACTTCCTGCACGACCACATGACCGTCGGCAAGCAGATCGACCTGATGCCGCCGTCGGGCGAATTCACCCTGACGCAAAGCGAGCGCCCGTTGGTGCTGATCAGCGGCGGCGTCGGCATCACGCCGATGCTGGCGATGCTGGACGCGGCGCTGCCGGGCAAGCGCCCGGTGGTGTTCATCCATGCGGCGCGCCACGGCGGCGTGCACGCCTTCGGCAAGAAGATCGCCGACCTGGCGCAGGAACATCCGCAGTTGCAGCATTTCTTCTGCTACGAACAAACGCGCGAACAAGACCCGGCCCCGCATGCGACCGGCTACCTCGACCGCGACAAGCTGTCCCGCTGGCTGCCTGAGTCGATGGACGTGGACGCCTATTTCGTCGGTCCCAAGTCCTTCATGAAGGCCGTCAAGCGCCATCTGCACGAGCTGGGCGTTCCGGCGGCCCAGGCCCGTTACGAGTTCTTCGGCCCGGCTTCTTCGCTGGATTGACGCTGGATAAATCGTTTTGCGCCGGACTGCATGCTGTCCGGCGCGATTTTCAGAATTGATGAGGTATGAAAGACAACCCATGGACATCGACAAATACAAACACCAGCACAGCGTCATCTTCGACAACATCCGCAAGCTCAAGGAGTTTTCCCATCTGGGCATCGCCGAACACGCCGCCGACATCGCTGCACAAGTGATCAAGATGAGCTCGGTCATCAAGCTCCACCTGTCGATCGAGGACAAATTCCTCTATCCCGCCTTGCAGGAGGCCAATAATCCGCGCCTGGCCATGATGGGCAAGCAATACCAGCATGAAATGACGCACATCGCCGAAGCCTATGGCGAATTTGCGCGCAAATGGAATGACGCCGGCCACGTTGCTGCCGATCCGGGCGGTTTCCGCAGTGAAGCCAACAAGGTGCTGAAAGTCCTGTTCGACCGCATGCAGCGCGAGGACCGCGATTTTTATCCGATGATCGAAAAGGTCTGAGCAGGGCCTGAAGTGTCGGCTGCGTAGTTGCTGCTCAGTTGCTGCTTAACTGCCGCTCAATTGCCAAGTTCTTCCAGGATCGTCTTCACGCGTCCCAGCGCCGTCTCGATGTCGAGCGACTCGATGGCGCCATAGCCGAAGAACAGCGCGGGCTCGGGCTTGACCCGGTAATAGAACTCGTCCAGCGTGTACAGTGCGACGTCGACCCGGCGCGCCAGCCGCAGCAGTTGCGTCATGTCGACCTTGGCCGTCATCCGCGCCGCCAGGTGGAAGCCGGCGGTGGTCGGCACCGCGCACATCCAGGGTTTGAGCGTGCCGTTGAGCGCGGCATGCAGCTTTTCGCGCCGCGCGACATAGATGCCGTGGCAGCGTCGGATATGCTTTTGCAGATAGCCTTCGTCGATGAACCTGGCCATCGCCCATTGGGTCATGGTCGGCGTATGCCAGTCCGACAGGCCCTTGACCACGGTCATGGCGCGCAAAATCGAGGGCGGTGCAATCACGTAGCCGACGCGCAACTCCGGGTTCATCGACTTGGAAAATGTGCCGACAAAGGCCACCAGCCCATCCTGGTCCATGCTTTGCAGCGAATCCATCGGCCGGCCTTCATAGCGGAACTCGCTGTCGTAGTCGTCTTCGATGACGATGGCCCGCAATTCACGCGCACGCGCCAGCAAGGCCGCACGCCGCGCCGGACTCATCGGCATGCCGAGCGGGAACTGATGCGCCGGCGTCGCGTAGATCAGCCGCGTGCCGTCCGGAATCAGATCGACCTGCATCCCTTCGCCGTCCACCGGCACGCTCTCCACCCGGGCTCCTTGCGCCGAGAACAGCATGCGCGCCGGCGGGTAGCCGGGATCCTCCACCGCCACCACGCTGCCCGGCTCCACCAGCACCCGCGCAATCAGGTCCAGCGCCTGCTGCGCGCCGTTGGTCACCAGCACGTCGGCGGCCGTACATTGCACACCGCGCGAGAACGAGACGTGGCGTGCGATCGCTTCACGCAACGCCGGCAAGCCTTCGGTCTCGGCATAGAAACCGCACGATTCGCTGATCTGGCGCAAGCCATACAGCACGCATTGACGCCACTCTTCCTGCGGGAATTGCCTGCGCACCGGAATACCGCCCATGAAATCGTATTGCGAGCGCGTTTCCGGACCGACATGCCGCATCAGCAGCGGGAACGACTGATCGAGCCAATGCGCGATCAGTTTGCCGGAGGCGAGGTCGCCGCTTTCAAAACGTTTCGGCTTGGATTTCGGCTCGGGCGGCGCATTGACGAAGGTGCCGCTGCCGGTCCGGCCCACCAGCAGCTTGTCCAGCGTCAGGCGGCTATAGGCTTCCGATACGGTCTTGCGCGACAGGCCCAGTTGTATTGCCAACAGACGCGACGGCGGCACCTGTTCTCCCGGCGCCAGGCGGCCGCTTTGTATGGCGTCGCGCAGCTGGCGATAAACCTGCCCGGCCAGATCCTTGCTGCCTTCGATGACGATGTGCAATTCCATGCGGGCTGCTCCCTGCTGTGTTTTTGTTTGTTGTTCGCTGCTGGTTGCGGCTTGTTGCTGCTTGTTGCTGCTTATGCTTCCTCGGCGATTCTAGCCGGGCGATCGAAAGTGGTCTCCTGTTTTTTCGAGGAATTGGTTATCCGCGACCGGGAGTGGTCTCCTTATGATGACGTCACTGGCCAAGCAAACACACACCGGCCACAACGATTTCACTGACTGATTTAATTTACTTAACTTACCAAGGAGCATCGCCATGGAACAACGCGTCGATTTCTACAAAGCATCCCCTGAAGTCCTGAAGGGCATGATCGCCCTCGAAAACGTGGTCGGCAAGCTCGGCCTCGAAACCTCCCTGCTGGAACTGGTCCGCCTGCGCGTGTCGCTGATCAACGGTTGCGCCTTCTGCGTCGACATGCACACCGCCGACGCCCGCAAGGCCGGCGAGACCGAACGCCGCCTGTACGCCGTGCCGGTCTGGCGCGAAACCCCGTTCTTCACCGAGCGCGAGCGCGCCGCCCTGGCCTGGAGCGAATCGCTGACCCTGATCTCGCAAACCGGCGCTCCCGACGAGGACTATGCCCTGGCGCGCGCCCAGTTCACCGATGCCGAACTGGTCAACCTGACCCTGGCCATCAATACCATCAATGCCTGGAACCGTTTCGCCATCGGCTTCCGCAAGATGCCGGTCGCCTGAAACAGCGACGGACAAGGAGCCTGACATGCGATTCATTTCTACAGCGAAAAGCGCGCTTCTAATCGTTTTGCTGGCCATGGTGGCCAGCGCCGGCGCCCACGACGGCAAACATGGCGATGAAGTCGTCACGCCTTTGCAGCATCAGGCCCTGTCCGATGCGCCCGGCAAAAGCGGCGTCATGGCGGTCGTCGCCTACGGTCCCGGCCAAAGCTCGGTGGCGCATCGCCATCCCGGCTCGATCTTCGCCTACGTGCTGGAAGGCGAAGTGGTCTCCCAGCTGCAGGGCGGCGCGCCGGTGACTTACAAGGCGGGCGAGTCCTGGTATGAAGCGCCGGACACGCCGCACCTGGTGTCGCGCAACGCCAGCGCCACCAAACCGGCGAAGTTGCTGGTCTGGTCGCTGGTGCAGGACGGCAAGCCGTTGACGGTGCCGCTGGAAAAGTAAATCCTTGCGCCCGCACTCCCGCTTCCTTGGCTTTGGGTCAGGGAAGCGGGATTTTTTCATCTTAAGTTTCAGCTTAAATTTCAGCTTGAGCGCCCGCTTCCTGTAAACTTGCGGGATGCGCTTATTTTTACTTGACTGGTTCGGCTGGTCGTTCCTGTGGATACTGCCCCTGCTGGGCAGAGTATTACTGTCTTTATTGTCCGGAAAAGGCCTGCGCGGACGCGGCTCCATCCGCATCTGGCTGGGCACCCTGGCGGTCCTGTGCGCCAGCAGCGCGATCGAGGCCATGCTGCGCTCGCAGGGCGATGCCATGCTGGAAACCGACCTGTTCGGGCAGGCGCTCGCACGCAACGTCACCGCCGCCTTCGGCAAGCTGATCGCGGTGATTGCATTGCTGACAACAGGACTGATCGGCCTGTTCTGGCTGTTCGGCCGCCGCAAGACCAGGCCCGACCTCGATGCCGATACCAGTTCCCTGCCGCTGCAGGCATCGGTGCCGCGCCGCACCCAGGCCAATATCGCCCCCACCATTCGCAACATGCCGGCCGCGCAATCGCACCGCCCTCCACCTGCGCAATCGAAACCGTCTGGCTCGCCTGCCTCGCCTGCCTTCGGCAACCTGACCCGCAAGCGCGATCCCTGGCCGCTACCCAATGAATTGCCGCGCGCCGCCAATCCTGCCGGTAACTGGCCGGGCGCTTCGCAGCACAAGGCCGAACCGCCCAAACGACCGGCGCGTCCAGCCTCCGAATGGGCCGCGTTCGAATCGCTGCGCCCGACACAGGCCATGCTGGCGCGCTCGGCTTCCATCCCGCAAGCCGAAACTCCGGCCCGGGCCCATAATGCGGCACCCAAGCCGTCGCTGGCCACCAGCCTCATCAGTAAACCGAAGATCACGCCCATCGCCGGCAGCAGCACCAAGGTCCGCATCAGCACCGCCAGCGACCGCAGCCAGGCGATTCCGACGTCGCTGAGCGCCTCGCTGCGCGCGCATGAACCGGTAGCGCCTGTCGAGCCGGTCATTGCTTCTCCGGTTGCTCCGAGTCTTATTCCGGTCCTGCCGCCGACTGTGCCCCAGACCACCGCCTTCCATCCCGCCGCGCCGGAGCAGGAAGTCATCACCGCGCCCGAGCCATTCAACATCATCGACACCCGCATTGAACCGGACATCATCGAAATCCCTGAACCGGCCTACGCTGCGCCATCACCGGCTCCGGCTTTGCTATTTGAAGAACCGATCCAGGAACCAGTTGTTGCCGCTGCGCCCATGCAGATCCGCACCTGGACTCAAGCGCCCGCAGCCCAGCCGGCTGCGCCGATTCCTGCTCCGGCTCGTCCGTATCGTCCGACCGAGGTTCCCCTGCCCGGCATCGAACTGCTCGACCAGGGCAGCGACATGCCGGTCGAGATGGACGAAACCCAGCTGCTGGAAATCGGCCAGCTGATCGAACAACGCCTCAAGGAATTCAAGGTCCCCGTCACCGTGCTGGGCGCCTACGCCGGCCCGGTCATCACGCGTTTTGAAATTGAACCGGCGCTGGGCGTGCGCGGCGCGCAAATCGTCAACCTGATGAAGGACCTGGCGCGCGCGCTCGGCCTGACCTCGATCCGGGTGGTGGAAACCATTCCCGGCAAGACCTGCATGGGTCTTGAACTGCCCAATCCCAAGCGCCAGATGATTCGCCTGGCCGAAATCATCCAGTCCGAAGCCTATGCGCGCTCGGCGTCGCATCTGACGCTGGCGATGGGCAAGGACATCACCGGCGTCCCGGTGGCGACTGACCTCGCCCGTGCGCCGCACATGCTGGTGGCCGGTACGACAGGCTCCGGCAAGTCGGTGGCGATCAACGCCATGATCCTGTCGCTGCTGTACAAGGCCACGCCTGATGACGTGCGCCTGATCATGATTGATCCGAAGATGCTGGAACTGTCGGTCTACGACGGCATTCCGCACCTGCTGGCGCCGGTCGTGACCGACATGAAGCTGGCCGCGCATGCGCTGTCATGGTGTGTCGCCGAAATGGACAAGCGCTATCGCCTGATGTCGGCGCTGGGCGTACGCGGCCTGGCCGGTTACAACCAGAAGATCGCCGACGGCATCGCCGCCGAGAAGCGCGTGAAGAATCCGTTCTCGCTCACGCCCGACGCGCCCGAGCCGCTCGATCCCTTACCGATGATCGTGGTGGTGATTGACGAGTTGGCCGACCTGATGATGGTGGCCGGCAAGAAGATCGAAGAGCTGATCGCTCGTCTGGCGCAAAAGGCCCGCGCCGCCGGCATCCACCTGATCCTGGCGACGCAGCGTCCCTCGGTGGACGTGATCACCGGCCTGATCAAGGCCAACATCCCGACCCGCGTGGCCTTCCAGGTGTCGTCCAAGATCGACTCGCGCACCGTGCTCGACCAGATGGGCGCGGAAACCCTGCTCGGCCACGGCGACATGCTGTTCCTGCCGCCGGGATCGGGTTATCCGCAGCGCGTGCATGGAGCGTTCGTGTCGGACGAGGAAGTGCATCGCGTGGTGGAACACCTGAAGGCCCACGGCGAGCCGCAATACGAGGAAGCCATCCTGGCCGGTCCGGCCTCGGAAGAGCCGCAGCAAACCGACATGTTCGGCGAACCCGGCGATGAAGCCGATCCGCTCTACGACGAAGCGGTGGCCTATGTCACGCGCAGCCGGCGCGCCTCGATCTCCTCGGTGCAGCGCCAGTTCCGCATCGGCTACAATCGCGCCGCGCGCCTGGTGGAACAGATGGAAGCCGCCGGCATCCTGTCCTCAATGTCCAAAAGCGGCAGCCGCGATGTGCTGGCGCCGCCACCGCCGGATCTGTGAGCGTTTCCGACACTTGGTTTCCGACGCTTATTTTGCGAGTTTCGAGGTCTTGCTGATGAAGGCAAAAATCATCACCGTCGCCATCAACTCCACGATGGCGATGGTGGTCAGGCCTTTGCCGTATTGCCCGGTGGTGGTTTTGAGATAACCCAGCAGCTGCGGCGAAAAATACCCGGCCAGATTGGCCACCGAATTGATCACCGCCAGGCCGACCACGATCGCCGTACCCGACAGGAAACGTCCCGGCAATTGCCAGAACACGGGAATCGCGCCCATCGTGCCGGCCGATGACAGCGCCAGTGCGAACACCACGCCGGCGGCGCTCTTCTCGCCCAGGAAATATGCCGCCAGCAGCAAACCCAGCGCGCCGATCGCTGCCGCCACCGCGGTGTGGATGCGCACTTCCTTGTTGCGGTCCGACAAGTAGCCATTGATCAGCATGCCCAGCCAGCCGCAGCAATAAATCCCGCCCATCACCCAGCCCAGCGTCTTGATGTCGGTAAAGCCGACTTCCTTGACCAGGCTCGGGCCGTAGTACACCAGCGTGGCGTTGCCGGCGATGATGCAGAAGAACACCATGATCAGCGCCCACATGCGCCCGCTGCGCAGGGACGCAAAGAAGCTGTGCTCGCGCGGACCGAGCGCCTGGTCTTCGGCGGCCAGTTCGGTTTCGACGTGTTCCTTTTCGCGGTCATTGAGCCAGTGCGCATCACGCGGGCGATCGGTCAGCAGGAAATACGCCGCCGCGCCGGCCAGGATCGAAGGGATCCCTTCGATCAGGAACAGCCATTGCCAGCCTTTGAAACCGCCCAGGCCCTGCGACAACTCCATGATGTAGGCGGCCAGAGGACTGCCGACCACCAGCGAGACCGCCGAGGCCGAGACGAAGATCCCCAGCGCCTTGCCGCGCCGGTGCGTCGGCAGCCAGTAGGTCAGATAGAGGATCACGCCGGGTTGCAGGCCGGCTTCAAACGCGCCCATCAGGAAACGCAGGAAGTAGAACTGCGTCGCGGTCTGCACCCACGCCATCAGCACACAGGTAATGCCCCAGCCGATGGTGATGCGCATGATGGTCTTGCGCGCGCCGAATTTTTGCAGCGCAAGGTTGCTCGGCACTTCAAAGATGAAATAGCCGATGAAGAAAATCCCCGCACCGGCGCCGTAGACGGCGTCCGACCATTGCAGGTCGCTCATCATGGTCAGCTTGGCGAAACCGACATTGACGCGGTCGACCCAGGCCAGGAACCAGATCAGCGTGACGAACGGGACGATGCGCCAGACGACGCGACGGAAAGTGACGTCGCGTTCTTCCACGGCGATGTCGATATGGGCAGGCGCGGCTGCGGCGATGGTGTTCATGGGTTCCCCTGTCTTGGATGAATCGAATCCGTGACGGCCCCCCCTCGATTTGCACCACTGCTGTGCAAATCAGCGAAGTTTGCCGTCCTCTTCCAGGCAAGCAGCATCCATGCCACTGCCGGAACGGGACCTCATCCGAATGTCGGGGAAAATTGTCGGGAGAAAATGTTGCAGCCTTGATCAGGCCTTGCAACGCAGCCGGGGCGTCGTTACAGCGAACTGTCCTTGCCCGGGAAGCGCAAGGCGAAACCGCGCTGGGCCTTGCTGACATTGCTCGGCGCCAAGGCAATCGCCTGCCGCAGCGCCTGCGAAAACGCCAGCAGTTCGTCGGTCTGGCCCGATTTCAGCTCCAGCTCGATCTCGCAGATCGGCAGCGTGCGACCGTCTGCTTCGACCACGCCCTGATCCAGCGCCAGCTCGACTTCGGTCCCCTGCGGCAAGCGCAATTGCCAGGCAGTGCGACGGAAACTGGTGGCGAAGACTGCCTTCAACTGCGCTGCCAGCCCGGGCAATTCCAGCGCGGCGCGGGCGGCCGGGTTGTCGACCAGCGGCAGCAGCTTGTCCAACTCGATCCGTGGGCCGGCCACTTCGCATTCCCATTCGTGGCGCTGATGCAGGCCCGCCGCGACGCTGCCGCCGCCCTTGTAGGTCTGGATCCACAACGCCCCGGCCTTGCGCACGCGCAGCGCCGAGCGGTGCTGCTTCAGGTGCAACGTCGGAGTGTCGAAATAGGTGCTGAACAAGTCCTGGGATGTGGCGGCGCCGACGGCGTGTTGCTGCAGCAAGGGCAAGGCGCAGAAAGCAAGCACGTCCTCGGCGGCGATCAATAGTTTGAGTTCGATTTCCATGTCCGGGAGTTTATCTGCAAACCTGTCGTATCATGGCGGACTTTGCTTCATTGAGCCTCTCATGTCCGACCTCGCGCCAGAATCCCCCGATACCGATACCGACATTTCCGATGTCATCCACGAGCCGCGCCTGTGGCGCGATGAAGGCTGGACCGCGCGCATCATCAAGAACGACGACGATGACGGCTGGGCGGTGGAAATGACGCGTGAAGGCGAACGCGAACCGACGCTGATCGGTCCGTGGACCATGGGCCGCGACAAGAAGAACCCGAAACCGATGGACAAGAACGCCTTCAACACGCTGGTGAAGACCGCTTCGGAATTCCGTCGCCGCAGCGAGCAGCAGCTGCATGCGCAATTGCACAAGCACGTCACCGTCGACGGTCCGGAAGGCAGTATCAAGGTGACGCTGGACATCGTGCCCGACGACGACTTTCCGTATGCCGACCTGAAGGCATGGGACGACATGGGCGAGATGCTGGCCAAGGCGCAGGTGGCGCCGAACTTCAAACTGAGCGCCGCCAGCGCCGAGCGTTGGGTCGAGGGCGGTTACCGCAAGCCGACCTCAGGTTAAGAACTCGGTTGGCTCGATCCCATAAAAAACGGCAGACGCGAAGTCTGCCGTTTGAGTTTTTGCGCTTGCGCGCGCTTCTTTATCCTGTCAGACCCGGTAAATCTTTTCGCCGGTCTGGACAATCTTGAATTTGGCGTCCGACAAGGGATCAAGCGCGCGGCCGTCAGCCAGCTTGTAGGTCTTTAGTCCGGGCGGAGCGGCCTTGTCGGCTTCTTCCAGTTCCGTCTGGTACACCTCGACGTGATAAGCGCCTCCTGTCTTGCCTTTGGCGTCGAATTTTTCAACCAAATCCATATGCGTCTCCTTGTGGTTTCAGGTCAGTGCCGTTTATAAAGATAGCAGATTTATTTTTCTGCGCGGGAGAGATTTGAAGATATTTGCACTGCGTTTTGAAAACATGAAAAACTAACTGTTCTTTCGATTCGCAAACCCGGTCCCGATGCCTTTCCTGACGAACAACAAACGACAACGAATCCACTACGAAATCATCGACGGCGATCGCGTAAAACCCTGGCTGGTGTTCCTCCACGAAGGTTTGGGTTGCACTGCAATGTGGAAGGATTTTCCGCAACGCTTGTGTACGGCGACGGGCTGTCGCGGGCTGCTGTACGACCGTCTCGGCTACGGTCTTTCCGATGCACTGCAACATAGGCGTGAGCCGGATTATCTGCATCGCTACGCGCTCGATGAACTGCCGCAGGTATTGACCGCCTTGTTGCCCGGACAAGCCTGCATCCTGATCGGCCATTCCGACGGCGGCAGCATCGCCTTGTTGCATGCTGCACAACGTCCGCCCCTGCTGCAGGCGATCGTCACCGAAGCCGCGCACGTCTTTGTCGAATCGGTGACGCTGGAAGGCATCCGCGCAGCCGACCGCGCCTATGCCGACGGCAAGCTGAAGGGATTGCAAAAATATCATGGCGACAAGACCGAACAGATGTTCAAGGCTTGGTCCGACACCTGGCTCTCGCCTGCCTTCGCCGGCTGGAATATCGAGGCGGACTTGCTGCGCATCGACTGTCCTGCCCTGGTGATGCAAGGTATCGACGACCAGTACGGCACGCCGGCCCAGGTCGACGCCATTGTGTCCGGTATCGCCAAGGGAAACGGCGCACCCGCGCACAAAGCCATGCTCCCCGATTGCGGCCACGCCCCGCATCATGAACAGCCGCAGGCGGTGCTCGACCTGATGCGCCAATTCGTTTTGGAACGCATCGCAGAATCGCAGAAATAGCCGCCACCGCAGCCTGAACCCTTACAGCGTCGCCACCTGCTCCAGGAAGGACGCCACCAGCCGGCTGTCCTTGCGATCGGCCAGGCAATAAATATAGGTATGAGTACTGACCGGGTTTCCTTCGATCCGCAGCAATTTCAGACGCGGATCCGGCACGAACTCCGCCTCCGACACCGCACCCAGCCCGATTCCGCGCGCCACCGCCTCGCGCAGCGCTTCGCGGCTGCCGATCTCCATCACCACGCGCGGCATGACGTCAGCTTCCTTGAGCACCTTCTCCAGCGCCAGCCGGGTGGTTGAACCCTGCTCGCGCATCACCATCGGCTGGCCATGCAAATCCTGCAAACTGATTGCATCAAGCCTGGCGAACGGATGGTCGACGTGGGCAAACACCACGATGGCGTGATCGGCATACGGCACCGCCACGAAGCGCGGATCGTCGTTGAAGCTGGCCAGCACGGCGACGTCGGTAACGTAATTCTCGAGATCGGCCATGGTCTCGGCTGAATTGCCCATGCGGATCGACAGCTCGACGTTGGGGAACTTGCGGCGATAGGCATCGACCATTTCGATCACATGGAACGGCCCTACCGCGCCCAGCTTCAGGTGGCCGATATTGAGCACGCCGGAGTTGTACAGCAGGTTGTAGGCGTCGAGTTCGAGCTCGGCGATCTTTTGGGCGATCGGCAACAGCCGCTGGCCGGTATCGGTCAGGTCGAGACGGCGACCGCGCCGATAGAACAGTTCGACATTGTGTTGGCGTTCCAGCGCCTGCACCTGCGACGTCAGCGTTGGCTGGCTGACGCCAAGCGTGCGCGCCGCAGCGCTGAAACCGCGATTGCGGGCAACGGCGAGGAAAGCACGGAGTTGCGAAGGCGTCATCTATAGATCCAATCAATAGGTAATCGTCAATCTCCTGATTATATCGATAATAAAGGCGTCACAAAACCTCCCTAATCTTAGGGTCAGTTAATAGTCATGAACACAAGCCCATCCTCACAGGACGGACCTCACTCACCGCCGCCAGGAGCATCATGAAACGTCTCTCCGCCCTTTTCCGTCCTTTGGCCTTGTGCCTTAGCCTGATTTCCGCAAGCTCGGCATTCGCCGCCCAGCCCCAACAGCTGACCGTCGGCCTGATCCCCGCCGAAGATTCCCAGGCCATGCTGGAAAACAGCAAGAAGGTCATCGACAGCCTGCAAGAGCAACTGGGCATGCCGGTCAAGCCCTTCATCGCCACCGACTACAACGGCATCATCGAAGCGCTGCGTTCGAAGAAACTGGACGTCGCCTACCTCGGCCCGTTCTCCTATGTGCTGGCGACCTCGATCGCCAACGTCGAAGCCTTCTCCGTCGCCGAAACCAGGAAGACCGGCAAGAGCGCCTACAAGAGCCTGATCATCGTACGCAAGGACAGCGGCATCGAAACCGTGCCGCAACTCAAGGGCCGCACCATGGCCTTCGTCGATCCATCGTCGGCTTCCGGCCATCTGTTCCCGACTGCCGGCCTGCAAAAGCAAGGCGTCGAACCGAACAAGTATTTCTCCCGCGTGATCTTCTCCGGTTCGCATGACGCCAGCATCCTCGCCGTCGCCAACAAGAAGGTCGACGCCGCCGCCGTGGCCGACCGCATCCTGGCCGCCGCCATCGCCAAGGGCGTGGTCAAGCAAAGCGACTTCAACATCGTCTGGACTTCGCCGGACATTCCTGAATCGCCGATGGTCTGGCGCAAGGATCTGGATCCCGAACTGAAAAAGAAGATCGCCGCCGCTTTCGCCAACATCAAGAACGTCGAATGGGGCGACCAGGGCGTGCTGAACGGTTTCGTGCCGACCAACGACGCCGCCTACAACGTCGTGCGCGATACCGCCAAAATCCTCAATCTCGACCTCAAGGCAATGAAATGATCAGGATCCGTTCGCTCACCAAGCAATACGGCAGCAATGCCGTACTGCGCGGCATCGACCTCGATGTCGCTCCCGGAGAATTCCTGGTGGTGCTGGGACCGTCCGGCGCCGGCAAGTCGACCTTGCTGCGCTGTATCAACGGCCTGGCCACGCCGACTTCCGGTGAACTGGTGGCGGCCGGATTCGACGCCACCGATGCGCGCAACGGCAACATCCGCAAGTTGCGCCAGCAAGTGGCCATGATCTTCCAGCATCACAACGTCGTGCCGCGCCTGTCGGTGCTGAAGAACGTACTGACCGGCCGGCTCGGCCAGACCGCGACGCTGAGTTCGGTGCTGCAATTGTTCAGCCGCCAGGATGTGGCGCTGGCGATGGATTGCCTGCGCCGCGTCGAACTGGAACACAAGGCCGAACAACGCACCGATGCGCTCTCCGGCGGCCAGCGCCAGCGCGTCGGCATCGCCCGCGCCTTGGCGCAGCGTCCGCAAGTCATCCTGGCCGACGAACCGGTCGCCAGCCTGGACCCCAAAACCTCGCGCCTGGTGCTGCAATACCTGCGCGCCGCTTGCCGCGAACTCGGCATCACCGTGGTCTGCAACCTGCATCAGGTCGACTACGCCCGTGAATTCGGCGACCGCATCGTCGGCCTGGCCGGCGGCAAGCTGGTGTTCGACGGCCGCGGCGACGAGCTGCGCGAGTCGCACCTCAATCTCATCTATTCCGGCCTGGATCAGGTCAAGGCGCAGGACGAAACAGACGCCGCGCGACCGCCGTCGGCACCATCGGCACCGTCGGAAATGATCCTGGAAGGAGCCCTGTCATGAGCACGCCCTTGTCTGCCAACATGGACCGCGCCAGCTATCACGACTACGTCTGGACCGGCGCCCGTCCGCTGACCTTGCGCTCCTGGCTGCTGTCGATCGCCGCCGTGGCCGCAGTCGCCTTCATCCTCGCCTGGAGCGCGCAAGGCACGCAACTGAGCTGGGGCGAACTGGCCGACGGCCTGCCGCAGATCGGCGACTTCCTGAGCCGCTCCTTCCCGCCCAACTGGAAGATCCTCGGCAATCTGGTCGGCCCCGCCGTGGAAACCGTGCAAATCGCCATCTGGGGCACGTTGCTGGGCGTAATCGGCGCCATCCCGGTGTCGTTCCTGGCGGCACGCAACCTCAATCGCAACCGCATCGTCTATCAGGCCGTGCGCCAGATGCTCAACGTCACGCGCAGCATCAACGAGCTGATCCTGGCGCTGGTGTTCGTCTCCGCGGTCGGCCTCGGGCCTTTCCCGGGCGTATTGGCGCTGGCCTTGCACGGCATCGGCATGGTCGGCAAGTTCTTTGCCGAAAGCATCGAGGAAATCGACGACGGCCCGCTGGAAGCCCTGCGCGCCACCGGCGCCCGTCCGCTGCAGGTGATCGTCTTCGGCGTGCTGCCGCAGGTCATCACCGCCTGGATCGCCACCGTGCTGTATCGCTTTGAGGTCAACCTGCGCCAGGCAACCGTGCTCGGCATGGTCGGCGCCGGCGGCCTCGGTTTCGAACTGGTCAGCAGCCTCAAACTGTTCAAGTACCAGGACACCGCCACCTGCATCGTGGTCGTGACGCTGATGGTGGTGGTTGCCGACACCATCTCCAGCCGCCTGCGCCAGATGATCCAGGACGGCAAGGTCCATTAATTTTCACGCTCCCATTTTTAGCAAAGAAACCCATGTGGAAATATCACAACCCGGTCGCTATCCAGGCCGGCAGCGGCAGCCTGGCGCAATTGCCGGCGCTGCTCAACGGCAGGCGCGCCCTGCTGATCACGTTCCCCGAAGCCGCCGCGCTCGGACTGGAAGCGCGCATCGCGCAATTGCTCGGCCCGCAACTGGCCGGCATTGAAAACGCCGTGCAACCGAATCCCGACGTCAGCTGGCTCGCCGCGATGTATGAGCGCGTGTGGCGCGAACACCGTGACGTCGATTGCATCGTCGCCTTCGGCGGCGGCAGCGTGATCGACTGCGCCAAGGCCATGCTGACGCGCACACCTTCGGGACGCTTCGATGAATTGCTGGCGCATCTGCGCGACGGCGACGCTTTGTCAGGCGCAGGCGCCAAGACGCTGATCGCCGTCCCCACCACCGCCGGCACCGGCAGCGAAGTCACGCCCTGGGCCACCATCTGGGATGCCGACGCCGGCAGCAAGTATTCGCTGCATCAATCATGGACCTGGCCGACCGCCGCCATTATTGATCCGCAACTGATGCTGAGCCTGCCGCCGGGCATCACGCTGGCCAGCGGCCTGGATGCGCTGTCGCACGCGCTGGAGTCGATCTGGAACGTCAACCGCAATCCGGTCTCGTCCAGCCTGGCTGCCGCCGCCGCACGCAGCATCGTCGCCACGCTGCCCGATCTCATGGCGCATCCGCACGACCTTGCGCTGCGCGAACGCATGGCCACCGCCGCGCTGCAAGCCGGCCTGGCGTTCTCCAACACCAAGACCGCGCTGGCGCATTCGCTGTCCTACGACATCACGCTGCACCACGGCGTTGCCCACGGCATCGCCTGCTCGTTCTCGCTGCCGCACGTGATGGCGCTGGCCTTCGGCAACGATGACGCCGTCGACGCCCTGCTGCTGGACATCTTCGACGCCGCCGATGCGCAGCAAGCCGTCGCCGTGCTGTCGGCGTTCCTGGAAAGCCTGGGCGTCAGTACCGATCCCGCGCACTACGGCGTCGCCGAAGCCTGGGACGCGCGGGTGCAACGCGCGCTGCAAGGCCCGCGCGGACGCAACTTCATCGCCGCCCTCCACTCTTGATCGCATTTTTGACCGCAAAGGAATTCCCATGACACGTCCCCTCCATGCCCCCATCGATCTGCAGGCAGTGATCTTCGACTGGGCCGGCACGCTGGTCGATTTCGGCTCGCTGGCGCCGACGCAAATTTTCGTCGATGCCTTCAAGAGCTTCGACATGAACATCTCGCTGAAACAGGCGCGCGGTCCGATGGGCCTGTCCAAGTGGCAGCACATCCGCACCCTGCTCGACAACCCTGAAATCGCCCGTCAATGGAAGGAATGCCACGGCGCTCTGCCGGGCGACGCCGATGTCGACGCCATCTATGCGCGCTTCATGCCGATGCAGATCGCCAAGGTCGGTGAATACTCCCAAGCCATCGACGGCGCCGCCGATATGCTTGCCTGGCTGCGCGACAGGGGCCTGAAAATCGGCTCCTGCTCCGGCTATCCGCGCCAGGTGCTGGACGTGTTGCTGCCGCTGGCAGCGGCCGAAGGCATCGCGCCCGACCATGTGATCGCCGGTGACGAACTGGAAGCCGGCGGCCGCCCCGGTCCCTACATGGCGCTGGCCAACATGCTGGCGCTGAAGATCGGCGACGTCGCCGCCTGCATCAAGGTTGACGACACCGTGCCCGGCATCGAGGAAGGCATCCGTGCCGGCATGTGGAGCGTCGGCGTCTCGCTGTCCGGTAACGAAGTCGGTTGCACCAGGGCCGAACTGGCGCAGTTGTCGCCGGAGCAGATCAAGGCGCTCAAGGCGCTGGCTGAAATGCGCCTGCGCGAAGCCGGCGCCCATTATGTAATCGACTCGGTGGCGGACCTGCCGGCGGTGGTCGACGCCATCGCCGCGCGACTCAAGGCCGGCGAACGGCCATAGCCCACAGCAACAAGGCCGCCACGGGGTGTCAAGCGACGGCGTACAATACCGCCGCGGCATTCCATAAAAATTCTTCAGAACACCCCGTGGCAGCTTATATCTTCGTCCTGAGCGTCGGCCTGATCGCCGGCATGGTCAGCGGCATCATCGGCACCGGTTCTTCCATCATGCTGCTGCCGGTGCTGGTCTACAACTTCGGCCCCAAGCAGGCGGTCCCCATCATGGCAGTGGCGGCCGCGATGGCCAACCTGTCGCGCGTGCTGGCGTGGTGGCGCGTGGTCGACTGGCGCGCCTTCGTGGCGTATGCCATCCCCGGCGTGCCGGCGGCGGCGCTCGGCGCGCGCACCTTGCTGGAATTGCCTCCGCACTTCATCGACGTCAGTCTCGGCCTGTTCTTCATCGTCATGATCCCGTTCCGTCACTGGATCAGAAAGCGCAACTTCAGCGTCCGCCTCTGGCAACTGGCGCTGGCCGGCGCTGTCATCGGCTACCTGACCGGCATCGTGCTGTCGACCGGACCGCTCAGCGTACCGGTGTTCACCGCCTACGGCCTCAGCAAGGGCGCCTTCCTCTCCACCGAAGCGGCCAGTTCGCTGCTGCTGTATGTCAGCAAGGTGCTGACCTTCCGCGAACTCGGTGCAATGCCCTTGTCGGTGTTCCTGCAAGGTTTGCTGGTGGGGGCGTCGCTGATGGCCGGCACTTTCCTCGGCAAGGTCTTCGTCATGAAAATGAGCGAAGCCAATTTCCAGCGCCTGCTGGACCTGCTGCTGCTGACTTCAGGTTTGTCGCTGCTGTGGGCGGCGCTTGGCTGAAGCGGCTGCAGCGCCCTGGCGCGCTTTGGCTTATGCTTGCAAGATCATCCGGATAACACCGCCCTGCAACAACGAAACAAGGAAATCATCATGCCCAAGAAAGAAAAGCTCGATCCGGAAACCGAAGCCCTGATCCAGTGGTGTACCGAAGTTGAAAAATTCCTCGTCAAAGGCGGCGCCACGCTGGAGCAGGCGCAAGAACACATCGAGGAAGAAGTCGAATGGTTCACCGACCTGTTCTATGACGGCCTGACGCCAGAAGAAGCCGCCAAGGAAGCACTGAATTAAACATCTTGCCGGCATTCCTCAAGGCAACAAAACCCCGTTCTCCCTCTGCAACCCGCTCCCGGCCTGGCGCCGGGAGTTTTCATCTGTAACATCAACATTTTCGCAACACCTGTTTTTTGAGAGTTTTCTCATATAAATCCGATCCTTAAATCGTCAAAATGGCTTCACTGCTTAAGCAAACACAAGCTGCTGAAGCAAAACGAATGCAAACGAACTTCAACTCATTCTGGCTACTTAAGGAAACGATCATGACCAAGCAAATCGCCCTCTTCTCCGCCCTGGCTGCTTCCCTGCTGGTGTCCTTCGCCGCGCAAGCCGCCGAGACCGCCGAACTGAAGGTCAAGGGCGTGATCCGTCCGTCGGCCTGTACACCAAGCTTCACCGGCACCAACGTGGTCGACTACGGCACCATCGCCGCCAAGGGCCTGAGCGCCACCGCACCGAACGTGCTGGCTGAAAAGACCATCGCCTTTACCGTGACTTGCGATGCAGCAACCAAGGTCGCCGTGCGCGCCATCGACAACAAGGCATCGACCGTCGTCAACGGCCTGATGACCGCGATCAACTCCAACCTGACCGACAAGCATGCCTACGGCCTGGGTGCAGCGGGCGGCAAGAACATCGGCGCCTACAGCGTGCGCACCATCGTGGGTTCGTTCACGGCCGATGGCGCTACTCCCGACGTGGTGGCCGACGCCGCCAACAACAACACCTGGACCAAGTCGACCTACGGCCGCTTCCACGCCGACGG
This sequence comes from Herbaspirillum lusitanum, assembly GCF_026127345.1. NCBI lineage: Bacteria > Pseudomonadati > Pseudomonadota > Betaproteobacteria > Burkholderiales > Oxalobacteraceae > Herbaspirillum > Herbaspirillum lusitanum. The sequence goes on along the minus strand of NZ_QXFG01000008.1, from coordinate 646,922 downwards.
CAGCGCGCGCCAGTCGTTCGCCGCCACCGGTTCGACCGTGCCGGGTTCGTACAAGACCATGTCCGGCAACCTCGGCGTGACCGCCGTGCTGGACAAGGGCGACAACCTGCCGCTGACGCAGAACATCGACCTCGACGGCTCGGCCACGATTGAAGTGCAGTACCTGTAATCATCGCTTACCGGTAGTCTCCTGTTAGCCCGCTTGCTTCACCGGCGGGCTTTTTTGCGTCTGCAGAAAGCGGGCATCGAACGGATCAGCAAATCCCTGCTGCTGCGATCAGAACAGTTCCTTCTGCCCACCGACCAGCGCGCCGAAATCATCCTGCAAGAACGGCAGGATGGCGTCGGCCACCGGCTGCAGCTGGCGCGTGACGTAGTGGTCGTAGTCGATGGCCGCGCGGCGCGTCTCCAGCGGTTCGGGGCCGGCGGTGGTCATGACGTAGCTGATCCAGCCGCCGTCCTGGTATTGCAGCGGCCGACCCTGTTCGCGGTTGTACTCATCGGCCATGCGCGCGGCACGCACGTGCGGCGGGACGTTGCGCTCATAGGCGTCGAGCGGTCGCCGCAAGCGCTTGCGATACACCAGGGCGTCGTCGAGCGCGCCGCTGAGCGTGCGTTCGACGTAGTCGCGCACGTAATCCTGATACGGCTCGCGGCGGAAGATGCGTTGATACAACTCCTGTTGGAACTGCTGCGCCAGCGGCGTCCAGTCGGTGCGCACCGACTCCAGTCCCTTGTAGATCATTTCTTCGCGGCCGTCCGGCTTGATGATCATGCCGGCGTAGCGCTTCTTGCTGCCGAAGTCGGTGCCGCGCACATTGGGCATGAGGAAGCGCCGATAGTGGGTTTCGTATTCCAGCTCGAGCGCATTGTCGAGGCCGTAGGTTTCCTTCAGATGCGCCGCCCACCAGTCGTTGACATGCCGCACCAGCGCATTGCCGATGGCGTCGGCGGACGCTTCGTCGTGCGCCTTCCTGAGCCAGACGAAGGTGGAGTCGGTGTCGCCGTAGATGACTTCATAACCCTGCGCCTCGATCAGCTCGCGCGTACGGTGCATGATCTCGTGCCCGCGCATCGTGATCGACGACGCCAGGCGCGCATCGAAGAAGCGGCAACCGGTCGAGCCGAGCACGCCGTAGAGCGAATTCATGATGATCTTGAGCGCCTGCGACAAGGGCTTGTTCTGCTGGCGCTTGGCCACTTCGCGGCCTTGCCAGATTTTTTCGACGATGGCCGGCAGGCTGTGCTTGCTGCGCGAGAAACGCGCACCGCGGAAACCCGGCACCGAGTCGGCGTCGCCAGGATGCGCCAACCCTTCGATCAGGCCGACCGGATCGATCAGGAAGGTGCGGATGATGGACGGATACAGGCTCTTGTAATCGAGCACCAGCACCGAGTCGAACAAACCGCTTTGCGAATCCATCACGAAACCGCCGGGGCTGGGCTCGCCCGGCGTATCGCCCAGGTTCGGCGCGACGAATCCGAGGCGATGCATGTGCGGCATGTAGAGATGGCCGAACGCCGCCACCGAGCCGCCGTTGCGGTCGGCCGGCAGGCCCGTCACCGAGGCGCGTTCAAGCAGGAAGCTCAGCAATTCGGTCTTGGCGAAGATGCGCGTGACGAGTTCGCAATCCTTCAGGTTGTAGGTCGCCAGCGCCGGCTTGTCTTCAGCAAAGCGGCGATCGATTTCATCCATGCGCTGGTAGGCGTTGTTGATCGCCTTGCCTTCACCGAGCAGGGTCTGCGACACCGACTCCAGGCTGAACGATGGGAAACTCCAGGTCGCCGAACGCAGCGCCTCGATGCCGTCGATGATCAACCGCCCCGCCGCCGACGCGAAATAATGATTCTGCTGGAAGCCGTGCTCGCGCCATTCCAGCTCGCTGCCGTCGCGGCCGAAACGCAATGGGATACCGAAGCGCGCGGCATGCTCGCGCAGCACGCGCAAGTCGAACTGCACCACGTTCCAGCCGATGATGGCATCGGGGTCGTGCCGTGCCATCCATTGATTCAGTTTCTCCAGCATCTGCGCGCGGGTGTCGCAGTATTCCATGTCGAAATCGAGTCCGCTGGCGTCGCCGTTGGGCGGCCCCAGCATGTAGACCTGGCGTTGGCCGCAGCCTTCCAGCGCGATCGAATACAGGTCGCCGCCCATGGTCGTCTCGATATCGAGCGACACCAGCTTCAGTTGCGGGCGATAGTCGGGGGCTGGCTTGAGCTGCGTGTTGAGCAGCGGACCCGTGCCGTTGGCGTCGCCGTTGAACAGCACCGGCGCCGTGATGAATCGCTCCATCAGATAGCGTTCCGGCGGACGGATGTCGGCCTCGTAAATGGCGAGGCCATAGTCCCGGAACTGCTTCTCGATCTTGATCAGCTGGCGATGCTGCCGGCAATACACCCCCAGCACCGGACGATGCGAAAAGTCGGTCAACTGCAACGGCCGCAGCTCGACCTCGCGCTCGTTGCGCAGCAGTGCTTCGGCCTGTTCGCGTTGTTCTGCGGGAATGAAAGCGACCGAATGCTGCGGCGGCAGGCGCACCAGTTGCGGCCCGTCATCAGTCGCCAGCCAGAACTCGACCTCGGTCCCGGCCGGCGTGTCGCGCCAGTGCCTGGTGAGGAGAAAACCTGCTCGTTGTTGCGTCACGTTACTGCTGCCTTGCTGCCTGTTTCCGGAATCGCGCAAGTATAGGCGATTCCGGGCGATTATTCCGGCGGCATCAGCGCTGCGTCGGTGCGCCGTCGAGGATCTTGTCGTGCACCCCGGCGTCGGCCAAAGTGGACGGTGTCAGCTCGACCGGATCAATCGCAGAACGCAGGCGCGGCAAGGCCTCGGGATGATGCTCGGCAAGGAAGGCGATCATCGATTCGCGGATCGCGCAGCGCAGGTCGAAGGCGTTGCCCGAATTCTGCGCGCTGACCAGCATGCGTACTTGCATCGCGCGTTCGTTGACATCGGTCACTTGCAGCACGCAGACGCGCCCGTCCCACTGCGGCGCGGCCTTGCAGACGCGCTCGAACTCGGCCCGCAGCGCCGCCACCGGGAGCTTGAAATCCAGCCACAGAAAGACGGTGCCGAGGATGGTCGACGAGGTGTGCGTCCAGTTCTCGAAGGGATTCTCGATGAACCATTGCAGCGGCACGATCATGCGCCGCTCGTCCCAGATGCGCACGACCACGAAGGTGCCGGTGATTTCTTCCACACGTCCCCATTCGCCGTTGACGATCAACACGTCGTCGATACGGATCGGCTGCGAAAACGCAATCTGCAGGCCGGCGATGAAGTTGCCCAGCACCGGCCGCGCCGCGATACCGGCAACCAGCCCGGCCACGCCCGCCGAGGCCAGCAGACTGGCGCCGAACTGGCGCGCACCCGGCAGAGTCAACAGCACGAAGGCCAGGCCCAGCAAACCGACGATGAAATAGGCGCTGCGCGTGAGTACGCGCGTCTGCGTCAGGATGCGGCGCGCCTTGAGATTGTCGGCGACGTCGTAAGGATTGAGTTGGGTAATGGTGATGCTGACCGACTCGATGCACTTCATCACGCACCAGGTGAGCGCCACGATCAGCGCCACCGAGCTGATGTAAGACAGCGAGCGCAAGCCCGGTGTGTCGTCCGGCGCCGCAGTCAGCACGACGCGTACGGCGAACAAGGCCACGCACACCTGGCTGGCGCGAAACGCGATATGTGTCGCGTTGGTGGTGAACGGCCGGTTGTGCGCCAGCCGCCGCAACAGCAAGATGCCGATGCGATGCACGACCATCGCCAGCAGAATCGCGACCACGACGGCTACCGCGACGATCAGTCCGGACTGCAGCGGACCTGGCTCAAGGTCTTTGAGATACGGTATTTCCATAGGCGACTCCTGTTCATGTACCTGAAAGGAGATCGCCGATGCACGGCGTCAGTTCCCGCGACTTAATTTGATGATTGACTGTCTGCCAACATCACCGAGCCCTGCTTGCTGACCAGGTAGGCGCCCGCGCCGGCTCTGCCCGCAACCACGCGCACCGGTTTGCCGTCGATGAAATGCAGGGCTGCACCGTCATCTACCGCCACACCGGCCGGCAGTTTTTCTTCGCGTACGAAAGCCTCGAACGCAGGTCGGCGTTCCGGTTCATGGGAATAATGCGGGCAGCAGGTGCCGCGCAGGAAACCGAGACCGTCGAGCGGCGCCAGCACGCCGGCGTTGGAGTCGGTCACGCCGTGTTCAAACCAGCACATTGCGCCGGCGCTCACGCCCGCCAGCACGGTGCCGCTTTGCAGCGCTTCCTTGAGGATCGCCGGGAAGCCCCAGGCGCGCCACACCGCCAGCATGCTCTTGGTGTTGCCGCCGCCGACGAAAATCACGTCCTGCGCCATGGCCCATTCGCGCAGGTCCGGCGTGCGATCGAAGAACGGCAGATGCGTCGGCATGCAATCGAGTGCTGCAAAGCGTGCGTAAAATTTGAGGAGATAAGCCGGCGCGTCGCCGCTGGCGGTCGGCACGAAGCCGATGCGGGGATGCGCAGTGCGGGCTTGCTTGAGAATGTATTCGTCGAGGGAAGGATCGCTCTCCGTCGAAAAACCGCCGCCGCCGAGTGTGATGATTTGCTGTTTCATATTTTTATGACTGCAGGAAGTACGAACTTGAATGGTCTTACCAGTAAATTAAGATCAAAAGCAAAAAGAACGATCGTTATCATGCCATGGGTGAGACAAAATATATTGCAGTGCAACCTTTGGAAACACAAAAAAAGCCGGAAGTTTTCACTCCCGGCTTTTTCGTTGTTTGCAAAACGCCAACTTAAGGTCAATGCAACAGCATCAGCCATTCTTCCATTCCGCACTGCGCTTTTGCAGGAAGGCATTGACGCCCTCTTTCTGGTCTTCGGTGCTGAACAGGTCGAGGAACAATTCGCGCTCCACCGGCAGGTTGGCCATCGGCGGCTGATGCCGCGCGCCCTGGATCAGCTTCTTGCTGGCGGCGACGCTCGACGGGCTTTGCTTGTCGACCAGCTTCGCCAGTTCCAGCGCGCGCTGCTTCGCCTGTCCCTTCTCGACCACTTCTTCCACCAGGCCGATGCGCAAGGCGGTCTCGGCGGTGACGCGTTCGCCGCACAGGATCATGCGCTTGGCCCAGCCTTCGCCAACCAGCAACGGCAGCAATTGCGTGCCGCCGGCGCAAGGCAACAATCCCACCGCCGCTTCCGGCAAGGCCATTTGCGCCTGCGTCTCGGCGATGCGGATGTCGCAGGCCAGCGCGCATTCGAGACCGCCGCCCATGGCATAGCCGTTGATGGCGGCAATCGAGACGCCGCGGAACTGGCTCAGCGTCTCGAACGCTTCACCGAAACGACGCGCCATTTCACGCGCCAATGCCTGGTCGCCGTCGGCGAACAGTTTCAGGTCGGCGCCGGCGGAGAAGAATTTCTCGCCTTCGCCCGTCACCACCAGGCTGTAGATGTTCCGGTCTTCGTTGAGATCCGTGACAAGCCTCTTGAGATCGATCAGGCCTTCGCGCGTCCAGGTATTGGCCGGCGGATTGGCCAGCGTGACGATGGCGGTATGGCCGATTTTTTCAAGACGCAAATTGGTATAACTGGTCATCGAATGTCCTCATTGGAGTCGTTGCTGAGCAGATGGCGCGCGATGATCACGCGCATGATTTCGTTGGTGCCTTCCAGGATCTGGTGCACGCGCACGTCGCGGAAATAGCGCTCCAGCGGGTATTCGCGGATGTAGCCGTAGCCGCCGTGGATCTGCAGCGCTTCATTGCAAATCTTGAAGCCGAGGTCGGTGGCGAAACGTTTGGCCATCGCGCAATAGGTAGTGGCGTTGGGCGATTTGGAATCGAGCTTGACTGCTGCCAGACGCACCATCTGGCGGGCGGCGACCAGCTCGGTCTGCATGTCGGCCAGCTTGAATTGCAGCGCCTGGAAGTCGGCGAGCGGACGACCGAATTGCTTGCGTTCCTTCATGTAGGCATGCGCCGCATCAAGCGCCGCCTGCGCCGCGCCGACCGAACAGGTGGCGATGTTGATGCGGCCGCCGTCGAGTCCCTTCATCGCGAACTTGAAGCCCTCGCCTTCAGCGCCGAGCAGGTGGTTGACCGGCACCTTGACGTTGTCGAAGCTGATGGTGCGCGTCGGCTGGCTGTTCCAGCCCATCTTGACTTCCTTCTTGCCGTAGCTGATGCCGGGCGTATTGGCCGGCACCACGATGGCCGAGACACCCTTGGCGCCGTCGCCGCCGGTGCGCGCCATCAGCACCAACACGTCGGTTGCGCCCGCACCGGAAATGAAGGCCTTGGAACCGTTGATGATGTAGTGACCGTCCACCAGTTTGGCGGTGGTCTTGAGCGATGCTGCGTCAGAGCCGGAACCCGGTTCGGTCAGACAGTAGGAGCCGATCTTCGTGCCCGCGGCGAGATCGCCGCACCAGGTCGCCTTGACTTCAGGCGTGGCCCACGAGGCGATCATCCAGCTCACCATGTTGTGGATGGTCAGGAATGCCGCCGTCGACGGACAAGCATAGGCCAGTTCTTCGAACACCACGGTGGCGTCGAGGCGCGACAGGCCGAGGCCGCCGACTTCTTCCGGGGTGTACAGCGCGCAGAAGCCGAGTTCGCCGGCCTTGGCGATGACGTCGACGGGAAAATGCGATTCCTCGTCCCAGCGGGCCGCGTGCGGCGCCATCTCGCCGGCGGCGAAATCACGCGCGCTGGCCTGGAAGGCCAACTGGTCTTCGTTCAGTTCAAAATCCATGCTTGTCTCCTGTAGTCGATCTTGCGATCTTGTCTTGTTTGGCAAAAGACTAACGCAAAAGCAGCGCCGATGATGTCGCTTGGGCGACATTGGCGCTGAGGCTGAAGCCGTCATTCACGGCAGTCATTGTGCACGAAATGGGGTAATGGCTGATGAGTCCGGTCAGTGGTGGGCGGTGTGCAGCAATCCCAAGCTGTTTTGCATCTCTGCACACTCTGCGCATCACTGAATCAGGCTGCTACATCATGCAGCAGCGATGCTTGCCACGTTGACCTTCTGCGCCAGCCCGGCAGGCACAGCGGCGGCATAACGCGTCAGCATTTCATCCTGCTTGCCGCGCACCTGCGCCAGCGCCTTGTCCTTGACGTGGCCGTAACCGCGGATCTGTTCCGGCAACTGCGCAATCTCGATGGCCAGCGCCAGCTTGTCCACGCTCAGGCCATCCAGCAGCGACGTCACCGTATCGCGATATTCCGCGATCAGGCGACGCTCTGTCTTGCGCTCTTCGGTGTAGCCGAAGACGTCGAAGCTGCCGCCGCGCAAGCCCTTGAACTTCGCCAGCAGCTTGAACGCCGACATCATCCACGAACCGTACTTGGCCTTGACCAGGCGGCCTTGCGCATCCTTCTTCGAGAACAGCGGCGGCGCCAGGTTGAAGCTCAGCGAGAAGTCGCCTTCGAACTGCTGCTTCAGTTGTTCCACGAAACGACCGTCGGTGTACAGGCGCGCGACTTCGTATTCATCCTTGTAGGCCATCAGCTTGGACAGATTGCGTGCCACCGCCATCGTCAGCTTGTCGCCCAGATTCAAGGCGGCCTCCTTCTCACGCACCTGCTCGACGAAGCGTGCGAAGGAGTCCGCGTAAGCCGCATCCTGATAGTCGGTCAGGAAAGCCACGCGGCGCTTGATCAGCTTGTCCAGCGTTTCCGGCATGCGGATCACCACCGGTTGCGCCGGCACGGCGATGCGTTCGACGCGCGCCAGATCGACGGCGGCGCGACGGCCCCACAGGAAGCTGGTCTTGTTGGACTCGATGGCGACGCCGTTCATCTCGATGGCGCGCAGCAAGGCGGCCTCGGTCAGCGGCAATTCGCCGCGCTGATAGGCGTAGCCGAGCATGAACAGGTTGGTCGCGATCGAGTCGCCCATCAGCGCCGTCGCCAGGCGTGTGGCGTCGATGAAGTCGACCTGCTGATCGACCGATTCCCCGATCAACGCCTTGACCTCTTCAAACGGGAATTGCCAGTCGGGATTCTTGGCAAACTGTCCCGGCGGTTGCTGATGCACATTGACGACCGCGCGCGTGCGGCCCGGACGCATCTTGGAAATCGCATCATGCGAACCGGCGGTCAGCATGTCGCAGCCAAGAATCAGGTCGGCCTCGCCGGTGGCGATGCGCTGTGCGCGGATCGCCTGCGGCGTGCGGGCGATGCGTACGTGCGAAGTCACCGAACCGTTCTTTTGCGACATGCCGGTCATGTCCAGCACCGACGCGCCCTTGCCTTCCAGGTGTGCGGCCATGCCCATCAGCGCGCCGATGGTGATGACGCCGGTGCCGCCGATACCGTTGATGAGGATGTTGAACGGCGTATCGCAGGACGGGATGGCCGGTTCCGGCAGCACGCCGAAATCGTCGGCGCTGTCCTTCTTGATGACGCCGGTTTTGGACTTCTTGAGCTTGCCGCCGCTGACGGTGACGAAGCTCGGACAGAAGCCCTTGACGCAGGAATAATCCTTGTTGCACGAGGACTGGTCGATGGCGCGTTTGCGGCCGAACTCGGTTTCCAGCGGCAGGATCGAGGTGCAGTTCGATTGCACGCCGCAGTCGCCGCAACCTTCGCAGACGGCTTCGTTGATGAACAGGCGCTGATCGGGGTCGGGGTATTCGCCTTTTTTACGGCGACGGCGCTTCTCGGCGGCGCAGGTCTGGTCGTAGATGATCACGGTCACGCCCGGCACCTCGCGCATGTCGCGTTGCACCGCATCCATGTCCTTGCGATCGTGAATGGTGACCAGGCCGGGCAGATTGGAGCGGTCGCTGTAGCGGCTGACGTCTTCGCTCACCAGCGCGATGCGCTTGATGCCCTCAGCCGCCATCTGCTGCGCGATCATCGGCACCGACGTGGTGCCGTCAACCGGCTGGCCGCCGGTCATCGCCACCGCATCGTTGTAGAGGATCTTGTAGGTCATGTTGACGTTGGCCGCCACCGCAGCGCGGATCGCCAGATAACCCGAATGGAAATAGGTGCCGTCGCCAAGGTTGGCGAACACGTGCGGCACTTGCGAAAACGGCGCCTGCCCGATCCACGGACCGCCCTCGCCGCCCATGTGGGTGGTCAGCTTGTTGAATTCAGGATAGATCGCGGTGGCCATCACATGGCAGCCGATGCCGGCCAGCGCAAAGCTGCCTTCCGGCACCTTGGTCGAGGTATTGTGCGGGCAACCCGAGCAGTAATACGCCGGACGCGGCGGCGTGCTGATCGCCTTGTTCAGCACCGCATCCTTGGCATCGAGGAAAGCCAGGCGCGCCTTGATCAGGTCGCTGGTATGGAAACGTGCAATGCGCGCCGCGATCACGCGCGCGATCTGCGCCACCGAGAAGTCGGCCTTGGAAGTCAGCAGCCATTCGCCGCGCGGGGCAACCCATTCGCCCTTTTCGTCGAACTTGCCGATCACGCGCGGACGCACGTCGTCGCGCCAGTTGTAGAGCTGCTCCTTGAGCTGGTATTCGACCATCTGGCGCTTTTCTTCGACCACCAGGATTTCATCGAGGCCCTGGGCGAATTCGCGCACGCCTTCCGGCTCCAGCGGCCATGGCATCGACACCTTGAACAGGCGCAGGCCGATCTCGGCGGCGAAGTCTTCATCGATGCCCAGTTCGCTCAGCGCTTCCAGCACGTCGAGGTAGGACTTGCCCGAGGCGATGATGCCCAGCCGCGCCTTGGGGCTGTCGATCATCACGCGATTGAGTTTGTTCGCGCGCGCGTAGGCAAGCGCGGCGTAGATCTTGTAATCCTGCATCAGCGCTTCCTGCTTGCGCGCCTGCACGCCCAGCGTGTCGGTCGACAAGCGAGCGTTGAGGCCGCCTTCGGGCATGACGAAGTCGGCTGGATATTTGATCTCGACGCGGAACGGATCTGCGTCCACCGAAGCGCTCGACTCGACGGTGTCGGCCAGCGCCTTGAAGCCCACCGTGCAGCCGGAGAAGCGCGACATGGCCCAGCCGTGCAAGCCGAGGTCGAGGTATTCCTGCACATTGCAGGGGTACAGCATCGGAATCATCGATGCCGAAAAAATATGGTCGGATTGATGCGGCAGCGTCGACGAATACGCGCCATGGTCGTCGCCGGCCACCAGCAGGACCCCGCCCTTGGCCGACGTGCCGGCATGGTTCATGTGCTTGAGCACGTCGCCGCAGCGGTCCACGCCGGGTCCCTTGCCGTACCACATGGAGAACACGCCTTCGACCTTGGCCGGGCCGATCAGGTCGACCTGCTGCGTGCCCCAGACGGCGGTGGCTGCCATGTCTTCGTTGGTGCCGGGCTGGAACTTGATCTTGTGCGCTGCGAGATGCGGCTGCGCCTTCCACAGGGCTTCGTCGAGACCGCCCAGTGGCGAGCCACGATAGCCGGAAATGAAGCCGGCGGTATTGAGTCCGGCTTTCTGGTCGCGCAGATACTGCAGCAGCGGCAAGCGCACCAGCGCCTGGATGCCGGACAGAAAGATCGAACCCGAAGTGGCCGTATATTTGTCGTCGAGACTGACCGTCGCGAGCGGTGTCGTCCCCGAGACTGATGTCGTTGAGTTTGCTACAGTGGTTGCTGCCGGTGTCACTGCCCGCCCCGACCGGTCAGGGGCTGACAATTCAACAGGCTCGGCTGCCGAACGGTATTCCATGTACGTCTCCAAAATGATTATTCAGATATCGCCTGCCGTTACTGCACCGGGTACGATGCGTTACTGTCAGACAAAGCGGCCGTGGTAGCGACCTTCACAACAATCCGTCCTCCGAAACTGCTGTGACTGAAGTCTATGCTTTTATAAGAAGATCAAGGAAATACCGATTGTCGATGGGGGTATAAGTTTTAAATATAGCCCCGGACCTGATAACCATTAAGCGGGATTCGTGCTGCGAATCATGAGGTAAACGCAAAAACGCCCGCTTGCGCGGGCGTTTTATGTCTGGCGGAGTGGACGGGACTCGAACCCGCGACCCCCGGCGTGACAGGCCGGTATTCTAACCAACTGAACTACCACTCCTAAATCGTTGCTGACCACTTGAGATTTGGTGGGTGCTGAGAGGCTCGAACTCCCGACCCGCGCCTTGTAAGGGCGCTGCTCTACCAACTGAGCTAAGCACCCGCACCTTAACCCCAAACAGTCTTTTATCGTCTGTCAACGACGAAAGACCGCTAGTTTAGCGCATCTTTCAAACCTTTGCCAGGTTTAAATTTGGGCACCTTGGCAGCCTTGATCTTGATTGCCGCCCCGGTACGCGGGTTGCGGCCCGTGCGCGCGGCGCGCTTGCCGACCGAGAATGTGCCAAAGCCGACAAGGGTCACGGAGCCGTTTTTCTTCAACGTGGTTTTCACTGCGCTGATCACGGCTTCCAATGCACGCGCCGATGCCGCTTTCGAGATGTCGGCCTGCTTCGCGATGTGATCGATCAATTCGGTTTTATTCACTTACGCCCCTCCAGACTAAAGATTGAACAAGCTTCATTTCGTGACGCCTGCGCCTTCGATTCGGTGAGGCCAAACACGCATCACGGACCCTGCAGAAAATCTGCAGAACGTATTAAACAAGCCGCAAATCCTTGTGTCAAGCGGTTTACCGGCGCTTCATCCGGCCTTCGAAATGCAGTTTTTGAAATGATGTAAAACGTTTATCTTTTTACCAACGACCATCTTTGTGAATGCAGCGAACACAAAAAAAGGCGCTCCGGAGAGCGCCTTTTCATTATCGGCGACCATGAGGCCGCCGAACGAATTACTTCAATGCTTCACGACGCTGGGATCGGTCGATTCCTTCGGCGCGACAGCCACCACCGCTGCCTCTTCTTCGGTCAACGGAACCGGCTGGCTCTCCAGGGCAATTTCCAGAACCTTGTCGATCCAGCGCACCGGCACGATTTCCAACTTGTTCTTCACGTTGTCGGGAATCTCGGTCAGATCCTTGACGTTTTGCTCAGGGATCAGGACCGTCTTGATGCCGCCGCGATGCGCCGCCAGCAGTTTTTCCTTCAGGCCGCCGATCGGCAGCACTTCGCCGCGCAAGGTGATCTCGCCAGTCATCGCCACATCGGCGCGAACCGGAATACCGGTGAACACCGACACCATCGCCGTGGTCATCGCGATACCTGCCGATGGGCCGTCTTTCGGCGTCGCGCCTTCGGGGACGTGAATGTGGATATCACGTTTCTCGAAGACTTCGCTCTTGATGCCGAGCTTGCTCGCGCGGCTGCGTACGACGGTACGCGCAGCTTCGATCGATTCCTTCATCACGTCGCCCAGGGTACCGGTGCGAATCACGCCGCCCTTGCCCGGCATCGTCACGGCTTCGATGGTCAGCAGATCGCCGCCCACTTCGGTCCATGCCAGGCCGACGACCTGACCAACCTGGTTTTCCTTCTCTGCGATACCGAAATCGAAACGACGCACGCCCAGGAATTTGTCCAGGTTGCGCGAAGTCACGGTGACCTTCTTCTCCTGCTTCTTCAGCAACAGCATCTTCACGACCTTGCGGCAGATCTTCGACACTTCGCGTTCCAGCGAACGTACGCCGGCTTCGCGGGTGTAGTAGCGGATGATGTCGCGCAGCGCCGACTCCGCCACGCTGATCTCGCCCTCTTTCAGACCGTTGTTCTTGATCTGTTTCGGCAGCAGATAGCGTTGCGCGATGCTGGTCTTTTCATCTTCGGTGTAACCCGACAGGCGAATCACTTCCATGCGGTCCAGCAGCGCCGGCGGGATGTTGAAGGAATTTGACGTCGCCACGAACATCACATCCGACAAGTCGAAATCGACTTCGATGTAATGATCGGAGAAGGTGTGGTTCTGTTCCGGGTCGAGCACTTCCAGCAGCGCCGACGATGGGTCGCCGCGGAAGTCCATGCCCAGCTTGTCGATTTCGTCGAGCAGGAACAATGGATTGCGCACGCCGACCTTGGACAGGCTTTGCAAAATCTTGCCTGGCATGGAGCCGATGTAAGTACGGCGATGGCCGCGGATCTCGGCTTCGTCGCGTACGCCGCCGAGCGCCATGCGCACGAACTTGCGGTTGGTCGCACGGGCGATCGATTGACCCAGCGAGGTCTTACCCACGCCCGGAGGACCGACGAAGCACAGGATCGGCGCTTTCAGCTTGTCGACGCGCTGTTGCACGGCGAGGTATTCCAGGATGCGTTCCTTGACCTTGTCGAGGCCGTAATGGTCGCCTTCAAGGACCTTCTCTGCATTCGGCAAGTCGTTGTTGACCTTGGACTTCTTCTTCCACGGCAAACCGACCAGCGTGTCGATGTAGTTGCGCACGACCGTGGCTTCGGCCGACATCGGCGACATCAGCTTGAGCTTGCGGAGTTCGGATTGGGCCTTTTCCAGCGCTTCCTTCGGCATCTTGGCGGAGAGGATCTTCTTCTCCAGCTCTTCCAGATCGGCGCCGTCTTCGCCTTCGCCGAGTTCCTTCTGGATCGCCTTGACCTGTTCGTTCAGGTAGTACTCGCGCTGCGACTTTTCCATCTGGCGCTTGACGCGGCCGCGGATGCGCTTTTCGACCTGCAGGATGTCCAGCTCGCCTTCCAGCTGGCCGAGCAGATGCTCATGGCGCTTGGCGACATTGAAGATTTCCAGGATGACCTGTTTTTGCTCGAGCTTGAGCGGCAGATGCGCAGCAATGGTGTCGGCCAGACGGCCGGCGTCATCGATGCCTGCCAGCGAGCTCAGGATCTCGGGCGGGATCTTCTTGTTCAGTTTGACGTATTGGTCGAACTGCTGAACGATGGTGCGGCGCATGGCTTCGACTTCAGCCTCGTCGCCCAGTTCGGATTCGACCGGCGTCAGATCGGCGACAAAATGCGTGTCCAGTTCGCTGATGTGATGGATGCGCGCACGCTGTGCGCCTTCGACCAGGACCTTGACGGTGCCGTCGGGCAACTTCAGCATTTGCAGGATGTTGGCGACGCAGCCGATTTCGTAGATGTCGTCAGCCGAAGGTTCATCCTTGGCGGCGGCTTTCTGGGCGGCAAGCATGATGCTCTTGCCCTGCTCCATCGCGGCTTCCAGAGCCTTGATCGACTTCGGACGGCCGACGAATAAAGGAATCACCATATGCGGGAAGACAACAACATCCCGCAACGGCAACAGAGGCAATTGCGTTTGTTCTGTGAGAGTAGAAGTCGTCATGGCGAGCCTTATCAAAAGTTACTGTTAGTGATGTTGGCGCGAGCTGCTAAAACACAAGCCCAGATTGAAATAAAAACACGACAACTTTCGGGTAAAACCGGGTAAGTGCTGCGGTTGATGAAAACAAATAAATGCCGAAACAATAACAAAAAATCAAACAAAAAAAGCCACACACGAAGTCGCCCTCGGGTGGCTTTACGATGGAAGCCTGAGTGATGTCTGCGGTTTATTGTACCGCTTTTAATCGAGGCGAACCGGGCCGGCGATTTTTGTCGCCGAGCCCTTTTCGCCGGGGGATCAAGCGCCCGAAACCTTGGGCTGTTCGTGGTAAATCAACAAAGGCTTGGCGCCGTTGGTGATGGTGTTTTCATCGATGACCACCTTGGCGACGTTTTGCTGGCTCGGCAGTTCGTACATCACGTCCAGCAGAGCGTGTTCAAGGATGGAGCGCAGGCCGCGCGCACCGGTCTTGCGGGCCAATGCCTTCTTGGCGATCGCCTGCAACGCGGCAGGACGAATCTCGAGTTCAGCGCCTTCCATTTGCAACAGCTTGGAATACTGCTTGATCAGCGCATTCTTCGGCTCCAGCAAAATCTGGATCAGCGCTTCTTCGTTCAATTCGTTGAGCGCGGCAATCACCGGCAAACGGCCGACCAATTCCGGGATCAGGCCGAACTTGACCAGATCGTCCGGTTCCGCGTGCAGCAGCACTTCGCTGGCGGTCTTTTGCGTCTGGCTCTTGACGTTGGCGCCGAAACCGATGCCGCTCTTCTCGGAACGCTCGGAAATGATCTTGGTCAGGCCGTCGAAGGCGCCGCCGCAGATGAACATGATGTTGGTCGTATCGATCTGCACGAAATCCTGGTTAGGATGCTTGCGGCCGCCTTGCGGCGGCACCGATGCCATCGTGCCTTCGATCAGCTTCAGCAGCGCTTGCTGCACGCCTTCGCCGGACACGTCGCGGGTGATCGACGGATTGTCGGACTTGCGCGAGATCTTGTCGATTTCATCGATGTAGACGATGCCCCGCTGAGCCTTCTCGACTTCGTAATTGCAGTTCTGCAGCAGCTTCTGAATGATGTTCTCGACGTCTTCACCGACATAGCCGGCTTCGGTCAGCGTGGTCGCGTCGGCGATCACGAACGGCACGTTGAGCATGCGCGCCAGTGTCTGCGCCAGCAAGGTCTTGCCGGAGCCGGTCGGGCCGACCAGCAGGATGTTGCTCTTGGCGAGTTCGACGTCGTCCTTCTTGCCGAGATGCTTCAGACGCTTGTAGTGGTTGTACACGGCGACCGACAGAATGCGCTTGGCGGTCTGCTGGCCGATCACGTACTGGTCGAGCAATTCGGAAATTTCCTGCGGCGTTGGCAGATCGGATTTTGCACCCGCGACCGACTCAACGCTGGAGGCTTCGTCGCGAATGATGTCATTGCACAGATCAATGCATTCATCGCAGATGAAGACAGACGGACCTGCGATCAGTTTCTTGACTTCGTGCTGGCTTTTGCCGCAAAACGAGCAATAAAGCAGCTTTTCGCCACTGGAAGATTTTTTCTCGGACATATAGGGCAAATGTGAATAGAGTTCGGCTTGATCATACCTGCGATTTCATGATTCGTCACGGAATCGCCATATTTGAAAGCCGGTAAAACGAGCTTCCAGAGTACTCCATATGGGGTCGCAGACAAAAAAAGCAATGAGACGGAAATCCGTCCCTAATCGCCGCATTGACACCGCATATTGAGAGCTTTGTACGATGATGCGGTGCAAAAGAAAAATGCCCGGACCGCAGTCCGGGCATTTTCTTGAAATGCAGCAATGCGGCACCGGATCGGTGACGCAAATCTGACAAATCCGAATTACGCGCGTCGAATCAAGCCCGTTTTTCCAGCACCTGGTCGATCAGGCCATACTCCGCAGCGGCTTGCGCCGACATGAAGTTGTCGCGATCAGTGTCCTTGCCGATCTGATCGATCGTGCGACCGGTCTTTTCGGCGAGGATGGCGTTCAGGCGTTCACGCAGGTACAGGATTTCGCGTGCCTGGATTTCGATATCCGATGCCTGGCCCTGAGCGCCGCCCAGAGGCTGGTGAATCATGATGCGCGAGTTCGGCAGCGAGAAACGCTTGCCCTTGGCGCCGGCGGCGAGCAGGAAAGCGCCCATCGAGGCTGCCAGGCCCGTGCACAGCGTGGAAACGTCCGGCTTGATGAATTGCATCGTGTCGAAAATCGCCATGCCGGCCGACACCGAGCCGCCCGGGGAGTTGATGTACAGCGAGATGTCCTTGTCAGGATTTTCGCTCTCCAGGAACAGCAGCTGCGCCACCACCAGGTTGGCGGTCGCATCATTGACCGGGCCAACCAGGAAAATGATGCGCTCTTTCAGCAAGCGCGAGTAAATATCGTACGCACGCTCACCGCGACCGCTTTGCTCGATCACCATCGGCACCATGCCGAGCATTTCTGTATCCAGTGCAGACTGCCTAATCAAACCTGTCATGTGCATTCCTTATGCGTCGTAGTCTTCTCTGATGTTACCCGGGAAGGTCGGATTACGCTTGCGGCTGGTTGCCCATCAAGGCGTCGAACGCGACCGATTTCTCGGAAACCTTGGATTTACCCAAGACGTAGTTGACGACGTTTTCTTCCAAAACAAGGGCTTCGACTTCGGCCAGGCGACGACGGTCGCTGAAGTAGTACTTCAGGACTTGCTGCGGGTCTTCGTAGCTTTGTGCGAAGTCTTCGACTTGCGCCTTGACTTGTTCTTCGGTGGCTTCCAGCTTGTTGGTCTTGACGACTTCAGCCAGGATCAGGCCCAGGCGAACGCGACGTTCCGCTTGTGCTGTGAACAGCTCGCGCGGCAGTTGCATGCCCTTGGGATCCATGCCGCGTTGCTGCATGTCCTGATGCGCCATTTCGATCAGGCGTTCGATGTCTTGCTCGACCAATGCCTTCGGCACTTCCAGTTCGCTGACCTTGATCAGGGCGTCCATGACGCTGTCCTTGGTCTTGGCCTTGGTGCGGGCGCTGACTTCGCGTTCCAGGTTGCGCTTGATGTCTTCGCGCATCTTGGTCAGGTCGCCGTCTTCGATACCCAGCGACTTGGCGAATTCTGCGTCGACTTCCGGCAGATGCGCCCATTCCAGTTGCTTCAGCGTGATGGTGAATTCTGCAGTTTTGCCGGCCACGTCCTTGCCATGGTAATCAGCAGGGAAAGCCAACGGGAAAGTCTTGGACTCGCCGACCTTCAGACCCAGCGTCGCTGCTTCGAATTCCGGCAGCATGCGGCCTTCGCCCAGCACGAACGGGAAGGCATCAGCCTTGCCGCCCTGGAACTCAACGCCGTCGATCTTGCCGACGAAGTCGACTGTGGCGCGATCGCCGTTTTGTGCAACCGGCTCGCCGCCGTCGCCGTGCGCGCCTTGCTCGCCCTTGACGTGGTAGTGCACGCGCTGCTTGCGCAGGATGTCCAGGGTCTTGTCGATTTCGGTGTCGGAAACAGCCGACGTGGTCTTCTCGACTTCAGCCGAAGCCAGATCGCCGAGGACGACTTCCGGATAGATTTCAAATGTAGCGTCGAACGCCAACGAACCTTCAGCCACGCCTTCGCTGGTCTTTGGCTCGATCTTCGGGTAACCGGCAACGCGCAGGTTGTTTTCGACGGCGATGTCGTTGAATGCGCGACCGACCTTGTCGTTCAGCACTTCGGTTTCGACCTGGTAGCCGAACTGGGCGGCAACCATCTTCATCGGCACTTTGCCTGGACGGAAGCCTGGCGCCTTGGCGGTGCGCGCGCGCACTTTCAGGCGTTTTTCAACTTCAGCCTGCACGTCGGCCAGAGGGAATGTCAGGGTGATACGGCGCTCAAGTTTGCTCAGAGTTTCGACTGCAGTTGCCATGTGAATCGTCCAAAAATTAATAAATTCCGTGGTGCGGCCCGGAAAGAACAAGCGTGAAAACCATCGCTTTTTGCCCTGCCCGGCCGCGCTAAAGTCCGCTATTTTATACGGAAAAGATGCCCTTGCGCCAAAACGGCGAATCGGAGCCGATAAAAACCGTCGAAGAACCCGCTCAGCCTTGCCCGCCGTGCAAAAGCGCCTCGACCGCGCGGCCGATTGCCAGCACCCGCGCATCAGCGCCGCGGCTGCCGCAAATGCTGATGCCGACCGGCAATTTGCTGTCGGACGGACAAGGCAGGTTCAGCGCACAACCGTCGAGGAAGTTGATCACGCTCGGATTGCGCAACACCAGCCCGTTGGTGGCAAAGAAGGTGTCATCGCTATCTTGCAAAGGCTGCAACAGCGGCGGCACCACCGGCACGGTCGGCATCAGCCAGGCGTCGAACACCGCCAGACGGCGCTCGGCCTGCGCGACCAGACGCCGGCGCGCCGCCAGCAAATCGATGTAATCGGCGGCGCTTTGCTGCGCGCCGCGACGAATGCGCACCGCCACGCGCTGGTCGTACTGGTCGCCGGCGCGTTCCAGCAAATTGCGGTGCCAGGCCCAGGATTCCGCCGCGCTGAAACCGCCGCCGGCATTAATTGACGGCAACTCCTTCAATTCTGGGAACGAGAAACGCTGGATCAGCGCACCCGCCTTTTGCAGACGCGCCAACGCCGCGTCGAATGCCGCCCGCACGGCATCGTCCATGCCGTCGTTGACGAAATCTTCCGTCACGCCGAAACGCAGTCCGGCCAGCGGCACGGCATCGGTGGCCAGGGTTTCGCCCGACAAAATCGCATCGGCAATCGCGCAGCAATCGACGCTGCGCGCCAGCGGCCCGGCCGAATCCAGCGTGGTCGACAACGGCACCGCCCCGTCCAGGCTGACGCGCCGTGCAGTCGGCTTGAAACCGGTCAGGCCGCAGAACGCGGAAGGAATCCGGATGGAACCGCCGGTATCGGTGCCCAGCGCCATCACCGCCATGTCGCCCGCCACGCTGACGGCGCCGCCCGAGGTCGAACCGCCGGTGACCCGCGTGCCATCCAGAGGATTGCGCGGCGTACCGTAATGCGGATTCAGGCCCAGTCCGGAAAATGCGAATTCGCTCATGTTGGTGCGCCCCAGCAGGACCGCGCCGGCATGGCGCAGACGCGCCACGGCGAGCGCATCGGCCTGTGCCGCCGGCGCATCCGCCAGCGCCTTGGAGCCGGCAGCCGTCACCTCGCCCTGGACGTCGAACAAATCCTTGATCGACACCGGCAGGCCTGCCAGCAGCGACGGCACATTGCCGGCGGCACGTGCTGCATCGCTGACGCGGGCGGCAGCCAGCGCACGGTCGGCGTCGACGCTGACGTAGGCTGCCCCGCCCTGCCCGCGATAAGTGACGATGCGCTCCAGCGCCTGCCCGACCAGTTTGACGCTGGTGGTTTGCCCTGCCTGCAATTCGGCTGCGAGAGCCCTGATTGTCTTCATGATTTATTTCACCGGAATGGGAGTGGACGTGGAGACCGGCACGGCCGTGATGGCATTCATCGGACTGCCGTCGATCAGCTTGTCGGAATACGTCAGATATACCAAGGTGTTGCGCTTCACATCGACCAGCCGGACGATGTGCAGGCGCTTGAACAGGATCGACATGCGCTCCGAAAATACGTCCTCCTGCACCGGCACGGTTCCCTTGAAGGAAATTGCCGGCGCCACCTGGCGACAGGCAATCGATGCCTCGGCTTTGTCCTCGGCCAGGCCGACAGTGCCCTTGATGCCGCCGGTGCGTGCACGCGACACGTAGCAGGTCACGCCGATCACTTTCGGATCGTCATACGCTTCCACCGCGATGCGATCGTTCTTGCCGAGCCAGCGGAACGCCGTGCTGACGTCGCCGAGTTCCTGCGCTGCAGCGGGTTGGACGAAGGCTGAGAACGACAAAGACAGCGACAACGACAGCGACAACGTGATCGCTGCCAGACATGAAAGCTTGCGCATGATTTTTCCTTTGCTGTGGAGATGAAGACGAGGCTGCAACCTTAGCAGATAAGACGCAGTCCGCTTCCGGGGAAGCGTCGGCATTTATCCGGCGTCGGCCATCAACGCAAAACGCACCACGCGCTTGCCGTCGACTTCGATCATTTCATGGAACACGTCGCGCGGACGGATCCAGACGGTGCCGTTGGCGGCGCGGTACACCACCATCGGAGTCAGGTCCGACTCCAGCGTCGCCTCGTACAGGAATTCGTAAATGCCGCCCTTGTAATGCTGATAGCGCATGCCTGCTCCCGGCTCGATAAACATCACGTTGCAAATGAAAATCGCCCGGCGCATTGCGCGAACAAGTCAGCGCTGCGGAGCCGGGCGAACGGAAAAACAAAGGGAATGACTGGTGCGAGGGAGGGGACTCGAACCCCTACACCATTGCTGGCGTCAGGACCTAAACCTGGTGCGTCTACCAATTTCGCCACCCTCGCTGAAAGGTGCAATCATCGACCGGCTTCGGCTTGCTCTGGATTTTTCAGCGTGTACGCCGGAGAACCAGGTCCTGTCAATGAGGTAGCAGTTTTAATGCAGCCCGCTATTCTACTTCAAGCTTGGCGGGCTGTCTGCGTTTTTATCCGTCCCCTCTGCAATTTTCCTAGGGCTTTTTGACCCGGAACAGCGCCGCGTATGCCGCCGGCAGGAACAGCAGCGTCAACGCCGTCGCCACCACCAGCCCGCCCATGATCGCCACCGCCATCGGCCCCCAGAAGACCGAGCGCGACAGCGGGATCATCGCCAGCACCGCCGCCGCCGCGGTCAGGATGATGGGACGGAAGCGGCGCACCGCCGATTCCACGATGGCGTCCCATGGCGCGGCGCCGGCGGCGATGTCGTGTTCGATCTGGTCGATCAGGATCACCGAGTTGCGGATGATCATGCCGAACAAGGCGATCACGCCGAGTTGCGCCACGAAACCGAACGGACGATGCAGCACCAGCAAGGCCACCGCCGCGCCGGCCACGCCCAGCGGGCCGGTCAGGAACACCAGCATGGCGCGCGAGAAGCTATGCAGCTGCAGCATCAGCAAGGTGAAGATGATGAAGATCACCAGCGGCACGTTGGCCGCAATCGAATCCTGCGCCTTGCTGCTGTCGGCTGCGGCGCCGGCCAGTTCGATCGCATAACCGGCCGGCAGCCGGGCGCGGATGGCGTCGAGTTGCGGACTGATCTGGCTCGACACGGTCGGCCCCTGGATGCCGTCGGCGACGTCGGATTGCACCGTGATGGCCCACTCGCGGTCTTCACGCCAGACCACGCCCGGCTCCCACGCCAGGCTCACGCGCGCGACCTGCGCCAGCGGCACGCTCTTGCCGCTCGCGGTCGGGATGTTGGCCTGGTTGAGCGCGTCGATGGTGGCGCGTTCTTCCAGCGGCTGGCGCACCAGGATGTCGATGAGCTTGTCATTCTCGCGATACTGGCCGACGGCGGTCCCGGTCAGCAAGGTATTGACCGTGCGCATGACGGTCTGCGAACCGATGCCGAGCACGCGCAACTTGTCCTGGTCGAGATCGATGCGCAAGGACTTGACCGATTCGTTCCAGTTGTCGTTGAGGCCGATCACGTTGGGATTGCGGTTCATCACCGCCTTGACCTGGTCGGCGATGGTGCGCACCTTGTCGACTTCGGTGCCTGTGACGCGGAACTGCACCGCATACGGCACCGGCGGTCCGCTCGGCAGCAGCTTGACGCGGCCGCGCACGCCGGGGAAATCGTTCTTGAAGGCGTCGACGATTTTCAGGCGCAGGGACTCGCGTGTCTTCAGGTCCTTCGGCAGCACCACGATCTGCGACACATTGGTCTGCGGGAAAATCTGGTCCAGCGGCAGGTAGAAGCGCGGGCTGCCGGTGCCGACGTAGCTGGTCACGCTTTCCACACCGTCCTGCTTGCGGATGAAGGCCTCAAACTTCTTCGCCTGCGCCTCGGTGGCCTTGAAAGCGGAACCTTCCGGCAACCATAGCTCGATCATCAGCTCGGGCCGGCTGGAATCCGGGAAGAATTGCTGCTCGATGAAACGGAAGCCCAGCAGGCCCAGCATGAATGCCGCCAGCGTCAGCAGGATGGTGGTCTTGCGCCACTCCACGCACCAGGTCACCAGCTTGCGAAAGCGCGTGTAGAACGGCGTGTCGAACAATTCATGATGACCGTCGGCATTGGCGGCCGGCTTGACCCTGAGCAGCAGCACGCCGATATACGGCGTGAACACCACCGCCACCAGCCACGAAATCAGCAAGGCCAGCGCATTGACCGAAAACATCGAAAACGTATACTCGCCCGCCGCCGATTTGGCCAGGCCGATCGGCAGGAAACCCGCCGCCGTGATCAGCGTGCCGGTCAGCATCGGAATCGCCGTCGAGGTGTAGGCGAAGGTAGCAGCATCGAAACGCGACAGGCCTTCTTCCATCTTGCGCACCATCATTTCCACCGCGATGATGGCGTCGTCGACCAAAAGCCCGAGCGCGATGATCAGCGCTCCCAGTGAAATCTTGTGCAGGTCGATGTCGAAGATGCGCATGAACAGGAAAGTCACCGCCAGCACCAGCGGGATCGTCAGCGCCACCACCAGCCCCGGCCGCACGTCGATGCGTAGCGGCCTGGTGTGCAGGCCGAGTGCGATGAAACTCACCGCCAGCACGATCAGCACCGCTTCGACCAGCGTATGGATGAATTCGCCGACAGAATCGGCGACGATTTTCGGCTGGTCGGACACGCGCTCCAGCTCGATGCCGACCGGCAGCTTGGTGCGCAGTTCATCGGACATCCTGTCGAGGTTGCGGCCGAGCGCAATGATGTCGCCGCCCTTTTCCATCGACACGCCGAGGCCGATCGCTTCCTTGCCGTTGAAACGCATCTTGGTCACCGGCGGATCGACGTATTCACGCTTGACCACGGCAAAATCACCGAGCCGGAAGGTGGTGCCGTTGGCGCGCAACTGCATCTCTTCCAGCTCTTTCGGCGAACGGAAGGCGCCGCTCACGCGCACCTGCAAGTTGTCGCCCGGCGTCACCAGCACGCCGGTGGATTCCAGCGCATTCTGCGCCGCCAATTGATTGACGATGGTGTCGAATGGAATACCCAGTTGCGAAAATTTCTTTTGCGAGAACTCGATGAAAATCTTCTCGTCCTGCACGCCGAACAATTCCACTTTCGCCACCGAAGGCACGCGCAGCAATTGCTGGCGCACGAAGTCGGCGTAATCCTTGACCTCGGCATAGGTGAAACCGTCGGCGGAGAGCGCGAAGATCGAACCGTAGGTATCGCCGAACTCATCGTTGAAGAACGGCCCCTGCACCGTCGACGGCAAGGTCAGCTTGATGTCGCTGATTTTCTTGCGCACCTGGTACCAGGTCGGCGGCACTTCCCTGGGCGGCGTCGATTCGCGCAATTGCAGCAGGATCAGCGTCTCGCCCGGCTTGGAGTAGCTGCGGATAACGTCGATGTAGGGCGTCTCCTGCAGTTTCTTTTCCAGCTTGT
Organism: Herbaspirillum lusitanum; assembly: GCF_026127345.1. Taxonomy (NCBI): domain Bacteria; kingdom Pseudomonadati; phylum Pseudomonadota; class Betaproteobacteria; order Burkholderiales; family Oxalobacteraceae; genus Herbaspirillum; species Herbaspirillum lusitanum. Next base: position 623,334 of record NZ_QXFG01000008.1, on the reverse strand, counting down.
CGGTGACCTGGTTGGCCATCTGCAAGGCGCTCGCCCCCGGCCATTTGGCGGTAACTACCATGGCGCGGAAAGTGAACGGGGGATCTTCATCCTGGCCCAGCTTGCCGTAACCGATCACGCCGCCGATGATCAGCACCACGATCAGGTAACGGATCAGCGGGACATGTTCCAGCGCCCAGCGCGACAGGTTGAAGCCGCGCGGCTGGGCGGCCGCATCGATCGCCCCCTTGCCACCCTTGCCGTCCTGATCGTGCGGGTCGTCTTTCCCGGCGCCGCTCATGGATTCTTCCCTTGCGGCGCCTTGGCGTCAGGCGTATCAGCGGCAAGCGACTCCGCGCCGAGGATCTTGACCTTCTGCCCGGGCTTGAGCAGGTTGACGCCGGCAGTCACGACAGTCTGCCCGGCCGTCAGGCCGGCGGCGATCAGCACGTCATTGCCGCTCTGTCCGCCCAGTTGCACCGGCACGACCTTCACCGCACCGTTTTCCACCAGCCATACGGACGTCTTGCCGTCGACCGGGTACAAGGCCGTCAGCGGCAAACGGATCATCTCGCCGGAAGTCTTGCCGGCAAACGCGACATATGCCGTCATGCCCAGCCGCACATCCTTCGCGGAGTCGGGCAAGGCTATCTTGAATGTGTAAGTGCGCGTGGCGGCATCGGCGATCGGCGAGACTTCGCGGATCTTGCCGACGATCGTCTCCTTCGGATTGGCCCACAGGCGCACGCGCACATCGGCGCTGCGACGCAAGACGTCGACCTTGTCTTCGGGGATGCCGATGACCACGTCCTTGTCGCCGGCCTGCGCCACGCTGACCACGGGCGTGCCGGCGGCAACCACCTGGCCGGCCTCCGCATCGACCGCCGTCACCACGCCGTCGACGTCCGCCGTCAATACGGCATAACCGGTCTGATTCGATTGATTTCGCAGCGACGCCACGGCCTGGTCGTAACCCGACAGCGCCGATTGATACGCGGTTTGCTTAGAGTCGAGAGTCGCCTGGCTCACGAAATTCTTGTCGCGCAGTTCCTGATAGCGCTTGAGTTCGGCAGAGGCCAGATCGCGATTGCTCAGCGCCGACTTCATCGCCGCATCGGCCTGGCGTTGCGCCAGTTGCAGATCTTGCGGATCGAGCTGCATCAATACCTGGCCGCGTCGCACGATGCTGCCGACGTCGACCTTGCGCGCCACGATCTTGCCGCCGACCCGGAACCCCAACCGCGACTCCACCCGCGCCCGCACTTCACCAGGAAACTCCGCCACCACGTCGGCATTGCCGGCCGCGATGACCATGGCCCTGACTGGGCGGATTTCTTCGACTTTTTCGACCTTCTTTGAACATGCCGCCAGCGCCGACACGGCCAGGCACAACGCAATGGCTTGTCGCAATCGACGGCTTGCCGGCGCGGGTCGGGTCAACACTCGCACTGGAGCGGGCACGGAAGTCGGAGCAATCACGTTTTTCCTTTACTATTCGGGCAGAAATTACACCAGGCCGGCGCGCACCGGACGGCGCTGCATGACTATCAGCGATATCGACGATGCGGCGGCGTGGCATGACGGCTTTTTACGGACTTGAGACAAGCGGATGACGATGCGAGCAACTTACTGACTTTGCGGTTAGTAATTATAATCGCGGGCCTTCCGTTTGGATATATATCGGGTTTTCATCGTTTTTATTGGACATTTCACTGGCATGGCTGTTGACCACTACGAAAACTTCCCCGTCGCTTCCGTGCTGCTTCCCGCACGTCTGCGCCCTGCCGTCAAGGCAATTTACGCCTTCGCCCGCAGCGCCGACGACATCGCCGACGAAGGCGACGCCACGCCGCTGCAACGGCTGGCGGCGTTAGATGCGTACGACCAGGCGCTCGACGATATAGACGCGAGCCGCGCCACAAGCAATCCGATGTTTACGGCGCTGGCCGGCATTATCCGCGCATATCGCTTGCCGCTGGCGCCGTTTCGCGATCTGCTGTCCGCCTTCAGGCAGGACGTGGTGACAACGCGTTATCAGGGCTTCGATGAACTGCTGGATTACTGCCGCCGCTCCGCCAATCCGGTCGGCGCGCTGATGCTGCATCTGTACGATGCCGCCACGCCGGAAAACCTGCGTGACTCGGACGCCATCTGCTCGGCGCTGCAACTGATCAACTTCTGGCAGGACGTTGCCATTGATTGGCAAAAGCAACGCATCTACCTGCCGCTGGAGGATCTCGATCGTTTTGGCGTGAACGAGCAAGACATCGCTTCAGCCAATGCCGGCACGGCCTGGCAAGCGCTGTTGCAGTTTGAAATCGACCGCGCGCGCGCGATGATGCTGTCGGGCGCACCGCTGGCGCGGCGCTTGCGGGGGCGCATCGGCTGGGAGTTGCGGATGGTGGTGCAAGGCGGCTTGCGTATCCTCGAACGACTGGAGCAAGCCGATGGCGACGTCTTCACGCGCCGACCGAAACTGGGCAAACGCGATTGGCTGCTGGTGGTGTGGCGTGCTTTGACGATGTGATCGGCACGCAGTCGCATGAACGAAAAAAAAATCCTCTTCATCGAAGAGGATTTTTATTACCGACGCGACGCAGGTCATGCGTCGCGGCGTTGGTCAATCAGCAGTGAACGCCGAAGCGCGATCAAGGAGTCTTGTCGCCCTTGGGCTGTGGCTGAGCCAGTTGCGCGTTGCGCTCGGCGGTCGATTCCTTCTTCTGCGCCTTCAGGTCAGCCTTGGCTGCCTTCTTGTCAGCCTTGGCCTGCTGCTTCACGGCCTTTTTCTGCATCTTGTATTCCGCCTTGGCGTCGGCGTCGGATTGACGCTTTTGCACATACGGATCGTTGGAGACGCCATTGGCTGTCGATGCAGGAACCGTCATGCCGGGGGACGACGCTTCCGTGGTGTTGGCTTGTTGCGCCATGGCGCCGCCGGTAACGGCAAGCATTGCCGCTGCAATGATGAGCTGACGTGTTTTCATGAGTGGATCTCCTTTACCTGGTTAAATGAATCCGTCGCAACACAACGAATGACAGCGAATCTCCGGAATGACGCGATGTCTGTCAGACATCGCCGGACACCGCTTCCAGACTGGCTTTGCGAGGGTCACGCAGTAATAGAAAGAGAAAATCCACGTTGGTTCGGCGGCATTTGCAACCGATTGTTAAAGCGCTTGCCTTAACGCTTCTTCCGGCTCTGTTTGTAGATCGTGCGCGCGTCTTGCAGCGCCCGTTCCTCGGTGCGCAAATTTTCGTTGTCGTCGTGCGCGACGAAGAACTCGGCGGCCTGCGCCTGCACCACCAGTTTGATCGCATCGGGGTCGGCGACGTCATACAGCTCGGTGATCAGCGTCGTCACTTCGTCCAGGTATTCTTCATAAGTCATCATGCTCATTGCTTGCCCTCGCCTTCGTCCATCTGATCGTTCATGAAGCGCGCAGTGTATGCGCGGCGCGCGCCTGCGTCCATCTGCGCCCATGTCCGGCGCTTATTTATCCCTGTACGGAAATGATTCCTTGCTATTCAAAACGATGCTCTGTAGAATTCGGTCCCTCAGACGCGGGGTGGAGCAGTCTGGCAGCTCGTCGGGCTCATAACCCGAAGGTCGTAGGTTCAAATCCTGCCCCCGCAACCAGTTTTCAAAAAAAATGAATCAGCAGGCATATCAAAGCCCTTGGCGTTTAGACGTCAAAGGCTTTTTGTTTTGCGCGATCGCTTTTGCTCCGCATGCCGACGTTGTTGCACGGCCGACGGCAACGCCTCTGTTAGACTGAATTCCTCTCATTCGATTGCCCCGATCATGACCTCATCTTCCTTTTCCAGCCTGCCGTTGACGCCGGCGATGCTCGCCAATCTGGAGCAACTCGGCTATCACGAGATGACGACGATCCAGGCCGCGAGCCTGCCGGCGGCGCTTGAGGGACGCGACCTGATTGCCCAGGCCAAGACCGGCAGCGGCAAGACGGCGGCATTCGGCATTGGCATGCTGCACAAGCTCAACCCCAGCTATTTCGCGATTCAGGGACTGGTGATTTGCCCCACGCGCGAACTCGCCGACCAGGTTTCCAATGAATTGCGCCGCCTGGCGCGCTTCACTGACAACATCAAGATTCTGACGCTGTGCGGCGGCACGGCAATGCGCCCGCAAATCGCCTCGCTCGAACACGGCACCCACATCGTGGTCGGTACTCCCGGCCGCATCCGCGACCATATCGGCCGCGGCACCATCAATCTGGCCACGGTGCAGACGCTGGTGCTGGACGAAGCCGATCGCATGGTCGACATGGGCTTTTACGAAGACATCGAAGGCATCGTCAGCGCCTGTCCGGCGCGACGCCAGACCTTGCTGTTCTCGGCCACGTATCCCGATGACATCCGCAAGGCCAGCGCGCGCTTCCTGCGCGATCCGGAAGAAATCAAGGTGGAAGCCCGCCATGACGGCGACAAGATCGAGCAGCGTTTCTTCGAAGTCTCGGCGGAACAGCGCAACTTCGCCGTGGCGCGCCTGCTGCAGCATTACCAGCCGGTGTCGACGCTGGCCTTCTGCAATACCAAGATCCATTGTCGCGAACTGGCCGATGAGTTGCGCGCCCAGGGTTTCAGCGCCCTCGCCCTGTACGGCGACCTGGAGCAGCGCGAACGCGATGAAATCCTGGTGCAGTTCTCCAACCAGAGTTGCTCGGTGCTGGTGGCGACCGACGTGGCCGCACGCGGCCTCGACATCGCCAACCTGGGCGCCGTCATCAACGTCGACGTCACGCGCGACACCGAAGTGCATATCCATCGCATCGGTCGCACCGGCCGCGGCCAGGAGCGCGGACTGGCGCTGAATCTTTGCACCCCGAACGAAAAGCGCTGGGTCAAGCTGATCGAGGAATACCAGCATGCCTCCGTGCAGTGGTTCGATCTCGACGCGCTCGACACCAACGAAGACAAGGTCTTGCGCGCGCCGATGCGTACGCTCTGCATCCAGGGCGGCAAGAAGGACAAGCTGCGTCCGGGCGACCTGCTGGGCGCGCTCACCGGCGACGTCGGCCTGAGCAAGGAACAAGTCGGCAAGATCAACGTTTTTGAATTCTCGACCTATGTCGCGCTCGACTACCGCATTGCCGACAAGGCCTGCGACAAGCTCGGCGCGGGCAACATCAAGGGACGCAATTTCAAGATGCGCCTGCTGCGCAGCGCCTGATGTGATTCATTTCGCGCAATGAAAAAGGCAGCCGTTTCAGGGCTGCCTTTTTGTTTCCGGCGCGATGGCGTCAGATCAGCAGCGCCGAAGTCAGCGAGCGGATTTCATCGGCTGAATCTTCCAGGACGTCGCGCAGCGCATCGTCGCCCATGAATTCGTCGACGATGGTGTCGGATTGGCGACCGGCCTCAAGGGCGCTCTTCTGGAACGGCGACGGCACCGGCGACAATTCCTTGGCCAGCAGCAGCACGTCGCCCAGCGTCTCCGGCGGCAGCACGCGGATGCCGTGCCACAGCGATTCGACCGCGGCCATCACGGCTTCGGGGATGCCGAGCTTCTTGAGTACGGCGCGACCGATCATCTTTTCGCCGTATTCCGCCCAGTCTTCGGCATTGCCGTCGAGCAGGCCCGGGAATTCATCGGTGCGCGAGAGCAGGTAAAAGCCGCCGACTTCATGCACGATGCCGGCGAACATCGCGGTTTCCGGATCAAGACGCGTCATCTTCAGTGCAATGACTTGCGACAGCGCAGCGACGTTGGCGGTATGTTCCCACAGCTGCGCCGCCTTGACGCGCATTTCGGGATCCGAAATATTGCGGCCGAGCTGGCGCACGATGACCGCCGTCGTGATGGCGTTGAGCGTCTTGAATCCGAGCCGCATGACGGCCGTTCGTACATTGTTGATTTCACCGCCGGAACGGTTGTAGGCGGCCGAATTGGCGATCGCCACGGTGCGCGCCGACAGCAACGGTTCGGCCATGACCAGTTTCGACGCCGCCTCGAGATGGCAATTCGGATCGTTGAGGGCCTGTTGCAATTTGATCGATGCATTGACGTTGGTCGGGAACACCAGCTCGCCCCGTCCGGCCTGCACTGCAATGCTTCTGAAAGCTTCCAGTCTGTTCATGAAGAAATGGTCTCCTCGCCTTGATTGCTCACCCCAGTCGCGCAATGCGCCTGTCGTTTTGTGTTTTTATCAACAGCATCGGCACAAATTTCTGCAGTTCCTGCGGAGCTTGCCGCCGGTCCTGCGTCATGCCTCGTTGCCCCCAGCTTAATGTACAACGTCTGCTGCTGCAACCAGCTTTCATTGTAATTGCCGAGGCGCGCCGCCCTGCCGGAATGCGAAGCAGATTGCCCTCGGCCCCCTAGTCGGCTAGCATAGCGGCTTCTTGCATGACGGCGGCCTCACGGCGCCCGCTTTTTTACCTCATCCCACCTCATGTCTCCAGACGAATACTGCCAGCAAAAAGCCGCCCAAAGCGGCTCCAGCTTCTACTACAGCTTCTTGTTCCTGCCGCCGGAACGCCGTCGCGCCATCACCGCGCTGTACGCGTTCTGCCGCGAAGTCGACGACACCGTGGATGAAATCGAGGACGCCGGCGTGGCGCGCACCAAGCTGATGTGGTGGCGCAAGGAAATCGCCTCCATGCTCAACGGCAACCCCAGCCATCCGGTGACGCTGGCGCTGCAGCCGCACGTGGCGACCTACGGCCTCAAGGGCGAGCATCTGCAGGCCATCATCGACGGCATGGAGATGGACCTGGACCAGACCCGCTACCTCGACTATCCCGGCTTGCAGCGTTACTGCTGGCATGTCGCCGGCGTGGTCGGCATCTTGTCGGCCAGCATCTTCGGCGTGACCCAGGGCGGCACCCTGCTGTTTGCCGAAAAGCTCGGTCTGGCGTTCCAGCTCACCAATATCATCCGCGATGTCGGAGAAGACGGCCGCAAGGGGCGCATTTATTTGCCGGTTAACGAACTGCAGCAATTCAACGTCACCGCCGCTGACATCCTGAATGCGCGCCACAGCGAAAATTTCGAGAAACTGATGCGATTCCAGGTGGAGCGCGCTCAGCGTGTTTACGATGAAGCGTTCGCATTGCTGCCAAAAGAAGACCGTCGTGCACAACGTCCCGGTCTGATGATGTCCGCCATTTATCGCACGCTGCTCACTGAAATCGAGCGCGACGGCTTTCACGTGCTGAATCAGCGCATTTCGCTCACGCCGATACGCAAGCTCTGGCTGGCCTGGAAAACCTATATCCGCGGCTGAACTTTAGCGCGGTGGGGACGTCAATTCACTTTCCGAAATTGACGGACCGAAGCATGAAACGCATTTACGTACTATCGCTGCTCGCCGGCATCGCCTTTGCCGCCTGCGTATTGATGAGCCCGGGCTTCAACGAATTGCTCAAGCGCGTCGGCAAGGACGAGTTCTATGTCTACGTGATCGACCCCGGCAAGAAGATCCTGCCAGGCGCCTACGTCAGGCAATACTATGAATACAGGTTGCCGGCCGTGGGCGAAGGCGGTGCTCAGAAGACGCTGACCTTCACGGCGACCAAGCAGTTGTCGCTCGACACCTACCTGCGGCTGTACGTGTCTTCCGCCGGCCAGGTAACGGCATGGGAAGAAGTACAGCAGCGCGAATTACCGGACCGGATCAAGAATGGGAACATTCCCTGACAAGAAAAGCAGTGATCACATCGCCGTCATCGGCGGCGGCTGGGCCGGATGCGCCGCCGCCGTCACCCTCGCCCAGGCAGGCAAACGCGTCAGCCTGTTCGAAGCCGCCCGCACCCTCGGCGGCCGCGCCCGCCGCGTAGACATCGACGGCCGCACGCTCGACAACGGCCAGCACATCCTGCTCGGCGCTTACCGCTCCACGCTCTCCCTCATGAAAACCGTCGGCATCGACGCCGGGCGCGCGATGCTGCGTCTGCCGCTGCAGATGCGCTATCCGGCCGGCGCCGACGGCATGGATTTTGTCACGCCGCGCCTGCCTGCGCCGTGGCACATGCTGGTGGCATTGTTCCGCGCCACCGGCCTGACGCGCGAGGACAAGCTGGCGCTGGCGCGCTTTTCGACCACGGCGCGCTGGATGGGCTGGCAATTGCATGACGATTGTTCCGTCACTGAACTGTTGGAGCGCTTCGACCAGACCGATCGCCTGAATCGCCTGATGTGGACGCCGCTGTGCATCGCTGCGCTCAACACGCCGCCGCAGCGCGCTTCGGCGCAGGTATTCCTGAACGTGTTGCGCGACAGCCTCGGTGCACGCCGCGCCGCCTCCGACATGCTGATTCCGCGCACCGATCTGACGGCGCTGTTTCCGCAGCAGGCGGCCGCTTTCGTGGAAAGCCACGGCGGCAGCGTTACCTGCGGCCAGGCCGTTGCGTCCCTCAACGCAGCGGAAGGCAGATGGAATATCGCGTTCAAACAAGGCGCCGACCCGCAATCATGCGATGGCGTGGTCATTGCCACCGCGCCGGAAGCCGCCGCCGATCTGCTCGAGGGCCTATACGACACAGCTACGCTGCGCGCGTTGGCCTACGAACCGATCACCACCTGCTATCTGCAATATCCGGCGCACGTGCGGCTGCAACAACCGTTCTTCGCGCTGACCGACGATGCCGGCCTGGCTGCCTGGGGACAATTCGTCTTTGATCGCGGCCAGCTCAACAGCACTGCTGCTCCTGCCGATGCCGGCTTGCTGGCGGTCGTGGTCAGCGCCGCCGCCGACGCCATCGCCGCGGGGCATGCCGCAATGGCCGCAGGCGTCGCCGTGCAACTGGCGCGCCAACTGGCCGACCCGCAGCTACAGACGCCGCTGTGGACCAAAGTCATCTCGGAAAAACGCGCGACGTTTTCCTGCACGCCCGGCCTGCTGCGGCCGGACAATAGCGGCATGCCCGCCGGCTTGGCGCTGGCCGGCGACTATGTTGCCGGCGACTATCCGGCAACGCTGGAAGCCGCCGTGCGCAGCGGGGTTGCTGCGGCGGCGCTGTTTGCCTGAGCTCGCCTGAGCTCTTTACGCCTGCACGAATTTTATTCAGCGAAACTTTTCATCTTTCGGTCAAAGGGATTCACCCCATGACGTGCTGGTTTGATCTACGATACGGTCAAATTTGATAGATTTAACCTATTTTGGAGAAGAACCATGCCCGTGATCACCTGTGTTGAAGACTTGCGCGTGCTCGCAAAGAAACGGGTTCCCAAGGCGTTTTACGACTACGCGGACAGTGGCTCCTATACCGAGAGCACCTATCGCGCCAACACCGACGACCTGGCTGCGCTGAAGCTGCGCCAGCGCGTGGCGATCAACGTCGACCAGCGCTCCACCCGCACCACCATGATCGGCCATGACGTCGCCATGCCGGTGGCGATCGCCCCGACCGGCCTGACCGGCATGCAATGGGCCAACGGCGAAATGCTGGGCGCGATTGCAGCGGAAAAATTCGGCATCCCCTTCACGCTGTCGACCATGAGCATCTGCTCGATTGAAGACGTCGCCAGCGTGACGACCAAGCCGTTCTGGTTCCAGTTGTACGTGATGCGCGACCGCGGTTTCGTCAAGTCGATGATCGATCGCGCGAAGGCGGCCAAGTGCTCGGCGCTGGTGCTCACGCTGGACCTGCAGATCCTCGGCCAGCGCCACAAGGATCTCAAGAACGGCATGTCGGTGCCGCCCAAGCTGACCCTCGATACGCTGATGGACCTGGCCAGCAAGCCGGCCTGGGCGCTGCGTGCGCTGACCGGTCGCAAGACCTTCGGCAACCTGGCCGGCCACATCACCGGCGGCGGTAGCGGCATCCAGACGCTGAGCCAGTGGACCGCCAGCCAGTTCGATCCGACCCTGAACTGGGACGACGTCGCCTGGATCAAGGAACAATGGGGCGGCAAGCTGATCCTCAAGGGCATCCTCGACGTCGAAGACGCCAAACTGGCCGCGCAAACCGGCGCCGATGCGCTGGTCGTGAGCAACCATGGCGGTCGCCAGCTGGATGGCGCGATGTCGTCGATCGAAGCGCTGCCGGCGATTGCCGAAGCGGTCGGCGACCAGATCGAAGTCTGGTTCGATGGCGGCATCCGCAGCGGCCAGGACATCCTCAAGGCCACTGCACTGGGCGCCAAGGGCACCATGATCGGCCGCGCCTTCCTGTACAGCCTGGGCGCCATGGGTGGTGAAGGCGTGACGAAGATGCTGCAAATCCTGCACAAGGAACTCGACGTCAGCATGGCCCTGACCGGCACCAAGGACATCAAGGATGTCGGCCCGCAAATCCTGATTCGTCGCTGATCTTTCACTCCGGCGCATCAAACGAAAATCCCGGCTCGCGCAAGCGTCGCCGGGATTTTTCATGATGAGGAACGACTGTCGCCGCGAAGACTTATTCCGGCTTTTGCTGCGACCAGGGCGTATGCTTGCCGGTCAGTTCTTCCACGGTTTCCTTCTGGTCGAAATGGCGCGCCAGATCCAGCGCGGTCATGCCATCGGCGTTCTTCAACGTGACGTCGGCGCCCTCTTCCTTCAGCAGATGCACCGCCGCGGTCCGGCCGCGCACTGCCGCCAGCATCAGCGGCGTCATCTTGTCGTCGGGGGATTCGGCGTCGATGTAGGCCGACGCGTCCAGCAGCAGCTTGATGGTCTCGGGCCGGCCGTTGATGGCGGCGTAATGCAGCGCGGTCCAGCCGGGACGATTGACTTCGACTTCCTTGTCCAGCAACAGCTTGACGACGTCTGTCTTGCCGTAGAAGGCGGCCACCATCAAGGCCGTGTCGCCGTTCTTGGCCTTGGCTTCGAGATCGATGCCGGGCGTATTGAAGAGCACATTGAAGGCCTTCATCGAATCTTCGCGGATAGCCAGCATGAGCGCCGAATAGCCGCGCTGCGGTTCGACCATGTTGGGTCCGAGGCCGCGCTTGATCAGATCCTGCAACTCGCGCGGCGCATCCATCTTGACTGCGATGAAATAGTCGTCGTAGGTGCCGGCATGGACGGCGGGTGGTGCCAGCATGGACAGCGCACTTAGCGCCAGCACTGCGGCATGAATGGAAAAGAAACGGCGATTCGGCATGCGGACGATCCTCATTTGGCCATCTTGAACAGCGTGAAGAAATTCTCGGTGGTGTGGCGCGCCACTTCGTCCACCGGGATGCCGCGCAAGTCGGCGATGAACTCCGCCACGTGCCGCACCAGGCCCGGCTCGTTGGTCTTGCCGCGATACGGCACCGGCGCCAGGTAAGGCGAATCGGTTTCGATCAACATGCGTTCCAGCGGAATCGTGCGCGCCACTTCCTGCAAGGCCTTGGCGCTCTTGAACGTGACGATGCCCGAAAAGGAAATATAGAAGCCAAGTTCGATCGCCGCATCCGCCACTTCCTGCGATTCGGTGAAGCAATGCATGACGCCGGCAGCGCCGCCTGCTTCGGGATTGGCGCCCTCTTCGCGCATGATGCGGATAGTGTCTTCCGAGGCTGAACGGGTGTGGATGATCAGCGGCTTGCCGGTGATGCGCGAGGCCCGGATGTGCGTGCGGAAACGCTCGCGCTGCCATTCGAGATCGCCTTGCAGGCGGTAATAGTCGAGGCCGGTTTCACCGATGGCGACGATACGCGGGTTGTCGGCAAGCTCAACCAATTGCTCGACGCTCGGCTCCGGCGTGTCTTCATAGTCGGGATGCACACCGACCGAGGCGTAGATGTGCGGATACTGTTCCGCCAGCGCCAGCACTTGCGGAAACTCGGGGAGATTCACCGAGACGCACAAGGCATGGCTGACGCGGTTCTCGTCCATCTTGCCGAGGATATCCGGCAGGCGCGCGACGAGTTCGGGAAAATTGATATGGCAATGGGAGTCGATATACATGATGGCCGCTATTTTACGCCATCGCCCCGCTGCCGGCCTTTCCAGGCACTGCTCGCACGCAGGTCAATGCCGCAGGCGCCGCACTCCGATCACCACGCCGGTCAGGCTCAAGGCCAGTCCGCCCAGGCTCAGCAGAATCAGCGCAATGTCCCACAACGGCCGGCTCGACAGCAGCACCGGCAAATCCCAGCTGTGCAGGAAGGCGAACAGCCAGCGCTTGACACGTTGCGTGCCGTCCAGTTTGCCGAGCACCACGCCCGTGGCCGGATCGATGTGCACCCAGGTCTGCGCCGCATCGGCATAGCGCAGGCGCAGCACCGGCAAGGGATGGCGCATGCCGCCCATCATGGTGTGCGCTTCGCGGCTGTAGTAGTACGCATCCTCGCGCTGCAGCAACTCGCTGCCGGCCAGCGGCGCATCGACCAGCTTCGCGGCCGCACGCATCAGTTGCGCCTCAGGTATTCCTTCGTCGACGCGGCGTTCGGCAGCGTCGATCACGCGCGTGCGGCCGGCGCCATTGACGGCGATCAGGTAAGGCTTGCCGTCCAGCATGTGCCAGCGCAATTCGCGCGCCTGCCATGACGGCGGCAATAGCCGCAATGCGTCGCCGCTGCCGAGCGGCCACGCCGCCGGATCGAGCGTACCGCCGGCGTATGCGCGCCGGTTCAATTCCACGCCGCCGCCCTTGAACAGTCCCCACGGATTCATCGACATCAAGCCGCTGAACACCCAGGTCAGCGTAATGCCGGCAAACGCCAGTCCGATCAGATGATGCCAGCGCATCACCGGTTCACGGTATGGCGTCTTCGCACCGGAGCGGAAACGCCCCCGGAACCGCCAGCGCCAGATGCCGATCACGCTGCCGCTGACGGCGACCAGCACGCCCGCCAGCGATAAATAAATGACGATGTGACTCCATGCGGCGTCGAGCGGACCGCCACGAAATGCATACAGCCAATGCAACCAGGCGCCGGCATAGTTCCACACGCGTTCGGTATGCGTCGCCTTGCGCACGACTTCGCCGGTGACGCTGGAAACGTAGAGCAAAGTCTGCTCCGGATCTTCCATCTGTACGCGGTGCAGCGGCCGGTGCAGGTCGAGTCCGCGCGTGTGCGTCCAGGTGTCTTCATCAATACGGTCCAGATACCTCGGCGTGGCGCCCGGCATGAAAACCTGCGCCGCCGCCAGAGCGTCCTTGACATCGACATCGGTGACGGCCGCACCGCTGAGCGCATCGACCGCGATGATCTTTTTGCCGATGCCGAATTGATATTGCGGCCGTCCCGCCACGCTGGTCAGCACAATGGAAGACGGCCTTGCTTCGGCAGGTAATACGCGCGCCGCCTCGCCGACCGCGATGCAGCATCGGGCGGCATCAAGATCCGGCAGGCGCGCCAGCCGCTCCGACTGGGTCAGCTTGGGATAGCCGACGTACATCATCACCACGCCGCTGACGAACCACAGCAGCATGAACAGGCAGGCGACGATGCCGAGCCAGCGATGGATCAGGAACAGCCAGCGTTTGGCGCGCTGCATGTTCAGAAATTCGCCAGCACGGCGACTTCAAACGTACGCGGCGCACCGAGATAGAACATCGGCGTGCTGGTGATGTTGTCGGCGTAGACCTTGTCGGTCAGATTCTTGACGCGCGCGGTGACGGTCGCCTTGTTCAGCTTGCGGCTGAGGCTGGCGCCGAAGATCGCATAACCCGGTGCGCTCACGGTGTTGGCGGTATTGCCGTACACCGACGACACGGCACGCGCCTCGATGCCGGCGTTCCAGTCGGGCAGGAAGGCGTAGTCCAGCCACAGATTGGCCACCCGCGCCGGTGTGTTAGTGGGACGGTTGCCGGCGCGCGAGACCGCGACGCCGCCGACGCTTTCGGTAAAGTTGTCGTACTGCGCGCGCACCAGCGACAGATTGCCTTGCAGGCGCAAGTTCTTTACCGGACGTACGCCGAACGCCAGTTCGACGCCGCGTGACGACTGCTGGCCGACCGGCACGGTGACGTTGGGATTGGTCGAATCGGTCACGGCCAGGTTCTTGCGCGTGATGGCGTAAGCCGAAATCGTCGCGTTGCCGCGGCCGTCCCAGAAGTCGAATTTGCTGCCGGCCTCGACCTGGTCGCCGGTGGTCAAGTCGAAATTCCTGACCTGGCTGAAGTTGGCGGTGGTCAGCACGCCGGCCGGCGGATCGGCGGCGGTGCTGTATTGCACGAACAGGTTGGCGCTCGGCGTGATGTCCCATACCAGCCCGGCACGCGCGGTGGTCGGGCGATAGGTGTTCTTGAAATAGGCCGGATCGGTGACGCTGGCGGTACGCTGGTTTTCCACCTCGAGCTCAATGCGGTCATGACGCAAACCGGTCACCAGCGCCAGGGACGGCAATAGCCGGGTGCGGTTTTCAAGGAAGGCCGCGATGGTCGTGACGCGATTGCTGCGGTCCGGAACAAAGTCGGACGTCATCCCGGGAATCGAAAAGAAAGCCTCGGTGCTGAAATTGAGCGGATTGACGCTGCTGACCGGACCGGCCACCGTGCGCGGAAAACGCGTCATCCGATTGACGCTGTAGTCGACGCCGCCCACCCACTCCGACTCGAGCGCACCAAGCCGGCCGCGATGCTGCCATTCAAATCGATTGCCCGTCAGCTCCTGGTCATGACGCTGCAGGAAGGCCGATGAGCGCACCACTTGCGTGTTGGCCGCGTTGTAACGGTAGACCTCGACATTGCGGTAGTCGCGTAAGGCGTCATAGTGATAAAAAGTATTTTTGAACGAGGTCTGATCGGACAAACGGTAGTCGACGATGGAGCGGAACCACTCAACCGTTTGTTCGTACACGCCGTCGTTGGCGTTGTAGTTCTTGAAGCGCGTGGCCGGGTCGATCCGACCTGTTCCGGTAGTCGGATTCAGCAGCGGCGTGCCCCAGTAAGGACGATCAACGTGTTCCTGCTGATATTCGTAGGCGAGCGTGTGCGAGAGCTGCGGCGTGATGTCGGTCAGCAGCGACAAGGCGCCGGTCAGCGCGCGGCGCCTCTCGCCGTCGACATAGCCGTCGCTGCCGCTGCGGCTGAGGTCAATCCGGAGATAGTTGGTGACGCCCTGCCCGTCGGCGGCGCCCAGCTTGCGATTGAGACCGGCTGCCATGACGGATGAATTATTCGATCCATAGCTGCCGTATAGCTGGGCCAGGTCGCCGTCGCGATTGGCTTGCTTGGTGATGTAGTTGATCGCGCCGCCTACCGCACCGGCGCCATGCACAAAGCCGGAGGCGCCGCCGACGGCTTCGACGCGATCGTAGATCCAGCTGTCGATGGGCCGCGCCGAAATAGAGTCATATTGCACCGTGATGCCATTGAACAATTGCGTGATCTGCGATGCCGAAAAGCCTCGATAGGAAACAAACCCGGCTTGTCCCGGCGGAGCCGAAGCGGTCACGCCGGGAATTCCGCGCAGGATCTGCTGCGTGTCGCCGGCGCCGCGCGCCTCGATGGCGGCGCGGTCGATGATGCTGATGCTGCCGGGGGTGTCGCGCACGCTCAGGCCAAGACGGCTGGCGGTGGAGGCACGCTGGTCGAGCGGAAGTTTTTCGTTGGGTTCGTCGCGTGTGCCGCGCACTTCGATAGGCTCAAGCACATCGCTTGCGGCGACGCTTGCGCCGCTGCACAAACCGAGCGCGGCGATGGCGATCGCATGTCGCGGCGGCAATGCCAGCATCTGCCTGAAAAACTTCCTCACTATGGTTTCCCCCATCGATTAAAGGGGGCCATGCTAGAGACTCAGGTGCGGCTTGGGAATGCGACAGATTGTCGCAGCGCGTGGATGACAGCGAGCTTGCGCGTGACGGTGGCGGCTTGCGCGCTATCGCAAAACGGTGCCGCTACTTGGCCACGGGGCGTTTTGCCAGCTTGCGCTGCAGGGTGCGGCGATGCATGTTGAGTGCGCGCGCCGTGGAGGAGATATTGCCCTGATTTTCAACCAGCACGCGCTGGATGTGCTCCCACTCGAGGCGTTCGACCGACAGCGGCGCGGCGGCGTCGGTGTGGTCGAGATCGGTGGAAGCATCGTTGGCGCTATGCTCGAGCGCCGACAGGATGGAATCGAGATTGGCCGGCTTGGCCAGATAATTATCGGCGCCGGCCTTGATCGCCTGCACCGTGGTGGCGATGCTGGCATAGCCGGTCAAGACCAGCAGACGTGCATGCGGCAGTTTTTCACGCAGCGGCGCGATCCATTGCAAACCCGAATCCTGCTGCAATTGCAGGTCGATGGTGGCGTAGGCGAAATCGGTCGTGGCGGCGGCCTTGAGCGCGTCTTCTCCGCTGTGTGCAACGATCGCAGAAAATCCGCGGCGCGACAACGAGCGCGCCAGCGTGGAGGCGAACACGTCGTTGTCGTCGAGGATCAGGAAAGCTGCACTCATGTTTTTTTCTGGTTGGCAAGAAGGCGGTTGGGGGCGATCAACGGCAAGACCAGCGTCGCGCAAGCGCCCCGCCCTGCCGTGCCGGCGGCAGTTCCAGCCGAGGTGCCAGCCGAGGTTCCAGCTGCGGCGGCAAGCGTCAGCTTTCCGCCCATCTGACGCGCCGTGGCGAATGCCAGCATCAGACCGATCCCCTTGCCGCCGGTGCTGCTGCGCACCGGTTCGTAACCGAGCCGCTTCAGCAATTCGGGCGCGATGCCGGGACCGTCGTCGGCGACGCGAATGATAGCTGAATTCATGACTGCGCTTGCGACAGTATCTTTTTTCAGACTCAGCACCACATCGACTTTACCGTTTTCTGCCACTGCCTGGGCAGCGTTATCGAGCAAGGTCTGCACAATCTGCCCGATCAGTTGCTGATCGCGTGCAGGCGCCATGTCAAGCAGGTCCGGCGCACCTTGCGGCAAGGTCAAGCGAATCGAGATCGCCGGATGACGCAGACGCCAGGCGTCGACGAAATGCCGCAGCCAGTCGCTCAGCCGGACCGGTGCAACCGCGTCAGTTTGCCGCACCTGCACGTCCATGCCCATGCGATCAAGCGCCGTCTTGCACACGGCGATCTGTTCTTCGACCACGGCCAGATCGTCGCGATACATGGTCAGCGCATTGTTGCGTCCGGCCTCGATGCGCAGCTCGCCCGCGATCACCGCCACGGTCGCCAGCGGCGTGCTCATTTCATGCGCGGCGCTGGCTGCCTGCGTGCCGAGCGCCACGATGCGCTCATCCTGCAACTGTTGCTCGCGCGCCTGCGCCAGCTGGGCATCGCGCGACCTCACCGTGGCCGACATGCGCGTCACGAACCAGGTGATCAATGCCGCCGACATCACGAAATTGACCCACATCCCGGCCAGGTGATACGCCGTGGCCTGATCGTGGTCGTGAATGTGCAGCGGCTGGTACAGATACGTGAGTGCCGAATAGCAGGCCAGCGAATACAGCGCCAGGCCGAATGCATAAGCGGACGGCAACACCGCCGCGGCCACCGCCAGCGCCGGCAGATAAAAGGAAACGAAAGGATTGGTCGCGCCGCCGGTGAAATACAACAAGGCCGACAAAGCGCTGACATCAATGCAGAGCTGGAAGAACAACTCCGGCTCGCGCACCGGCTGCGGCAGGCGCATACGCAACCACGTCAGGCCGTTGAACGCCAGCATCACTCCAAGCACGGTGCACAAGGGCGCGAGCGGGAGGCTCAACCCCATGCCGTAGATGGCTGAGGCCACGAGCAAACCCTGCGCCAGCGTCGTCACGCAGCGCATCCAGAAGAGGCGCAGCAGCAACTGATGCTGCGACAAAGGGCGGGAAAGGGAAAGTATCGGCATGGAGCGATTATATGCCGCCCGGCGTCACGCTCACGCTACCCGGCGTACGCAAATATCCCCGACATCGGTTGACGGGAGCTGCAAGGAGGCGCGTGAAATAGGAAATGTTTTTCCGATAGAAAGATGAAAAATTACAACAGCCAGGTCAAAACTTTAAAAGCAAGAATACAAACGATAACTATTCGCAATTATAATTGTCACACTTATTCATATCAATACGCTCAGTAGCTTGGGCAGCAAAACCGACCGTCGCTCCAAAGGACCTTATGTACTACCGCCCTACCCCAGTCGCCGCCGCATTGGCGTTCGCTTTCCTCGCTCCCCTGACCTATTCACTGCCGGCCGGCGCCCAGCAAACGGATACCGCCAAGCCGGACCAAGCGCTGCCGTCGATCACCGTCAACGCCTCGGCCGATGCCTCGGCGAGCGGACTGCCGGAAGCGTATCCGGGCGGTCAGGTAGCGCGTGGCGGACGCGTGGGCTTCCTCGGCAACAAGGATTTCCTGGAAACACCTTTCAACAGCATCGCCTATACCGGACAACTGATCAAAGACCAGCAAGCCAAGGGCGTCGGCGATGTACTCCTGAATGACCCGACCATCCGCGTTACACGCGGCTATGGCAACTATCAGGAGTCATACATGATCCGGGGTTTCATCACCAACTCGGATGATCTGGCCTATAACGGTTTGTACGGCCTGCTGCCACGCCAATATGTAGCGGCTGAAATGCTCGAGCGCGTCGAAGTGTTCCGTGGCGCCAGCGCCTTCCTGAATGGCGCCACGCCTGGCGGCAACGCCATTGGCGGCACGATCAACCTGCTGCCCAAGCGTGCGTCGTCCGAGCCGACCACACAAGTTACCGCAGGCGTCGAATCGGGTGGCCAGACTTATGTAGCAGCCGACATTGGTCGCCGCTTTGGTCCGGACGACCGCCTGGGTCTGCGCCTGAATGCTGTGCGCCGCGCCGGCGGCACTGCCATCGACAATGAAAACCGCGAACTGAACATGGCGACCATCGGCGTCGATTACCGGGGCAACAGCTTCCGCCTGTCGGCCGATCTCGGTTTGCAGGAGTACAACCTGACCTCAACCCGTCCCAGCGTGCGCATTGCGACCGCCCCGGCCGGTTATGTGCCATCGGTGCCAAGCGCTTCCTCGAACTACGGTCAGAAATGGTTTTACTCAAACGAGCGCGATCTGTTTGGCACCGTGCGCGGCGAATGGGATCTGGCGCAAGATGTAACGTCGTGGTTCGCACTGGGAATGCGCCAGGGCACGGAGAACAACAGTCTGGCCACGCCGAACGTGAACGCCACCAATGGCAACTTTACTTCCAACCGCTTCGACAATTCACGTGAAGACTATGTCTGGACCGGCGAAGTCGGTATCCGCGGCAAGTTTGCCACCGGCGGTGTAAAACATTCGGTAAGCGCATCCGCCTCCAGCTATTGGCAGGATTCGCGCAATGCCTACGCGATGTCGACGAACGTAGCGACTACCGGCAATCTGTATTCGCCAAGCAGCTCGGCGCAACCGGCACTCAACTTCTTCGGAGGTAGTCTCGCCAGCCCGGAAACCACGACCAAGACGCAACTGTCCAGCATCGCGTTGGCTGATACGCTGTCGGTCCTGGACGAGCGTCTGCAATTGACGCTGGGCGGACGCTATCAGCGCCTCAAAACGATCGGTTACGACTACAACACCCATCTGCAAAACAATTATTACAATAACGGTACAGTCACGCCAGTTGCCGGCATTGTCTTCAAATTGACCAAGGAAGTGTCGTTGTACAGCAATTACATCGAAGGTCTGCAACCGGGCACGAAGGTATCGGATACAACCGCCACCAACTTTGGTGCCCTGCTGGCACCGTACAAATCGAAGCAAAAAGAAGTTGGCGTTAAATATGATGCAGGAAAAATCGGTCTGACTGTGGCGTTATTCAATATCGAGAAGCCAAACGTCATCACGGTTGGCCCTACCGCCAACCCGACCTACACCACCAGCGGCAAGCAAGAAAACCAAGGCGTGGAAATCGGCGCCTTCGGTGAACCAGTTCGCGGTTTGCATTTGCTCGCCGGCCTGACCTTGCTGGATGCCAAGCAAAAACGTACCCAAAATGGCGCCTATGACGGCAAGGATGCCATCGGCTCTGCAAAAACGATGGCTAACGTCGGTGCCGACTGGGATGTCCCGGGCGTACAAGGTCTGGCGGTCAGCGGTCGCGTGATCTACACGTCCAAACAGTATGTCGATTCAGCCAACGCTCAGGGGATTCCTGCATGGACCCGCCTGGATGTGGGCGCACGCTACGTGACCGACATCGGCGGCAAGGCTGTAACCTTGCGTGGCGGCATCCAGAACCTGGCAAACCGCAACTACTGGGAATCAGCGGGCGGATCTTCTGCTCTCGGTTATCTGGTGCAAAACGCACCACGTACCTTCATCACCTCGGCCTCGATCGATTTCTGAGCGCAATAATCTCCGACAAACAAAAAGGGAAGCCTCGGCTTCCCTTTTTCATTCCCGGAACAGAACGACTCCGGCGATCCCCACGGAGTATCAAGCCACCCGCTTTCCCAAAATCACCAGATCCCGCTCCACGCCGTCGAGCGTCGCCACGCGCGGCATGTTGGCCCAGCGTTCGAAGGAAAACGCCTCGAACAACTTCAGGCTCGGCTCGTTATGGCCGAACACGAACCCCAGCAGCGTATGCACCTTGATTGACGGTGCGAAGGCAATCGCCTGCTCGAGGAAATAGCGACCGAGGCCCTGGCCGCGCGCCTTTTCGTGCAGGTAGACCGACAGTTCGGCGGTGCCGGCATAGGCCGGGCGGCCGTAGAAATTGGAATACGACAACCAGCCGATGACCTCGCCGTCGCGTTCGGCGACCCACAGCGGACGCTTGTCGGCGGTGTGTTCGTCAAACCAGGCCTGGCGCGAGGCCACGGAAACGGGCTCGGTATCGGCGGTGACCTGGCGCGATGCGACGGTGCTGTTGTAGATGGCGACGATGGCGTCCAGGTCTTGCGGACGCGCCAGGCGATGCGTGTATGCAGTGCTCATGACAAATTTCAACTGGTAGTAACTGGTAATGGTGGAGATGGCGGAGGCATTCGCAAGGAAGGCCTCCGCCCGGATCAGGCAAACAGCGAAGAATACTCCATCAGCATTTCTTCAATGAACAGCCGCGCCGACAAGGGATGGTCGGCAATCGCGCGACGGTCGTTGGCGGCCTTGAGCGCGGTGGCGATGGTGACCGTGTCGATGCGTCCACTCAATGCGCCAAGCTCCTTGCTGTAGCGCGGATAGTAGCGGATCGGCCCGCCCGACTTCAGTGCGAACAGATCGTACAGCCAGCGCTGCTGCCAGCCGACGAGGTCGGCAACCGGCGTCTTCTGCAGGCGTTCGGCGGTCTTCAACGCAACGTCGATGCCGGGATGGCACAAGGAACGCAGGAATTCATCCATGACCTCGCGGCCATCGCCCTGTGAAGCGTTCAACGCGGCCAGCGGCGCACCGCCCTGCTCCGACAGCCAGACGTCGGCGTCCTTGACGTTCTGCTGCTTGAGCCAGGCCAGGCCGTCATCATGCGACGGCAAGGCCAGCGCGAATTTACGGCAACGCGACAGGATGGTCGGCAGCAAGCGGTCGAGCCGGTTCGAGACCAGCAGGAACATGGTGTTCGGCGGCGGCTCTTCCAGCGTTTTCAGCAACGAGTTGGCGGCAGGAGTGTTCAGCGCTTCGGCCGGATACAGCACCACCACGCGCATGCCGGACCGATGCGTGGAGACGTTCATGAAGTCGGCCAGCGCGCGGATCTGGTCGATCTTGATTTCTTTCGAGGGCGTCTTGCTGGCTTTGGCGGTCTTCTTTTCCTCGCCGTCGCCGTCATCGCCGCCGTCTTCGCCATCAAGGATTTCCGGGCGCACGCGACGGTAGTCGGGATGGTTGTACTGCGAGAACCAGCCGCATGAGGCGCAGGCGCCGCAGGCATGGCCATCGGGTTGTACGTCTTCGCACAGCAGCGACTGTGCAAACGACTCGACGAAATCAGTCTTGCCTATGCCTTCGGGGCCGTAGAACAGGATCGCGTGCGGCAAGCGTGCGCGTAGCTGCTGCAGTTGCAGCCAGCTGTCTTCAAGCCAGGGGAAAACGGTATTGCTCATGCGTGTTCAGTCATGGGTGATGTGCATCAGACCGCGTCCAGCAACTGCGCGATTTCCTGCTGGATATCGGCGATGGCGCGGGTTGAGTCGATGACGCGGAAACGCTGCGGAAACTGCACCGCGCGGCGCAGGTATTCAGCCCGGGTAGCGGCGAAGAAATCGGCCTTCTCCTGCTCGAACTTGTCCAGTGTGCGCTCGGCGTCGAGGCGTGCGCGCGCCACTTCCAGCGGCACGTCGAACAGCAGCGTCAGATCCGGCTGCAGGTGCGGATGCACCCATTGTTCGAGCGCATTGAGCTTGTCGAGCGACAGATGGCGACCGCCGCCCTGGTAGGCGAAAGTGGCATCGGTGAAACGATCGGAAATCACCCAGTCGCCGCGCGCCAGCGCCGGCTCGATGACCTGTGCCAGATGCTCGCGGCGGCCGGCGAACATCAGCAATGCCTCGGTTTCCAGATGCATCTTCTGATGCAGCACCATCGCGCGCAGGCTCTCGCCCAGCTCGGTGCCGCCCGGTTCGCGCGTGGTCACCACCGTCAGGCCGCGCGAGCGCAGCAAGTCGGCGACGAAGGCGATATGGGTCGACTTGCCGGCGCCGTCGATGCCTTCGAAAGTAATGAATTTGCCAGATGCCATGGAAATAAGATGTTCGGTCGAAATGAAAAATCAGCGCGGGTGAATCAGCGAGTGAATCAGCGGATGAGTCAGCGGGTCCGTCAACGCTGATACTTGTTGACCGCCTGATTATGCTCGCTCAGGTTGCTGGAAAAATGACTGGTGCCGTCGCCGCGCGCCACGAAATACAGGGCTTCGGTCTTGTCCGGGTTCATCGCCGCGGCCAAGGATGCCGCGCCCGGCAGCGCAATCGGCGTCGGCGGCATGCCTTTGCGGGTGTAGGTATTGTACGGCGTGTCGGTCAGCAGGTCGCTTTTGCGGATCACGCCCTGGTAGCGCTCGCCCATGCCGTAAATCACGGTCGGATCGGTCTGCAGCAGCATGCCGGTCTTCAGGCGGTTGACAAATACGCCGGCGACCATGCCGCGCTCGGACTTCTGGCCGGTTTCCTTCTCGACGATGGAGGCCATGATCAAGGCGTCGTAAGGCGTCTTGTACGGCAAGGACAGATCGCGCTTGCTCCAGGCCTCATTGAGACGCTTGCTCATGAGCGTGAACGCCTGGCGATAGATTTGCATGTCGCTGGCGCCTTTGGCGAACAGGTAGGTGTCGGGGAAGAACAAACCTTCCGGTACGACGAACTCGGTGGTCAGCTTGGCCAGCAATTCGGCGTTGGACAGCGCTGCGGTGTCGTGCTTGAGTCCTTTATGGTCGGCGATGGCCTGGCGCATCTGGCGGAAATTCCAGCCTTCGATGATGGTCAGCGACTCTTGTGCGAACTCGCCGCGCACCAGTTGCTCAAGCAGCCGCAATGGCGTCGCGCCCGGTTTCAACTCGTAACTGCCGGCCTTGATGCGGTTGCCCTTGCCGCTGCCGCGCGCCAGCAAGGCGAACAGCATCGGATTGACCGGCGCGCCGGCATCGGCGATCTGCTGCGCGGCGCCGTTGACGCCGGCGCCGGCAGTAATGGCGAATTCGACCGGTTTCCCGCCTTCTTCGATAATCGGCTGACTAAGCCAATAGGCGGCCCCGCAGGCGGCCAGGACACATAGCAGAACGAGGGTATTGAATATTTTTTTCATTGGAGAAGCAAAATCAGCGCAATCCGACGCGCTTTTTCCAGCGCCACTATAATCGAGGCATCAATGATAATCGCTGTTAGCCCAGTAACCTAATTATGACCGATCCGACTCCGGCACGCTCCGCGTGGCACACCTTCCTTGACCAGCAAGGCTCGCATATCAATGCTGACGCCGGCGCTTTACTGCCGGACAATTTCGTTGCCCCGCTGAACGACCTCGGCCTGATTTCTTTGACCGGTGACGACGCCGCATCTTTCCTGCACAACCAGATCACCAACGACGTCGAAAAGCTCGATCTCGCCAGCGTCCGCCTGGCCGGTTATTGCACCCCCAAGGGCCGCCTGCTGGCGACGTTCCTGATGTGGAAGGACGCCGACCAGATCGTGCTGCAACTGCCGCGCTCACTGCAACCGGTAATCCAGAAGCGCCTGCAGATGTTCGTCCTGCGCGCCAAAGCCAAGCTGGCCGATATCAGCGAGCAACGCGTAGCGCTGGGCCTGGCCGGCAACACTGCCGCCGCCGCTTTGCAGCAGTGGTTTCCGCAACTGCCGGCGCAGCCGTATGGCAAAACCGACAACGAACACGGCACCCTGCTGCGCGTAGCCGACAGCCGTGGCGCGCCGCGTTTCCAGTGGATTACCACCGAGGAACAGGCGATCGCCGCCTGGCCGCTGCTGACTCAAAAATTGACAGTTGCCGACGCCCATGCCTGGCGCCTGAGCGATATCTACGCCGGTGTCCCGACCATCACGCAGCCGACGCAGGAGCAGTTCGTGCCGCAGATGATCAATTTTGAGCTGATCGGCGGCGTCAATTTCAAGAAAGGCTGCTATCCCGGCCAGGAAATCGTCGCGCGCAGCCAATACCTCGGCAAGCTGAAACGCCGCAGCGTGCTCGCGCTGGTCGCCGCCGGGCAAGTTGCCGCCGGCACGGAGGTGTTTTCCAGCGCAGACCCGGGCCAGCCTTGCGGCATGGTGGTCAACGCCGAACCGGCCGGCGCCGGCAATTCGGCCTGCCTGGTGGAAATCAAACTGGCTGCGGCGGAATCCGGCAGCATACATCTGGGCAGTGTCGACGGCCCTGCGCTGCAATTGCAGACGCTGCCGTATGAATTGACGGACCCGCAGTAAGCGGCACCCGCGACATAAGCGACCGGAGCCCGTCGATGGATCTTTATATTTACTACCGCGTCCCTGCCGGAAAATCGGCACAGCTGGAGCAACAGGCAATCGCCTTGCAAGCACGCCTGTCGCAGCAGTATCAGGTCGCCACCGAACTGAAGCGACGGCCGCAGGACAAGGACGGCTTGCATACGTGGATGGAGGTCTACCTCGATACTCCGGACGGCTTTGAAAGCGTCCTTGAAGCGGCAGTCACAAGCTCCGGCTTGCCCGCGCTGATCGACGGACCGCGCCACACCGAATACTTCCTGGATTTTTCACCATGTGCCTGATCATTTTTGCGTGGAAAGTCATCCCCGGCATGCCGCTGATTGCGGCGGCCAATCGCGACGAGTTCTACAACCGCCCGGCCAGCGCCGCCGGATGGTGGGAAGACCAGCCCGACGTCTACGCCGGCCGCGACCTGCAAGCCGGCGGCACCTGGCTTGGCGTGACGCGCAACGGCCGTTTCGCGGCGCTGACCAACGTGCGTGCACCGACTGAAAAACGCCCGGATGCGCCCACGCGCGGCAAACTGGTGTCGGATTATCTGGCGGGCGCATTGACGCCGGAACAATACGTCGAGCACATCCGTGCCGATGCCGGCCAATACAACGGCTTCAACCTGATCGTCGGCGATCGCGAAACCCTGCTCTGGTACTCCAACAAGGGAGAGGAAGACCCGCGCAACGGCAAACCGCTGGGCTATGGCGTCTACGGCCTGTCCAATGCCTTGCTCGACACGCCATGGCCCAAGCTGACCCGCGCCAAGGCGCAATTCGCCAGCCTGTTGTGCCAAGGCGCGCCGGAAGAAACTTTTTTCGAGCTGCTCAGCGACAGCACGCGCGCCAACGACTGCCGCCTCCCGAGCACCGGCGTCAGCCAGGAATGGGAGCGCGTCCTCTCCTCCATCTTCATCTGCTCGCCCGACTATGGCACCCGCGCTTCCACGGTCGTGCGCGTACCCATCGTCGGCGAACCGGTCCTGAGTGAGCACGTATCGGATCCGATCACGTCTTGCCAGTCGCCCCCCGCCACCGAGCCGCAGCAAAAGAAATCACCCTGCAAACTCAAGCTCAAACCGGAAATCGAGCGTCCTGAAAGCCCCAGCTAAGGCTGGTCTCGGGCGAAAATACTTGCATTATCACCAAAACGCATATCTGATATTTGAGAAATAAAGTAGATGGTTTTTGTGCAGAGCATTAAAGTTGCACCTGTCTCCTCCAATTTCCTCCTTAAAGAATTGGATTTAAGCCCGCACCGTCAGGTCGCGGGCTTTTTTTTGCCTTTTCGGTTTGCCAATTTCGGCCACCTGCGCGCAAACCCGCATTCCACCGCTCCTCCCGCTAAAAAGCATGCTGCACTGCAGAATGACTAATCACGTCAAACGGCACACAATAGGTCCAAATAAATCCAGTCCTCAAGAGGCTGCGAGGAGACCCGGACCCGTAACGTGCCCCATCCGTTATGGGTCTTTTCTTTTGTGCGGCCGATGACAATAAAAAAGGCGGCGAGACCATTAGTCTCGCCGCCTTTTTTTGCGCCGCCCGCATCAGCGAGCGACAACCACGTCAATGATGGATCTTGGCTTCGGTGCGATCCAGGACCGCTTCCGGCTCGTCGGCCTCTTCCGATGTTTCATTGTTGAGCTGGGCATGCAGGCGCTTCTCATCAAGCTCGTTGCTCCACTTCGCCACGACCAGGGTCGCGACGCCATTGCCGATGGTGTTGGTCAACGCGCGCGCTTCGGACATGAAGCGGTCAATGCCGAGAATCAGCGCCAGGCCCGCAACCGGCACGTGGCCGACCGCCGACAGCGTCGCCGCGAGCACGATGAAGCCGCTGCCGGTAATACCGGCAGCGCCCTTGGAAGTCAGCAGCAGCACGGCCAGCAAGGTCAGTTCCTGCACCAACGTCATCGGCGTGTTGGTCGCCTGGGCGATGAACACCGCCGCCATGGTCAGGTAAATCGCGGTACCGTCCAGGTTGAACGAATAACCGGTCGGAATCACGAGGCCGACCACGGTCTTCTTGGCGCCCAGGTTTTCCATCTTGGCCAGCATGCGCGGCAGCACCGACTCAGACGACGAAGTGCCCAGCACGATCAGCAGTTCTTCCTTGATGTACTTGACGAACTTCCACACGCTGAAACCGTGCAGTCGCGTAATGGTGCCAAGGATGACGAAGATGAAGAACAGGCAGGTCAGGTAGAACGTCCCCATCAGCTTGCCCAGCGACAGCAGCGAGCCGACGCCGTACTTGCCGATGGTGAATGCCATCGCGCCGAATGCGCCGATCGGAGCAGCCTTCATGATCGTGCCGACGACCGAGAACAGGACATGCGAGATTTTTTCGATGAAATCGAACACCAGCGTGCCGCGGCCGCCGAACTTATGCAGCGCGAAACCGAACAGCACCGAAATCAGCAGCACCTGCAACACGTCGCCCTTGGCGAACGCATCGAACATGCTGGTCGGGATGATGTTCATCACGAAGTCTGTCGTGCTGGTCATCTTGCCCGGTGCGGTGTAGGCGGCGATGCTCTTGGTGTCGATCGTGCTTGCATCGATGTTCATGCCCGCGCCCGGTTGCAGCACATTGACCAGGATCAGGCCGACGATCAGCGCCAGGGTGCTGACGACTTCAAAGTACAGCAGCGCCAGACCGCCGGTCTTGCCGACCTTTTTCATGTCTTCCATGCCGGCGATGCCGAGCACGACGGTGCAGAAAATCACCGGCGCGATGATCATCTTGATCAGCTTGATGAAGCCGTCGCCGAACGGCTTCATCGCCTCGCCCGACTGTGGATAGAAGTGGCCCAGCAGCACGCCGATGGCAATTGCCACCAGTACCTGGAAGTAGAGGGATCTGTAAATCGGCGTTTTGGCGGCCATTGCGGTTCTCCGTTTATTATGAAATCCAGGAAACTGTCTGCAGTCGACGTCGCAAAGCTGTGTAACACGGCATGAGTCGCTGCGGGCGCAAGTATGCCCGACCGGCATACCTCTAGATATTGTGGGAAACCACAACAAAACACAATTCATTTCCCCATGACAACACCACGCTGCCATCCGCATGGGACAGCAGGCGCGTACCGAAAAAAACAAAAATTGGGGAATGCGGGCAAGGACGAGAACCGCCCTCACCCCGGGCTTGACAGCGGGATCAGCCCAACGCAGCGCGCATGTGGATGTGCGGGATACCGGCTTCCATGAACTCGGCGCCCTCCCGGGTGAAACCGTGGCTGCCGTAGAAGGAAGCTGCATGCGTTTGTGCATTCAACGCCACCTCACTGTCGCCGCGTGCGCGCGCCGCCGCCATCAGCGCCTGCAGCACGCTGCCGCCGATGCCTTTGCCGCGGCCGCTCTTGCGCACCGCCATGCGACCGATATGACCGTCCGGCAGCAGGCGACCGGTCGCCACCGGCACGCCGGCGGCATCATAGGCTACGGCATGTACGCATACCGCATCCATCTCGTCCATTTCCAGTTCGGCCGGCACGTTTTGTTCGATGACGAAGACTTCATTACGAATCACTGCGGCGTCCTCGCGCAGCACGTCCCAGGCGGCAATCTTGATGTTGTAGCTCATGTTCGGAATCTCTGTTGTTCTGGTGATGTCGGTGAGGTCAATGACGGATTACGACTCGTCCGTCAGCTTCTTGGCGATGTCGAGGCGCTTGATCGCCTTGAAGGTGCCCATGGCCTTGGCGACCAGCTTGTCGCCGTTCCACAGCTCGGCTTCACAAAAACACATGGTGGTCGAGCGATGGTAGGCGACGCCCTTGGCGACGATGGTTTCGCCGGCCTTGCCCGCCGGCAGCAGGAAGCTGGTGCTCATGTCGACCGTGGCGGACGACTTGGCGTCGGGAATCGCGGTGCGCGCCGCCAGTCCCATTGCGACGTCCATCAGCGTCATCGAAATGCCGCCCTGTGCGACCAGCCAGCTGTTCATGAATTCGGGGCGCAGCAGCAATGCCATGGAGGCCTTGCCGTCGCCGTATTCCAGGACCTCGACGCCCAGGCTCTCCAGATAGGGATTGCCGTTGGTGAAAACTTCAGAGAGTGAATGAGTCATGTCCGCGCGTGTTCAGGCCAGATAGTCCATGCATTGACGCGCCTCGCGGATCGCGCCGATGAAAGGCTTGATGGCGACGTGGTCGGGATGATCCTGATAGGCGTCGAGCGCCGCCTGCGATTCGAACTCGGAATACAGCACCACGTCGTAAGTCGCTTCCAGCCCCGGTTGCGCCAGCGCCGCTTCGAACTTCAGGATGCCTGGCACCAGGTTCTTGCAACCGTCCAGCAGCTCCTTCATCTTGCGCGCATTGGTCGCCTTGTCGCCGCCTTCGGCCTGGTCTTTCAGTTTCCACATGACGATGTGTTTCAGCATGGCGAGTCTCCCGGCAAAATAAGCAAAGCCGTAATGATAAGCGAAGGCCGTCCGGGATGCTCTGGACGCGTGCTTCTCCTGGATGATTTTCAGAGCGAAACCTCGCGCCGTATTAAAATTCGTCCTTCGTCATCTTTTGAATTGCCGTTGCCGTGATCAACCAACCTGTCGTCATGCTGGACTTCGAAACCACCGGCCTGAGTCCTGCGCAAGGCGCCCGCATCACCGAAGTCGCTGCGCTGCGCATTGTCGACGGCCGCGTGGTCGAGCGTTTCGTCTCGCTGATCAACTGTGGCGCCGAAGTGCCTTACGAAATCACCGTACTGACCGGCATCACCCAGGACATGGTCGATTCCGCTCCGCCGGTGGAACGCGTATTGCCGGAATTGTTGCGTTTCATCGGCAGCGACGCTCTTGCAGCGCACAACGCCAGTTTCGACGCCAAATTCCTCGCCGCCGAAGCCGAACGCCTTGATCTGCAGGCCGGTTATTCCGAGCTGGTCTGCTCACTGCTGCTGTCGCGCCGGCTGCTGCCGGGCCTGTCCAGCTATCGTTTGTCGAGCCTGGCCGACAGCCTCGGCATCCGCTTCAGCGGCCATGCCCACAGAGCGGAAGCCGATGCCGAAGTCTCCGCCGAGTTGCTGCTGCACTTGAGCGAGCGCCTGCGCGGCCACCACAAATGCACACGCGTCGACCCCACCTTGCTGGCGGCAATCAACCGCCTGCCTGCCGCCAAAGTGCCGGTTTTCCTGCAACAGCAAGCGGCCTGATCGTCATCGCCGTCTACGCTGCAATGCGGAAAATTCCCTGTAAGCTTATGTAAGTTTCAAGCAAGTCCTGCGTAAGGTTCGCGTCGCACACTCCATCCGTGCACAAATGGCGCCTGCGCAGTTTGGGTCGTCCCGGTCGCCCGTTTGTACATCCAATTACATCAATAAATCTAGGAGACAAGCATGGCGACAGCTTCCACTGCGCACACCATTACTCCCGAAGAGCGCAAAGTCATTTTCGCGTCTTCGCTGGGTACTGTTTTCGAATGGTACGACTTCTATCTGTACGGCTCGCTGGCAGCGATCATCGCCAAGCAGTTCTTCGCCGGCACGGATCCAAACACCGCTTTCATTTTCGCGCTGCTGGCATTTGCCGCAGGCTTCATCGTGCGTCCGTTCGGCGCGCTGGTGTTCGGCCGCCTGGGCGACCTGGTCGGACGTAAATACACCTTCCTGGTGACCATCCTGATCATGGGTGCGTCAACCTTCATCGTCGGCATCCTGCCGAATTACAACTCCATCGGCATTGCCGCTCCGATCATCCTGATCATCCTGCGCATCCTGCAGGGCCTGGCGCTGGGTGGTGAATACGGCGGCGCAGCGACCTACGTCGCCGAGCACGCGCCGGAAGGCAAACGCGGTTCGTTCACGGCATGGATTCAAACGACAGCGACGCTGGGCTTGTTCCTGTCGCTGCTGGTGATCCTGGGCGTACGCACCGCCGTCGGCGAAGCCGCATTCGCCGACTGGGGATGGCGCATTCCGTTCCTGGTCTCGATCATCCTGCTGGGCATTTCCGTCTGGATCCGCCTGTCGATGAATGAGTCGCCGGCCTTCCTGAAGATGAAATCCGAAGGCAAGCTGTCGAAGGCGCCGCTGACCGAAGCATTCGGCAAATGGAAGAACCTGAAGCTGGTCATCCTGGCGCTGATCGGCATGACTGCGGGTCAAGCCGTGGTCTGGTATGCAGGTCAGTTCTACTCGCTGTTCTTCCTGACGCAAACGCTGAAGGTCGACGGTCCGCTGGCCAACATCCTGATCGCGCTGGCGCTGCTGCTGGCAACACCGTTCTTCCTGGTGTTCGGTTCGCTGTCCGACAAGATCGGCCGCAAACCTATCATCCTGGGCGGCTGCCTGATCGCTGCAGTGACCTACTTCCCGATCTTCCAGGGCCTGACTCACTACGCCAACCCGGCGCTGGAAGCAGCCCTGAAAAAAGCGCCTGTGATCGTCACCGCCGATCCTGCAACTTGCCAATTCCAGTTCAACCCGACCGGCACCAAGAAATTCACTTCGTCTTGCGATATCGCCAAGGCCAAGCTGTCCGCCGCTTCGGTGAACTACGAAAACGTGGCTGGCGCCCCGGGCTCCGTCGCCACCATCAAGATCGGCGAGAAGATCCTCACTTCGTATGATGCCGCAGGCCTGTCCAAGGAAGATGCTTCAGCGAAGGACAAGGCGTTCTCCAAGGAACTGGCTGACGATATCAAGGCTGCCGGTTACCCGACCAAGGCTGATCCTGATCAGATGAACAAGCCGATGGTCCTGCTGCTGCTCTTCATCCTGGTGCTCTACGTGACCATGGTCTACGGTCCGGTTGCCGCCGCGCTGGTGGAAATGTTCCCGACCCGCATCCGCTACACCTCGATGTCCATGCCTTACCACATCGGTAACGGCTGGTTCGGCGGCCTGCTGCCGACCACGGCCTTCGCGCTGGTGGCGTACAAGGGCGACATCTATTACGGTCTGTGGTATCCGATCGTGATCGCGCTGGCGACATTTGTCATCGGTCTGCTCTTCGTCAAGGAATCCAAGGACAACAACATCAACGCCGAAGAGTACTAAAAGCATCAAGAGGGGGAAGCCGGACGGCTCCCTCGCTTGCAAGGAGTCTGCAGAATCTGCAAATACAAGTGAGAGAGTACGTCGAGCCGGTCAGGGTGCAAATCCTGACCGGCTTTTTTCTTGTATCAGCTCCAGCAAACCTTGCGCCGCAATCGACAGGCTGCGTTCCTTGGCCTTGACGATCAGCAGCGGCCGCACCAGATCGGGTGCATTCAACGGTATCGCCACCAGGTTCGGATGACGGAACTGGAACAGCGTCAGCTCCGGCACCAGGCTCACGCCCAGCCCGCTTTCGATCAGGCCGGCGACCGTCGCCAGATGCTCCACCTCCAATCCCGTATTGACCACCCCGACCGGCTGCAGCAGCGCGTCGAGATGCTGGCGCACGCTGGTGGAGCGCGCCAGGTGGATCAGTTCGCAGCCGGCCAGTTGCGGCACCTGGATGACGCGCTTCTTCGCCAGCTTATGGTCGCGCCGGCAGACCAGGTAAAACGGATCCTCGCACAACGGTTGCGTGTCGAACTCCATCAGGTTCGGCCCCGGCGCGGTCAGTGCAATATCAGCCTTGCCTTGGCGCAGATAGTTCAGGCAATGATCTGAAAGCGCATCGAACAGCTCCACCGTTACGCCCGGATACTGCGCGCGATATGCAGCCAGCACCGGTGGCAGCCATCCAGCCGCCAGCGACGGCAAGGCGGCGATGGAGACCTTTCCCTTGCGGCGAGCAACGTAGTCGCTCATGTTGGAAAACGCCGCCTCGATATCGGTCATCAGCTGGCGCGCCACTTCGACGAACAACTCGCCTTCCGCTGTCAGCGTCACGTTGCGGGTGTCGCGCACAAACAACTTCGCACCGGCAGCGGCTTCCAGCTTCTGGATCATCACGCTAAACGCCGATTGCGACACATGGCAGCGTTCAGCAGCGTGGCCGAAGTGGCGGCAGTCGTTAAGTGCGAGAAAGCCCTGCAACAGCCGGGTCGAGATATTTGCTTGCATATTGATTCATTCACAAAACCGATTAATCAATCGAAAAAATGAACTTTACAACAAAATTGCCCGGCACCTACACTCGCCCCACATTGCACTGCGTCTGGAACAGACGTATCCAGACGGATCAACAAGAATCCACGGAAACCGGCTACCGGTAATTCCGTCAACAAAAATACCGGAGACACGCATGCTTGCCCTGCTCGGTTTTATCACGATCATTGTTTTACTCACCGCCATCCTGACAAAAAAAATGTCACCGCTGGCGGCCCTCATTGCCATTCCATTTGCCGCCGCGCTGATCGGCGGCTTCGGCCTCGGCGTCGGGAAATTCATGGTCGATGGGATCAAGAGCATTGCTCCGATTGTCGGCATGTTCGTCTTCGCCATTCTGTTCTTCGGCATCCTCAAGGACGCTGGCATGCTCGATCCAATCATCAACAAAGTCCTCAAGGTTGTCGGCATGCGGCCGTCGCGCATCGTGCTTGGCTCCGCTGTTCTGGCGGCAGTAGTGCATCTCGACGGTTCCGGTGCCGTGACATTCCTGGTGACGATTCCGGCGCTGCTGCCGTTGTACGAACGGCTACAGATGGACAAGCGCATCTTGGCCTGCGTAGTCGCCATGGCAGCTGGCGTAGCCAATGCCTTGCCGTGGGGTGGCCCGACCTTGCGCGCAGCCGCCGCGCTGCACATTCCGGTGGCCGATCTATACCTGCCGCTGGTGCCGGTACAAATTTGCGGGATGCTTTTTGTCTTCACTTGCGCCTGGCTGCTCGGCAAAAAAGAGGAACGTCGCCTCGGCCTTACCAGTGAAAACGCCGCCATAAAGTACCAGGGCATCAGTCATCATCAACAGGAACTAAGCGAAGATCAGCAGGAGCTGCGTCGTCCCGGCCGCTTTCTGATCAACGTCGCTCTGGTGCTTGTCGTGCTAGGGACGATGATCACCGGCAAAGTCGATCCGGTTGTGTGCTTCATGATCGGCACGGTACTAGCCCTTTTCATCAACTATCCAGATATGGCGCAGCAACGCGCCCGCATCGATGCACATGCGAAAGCAGCTCTCATGATGGCCAGCATCCTGCTGGCGGCCGGTGTGTTCACCGGCATCATGAAAGGCACGGGTATGCTGACCGCGATGGCCAAGTTTGTCGCTGGCAGCATCCCTGTAGATATGGCACACCATCTGCCGGCCGCGTTGGCGGTAATTTCCATGCCCTTAAGCCTGCTGTTCGACCCCGACTCGTTCTACTTCGGCGTGCTGCCCGTATTGGCCGAAGCAACCAGCGCCCTCGGCGTGCCATCGGTGCAAATGGCGCAAGCGTCTCTATTGGGACAAATGACCACGGGCTTTCCGGTCAGTCCGTTGACGCCGGCGACCTTCCTGCTGATCGGGCTGGTCGGCATTGAACTCGGCGACCATCAAAAATTCACCATCCCCTTCCTGTTCGCCACCACCATCTTCATGACCATCGTGGCGATTATGCTGGGCTTATTTCCACTCTGACCGCTCAGATACCTGACACGTGATACCTCCAGCATCCATGAAAACCATCCGCATCGGCGCCGGCGCCGGTTACTCCGGCGATCGCATTGAACCGGCAGTCGAGCTCGCAGAAAAAGGCGATCTCGATTACCTGATCTTCGAATGTCTGGCCGAGCGCACCATCGCCATTGGTCAGCAGGCACGCCGCGCCGATCCGCAAAAAGGTTACGATCCTCTGCTGGCTGACCGCATGCACGCAGTGTTGAAATTATGCGCCGACAAGGGTATCAAAATCATTACCAATATGGGGGCCGCCAATCCGCTCGCAGGTGCCGCCAGGATCCGTGAAATCGCGCTGCAGCTCGGACTATCCCACCTGAAAATTGCTTCCATCTGCGGCGATGACGTATTGGAGATTCTGCAACAAGGCGACTACCGCGTCGAAGACAACGGGCTCCCGGTCAAGTCGCTCGGCGACAAACTGATATCCGCCAACGCCTATCTCGGTGCGCAGCCGATTGTTGACGCGCTGAAAGCCGGTGCCGATGTCGTCATTACCGGTCGCATCGCCGATCCGGCACTGGCACTGGGACCGCTTATCCATGAATTCGGCTGGGCGATGGACGACTGGCAACGACTCGGCCAAGGCACCGTGGTCGGCCATCTGCTCGAATGTGCGGGTCAGATCACCGGCGGCTACTTTGCCGATCCCGGCGTGAAAGATGTCAAGGATCTGGCGCGTCTCGGCTTTCCTATTGGCGAAGTCAGCGAAGACGGCAGCGTCGTCATCACCAAAGTCGCCGGCTCGGGCGGACAAGTCACTGCGGCCACCTGCAAGGAACAGCTGCTGTACGAAATCCACAATCCTGCGGCGTACTTCACGCCCGACGTGATCGCTGACTTCTCCCAAGTGACGATCACCGAAGTTGGCCCCGACCGCGTCGCCATCAGCGGCGGCAACGGCCGCGCCCGTCCCGCCACGCTCAAGACCACGCTCGGCTACATTGACAGCTACGTCGGCGAAGGCCAGATCTCCTATGCCGGTCCCGGAGCGCAAGCACGCGGCCAGCTGGCGCTGGACATCGTCAGGGAGCGCCTCGCCCTCACCGGCGTACAGACCGACGAAGTGCGCTACGACCTCATCGGCGTCAATGCCATCCATGGCGCGCAACTCTCTGCCGCCGCCAACGAACCCTACGAAGTGCGCGCCCGCGTCGCCGGCAGAACCGCCAGCCTGCGCGAAGCCGTACGCATCGGCAACGAAGTCGAAACGCTTTACACCTGCGGCCCGGCCGGCGGCGGCGGCGCCACCAAATCGGCGCGCGAAGTCATTGCCGTATTATCGATGCTGCTGCCGCGCGAACTGGTCGCGCCGGCCATCCATTTCGAGGAGAACTGAGATGCTGCTGCGAGACATCGCGCATTCGCGCGCCGGCGACAAGGGCGACATATCCAACATCTCCGTCATCGCCTACGACCTCAAGGACTACGCCCTGCTGGAAAAACACCTGACCACGGAACGCGTCAAGGCGCATTTCGCCGGTGTGGTGCAAGGCGACGTGGTTCGCTACGAGCTGCCACACCTTGGCGCACTCAACTTCGTCATGCAGCACGCGCTGGGCGGCGGCGTGACGCGCTCACTGGCGCTGGATGCGCATGGAAAGAGTCTGAGTGGGGCAATGCTATCCATCACCTTGCCCGAACGGAAATAAGGAGCAGCTGAGGCGTTTTTAAGGATTGCTTGCACTTATCCGCCTTTCTTCAAGCATTCTCTCAAGAGCTTTCCGATTTGCTAACGGCGGCGCAACTTTGGCTGTCCAAAACCGCCAGGATTTGGTATCGTCGCGCGATTCCCCGACTTTCCCATCCTTTCCTTTCCGCATTTATCCAATGAAGACACCCGTTCGCCTCGGCACCCCGCTGTCCCCTTCCGCCACCAAAGTCATGCTGCTCGGTTCCGGCGAGCTTGGCAAAGAAGTGATCATTGCCCTGCAACGCCTGGGCGTGGAAGTGATTGCAGTGGATCGTTACGCCGATGCGCCGGGCCATCAGGTCGCGCATCGCTCGCATGTCATCAACATGACCGACGGCGCCGCGCTGGCTGCGCTGATCGCCAAGGAGCAACCTGACCTGGTAGTGCCTGAAATCGAAGCCATCGCCACCGAAACCCTGGTCGAACTGGAAAAAGCCGGCAAGGCGCATGTCATCCCGACCGCCCGCGCCGCCTGGCTGACCATGAACCGCGAAGGCATCCGCCGCTTGGCCGGTGAAACGCTGAGTCTGGCGACCTCGCCTTACCGCTTTGCCGACAGCCTCGAAGAACTGAAGGCCGCTACCGAACAAATCGGATTCCCCTGCGTGATCAAGCCGGTCATGTCGTCTTCCGGCAAGGGGCAGTCGAAGATCGACAGCGCCGCCGAAGTTGAAGCCGCGTGGAACTACGCCGCTGCCGGCGGCCGCGTCGACTCCGGTCGCGTGATCGTCGAAGGCTTCATCGATTTCGATTACGAAATCACGCTGCTGACCGTGCGTTCGCTCAACGAAAACGGCGACACCATCACCAGCTTCTGCGAACCGATCGGCCACGTGCAGGTCAAGGGCGATTACGTCGAATCCTGGCAGCCGCATCCGATGCATCCGGCCGCGCTGGACAAGGCGCGCGACATCGCCCGCAAAGTCACCGAAAACCTCGGCGGCCTGGGCCTGTTCGGCGTCGAGCTGTTCGTCAAGGGCGAGATGGTCTGGTTCTCCGAAGTCAGCCCGCGTCCGCACGACACCGGCATGGTCACCATGGTCACCCAGATCCAGAGCGAGTTCGAACTGCACGCCAAGGCCATCCTCGGCCTGCCGGTCAATGTCGCGCTGCGCACGCCGGGCGCCTCCGCTGTGATCTATGGCCAGCATGACGCCAAGGCCATCGCCTTCGAAGGCGTGGCCGACGCGCTGCGCATCCCGGGCGCCGACATCCGCCTGTTCGGCAAGCCGGAATCCTTCGAGCGCCGTCGCATGGGCGTGGCGCTGGCCGCCGCCGATAACGTCGGCGACGCCCGCATCCGCGCCAAGCAAGCCGCCGCCAAGGTCAAGCCGGTCAAGACTTCCTGATCATCATCTGCATTACCGCATCGCTGCCCCCGCGCGCAGCGATGCATTTCCCGAATTTCCAATTCCTTCTCGCCCTCTCCGCGGACCGGACCTCGCACGATTGCCGGATATAATCGTGCCTTCCTTTCAACATTTTCCTCAGCCATCATGAAATTCGATGTCGCCATCATCGGCAGCGGACTTGCCGGTTTGTCCGTCGCCCTGCATCTTGCCGAAAAGAAAAACGTGGTCGTGGTCTCCAAGGGCGAATTGCTCGACGGCGCCAGCAACTGGGCGCAAGGCGGCATCGCCGCGGTGCTCGATTCGGGCGATAGCCATGACCAGCACATCGACGACACGCTGATCGCCGGCGCCGGCTTGTGCGACGAGGCGTCGACGCGCTTCATCGTCGAGCATGGCCGCCAAGCGATCGAATGGCTGATCGAACAGGGCGTGCCCTTTACGCGCGACGCCAGCGCCGAACTCGGCTATCACCTCACCCGCGAAGGCGGCCACAGCCAGCGCCGCATTATCCATGCCGCAGATGCCACCGGCCACGCCGTCCAGGTCACGCTGGAACAACGCGTACGCGCCCATCCCAACATCACGCTGCTGGAGCATCACTGCGCCATCGACGTCATCACCACCAAGAAGCTCGATCCTGCTGCAGAAGGCACGCCGCGCTGCGTCGGCGTCTACGTGCAGGACATCAAACAGGGCAAGGTCGTCACCATCGCGGCCGACCATACCGTGCTGGCCACCGGCGGCGCCGGCAAGGTCTACCTGTACACGTCGAACCCGGACTCCGCCACCGGCGACGGCATCGCCATGGCCTCGCGCGCCGGTTGCCGCGTCGCCAACATGGAGTTCATCCAGTTTCATCCGACCTGCCTGTACCACCCTTACGCCAAGTCTTTCCTGATCAGCGAAGCCCTGCGCGGCGAAGGCGCGCTGCTCAAGCTGCCGGCAGCTGCCGGCGCCGCCGCCGGTACCCGCTTCATGCCGGAACACGATGATCGTGCCGAACTGGCGCCGCGCGATATCGTGGCGCGCAGCATCGATTTTGAAATGAAGAAACGCGGCCTCGATCATGTCGACCTCGACATCAGCCACCAGCCGCCCGAATTCATCAAGGAACATTTCCCGACCATCCAGGCGCGCTGCCTGGAGTTCGGCATCGATATCACCAAGCAACCGATCCCGGTCGTGCCTGCAGCGCACTACACCTGCGGCGGCGTAGTGACCGACATGTCCGGCCG
The DNA here is from genome assembly GCF_026127345.1 of Herbaspirillum lusitanum. Taxonomy (NCBI): domain Bacteria; kingdom Pseudomonadati; phylum Pseudomonadota; class Betaproteobacteria; order Burkholderiales; family Oxalobacteraceae; genus Herbaspirillum; species Herbaspirillum lusitanum. The sequence continues at coordinate 584,864 of NZ_QXFG01000008.1, read as the reverse complement.
CACCGACCTGCCCGGCCTGTACGCCGTCGGCGAGACCGCCTATACCGGCCTGCATGGCGCCAACCGCCTGGCCAGCAATTCGCTGCTGGAATGCCTGGTGCTGGGCCGCGCCGCCGCGCAGTTCATCGAACAGCAAGCCGCGGCGCCCGTGATCGCCTTGCCGGCCTGGGACGAAAGCCGCGTCACCAACGCAGACGAAGAAGTCGTGATCTCGCACAACTGGGACGAGCTGCGCCGCTTCATGTGGAACTACGTCAGCATCGTGCGCACCAACAAACGCCTCGAACGGGCGCAGCACCGCATCCGTCTGCTGCGCGAAGAAATCGACGAGTACTACGCCAATTTCCGCATCACGCGCGATCTGCTGGAACTGCGCAACCTGGTCGAAGTCGCCTCGCTGATCGTCAACAGCGCGTTGGCACGGAAAGAAAGCCGCGGCCTGCATTACAGCCTCGACTATCCGGACACGCTGGCGGAAGCCGTGCCGACGGTGCTGACGCAGCAAAAATGACGTAGGAACAATCGCTCGGCAATTCGGTTCATAATGGCCGCAGGAACAGCAACGACCAGCTCGCCACGTCATTGAATGCAGCCTGCCCAAGGAGGAGACGATGAGCATTACGCGTATCAATACATTCCGTGCGCTCGACGACCAGGTCGACGCGCTGAAGAAGTTCCTGACTGCCCTGTTGCCGGCCATCCGCGCGTCATCCGGTTGCCAGTCCTGTCAATTGCTGCAGGACCAGACCATCCCGGCACGCATGGTCATCATCGAAGTCTGGGACAGCATCGACGCTCATCACCAATCGCTGCAACACGTGCCGCACGAAAGCATCGAGGAAGTGAAAACCATGCTGGCGTCACCACCGGTCGGCGGTTACTACCAATAAAGGCTCATCACGCGTCTTCGGAAAATGAAGGCACTCTGAACGTGTTGCGTTGCCTGTTTGGTCCGGCCCGATTTACTATTGGGCCATCGTCAATCTTAGCCTCCCCTCCCGACATCGTGACACGTCCCGCCGACCTTCTTCCCCTTCGCTTGCTCTGCCTGCTGGCGGGGGTTGCATTCCTTGCTACTACCCCATCTTCATCGGCAACAGACGCATCCTCCGCAACCGCAGCCAAGCCGCGTCCGCGCATCGGCCTGGTCCTGTCCGGCGGCGGCGCGCGCGGCTATGCGCATCTGGGCGTACTGCAATATCTGGAGAAGCTGCACGTGCCGGTCGACTATATCGCCGCCACCAGCATGGGCGCGCTGGTCGGGGGCCTGTACGCCACCGGGATTTCGGCCGAAAACCTGGAACAGCGTCTGTCGCAGACCAACCTCAGCGACATCGCCTTCGACCGCAACGAACGCGCCAAGCTGCCGCAATCGCAACGTGAAGACGACTTCCAGTATCCGATCTCGATCGCCGCCGGTTACGACGACGGCAAGCTCAAGCTCGCCCCCGGCCTGGTGCAGGGAAACAACCTGCTGACCTTGCTGCAGAACTGGACGGCGCAGTTGCCGGCCAACATTTCCTTTGACCAGTTGCCGATTCCGTTTCGCGCTGTCGCCACCGATCTCGGCAAAGGCACCGAAGTCATCCTGGAGCGAGGCTCGTTGCCACGCGCCATGCGCGCCAGCATGGCGGTACCGGGGCTGTTTGCGCCGTATCCGATCGACGGCCGCACCCTGGTCGACGGCGGCCTGGTCAGCAACCTGCCGGTGCAGGAAGCGCGCGACATGGGCGCCGACGTCATCATCGCGGTCAACATCGCCACGCCCCTGCAGGATCCCGCCAATCTGCAATCCCCCACCGCCGTCGCGCAGCAGATGGTGGGCATCCTGATCCAGCAGAACGTCAAGGCGCAGAAGGCCTTGCTCGGCAAGAACGACGTGCTGATCGAACCGGAGTTGAGCGGCATGTCCTTCACCGATTTTGCACGCGGCAAGGAGGGCGTCAACGCCGGCTGGAACGCAGCACAGACACAGAGCGCCCGGCTCACCGAACTGTCGCTGCCGCCATCCGAGTGGCAAACCTATCTGGCGGCGCGCCGGACCGGTGTGGTTCTGGCGCACGACACCCGCGTCGATGCCATCGAAATCAAGACCACCGGACGAATCCCCGCAGCGTATGTGCGCAGCCGGCTCAGTGTGAAGGAAGGCGACGTCTATGACGCCGACAAGATCAACCAGCAGTTGTCGCAACTGGCGACCAATGGCGACTTCAATGCGCTGACGCAGGAGATCGTCGAAAAAGACGGCCGCAATGTGCTGCTGATCGACGCCGAAGAAAAATCCTGGGGACCGCAGTACCTGCTGTTCGGCCTCGGCCTGTCCAATAATTTCAACGGTCGCGGCGGCGTCAATCTGCAGATCGGCCATCGCTATCCATGGATCGACCAGAGCGGCCTCGAATGGCGCAACGACCTGGTGCTCGGCAACAACCGCGCCAGCCTGCACAGCGAACTGCGTCAGCCGGTCTTCGGCACCAGCGGCATTTACCTGTCGCCGTATGTCGACCTGAGCCGCCGCTATGTCGACATCTACCTCGACGGCAGCGACGCCAAAGCATCGCCGGCAACGCAATACCGCATCGACACCTACACTGCCGGCGTCGACCTCGGCATGCCGCTGGCGCGGCTGGGCGAAGTGCGGCTGGGTGTCAATTACCAGCACAACAAATACACGCCGTCCTACAACCTGTCGGATCCTGCGTTCGGTTCACTCTATGACGCCGCGCAAAGCAACCAGCCGGTGGCGCGCGCACGATTGACCATCGACCAGCTCGACGATCCGCTATTCCCGCGCAAGGGCTATTACCTGTTCGCCGAAGCGCATCGCGGTTTCGGCAAGCAAGAAGATCGCTACAGCGACGCCCAGTTCAAGAGCCTGTGGGCCTTCAGCCATGACCGCAATACCGTTAACGTGGCGCTGGAAGCAGCCAGCAACCTGTCTTCCAACAGCGCGGGACCGGGCTTTTTCCTGGGTGGATTCCAGCGTCTGTCGGCATACGCGGCCGACCAGTTCTACGGCAATTATCTGCTCTACAGCAGGCTGACCTACTTGCGCGACCTCAATGACTTCGCCGTACCGGGCTTGCGCAATCCGGTGCTCGGCACCAGCCTCGAAGCCGGCAATGTGTGGCAGTCGCGCAGCGCCATGGGCGACGGTCCGTATCGAAAGAGCGTCAGCCTGTTCCTCGGCGGCAGCAGTCCGGTCGGACCGCTGTACTTTGGCGCCGCGTTGGGCGATCAGGGCGTGTGGAACGTCTATCTGCAGCTTGGACGCGTGTTCTGATATGCCTCAGGCAGCCGCGCCGCGCTGCCGGCGTATCCGCTCCGGCATCGGTGGAAAGCCGAAAAATTCCAGCACGCTGTTGGCGACCTGGTCGCGGTCATTGTCGACGCAGATCATGTGATAGCTGTTCTCCAGCACCACGGTGCGGGCATCTGCAATGCGCGCCTGCAGGAATTCCGCCGAGCGTAAACTGGTGAGCTCATCTTCCCGCGCATGCACGATCAGCGTCGGCGCCTTGATGTTCTTCGCGCCGGCAGCGGCCCAGCCGCGCAGACGGTCAACCTGGCGGATGCAGGCCATCGGCACCCACGAATAGTGGAAATTGTCGCCGCGCTCGAACTTGGCCTTGACCACGGCGCGCACCAACGTGTTCTTGATGCCGTAAGGCTCGCCCTCTTCCACCTTCATGCGCGAGGCGACACCCGGAATCAGATAGAACAGCCGGCGCAAATTGGCATACCACGGCGTTGACCAGCCGTCGATGTAGATCGGCGGCGCCAGCGTGACCAGCTTGCCCTGCTTTGCCGTATGCCCGACGCGCTCGCACAAGGCCAGCGCCAGCAATGCTCCCATGCACATGCCCATGACATGCAACTGCTCGTACTGCGGCTGCAATTCGCGATATTGCGCAATGAGCAAGTCGATCCATTGCTCGGCGCGGATCGGGATGAGATCTTCCGGCCTGGTTCCATGTCCGGGCAAGGTCACGGCATGCGTATCGGCGCCCGCTTTTTGCAGGATCTTGTGCATGGCGCCCAAATCGTATTGCGTACCGCCCAAGCCGTGAATCATGATGACGCCGACGCGGGCTGTCATTTTTCGCTCCGGCCCTGCGCGAGATCTGCGCCGTCGAAATGCCACGTGCCGGCGACCATGACGAGACTGCCGTCGGGATCGCGCAAACTGCGGCTCATGTCAATTGCGCCGATGATTTTTCCGTCGGCCAGCAGCAAGCGGAACGGCATGTCTTCGCGGGCGTCGTCGCTGCCGCCGCTCTCTTCTTCCAGCCAACGCTGACGCAGGCGATGCTGATCCAGCGGATGCACCAGCTTCAATGCATGGTCCAGCGTCGCGAGCTTGTCCGGTGAAAGACCGAGCAAACTTTGCACGTCGCCGCTCCAGGCGATGGTCTTTTTCCCCGGATCGATGCTGTACACCAGTTGGCGACTCACCGTCAGCGCCAGCTCGACGTTACTCTTCCAGCGCGCGACATCTTCATGCAGTTGCTCGCGCGTGGTCTTCAATGCGCTGATCAGCAGCGACAGCAACGACGCCACCGCCAGATAGATCTGCAACTCCAGCAAGGCATTGCTGGAATTCAGCCGGACCAGCTCGACGAACGGTCCGCGTCCCAGCGAGTTGTAGATAAACGCCATCAAGGACAATACCGCGACCGACAAGGCGCCGCCGCGACCGCCCCACAGCAAGGCGACCAGCGCGATGAAAAACAGCGGCAGATACGTCGTTGAAAAATCGATATCGAAAATGATACGGTCAAGGTCGCTGTCGAATGCAAGGTAACCGGTCGCAATGACGGCAATGAAGCAAGCCAGCCCCAGCAGGAATTCGGTACGCGCGATCCCGCCCGAGCGCGTCGCCCGGAACTGCGACCAGCTCGCCAGCACCGGCGTCATGATCAGGATGCCGACCAGGTCCGACAACGCCCAGACGCGCAAGGTCGGCCAGAATGACGTGCCTTGCGTTGCCGCGAACCAGGCCGCGCCGAACAGGCCGCTGACGACGCTGGCGCCGACGCCGACCATCAGCAGGCCACGGACGAAATACAAGCCTTCCATCGGGAAAGGCGCGCGCCGGACCAGCCACACCGCCACTGCGGCGACGCCGATTTCATCCAGGCAAAACAAGGCCATGCGCCAGAGTTCGCGATGCTCCAGCCAGCCCAGAAGAATCTGTGCAGCGAACAACAGCACCAGTAATGGAAACCAGCGCACGGTCGGCGTCAGCAACAAGGCGCTAACGGTGATGCCGGCCGGCAGCCAGATATAGCCGGTGGCGACGAAAGAGCCGTTCAACGCATGCGAGACGAAACCGAACACGAAGTACAGAGCGGCCCATAGCAGCGGTGCAGCGAGATTGTTTGATTTCACGATGGATTCCCCGAAGATGGCGTGCCGGCGCGGGCGTACGTGCAGTATCAGTATGTGCAGCCGTCCAATTGCCTTACCTGACGCCCGATGCAATGGCGCATTCTATCAGCGCCCGCAGCAAGCGCAGCTGCAAAACGACACAACCCGCCTGCCGTGAAGGCATGCGGGTTGTGTCGAAAGGCTATGTCGAAAGAAGGAGGAAAACCGGCTCAGCCGACCTCAGCCAACCTCAGCCGATGATCCGCAGCGAGTAGTCGATCGCCTGCAGATCCTTGGTCAGGCTACCCACCGAAATGCGGTCCACGCCGGTCTCGGCGATGGCGCGTACGGTTTCCATGTTGATGCCGCCGGACGCTTCCAGCACGGCGCGGCGCGCGTTGATCATGACGCCTTCGCGCATCATGTCGAGCGAGAAGTTGTCGAGCAGGATCGAGGTGGCGCCTGCCGCCAGCGCTTCGCCAAGCTCATCGATGCTTTCGACTTCGACCTGGATGCTGACGCCGGCGTTGAGCTTGATCGCCGCCGTCACGGCAGCGGTGATGCCGCCGGCTGCGGCGATGTGGTTTTCCTTGATCAGGATGCCGTCGTACAGCGCCAGGCGCTGGTTCATGCCGCCGCCGACGCGCACGGCGTACTTCTGCGCCAGGCGCAGGCCCGGCAAGGTCTTGCGGGTGTCGAGGATGCGCGCGCGGGTATCGCGAATCAGATCGACGTAGCGATGCGTGGCGGTCGCCACGCCGGACAGCAATTGCAGGAAATTCAATGCGCCGCGTTCCGCAGTCAGCAAGGCGCGCGCCGGGCCTTCGATGCGGCAGACTTCGGCATCGGCCGGCATCAGGTCGCCCTCGCCGAACTTCCAGTCAACGCGCAGGCGCGGATCGAGCCGCGCCATGACGGCTTCAAACCAGGGCGCGCCGCACAGCACGGCTTGTTCGCGCACGATGACGCGGGCCTTGACGTGTTCGTTCTCCGGCACCAGCTTGCCGGTGTGGTCGCCGTTGCCGACATCTTCGGCAATCGCCAGGTTGACGTTGGCGTCGAATGCCGCCGACAAGGCCGGATCGAAAGGTGCAAACGGATTGCGCAGATTGCTGGTGCTGCTGACGGTGAGACTCATGCTGGGCCGATTCCTGCAAACAGTGTTTGTTCGTTTTCCAATGCGCCGGTCGGGCGCACATTGGCTTTTTTCTGCGCCGCGAAATCCAGCATGCGGTCGATGCAGACCACGGCTTTCCTGCCGATGGCAGGATCGACGTGGATTTCGTTGCTGCCGGTTTCCAGCACATGCAGCAGGTTCTGCAAACCGTTCATGGCCATCCACGGGCAATGCGCGCAGCTCTTGCAGGTGGCGGAATTGCCGGCGGTCGGCGCATCGATGAAGACCTTGCCGGGCGCGGCGGCGCGCATCTTGTGCAGGATGCCGTTGTCGGTGGCGACGATGAATTCCTTCGCGTCCGATGATTGCACCGCGGCGATCAGTTGCGAAGTCGAGCCGATCACGTCGGCTTGCGCCACCACGCCTTCGGGCGACTCCGGATGCACCAGGATCAGGGCCTTGGGATATTCCTTGCGCAGCAGTTCCAGTTCGACGCCCTTGAACTCGTCGTGTACCAGGCAGGAACCCTGCCAGAGCAGCATGTCGGCGCCGGTCTGCTTCTGGATGTAGCCGCCCAGGTGCTTGTCGGGCGCCCATAGGATTTTTTTGCCTTGCGCATGCAGGTGCTTGACGATATCCAGGCCGATCGACGAGGTCACCATCCAGTCGGCGCGCGCCTTGACGGCGGCGCTGGTGTTGGCGTACACGACCACGGTGCGGTCCGGATGGGCATCGCAGAAGGCGTTGAACTCATCGGTCGGGCAACCGAGGTCGAGCGAACAGGTGGCATCCAGATCAGGCATCAGGATGCGCTTTTCCGGGCTCAGTATCTTGGCGGTTTCGCCCATGAAGCGCACGCCGGCGACCACCAGCGTCTGCGCGGCATGGTCGCGGCCGAAGCGCGCCATTTCGAGCGAATCGGAGACGCAGCCGCCGGTTTCTTCGGCGAGGTCTTGCAGGTCGCCGTCGACATAATAATGCGCGACGAGCACTGCCTGTTTTTCCATCAGCAACTGTCTGATGCGCGCCTTCAACGCCTGGCGCTCATCGGCCGTCGGCGTGGCCGGGACCTTGGCCCACGCGTTGGCTGTGCAGCTGCTGCCTGTCTCCATCTGCGGTCGTTCAAATTCGACGACCTTCATTGCGGTTGCTTGCATGGCTTGGACGATAAAAAGGCGATCGAAAAATCGATCGCCTGAAAAAAGTTATTCGATGCCCTGGCTGGACAGATAATCTTCGTAGCTGCCGCGGAAGTCGATGATCTCGTTTTCCTTCACTTCCAGAATGCGCGTCGCCAGCGACGAAACGAACTCACGGTCGTGCGACACGAAGATCAGTGTGCCGGCATATTTTTCAAGTGCGATATTGAGCGATTCGATCGACTCCATATCCATGTGGTTGGTCGGCTCATCCATCAGCAGGATGTTATGGCGGCCCAGCATCAGTTTGCCGTACATCATGCGGCCCTTTTCACCGCCGGACAGCACCTGGACCGACTTCTTGACGTCGTCGCCGGAGAACAGCAGGCGACCGAGGATCGAGCGTACCGCCTGGTCGTCGTCGCCTTCCTGGGTCCATTGGCCCATCCAGTCGGTCAGGATTTCACCCTTGGCGAATTCTTCGGTCGGATCCTGCGGCATGTAGCCGACGTTGGCGTTTTCCGCCCACTTGACCAGACCGCTGTCCGGTTGCAGGCCGGCGACGTCGCCGCCGATACAGCGCAGCAAGGTGGTCTTGCCGACGCCGTTGGCGCCGATGATGGCGATCTTTTCGCCGGCTTCCACCATGATGCTGAAGTTCTTGAAGATCGGACGGTCATAGGTCTTGCTGATGCCTTGCGTTTCCACCGCCAGGCGATGCAGCTTCTTCTCGCCGTCGAAACGCACGAACGGATTGGCGCGGCTGGACGGCTTGATGTCTTCGACCTTGATCTTGTCGATCTGCTTGGCGCGCGATGTGGCCTGGCGCGCCTTGGATTTGTTGGCCGAGAAGCGGCGCACGAAATCCTGTAACTCCGCGACCTTTTCCTTGGCCTTGGCATTGACCGACAGTTGCTGCGCACGCGCTTGCGAGGACGCCAGCATGTATTCGTCGTAGTTGCCCGGATAGACCTTCAGCGTGCCGTAGTCCATGTCGGCCATGTGCGTACAGACCTGGTTCAGGAAGTGGCGATCATGGGAAATGATGATCATGGTGGAGTTGCGCTCGTTGAGCATGTCTTCCAGCCAGCGGATGGTGTTGATGTCGAGGTTGTTGGTCGGTTCGTCGAGCAGCAGGATGTCCGGATTCGAGAACAGCGCCTGCGCCAGCAAGACGCGCAGCTTCCAGCCCGGCGCGACGTTGCTCATCGGGCCCTGGTGCTGTTCGATCGCCACGCCTACGCCCAGCAGCAGCTCGCCGGCGCGCGCTTCGGCGGTGTAGCCGTCGTACTCGGCAAACTTGGCTTCCAGGTCGGCCGCCTTCATGTAGTCGTCGTCGGTGGCTTCCGGATTGGCGTAAATCGCATCGCGCTCGGCCATCGCCGCCCACATTTCGGTATGGCCCATCATGACCACGTCCAGTACGCGCATCTCTTCGTACGCGAACTGGTCCTGACGCAATTTGCCGAGACGCTCGTTGGTGTCCAGGCTGACGTTGCCGGCCGACGGCTCGAGATCGCCGCCGAGGATTTTCATGAACGTCGACTTGCCGCAGCCGTTGGCGCCGATCAGACCGTAGCGGTTGCCGTCGCCGAATTTGACCGAAATGTTTTCAAACAGCGGCTTGGGGCCGAACTGCATCGTGATGTTTGCCGTGGATAACACTGAAAAAAGCCCTTACGTATTTAGATATTGCCTGAGGAGTTGCCCCGGCAAGTTGCCGGAAACCAAGCCAACCCGCCAAGTCAGGTGTAAACGCGTGATTTTACCATTGCAGGCCGAGTCCGGCGTGACTGCGCCCCGAAGCGGAGGTAATTCGGGGGCAAACGCTTTGAATTATTTGCCCGGCAACGGTTCCAACCGCTTTGCCCGATGACAGGAAAGACTGATGATCAAAACGACAACATCCCCATTCAGCCGCTGGCGTACCCTGGCCAGCGCAGCCTTGGTGGCCTGCGGCGCGTTGGCGGCGGCCGGCGCCAGCCAGGCCGCGTACAACATCTGGACCAGCGAATACACCTTCCCGAAGAAAGACCTGCAGTCGGCCATTGCCACGCAATTCCCGCGCAAGCTGCGCTACATGGACATGTTCGACATCAACCTGAGCAATCCGCGCCTCGCGCTCAATCCGGAAAGCAATCGCCTGAGCACCGTGGTCGACGTCCAGATCGACAACAAGCTGCTCATGAACAAACCCGTCAACGGCACGCTGTCGATGAGCAGCGCGCTCAGGTACGACGCCGCCTCGCGTTCGGTGCGATTGGATTCGCCCTCGGTGGAAAAGGTCGACATCGCCGGCGTACCGGCGCAATACGCACCGCAGCTCAATGCCATCAGCAACGCCGCGGCGGAACAGGTGCTCAAGGATTACCCGCTCTACACCTTCAAGCCGGAACAATTGGAAATGAACGGTAAGCGTTTCGAACCGGGCGCCATCACGGTGCTCAGCGATGGCGTCAAGGTCGAGATCAAGCCTTTGTAGGTCCGTCCCTCAGGACAGGATCGGATAGCCGCTGAGACGCAGCGAAAAGCCGCGCGCGTCGGATTCCAGCTCGGCATGGGCGCCGACCGGCAGGCTGACGCGGTCGGCGATGTGGCCGAACGGCAATCCTGTCAGCAGCGGCGCAGACAGATGCTGGCGCGCATAACCCAGCATCTGTTCGAAGTTGTAGCCGTTGTCGTAGTCGGACAATCGGTAATTGGAGAAATCCCCCAGCAGCACCGCCTTCTGACGCGCCAGCACACCTGCGTGTTCCAGCTGCAGCAGCATGCGCTCGACGCGATACGGATGTTCGTTGACGTCTTCCACGAACAGGATCCCCCCGTCGACCTGCGGGAAGTACGGCGTGCCGAGCAGATGCACAACCATCGCCAGGTTGCCGCCCCACAACTTGCCCGACACCTTCAGCGCCGGGTTGCCCGCCTCTTCCACGGCAATGGTCTGCGTCGGCTGCGTAAGGGTGCGCCAGAAACTGTTCATCGTCATCGCGCTCGGCGTCTCGGCGCCGAAATCGCTGCACAGCATCGGCCCCGCAATGCCGCCGGCGCCGGTCTGCGCCAGCAAGGCCAGGTGCAAGGCAGTGATGTCGCTGTAGCCGACGAACAATTTGCCGCTGGCGGCCAGCGCTTCATAATTCAGCACCGGCAGGATGCGCGACATGCCGTAGGCGCCGCGCAAGGCGATGACGACCTGCACTTCGGGATCGGCAGCCGCTTGCTGGATGTGGGCCGCGCGGCCGGCATCGGTAGCGCCGAAACGCTGGTGGCGCGCCGCGTGATCGTAGTAGCTTTTGACCTTGCAGCCTTGCGCTTCCAGCAAGGCGATGCCGCGTGCGACCGCCGCCTCGTCGGGGGCATAACCGCCAGGGGCGACGATGGCGACGCAGGCGCCGGCCGGCACGTGGATATCGGGAGCGAGCAAGGTCTCAGTCATTGGCTTCATCGTCGATTGAATGGGCATTGGCATGCGCGTGAGCGATTGCCTGGCGCTGCAGTCTTTCCTGTTTCAGCTGTTCACGCCGTTCCGAAAAAAAACTCTTCAACATCTGTCCGCAGGACTCCGCCATCACGCCGCCAACCAGCTCGGTGTGATGGTTCAGTTGCTCCTGTGCGAACAGGTTGACCACCGAACCGCAGGCGCCGGTCTTGGGATCGGTGGCACCGTAGACCACGCGCGCCAGGCGTGCATGCATCATGGCGCCGGCGCACATCACGCAAGGCTCCAGCGTGACATACAGTTCGCAGCCGGGCAAACGATAGTTGCCGAGAATCTCGGCCGCCGCGCGCAAGGCCATGATCTCGGCATGCGCGGTCGGATCGTGCTTGCCGATGGGCTGGTTGTAGCCGATGGCGATGACTTCGCCGTCCTTGACCACCACCGCGCCGACCGGTACTTCGCCGAGGTCCCACGCGTGTTGCGCCTGCACCAGCGCCATCTGCATGTGCATGGGCGACGGCGAGGCCATGAACATATCGGTCATGATCGCTCGCGCCTCAGTCGGCCGTGATTTCGGCCCAGCAATTGGGCGTTTCGTGCAGCACCAGCTTCTGCAGATGCAGGCCAGTGCCATACGCGTCCTTATAGGCCGCGTTGAGGATGTCGAAGGCGGTGCGCGCCAGGTTTTCCACGGTCGGAATGCGGTCGATCACGACCGTCTTGTGGTCCGGCAGGCTGGCCAGGAAGTCGCGCACGGGAAGGTCTTTTTCATAGACCAGGAAGGCGTGGTCCCAGACGTCGACCAGATGTTGCTTGGCCAGCGTCTTGATGTCGGAGAAGTCCATGATCATGCCGTTGTCGGAGCTGCCTTCGACTTCGATGACCTTGCCGACCAAGGTAATTTCCAGCGTATAGCGATGGCCATGCAGGTTGCGGCACTGGCTCTTGTGGTCGGGGATGCGATGGCCTGCATCGAATTCGAGTTTTCGGGTGATGGTCAGCATGAACGCCTTACGGATTGAAAATAGAAATGGATTGTAAACAAACGCGCGCCCGGCAACAGGGGCGCGAGCCGATAACCGATATATCGCAAGCGCTTACGGTATCTGCAACAGCTTGTGCGTCTGGATGCTCAGCTTCCACTTTGGATTATTCTTGACCAGCTCGATCGCCATTTTTGTATTGCGCGCGGCGTCGGGGCCGTCCATCGGCTGCAACAGGAAATGCGCGAAATCCAGCTTCTCATAGTCGGCCAGAACCTGCGCCTGCTGCGGAATCACGACCTTCAGTTCACTGCCTTTGAATACCTTCAGCTCGGAGCCCATCTTGGGGCTGACGCAAATCCAGTCAACGCCCGGCGGCACCGGAATCGTGCCGTTGGTTTCGATGGCGATCTCGAAGCCGACCGCATGCATGCTGGCGATCAGCGCTTCGTCGAGTTGCAGCAGCGGTTCGCCGCCGGTGAACACCACATACTTGCTGGCGGCATAAGTCTCTGGCCAGAGATTGTTGATGGCCTGCGCCAGCGCGTCGCTGGTCTTGAACTTGCCGCCGCCCTCGCCGTCGGTGCCGACGAAATCGGTATCGCAAAACTGGCAAATCGCCTTGCTGCGGTCTTCTTCGCGGCCGGTCCACAGGTTGCAGCCGCTGAAACGGCAAAACACCGCCGGACGACCGGCGTGCGTGCCCTCGCCTTGCAAGGTATAGAAAATTTCTTTGATGCTGTAAGTCACGATGATAGGAAGCTGGCGGCGTGTGCGCCGCGGGTTTCGGAGCTGTGCGAGCAGGCTTGCGCCGTGCGTTGTCCGTAAGCCGGCATTATAGCGTGTCTGCCCGTGACGACCGCGTGCAGCGGTGAAAGTGGCGAATCTCGCCAGGCGGCCGAGCTCAGCCGCCAAGCGGCCATACGCGCAATACTTCATGCCGCGACAGTCCGATGTGGCTTTTGACGAGCGCGAATTCGGCAATCCGAAAGCCGATGGGATCAATGGCAATGCGTTCCACACGGTGACGCGGATCGTAGCCAAGGGTCATGTGCGGTTCATAGGAACGCTGCGGCGTAAAACCATGCTCGGCCATCGCACAACCCAGCACCGTGCGCAGCTCGCGCACGCCATCGAGCCCCTTGCCGCCAAGCAGCACGAACGGCCCGCTGGGCGCAGAGAAAGTCATGGCGGCGTCGAAACGCGCATCAATGGCCGCAAACCGAACCGCATCGGCCGCACGGCATGCCGCCTCCACCACACGCTCGTCGCTGTCGTGCCCAACCAGTTCCAGCGTGATGTGGAGCCGCTCCGGTCCGACACGTTTGCCGGTGACGCCATGCAATGCCAGCAGTTTTTCAGCGAATGCATCCAGACGCACGGCATCCGCGACCGCAGGACGTAACGCGAAGAACCAGGTGTGCTGCGGCGGTGCTACCGATGGGCGTGGGCGGGACTGGCGCGGTCGCGCGGCCGGTGCGGGTACCTCTCCAAACAGATCCTGTTCAGCCATGGCCCCGCTACCTTAGCTTGCTGCAGCCGCGGCGTTGGCGCGCGCCTTGTGCAGCTTCTTGTAGCTGTCGATCAGGCGCTGGTGCCTGTCAAGGCCTTCCAGCTTCATGCTCGTCGGCGTCAAGCCGAAGAAGCGCACACTGCCGTCCACCGAGCCCATGACCGCGTCCATGCGGACGTCGCCGAACATGCGGCGGAAGTTGACCACGTAATCGTCCAGTTCCAGGTCGTCATCAAGCTGCACTTCCAGCACCACCTTCAAGGCCTGGTAAAACAAGCCGCGCTCAACCGTGTTGTCGTTGTATTGCAGGAAGGCGCCGACCAGATCCTGCGCCTCCTCGAATTGCTGCAGGGCAAGCTGGATCAGCAGCTTCAGTTCGAGCACCGTCAGTTGCCCCCAGACTGTGTTCTCGTCGAATTCGATGCCGATCAGCGTGGCGATATCGGAGTATTCATCGAGCTCGCTGTTTTCCAGACGCTCAAGCAGCGCTTCCAGCGCGGCATCATCCAGGCGATGCAGGTTCAGCACATCGGCGCGGAACAACAGCGCCTTGTTGGTGTTGTCCCAGATCAGATCTTCCACCGGATAGACTTCTGAATATCCTGGCACCAGAATCCGGCAGGCCATGGCGCCCAGTTGGTCGTACACGGCCACGTATGCTTCCTTGCCCATCTCTTTCAGAATGCCGAACAAGGTCGCGGCTTCTTCGGCATTTGAATTTTCACCCTGGCCGGAAAAATCCCACTCGACAAATTCGTAGTTCGCTTTCGAACTGAAAAAGCGCCACGACACGATGCCGCTGGAATCGATGAAGTGCTCAACGAAGTTGTTCGGCTCGGTCACCGCGTTGCTCTCGAAGGTCGGCGCAGGCAAATCGTTCAGGCCTTCAAAGCTGCGACCTTGCAACAACTCCGTGAGACTGCGTTCCAGCGCGACTTCAAAGCTCGGGTGTGCACCGAACGAGGCAAAGACGCCGCCCGTGCGCGGGTTCATCAGGGTGACGCACATCACCGGGTAAATCCCGCCCAGCGATGCATCCTTCACCAGCACCGGAAAGCCCTGCTCTTCCAGGCCTTTGATGCCGGCCAGGATGCCGGGATATTTCGCCACCACTTCCTGCGGCACGTCCGGCAAGGTGATTTCGCCTTCCAGGATTTCGCGCTTGACCGCACGCTCGAAAATTTCGGACAGACATTGCACCTGTGCTTCGGCCAGCGTGTTGCCGGCGCTCATGCCATTGCTGACGAACAGGTTTTCAATCAGGTTGGACGGAAAATACACCGTCTCGCCGTCCGACTGCCGCACGTACGGCAGCGAACAGATGCCCCGCTTTACGTTGCCGGAGTTGGTATCGACCAGATGCGAAGCACGCAGCTCGCCGTCGGGATTGTAGATTTCCAGGCAGTACGCATCCAGGATTTCTTTCGGCAGCGCATCCTTGCGGCCGGGCTGGAACCAGCGCTCGTTCGGGTAATGGACAAACGCCGCTTCGGCGATGTCTTCGCCCCAGAATGCACCGGCGTAGAAATGATTGTTGTTGAGCCGCTCGATGTATTCACCCAGCGCCGAAGCCAACGCGCTCTCCTTGGTCGCGCCCTTGCCGTTGGTGAAGCACATCGGCGAATGCGCATCGCGGATATGCAGCGACCACACGTTGGGAATGATATTGCGCCACGAAGCGATTTCAATCTTGATGCCCAGGCCGGCCAGAATGCCGGACATGTTGGCGATGGTCTGCTCCAGCGGCAAATCCTTGCCCAGGATAAAGGTGCTGGCGTCCGAATCCGGCTTCAGGGTCAGCAAGGACTGTGCATCGGCATCCAGGCTCTCAACCTCTTCGATGATGAATTCGGGGCCGGCCTGCACCACTTTTTTCACCGTACAGCGCTCGATGGAGCGCAGGATGCCGCGACGATCGGTTTCCTCGATATCCGCCGGCAACTCGACCTGGATTTTGAAAATCTGCTGATAGCGGTTTTCCGGATCGACGATATTGTTCTGCGACAGACGGATATTTTCGGTGGAGATGTTGCGCGTGTTGCAATACAACTTCACGAAATAAGCTGCACACAAGGCCGACGATGCCAGGAAATAATCGAAGGGTCCGGGCGCCGAGCCATCGCCCTTGTAGCGGATAGGCTGGTCGGCGATGACCGTGAAATCATCGAATTTGGCTTCGAGACGCAGCTTGTCGAGGAAGTTGACTTTAATTTCCATGGGGGAATTCCAAAAATGATGCCTAAAAGATGTGGCCGCTATTATCCGTCATCCTGGATCGGACCGGTGCCAGGAGCGCATCCGAAAGCGAACGCGATGGAAGAATAAGTCCGCGCGGGTCTCTCGGAGTACTCCCATGCGTCGTCGCTCACCCGGTCCGGCCCAAGTCGCGAGTTGCAATGTTTTAGGCAATCACCTTCCCTTTTCAGAGCCGCATCAGTCCACCGTCAACCACCAGCGTCTGCCCCGTCACGAAACGCGCGTCCTCACTGGTGAGGAAGGCGACCGGTCCGGCGATGTCGGCCGGCGTGCCGAGACGCTTGATCGCCTGCATCATGTAGACCTGCGCCTTCTGCTCGTTCGGCATGCCGCTCGCGCCTTCCGTGTCGGTGATGCCAGGATGGACGGCGTTGACGATGATGTTGTCGGCCGCAAGCTCATTGGCGAGAGCGCGGACGAGACCGACCACGCCCATCTTCGACGTGATGTAATGGGAGAAGCCCATTCCGGGCGGTGTCACCATGCCGACGGCGTCGGAACCCACGGCGACGATCGCCCCGCCACCGGCCTTGCGCATCAGCGGCACGATCGCCCGGGCACCGATCACATGCGCATCGAGGTTCACAGCCATGACGCGGCGCCATTCGTCCTGCGTCATCTGGTCGAGTCCGGTGATCGGGTAAATACCGGCCGCATGCACGAGGATGTCGGCACGACCGAATTTCTGCTCCACCTCGGCGGCGACCCGCGCCCAGTCGGCCTCACTCGTCACGTCAGCGGCGATGGCAATCGCGCCGTCGCCGATCCGGGCAGCTTCCTCCACCGCATCCTGGCGATTGACGAGGACGACTTTCGCCCCACGCCGGGCCAAAAGTTTGGCGATGCCGTGCCCGATTCCCTGCTTGCCGCCAGTGATGATGGCGACCTTGTTTTCATGTGTCTTCATGGATTTGCTCCTTGGTTGAATTAATTATGGTTTGCGAGCGCACGCAGCCGTGGCTCGCCCACCTGTGACAGAAAATCGAATTGGGTAGGCTGCCAGCCCAGATCGGATCGTGTCCGCGGATCGCGCGAGCGGCTGCATGCCGACAGCAGTAGCGCCCCGAATGGGCCGAATACCCCGGAGGCCTCGTCCATCGTCAGGCTGCGCGTTTTGACGCCTAAGTCGCGCGCCACGGCCTCGGCAATCCAACGGTATGGGATTTCCCCGGCAGCGGCGTGGTACAGCGCGCCAGCCCGCCCGCGTTCGACGCCGAGAGAAAATAGCTGCGCCAGATCGGCGCTGTGCACGTTGGAATAGGCGGCAAGTCCGGAGCCGATGTAGCAGGCGGCGCCGGTGACCGCAACGGAGCGGTACACGCTCGCTAAAGGTCCTTTGTCGCCCGGTCCCCAAATCACCGGGGGCCGGATCACCATGCTTCGCAAGCCATGCTCGGCAGCAGCGCCGCGGACGATGGCCTCTGCCTCCACCCGGGGAAGTGCCAGTGGCTCCGGCACAAAGGGGTCGTCTTCGGCAAAGCTGTCCGGACTCCACGCGCCGCCCGTGCGCTGCATGAAAACGCCGCTGCCCGAAAGGAAGATGAACGTCTTGCCGCTTCCCGCAAGTGCTTCGCACAGCGTCCGGATAATGGTCGGCTCGCGCTCGAAGGCAACTTGGGCGGCGTAGATTGTCACATCCGCTGAACGTGCCGCAGCGAGCACGGGTGCGACGTTGGCGTCAAGATCGCCGCGAATTACCGAGGTACCAGCGGTCCTCAGGACAGCTTCGGCGGCATCAGTTCGGGCGAGTCCCGACACTCGTTGCCCATCCGCCAGGAAGTGCTTTGCCAACATGCTTCCGACAAATCCCGACGCGCCAATGATGAAGATATTTTGTGACATGAATGGCTCCTTTGTTGCTCCTTTGTTTGTAGCGTAGGGCCTATCCATGTCTCTGAAAAGCCTATATTATTAGATACCATCCATACAAGGAGTAGATACTTTGCTGAACGGTATTTCCCTGGATTACCTGCGGACTTTCGTCGCTGCCGCAGACCACGGCAGCTTTTCGGCTGCTGGCCGCGCAATCGGGCGGGCGCAGTCGGTGGTCAGCCAAACCATCGCCAGCCTGGAGGGGCAGCTCGGCGTAGCATTGTTTGAGAGGGTCGGCCGCTACCCGAAATTGACGCCTCAAGGGACGAACCTGCTGGCCGATGCGCGCCGCGTCGTGATGGGTGCTGATGCGTTGACAGCCAAGGCACGCAGCTTCTCCGCCGGTCTGGAGTCCGAACTGTCCATCGTCGTCGATGTCATGTTTCCGCACCCGTGCCTTACCGACGCCCTCGGCAGCTTCAAGGAACGGTTCCGTTCCACTCCGCTCAGGCTCCATGTCGAGGCTCTGGGCCGCGTTGCGGAGCTTGTACTCAATGGTCAGTGCAGCCTCGGCATCACCGGGACGCTGCCGTTCCTGCCACCGGGGCTTGCAGCTGAACGACTATTCAGCGAGGAGATGGTGACGGTGGTGGCTCCGGGATCGCCCTTGGCCGGCAGACAAGGCCCCATTGCATTTCGGGAGCTGTTGGACGAAACACAACTGGTGCTGACCGATCGCTCCTCCCTGACCAGCGGGGTGGACTACGGCGTGCAAGGCAAGAACATCTGGCGGCTTGCTGATCTTGGTGCAAAGCATGCTTTCTTGCGTGCAGGCCTCGGATGGGGTCACATGCCACGGTGGCTGATCAATGAAGATGTAAAGGAAGGTCGTCTTGTACGCATCGAGTTGGAAGGGCCGTCGGCAGGCTTGTTGCCTTTCCAGGCTACCTATCTGAGTGATCGGCTGCCCGGTCCCGCTGGCAGGTGGTTATTAGAGCGATTCCAATCGACTTAGCGTTGCAAGGGCTTTTATTGACTCACTGACCGGGTTGGCTCTTTGTTTCCCGACTTCCCAGGAAACGCCACCGCTGCGCGCTGTCGCAGCGAGCTGCTGACCCAACTGCCGTTCGCTTTTTATTGTCCGTTATCGCCAGCTCAAAAAGAAAAAAGCCCCGTAAATACGGGGCTTTCTGAGGTATTAGCGCCTGTCATTGCGCCTGCTTGCCTGATGTAAAATCATTCCCACTCGATCGTCGCAGGCGGCTTGCCCGAGATGTCGTAGACCACGCGGTTGATGCCGCGCACTTCGTTGATGATGCGGTTGGAGACGTGACCCAGCAGCTCGTGCGGCAGATGCGCCCAGTGTGCGGTCATGAAGTCCTGCGTCTGCACGGCGCGCAGCGCCACCACGTATTCGTAGGTGCGGCCGTCGCCCATCACGCCTACCGATTTGACCGGCAGGAACACGGCGAATGCCTGGCTGGTCTTTTCGTACCAGCTTTGACCGTCGGCATCCTTGGTATTGCGCAGTTCCTCGATGAAGATCGCATCGGCGCGGCGCAGCAGGTCGGCGAATTCCTTTTTCACTTCGCCGAGGATGCGCACGCCCAAGCCCGGGCCGGGGAACGGATGGCGGTAGACCATTTCGTGCGGCAGGCCGAGCGCCACGCCCAGTTCGCGCACTTCATCCTTGAACAGTTCGCGCAGCGGCTCGAGCAGCTTCAGGTTCAGCGTCTCCGGCAGGCCGCCGACGTTGTGGTGACTCTTGATGGTATGCGCGCCCTTCTTGCCCTTGCCGGCGCTTTCGATGACGTCCGGATAGATCGTGCCTTGCGCCAGCCATTTGGCGTTCTTCAGCTTGCCCGATTCGGCCTGGAAGACTTCGACGAATTCGCGGCCGATGATCTTGCGCTTGGCTTCCGGATCGGTCACGCCGGCCAGGTGGCCCATGAACTGATCGGTCGCATCGACGTGGATGACCTTGACGCCGAGATTCTTGCCGAACATTTCCATGACCATCTTGCCTTCGTCCAGACGCAGCAGGCCGTGGTCGACGAACACACAGGTCAGCTGGTCGCCGATGGCGCGATGGATCAGCGCTGCGGCAACGCTGCTGTCGACGCCGCCGGACAGGCCGAGGATGACTTCATCGGTGCCGACCTGCTGGCGGATCGATGCGACCGCTTCGGCGATGTAGTCGGGCATGTTCCAGTCCGACTTGCAGCCGCAGATGTCGATTACGAAGCGGCTCAGGAGGGCCTTGCCTTGCAGCGTGTGCGTGACTTCCGGATGGAATTGCACCGCATAGAAGCGACGTTCTTCGTCAGCCATGCCTGCCACCGGACAGTTGCCGGTCGAGGCCATCAGCTTGAAGCCGTGCGGCATTTCGTTGACCTTGTCGCCGTGGCTCATCCATACCTTCAGCATGCCGTGGCCTTCGGCCGTGGTGAAGTCGGCGATGTCCTTCAGCAGTGCGGTGTGGCCATGGGCGCGCACTTCGGCGTAACCGAATTCGCGCAGCGTACCGTTTTCCACCTTGCCGCCAAGCTGCTCGGCCATGGTTTGCATGCCGTAGCAAATGCCCAGCACCGGCACGCCCAGTTCAAACACTGCGAACGGCGCGCGCGGCGTATCGCCTTCGGTCACGCTGTTCGGGCCGCCTGACAGGATCACGCCGGAGGCACCGTAGTTGCGGACGAATTCGTCACTCACGTCGTGGGGGAAAACTTCGGAAAACACGCCGGCTTCGCGCACGCGACGAGCGATCAGCTGAGTGACCTGGGAACCGAAATCGATGATCAGAATTTTTGAGTGCATGGCTGTGATGGTAGGCAAGTTTGAAATTATTTCAGCGGCAAAAATAAGTCAAAAGGCCGCAGCTCGAAAAGGAGCGCGGCCTTTTTTCACTATCGTCACCTTGCTCAGAACCTGTTTGCGCTCTGTAGCGAGAGGCCATCAGCCGGTGGCGGACGGAGCGGACGAACCGGAATGTACTTAAGTACATGAGGATTCGGAGCACCGCCCGACGCCGGATCATGGCCTCGCAGTAAGAGCGCGAACAGGTTCTTAGTCGGCGCGGTAGTTAGGAGCTTCCTTGGTGATCTGCACATCGTGGACATGCGACTCGCGCATACCCGCCGAAGTAATCTCGACGAACTCGGCTTTTTCGCGGAATTCGTCGATGGTGGCGCAACCGCAATACCCCATCGAAGAACGCACGCCGCCGACCAGTTGATACAGGATCGCCAGCACGCTGCCCTTGTAGGCGACGCGGCCTTCGATGCCTTCCGGCACCAGTTTTTCCGCGTTGTTTTCGCCGTCCTGGAAATAACGGTCAGCCGAACCGTCGGTCATGGCGCCGACGCTGCCCATGCCGCGATAGGATTTGTAGCTGCGGCCCTGGAACAGGATCACTTCGCCCGGCGCTTCTTCGGTGCCGGCGAACATGCTGCCCATCATGACGGTGGAAGCACCCGCCGCCAATGCCTTGGAAACGTCGCCCGAGAAGCGGATGCCGCCGTCGGCAATGACCGGTACGCCGGTGCCTTCGAGTGCTTTGGCGACGTTGGCGATGGCCGAGATCTGCGGCACGCCGACGCCTGCAACGATGCGGGTGGTGCAGATCGAGCCTGGGCCGATGCCGACCTTGACCGCATCCGCGCCATGTTCGACCAGCGCCTTGGCGGCTGCGCCGGTGGCAATGTTGCCGCCGATCACGTCAACATGCGGGTAACGGGTCTTGACCCATTTGACGCGGTTCAGCACGCCGGCCGAGTGGCCGTGGGCGGTATCGACCACCAGCACGTCAACGCCCGCAGCAACCAGCAATTCGATGCGTTCGTCATTGTCGGGACCGACGCCTACGGCGGCGCCGACGCGCAGCTTGCCCTGGTCGTCCTTGCTGGCGAACGGGTGAGCCGTGGATTTCTGGATGTCCTTGACGGTGATCAGGCCGCGCAATTCGAAGTTGTCGTTGATGACCATCACACGCTCGAGGCGGTGCTTGTTCATCAGGCGCTTGGCTTCTTCCAGGCCGGCGCCGTCCTTGACGTAGACCAGCTTGTCGCGCGGCGTCATCTTGGCGCGCACTTCGGCGTCCAGATCTTCTTCAAAGCGCAGGTCGCGGTTGGTGATCACACCGACCAGGGCGCTGCCCTCGACGACCGGGAAGCCGCTGATGCCGTGCAATTCGGACAAGGCGATGACTTCGCGGATCTTCATCGTCGGCGGGATCGTGATCGGATCGCGCACTACGCCGGATTCAAAACGCTTGACCTTGGAAACTTCGCGCGCCTGCTCCTTCGGCGTGAGGTTCTTGTGGACAATACCGATGCCGCCCTCTTGTGCGATGGCAATTGCCAGGCGCGCTTCAGTCACGGTGTCCATGGCCGCGGAGATAAGCGGAATGTTCAGGCGAATGTTGCGTGTCAGACGCGTGGCAAGGGAAGTATCTTTAGGGAGGATGTCCGAATAAGCCGGGACGAGGAGCACGTCATCGAATGTGAGTGCTTTTTGGAGAAGACGCATAGCATTTCCTATAGGCGCAAAAGCGAATTATACAGAAAAAACCCGAAAACTCTTGCACTCGTCGCGCCGACCTTGATTTTTGCGTGAAATGTGCAGCTTATTGGCTGCACATCCTGTCTCCCCCGCTGCCGGCAGCGTGGCGCCGCAGCGCCTCAGCCCTTCTTGGCCACCCGGCGGCGGCGCGAATCCATGGGGTCGGCGATCAGTGGACGGTAGATCTCGATCCGGTCCCGGTCGCGCAGCACGGTCTCGAGCGTTTTGAGTTTGCCGTAGATGCCGACGCGGCAGACCGTCAGGTCGATTGCTGTACACTCGCGCATTACCCCGCTTTGCATGATGGCCTGCTGCACGGTGGCGCCGGCGTCGACGCGCACCGGCTTGCGGATCTGGAAGTCCGGCGCGGCGTAGCAGATCTCGACTTGCAATTGCACCGTTTCAGCCATATATCTGTTCTGCACGCTTGCAGAAAGAGTCGACGAAACTGTTGGCGATCATGCTGAACACCGGCCCGATCACCGACTCCAGGATGCGGCTCGAGAATTCGTACTGCATGTCGAATTCGATCTTGCAGGCATCTTCGCGCAAGGCCTTGAAGTTCCAGCGCGCTTCGAAATGCTTGAACGGACCTTCCACCAGATGCATGGTCATGCTGGCCGGCGGCGTGTTGGTGTTTTCGGTGGTGAAGGATTGCTTGAGGCCGTGATAGTTGATCTTCAGCTTGGCCTTGAGCTTGTCGCCCTGACGTTCTTCAACGTCGACGCCGCCGCACCACGGCAGGAATTCGGGATAGTCTTCGACGCGGTCGACCAGCTTGAACATCTGCTCGGCGCTGTAATTGATCAGGACTGTTTTATGTACGACTGCCATGAAAGGTGGTCCGTTTGATAAAATCGCAAAGTTGAAATTTTAACCGAGACCACGGATTTTCCGACCAGATGAGTATTGTTGATAATAAAAAAGCATTTTTCGATTACTTCGTCGAGGAGCGCTTCGAAGCCGGGATCGTCCTGGAAGGCTGGGAAGTCAAGGCCATCCGCGCCGGCAAGGCGCAGATCAAGGAAGCCTACGTGACGATCCGCAACGGCGAGATCTTTTTGTTCGGCGCGCACATCAGCGCCCTGACCAGCACATCCACGCACGTCCATCCGGAAACCACGCGCACCCGCAAGCTGCTGCTCAATGCGTCCGAAATCGACAAACTGATCGGCAAAGTGGAACGCTCGGGTTACACACTGATGCCGCTGAACCTGCATTTCAGCAAAGGCCGCATCAAATGCGAAATCGGCCTGGCCAAGGGCAAGAAGCAGCACGACAAGCGCGAGACCGAGAAGCAACGCGACAGCCAGCGTGAAATCCAGGCTGCGATGAAAACCCACCGCCGTTAAACAACATCAACGCCGCGCCATCAGCGCGGCGTTTCCTTATCCGCCTGCCGCCAGCCGCAGACACTCCGCCACCTCTTCCACCACGCCCGACCAGTCGCCGCGATGTTGCTGGCGGAACACTTTCACCGTCGGATACCAGCGCGAGCTGCCGGTCTGCCAGCCCCAGCGCCATTCACTTTCATAGCGCAGCAGCAACCAGGCCGGCTTGCCCAGCGCGCCGGCCAGATGGATCACCGCCGTATCCGCACTGATCACCAGATCCAGGTTGTCAATCAGCGCCGCTGTCTCGGCCATGTCCGTCATGGCCGCCTCCAGCCGGTGCATGCGCCCCCACTGCGCCAGTTCGGCGAGATCGCCGGCGGGAATCTGCTGCTGCAGGCTGACCAGTTCCACCTCGATCTCCGCCAGCGGGCGCAGATGACTCAGTGGAATATCGCGTGTGTGATTGCGTTCGCCATACTGTCGTCCGGCCCAGGCCAGGCCGACGCGCAGTCGCGGCGATGCCGGCCCGAGCACGGCCGACCACTGCTGTTTTAGTTCGATGTCGGCATGCAGATACGGCACCGCCGCCGGAATCGTCGCCAGCGTCCAGCTCAGCGCCAGCGGCAAGCTCATCAACGGGCAATGGAAATCGTGCGGCGTCAGCGCCTTGTCGTTGCTGACCAGCGTGACATTGGGCAAGGCCGTCAGTGAAGCCAGCAGCCGTCGCAAGCTCTCCGGTACGCAGACCGTCACCTGCGCGGCCAAGTCGGCTACCAGAGGAATGTAGCGCGCGAACTGGATCGTGTCGCCCAGCCCCTGCTCGGCCCACAACAGGATGCTGCGCCCTGCCAGCGACGGCTCGCCCAGCCAGGCCGGCTCATGCGGGAACAGGCCCTGGTCGCGCAGCTGCGACGTCCGCCAGCGCGCTTCGTGATGCTGCCAGCCGCCGGCGAAGTCGCCTTGCAGCAGGAGGCAATGACTCTGCGCCATCTCCGCCTCGGGGAAATTCGGTTGCAAGGTGAGCGCCTGCTCGTAGCACCACAGCGCCTGGTTGATGCAGTTCATCTTTTGCAGCACGTTGCCGCGATTGAAAATCGCCGCCGCGTTGACCGCCGATTGCGCCAGGATACGGTCGTAGCACAGCACCGCTTCTTCATGGCGGTTCAGATGCAGCAGCACGTTGCCGCGTTGATTCAACGCCTGCTGATGCGTCGGCGCATATTCCAGCGCCCGGTCCAGGCTCGCCAGCGCTTCGTCGAAACGCCCGAGCCGCTCCAGCAATGCCGCCTGCCCGCACAGCAGACCCGCGTCTTGCGGCCGCTCCTCCAGCATGATCTGGCAATGATCCAGCGCCAGGATCACGGCGCGATGGCGCGACTGCGCGGCTTCTTCCAGAGCGGGAAAGCGCTGCAGGCAATCGTCGTAGGCAACGATCGCCTCTGCATAGCGCTCCTGCGCCATCAACAGATAGGCGCGACGCATCAGCGCCGGTACGAAAGCGGGGTCGAGCACGATGGCCTGTCCGATGACGTCGAGCGCTTCATCCGGCCGGCCCTCAAGGTCGGCCGCAATGCTCTGCGTCAACAACGTCATCAGTTGCTGCAGGTGACCCGGGTCGTGCAAAAGTTTTTCATGCAACATGGTTCAAGTCAGTCTCATCTATGTCGTGCACATTATTTCCTCACGCGCCGCGGCCTCTCTTTTACCGTCATTTGCATCGGCAACCAAAACCGCGAAGGTGTTGGCGGCATGTATCAACAAGGCCGCAGTATCGGCCATAGCCTGATACAAAGGCCACCTCTTTGTGTAAAACCGGGTAAATTCCGGCGGCGCGGGTTTTGCTGCGGGGCGGCGGTAAACGACCATGCGTTTCAAAAGGGCAATCTTCCCCGCCGCTCCGATATTTACGCCCGGCAAAAGCGCGGTAAAAGATTGTAAAGATGCAGCCACCAATCGTTACCGCAGTACCGTGCGGCGGTCTTTTGCGCATATGATTGCGCAATCCGAAGCACCGCAAATCAGAGAAAGTGAAACAAGCGACGATGTCCAAAGTATTGCTGATAGACGACGACATTGAACTCGTTGACATGCTCAAGGAATACCTCGAGCAGGAGAAGTTTGAAGTACGCGTCGCCTACGACGGCGAAAGCGGCGTGGTCGAGGCCCTCTCCGGCCAGTACGCCATCGTCGTCCTCGACGTCATGATGCCGCGCCTGAACGGACTGGAAACCCTGCGCCGCATCCGCGCCAAGAGCAATCTTCCGGTGCTCATGCTGACCGCCAAGGGCGACGACACCGACCGCATCATCGGCCTCGAGCTGGGCGCCGACGATTACGTTCCCAAGCCGTGCACGCCGCGCGAACTGACCGCCCGCGTGCGCGCCATCCTGCGCCGCACCGTGATCGACAATCCCGACCACAGCCCCTACTCGCCGCTGGCCGTGGGCGCGCTGTCGATGTGGCCCGAGCAACGCCGCGCCACCTGGTCCGGCCGCCCGCTGGAATTGACCAGCAGCGAATTCAACCTGCTTGAAGTGCTGGCCCGCAACGCCGGCAAACCGGTCAGCAAGCAGCATCTTTCGGAGCAAGGCCTGGGCCGTCCGCTGGCGCGCTTCGACCGCAATATCGATGTTCACCTGAGCAGCATCCGCCAGAAAATCGCTACGCTCGGCAGCGACAAATCCTGCATCCAGACTGTTTACCGCCTGGGGTATCAGTTCATCAAGGAATAGCGGTGGGTCGGCTGTTCTGGAAGTTCTTCTTCTTCATCATGGTGGCGCAACTGACGGCGACGATCGGTGTCGGCATCATGTTCTCGCTGGAGAATCGCGAACGAGACCGCCGCACCAGCGATCTCGACCAGAGCCCTCCGGCCGCTTTCATGATCCGCTCCGCCGCCGCCACGCTGCAATACGGCGGCACGGAAGCCTTGCGTAAACTAGTGCTCAATTCCGAACGCCATCACGTCTACGCCGTGGATGAACAACAGCATGAACTGCTCGGCCGCGAAGTCCATCCGCGCCTGATCGAAGAAGCACGCACCCTGCTCGGCGCCGAAAAGCAGGAGACGCGTCGCCGCGTGGTCGAAGAAGTCAAAGCCGCCGACGGCCATACCTATCTGCTGTTCCTGCCCTCTCCCGTCAATCCGGAATTCGGCGGACCGCCGCCGCACGAAGAGCGCGGACCGCGCCGCATGCCACCGCCGCCGTTCTTTTTCCCGATGATGCCGATGCTGGTGGCAACCGTCGCCAGCCTGTTTTTCGCGATGCTGCTGGCCTGGTATTTTTCGCAACCGATCCGTCTGCTCAAGTCGGCCTTCGCGCGCGCCTCGTCCGGCAATCTGAACGATCGCCTGGCGCCGCAGATGGGCAAGCGCAACGACGAACTGACCGACCTCGGCCGCGACTTCGACGGCATGACCGACAAGCTGCGCGCCTTGATGGATAGCCAGCGCCGCCTGCTGCACGACGTCTCGCATGAACTGCGCTCGCCGATCGCACGCCTGCAGGCCTCGATCGGACTGGCGCGCCTGCAACCGGAAAAAACCGCCGCCACGCTGGAACGCATCGAGCGCGAAGGCGTCCGCATGGACAAGCTGGTGGGGGAACTGCTGACCTTGTCGCGGCTGGAAACAGGTGTCACCGGCGCCATGGAAGATCACATCCGCATGGAAGACCTGTTGACCGAAATCATCGACGACGCCCGCTTCGAAGCGGAAGCGGTTGATCGCCATATCGAAGGCATGGTCCGCTGCGACGTCGTGATCAAGGGCGGCGCCGAGCTGCTCTACCGCGCCATCGAAAACGTCGTGCGCAACGCCATCAAGCAAACCGCCGTTGACACCACGATCGCCATCAATACCCAGGTCGACAAGGACCGGCAGTCGCTGCTGGTGTCGGTCATCGACCACGGCCCGGGCGTGCCGGAAGAAGAGTTGCAACTGATCTTCGAGCCCTTCTTCCGCAGCAGCCGCACCCGGGAAAACAGCAACGGCTACGGCCTCGGCCTGACCATCGCGCGCCGCATCGTCGAAGCACACGGCGGCCGCATCCGTGCCTTCAACCGCGTCGACGGCGGACTGTGCGTGGATATCCTCCTGCCGTATGACGCCATCGAGAGCTCATCCGAAATACCGCCAACACTATCCGGCGACGATGCATAAAAAAGCGCCTGATGGATTTCCTCAGGCGCTTTTTTCTTGACTGCATCCATCCGCTTGCTACATCGCCTTGGTCAGGCCGATGGTCCGTTCGATCAACACCAGCGCCAGCACCGCCAGCACGATGAAGATCGCTGACACCGCATTGACCACCGGATCGAAGGTCTGATCGATGTAGGTGAAGATGCGCACCGGCATCGTGACGGTTCCCGGTGCGGTCAGGAACAGGCTGACCGACACTTCGCCGAACGAGGTCACTGCCGCAAACACCGCGCCGGCGACGATGCCCGGCTTGATCAGCGGCAAGGTCACGTGACGGAAGGTGTAGGCCGGCGTCGCGCCAAGATTCATCGACGCCGTCTCCAGCCGGCGGTCCATGCTGGCCAGGCTCACGCTCACGGTGCGCACGGCGTACGGCAGCGCCACCAGGATGTGGCCGATCGCCAGTCCCGTCAGCGAACCCGACAAGCCCATCCCGGTCAGCACGTACAGCAAGGCGATACCGAGCACCACTTGCGGAATGATCAGCGGCGACAGCACGAACGCCTGCAGCACGTCGCGCCCGCGAAACTGCAGCCGCGCCAACGCATACGCCGCCGTGGTGCCAAGCAAGGTCGTCAGCGGCGTCACCACCAGCAACAGCCAGGCGCTCACCTGCAAGGCCTTGAGCCACGCACGGTTGTCGAAGAAGGCCTGGAACCAGCGCAGCGACACCGACTCAGGCGGAAATTGCGGATACGCCCCGGGACTGAAGGCCGACAGGAAAATTACCAGCACCGGCAGGATCAGGAACAGGTACACCAGCCCGCCTGCCGCCCTGCCGAGCCAACGCCATCCGATGGAAGAAACCGGCGCCGTGAAATCGCGATCAGTGGCCATAGACGCGCCGCTCCCAACGTTTTTGAACGTAGCTCATCAGCCCGGCAATCGCCGCTGTCACCACCAACAGCGTAAGCGACAGCGCCGCCGCCAGCGGCAGGTTGGCGATCTGCAAGGCCTGCTGGTAAATCCCGATCGGCAGCAACGGCTGCAGGCGTCCGCCAATCAACAACGGCGTCACGTAGCTGCCTGCCGCCAGTGCGAACACGATGATGGCGCCGCTCATCATGCCCGGAATCGTCAACGGCAACACTACATGCAGGAAGGTATGACGCGCGCCCGCCCCGAGGCTTTGCGAAGCGCGCGGCAAGGCGGCGGGAATCTCGCCCAGCGACGTCGCCAGCGGCAACACCGCGAACGGCAGCATGACCTGCACGTAGGCGACGATGACCGCCTTCATGTTCCACAGCAACGCCAGCGGCGCATCGATCAGACCAAGACGGCGCAGGACGTCGTTGATCAGGCCGTTTTGCGCCAGCAGCACGATCCACGCGAACGTACGGATCACCACGCTGGTCAGCAAAGGTGAAATCAGGATCACGTACAGCACGGTGCGCCAGGCGCGGCTGCGCGTACTCACCAGCAGCCAGGCGGCCGGATACGCCAGCAGCACGCACAGCACCGCCGTCAGCGCCGCCACCCATAGCGTGGTGCCCAGCGCACGGATATATCCGGCCGAAGTGAAGGCTTCGATGTAGTGGGAAAAGCTGTATGTCGGCAATACCATGAGCATGCCGTCGACGTCATGCAAACTGAGCACGATCAGCAGGATGCCCGGCACCACCAGGAACGCCGCCAGGAACAGCATGCCCGGCGCCAGCAGCAGCCAGGAGAAAAGAGAGTTGCCTGAAGTGGAGACGCGGCTCAAGGTCAGGCTCACGGGGAAGCGCATAGGTAATCTCATATTCGCGCACCGTTGCTTTCGGCAGGCAGCACCGCCAGATCGTCGGCATTCCAGGCAAGCTGTACAGGCGCGCCGACTCGCGGCACCTCGGCGAAGTTGGCCTCGGGCGCTTCCACCACCAGCTCGCCGCCGCCCGGCAACGTGACGGTCACGTGAAGTTCGGCACCGGTATAGCTGGCGTCGCGCACCACGCCGGCGACGCTGTTGGCCGGGTTGGCCGGGTTGGTCTGTTGCGCATCGGTCGACGATGCCGACAAACGAATCCGCTCCGGTCGCAACAGGAACAAGGCATCGCCGCCAGCCGCATGCGAACTTGCAAGTTGCAGCGGCACGCCTTTGCGGGAAAAATGTGCGGCTGCTTCAAAAATACCTGATCCATTGGCGCGCGCCTGAATCAGATTGGCATGCCCGACAAATTCGCCGACGAAGCGATTGACCGGACGGCGGTACAACTCCAGCGGCGTACCGACCTGTTGCAAGCGGCCCGCGCCGAGGATGCCGATGCGGTCCGATAGACCCAGCGCCTCTTCCTGATCGTGCGTCACCATGACCGTGGTCACGCCGACGTTGCCGAGCAGGCGGCGCAATTCGGTCTGCATTTCCTTGCGCAGCTTGGCATCGAGATTCGATAGCGGCTCGTCCAACAAGAGCACCTGCGGCCGGATCGCCAGCGCGCGCGCAATCGCCACGCGTTGTTGCTGGCCGCCCGACAACTGGTGCGGCATGCGCTGCGCCAGTTCCGACAAGCGCACCAGCTCCAGCATCTCGGCGACGCGGGCGCGGACGTCTTCGCCCTTGGCCTTGCGCACGCGCAGGCCGTAGGCGACGTTGTCGAACACGTTCAGGTGCGGGAACAAGGCGTAGCTCTGGAACACCATGCCGATGTCGCGCCGGTGCGGCGGCAAGCTGGTGACGTCGCGCCCGCCCACCACCACCGTACCCGCGCTCGGCGCCAGGAAACCGGCGATGATGTTGAGCAGGGTCGTCTTGCCGCAGCCGCTCGGCCCCAGCAGGGAAAAGAATTCTCCCTGCGCGATCGACAGATCGACGCCAGCGAGCGCCTGCAGATCACCGAAGCGATGCGCTACGCCGTGGATGTCGATCGCACTCATTTACCGTTGCCCAGCGCTTGCGACCAGCGGTTGGTCCAGTCCGTGACTTTCGGCGTGGCGGTTGCGTAGTCGATCCAGATCAGTTTCTTGTACGCCTCTTCGCCGACCTGCACCTTGGTCTTGAGCTCGTCGTTGTACTGCACGTCCTGGTTGGTCATGCCGTACAGCGAGCCGTCGGAAAACGCCTTCTGGACCTTGTCGCTGGAGAGGAAATCCAGCAGCTTGTAAGCATTGGCCAGGTTCGGCGCGCCCTTGGCGATCACCCAGTTGGCGGCGCCCACGACCGGACCATCAGTCGGATACGCAAAGCCGACCTTCAGGCCGCTCTTCTGCAAGGCGAACACGCGGCCGTCCCAGTACGGCACCACCCACGCGTCGCCGCGCTCGAGCAAAGTCTGGATGGCGCCCGGGCTGTCCGGGAAGGCGACCGCGTTGCCCTTGAGTTCAGCCAGCTTGGCGAACGTGCGTTCGACATCGGCGTCGTTCTTGAGCTCGCCGCCCAGCGCATGGGTCAGGCCGGCGAAGAATTGCAGCCCGGCCGCATAGCTCGGCGAGGAGATCGCGACGTGGCCCTTGTACTCAGGATTCCACAGGTCGAGCCAGCTCTTGGGCGGCGTCTTCACGAGGTCGGTGCGATACGCCAATCCGAGCTGGCCGAGGCTGAAGGCGGCGGCATAGGTCTTGCCGTCCTTGGTGAATTTTTCCTGCACGGTCGGATACAGCTTGGCCAGGTTCGGGATGTTCTTCGCTTCCAGCGGCTCCAGCAATCCTGCCGCGGCGGCGCGCTGCACCGAGTCGGGCTGGAACACGACGATGTCGTAGGCCGGATTGTTGCCGTTGGCGGCGCGCAGTTTGGCCAGCCACTCGGCGTCGGCGCCCGGCACGATTTCCACGTTCAGCTTGTTGTCCTTGGCGTATTGCTCAAGGCCGGCGGCGCGGATGTTCTTTTCCCAGTCGCCGCCGTAGACGCCGATGACGACTTTGTCGGTCGCGGCAGGCGCGGCTGCAGCGGCCGGCGCCTCGGGTTTCTTGTCGCCGCAGGCGGCCAGGATGGCTGCTGCGGCCAGCGCCACGGCAAGAGTCGGGAGGATGCGGATGGCGTGGATGCTACGTATCGATTTCATTTTTTCTCCAGTATGTTTTTCATCGGAATGCGATCAGGTTGCAGCAGGTATGGTGTTGGCAAATCGCGTGGCGGCAGCGGCAATGGACTGGTCGCTCGCCGCCGTCTGCGGAAATCCTTCGGGCAACTCCGCCAGTGCCGCGGCGAAGGCCTGCCGCCGGTGCCGTGCGCGCGCAGCGGCAGGCATGGCGAACAAGGCGGCGCTCAGGCGATCCAGCAAGGCTTCGGGGAAGACGCGATCCCAGGCTTCGCGCTCGGGACCGAAGCGGCTGACGGCATGACTAACGGCATGACTGCCGGCACGCAACGCTGAAGTCGCCGCTGCATCCACACTCAGAGTTGCATTTGCCAATGTCAACGCCACGCCATAATCATCGCGCGCCGCATCGATTGACAGCAGGCCGCGCAATACATCGGTCAGTACTGCTGCAGGCTCGCGTTGGAATGGATCGCCCCAACCGCCGCCGCCCGGTGTCTGGATCGAGATTTCATCGCCTGCCGCCACTGGCAGCAGATCTATTTTTCCGAGCTCATGCGCCGCTTCGCCGGCGCGCTGCAATATCAGCCTGGCAGGCGCACCCGGGCCGCCGCCGTGTGCGCCCCAGGGACGGAAACGCAAACGTTCCATCCCGCGCGCAAGCACGAAGCTGTCGTCCTGCAAAATGCGGAAACGGATTTCCTGGCCATTGCCGCCGCGCCATTGACCGGCGCCGGCGGAGTCGCGGCGCAGGCCGTAGCGGACGATCTCCACGCCGGTCTCGGCTTCCACCGTCTCGACCGGATTGTTGGAGAGATTGGAAATGCTGCTGTCGCGACCATCCGCGCCGTCGTAGCCGCGCCGGCCGCCGGTGCCGCCCACCATCGGTTCGACCACCTGCACGTTCTGGCCGAAACCGTGACGCGCCGGCTCGGCCACCACCACCGGAATGATGGTGCCGCCGCTGGCGGCCGGCATGTAGTCGGGCAAGGCCTGGCCGAGCACGCCGTTGAGCGCGTCGTTGACGCGCACGGCGGCGGCATGGCGCACACCCACCGCCGCGCCCGGCAGCGGATTGACCACGCTGCCCTTGGGCGCGATGACCGACACCGGCGCCAGCAGGCCTGCATTGATCGGCACGCCCTTGTCGAGCGTCGCCACCAGCGCCAGGATGCGCAGCGTCAGCCAGGCATGCGGCAAGCCGTGGCTGGGAATATTGATGGCCGCAGCCACCTGCGGATCGCTGCCGGTGAAGTCGAGCAGGATGGCGCCGTCGCCGACCGTGACCGCCAGCGCGATGCGCACCGGCAAGCCGGAGCCGGCTTCGTCGTCAAGGTAATCGGTGAAACGGTAAGTGCCGGCAGGCACCTTCCTCAGTACCGCACGCGCACGCAATGCCGCATATTCGACCAGATCCAGCTGGGCATCCAGCAAGGCCTGTGCGCCGTGCTGCTGCACGGTCTGCGCAACGCGTTCGCGGCCGGTGGCGAGTGCGCCCAGCATGGCCTTGAGGTCGCCCATGTTGGCGTCGGGGGTGCGGCTGTTGGCGCGGAACAGCAAGGCCACGTCTTCGTTCAGCTGCCCTGCCCGCATGATCTTCACAGGTGGAATCTGCAAACCTTCCTGGAAGATTTCATGATTGGTCGGCGAGATGCTGCTCGGCACTTTGCCGCCGACGTCGGACGCATGCAAAAAGCCCCAGCCGTAGGCGACGATCTTGCCGTCATGGAAATATGGCTCGATCACCTGCAAGTCCGGCAAGTGCGTCGCCAGGCCGCCCGAACGATACGGGTCGTTGGTCAGGATCACGTCGCCCGGGGCCAGTTCGCCGACGGCGGCGATGGCGACCGAACAGTCGAGACCGACAAAACCGGAGACCCCGAGCGCGCGCGGATAGGCGAAGAATTTTCCGTCCAGACCGGCCAGCGCGCAGCAGAAATCGGCGGTTTCCTTGACGTACAAGGTGCGGCCGGTGCGCTGCAGCGTGAGACACATTTCTTCGGCGATCGAAGTCAGTTTGTTGCCGAGGATTTCAAGGCTGATCGGATCGAGTTTCATGATTGACCTTCCTGGTTTACTGTATCGAGATGCAGATTGCCGAGCGCATCGGTGCGCCCTCGCCATCCCGGCAACACCAGGATGGTGGTGTCTTCCTGTTCGATCACCGCCGGTCCGTCGAGCACATCGCCCGCGCCCAATGCATCGCGCTTGTAGATTTGCGCCTCATGCCAGCCGCCGCGCAGGAATACCTGGCGCCGGCTGTGCGCAACCGCCGTCCCGGTGCCGGCAAAGCGCGGCGCGCCGGCGGCCGTTACCAGGTGGCCGACGATGGCCAGGCGAATGGTTGAGATGTCGACCGGCGCCTGTTCGTCACGGAACCCGTACAGGCGTTCATGCTCGCGATGGAAAGCTTCGATCAGGTAATCCGCCTGCAGCGGCGACGGCAAGGGATGCGGCAAGGCGACATTGAGTTCATACGCCTGCCCGGCGTAGCGCATGTCGAGTGCGGGACGCAGCGACGGCTGGCCGGTGCCGCCCACGCCCTGCTGCTGCAACCATTCGCGTGCGCTGGTTTCGAGTTCGTTCCAGATGGCGTCGACGTCGTTGGCCGCGCGGTCGTCAAGCGTGACGCGCAGGCTGCGCACGAAATCGCGGCGCAGGTCGGCGGTCGCCGCACCCAGCGCGCAGAATGTGCCCGGCTTGAGCGGAATCACGACATGCGCCAGGCCTGCTTCTTCGGCCAGCCAGTTGGCGTGCGTGGGACCGGCGCCGCCGAACGGCACCAGTGCGAATTCAGCCGGATCGAGACCGCGCTGCGCCAGGCTCTTGCGCAGTTCGGAAGCCATCTGTGCCGTGGCAATCGCCAACGCACCGGACGCGGCGCGTACTGCCGCATCGGGGGCGGTGTCGCCCAGCGCCGCGGCGACGGCGTCAAGCGCCGCGTGCGCGCGCTCGGGATACAGCTTCATGGCGCCGCCGACGAAGGCGTCCGCATCGAGCACGCCGGTGGCGAGATAGCAATCGGTGACGGTGGCGCTGCTGCCGCCGCGTCCATAAGCTGCCGGACCGGGATCGGCGCCGGCGCTTTCCGGGCCGACTTTCAGCACGCCGTGTTCGTCGACGCGGATCTTGGAGCCGCCGCCGGCGCCGATGGCGGATACGCCGACCACCGGCAATACCAGCGGCAGGCCGCCGATTTCCGTGCGGGTGACCATCTCCGCCTGGCCGTGCTGCGAGACCGCAATGTCGCTGCTGGTGCCGCCCATGTCGAAGGTGACGATGCGCGGCGTCGCCGACTCGACCGCCAATCGCGCGGCTGCGACCACGCCTGAGGCGGGGCCGGACAAGACGGTGTCGATCGGACGCCCGAGCGCGGCGTTGAGCGACAGCGAGCCGCCGTTGGACGCCGTCACCAGGATCGGTGCAGTAACGCCCAGTTCGGCCGCCAGTTGCGCCAGACGCTCGAAGTAACGGCGCATCAGCGGTTGTATGTAAGCATTCAGCGACGCCACGACGGTGCGTTCGTATTCGCGGATCTCGGGCCAGGTCTGCGCCGCCGACAAGACCGCTATCTGCATTGCGGGCGTCGTCGCTGGCCGCGCTGGCAGCGCCGGCAACGCCTGCTGCAAGGCGGCGGCCAGTTCGGCCTCGCGCTCCGGTTGCAGGTAACCATTGATCAGCATGACCACCACGGCGTCGACGTCGAGTGTCGCAATCTGCTGCGCCGTCGATGCAATCTGCCCGGCGTCGGGCCAGCGCGTGACGTTGCCGTCGCGATTGAAACGCGCCCCGATTTCCAGCACGCGTTCGCGCGGCAGGAACGGTTCTTCGCGGGTCGCATGGAAATCGAACGAAGACGGCATGCGCGCACGGCCGATCTCCAGCACGTCGCGGAAACCTTCCGTGACGACCAGGCCGACGCGGGCGCCGCGACGCTGGATGATGGCGTTGAGGCCGATGGTGGTGCCGTGCAGCAGCACGCCGATGTCGGACGGCGCCAATCCGTTTTGCGCAATCAGCGCGGCCAGACCGTTACGGACCGCGAGGGCCGGATCGGCTGGAGTGCTGGGTTCTTTGTGGTAGGCAAGTTGCCTGCGTTGGGTGTCGTACAGGACGAAGTCGGTGAAGGTGCCTCCGACGTCGATACCTATGCGCGCGCCGGTCGAAGAGACGGAATTCACTACGGATGCTCCAGGAAAACTGCCTGCTGCGTTTGCATGATGACAAGACAATGAGCCGATGCACTCACCGATGACCGACCGCAAGATTTGCAGGCAAAGACGTCGATTGTAGGATCTCGTACTACTCAGCGAAAATAACTATTCCGAGTTAGCTTATGCGACATGCGACTTTGCAGTTTCGTTCCTCGATCTGCTAGCGTCAATGCCTGAGTCGTCGTTTTAATCTTCGCTCCACGCGTTTTTATTATCAGGAAAGCATCGAATGCGCATCGCCATCGGCGGTTTCCAACACGAAACCAATACGTTCTCCCGCACGCCGACGACATGGACCGATTTTGCCACCGCCGACACCTGGCCCGGTCTGCTGGAGGGCGATGCATTGTTGCCCGAAATGAGCGCGGCGCCAGGTTCGGCACCGTCCAATATCCCCATGGCAGGCTTCATTGCGGCCGCCCGGCAAACGCCGCACACTTTGGTTCCAACTGTGTGGTGCGCAGCCGGGCCATCCGGTCGCGTCACGCGTGACGCCTTCGAACGCATCGCGGCCATGCTGGTCGACGGCATCGCACACGCCCGCCCGGATGCGGTCTACCTGGACTTGCATGGCGCCATGGCGGCCGAACATATCGACGATGCCGACGGAGAAATCCTGCAGCGCGTGCGCGCGATGATCGGTGAAGATGTTCCGATAGTCGCCAGCCTCGACCTGCATGCCAACGTCTCGCAAAAGATGATCGGCCACGCCGACGTGCTGGTCGCCTATCGCACTTACCCGCATGTGGACATGGCCGCTACCGGCGCGCGTGCCTTCAACTGGATCGAACGCCGACTGGCCGGAGCGCCGCGAGCGCATGTCGCCTGGCTGCGTGCGCCCTATCTGATTCCGATGTGCTGGCAATGCACCGACGATGCGCCCGCACGCGACTTGTATGCGTTGCTCGACCATGTCACTGCGGCAGGGGCGGACAGCGCCTCGTTCACGATGGGCTTTCCTGCGGCCGATGTCGAAAAATGCGGCCCTGCCGTCTGGGCCTACGGCGCATCGGCACAGTCGGCACGGGACGCAGCGCAAAGCTTGCTAGACGCCGTCAATGCAGCCGAATCACAATTCAACGGCGAGATATTCTCTGCGCAGGATGCGGTGACGCGCGCCATCACGATTGCCCGTCACAACGACGGCCCGGTGGTCATCGCCGACGCGCAGGACAATCCCGGCGCCGGCGGCAGCGCCGACACCACTTCGCTGCTCAAGGCCCTGATCGCCGCGCGCGCGAACAATGCCGTGCTCGGCTTGCTGGTCGATCCGCAAGCGGCACAACTCGTCCATGCGGCCGGTACGGGCGCGCGCCTGAATCTGTCGCTGGGAGGAAAATCGGGAATAGCGGGAGACTCGCCGCTGGAGGCGGAATTCCTGGTGGAGCGCTTGCACGGCGGCGACGTCGCCGCCACCGGCAGCGTCTTCAGCGGCTACCGGCTGACACTCGGTCCGAGCGCTCTGCTGGCGGTCGGCGGCGTGCGCGTGGTGGTCGTATCGAAACCGGTGCAACTGCTCGACCTGGAGCTGCTGCGATTCATCGGCATTGAGCCGTCAGAACAAGCGATCATCGCGGTCAAAAGTACAGTCCACTTCCGCGCCGACTTCGCACCCATTGCGAGCGACATTCTGATCTGCGCCGCGCCGGGGGCTTTCCCCCTCGATCCACGCCAACTGGCATGGACCAGACTGCCGGACTGGATGCGCAAGATGCCGGCAGCGCGGTAAATCACCTTCCGGAGAAGAACCTGTGCGCCGGCCGCGGCAAGCCGAGATTTTCACCCAGCGTCTTGCGCGCGTGTCCGTGACGGAAAATTCCACGCCGCGGCAGTTCCGGCACCACTTTGTCGACGAATGCATCGAGCCCGCCCGCACCGCATATGGATATGCAAAATGATTCGTTCGCTGCGCATCGGCGGCTGGTTAGAGTCATTTTTCCCTCTCACGTTATTCTTGACCTGCAGGAAGATCCGATGACACAAGCACCGCAATGGAAATTCGAAACCCTCTCCGTGCATGCCGGCTACACGCCTGACCCGACCACCAAGGCGGTGGCGGTGCCGATCTACCAGACGGTGGCGTTTGCCTTCGACGACACGCAGCATGGCGCCGACCTGTTCGACCTGAAGGTGCAAGGCAATATTTATTCACGCATCATGAATCCGACGCAGGACGTGCTGGAAAAACGCGTCGCGGCGCTGGAAGGCGGCATTGCTGCGCTGGCGGTGGCGTCGGGCCAGGCGGCGGTCACCTATGCCATCCAGACCATCGCCGAAGCC
This sequence comes from Herbaspirillum lusitanum, assembly GCF_026127345.1. Taxonomy (NCBI): domain Bacteria; kingdom Pseudomonadati; phylum Pseudomonadota; class Betaproteobacteria; order Burkholderiales; family Oxalobacteraceae; genus Herbaspirillum; species Herbaspirillum lusitanum. The sequence goes on along the minus strand of NZ_QXFG01000008.1, from coordinate 546,696 downwards.
GGCGACAATATCGTCTCGGCCTCCACGCTGTACGGCGGCACCTACAACCTGTTCGCGCATACGCTGCCGCAGTTCGGCATCGAGACGCGCTTCGCCGATCCGCGCACGCCAGCCTCCTTCGAGCAGCACATCGATGCGCGCACCAAGGCGGTGTTCATCGAATCCATCGGCAATCCTCTCGGCAACATCACCGACATTGCCGCCATCGCCGAGATCGCCCATCGCCACGGCATCCCGCTGATCGTCGACAATACCGTCGCCACGCCCTATCTGCTCAGGCCGATCGAACATGGCGCCGACATCGTGGTGCACTCCTTGACGAAGTATCTGGGCGGCCACGGCACCAGCCTGGGCGGTGCGATTGTCGACTCCGGCAAGTTCCCGTGGGCAAAGCACAAGGAGCGCTTCAAGCGCCTCAACGAGCCCGACGTCAGCTACCACGGCGTGGTCTATACCGAAGCGCTGGGTGAAGCGGCTTACATCGGCCGCGCCCGCGTGGTCCCCTTGCGCAATACCGGAGCCGCGCTGTCGCCGTTCAACAGTTTCCAGATCCTGCAGGGCATTGAAACGTTGGCCTTGCGGCTCGACCGCATCACCTCCAACGCACTGACGGTGGCGCAGCACCTGAAAAAACATCCGAAGGTGAACTGGGTCAACTATGCCGGGCTTGAACATCATCCCGACCACGCCCTGGCGCAAAAATACTTCAAGGGCAAGCCGTCGGGCATCCTGACTTTTGGCGTCAAGGGCGGCCTCGCCGGCGGCGCAAAGTTCCAGGATGCGCTGCAACTGTTCACACGCCTGGTCAATATCGGCGACGCCAAATCGCTGGCCACGCATCCGGCCTCGACCACGCATCGCCAGCTCTCGCCGGCCGAACTGGTCAAAGCCGGCGTCACCGAAGACACCGTGCGCCTGTCGATTGGCATTGAGCATATCGACGATCTGATTGCAGATCTGGATCAGGCGCTTGCTGCGGTTTGATTGCATGATTGCTTTGCGATAGCCGTTAAAAAAGCCTGAAGATTTCTCTTCAGGCTTTTTTGATTCGACGTCGCCGTATCGGCTGAAGCCTTCGCTTATTTCCCCTGCGCCTTCACGACTTGCAGCGCGCTGGCAATCAGCGTGCTCATGTCGCTCAGGTTGGCTGGCACGATGATGGAATTGTTGGTCTTGGCCAGTTGCGAAAACGCCGCGACATATTGTTCCGCGACTTTCAGGTTGACCGCTTCTTCCCCGCCCGGCGACTGGATCGCCGCAGCCGTCTTGCGCAGCGCTTCGGCGCTGGCGTTGGCAATGGCGATGATGGCTGCGGCCTGGCCTTCGGCGCGGTTGATCGACGCCTGCTTTTCGCCTTCCGACTTGGCGATCGAGGCTTCGCGTTCGCCGGTGGCGATGTTGATCTGCTCCTGCTTGCGGCCTTCGGAAGCGGCGATCAGCGCGCGCTTTTCACGTTCGGCGGTGATCTGCGCCTGCATGGCATGAAGGATCTCCTTGGGCGGCGTCAGGTCCTTGATTTCGTAACGCAGCACCTTCACGCCCCAGTTCGCGGCCGACTCGTCAATGGCGCTGACGATGGCGGTGTTGATGTGATCACGCTCTTCGAAAGTCTTGTCGAGTTCCATCTTGCCGATCACGGAACGCAAGGTGGTTTGCGCCAACTGCGTGATCGCCGCGATGTAGTTCGACGAACCATAGGATGCACGCATCGGATCGGTGATCTGAAAGTACAGGATGCCGTCGACCTGCAGCTGCGTGTTGTCGCGCGTGATGCAGACTTGCGGCGGTACGTCGAGAGGAATTTCCTTGAGGACGTGCTTGTAGGCGACACGATCGATGAAAGGCACCACGATGTTCAGGCCCGGCCCGAGCGTCGCGTGGTATTTACCGAGGCGCTCGACCACCCAGGCATGCTGTTGAGGCACGACTTTGACGGTCTTGATGACAAAGATGATGGCAATGAAAAAAATGACCAGCGTCACGCTTCCGAACATGAATATTCTCCTAGTGTTGAGAGGCTTGGTGAGAGACGATCAGGCGGCTGCCCCGTACTTCCCGGATGATGAATTGTCCTGCTTGCACAGGGCTGCCCGCTGCGAGTTCGACGTCCCATTCCGCGCCGCGATAGCGGATGCGCGCAGTGTGGGTGCCGTCGAGGTCGTTCCAGTGATCGACGCTCACGCTTTGGCCGATGTCGAGGTTCACGTTGGGATCGTGCCCGGCGTCATTTTCATGCCTGCGACCGAAGCGGCTGCGCCGCAATGCGCCGATGGCGGCAAAGCCGATCGCCGCCGCCAGCAGCAACTGCCACTCCAATTTTCCACCCAACAGCGCGGCGACGCCGCCGGCGCCGAGACCGATCGCAATCATCAGCAAATAGAACGTGCCGGTAAAGAGTTCCACGCCGATTGCCACGCCGGCCGCTACGAACCATATCGCCCAGTCCATCATGTCCTTGTTCCTTTTCTGAATGCTGCAAAAACTGCTGCAGACCTGCTTATCGGCAAGACTGTAACAGCCTATTCGCAAAAAGCAAAAACGCGGGCCCGAAGCCCGCGTTTTTGTTGAAGCAAATAAGCCGAAATAACGAAGCTTGCTTATTTTCCAGCGTGGCTGGCGGCCAGTTTTTGCCAGGTGTCGATCACCGAATCAGGATTCAGCGAGATCGATTCGATACCTTGCTTCATCAGCCATTCCGCGAAATCCGGATGGTCCGAAGGACCCTGGCCGCAGATGCCGACGTATTTGCCCTTGGCGAGGCAAGTCGAGATGACCTTGGTCAGCAAGGCTTGCAAGGCCGGATCGCGCTCGTCGAAATCAGCTGCCAGCAACTCCATGCCGGAGTCGCGGTCCAGGCCCAATGTCAGCTGCGTCAGATCGTTGGAGCCGATCGAGAAGCCGTCGAAGTGTTCGAGGAACTCTTCCGCCAGAATCGCGTTGGAAGGCACTTCGCACATCATGATGACGCGCAGGCCGTTTTCGCCGCGCTTGAGGCCGTTCTTGCCGAGCAGGCCGATGACCTTCTCCGCCTGGCCCAGGGTACGGACGAACGGCACCATGATCTCGACGTTGGTCAGGCCCATGTCGTTGCGCACGCGCTTCATGGCCTGGCATTCCATTTCGAATGCTTCAGCAAAATCGGCCGACAGGTAACGTGCAGCGCCGCGGAAGCCCAGCATCGGATTTTCTTCGTCCGGCTCATAGCGCGAACCGCCGATCAGCTTCTTGTACTCATTCGACTTGAAGTCGGACAGGCGCACGATGACCGGCTTGGGCCAGAATGCCGCCGCGATGGTGGCGATGCCTTCGGCCAGCTTGTCGACATAGAAGGCCTTCGGCGACGCATGGCCGCGGGCGACCGACTCGACGGCCTTCTTCAGGTCGGCGTCGATGTTCGGGTATTCCAGGATCGCGCGTGGATGCACGCCGATATTGTTGTTGATGATGAATTCCAGACGCGCCAGACCGACGCCGCCGTTCGGGATCGACTGGAAGTCGAACGCCAGTTGGGGGTTGCCGACGTTCATCATGATCTTCAACGGAATCGACGGCAATTCGCCGCGTGCGACTTCGGTGATTTCGGTTTCCAGCAGGCCGTCGTAGATCTTGCCTTCATCGCCTTCGGCGCAGGAAACGGTGACCAGCGTGCCGTCCTTGAGCACGTCGGTGGCGTCGCCGCAACCGACCACTGCCGGCACGCCCAGTTCACGCGCGATGATCGCTGCGTGACAGGTGCGGCCGCCGCGATTGGTGACGATCGCTGCAGCGCGCTTCATGACCGGTTCCCAGTTCGGATCGGTCATGTCGGCCACCAGCACGTCGCCTGGCTGGACGCGTTCCATTTCGGCGGCATCGCGAATCACGCGCACCGGACCGGCGCCGATCTTCTGGCCGATGGCGCGCCCGGTTGCCAGCACTGTGCTGGAACCCTTGAGTTTGAAACGCTGCTGCGCGTCGGTCGCCTTTTGCTGCGACTTCACGGTTTCCGGACGCGCTTGCAGGATGTACAGCTTGCCGTCGCGGCCATCCTTGCCCCATTCGATGTCCATCGGACGCTCGTAGTGCTTCTCGATGATGGTGGCGTATTTGGCCAGTTCGACGATTTCGGCGTCGTTGAGCGAATAGCGATTGCGCATTTCGACCGGCACGTCGACGGTCTTGACCGAGCGGCCGGCTTTGGCTTCACCGGTGAATTCCATCTTGATCAGCTTGGAGCCGATGTTGCGGCGGATGATTGGCAGCTTGCCTTGTTCCAGCATCGGCTTGTGGACGTAGAACTCGTCCGGATTGACCGCGCCCTGCACCACTGTTTCGCCCAGGCCGTAGCTGGAAGTGATGAAGACCACGTCCTTGAAGCCCGATTCGGTGTCGATGGTGAACATGACGCCGGCGGCGCCGACGTCGGAACGGACCATGCGCTGCACGCCGGCAGACAATGCGACTTCGGCGTGGGTGAAGCCCTTGTGGACGCGGTACGAGATCGCACGGTCGTTGTACAGCGACGCGAACACATGCTTCATCGCTTCGAGCACGTTGTCGATGCCGACCACATTGAGGAAGGTTTCCTGCTGGCCGGCAAAGGAGGCGTCAGGCAAATCCTCGGCAGTCGCGGACGAACGCACGGCGAACGACATCTCCGCAGTGGAGTCAGCAACCAGTTTGTCGTAGAAGGATTTGATCTGCTGTTCCAGCGCAGGCTGGAAAGGCGTGTCGATAATCCATTGACGAATCTCCGCACCGGCTTGCGCCAATGCACGCACATCTTCGATGTCCAGCGTAACGAGACGATCCGCAATGCGTTGGGCCAGCGTTGCGCCGCCATTTGCACTGTGTTCCAGAAAGTCGCGGAAAGCCTGTGCGGTCGTGGCAAAGCCACCTGGCACGCGGACTCCGGCACCGGCCAGCTGGCTGATCATTTCACCCAGCGACGCGTTCTTGCCGCCGACGGACTCGACATCCGTCATGCGAAGATTTTCAAAGGAGACTACGTATGCGGCCCCCTGGGCAGAACCCATGTTTACTGCGTTGGACATAACAACCTCTAGTTTGATGATGGGAAATCTTCGCGGCGCCGGCGATCGTCATTTGTTCTTTGTTATTTTGGGACGAAGGCGACATAATTGGTGCAAGTGCTGAAGCAAGTGCCGGACCAACTGCAGGTACTGCGGCACGGCTCATGAGGTGCATGACGTGATGCAAACGGCGCGCGGCAGTTCCGAAGGTGTTTGCAAAGGCAAACATCCAGATGGTTTCGGTCAACTTGCGCAGCACGTTCAGGGTCATTTTGAGCTAGCTTCTCAATCTGTTGCATGGCATTTTACAGGGTAGCCGGCTTTTTTTTCATCCCCCCTCTTATTTTTTATTGTTTTCTCTTTAACAACACTATGCTCGATCTTGCCCCGTCTTCCCACCCGGTCCCCTTGCCGCCCGCCAACCGCACGGTGTTCTTCGTTTCCGACGGCACCGGCATTACGGCGGAAACGCTGGGCCACTCCGTCCTCAGCCAGTTCGAGCTGCGCTTCAAGCAAGTGCGGCTGCCGTTCGTCGATACGCTGGACAAGGCCTACGACGCCACGCGCCGCATCAATGAAGTGGCCGAAGTCGACGGCAAGGCGCCGATCGTGTTTTCAACGCTGGTGAAAGCCGATCTGTCGGCGGTCATCCGCCAGTCGCGGGCGATGCACATGGACTTGTTCCAGACGTTCGTCGAACCGCTGGAGCAGGAACTCGGCGTCAAGTCGACCCACACCATCGGCCGCAGCCACAACACGGCCGATTCGGAAGAGTACAAGAACCGCATCGAGGCGATCAATTTCTCGCTGGCGCATGACGACGGCCAGTCCAACAAGAATCTGGCCAGCGCCGACGTCATCCTGGTCGGCGTGTCGCGTTCAGGCAAGACCCCGACCAGCCTGTATCTGGCGATGCAATACGGCATCAAGGCGGCCAACTACCCGCTGATTCCGGAAGACTTTGAACGCGACAAGCTGCCGAGCGGGCTGGTGAATTTCAAGAAGAAGATCTTCGGCCTGACCATCGCCGCCGAACGCTTGTCCGAAGTGCGCAATGAGCGCCGCCCCGGCAGCAAATACGCCGCCATCGAAAACTGCCGTTATGAAATCAATGAAGCAGAAAAGATGATGCGCCGCGAAGGCATCCGCTGGATGTCGTCGACAGCCAAGTCGATCGAAGAAATCGCCGCCACCATCCTGCAGGAAATCAAGCCGGAGACGCGCTGATCTTCACATCAGCATGCCATATGCAAACTAGCCGGGCTGTCTGGTGAAACGCGTGTGTACCAGATAATCCTTGTGCGGGCCGTCTATGCGCGTGCGCAATTCGAACTGTTCATCGTCAATCAACTGATAGCTGCCGTCGTAGCGGTCGAGAATGCAGAGATGCGTCTCGACCGGCAGCAAAGCCTGTTTCACCGCGTCATAGCGATAGCTCTGGTAAGCCTGTCCGGCCTGCATGCCGTCGGCAAACACCACGTGCACAACATCGCTTGCAACCTCGTAGTCGAAGCGCCGCGAAAAGGCGACCACGCGCTGATCGGCGGCCAGCCGCAATTGTCCCGATTCCTTGTAATGCAACAGAGACGTGCCGGCTCCCGGCAAGAACTCGGCCGCGCCTTCGGCTTCGCCGATCAGAACGTCGTCGGCGCCGAACATTGCTCGCAGGAAATTCCAGCGTCCGCTGAAATAGGCATAGAGATCCGGCGACGGGAAGTTCATCGCCAACTCAGGAAGCGTTGCCCTGCTTTTGCCGGACCTGCTCAAAGAAACATACCGCTGCGGCGGCAGCGACGTTGAGCGACTCCATCTCGCCGAGATGCGGAATCACGACCTTATCGCTGGCTGCGTCGAGCAAGTCGTCGGCGACACCCTGCCCTTCATGGCCGAACAGCCAGGCGACAGCCTGCGTGAGGTCGGTTTGATAGATGTTCTTTTGCGCGTAGGAACTGGTCGCCAATACGGGAATTGCACTGCCCTTGCACAGGCTCAGCAGATCGGCATTCTCGAATATCTCCAGTTGGAAATGCGCTCCCATACCGGCGCGCAAGACTTTGGGAGACCACGCTGCGGCGGTGCCTGCCGAGCAGAACACCTGGCCGATACCTGCCGCCGCGGCGCTGCGCAGGATGGAGCCCAGATTGCCGGGATCCTGCAGGCCGTCGAGCAACACGGCAGACGTTGTCAGCGCCGTGGGCGCGGACGGCTGCGGCGTGGCAATCACCAGCAATAATCCAACACCGTTTTCGACCTGGCTGGCCGCCTGGTACAGCGCATCGGTCAGGCAAATGCACTGACTGCCTGCGGCTTCGCACTGCGCCAGCAGCGGCGCCACCTCAGCGTGATGCAGCGCGCTCTCGGCGACGATGCAGAACGCGGGCTTGCCTGCTCCCTGCAAATAAGCTTGCGCCAGGTGCACGCCGTCGAGCAGGCTGCGACCGGCCTTGCGTCGCGCCTGTGCGCTGGTGGCGAGCTGCTTGAGTTCCTTGTACAGCGGGTTGTCGCGCGAGGAAATCGTTTTCATCGTGACGCCCTTCAGCCGGCGTTCAACAAGGCGCGCACCGGCGCGTACGACTTGCGATGCACCGGCGAGACGCCGTGCAGCTGCAAGCGCTCCAGATGCAATGCAGTTGGATAGCCCTTGTGTTGATCGAAGGCGTAATTCGGATACTGTGCGTGCAGCACCAGCAAGGCGGCGTCGCGTGCGGTCTTCGCAAGGATGGATGCCGCCGAGATCGCCGGCACCTTGTCGTCACCCTTGATGATGGCTTCCGAACGTATCGCCATCACCGGACAGCGATTGCCGTCGATCAGCGCCAGCGTGGGGATGGTCTTGAGCGCCTCGACCGCGCGGCGCATGGCCAGCATGCTGGCGTGGAGGATATTGAGCTGGTCGATTTCATTTTCCGAGCATTCTGCAATTGCCCAGGCGATGGCGCGATCCTTGATTTCAAGCGCAAGCGCATCGCGGCTGGCCTCGGACAACTTCTTGGAGTCACGCAGACCGACTATCGGCCGCGCCGGATCGAGAATGACTGCGGCGGCGAATACCGGTCCCGCCAACGGTCCACGCCCTGCTTCGTCAACGCCGCAAATGATCTCGCCGACATAGTTGTCGAACGCAAACAGGGACAGATTCAGATCTTGTTTCTTCGCCATGACTTTCAGCTTCCTGGTGCAAATCGCGCACGCTGCCGATCCAGCAAGGCGCATACCGCCTGAGCGCTGGCGTTGGCGGTATCGCGCAGCAAGGTGTGGTGCATGTCGGTAAAACGCTGGCGCAGGTTGCGGCAATGCACAGGATCGTCAAGCTGCTTCCACAACGCATCGGCCAGCGCCTGTGGCGTGGCGGCATCCTGCAGCAATTCCGGCACGACGAATTCTCGCGCCAGGATATTCGGCAAGCCAACCCAGGGTTGGTAGTTCATGTGGCGCATGATCGCATAGGAAGCGCGCATCATCTTGTAGGCGATGACCATCGGTTTCTTGTATAAGGCCACTTCCAGCGATGCCGTACCGGAAGCGACCAGTACTGCGTCGGCTGCTTCCATGGCCGCATGCGATTGGCCGCTGACGACGTGGATGCCAAGATCAACAGCGCCGGTCTCGGTAATCAATTGTTCGAAATACGCGCGCTGCTTGTCACCCGCCATCGGCGCCACGAACTGCAATTGCGGCTCGCGCTGGCGCAACAATCTGGCCGCGCCAAGGAAACTGACGGTGTTGTACTTGAGTTCGGACATGCGGCTGCCCGGCAGGATCGCCACGATGCGACGGCCTTGCTGCAAGCCGAGCGCGGCACGCGCACCGGCCTGATCGGGTTCCATCGGGATGATTTCCGCCAACGGATGGCCGACGTAGGTCACCGGCACGCCGGCCTTGCGGTAAATCTCTTCCTCGAACGGGAAGATCACCAGCATGTGCGACACCGCGCGCGCGATTTTCTTGATGCGTCCCCCGCGCCAGGCCCAGATCTGCGGACCGATGAAATGCATGGTGGGGATGCCTGCATCGCGCAGTTGCTGCTCGAGGCCGAGGTTGAAACCGGGATAGTCGATGCCGATGAATACGGACGGCCGTTCGGCCAGCAACTGGTCGCGCAGCGTATTTTGTATGCCCTTGAGTTCGCGATAACGCGGCACCACTTCGAACAGGCCGCGCACGGTCAATTTGTCCATCGGCCAGTCGCTCACGAAGCCATGCTCCGCCATATGCGGTCCGCCGATGCCATGCAGGCGTGCATCCGGTAGGCGCGGACGCAAGCCGGACAGCAAACGGCTCGCCAACAGGTCGCCCGAACTTTCGCCGGCGACCATGGCGATGGAGATGTTATCGGATGATGCCACGAGAGGACGAGGCAATGAATTCGCGCATCAGGCGGATGTGAGCGGCGGACTCGGGGGAATTTTCTTCTTGCTGCTGCAACGCTTGCCTGGCCTCTTCCAGCGGCAGGCCGGAACGATAGACCGCTTTGTACGCGCGCTTGATCGCAGCGATCTGTTCGGGCGTGAAACCTCGGCGTTTCAGGCCTTCGCTGTTGATGCCGGCCGGCACGGCACGGTTACCGGCAGCCGTCACGAATGGTGGAACGTCCTGGCTCACGGCAGCGGTAAACGCCGTCATGGCGTGTGCGCCGATCTTGCAGAACTGGTGCACCGACGTAAAACCGCCGAGGAACACCCAGTCGCCCAGATGGACGTGTCCGGCCAGGGTGGCATTGTTGGCCAGGATGATGTCGTTGCCCAACTGGCAATCATGCGCAATGTGCACGTACGCCATGATCCAGTTGTCATCGCCAAGGCGGGTGACACCGGCATCCTGGGTGGTGCCCAGGTTGAAGGTGACGAATTCACGGATGGTGTTGCGGTCGCCGATCTCAAGGCGGGTCGGTTCGCCGGCGTATTTCTTGTCCTGCGGCGCAGCGCCGAGGGAGCCGAACTGGAAGATCTGATTGTCGCGGCCAATGGTCGTATGGCCTTCGATCACCACGTGCGGGCCGACTTTGGTGCCGGCGCCGATGCGCACATTGGCGCCGATGACCGAGTAGGCGCCAACCTCAACCGACGAGTCGAGCTGCGCGCCCGACTCGATGACAGCGGTAGGATGAATACGCGACATGAATCAGCCTGCCTGGCTGGCGTCGTTGGCGTTACGCATGGTGCACATCAGGTCGCCTTCGACCGCTACCTGGCCGTCGACGGTCGCAACCGCTTTGTATTTCCAGATGCCGCGGGCGCGACGGGTGATTTCCACGTGCATCTTCAACTGGTCGCCCGGCTCCACCGGACGCTTGAAACGCGCATTGTCGATACCGACGAAATACACCACGGTGCTGGCGTCCGGCTTGCGGCCTTCGGTCAGGAACGACAGCAGCGCGGCAGTCTGCGCCAGCGCTTCGATCATCAGCACGCCCGGCATCACCGGCTTGTGCGGGAAGTGGCCGTTGAAGAACTCTTCATTCACGGTCACGTTCTTGATGGCGGTAATGTCCTTGCCGCTTTCCCATTCGAGGACGCGGTCCACCAGCAACATCGGATAACGGTGCGGGAGATATTCTTTGATTTGATTGATGTCGAGGCTAGTCATTTTTTTGCTCAGTATTTTGCGCAGTAAGCTGCTCTGTAAGCGATTTGATCGTTTTTTCCAACGCACGGATTTTCTCACGCATTGTGCCCAGATTGCGCACAAATGCTGCTGATTTTTCCCATTCTCCGTGCTTGGCGATGGGATAGAAGCCGGTATATTGTCCCGGCTCCTGAATGGAACGCAATGCCAGCGTGCCGGCCGACACATGCACCCTGTCAGCAATGGTGATGTGACCGTGGATCATGGCTGCGCCGCCGATCGAGCAATATTTGCCGATTTTGGCGCTGCCGGCGATGCCTGCGCAAGCCGCGATCGCTGTATGCGCGCCGATATGGCAGTTATGTGCAATCTGGATCTGGTTGTCGAGCTTGACGCCGTCTTCCAGTACCGTGTCGGACAAGGCGCCGCGGTCGATGGTGGTATTGGCGCCGATTTCGACGTCGTTGCCGATCACCACTCTGCCCACTTGCGGAATCTTGACCCAGATGCCGCTCTCGTTGGCGAAGCCGAAACCGTCCGCGCCAATGACGACGCCGGAATGGACAATGCCGCGTTCGCCGATTTCACACCCGGAGTGGAAAGTCACGCGCGCGTAGAAATGCGTATCCGCGCCGATGTGCGCATTGCGTCCGATATAGCTGCCCGCGTCGATAACCGCGCGCTCACCGATGACGGCGCCGGCTTCAATGACGACCTGCGGACCGATGGTGGCGCTCGCCGCCACTTGGGCGCTGGGGTCGACACAGGCGCTGGCGTGGATGCCGGCCGCAACCGGAATCGCTGCCTGCGCGGCAAACAGCTGAGCGGCCTTGGCGAAATAGGCATACGGGTTTTTGGTGACGATGCGCGCGCCCTGATAGGCGGCAACGGCTTCATCATCCGCTTCGGACAAAATCAGCGCCGCAGCTTGCGTCTGTTCTGCCTGTGAACGAAACCTGGGATTGGAGAGGAACGTCATGTGCGACGATGTCGCGGCGTCCAGAGGAGCAATACCGCCGACCTCGATCTGCGCATTGCCTTTGAGCTGGCCACCCAAGCGTTCGACCAACTGTCCTAGCCGAATACTCATGCTGGCCTTCGTAGATTATTCCGTTACCTGCTCAGGCAACGCAGATTGAATATTTCTTCTCGGAACAATCTGCGCGCCTGGGGTGAACATGTGATGAATGGTATTGCTTGCGACAGGATTACTTCGACAGTTCTTTCAGCACCTTGTCGGTGATGTCGATGCGCTTGCTGGCATAGACCGCTTCCTGGAACACGATGTCGTATTTTTCTGCTTCAGCGATCTGACGGATCACCTTGTTCGTGCGCTCCAGAACCACCGACAATTCTTCGTTGCGGCGCTGGTTCAGGTCTTCGCGGAATTCACGTTGCTTGCGCTGGAATTCCTTGTCGAGATCGCTCAGGTCGCGCTGGCGTTTTGCACGGTCCGACTCCGACAGCACTGCAGCGTCCTTGTCGAGCTTGTCGGACTGTGCCTTCAGGCGTGCAGCCATGTCTGCGATGTCTTTTTCGCGTTTGGCGAATTCGGCTTCGAGTTTCGTTTGCGCAGCCTTGGCAGGCGTCGCTTCGCGGAAAATGCGCTCGGTGCTGACAAACGCGATTTTCGATTCCTGAGCATGGACGTTTGCAAACGACAGCATGCCGACGGCCAGTGTCGCGGCCTGCATCGACAACAATGATTTAGTAATAAACTTCAAGGTCATTCTCCGTAATACAGATTTCAATTATGCCACCGACTGATCTTGCGATCAGAAACCGGTGCCGAGCTGGAACTGGAAGTTCTGGGACTTGTCGCCCTGCTTCAAGTTCAACGGTTTGCCGTAGCTCAACTTCAAGGGACCGATCGGCGAGATCCAGCTGATGCCGAGACCGGTCGAATAGCGCAAGTCGTTGATCTTGATGCGTTCGCCGTCCGCGAACACGTTACCGCCGTCAAGGAAAGTGAACCAGCGCAAGCTGCGATCCTGTCCCGAGCCCGGGAACGGGAATTGCAATTCTACGCTACCAAGGAGGCGCGAGGCGCCGCCCATCGAATCACCGTACTGATCTTTCAGGTTACCCAGCGACGATGCCTCGTAACCGCGCACGGTGCCGATACCGCCGGCATAGTAATTCTTGAAGATAGGATAAGGTTTGCCGCCAATGCCCTTGCCGTAGTCGACTTCGCCATTGAATGCGATCGTTGCGGCATTCGCCCAGAACGGCTGGAAGTATTGATGCTGGTAAGTTGCGCGATAGTACTTCAAGGTGCCGACGGCGGACAACTCCAGATTGGCGCGCTGGTAACGACCCTTGGTCGGCACCAATGCACTGTCGCGGCTATCGCGCTGCCATGCTGCAGTCAGCGGGAAGCTGGTGGTCGAGGCGGTGCCGACACCGCAGGAGGCATTGTTTACGACATCGCAGCCTGCTACGCCGCCGGCGCCGAAGTCGCGCACATATTGTCGATACAGACTCGGGCTGGTGCTGTCGGTATCGACCTTGGTGTTTTCAATACCAATGCCGAAGAAAATACGGTCCAGCTCGGAGAACGGCACGCCGAACTTGACGCTGCCGCCGATCGTTTTCACGCGGTAATCACCGGTAGTGTACGCGGACGGACGAATCGTCCGCAGGAACACTTCGTACGTGCGGCTGACGCCGTCATCGGTGAAGTAAGGATTAGTCTGCGACACGGCGATCGTACGATAGCGCGAGCTGGTGTTGACTTCAACGCCGATGGTGTTGCCGCTGCCGAAGGCATTTTCCTGCGAAATCGAACCGGTCAGGCTCAGCTTGTCGGTTTGCGAGAAGCCGGCGCCGATCATGATGTTGCCGGTCGGCTTTTCTTCGACCTTCAGGTTGACGTCGATCTGGTCGTTGCTGTTGGGCACTTCCGGCGTCTCGACGGTAACTTCCTTGAAATAACCCAAGCGGTCGACGCGGTCGCGCGACAGCTTGATCTTCTCGCCGTCATACCACGAGTCTTCGAACTGGCGGAATTCGCGGCGGATGACCTCATCGCGCGTCTTGGTATTGCCGGCGATGTTGATGTGGCGCACGTAGACGCGCTTGCCGGGGTCAACCATGATCGTGAAGGCGACTTCTTTCTTTTCGCGATCGACGTTCGGATTTGCGTTGACGTTGGCGAACGCATAACCGAAGTTTCCGAGACGTTCGCTGATCTTCTTGGTACTGTCGGTCAGTTTGGAGCCGGAGTAGATTTCCCCCTTCTTCAACTGCACCAGCGCGGCAAGATCGCCTTCCATGCCGAACATTTCACCATCGAGCTTGATGTCGGAGACGGTGTACTTCTCGCCTTCGTTGATATTGATGGTGACGTAGATGTCTTTCTTGTCGGGCGTGATCGAGACCTGGGTCGAGTCGATCTGCATTTCCAAATAACCGCGGTCCAGGTAGTAAGAGCGCAACGACTCGATATCGCCGGCAAGCTTCTGCTTGGAATACTGATCGGCCTTGGTATACCAGGTGAACCAGCCCGGCGTGGTCAGCTTGAGCTGGTCGCGCAGCGTACCGTCCGAAAATGCCTTGTTGCCAATAATGTTGATTTGCTTGATGCGCGACGTATCGCCTTCGTCCACGGCGAACGTGACGGCGACGCGATTGCGCTCGACTGGCGTGATCGTGGTCGTGACCTTGGCGCCGTACAGGCCGCGCGACAGATATTGACGCTTCAGTTCCTGTTCGGCGCGGTCGACTTGCGACTTGTCGAAAATACGCGACTCGGCGACGCCGATTTCTTTAAGCGCCTTGGTCAGCTGTTCCTTGTCGAATTCCTTGATGCCGGTGAAGTCGACGCTGGCGATGGCCGGACGTTCTTCAACCTGCACCACCAGCACGTCGCCTTCGGCTTCGACGCGCACGTCCTTGAAGAATCCGGTGGCGTACAGCGCCTTGATCGCGGCAGTACCCTTTTCATCCGTGAATGTGTCGCCCACGCGCACCGGCAGATAGCTGAAGACGGTACCGGCTTCGGTACGCTGAATGCCTTCGACACGGATGTCTTTGACCACGAACGGCTCGACGGCGAATGCCTGGCCTGTACAAAGGGTCAACGCTGCGGCGGCGATCAGGCTACGGGAAAAGATCGGGGCAGGGAAATGCGCGGAATGTAATTTCATTAGCTATCTTATGAACTATGGAACTATGTTTTTTGCCGGTCGCTTCATGAAGCGCTGAAATGACCGAACATATGTAAAGTCAAAAGCCATCCGGGCGACCCGGACGGCTTGGAACGAATCCTTAAAACATCAGACGCACGATGTCGTTGAATGCGGCCACGAGCATCAGCATCATCAGAATACCCATACCGGCGCGTTGAGCAATTTCCCCAAAACGCTCAGAAACAGGACGGCCGGTCAAAATCTCCAGCGAATAATACAGCAAATGCCCGCCATCTAAAACCGGGATGGGCAGCAGGTTCATCACTCCCAGACTGATGCTGATGAACGCAATGAAGCTCAGGTAGCTGACCAGGCCGACTTTGGCGGTCTGACCGGCGTAATCCGCTATGGTAATCGGGCCGGTGATATTTTTCCATGAAACTTGTCCGACGATCATTTTTCCGATCATCTTGAGCGTCATGGCGCTGGTGTCCCAGGTTTTTTCCGCCCCCTTGGCAATGGCCGTCCAGGGGGGATCGCTGACCACGGTCATCTCAGGGGCCAGCGGCACTTCAACCTTGATGCGGCCGATAGTCTGGCCATTGTCGGTCAACGTATCGGGAGTCACTGCAATATCGAACTCGCTCTGGCCGCGCAGGCCATGCAGTGTCAGCGGTTTTCCCGGGGAGGCGCGCACCAGCTCGACCAGCGCCAGGCCGTCTTTGATCGGCGCGCCGTTGACGGCCAGGATCAGATCGCCTTTTTGCAGCCCTGCCTGCATGGCCGGACCTTCCATGATCTTGCCCAGGATCGCCTGCGGGCGTGCCAACGATATGCCCAGTTTGGCCAGGAAGTCGCCTTCCAGATCCTCGGTCGATACGCCGTCAAGCGACAACTTGACGGTATTGAGCAGTTTGCCGCCGTTTGGACCCGCGCTTTCAACGTCGAGACGCGCCGGTGTCTTTTCCAGCACGTGCTGCATCAGTTGCCAGCGCACCTCCGTCCACGCATGCACCGGTTCGCCATTGATCGCGGTAATGGTTTCACCGCCGCGCAAGCCGGCCTGGTAGGCCGCGCTCTGCTCCGTCATGGCGCGCAATTTGGGAACAGGTTCCGGAATGCCGTGCATGAACAAGCCGGCGAACAGCAGGATGGCAAGAATGAAATTGGCCAGCGGCCCGGCGGCAACGATCGCGATGCGGCGCCAGACCGATTGCCGCGTGAATTCGCGCTTGAGGTCTTCCGGCGCCATCTCGCTGACGTCCTGCTCGCGCGCGTCGAGCATCTTGACGTAGCCGCCCAGCGGCAGGATGGACAGCGCCCACTCGGTCTGGTCCGGACCAAAACGTCGCGACCAGACGATACGTCCCATGCCGACCGAAAAACGCAGGACCTTGACGCCGCACAGGCGCGCCACCCAGTAGTGTCCGAGCTCATGGACGACCACCAATGTGCCGAGTGCAACGGCGAAAGCCAGCAATGTGTGCAACAGGTTCATGACGGAGAAATCATAAGGTCAGGCAGGATTGCGCAACGGAACGCGCGATCTTGTCCTGCTCGATCAACGCATCGATATCGGTGACCGTACCGTGGGGCAGCTTGTCCATGACGCGGGCGATCACTTGGTCGATCATGCGGAATCCGATTTCTTGATTCAGGAATGCCTCCACGGCAACTTCGTTGGCGGCGTTGAGGATTGCCGCCGAGCTGCCACCGGCGTGCAGTGCATCATACGCCAGTTTGAGACACGGAAAACGCGCCAGGTCGGGACGCTCGAAAAATAGTTGACCGATCTGCGTCAGATCCAGCTGGGCCACGCCGGAAGCGATCCGTTCGGGGTAAGCCATGGCGTTGGCGATGGGTGTGCGCATGTCGGGATTGCCCAGTTGCGCCAGCACCGAACCGTCGATGTAGGACACCATCGAATGGATCACGCTTTGCGGATGGATCATGACTTCGATCCGATCGGCCGGCGCACCGAACAGCCAGTGCGCTTCGATGACTTCCAGGCCCTTGTTCATCATGGTCGCGGAGTCGACCGAAATCTTGCGCCCCATGACCCACTTCGGATGCGCCACCGCCTCGTCCGGCGTCACGCTGTCGAGCGTGTCGACGGCGCGCTTGAGAAAAGGTCCGCCGGAGGCCGTCAACAGTATTTTGGCGATGCCGCCATCGTCCAGCGAACGTCGAAAATCGTGCGGCAAGCATTGGAAAATCGCGTTGTGTTCGCTGTCGATCGGCAGCAATGTCGCCTTGTGTTCGGCCACGGCGTCGATCAGTAACTGGCCGGACATCACCAGCGCTTCCTTGTTGGCGAGAAGAATTTTCTTGCCGGCGCGTGCAGCAGCCAGCGTCGACGCCAGGCCGGCGGCGCCGACGATCGCCGCCATGACCATGTCGCATGCCGCCGCACTGGCGACGTCGCAGAGCGCCTGCGGGCCGTAAGCAACTTCGGTCCGCAATCCCTGCGCGCGCAGTTTTTGCTGCAGCACGCCCGCAGCTTCCGCGGTGCCGACCACGGCGACCTGAGGATGGAAACGCACGCATTGCGCCGCGAGTTCGTCAACGCGCGAATGCGCGGTCAATGCATACACCCGGTAACGCTCCGGATGACGCCCCACCACGTCCAGTGTCGAAACGCCGATGGAACCGGTGGAACCGAGAACGGAAATTGCCTGCATGAAACTCCTACAACCAGAGATCGATCAACGCCGCCAGCGGCAGCACCGGAATCAGTGCATCAATCCGGTCCAGCACGCCGCCGTGTCCAGGCAGCAGATTGCTGCTGTCCTTGAAGCCGGCACGACGCTTGAGCTGTGACTCGAACAGGTCGCCGACGACGCTGGCAGCCACCAGCAAACTCATGACGACGAGGAAACCGACCCAGCCGAAGCGCTCGTACAGACGCCCAGAGAAGGTATCGCCATCCAGGTACATGACCGTCGCCGCAGCGGCGACCAGGACAGCCAACCAGCCGCCAATGGCGCCTTCCCAGGATTTGCCCGGCGAAATCGAAGGCGCCAGCTTGTGACGGCCGAAACCTTTGCCGGCGAAGTACGCACCGATGTCGGCAACCCAGACGATCGCCATGACCGACAGCAAATACAGCGGAGAATGTTGAAACAGGGAAACAATCGCAATGAAGCAACCCAGCAGCGCCAGCGTGTAGGTAATGCTGAGCAGGCGATTGGCAGGTGTTTTCAGTTGAGGCAAGCCCAGCTTGAGCGCAGGAACGAAGCGGATTACCCATAGCAGCACGCATACGGCGAACAGGCTGCGCACGCTCGGCAGTCCGCTGACGAAGACAACGACGGCGTAACCGACCGTCCAGAAACCGGCCCACAGCTCGGCGCGCGAGTAGCGGAACAGTCGCAAGCTTTCCCAGACGCCGGCAGCGAAGAACGCCACCGTGACCGTAGCAAAAGCAAAAAAGTTATTCAGGAAAAGTACGGGCAATAAGATTGCCAGGAGAACCAACGCCGTGATGACACGCGTTTTCAGCATCAGGAAGCCTTTTTCTGCTCGACCAATTGCTCGCTGGTCCGACCGAAGCGCCGCTCGCGCTGGCGATACGAATCAATCGCCTTGTCCAGCTCGGCCCCGTCGAAATCGGGCCAATAGGTTTCGGTGAAATACAGTTCGCTATAGGCCAGTTGCCAAAGTAGGAAATTGGAAATGCGCTCTTCGCCGCCGGTACGGACAAACAGGTCCGGTTCAGGGGCGTAAGCCATCGCCAGATGGGGGGTCAACTGCTCTTCGGAAAAATCGGTCGCACCCGGTTGCTCGCGGAGCATCTTGCCGATCGCCTGCATGATGTCCCAGCGGCCGCCATAGTTGGCGCAAATGGTCAGCGTCAGGCCCTTGTTGCCGGCGGTCTGCGCCTCGGCCTTGGTCACCATGTCCTGCAGCTTGGCGTCGAAACGACTGAGGTCGCCGACCACGCGCAGGCGGATGTCATTGGCGTGCATTTTGCTGACTTCACGCTCCAGCGCCGTCATGAACAGGCGCATCAGCAGGGACACTTCATCGGCCGGACGGCGCCAGTTCTCGGAACTGAAGGCGAACAGCGTCAGGTATTCGATGCCGCGCTGGGAACATGCCTCGACGATGTCGCGCACGGCGTCGACGCCTTTGACGTGCCCCGCCACGCGCGGCAGGAAGCGTTTGGTCGCCCAACGTCCATTACCATCCATGATGATGGCGACGTGACGCGGCACCGATGAAACCTGGGGCACCGCCTGGGTTGAGCTTTTATGAGTCATACAGTGTAAAAATCCAGATGCGCGACGATGTCTGTATCAGCTCTGCAAACCACAGCCGACCCCGTCATCATCGCATAAACAACAGCGATAACGCACTTACACCGTCAACACTTCTTTTTCTTTTTCGACCACCAGCTTGTCGACTTCGGCGACGAACTTATCGGTCAGTTTCTGGATGTCTTCCTGGCCGCGGCGCTCGTCGTCTTCGGAACAAACCTTGTCCTTGACCAGCTTCTTCAGGCCTTCGTTGGCATCGCGACGAATGTTGCGGATCGAGATCTTGGTGTCTTCGGCTTCGCCCTTGACCAGCTTGACCATTTCCTTGCGGCGCTCTTCGGTCAACGCAGGCGTCGGCACGCGGATCAGGTCGCCCTGAGTCGCAGGGTTAAGGCCCAGGTCGGCTTCACGGATGGCCTTCTCGATGACGGCCAGCATCTTCTTGTCAAACGGCTGGACACCGATGGTGCGGGCGTCGATCAGCGTCAGGTTGGCGACTTGCGACAGTTGTGTCGGCGAGCCGTAGTAGTCGACCTGGACGTGGTCCAGGATGCCGGTGTGGGCGCGACCGGTACGCACCTTGGCCAGATCGGCGCGCAGCGATTCGATCGACTTGCTCATTTTTTGTTCGGTGCTTTTCTTGACGTCAGCGATGGTCATGCTGCTCTCCTATCTAAAACCAAATAAACGATGTTCGGAAACGTGAATTTATACGCGAATTTATACCCGAGTTTATACGTGCACCAGCGTGCCTTCATCCTCACCCATGACCACACGCTTGAGGGCGCCCGGCTTGATGATGGAAAACACCTTGATCGGAAGTTTCTGGTCACGGCACAACGCAAATGCGGTGGCGTCCATGACCTGCAGGTGCTTGGCAATCGCTTCGTCGAAAGTGATGGTGCTGTAGCGCGTGGCGGCTGGGTCTTTCTTTGGATCGGCGGTGTAGACGCCGTCGACCTTGGTCGCCTTCAGGACGATCTGGGCGCCGATTTCCGAGCCGCGCAACGCCGCTGCGGTATCGGTGGTGAAGAATGGGTTACCGGTGCCGGCGGCGAATACCACGATCTTTCCTTCTTCGAGGTATTGCAGGGCCTTGGGGCGAACGTAGGGTTCGACCACCTGTTCGATGGCGATTGCCGACATGACGCGTGCCGTCAGGCCGGCCTGGCGCATGGCGTCGGCCAGCGCGAGCGAGTTCATCACCGTTGCCAGCATGCCCATGTAGTCGGCCGTGGCGCGATCCATGCCCTGCGCTCCCGGGGCGACGCCGCGAAAGATGTTGCCGCCGCCGATCACGATCGCCAGCTCAACCCCCATTTGGGTTACTTCCGCCACGTCGGCGACCATGCGCTCGATGGTGGCGCGGTTGATGCCGTAGGTATCGTCGCCCATGAGGGCTTCGCCGGAAAGTTTGAGGAGTACGCGCTTGTAAGCTGGTGTCGTCATGTGCTGGGCTCCGTTTGCTATCCGATTGACTTGTAATTCCGTGCGTCCTGCGCTTCTTCGCGCTGCGCAGCTCGCCTGAGGCGTGGCGCTGCAGCGAGGAAAGGACGCCATTGTATGCTGCCGTACTCTGCTGCCGGGATTTGGTTACATGTTGAAATGTCTGGCCGATGACAAGACAGATCTTATCCAAAGTCCCCGAACCTGTCGAAAGGTCCCGACAGGCTTAAAAAAACGGGCCTCTCGGCCCGCTTCCTTGTTGCTTACTGCGCTTGCTTGGCGGCAGCAACCTGGGCTGCCACCTCGGCTGCGAAGTCATCCTGTTTCTTCTCGATGCCTTCACCAACCACAAACATGCTGAACGACTTGACGGAGGTGTTCGCCGCCTTGAGCATTTGTTCAACGGTTTGCTTGTCGTTCTTCACGAACGACTGGTTGAACAGCGACACTTCCTTCAGGTACTTTTGCACCGAACCGTCGACCATCTTGGCGACGATGTCGGCCGGCTTGCCGGATTCGGCAGCCTTCAGCGACGCGACCGAACGCTCTTTCTCGATCAGATCGGCAGGCACTTGATCCGACGACAGCGCAACCGGCTTCATCGCCGCGATGTGCATGGCGACGTCCTTGCCGACTTGTTCGTCAGCACCGTCGAATTCGACGACCACGCCGATGCGCGTGCCGTGCAGGTAGGACACCAGCTTGCCGGTAGTTTCGAAGCGTTGGAAACGACGGATCGACATGTTTTCGCCGATGCGACCGATCAGTTCGGTACGTGTTTCTTCAACTGTCTTGTCGCCCAGCGGCAGTGCAGCCAATGCGACCAGATCGGCAGGATTCTTTTCTGCGATCACTTTGGCGACGGCATTTGCCAGAGCAATGAATTCATCGTTCTTGGTGACGAAGTCGGTTTCACAGTTGATTTCCACCAGCGCGCCAATGCCGCCGGCGATGTAAGTTGCGACAACGCCTTCCGAAGTGATGCGGGAAGAAGCCTTGGATGCCTTGCTGCCCAGTTTCACACGCAGGATTTCTTCAGCGCGGACCATGTCGCCTTCGGCTTCGGTCAGTGCCTTCTTGCATTCCATCATCGGCGCGTCGGTCTTCGCGCGCAGTTCGCCTACCAGTGCTGCGGTAATTGCCGCCATATATTTCTCCTAACTAAGTTGACATGCCGTCATCGGGGACGCCACATCGGGAATTCGATCAATTTACTCAAAAAAAAGGGGCGAACTGCGCTAACTCTCGCTGTTACCCCTTTTCTTGTCGCCCGCGGATGTACCTCCACGGGCGCTGCAGGCAAATTAAGCCTGTTCGTTCACTTCAACGAATTCGTCGCCACCGTTCTTGACGGCTTCGACAACTTCGTTCACCGCATTTTCACGGCCTTCCAGGATCGCGTCAGCAACACCGCGAGCGTACAGAGCGATTGCCTTGGCGGAATCGTCGTTGCCTGGAATGATGTAAGTCACGCCTTCTGGCGAGTGGTTGGTATCAACCACGCCGATAACCGGGATGCCCAGCTTGGCGGCTTCAGTGATGGCGCCCTTGTGGTAACCGACGTCGATCACGAAGATGGCGTCAGGAATGCCGCCCATATCCTTGATGCCGCCGATTGCCTTTTGCAGCTTTTCTTGTTCGCGGCTGAACAGCAGGGCTTCTTTCTTGCTCAGCTTTTCATTGGAACCGTCAGCGATGGAGGCTTCCATGTCCTTCAGACGCTTGATCGATGTCTTGATGGTCTTGAAGTTGGTCAGCATGCCGCCCAACCAGCGTTGGTCGACGTAAGGAACGCCTGCGCGCTGCGCTTCAGCGGCGATGGTGTCGCGTGCTTGACGCTTGGTGCCGACAAACAGGATAGTGCCGCGGTTGGACGACAGTTGGCGCACGTACTTCAGCGCTTCCTGATACATGCCCAGGGTCTTTTCCAGGTTGACGATGTGAATCTTGTTGCGATGACCGAAGATAAACGGGGCCATCTTTGGGTTCCAGAAGCGTGTTTGGTGACCGAAGTGGACACCAGCTTCCAGCATTTCGCGCATAGTTACGGACATAAATTTCTCCAGGGTTAGGTCTGGAATCCATTCGGCCATCCGGGAGGACAGATCAACTGCTGCCCGGACACCCTTTGCGAACGGATTCGCGATTCAAAATTAACAACAACTTGGTTACTTCATCACTTATTTCACCGAAGCAAGATTTACATCAAACGACCAAAAACATTCGTCCGAAGCTGCAAAAACTCGCTTTCCAACCTTAGCGACTCAAGTTAGCCGAGCATTCTACCTCATCCGGAGAATCCATTCAAGCGCCGAAAGCATTGTTTTCATTAGCTTTTGCCCGTTCCGTGCAGCCAATCCGCGCCGACAGAACCGCCGCCCCTCGTCTATAATCTCTACTTAACGATTTTTAGCGAACTGCGACAAACTTTATGGGCTCCATCTCCATCAAAACCGCCGAAGATATCGAAGGCATGCGCGTGGCCGGCAAACTGGCCGCCGAAGTGCTCGACTACATCGCGCCCTTCGTCAAGGCCGGCACCACTACCGGCGAACTTGACCGCCTGTGCCACGAGTACATGACCAACGTGCAGGACACCATCCCGGCGCCGCTGAACTACTGCCCGCCGGGCTATACGCCTTACCCGAAGGCAATCTGCACCTCGCTCAACGACATCATCTGCCACGGCATCCCGGGCGACAAGGTCATGAAGAACGGCGATGTCCTGAACATCGACATCACGGTGATCAAGAACGGCTACCACGGCGACACCAGCCGCATGTTTTTCATCGGCGAACCGTCGATCCTGGCACGCCGCCTGACTGAAATTACCTACGAATGCATGTGGCTCGGCATTTCCAAAATCAAGCCGGGCGCGCATCTGGGCGACATCGGCCATGTCATCCAGCAGCATGCGGAAAAAGCCGGCTACAGCGTGGTGCGCGAGTTTTGCGGCCACGGCATCGGCACGGTCTTCCATGAAGAACCGCAAGTGCTGCACTACGGCCGCCCCGGCACACTGGAAAAGCTCGAAGCCGGCATGATCTTCACGGTCGAACCGATGATCAACGCCGGCCGCCGCGAAATCCGCGAAATGGGCGACGGCTGGACCATCAAGACCAAGGATCGCAGCCTGTCGGCGCAATGGGAACACACCGTGCTGGTGACCGAAACCGGTTTCGAAGTGCTGACGGTATCGCCCGGCATGCCTGCGCCTCCGGCCTTCATCCAGCAAGCGGCCCCTGCTCTCGCCTGATTTGCCCGATCCATCGACCGGATTTCTATGCCCTCCCTTGCCGTCATCCTCAAAAAACAACTCAAAGCATCGCGCCAGGAAGCCATCGAGGCATTCCAGGCTGACGGCAAGACCGACCATCTGTTGACGCAACTGCGCCGCAATGTCGACGCTGCACTTACCGAAGCGTGGAACAAATGCGATCTCCCGCGCGATATCGCGCTGGTCGCGGTCGGCGGCTATGGCCGCGGCGAGCTATTCCCGCATTCCGACGTCGACGTGCTGATCCTGCTCGACGAAACACCCGGCAAGGCCATGCAGGAAAAACTGGAATCGCTGGTGCAGCTGTTCTGGGACATCGGCCTGGAGATCGGCCACAGCATCCGCACCATCGACGAATGCATGAGCGAATCGGCTGCCGACATCACGGTGCAGACCAGCCTGCTGGAAGCGCGGCTGGTGACCGGCAACAAGACGCTGTTCCAGTTGCTCCAGGTGAAATGCCAGGCCGCCATGGATCCGCGCGCCTTTTTCCTTGCAAAAACCCTGGAACTGCGCCAGCGCCACGTCAAATACGAAGACACGCCCTACAGCCTGGAACCGAACTGCAAGGAAAGCCCGGGCGGCCTGCGCGACCTCCAGGTGATCCTGTGGGTGGCCAAGGCGGCCGGCCTGGGAGATTCCTGGAGCAAACTGGCCCAGCGCGGCCTGCTGACCGCGACCGAAGCGCGCCAGCTGACGCAAAAGGAGCGCGCCTTCAAGGACATCCGGATCCGCCTGCACATCTACACCAACCGCCGCGAAGACCGGCTGGTGTTCGATATCCAGACCCCGATCGCCGAGAGTTTCGGCTTCAAGAGCACGGACACGCGCCGCGCCAGCGAATACCTGATGCAGCGCTATTACTGGGCCGCCAAGGCGGTCACGCAGCTCAACACGATCCTGTTGCAAAACATCGAAGCGCAACTGTTCCCGCAGGACGTCATCCCGCAAAAGATCAACGAGCGCTTCAACGAACTCAACGGCTTCCTCGACATCGCCCACGACAACGTTTTCGAAGACACCCCGTCGGCCATGCTGGAAGTCTTCCTGGTGCTGGCCCAGCATCAGGAACTCAAGGACATGTCGGCGCGCACCATGCGGGCGCTGTGGCATGCGCGCTTCAAGATCGATAACGCCTTCCGCGCCGATCCGGTCAACCACGCGCTGTTCATGCAGATCCTGCAAGGCAAGCGCGGCATCATGCACGCGCTGCGCGGGATGAACCAGACCAGCGTGCTGGGCCGCTACCTGCCCAACTTCCGCCGCATCGTCGGCCAGATGCAGCACGACCTGTTCCACGTCTATACGGTCGACCAGCACATCCTGATGGTGGTGCGCAATGTGCGCCGCTTCACGATGAGCGAGCATGCGCATGAATACCCGTTCTGCAGCCAGCTCATGGCCAACTTCGCGCAACCGTGGATCCTGTATGTGGCAGCGCTGTTCCACGACATCGCCAAGGGCCGCGGCGGCGATCATTCCAAACTGGGCATGGCCGATGCACGCCAGTTCTGCGTGCAGCACGGCATCTCGGAAGCGAACACCGAGCTCGTGGTGTTCCTGGTCGAACATCACCTGAGCATGTCGCAAGTGGCGCAAAAACAGGACTTGTCGGACCCCGACGTGATCCAGCAATTCGCCGATTCGGTCAAGGACGAGCGCCACCTGACCGCGCTGTACCTGCTGACCGTGGCCGATATCCGCGGCACCAGCCCGAAGGTCTGGAACGCCTGGAAAGGCAAGCTGCTGGAAGACCTGTACCGCATGACCCTGCGCGTGCTCGGCGGCGAAGCGCCGTCGGCCGACCGCGAACTCAAGAACACCCAGCAGGAAGCGATCAAGACGCTGCGCCTGTACGGCCTGCCTGCCGATGCCCATGAAAACTTCTGGCGCCAGCTCGACGTCGCCTACTTCCTGCGCCTCGATGCATCCGATATCGCCTGGCAGACGCGCTCGTTCTACGACAAGATGGACAGCAAGGTGCCGCTCGTCAAATGCCGCCTGGCGCCGATCGGCGAAGGCGTGCAAGTCGCGGTATATACGCCGGACCAGCCCGATCTGTTCGCACGCATCTGCAGCTATTTCGATGAAAAGAACTTCAGCATTCTCGACGCCAAGATCCACACGACCAAGACCAATTACGCGCTCGACGCCTTCCTGATCAGCGCCCCGGTGTTCGCCAAGAATTACCGCGACATCATCAACCTGATCGAGCATGAGCTGGCGCATTTGCTGCAATCCGACAGTCCGCTGCCGACGCCGGCGAAGGGTCGCTTGTCGCGCCTGTCGCGCACCTTTCCGATCAATCCGTCGGTCGACCTGCGCCCGGATGAACGCGGCCAGTATTACCTGCTGTCGGTGTCGGCCAACGATCGCAACGGCCTGCTTTACACGATCTCCAACATTCTCGCCAAGTACAAGATCAACCTGCACACCGCCAAGGTGATGACGCTCGGTGAGCGTGTCGAAGACGTGTTCCTGGTCGACGGTGCGGCGCTCAACCATCCACGCAACCAGATCATGCTGGAAACCGATTTGCTCAAGGCGCTGCGTATCTGATAGCTGGCATGCGCTGCTGTTATGGCGTTTCCCCCTGTTGGCTTTTTTTCACTTTACTTAACCAGATTTTCACCTAGCTTATCCATCATGACTGAACCCGTACGCCTGTCCAAACGCATGTCCGAACTCGGCCTCTGTTCACGCCGGGAGGCCGACGAATGGATAGAAAAAGGCTGGGTCCGCGTCGACGGCCAGGTGGTCTCGGTACTCGGCAGCAAGGTGTTGCCGCACCAGCGCGTGAGCGTCGAGCGCCAGGCCGCTGCGGAGCAATCCAAGCGCGTCACCATCCTGATCAACAAACCAATGGGCTTCGTCAGCGGCCAGGCTGAAGACGGCTACAAACCTGCGGTCGCTCTGGTGGAAGCCGCCACGCGCTGGAAGGAAGACCAGGTCGACACGCAATTCCATCCGACGCAGTTGCGCAGCCTGGTGCCGGCCGGTCGCCTGGACATCGACTCGGTCGGTTTGCTGGTGCTGACGCAGGACGGCCGCATCGCCAAGCAACTGATCGGCGAAGACACCAGCGTCGACAAAGAATACCTGGTGCGCGTGCAGTACACCAAGCCGGGCAAGCTGCCCGACAGCGACCTCAAACGACTCAACCACGGCCTGTCGCTGGATGGCAAAGCACTTAAACCGGCGAAGGTGCGCTGGCAAAACGAGGATCAGCTCAGCTTCATCCTCAATGAAGGCAAGAAGCGCCAGATCCGTCGCATGTGTGAACTGGTCGGACTGAAAGTCGTCGGCCTCAAGCGCGTACGCATCGGCGGCGTCAAGCTCGGCGACTTGCCAACGGGGGAATGGCGTTACCTGCGCCCTGACGAGCAATTCTGAAAAGCTTTGGGCATAAAAAAACGGCTGCGACCGATACGGAAGCAGCCGTTTTTTATTGCCTGCCGGCTTTACAGGAAGCGGTCCAGAATCTTGCGGCCGTGCTTGTCCAGCGCCTTGATGTCGCGAATCAGGAACTGGATGCCGTGACTGTCGGCGATCAGCAAAGCCGAATTGGGCAGGCGGCGAATATCTTCTTCACCCTTGAGCGTGAACGAGGTATTGCCGCGATTGGTTTCCACTTCCCAGATGCTCGGCGTGGCGAAACTGGAGACACCGACGATGCGGCTGATCTGCGGCATGAATTCGCGCGCGGCCAGTTCTTCTTCGATGATGACCCGCAGTTCCGGCGAGATGTCCGACCATAGTTCGATCCAGGCCAGTTCATGGCCATCGGCGCTGACCAGAGCAATGCCTTCATCAGGCGCACCGATCGGGAAAGCGCGCACGGGAATTGCGCCTTCATGCGTGACGCCTTCCGCGTCGACGAAGACCAGGCGGCCGAAACTGTTCCGATGCAAGGTGAAATTATGGGTGCCGGCGTTCGTAGTCATCATTCGTCGTCCTTCTCTTCGCTACCCGACACCTCGGCTTCGGGATTACGCGCCTGCGCCTGATACAGGCGATAGTAGGCGCCCTGCTTTGCCATCAATTCTTCATGCGGCCCGACCTCGACCACCTGCCCGCGATCCAGCACCACCAGGCGATCAGCCTTGCGCAAGGTCGACAGGCGGTGCGCAATCGCGATCGTGGTGCGGCCTTGCACCAGGTTGTCGAGCGCCTTCTGGATTTCTTTTTCGGTCGTCGTATCGACTGAAGATGTTGCTTCGTCGAGGATCAGGAAACGCGGATCGATCAGCAGCGCGCGCGCAATCGAAATACGCTGGCGCTCGCCGCCCGACAAGGCTTGGCCGCGCTCGCCCACCAGCGAATCGTAGCCATGCGGCAGGCGCAGGATGAATTCATGCGCATGCGCGGCGCGCGCGGCCGCGATGATTTCGGCGCGCGTCGCTTCCGGCTTGCCGTAGGCAATATTCTCGGCGATCGTGCCGAAG
This sequence comes from Herbaspirillum lusitanum, assembly GCF_026127345.1. Taxonomy (NCBI): domain Bacteria; kingdom Pseudomonadati; phylum Pseudomonadota; class Betaproteobacteria; order Burkholderiales; family Oxalobacteraceae; genus Herbaspirillum; species Herbaspirillum lusitanum. Next base: position 518,562 of record NZ_QXFG01000008.1, on the reverse strand, counting down.
AACAGGAACGGCTCCTGCAACACCAGCCCGATATTGCGGCGATATTCGGAAATCGGCAGCGAGCGGATGTCGACGCCGTCGATGCGGATCGAACCTTCGGATACGTCGTAGAAACGGCAGATCAGATTGACCATGGTGCTCTTGCCGGAACCGCTGTGACCGACCAGGCCGATCATTTCACCCGGCGCGATCGACAGATCGACGCCGCGCATGACCGAGCGATTGCCGTAGCGGAAGCCGACGTTGCGCAGCTCGATGGCGCCCTTCACTTTTTCGATGTGCACCGGATTGGCCGGTTCAGGCACGCTCGACACGTGGTCAAGGATGTCGAAGATCCGCTTGGCGCCGGCAGCCGCCTTTTGCGTGACCGATACGATTCGGCTCATCGAATCCAGACGCGTATAGAAACGGCTGATGTACGCCAGGAACGCGGTCAGTACACCGACCGTGATCTGGTTATGCGAAACCTGCCAGATGCCGAAGACCCACACCACCAGCAGGCCGATTTCGGTCAGCATGGTCACCGTCGGCGTGAACAGCGACCAGATCTTGTTGACGCGATCGTTGACCACCAGGTTGTGGCGGTTGGCTTCCTTGAAGCGGGCCGCTTCGCGCTTTTCCTGGGCGAAGGCCTTGACTACCCGGATGCCCGGGATGGTGTCGGCCAGCACGTTGGTGACTTCCGACCAGATGCGGTCGATCTTCTCGAAACCGTGGCGCAGGCGATCGCGCACTACATGGATCATCCAGGCAATGAACGGCAACGGCAGCAAGGTCACCAGCGCCAGCCAGGGATTGATCGAAATCAGGATCACCGCCGTCATGATGATCATCAGGACATCGATGATGAAGTCCAGCAGATGCAGCGACAGGAACACGCAGATGCGATCGGTCTCGGAACCGATGCGCGCCATCAGGTCGCCGGTGCGCTTGCCGCCGAAGTATTCCTGCGACAACCGCAGCAGATGTTCGTAAGTCGTGGTGCGCAGGTCGGCGCCGATGCGCTCGCTCACCAGCGCGAGGATGTAGGTGCGGCCCCAGCCCAGTATCCAGGCGACCATGGCAGAACCGAGCAGACCGCTCAGGTACAGGCCGGCCAGATGGGAATCCAGCGGCGCGCCGTTCTGGAACGGAATCAGCACGTTGTCCATCAGCGGCATCGTCATGTACGGCGGCACCAGCGTCGCGGCGGTGGACGCCAGCGTCAGCAGGAAACCCAGCAGCAAGGATCCCTTGTACGGTTTGGCGAAGCGCGTCAGCCGGAACAGCGCCCAGGTCGACGGCGGCGCCTCTTTGGCTTCCGGACAGATGGCGCAGGTTTCCTGGCCCTGCGGGATCGGCGCCTTGCATTGCGGGCAAACATCCAGTTCTTCTTCCATTGCGGCCTGGCCGGAAGTCCGGGCGTCGCGTTGCTGGTCGAACTGGTTGATCAGGCGCAGCGCCTGCGGATTTTGCGCCAGCGTGTAGCGCCAGAAAGCCAACCGGGACTGCCCGTCTTGCAACTCGAGACTGCCGACGCCGGCGTGGTCATGGTGCTTCAGCGCCAGGCCGACACGGTATTCCCAAGCGGTCCAGCCTTCGTTGTCATTGTCCTTGGCGAGCAGGCGACGGTCGGTGGCGACAATCATGCCGCGGCTGAATTTCAGCGTGGCGTCGAGGTCGAGCTCGAGCCAGGCGACGATCTTTTCTTCGGGCGCCAGCTGGGCTTGCGCTTCCGCGCGCCACGGCGCGGGCAAATTGGAGGAGCTTGGGATGAGGGATTCTCTATTCATCTGAACGGCATGTTTGTCCTGTGCGGACAGTGAGGAATGGTTTTGCTGGCAACTTTTTGCCGACAATCTATGCCGCGCATATTATATCGCAAGGGTTTGCCACCCCGACAACGCGCGGCGCCCCTCCTGCGATGACAAACAAAGCGCCGGTTTGACTGCGAACCCTGACGATTTCCTGATTTTTTTGCATGCAAGACCGCAAACAGTCTGAGACAATATCGTTACATATTGTGTATACCGGCAACTTATGGGAAGGGGCTGGGACAAATGTGGAACGAAGTATAAGAAAATCCTGCAAAAACAGTCGCAGGCCGATGGTAGCGCTCGCATTTTGTTGATACGGAAGTAAACCAATCGGCGCTTAATGCGTTATTCATTCTTGAATCATGCCTGGATCGACAGAACGCACAACGCTTAGCGGCACAACTGCTTACTCATGAAAAATATAGAATTTCTCCGTATCCTCCCGTTGCACGGCCCCAATATCTGGACCTATCGCCCTGCGCTGGAGGTCTGGATCGACATCGGAGAACTGGAAGATTTTCCGTCGAACATCATTCCCGGCTTCAATGAACGCCTGACCGGCTGGCTGCCTTCGCTGGTCGAACACCGCTGCAGCTACGGCGAGCGCGGCGGTTTCCTGCAGCGCCTGAAAGAAGGCACCTGGCCCGGCCACATCATGGAACACGTCACGCTCGAGCTGCAAAATCTGGCCGGCCTGCCCGGCGGTTTCGGCAAGGCACGTGAAACATCCACGCGCGGCGTCTACAAAGTCGTCGTCCGCGCTCGTCACGAACAAGTCACACGCGCCGCCCTCTACGCCGGTCGCGACCTGGTCATGGCCGCGATCGAAGACAAGCCTTTCGACGTCGATGCGACCATCGAAAAACTGCGCGACATGGTCGATTCTCTGTGTCTCGGCCCCAGCACCGCCTGTATCGTGGACGCCGCCGACGAGCGCCGCATCCCGTCGATCCGCCTGTCGGAAGGCAACCTGGTCCAGCTCGGCCACGGCTGCAAGCAGCGCCGCATCTGGACCGCAGAGACCGACCAGACCAGCGCCATCGCCGAAAGCATCTCGCGCGACAAGGACCTGACCAAGACACTGCTGCAATCCTGCGGCGTCGCCATTCCGGAAGGCCGCATCGTCGACAGCCCGGCCGATGCCTGGGAAGCCGCCGAAGACATCGGCCTGCCGGTGGTCGTCAAGCCGTCCGACGCCAACCACGGCCGCGGCGTCTTCATCGACCTGAACACCCAAGCTGAAGTTGAAACCGCCTATAAAGCCGCGCTCGAAGAAGGCAGCAGCGTGCTGGTCGAACGCTTCATCCGCGGCAACGAACATCGCCTGCTGATCGTCGGCGGCAAGCTGGCCGCCGCCGCACGCGGCGAACCGATCTTCGTCGTCGGCGACGGCGTCTCGACCATTTCGCAACTGATCGACGTGGTCAACATGGATCCGCGCCGCGGCGACCTGGAAGAACACCCCCTGAATCCGGTCATTCTCGACCGCGAGCCGGCAGCCCGGCTTGAACTGGAACGCCAGGGCCTGAGCGCAGATTCCGTACCGCCAAACGGCAAAAAGGTTTTGTTGCTCCGCAATGGCAACGTTGCCATCGACGTCACCGACCAGGTTCACCCCAGCGTCGCCGCGACGGCAGCGCTGGCGGCGCGCGTGGTCGGGCTCGACATCGCCGGCGTCGACCTGGTGGCCGAAGACATTTCCCGTCCGCTCGACGAGCAGCGCGCCGCCATCGTTGAGGTCAACGCCGGCCCCGGCCTGCTGATGCACCTGAAACCCTCCGAAGGAAAGCCGCGCCCGGTCGGCCAGGCCATCGTCGAACACCTGTTCAAGCCGGAAGACACAGGCCGCATCCCTATCGTCGGCATCACCGGCACCCACGGCAAGACCACCATCGCCCGCCTGGTCGCACGCATCATCGACCTCAGCGGCAAGCATGTCGGCCTGGCTTGCGGCGACGGCCTGTACCTCGGCCAGCGCCTTGTCGAAAAAGGCAATCGCGCCAACTGGGGCGCCGCACATCGCGTGTTGCTCAACCGCGCCGTCGAAGCCGCCGTGTTTGAAAACGGCAGCGTCTCGATTCTCTCCGAAGGCCTCGCCTACGACCGCTGCCAGGTCGGCGTGGTCACCAACATCGATCCGGCCGACAGCCTGCCCGAGTACTACATCGACAACGCCGAGCAACTGGCCACCAAGGTCAAGCGCACCCAGGTCGACGTCGTGCTGCCGAACGGCGTCGCCGTGCTCAATGCCGAAGATCCGCTGGTCGCCGACATGGCCGGCCTGTGCGACGGCGAAGTGATTTTCTTTGCAGTCGACAGCCAGGCGCCGGTCATGACCGAACACCTGAAGCAAGGCAAGCGCGGCGTCTTCGTCCGCAACGGCGACGTCATCCAGGCCACCGGCGACAAGGAAGTCCGCGTCAGCACCGTGACCGCAATCCCGATTACCGGCGGCGGCGCCGTCGGCTTCCAGATCGAGAACGTGCTGGCTGCAGTCGCTGCAACCTGGGCTCTGGGCATCACGGCCGACCTGATCCGCGCGGGCATCGAATTGTTCGGCACCGAGCAGGCGGAAGAGCAAGGCAAGAAACGCAAGGCGCAGACGGCCTGAGGCGCAGCTTTTCAAAGCAGACCAAAGCAAGGCCGGACTCCGGTCAAGAAACTTAAAACAGATACATTCAGGAAGACTTGTTGATGGACGTTTCACGTATTCGCGTACTGCGCGGCCCTAACCTCTGGAGCAGGCACACTGCGATCGAAGCCATCGTCTCGTGCCCCGAGGTCGAGCGCGCCATCGAAGGCATGCCCGGTTTTGAAGTGCGCCTGCGCGCGCGCTTCCCGCACATCGGCTTCCTGCAACCGGCCGGCGAAGTCAAGGCCGTCTCCATGGCGCATGCGCTGCAAGCCGCCGCGCTGGGCCTGCAATCCCAGGCAGGTTGCCCGGTTACCTTCAGCCGCACCGTACCCACCGTTGAAGCGGGCGTGTATCAGGTCATCGTGGAATACAGCGAAGAAGCCGTCGGCCGCCTCGCCTTCGAGCTGGCTCAGGAACTGTGCAACGCCGCCCTCGACGACAAGCCCTTCGATCTGGCCGATGCCTTGGCGCGCCTGCGCGAACTGGACGAAGACGTGCGTCTCGGCCCCAGCACCGGCTCCATCGTCGCCGCTGCAGTCAAGCGCGGCATCCCTTTCCGTCGCCTGACCGACGGCAGCATGGTGCAATTCGGCTGGGGCAGCCGCCAGAAACGCATCCAGGCCGCCGAGACCAGCAATACCAGCGCCATCGCCGAATCGATCGCGCAGGACAAGGAACTGACCAAGATGCTGCTCAACGCCGCCGGCGTGCCGGTGCCGAACGGGCGCGTGGTGGAAACAGTCGAGGACGCCTGGGCCGCGGCACAGGAAATCGCCGCGCCGGTCGTCATCAAGCCGCGTGACGGCAATCAGGGCAAAGGCGTCGCCGTCAACATCAGCAGCCGCGAACAAATCGTCGCCGCCTTCAACGCCGCCGTCAAAATCAGCGATGAAATCATCGTCGAACGCTACCTGCCCGGCCACGACTACCGCCTGCTGGTGATCGGCAAGACGTTGGTCGCTGCGGCCCGTCGCGATCCGCCGCAAGTCATCGGCGATGGCGTACACACCATTCGCCAACTGGTCGACACGGTCAACAGCGATCCGCTGCGCGGCGACGGTCACGCGACTTCTCTGACCAAGATCCGTTTCGACGACATCGCGCTGGCGACGCTGTCCAAGCAAAACTACGACGCCGAATCAATCCCGCCGCAAGGCGCCCGCATCGTCCTGCGCAACAACGCCAACCTGTCCACCGGCGGCACCGCCACCGACGTCACTGACGACGTCCATCCGGAACTGGCCGCGCGCGCAGTGGCTGCGGCGCAGATGGTCGGTCTTGACATCTGCGGCGTCGACATCGTCTGCAACAGCGTGCACGCGCCGCTGGAAGAGCAGGAAGGCGGTATCGTCGAAGTCAACGCCGCTCCCGGTCTGCGTATGCACCTTAGCCCTTCTTACGGCAAGGGCCGCGCAGTCGGCGACGCCATCATCTCGACCATGTTCGCCGATGGCGACGATGCGCGCATCCCGCTCGTTGCAGTGGCAGGCACCAACGGCAAAACCACGACCGTGCGCCTGATCACGCACCTGCTGGCGCAAAAGGGCCTGCGCGTCGGCATGACCAACACCGATGGCGTCTACATCGACAATCAACGCACCGACACCGGCGACTGCAGCGGTCCGCGCAGCGCCCGCAACGTGCTGTTCCACCCCGACGTCGATGCTGCCGTGCTGGAAACCGCACGTGGCGGCGTGCTGCGCGAAGGCCTCGGCTTCGACCGCTGCAACGTTGCCGTGGTGACCAACATCGGCATGGGCGACCATCTCGGCCTCAGCTACATCAGCACGGTCGAAGACCTGGCCGTGGTCAAACGCGTGATTGTTGAGAACGTCGCGCCGACCGGCTACGCAGTGCTCAACGCCGCCGACGCCATGGTGTCGAGCATGGCGCCATCCTGCCCCGGCGCAGTGATCTTCTTTGCGCTTGATCCGACCCATCCGATCATGGCGACGCATCGCGCCCAAGGCCATCGCGTGGTCTTCCGCGACGGCGACGACATCGTGGCGGCGCAAGGCGATCGGGAAATCCACCTGGCGCTCAAGGATATTCCGCTGACCCGCAATGGCGGCATCGGCTTCCAGGTGGAAAACACCATGGCCTCAGTCGGTGCAGCATGGGCCCTGAGTCTTGACTGGGACATCGTGCGCGCAGGCTTGCGCACCTTCATCAGCGACGTCGGCACCGCGCCGGGCCGCTTCAACCTGTTCGACTATCGCGGCGCCACCGTGATCGCCGACTACGGTCACAATCCGGACGCCATCAACGCGCTGGTCAAGGCCGTGGAAAGCATTCCCGCCAAGCGTCGCTCGGTGGTCATCAGCGGCGCCGGCGACCGCCGCGACATCGACATCCGCCAGCAAACCGAAATCCTCGGCGACGCCTTCGACGAAGTCGTGCTGTACCAGGATCAATGCCAGCGCGGACGCGCCGACGGCGAAGTGCTGGCGCTGTTGCGCCAGGGCCTGACCAATGCGCGCCGCACGACGGTGACGAAGGAAGTCTTTGGTGAATTTCTTGCCATCGATACGGCGCTGGCGTCGCTCAAGGACGGCGATCTGTGCCTGATCCTGATCGACCAGATCGAAGAAGCGCTGGCGCATATCGGCAAGCGCGTCGCGGAAGGCTGAACCGCTCCTCCCAGCTTGCGGTAACCCGCCATGAAAAATCGCGTATGAAGTCAGGCTTCATACGCGATTTTCTTTTGGTCCGGCTTGATCGATTTGATCGATTTGGTCGAGTCAATCGTCGTCGTTCGGATCCAGTTCGGGAAACAGGATTTCGGTGAAGCCGAAGCGCGTGAAATCCTTGATCCGCATCGGATACAGCACGCCGATCAGGTGATCGCATTCATGCTGCACCACGCGCGCGTGAAAACCGTCGACAGTGCGATCAATGCGATTGCCCTTTTCGTCCATGCCTTCATAGCGCAAGCGACTCCAGCGCGGCACCACCCCGCGCAGACCCGGCACCGACAAGCATCCCTCCCAACCCTCCTCCTGTTCGTCGCTCAACGGCGTCAGGGTCGGATTGATCAGCACGGTTTCCGGTACTTCGGGTGCATCGGGGTAGCGCTGGTTCTTCTTGAAACCGAAAATCACCAGTTGCAGGTTGACCCCGATTTGCGGCGCCGCCAGGCCTGCGCCGTTGACGGCGCGCATGGTTTCGAACATGTCGGCGATCAGCGTATCCATCTCCGGCGTGCCGAATTGCTGCACCGGCTCAGCCTGGCGCAGCAGGCGCGGATCGCCCATTTTCAGAATTTCACGAATAGCCATGTCGGTCCTCTTGCCCTGTCCTGGCTCAGGCGTTCACGCCAAGTTGCTTCAGGTACTCGGTAAATGCCGCACCGGTCTCCGGATGCTTCATGCCCATCGCGACCGTCGCCTTGAGATAACCGAGCTTGGAGCCGCAATCGTAGCGCTGGCCTTCGTAGCGATACGCCAGCACGGTTTGCGCGTGCATCAGCGCGGCGATGCCGTCGGTCAGCTGGATCTCGCCCCCGGCGCCCTTGCCGATGGTTTCGAGGTACTCGAAAATACGGTTATTCAGCACGTAGCGACCGACCACCGCCAGCGTCGACGGCGCCACATCCGGCGCCGGCTTTTCGACGATGCCGTTGACCCGCTCCAGGTTGGGCTGGTACGCGGTGGCGCTGACGATGCCGTATTGCTTGGTGTCGCTGCGCGGCACGTCCTGCACGGCCAGCAGGCTCAGTCCCTCGCGCTCGTAGACTTCGGTCATCTGCGCCATGACCGGCTTCTGGCCCGGACCGACGTCCATGAAATCGTCCGCCAGCAGCACGGCGAAAGGCTCGTCGCCGACCACCGGACGTGCACACAGCACCGCGTGTCCCAGGCCGAGCGGCGCGGATTGACGGATGAAGATGCAGGTGACGTTTTTTGGAATCACGTTCTGGACGATGTCCAGCAATTGCTGCTTGCCGGCGGCTTCCAGTTCTGCTTCGAGTTCGTAGGCCTTGTCGAAATGGTCTTCGATGGCGCGCTTGTTGCGGCCGGTGATGAACACCATCTCGGTGATGCCCGCCGCGACCGCTTCTTCCACCGCGTAATGGATCAGCGGCTTGTCGACGATGGGCAGCATTTCCTTCGGCTGCGCCTTGGTGGCAGGCAGGAAGCGGCTGCCCAGGCCGGCGACAGGAAATACGGCTTTCTTGATTCTCTTGCTCATTGCAACTCCCGATAACATATTGAGTGTATTCACGTGGCGCCGGACGCCGGACCCATGATGCATGGCGTCATTATCGTCCAGTATCGCCGATTATTCTGCGGCGGGCGTTTCCGGAACGTTTGCCGTACTGTCTTCCGGACCGGTTTTGATCAGCGCCTGCAAGCCTTCTTCGTCGAGGATGGCGATGCCGAGTTCTTCGGCCTTGGTCAGTTTGCTGCCGGCGTCGGCGCCGGCCACCACGTAACCGGTCTTTTTGGACACTGAGCCGCTGACCTTGCCGCCGGCCGCTTCGATCATCTGCGCCGCCTCGTCGCGCGTGAGCGTGGGCAAGGTGCCGGTCAGGACGAAGGTCTTGCCGGCCAGCGTCTTGGCCTGGATCTCGATGCCTGCACCTTCGCTCCAATGGATGCCGGCTGCGCGCAGCTGATTCACCAGTTCGACGTTCAGACCGTCGGAGAAAAAACTGACGATGGAGCGCGCCACCACCGGACCGACATCGGCCACTTCCAGCAGTTGTTCCTCGTTCGCCGCCAGCACCGCATCCATGTTGCCGAAGTGGCGCGCCAGTTCCTTCGCAGTCGCTTCACCGACGTGACGGATGCCGAGGCTGTAGATAAAACGCGCCAGCGTGGTCGACTTGGATTTTTCCAATGCATCGAGCACGTTCTGCGCCGACTTCTCGGCCATGCGATCGAGTTCGGCCAGCGCCGTCAGGCCAAGCCGATACAAATCAGCCGCCGTGGTGATGATGTTCTTGTCGACCAGTTGCTCGATCAGTTGATCGCCCAGGCCTTCGACATCCATCGCGCGGCGCGAGGCGAAATGCTGCAGGCCGCCCTTGCGTTGCGCCGAGCATTTGACCCAGCCGCCGGAACAGCGTGCAATCGCTTCGTCCTCAAGACGGATGATTTCGGAGCCGCATACCGGACAAGTCTTCGGCATGTCGAATGGTTTTGCATCGGCCGGCCGCGACTCAGGCACGTAAGCGACTACCTCCGGGATCACGTCGCCGGCGCGGCGCACGATCACGGTGTCGCCGATCTGGATATCCTTGCGGCGCACTTCATCTTCGTTGTGCAATGTCGCGTTGGTAACGGTCACGCCGCCGACGAACACCGGCGCCAGTCGCGCAACGGGTGTGATGGCGCCGGTGCGGCCGACCTGCACTTCGATGCCTTGCACCACGGTCAGCGCTTCCTGCGCCGGGAATTTATGCGCCAGCGCAAAACGCGGCGCACGCGACACGAAACCGAGTTGCTGCTGCTGGTCGAGACGATCCACCTTGTAGACCACGCCGTCGATTTCGTAGGGCAGCTCGGCGCGCTTGGCGCCGATGCCGTGGTAGAACTTCAGCAAACCTTCGGCGCCCTGCACCACCGCGCGTTCCTTGCAGACCGGCAGGCCCAGTTCGGAATACCAGTCGAGCAGCGCCGAGTGCGACGGCGGCATGGAGACGCCTTCCAGCACGCCGATGCCGTAGGCAAAGAAGCGCAAGGTGCGCTGCGCGGTGATCTTCGAGTCGAGCTGGCGCAGGCTGCCGGCTGCGGCATTGCGCGGGTTGGCGAACTCCTTCTGGCCGGCGTCGCGCTGGCGCTGGTTGAGGCGGGCGAAATCGTTCTTGTACATCAGCACTTCGCCGCGTACTTCCAGAACCTGTGGCGCCGTGTCGCCATGCAGGCGCAAGGGAATCGCGCGCACGGTGCGGATATTGGCCGTGACGTTTTCACCGGTAGTACCGTCGCCGCGCGTGGCGGCGCCGACCAGCACACCGTTTTCATAGCGCAGGCTGATGGCCAGACCATCGAACTTCAGTTCGGTGGCGTAAGCAATCTCGGTCTCGGAAGACAGGCCGTCCTTGACGCGCTTGTCGAAGGCAACGATGTCTTCATCGTCGAAGCCGTTGCCCAGCGACAGCATCGGGATCGCGTGACGCACCTGCTCGAATTGCGGCAACGGTGCACCGCCGACCCGCCGGGTGGGCGAGTCGCTGGTAGCCAGTTCGGGATGTTCGAGCTCCAACCCCTGCAGCTCGTGGAACAGCTTGTCGTATTCGGCGTCGGGGATGCTGGGATTGTCGAGGACGTAGTAGGCGTGGTTGTGACGGTTCAACGCCGCCTTGAGCCAAGCCGCCCGCGTACGCCAGTCGCCTGGCGCTGCGGGTGCTGAATGTGAATCTGGGTGCATGGTAGGAGCGCTCAAAAAGTAGCGCGCAAGCTTAACTGAAGAGGCGCATCGCGCGCTTGGAGCCGGCCGGGATTTCTGCCGATTCCATGGCGCTGTAGAACGCGCCGACCTGCTCGGCGATATCGCTCAGCGCAGCATCCGACAGCAACTGGTCGCTGTCGTCAACCACGGTGCCGCCCAGACGCATGGCCAGCGAGCGCGCGCAGGCGATCATGGCGCCGTAGCCGTCGCGAGCCGGGCCGACGCGCGGCACGTCCAGCAACAGCGTGAGTCGATCGGTGGTTTCCGCCGCGCCGGTGACGTTGGTCGACATCGAGAACAACACTTCGCCCTCGCCGTCCTGCATCACCAGATGACCGTCGGTGCGACGATCGAAACCCTGGCGGGTCAATGCCGCAAGCAAGGTGGTGACGTTCCACGGCGCGCCATTGGAGCGCACGTTGACGCCCAGCTGGACGTCGTGATCCATGACGAATTGGTGCAGCGCTTGCGCCGTTTTCATCACATCGATCATGTCGGGGATTTCGGGCTCGGCGCCGATCGCGTCGGTGAACTCGCGCAGACGCACGATCAGTTCGGAATATTCAAGTTCGTTGAGCCCGTTATTGCGATTGGCCAGTTGCACACCGGCCAGCAAGGCATTGTAGGAACTGCCGTGGCCAATCGGCTCCCATTCGCCTTCTGTCGTGCGACCGACGAAATTCACGGTCTTGTTGCCGACGTGGCGCAGGTTCTGCACGCCGGGCAACAGCTTTTCGCCACGCACGGCAACTTCCAGCGCGATCGGGATGATGCAGTCCACCAGCTCGTCGACCGGCAATTCGCGCTGCGGCGCTGCGAGCGATTGTCCCGCTTGTCCCGCTTGCTCGCCGGCAAACATCTCGGTGTCGTTGAGCGTGGCTTCGACGTGGCTCAGGTCGGTGTTGAGGTTATCTACGTTCAGCGGATCGGCCAGATAGTCGTCATGGCTGTCGAGCGGCGTATCGATCGACAGGTAGGGTTCGACCGGCGTATCGAGATCGGCTTCGGTCACCGGCGGCGTGATCGGCTGCTGCTCAGGCGCCGGCATTTGCGGCCGACGTTCCGGCATCTGGTAAAGCTCGGGCTCGACGCGGTCATCGTCGTCGTACATCGACAGCGGCGACTTGGCAGCGGGCGCAGACTGGACAGGAGCAGTCTGGAACGACTGCCGCGCGGCTGCGGCCGGCGTACTCTCGGCAGTCGGTTTGGTCGGGGAAAGCGGTGGCGTCGTGCTGTCGGCGTTCATCAGCACATCGTCGTGATCCGACGAAAACGCGCGCTCGACGGTCTTGCGCGTCTTGTGCTCCTGCCATTTATTGTAGGAAATCACGCCCACGACGATCACGCCGCCGATGACGATCAGGCTGGTCTGGAGGTCTGTCATGCCGAATGCACCCTGGAATTTTTCTTGGAAGCGAGGCGCGCTGCGGCATAACCGGCGCCGGCCTTCACTACGGTGGTTGAGAGAGTCGCAGCTGCTGCAGCCGCTGCGACCTTGCCCTGGCGGGCGGCGCGACGGACATCAACTGTGTTCAGTTCGATAAAACGGGTCATAACTGGTCTTTGTGGATTCCTGAGAGTCGGCGGAACACGTCGTTCAATTGCTTCCTGAAACCATTCGTACAGCAGCAAAAGTACGCCGGGTCCGCCATTACCGTCTTGTTATTCTTTGTCTGGATCGCTTTGCAGCAGCAGCGCTGAAGTCCCGCTAAAGCCCTTGTATGACAAGCTGTTCAGGGTAGTGTTCCCCCTTTGGCTTGTCAAGCTGTCCGGCCGCTGAAAAACGGCGCATCAGCGCCGAAATTCGCAGCTAGCGCGCGGCATGCAAAAACCAGACGGCCTAAGCCGCCTGCACCTCCGACGTGAAGTTGGCCGCCGCTTCCATGTCGACCGCCACGATGCGCGACACGCCCTGCTCCTGCATGGTCACGCCGATCAGTTGGTTGGCCATTTCCATCGCGATCTTGTTATGCGAAATGAACAGGAATTGGGTGTTCGACGACATGCGCTTGACCATATTGCAGAAGCGCTCGGTGTTGGCATCGTCGAGCGGCGCATCCACTTCGTCCAGCAGGCAGAACGGCGCCGGATTCAGCTGGAACATCGAGAACACCAGCGCAGTCGCGGTCAGCGCCTTCTCACCGCCGGACAACAGGTGAATCGTGGCGTTCTTCTTGCCGGGCGGTTGCGCCATGACTTGCACGCCGGAATCGAGGATCTCGTCGCCGGTCATGGTCAGCTTGGCCTGGCCGCCGCCGAACAGGATCGGGAACAGTTCGGCAAAGTGGCCGTTGACCTTGTCGAAAGTGTCCTGCAGCAAGCCGCGGGTTTCGATATCGATCTTGTGGATGGCGTCTTGCAACGTGGTGATCGCTTCGTTGAGATCGACGTATTGCGCATCGAGGAAATTCTTGCGCTCGGAGGCGGTCGCCAGCTCGTCCAACGCCGCCAGATTGACCGCGCCCAAGGCGGCAATCGCGTTGGTCAGGCGAGTCACTTCGCCTTGCAGGTAGGGAGGACGCATGTCGTCGGTAAGCTTTTCAGCCAGCGCCGCTTCGTCGGCCTGGGTGTTGGCCAGCGCTTCGGTGAACTGCTCCTGGTTCAGGCGCGCAGCCTGTTCCTTCAGCTGCAGCTCGGTGATGCGGTCGCGCTGCGGCTGCAAGCTGCGTTCGGCTTGCAAGCGCGCTTCTTCGTGATGGCGCAGCTGTTGCGACAACTGATCGAGTTCGTGACGAGCGTCGGCCAGCGCGCGCTCCTGGTCGGTGCGCTTGTCCAGCAACGATTGCAAGCCGGCTTGCGCGGCCTGATCGTCGAGGCTTTCCAGTTCCAGGCTGCCCTGTTGCATGCTGGCAAACAATTGCGCGGCTTGTTCCAGCGCGGTGGCGATGCTGCGCTTGAGCTCGTCGATCTTGTTGCGTTGCGACTTCTCGGAGAACTCGGCCTCCTGGGCGGCGCGCTCCAGTTCACGCAAGCGCAGGCGTGCGTCGTTGAGCTGCTGTTCCTTGCTCAGGTAATCGGTCTGGCCGTTTTCATGCGACTCTTGCAGTTCGGCCAGCTCGATGTCGAGCTGCTCGAACTTGGCTTCGGATTCGGCCTTGATCTGCTGCTGTTCGACTTCCTGCATTTCGATTTCGGCGAGGTCGGCGACGATCTGGGTGCTGCGCTGGTTGAAGCGCTCCTGCACTTCCGACAGCTTCATCACTTCGATCTGCAGGCTGTGCACCGCCTGGGTCAGGCCGGCCACGCGCTGGCGCAGCTCCTGCAGGCGTTGGGTGGCGCCGGTCATGGCGGCATCGGCGCGTACCGCACGCGACTTGGCTTCTTCTGCCAGCATGTATTGGGCGCGCTGCTGCTTGGTCAGGTTTTCGATTTCCTGCTGGCGCGCCAGCATGCCGTCCTGCTCCGAATCAGAGGCATAGAAACGCACGCTCGACTGGCTCACCACGTGGCCTTGCTTGGTCACGAAGAAGGCGCCGGCGGGCAGCTTGCTGCGATCGACGAACGCGCTGGCGGTGTCGTCGGCGATAAAGACGTTATGCAACCAGTCCTGCATCAGCGTGCGCAAACCCGGATCGTTGAGTTGCAGCAGGTTGATGAAAGGCTTCAGGCCGTTCGGCGCCGGTTCGGCGGGAGCAGCCGTCGGATTCGGCGCGAACAGCGCCAGCTTGGCCGGCGGCGCGTCGTTGAAGAAGGCCTTGGCCCAGTCCAGGTTCGACACTTCCAGCGCCGACATGCGCTCACGCAGCACCGATTCCAGCGAGGTTTCCCAACCGGCGTCGATATGCAGTTTCTGCCACAGGCGCGGCAGGTTGGCCAGTTCATGTTTTTCCAGCCACGGCTGCACCTTGCCTTGGGTCTGCACGCTTTCCTGCAATTGCTTGAGCGCCGACTGGCGCGCTTCCAGTTGCGCCAGCTCGGAGGTTTCCTTGCTGACCAGTTCCTGCGCGGTGCGGCGCTCTTCTTCCAGCTTCGGCTGCTGTTCCTGCGCCTCTTCGAGGTACATGGAAGCTTCTTCCAGCGAGGCCTGTTTTTCTTCCAGCTGCAACTTGAGGTTGGACAAGTGCGCGTCGTCAGGCATGTTCAGGCCGCTCTTTTCCTGCGCCAGGCGTTCACGGCGCACGGCCAGGCCGGCCAGGATGTTGGAGGCGTTGCGCTGATGCGCGGACTCCAGTTCGATCTGCTGCTGGATCTGCATGATCTTGCCGCGCGACTCGGTGGTCTTGAGTTGCGCTTCGCGCCATGCCTGCTCCAGCGTCGGCACCTTGTCGTTGCCGTCTTGCACGGCTTGCTGCGCCTGCTCGACGCGCATGCCTTGCTCTTCAAGCTGGATCTCGGCTTCGGCCAGGTCGTCCTGGTGCTGCGTGCCCTGGCGCTGCCATTGGTCGCGTTGCGCAGTGAGCGAATTGAGTTGCGATTGCAGGCGGTTGCGCGATTCGATGACGAACTTGATCTGCGCTTCCAGGCTGCCGATTTCGGAATTGGTCTGGTACAGATGGCCTTGCGCCGTATGCAAGCGATCGCCGGCGCCGTAATGGGCCTGGCGCATGTGTTCCAGCTCGGTTTCGACGTGGCGCAGCTTGGCGGTCTGTTCTTCCAGATCGATTTGCGCGCGTTCGATTTCGCGGAAGAATTTTTCCTGCTCGGCCTTGGCTTCGTTCTTGCGCAGCAGCCAGAGCAGCTTTTGCTTCTCTTCCTGATCGCCGGTGAGTTCGTTGAACTTCTTGGCCACCGCAGCCTGCGCTTCCAGCTTTTCGAGATTGGTGTTGAGCTCGCGCAGGATGTCTTCCAGGCGGGTCAGGTTTTCGCGCGTGTCGTGCAGACGATTTTCGGTTTCGCGCCGACGTTCCTTGTACTTCGATACGCCGGCGGCTTCTTCGAGGAAGATGCGCAGCTCTTCGGGACGCGCTTCGATGATGCGCGAAATCATGCCCTGGCCGATGATCGCGTAAGCACGCGGGCCGAGGCCGGTGCCGAGGAAGATGTCCTGGATGTCGCGGCGGCGCACCGCCTGGTTGTTGATGTAGTACGACGAGGTGCCGTCGCGCGTGAGCGTGCGCTTGACGGCGATTTCGGCGTATTGGCCCCATTGGCCGGCAGCCTTGCCCATCGCGTTGTCGAACACCAGTTCGACGGAAGCGCGCCCGGCCGGCTTGCGGTTGGTGGAACCGTTGAAAATGACGTCCTGCATGGACTCGCCGCGCAGCTCAGAAGCTTTCGATTCGCCCAGCACCCAGCGCACGGCGTCAATGATGTTGGATTTGCCGCAACCGTTGGGGCCCACCACGCCCACCAGCTGTCCCGGCACCTGGAAATTCATCGGATCGACGAAAGACTTGAATCCTGACAATTTAATGGAATTTAAGCGCACGTTATCTACAATTTCACAGAGTTTGACGGAGGCAGGCAAATTTGCCCGCAATAGCCCGGTATCATAACATTCCGAGAGGGAAAACCGCTCATTTCGCGGCCTGCAAGACGAATCGCCGCTGCTGCATCCAAGCTCTTAAAAACAAACGGCCTGTCCGATTGCCCGGACAAACCGTTTGTTGCGGCGACCTGAAGCCAGGCATCAAGCGCGCGACGTCTTAAAACGTCTCCCAATCGCCGTCATCCGTCGGGGAAGAACCGGGCGACGACTTGGCTGGCGCGGACTTCGGCGCGGACTTCGGCGCGGCCGGCAGACGAGCGGCCGCAGCCGCAGGTTTGCGCGCCGATGCTGCAGATGCGGTCTTCGGCACTACCCTGTTGGCAACGGCAGGTCCAGGTGCAGTTGTAGCAGCAGCCCGGCGAACAACCGGCGCCGCCGCCACAGCAGCAGTCCCTTCCGCCTGGAAGAACGCGACCGCATCCTTCAGGCGGCGCGCCTGCTCTTCCAGCGAACCGGCCGCAGCAGCCGCCTGCTCCACCAGAGCCGCGTTCTGCTGCGTGGCCTGATCCATTTGCGTAATCGCCAGATTGACCTGGCCGATGCCGCTGCTTTGCTCTTCGGTCGCAGAAGAAATTTCGCCCATGATGTCGGTCACGCGCTGCACCGCAGTGACCACTTCACCCATGGTCTGGCCGGCGCGCTGGACCAGTTCCGAACCGCTGTCGACGCGTGTGACGGAATCGTCGATCAACTGTTTGATTTCCTTGGCGGCCTGCGCGCTGCGCTGCGCCAGGCTGCGCACTTCGGAAGCCACCACCGCGAAGCCGCGGCCCTGTTCGCCGGCGCGCGCGGCTTCCACCGCGGCATTCAAGGCGAGGATGTTGGTCTGGAAAGCGATACCGTCGATCACGCCGATGATGTCCGCGATCTTGCGCGAGCTTTCCGTGATGCCTTGCATGGTGTCGACCACTTGCCCCACCACGTCGCCGCCGCGGCGCGCGATGTCGGACGCCGTGCTGGCCAGCTGGCCGGCCTGGCGCGCATTGTCGGCGTTCTGTTTCACGGTCGAGGTGAGCTCTTCCATGCTGGATGCGGTCTCTTCCAGCGACGCCGCTTGTTGCTCGGTGCGCGACGACAGATCCATGTTGCCGGCGGCGATTTCCTTGGCGCCGGTGTCGATGGAGTCGGTGCCGGCGCGAATGCCGCCGATCACCGACGACAATCGCTCGCGCATCACGCTCATTTCATACAGCAGGCTGGTCTTGTCTCCCGCCCGCGTTTTGATTGCCATGGTCAGGTCGCCGGAGGCAATGCGCGACGCCACGCCGACTGCATACGCCGGCTCACCGCCGAGGCTGCGCGTGATGTTGCGGATGATCGCCAGCATCATCGCCGACACCGCAACGCCGATCACGACCAGGATGCCGGCCAGCTTCAGCAAGTTCTTGTAGAAATCGCTTTCGACGTCATTGAGGAATACGCCCGACACCAGCAGCCAGTCCCAGGGTTGGTAATAGATCAGATAGCTGACCTTCTGCGTGCGATTGGTATCGTCGGCGCCCGGCAGGCGTCCCATGTAATTGACGTAGCCGCGCTGCTGCGCCTTGCCGACCTTGACCATTTCGACGTAATACAGCTTGCCGTCGCTGTCCTTGCGGTCGCCGACGTTCTTGCCGACCACGCTCTTGTTGGTCGGGTGCATCAGCACCACCGGTTTGGAATCGAAGACGAAGATGTAGTTGTCGTTGTCGTAACGCATCGCGGCGATGCGTTCCAGCGCCTGCTTCTGGGCGTCTGCCAGCGAGGTCTTGCCGGCGGCCACTTCGGCCGCGTAACTCTTGAGAATGCCTTCAGCAGTTTCGACGACGCGCTTGAGTCCCGCCTCGCGTTCGTTGATCATGTTTTGCCGAGTATTGAGCGCCGACCACGCCGCCAGCACCAGCAGGCCAATCCACATGACGACCAGCGCCAGCAGGAGTTTCGCCTTCAATGTTTTCATACTTGCAACTCCGTTCGTTCCAGATTTGGGGGAGATTTATTCTTGGACTGCGAACGATAACTTACTTTGCAGCAAGCACATCTTGCGAACAGCGTGGTTTCCCGGCTGCGATTGTTCAATTTGCTGCATTGCGGCGACGCTGCTTCCCCTGCCCATCTTCCCCGCAACAATCAGTATAATGTCGGCCTACCCCACCCTCGCTACGCGCCGCCGTGAATCCATTGTGAATCCATTACTCGACAAGCTGCAGCCTTACCCCTTCGAAAAACTGAAGAACCTGTTTTCCGACGTCACGCCCAATCCCGACTATCGCCACATCAGCCTGGGCATCGGCGAACCCAAGCATCCGACGCCGGCGTTCATCAAGCAAGCCTTGACCGACAACCTGGCCGGACTGGCGACCTATCCCACCACGGTCGGCTCCGAAGCGCTGCGCAGCGCCATCGCCGGCTGGCTGGAACGCCGCTACGGTTTGCCGAAAATCGATCCGGCCACCCAGGTGCTGCCAGTCAACGGATCGCGCGAAGCGCTGTTCTCGCTGACGCAAACGGTGGTCGACCCATCGCAAAAAGATGCGCTGGTGATTTGCCCCAATCCGTTCTATCAAATCTACGAAGGCTCGGCCTACTTGTCAGGCGCGCAACCTTATTTCGTCAATTCCGATCCGGCGCGCAATTTCGCGCCCGATTTCAGCCAGGTGCCGGACGATATCTGGCCGCGCGTCAAGCTGCTGTTCCTGTGCTCTCCGGGCAATCCGACCGGCGCCGTGCTGTCGCTGGATGACTGGAAGAAACTGTTCGAACTCTCCGACCGCTACGGCTTCGTGATCGCCTCCGATGAATGCTATTCGGAAATCTATTTCAAGGAAGAAGCCCCGTTGGGCGGCCTCGAAGCGGCGCACAAGCTGGGCCGCGGCTACGATCGCCTGATCGCCTTCTCGAGCCTGTCGAAGCGCTCCAACGTGCCCGGCATGCGTTCGGGCTTCGTGGCCGGCGATGCCGCGATCCTGAAGAAATTCCTGCTGTACCGCACCTATCATGGCGGCGCCATGAGTCCATCCATCCAGAACGCCTCGATTGCCGCCTGGAACGATGAGACCCACGTGCAGGAAAACCGCGCCAAATACATCAAGAAATTCGGCCAGGTGACGCCGCTGTTGCAGGAAGTGCTGGACGTATCCCTGCCGGATGCCGGCTTTTACCTATGGGCCAAGGTCGATAAACTGACCTCGATCAGCGACACCGAATACGCCAAGCGCCTCTATGCCGAATATAATGTCACGGTATTGCCCGGCAGTTACCTGGCGCGCGAAGCCAACGGCGTCAATCCGGGCCAGCAGCGCATCCGCATGGCGCTGGTCGCCGAAGTGGAAGAATGCCTGGAAGCGGCGCAACGCATTGTCGCTTTCACACGCAAACTGGCGGCCGCATAAGATTTTCCAGCACCTCTGCCATCCCGGGCGCGGTTCCCATTGAGCACCTCAGCATCAAGGAAACCACCGCCCGGTTTTTATTCATTTTCAACCTAGATAAAACAAGATGACTCAATCCATCCAGCAAATCATCGATCAGGCGTGGGAAGACCGCGCCAGCCTGTCGCCGAAGACCGCACCGGCCGATATCCGCAACGCCGTGGCGGAAGTCATCGCCGGCCTGAACGCAGGCACATTGCGCGTGGCGGATCGCCAAAGCGTCGGCCAATGGCAAGTCAACCAATGGGTCAAGAAAGCCATCCTGCTGTCGTTCCGCCTGGAAGACAACGTCCCGGTCGGCTCCGGCATTCCCGGTTATCCGCAGTTCTACGACAAGGTCCCGACCAAGTTCGCCAACTACACCGCTGAAGATTTCGCCAAGGGCGGTTTCCGCGTGGTGCCGCCGGCAGTTGCCCGCCACGGCTCCTTCATCGGCAAGAACGTCGTGCTGATGCCGTCCTACGTCAACATCGGCGCTTACGTCGATGAAGGCGCGATGGTCGACACATGGGCCACCGTCGGTTCCGCCGCGCAAATCGGCAAGAACGTCCACCTGTCCGGCGGCGTCGGCATCGGCGGCGTGCTCGAGCCGGTGCAAGCCGGTCCGGTCATCATCGAAGACAACTGCTTCATCGGCGCCCGTTCGGAAGTCGTTGAAGGCGTGATCATCGAAGAAAACTCGGTGCTGTCGATGGGCGTGTATATCGGCCAGTCGACCAAGATCTACGATCGTGAAACCGGCGAAGTGCATTACGGCCGCGTCCCGGCCGGCTCCGTCGTGGTCCCGGGCAACCTGCCGTCGAAGGATGGCAAGTACAGCCTGTACGCCGCCATCATCGTCAAGAAGGTCGATGCACAAACCCGTTCGAAGACCTCGATCAACGAACTGCTGCGCGGCGCCTGATCAGCATCACGGCGCCACGAATTGCCGGCGCGTGCCGGCAATGTCGTTTGCAGCAAACCAAGAGATATGGCCGGCATGCATGACGCCGGCCTTCACTTTTTGTAAAACAGGATGTTGATTTCATGAGCAAGCAAGTCACTCTCTACGGTATCCCCAACTGCGACACGGTCAAGAAGGCGCGCACCTGGCTCGACGCCAACGGCATCGCGTACACCTTCCACGATTTCAAGAAGGCAGGCCTGGATGCCGGTCTGGTGAAAACCTGGCTCAAGGATATTCCCTGGGACACGCTGGTCAATCGCAAAGGCACGACCTGGCGCGGCCTGTCCGACGAACGCAAGGCGAGCATCACCGACAACGCCAGCGCCACGGCACTGATCGTCGAGCTGCCGTCCATCGTCAAGCGTCCGGTGCTGCAAACCGGTGAAGCGCCCACGCACGTCGGTTTTACCGCAGACCTTTATCAACAGATTTTCAAGAACTGATTTCAAGAATTCACCATGAGCAAAACCCTTGCCCTGACCCAGGAACTGATCGCCCTCTCCTCCGTAACACCGGAAGACAAAGGCTGCCAGGCACGCCTGGCTGAACTGCTGGCGCCGCTCGGCTTCGTTTGCGAAACGATCCAGTCCGGCGACGTCACCAATCTATGGGCGCGCAAGGGCACCGCGCAGCCGCTGCTGGCATTTGCGGGGCACACCGACGTGGTGCCGACCGGCCCGGTCGACAAGTGGCAATCGCCGCCGTTCGTGCCGACACAACGCGACGGCAAGCTGTTCGGGCGCGGCGCGTCCGACATGAAGACCTCGATTGCAGCGATGGTTGTCGCCGTGGAAGAATTCGTCGCCGCGCACCCCGACCACAAGGGCTCGATCGGCTTCCTGATCACCAGCGATGAAGAAGGACCGGCCACCGACGGCACCGTGATCGTCTGCAACCAACTGAAGGCGCGCGGCGAACAGCTCGATTACTGCATCGTCGGCGAACCGACGTCGGCCAAACAGCTGGGCGACATGATCAAGAACGGCCGCCGCGGCACCATGTCCGGCAAGCTTACGGTCAAGGGCATCCAGGGCCACATCGCCTATCCGCAACTGGCGAAGAATCCTATCCACCTGGCGGCGCCGGCACTGGCCGAACTCGTCGCCGAGAAATGGGACGACGGCAACGAATACTACCTGCCGACCTCGTGGCAGATGTCGAACATCCACGGCGGTACCGGCGCGTCGAACGTGATTCCGGGCGATGTCGTGATCGACTTCAACTTCCGTTTCTCAACAGCCAGCACGGTCGATGGCCTGCAACAACGCGTGCATGCGATCCTCGACAAGCACGGCTTTGACTACGACCTGAAATGGACCGTTGGCGGCCTGCCGTTCCTGACGCCGCGCGGCAACCTGAGCGACGCGTTGGCCTCGGCAATCAAGGCCGAGACCGGCCTCGACACCGAACTGTCGACCACCGGCGGCACCTCCGACGGACGCTTCATCGCGCAGATCTGTCCGCAGGTGATCGAGTTCGGACCGCCCAACGACAGCATTCACAAGATCGACGAATACATCGAAGTGCGCTACATCGATCCGCTGAAGAACATCTATCGCCGCACCATGGAAAACCTGTTGCTGTAGTCCCGCAGCGGACTCAACCAGCCGGACCCCATTCATTATGTACAGACCGAGAATATCGATCATGACGCCAAACAATTTTGCCACCGTGCGCGACATCCTGCGCTACGCCATCACCAGCTTCAATACCGAGAAGCTGTTCTTCGGCCACGGCACCAACAACGCCTTCGATGAAGCCGCCTACCTGATCCTGCATACGCTGAAACTACCGCTGGACCAGCTTGAGCCCTTCCTCGACGCGCGCCTGCTGCAAGGCGAGATCGACAATCTGCTGCGCGTGATCATGCGCCGCACCGAAGATCGCGTGCCGGCCGCCTACATCACCAATGAAGCCTGGCTGGGCGGCTATCGCTTTTTCGTCGATGAACGCGTGATCGTGCCGCGTTCGTTCATTGCCGAACTGATTCCTGAGCATTTCTCGCCGTGGGTGCAGGATCCTGCCCAAGTCGAAAACATCCTCGACCTGTGCACCGGTTCCGGCTGCCTGCCGATCCTGCTGGCCGATGCCTTCCCGCAGGCGCGCGTGGAAGCTGTCGACATTTCGCCGGAAGCGCTGCAAGTGGCGCGCCGCAACGTCGACGACTACGAGCTGGGCGATCGCATCAACCTGGTCGAGTCCGATCTTTACACCAAACTGCCGGCGCGCAAGTACGACCTGATCATCAGCAATCCGCCGTACGTCAATGCCGACTCGATGAGCAAGTTGCCGCAGGAATACCTGCAGGAGCCGCAAATCGCGCTGGCAGGCGGCAAGGACGGCATGGATCTGGTGCGCAAGATCGTCAAGGGCGCCGCACAACGCCTGACGCCGAACGGCGTACTGATCGTCGAGATCGGCAACGAACGCGCCTACGCCGAAGCCGCCTTCCCCGACCTGGAACTGACCTGGGTGACGACCAGCGCCGGCGACGACATGGTGTTCCTGGTGACGGCTGATCAATTGCAGCACCTCGCCTGATTTCTTGCGTCGCTTCAAGTTTTGTTTCTCCGCTTCGTTTTAACCTGATTTTTTCTTCTTTGATTGCAGTTTTCCGATGATTCGTTTTCAGCAAGTTACCCTGGCCCGCGGCGTTAAACCCTTGCTGGAGAATGTCGATGTCACCCTCAACCCGGGCGACAAGATCGGCCTCATCGGCGCCAACGGCGCCGGCAAATCCAGCCTGTTCGCCATGCTGCGCGGCGAACTGCATGCCGACCAGGGCAACATCGACTATCCGACCAAATGGCGCGTCGCCTACGTCGCCCAGGAAACCCCTGCGCTCGATCGCGCTGCAGTTGAATACGCGATCGACGGCGACGTCACCCTGCGTCGACTGGAGGCCCAACTGGCTGCCGCAGAAGCCGAACCGGAAAGCGCCGAAAACGGTATCCGCATCGGTGAACTGTACGGTGCCTTGGCCGATGCCGATGTCTACACGGTGCGTTCGCGCGCCGAGCAACTGCTGCTCGGCCTGGGCTTCACGCTGGAGCAGATGGAGCGCCCGGTCGCGAGTTTCTCCGGCGGCTGGCGCATGCGCCTGAATCTGGCGCAGGCGCTGATGTGTCCCTCCGATTTGCTGCTGCTCGATGAACCGACCAATCACCTGGATCTGGATGCCATCATCTGGCTGGAAGACTGGCTCAAGCGCTATGCCGGGACGCTGATCATCATTTCCCATGATCGCGACTTCCTCGACGGCGTGGTCAACGTGATCGTGCATATCGACGAGCGCAAGCTGAAGCGCTACTCCGGCAATTACTCCGCCTTCGAACGCCAACGCGCCGCCCAACTCGAACTGGCGGCCGGCATGATCGAGAAACAGATGCGTCAGCGCGCGCATTTGCATTCCTTCATCGATCGCTTCAAGGCGAAAGCAAGCAAGGCAAGGCAAGCCCAAAGCCGCATGAAGGCCCTGGCGAAGATGGAAGAACTGGCGCCCTTGCGCGCCGCAGCCGAGTTTTCATTTGAGTTCCGCGAACCGCTGTCGGCGCCGAATCCATTGCTGGTCATGGAAAAGGTCAACGCCGGCTATCGCAGCGAAGATCCGGAAACCTACAAAATCTCCGAAAAAGTCATCGTCGGCGGCATCGACTTTTCGCTGCAGACCGGCCAGCGCATCGGCCTGCTCGGCGTCAACGGCGCCGGTAAGTCGACGCTGATCAAAACCATCGCCAACGAACTCGACCCTATCGCCGGCACCGCCCAGTTCGGCAAGGGTCTGGTGATCGGCTACTTCGCCCAGCATCAGGTCGAAATGCTGCGCCACGACGAATCGCCGCTGTGGCATCTGGCGCGCATCGCGCCGGACGTGCGCGAACAGGAGCTGCGCAACTTCCTCGGCAGCTTCAACTTCAACGGCGTCATGGCATCGTCGAGCATCGCGCCGTTCTCGGGCGGCGAAAAGGCGCGCCTGGCGCTGGCGTTGATCGTCTGGCAACGCCCCAACCTGCTGCTGCTGGATGAACCCACCAACCATCTGGATCTGGAAACCCGCGAAGCCCTGACCATGGCGCTGGCGCAGTTCGAGGGCACGCTCGTTCTGGTGTCCCATGATCGCCATCTGCTGCGCGCCACCACCGACCAGTTCCTGATCGTCGCCGACGGCAAATTGCAGCCCTTCGACGGCGATCTCGACGATTACCGCGACTGGCTTTTCAAGACCAAGCTGGCCGCCAAAAACAGCGCAACGGAAGCAGCGCAAGCTGCCGCCGCCAAGCCGAAAGCCGAACCCAAGATCGAGCAAAAAGCGCCGAAACCGGTGGCTGCCGTGTCTGCTGTACCTGTCGGCGACCGTCG
The DNA here is from genome assembly GCF_026127345.1 of Herbaspirillum lusitanum. Lineage (NCBI taxonomy): Bacteria > Pseudomonadati > Pseudomonadota > Betaproteobacteria > Burkholderiales > Oxalobacteraceae > Herbaspirillum > Herbaspirillum lusitanum. The sequence continues at coordinate 493,592 of NZ_QXFG01000008.1, read as the reverse complement.
CGAACAAAAGCGTCTGGACGCCGGCGAACGCCAGCGTCTGGCCGGTCTGAAAAAGCCGATCGAATCACGCATCAAGCGCCTGGAAGAACAGATCGCCAAATGCAATGAAAAGAAAGCCGTCATCGACGCCCGCCTGGCCGCACCGGATATCTACGACGCCGCCAACAAGGAAGAACTGAAGAAGCTGATCGCCGACCAGGCCTATTGCACCAAGGAACTGGAGCAACTGGAAGAAGACTGGCTGGGGCAGCAGGAAGCGCTGGAGCAACTGGTCGCCTGATCTTGAAGAAAAGGCTGGCCGGGAGAACCTCGCCATATAAACTTCTTACGTAGATGTCTTTGGTCTAAGATTGAAAAACGATTAAGCTGCTCGCATATCGGGTTTCCACCGATCAATACAGAACATCAAAAGGAACAGACATGGCATTCACTTCATTCCGCAAATTGTCCCCCTTGCTGGCCGGCCTGCTGCTTGCCGCTTCAGTCAGCGCCACTGTCGGCGCGCATGCAGCCGACCTGCTCGATACCGTCAAGGCGCGCGGCACACTGAAGGTAGCGCTGGAAGGCAACTATCCACCGTTCAACTTCAAGGATCCGAAGACCAGCGAACTGACCGGCTTTGAAGTCGACGTCGCCAAGCTGCTGGCCGCCAGGCTGGGGCTCAAGCCTGAATTCACCACCACCGAGTGGAGCGGTATCCTTGCTGGCCTGGGCGCCGGCAAGTATGACGTCATTATCAACCAGGTCGGCATCACCGATGAACGCCAAAAGGCCTTCGATTTCTCCGATCCGTACACCCTGTCGAGCGCGCAGTTGATCGTGCGCAAGGACGAGAAGCGCGAATTCAAGAGCCTGGAAGACCTGAAGGGCAAGAAACTCGGCCTGGGTCAGGGCACCAACTTCGAACAAAAAGCCAAGTCCGTTCCGGGCATCGACGTCAAGACTTATCCTGGCTCGCCTGAATACCTGTCCGACCTGGCCAGCGGCCGTATCGATGCGGCGCTGAACGACAGCCTGCTGGTCGGCTACCTGCTGAAGTCGTCGAACCTGCCGCTCAAGGGCGGCTCGCCGATCGGCGCCGTGGACAAGATCGGCATCCCGTTCCAAAAGGGCAATCCGCAATTCAAGGCAGCGCTGAACAAGGCCTTGGCAGAGATCCTGAAAGACGGCAGCTTCAAGCAGGCGTCGATCAAATGGTTCGGCATTGACGTGAGCAAGCCGCCGACCGCACAATAAGCTTCGGATTCATTTTCAAACCGATATCCCCGCACTGTTGCGGGGATATTTTTATTTGCCGACAAAAAATGGAAATTTGGGATTTGCTGCGTCAGGCGGCGCCGGTCATGCTCAGAGGCGTCGGCTATACACTGCTGTTCGCCCTGTCCTCGATGCTGGGCGGACTGGTGCTCGGCTTCGTATTGGCGGTAGCGCGCATCGTGCCGTGGAAGTTCGTGCACTGGCCGGCTGCGGTGTACGTCAGCCTGATGCGCGGCACGCCGCTGCTGGTGCAGATTTTCGTGGTCTATTACGGACTGCCCAGCGTCGGCATCGAATTCTCGCCGCTCATGGCAGGCGTACTGACGCTAAGCCTGAATGCCGGTGCGTATTTGTCGGAGAGCCTGCGCGGCGCCATCCTCGGCGTCACCCGCGGCCAGTGGAGCGCCAGCTACAGCCTCGGCCTGACCTATCCGCAAACGCTGCGCTACGTGGTGGTGCCGCAGGCGATCCGCATTGCGGTGCCGTCCATGAGCAATACGCTGATCAGCCTGATCAAGGACACTTCGCTGGTGTCGGTCATCACCGTCACCGAACTGATGCTCTCGACCAAGGAAATCATCGCCGTGACCTTCCGGCCGCTGCCTTTGTACATTGCGGCGGCGATGGTGTACTGGTTCCTGAGTATCTGCTTTGAAGCCTTGCAGCACCGGCTGGAGAAAAAACTGGGACGCGCGCATCAAACTTGATTGCACGTCCAGAATGCTTTGCCCACGAAAAAGCCCGGACTGAACAGCCCGGGCTTTTTGTGTCATTCCTGTCGCATCATCAGCGCTTGACGCGATAGATATCCTGGCCGGCTTCGTCAATCTGGCGCCGCAATTCACGCCGTTCGTCGGGACTCAATTTTCCGCGGCGCTGGTTGGCTTCCTGCTCTTGCTGCTGTTGCGGTCGATTGCCGCCGTTGCCGAAATTATTGCCGCCCTGATGACGCAGATCGGTCGGCTGCCCCGGCCCGCCGCGCGAGCCTTCAGGAGGTCGCGCAAGCGCGCCGGCAGCGCTCAGCGCAAGCACGACTGCAGCAATACCTATCCTTTTAATTACAGCAATGTTCATAGCGGCATTTTTCCAGATTTCCAAGCCATCGACAAAGTGCTTTATCAATGTAGCCAGTGTAGGTTGCCCGGCCGGATGGTATAAGATGATTAAGGTAAGGTATGTAACAGTTTGTAATCTTTAGGCTGTTACATATTGCCGATCGCCGCGAAGACGCTACCATAACGCCATGAATACGACCAACACAAGCACGACAGCTACTCCGGCCCACCAATCTAAAATCCTGGTGGTGGATGACGATATCCGTTTGCGCGACTTGCTGCGCCGTTACCTGACCGAGCAAGGCTTCAACGTCGTCACGGCGGAAAACGCCCAGGCGATGAACAAGCTGTGGATCCGCGAGCGCTACGACCTGCTCGTGCTGGACCTGATGCTGCCCGGTGAAGACGGTCTTGCCATTTGCCGCCGCCTGCGCGGCGCCGGCGACCAGACGCCGATCATCATGCTGACCGCCAAGGGCGAAGACGTGGATCGCATCATCGGTCTCGAAATGGGCGCCGACGATTACCTGCCCAAACCATTCAATCCACGCGAACTGGTCGCGCGCATCAATGCGGTCCTGCGCCGCAAGGGTCCGGACGAATTGCCGGGCGCGCCTTCCGAATCCCCGGAGTCGTTCGAGTTCGGTGAATTCGTGCTCGATCTCGGCACCCGCACCTTGAAGAAAAAAGGCGAGACCGTGCCGCTGACCACAGGCGAATTCTCGGTGCTGAAAGTGTTCGCACGCAATGCACGCCAGCCGTTGTCGCGCGAAAAATTGATGGAAATGGCGCGCGGCCGTGAATACGAAGTCTTCGACCGCAGCCTCGACGTGCAGATCTCGCGTCTGCGCAAACTGATCGAGCCGGATCCGGCCAATCCGCTTTACATCCAGACCGTGTGGGGCCTCGGCTACGTCTTCATCCCCGAGGGCAAACCGCGCTGATGCGCCTACCCAATCCGGCCACCGGCATTCACAACATGAGCTATCAAGCGCGCCAACGATGGTTCAGCAACGGCCTGTTCTGGCGCACCTTCTTTTTGCTGACCTTCCTGATCACCGCCAGCATGGTGGCGTGGGTAGCCAGCTTCCGCATGGTCGAGCGCGGCCCGCGCGCAGAGCAACTTGCCGCCCAGATCGTGTCCGTGGTCACCATCACGCGTGCCGCCCTCACCCACTCGGCGCCGGAAATGCGGCGCGAATTGCTGTTCGATCTGGCCAGCAACGAAGGCATTCGCATTTATCCGCTTGAGAAAACCGACAAGATCACGCCGCCCGACGACTCGCCGGTGTTGCCGGAGCTGGAGTTTTACGTCAAGCAGGCGATGGGCGACGACACCAAGTTCGCTTCCGGCGTCAATGACGTCGACGGTTTCTGGATCAGCTTCAAGATCGACGAAGATGAATACTGGCTGATGCTCGACCGCGGCCGACTGGATCGCACCTCGAGCCTGCAATGGCTGGGCTGGGGCTCGATTGCGCTGGTGCTGTCGCTGATCGGCGCGGTGTTCATCTCGACCCTGATCAACCAGCCGCTGGCGCGCCTCACCGCTGCCGCGCGCGCCATCGCCAAGGGCAAGCAACCCGATCCGCTGCCGGAATCGGGCCCGACCGAAATCCGCGAAGCCAACCTCAGCTTCAACCAGATGGTGGCCGACCTGGACCGTATCGAATCCGACCGCGCCGTCATTCTGGCCGGCATTTCGCACGATCTGCGCACGCCGCTGGCGCGCATGCAGCTGGAAGTCGAAATGGCGAAGCTGTCCGACGAAGCGCGCGACGGCATGCATTCCGACCTGGCGCAAATGGACGCCATCATCGGCCAGTTCCTCGACTATGCCAAACCATTCGACAGCAGCAGTTTCACGCCGGTGGATTTGTCCGGCCTGCTGGAAGATGCCGCCAACAATTCCAAGCGCCTGAACGATGTCATGGTCAGCACGGCAATCTCGCCCGACATCGAGGTGATGGGCAACACGGTCGAGCTCGAACGCATCATCAGCAATCTCATCGAAAACGCGCGCCGCTACGGCAAGACCGCCGGCACCGACGTCGCCAACATCGACATCCTCTGCAAGATCGAAGACCGTCACGTCAAGGTGGAAATTTCCGACCACGGTCCGGGCGCGCCGGACAGCGAACTGGAACATTTGCTGCGCCCGTTCACGCGACTCGATACGGCACGCGGCCAGGCCAATGGGTCAGGACTCGGACTGGCGATCGTCAATCGCATCGTGATCCGCCACAACGGCAAGCTGGCCTTGCGCAATCGCGACGGCGGCGGTCTCGTGGTGCAGATGATGTTCCCGACGGTCCCGGTTCGCGGCGGCAATCCGCGCAAGCAGGCGATTTAATCGTGACGCTGCTGCATGTATTGCATGTATTGCGTGTGTTGCGTGGGCTGCCGATAATGACGCTCGCTCTTGCCGCCACTGTCTCCGCACAAACCCGCGTCGATCGTACGCTCAGCGTTCCGGCTACCGGCGCCCCTGCCGTTGTCTCGCCGCATGCCGCCGTCGTGGCGCCGCCACCGCAAGGCACAGCGTCTCCACCTACGGCTCCACGCGGACCGAGCGGGTCTTACGCCGCCGACGCAATGGGCGCCACGATAGTGGCCAAGAATGCGGATTACGAGACCACCTTTTCCATCGGTACGCCGGTGCCTCCAGGCGCGTCGATCAGCAATGTGTCATGGAAATACGGCTTGTCGGAAAAGCCCGTGGGATTTGAAGCAGTCTTGTGCTGGAACAACCGCCAACGCTGCTGGAACGTGACCAACAATGCCAGCGGCAGCACCGGCGCCTTCAACGGCAAGGACGCCGCGCGGCCGTTTACGCTGCACTACCGCGTCAGAGGCGGCGGCCAGTTGGGGCCGCCGGCGCGCGGCGAAATGAATCAGGTGATCGTCACCTACGATCTGCCGGGCTGATCGGGAGCCAGGCCTCAGACGGCCTCTCCAGCCATCATTCGTCGATGTCGCGGATCTTCTGCAATGCCTCGTCGATGCGCTCGACGGCGACCACTTTCAATCCTTCGATGTCCTGCTTCGGCGCATTGGCCTTCGGGATCATGGCGATGGAGAATCCCAGCTTGGCCGCTTCACGCAGACGTTCCTGACCACGCGGCGCGGGACGGATCTCGCCGGCCAGGCCGACTTCACCAAACACCACCAGCCCGCGCGGCAACGGCTTGTTGCGCATCGAGGAATTGATCGCCAGCAGCACCGCGAGGTCGGCGGCCGGTTCGGTGATCTTGACGCCGCCGACGGCGTTGATGAAGACGTCCTGATCGAAGGCGGCGATGCCCGCATGCCGATGCAAGACCGCCAGCAGCATCGCCAGACGATTTTGCTCAAGACCGACCGACAAGCGGCGTGCGTTGGGCACGTGCGAGCTGTCGACCAGCGCCTGGATTTCCACCAGCAAGGGACGTGTGCCTTCCTGCGTGACCATCACGCAGGACCCCGGCACCTGGCTGTCGTGCTGCGACAGGAACAGCGCGGACGGATTCGACACACCCTTGAGGCCCTTCTCGGTCATGGCGAACACGCCCAGTTCATTGACCGCGCCGAAGCGATTCTTGAACGCGCGCACCAGCCGGAAGCTGGAATGCGTGTCGCCTTCGAAATACAGCACCGTGTCGACGATATGCTCGAGCACGCGCGGACCGGCCAACGCGCCTTCCTTGGTGACGTGGCCGACCATGATGATGGTCGTATCCGAAGTCTTGGCAAAACGCGTCAGTTGCGCCGCGCATTCCCGTACCTGCGCCACCGAGCCGGGCGCTGAGGACAGTGCATCCGAATAGATGGTCTGGATCGAGTCGATCACGGCGACATCGGGCTTGTGTTCCGCCAGCGTCGAAAGGATTTTTTCCAGCTGGATCTCAGCCTGCAACTTGAGGTCTTTGGCATCCACCGCCAACCGTTTCGCGCGCAGAGCGATCTGCGAACCCGACTCTTCGCCGCTGACGTACAGGACCTGCTTGAGTTTGGAAATATTACCCAAGGCCTGCAGCAGCAAGGTCGATTTGCCGATGCCCGGATCGCCGCCGATCAGCACCACGCCGCCCGGCACCAATCCACCGCCGAGCACACGATCGAACTCTTCGATGCCGGTGCCGAAACGCGGCACGTCGATCGCTTCGATATCGACCAGCGACAACACCGGCGCAGTCTGCGCCAGACCCTGGGGCTGGTTGGAGTAGCGATTGACGCCGGCCGTTTCGACCAGGGTTTCCACCAGCGTATTCCACTGCCCGCAAGCCGGACATTGCCCCGCCCATTTGTTGCTGACGCCGCCGCATTCGGTGCATGTGTAATTCGTTTTGGCCTTTGCCATATCGGTTCTTCTCAGTTCTTTTCCAGCACGCTTACGCGCGGCGCCAATGCGCACATCAATTCATAACCGATCGTGCCCGCTGCAGACGCAACCTCGTCGATCGGAAGTTCTTCGCCCCACAACACCACGCGGCTGCCCACGCCGGCGCCCGGAATATGACTGAGATCGACCGTCAGCATGTCCATCGATACGCGTCCGACGGTGCCGGTGCGCACGCCGTCGACGATCACCGCCGTGTTGTTGGGCGCATGGCGCGGATAGCCGTCGGCGTAACCGCAGGCGACGATGCCGATCTTCATGGCGTTGTCGGCGACGAAACGGCTGCCGTAGCCGACCGCGTCGCCGGGAACGATGTCCTGCACGCCGATGATCTTGCTTTCCAGCGTCATCGCCGCGCGCAAGCCGAATTCTTTGGCGGTGCCGCCGCCCGGTGTGCCGCCGTACAGCATCACGCCGGCGCGCACCCATTCGTAGGCCAGGTCGGCATGCATCAGATCGGCCGCCGAATTGGCCGCGCTGTGCGCTCCTGCCAGCCCTGCGGTGGCGGCATTGAAGCGCCTCACCTGCTCGGCCAGCGGCAGGTCGGGATTGGCGGGGTCGTCGGCATTGGCGAAATGGGTGATCATGGTGATGCTGCGCACGCAGGCCAGCTTCTGCAGACGCTCGTACGCGGCGCGATAGGCCTCCGGCTTGAAGCCGAGGCGATTCATGCCGCTGTTCATCTTGAGATGGACGTCGAATTGGGCTGCCCGTGCGTCGAGCCCGGCCACTTCCAGCAAGGCGATCTGTTCGTCGCAATGCACGGCGAACTGCAGGCCGTGCCGAGCCAGCACCGGTATGTCGTCGGCGTCGAAGAAACCTTCCAGCAGCAGGATGGGCTTGCTCCACCCGAGCTCGCGCAGCTGCACCGCATAGTTGACCTCGATCAGCGCCAGGCCATCGGCGTCGGCAAAGGCGCGCACTGCGCGTCCCAGACCGTGCCCATATGCCTGCGCCTTGACCACGGCCCACACCTTGGCATCCGGCGCGCGCGATCTGGCGACCGCGAGATTGTGTTGTAATGCGGAAATGTCAATAGTGGCAACGAGTGGTCTGGGCATAGGTGCGAATTGGATATTCAACTGAAAGCCGGGAAAGCGACAAAAATGGTGAGAAAACATCGGGAACCGAGCCAAATCCCCCGCTTCGGGAACAAGCTGCTATTTTACCGGACCAACTTGTTTCGAAGAAGCGGGAAGAGGCCGCGCAAAACACGCCGGCTGCGCATTTTCACTCATCATACTTATCACTGGCATGTCATCTTTTCATGGTATAAAGCAAGCCGGAGATAATTTGTCACATCTTGGATACGGATGAATCGCGGCTTTTACACCATCATGGCGGCGCAGTTTTTTTCGTCGCTTGCCGATAACGCACTGCTTATCGCAGCTATTGCACTCCTCTCGGAGATGCACTCTCCGGCATGGATGACGCCGCTGTTGAAATTGTTCTTCGTGCTCTCGTACGTGCTGCTTGCGGCGTTCGTCGGCGCCTTCGCGGATGCGTTCCCCAAGGGCAAGGTGATGTTCATCACCAACCTGATCAAAGTGGTCGGTTGCGCGCTCATGTTTTTCACCGTACATCCCTTGATCGCCTATGCCGTGGTCGGCTTCGGCGCGGCGGCGTATTCCCCGGCCAAATACGGCATCCTGACCGAATTGCTGCCGCCCGAAAAGCTCGTGGCGGCCAACGGCTGGATCGAAGGACTGACGGTCGGCTCCATCATCTTCGGCACGGTCCTTGGCGGTGCGCTGGTCAATCCGCATATTGCCTCAGCCCTGCTGAACTTCGATTTCCCCGTGTTCGACTTTGGCATCAACACCCCTACCGAAGCTGCACTCTGCATCATCACCGTCATCTATGTCGCCGCGGCCATCTTCAACCTCAACATCCCCGACACCGGCGCCCGTTACGCCCACCAGCAGCGCAATCCCGTCAAACTGATCGCCGACTTCGGCAACTGCTTTTCCACCTTGTGGAAAGACAAGCTCGGCCAGATTTCGCTGGCCGTCACGACGCTGTTCTGGGGAGCCGGCGCCACGCTGCAATTCATCGTGCTGAAATGGGCCGAAAAGTCCTTGCATATGCCGCTCGACAAAGCCGCCATCCTCCAAGGCGTGGTTGCACTCGGCGTCGCACTGGGGGCAGTCGGCGCAGCGCGTTTCGTGCCGCTCAAGAAATCGCTGTCGGTCATGCCGCTGGGCATTGTCATGGGCCTGGTCGTGATGGCCATGACCATGGTGACCTCCGTCTGGGTTGCTTACCCGCTGCTGATCATCATCGGCGCATTGTCCGGTTACTTCGTCGTGCCGATGAACGCGCTGCTGCAACACCGGGGTCACGTGCTGATGAGCGCCGGCCATTCGATCGCCGTGCAGAACTTCAATGAAAACCTCTCGGTGCTGACCATGCTGGTGCTGTACGCCGTCATGGTGCGCCTCAACCTCGACGTCAACATCGTCATCCTGATCTTCGGCGTCTTCGTCGCCAGCATCATGTACCTGATCATGCGCCGTCACGCGGCCAATCAGCGCGAGCATGATTCACTGGCGCTGATCGGCGAACACAAGCACGACGAATAAAAAAAGCGTACGGCAAACCCGTACGCTTTTTCATTGTGCAACGCTATCCAGTCCGCTAAATCCGCACCACGGCATGTTGCACGCGTTGCGCCGCCTTGCTGCGCCAGTCGTCCGGCACCAGGAAACCGCGCCGGCGCTCCAATGCCACATCACCTTCCATGTCGCACACGGCGATCATGACCGGCGCCAGCGTCTCCTTGAACAGCAATTGCACCGCTTCACGCAACTGCGCGCCGGACAAGGTCTTGCCTGCCAAGGCCCGCGCCGGCGCCAGCCACTCCAGGCGCGGCAACACCAGATAACGATCGCCGTCGCTCACGTCCAGCGCCGACAGCTCGCACCAGAATCCGCGGCAATGTTGCGCTGAAATACCCAACGCCGCCGGCAGAGATGCCGCCTCAGTCGTCTCCCCATAGAACAACCAGCCCTTGACCAGGGCCAGTGCGCGCGTGACCGGTTGCGGAAGGTATTGCGCTGCCGCCGGATGGGCTGACAGCATCAATTGCTGCTGCATGATCTTGTCCATCTTGGCGCCGAGAGAATCAGCCAGGTTCGGCCCGACGAACGCGTCGGCCTGCATCTGGTCGTGATGCGATTCGAGCAGGTAAAACTTGGTCGCGAACTCCCAATGCACCGCGCCGGATCGAGCGTCATCACTCGCCTCGTCATGCACCAGAAAATCGAATTCGCCGATGGTGTCGTTGGGACCGTTGCGCACCTGAACGTTGTGCGCAATCAACCGGCCGGTCTGCTGCAGGTAAAACGTCAGCAGCTTTTCGGCATAGCGCCCGAGGCGCGCCGACGGTTGTGCGTTGATCAGCAGATAGAGCTCGCGCGGATTCTTGTCCAGCGCCTGCAGCCAGGTGATGTCCATTTCGCTGAGTGCTCCGAGTGCAGCGATGCGCCCGTTCCAGCGCGATGCCTGGGCGTCGAGCAGGCCGGGAGCATCCAGCAGCCACGCCAGCGCACGCACGTGCGGGTCACGCAGCGACGACCAGCGCCGATGGAATTGCTGCTGAAAGGACGAGGTTGGTACAGTCGGCAGATCAGTCAGTGGTGTCGGCATAGGTTGTCATCGCAAGGCAGAGATCGGCCCAGGCCTTGCTCTTGTCGCCAAGCTGCCGCAACAGGTAAGCCGGGTGGTAGGTCACAACCAGCGGCAGGCCCTGATAGCGATGGACGGTGCCGCGCAGTTTGGAAACAGGAGTGGCCGGATCCAGGCCGAGCAGCGACAGCGCGGCGGTCTTGCCGAGCGCCACCAGCACGGTCGGCTGGATCAGCGCGATCTGACGTTGCAGGTAAGGCAGGCAAGACGCCACTTCTTGCGCCGACGGCGGACGATCCTTGCCGGCTTCGTCGGTGGGACGGCATTTGACGATGTTGGCAATATAGGCGTTCTCGCCGCGCTTGAGGCCCATGGCGACCAGCATGTTGTCGAGCAGCTTGCCGGCCGGGCCGACGAACGGTTCGCCCTGCATGTCCTCGTTGCGCCCCGGGCCTTCGCCGATGAACAGCCACTTGGCTTTTTCATCGCCGACGCCGAAGACGGTCTTCTTGCGGCCGTTGCACAAGCCGCACTGGCGGCACTCTGCAACGGTTTCCTTGAGTTTGGCCCAATCCATGGTGGCGATGGCCGAATTGATCCTGATGACGGGTTCGTCGTCTTCATCGTCGTAGGGCATGAAGCCGGGCGGCGCCATGTCGGCGTCACTCATTTCATTCAGCCATGGCGGCAGGCCATCGTCTTGTGCGGGAGCGGGAGCGGGAGCGGGAGCGGGAGCGGGAGCGGGAGCCGGCGCTGGCGCTGGTCGTGCCGCCGGTTGCGCAGCTCTCTGCGGAGCCGGTGCGGGCGCTGCAGCCACCGGCGTTGCGGCGGCTTCGGCCTCGGCTGTTTCAACGGCAAGATGGCGTCGGACCCAGACCGGGCCGACGCCGATTTCTTCCAGGACCCTGGCCGAAGCGGCAAATGTATTTTGACTCATAGCGGTAGGCTCATCACGATCGCGTCTTCGCGCGTATGTTGATTGGCGGGATAGTAATTCTTGCGACGTCCGATTTCCACGAAACCGTAACGCCGGTACACATGCAGCGCACGCAAGTTCGACACGCGCACTTCCAGCAGCATGACAGCCATCCGGTGCTTGCGCGCCAGGTCGACGGCATGTTCCAGCAACAAATGGCCGAAACCTTCTCCCTGCGCATCCGCGGCGACGCTGATATTGAGCAAGTGCGCTTCATCCACCGCTTCCATCACCAGGAAATAACCGAGCAGGCGCCCCGAACGGTCGCGCATGGTCAGTGTCTGGTAACCGCTGTACAGCGAATCGAGGAAATTGCCGCGCGTCCACGGATGCGGATAAACGCTGTCCTCGAGTTGCACCACCTCGTCGATATCGTCGACCTTCATGGCGGCGAACGTCAGCGCGCCGAACTTGCTCTCCAGCGTATGCAGCAAGGCGTCGTTGCTCACGCCGCGCCTTTGGCGAGATCGCGCACCTGACGCTCGGCCGTGGTCAGCGCGACCTTGTTGCGCAGGTACAGCGGTTGCGCTTCCTCCAGCGAGACGGTCTTGCCTTGGGCGACCATGCGTCGGCCCAGCGTTGCCACCTGCGCCGCGTGCGGCATCAGTTGCGCCAACGCCGCGGCTGCAAACGGCTGCGATGCAAAATCCTGCGCATACGCGGCCAGGCCGTTGCCGCAGGCCTGCACATGCCCTTGCGACATAACAGCAGCAGCCGACGACAGACTCGGCGCGATCACACTTTCCCAGCCATCCGCGCCATGGCGATACTGCGCCCAGTAGACCTCGCCCATGCGCGCGTCAAGCACCGCCAGCACGTCGTTGGCGGCGCCTTGGGTCGCTTCCAGGCAAGCTTGCGCCATGGCTTCCAGCGTTACCACCGGCGCCACCGGCAAGTCGCAGCCGAACGCCAGTCCCTGCACCACGCCGCATGCCGTACGCACGCCGGTGAACGAACCCGGTCCGACGCCGAAGGCAATGGCGTCGCAGCGCGACAGCGCGATGCCGGCTTGCACCAGCAGTTGCTGGACCATCGGCAAAATGGTTTCGGAATGGGTCTGTACGCCCAGCGATTCGCGGAAGATCAGTTCGTCGCCGTGCAGCAAGGCCGCTGAGGCGAGTTCGGTGGAAGTTTCGATGGCAAGAATGATGGACATCCCGCTATTTTACCGCGCCGCGCACTCCCCGGCCCTGTCGGAAAACGACTATTCGGGGACGCCGGAGTTGCAGGTCGCTTGCGCCGGCTTTGCGCTACCGGAGTAGAATAGGCCGCCTTATGTCCTATCAGATCTTCTCCGCCAGCAACCGCGATGAACTCGCTGCCGCCCTCGCCGGCGACAAATGGGTCGTGGCCTGCCTGTGCGCCGGCTGGTGCGGCAGTTGCCGCGACTATGCAGTCAATTTTGCAGCCTGGGCAGAGCGCCGCCCCGAACATCATTTCGTCTGGATCGACATCGAAGACCAGGCCGACCTGGTGGGCGACCTCGACGTTGACAATTTCCCGACGCTGCTGATGCAGCGCGGCTCCACCGTGGCCTTCTTCGGCCCCATGGAACCCGACACGCGCCAGGCCGAAAGGCTGTTGCAAGCGCTGTCCGAAACCAGTCCGCAGGAACTCGAACGGGAAGCCGGCAGTACCGCGCAGCGCCGGACCTGGCAGGAATGCGATCTCAAAAAACGACTCGGCAGCCTGTCCGACGCCGCGTAAGCCGGCCTTCTCATCTCTTCGCGATCATAGCCACGGATCGGTTTCCGGATGCGGGAAACGATCAGAGATGAAATCCACAAAACTGCGCACCTTGGCCGACAGCAGACGCCGGCTCGGATACGCCATCATCACGGACACCTGCCCCATATCAAAATCGGCCAGCACGCGTTGCAGCTTGCCGCAGCGCAGATCGTCGCCAAGGCTGAATGAGGGGCGCATCGTAATGCCCATGCCGGCCAGCGCGAAATCGCGCAACAGCAAGGCGCTGTTGGACACCACCTGGCTGGTGATCGGGATGTCGCGAATGCCTGCTTCGGTCTTCACATGCCAATAATGGCGCAAATGTTCGTGCGAAAAATTGAGGCAGGCGTGCCGGCTCAGTTCGTCCGGTGTCTGCGGCGCGCCATGCTTTTCCAGATAGGACGGCGAAGCGCACAGCACCACTTCGGCCACGCCGATCTTGCGCACCACCATGCTGGCGTCGAATTTTTGCAGGCTGCTGAAAAACCCGATATCCATTCCCTCTTCCACCAGATCCATGGTGCGTTCCGACACCGACACATCAAGCACCACATCCGGATAGGCGACGGAATATTCCGCCAGCAACTTGCCGAGCTGGCCCTGGCCGAAGCCGACGTGCGAATACAGGGACAAGGTGCCGCCCGGCTTCTTGGTGGCCATGGCAACGATGGCTTCGGCTTCTTCGATCTCAGGCAGGATGTGCCGGACCCGCTCCAGGAAAGCCTGGCCGGACTCCGTCAGCGACAAGCGGCGCGTGGAGCGATTCAGCAAGCGCGTACCCAGATGGTTCTCCAGATCGACGATGTAGCGCGTCACCACGGCGTTCGACAGCGACATGATTTCCGCTGCACGCACGAAACTGCCCTGCTCCACCACCTTCGCAAACACCTTCATTGAGTGCAAACGATCCATTTTCAAGCCCTTGATTGTTTCCGTAAACGAAATAGTGCATTGCCATTAGACCTATTTTTCTCGCATGAGGCAATGACTACACTGTGCTTCATCGATGGCGAAGCAAGCAGCCACAAGCCAACCGCCCGTGCATCGACAAGTACTTTCACTGACTATCCTTTTGGGAGAATTACCATGAACACCAAGCAAATCACTGCCGCTATCGTCCTGTTTGCCGCTGCCGGCGCCGCCATGGCTGAATCGCCATTTCCACCGGAAACCAAGTTCGTGTCGACCAAGACCCGCGCCGAAGTCGTTGCCGAGCTGCAACAAGCACAAGCACAAGGCCTGATCACCAACGGCAACAATTACCCTATCGTGATTCAAGCGCGCAGCCCGCTGTCCCGCAGTGAAGTCGTCAGCCAATCGAAGTCGGCCGTCGACAGCAGCGTCTATACCGGTGCTTAAGTTTTACTAAGCGCATTGTCCGAGCGCTTACGCATTACAAGCAACAAGCATCATTGCGGCCCTGCCCGCAACCACCGTCTACCTTGGTCGGCCTGCCGTTCGGCAGCACCATGGTGGATGGCGTGTCACCTCCTCCTGCACATTTCCCTTCTGCATCGAATCATGCAAAACCAGCCAGAAATGGACTGAAAAACGCATGAAAAACCCGCTTTTTACCCGTTTTTTCTTGTGATTTTGGCCTGCTCCCTGTAAAGTCGAGGGTTTGTTTCCTCCGGCCTTTTACGCAGTTTCTTCGCAATCCGGCAACAAATAGCAGCACCCAAGAGCAGCACTCAGTCACGCAATTCAGACCTACTTCCTATGGCTTTATACGTTCACAAATACGGCGGCACTTCGATGGGCTCGACAGAGCGCATCAAGAATGTCGCCAAGCGCGTTGCCAAGTGGCACGACGCCGGCCACCAGATCGTTGTCGTTCCTTCCGCAATGTCTGGTGAAACCAACCGTTTGCTGGGTCTGGCCAAGGAAATCATGGCCCAACCCGACTCCCGCGAACTGGACATGCTGGCATCGACCGGCGAACAAGTTTCCGTCGCCTTGCTGGCCATGGCGCTGAAGGCGATCGGCAAAGAAGCCGTCTCCTACGCCGGCTGGCAAGTACCGATCAAGACCGATTCGGCCTTCACCAAGGCGCGCATTCGTTCGATCGACGATGCCAAGGTGCGCAAGGACCTGAACGCCGGCCGCATCGTGATCATTACCGGCTTCCAGGGCGTTGACGCCGACGGCAACATCACCACGCTGGGACGCGGCGGTTCCGATACGTCCGCCGTGGCCGTGGCTGCCGCGATCAAGGCCGCCGAATGCCTGATCTACACCGACGTGGACGGCGTCTACACGACCGACCCGCGCGTGGTCAGCGAAGCACGCCGCCTGAACACCGTGACGTTTGAAGAAATGCTCGAAATGGCGTCGCTGGGCTCCAAGGTCCTGCAGATCCGCTCGGTGGAATTCGCCGGCAACTACAAGATGCCGACGCGCGTACTGTCGTCGCTGACCGACCCACTAATGTCGCTGGAAGAAGAAACCAAGTCCGGCACACTGATTTCGTTTGAGGAAGACACCAAGATGGAACAAGCAACCATTACCGGCATCGCATTCAGCCGCGATGAAGCCAAGATTACCGTGCTCGGCGTGCCAGATCGCCCAGGCATTGCCTATCAGATCCTCGGCCCGATTGCCGACGCCAACATCGAAGTGGACATGATCATCCAGAATCAGTCCGTCGAAGGCAAGACCGACTTCACCTTCACCGTGCCGCGCGCCGAATACGCCAAGGCCATCGAAGTCCTGAACGCCAGCGTCAAGGCCCACATCGGCGCCGCCAGCATCGTCGGCGACACCAAGGTGTCGAAGGTCTCCGTGGTCGGCGTCGGCATGCGCAGCCATGTCGGCATCGCTTCGCAGATGTTCCGCACGCTGTCGGAAGAAGGCGTCAACATCCAGATGATTTCCACGTCCGAAATCAAGATCTCGGTCCTGATCGACGAAAAATACATGGAATTGGCCGTGCGCGCATTGCACAAGGCCTTCGACCTGGAAAACGGCAAGTAATCCGACGCGTCAGTGAAGCTCGCCGAATGGAAAATAATCCATTCAAAACAGCAGAGTTTCATTGACCAAATCCGCATGAAAAGATATTATGCGGGCTTCTTTGCTGAGGCAGCGCAACATCTGTCTACAGCGTGGAGACGTGGCCGAGTGGTCGAAGGCACTTCCCTGCTAAGGAAGCATATGGGCTTAAACCTGTATCGAGGGTTCGAATCCCTCCGTCTCCGCCAGAATTGAGTAGTACAACGTTCAAAGACGTTCAAAAAGCCGCGCAAAACATAGTGTTTGCGCGGCTTTTTTTTTTGTTGGTGTTTTTTCGGTGTTCATTACATCCGAAACACTTGTTGGTAGATTTGTTGGTACATCTATCAGACAAAACAACCGATACCTGTTGATTTCACGCATGCACCGTCGGACGTTAAAGCAACTCCAACAGGACGGTGATCAACACCGGCGTAAAGGCCGTCGCGCGGCGCTTCTGCGCGACCTCTGCATGAATATTCAAGCGGCTCTCCTTCCTCCGGATCGCCCGAACAGCTCACGCCTGAAATATTTTCTCCCCGGCTTTCCTAACTGTTTTGCAGGAATCTCCTGACGATGCCGGCGATCTCATCCGGCGCATCCTCAAAGCAATAATGCCCTGCTTCAGGCAGGCGATGCACGTCCGCAACGGGGAACAGCGAAGTGAATAGCGGCAGGAAAATCGGCGGGTGCAGCGTCTTGTCGGCATCGCCCCAGATTGCCAGCGCCGGCTTGCTCCGGATCGTCGCGATCGCCGCTGCGTCAGGTACTTCGAACTGATGGGCGCCGGTCGCGAAACCCTTTGCCCAACCTATGGCCCCCAGGCAATCGCCTGGCGTCGCGAAGTGCGCACCATAGGCGGAAATCCACGTGTCGCTGATCACACCGTGGTTTTCGAAGCCGTTGATTTTCATGGTGCTGAGGATATTGAAGCCAAGCTGCCCCAATACCTGCTCCAGGCTACCGTCTTCATTGGCCTTCACGATCCATTGGAACCAGGGAGCGATGGCGGCATTCTCCATCAGCCGTTCCATGCCGTCGGGATGCCCGAACGGCGTCGGCCCGTTGGTTGAAATGATGCGCTTGATGCGCCCGGGATGCCGCGCGGCCAGGCCCATGCCGACGGGACCGCCGAAATCATGCATGACCAGGGTAATTTCTTTCAGGTCCAGCTGAAGAACCAACTTCTCAAGATTGTCGATGTGATCCTGCAGCCAATAGCTGCGGTCTTGCGGCGTCTCGCTCTTGCCGAAGCCCATGTGATCGGGAACGACAACCCGGTAATCGCTACGAAGGGCCGTAATCAATGAGCGGAACAAATAGCCCCAGGTCGGCTCGCCGTGAAGACACAACACGACTTCCCGCGAGCGGTCTCCTTCGTCCACGTAATGCATCTGAAACCCATTGACCTCCTGAAAGTGCGGAGCGAATGGAAAAGTTTTATCAAAATCTGCGTATGCCGAAATCAAGATTTTCTCCTGAAAATTGAAGACGAGGATCAAGAACAATAATGAAAAAAGAAGGCCGATGCCATCGCCGCCTGCTCAACCGGGCGCCAATGAACTTCCGCCAATCTAGTTTCAAATAGAAACTAGTTAGCTTTATACGCTTAAGGATTTCATAATGCAAGTTACAATTTCTCGCCATCGACAAAGGAAACTGTTGCGTTGCCGCTGCGCCATTGATCCCGTACGATGCAGTGATTCACTCAGGCCTTGCTCTCTTCCGTTGAGAAGAAATCGATCACCGGACTTGCTGCAATTTTTACCTTCCATGCAAATTTGACACCCTATGAATTCAGAACTTCGCGTCGCATTGGTCACGGGATCCACGTCGGGAATCGGCCTGGCGCTTGCACACGGTTTCGCGGAGGCAGGCTACACCGTCGTCGTCCACTCCAGATCGTCTGTTGAGACAGGTGAAAAACTGGCGGCCGCTTTGCCTGCGGCGCTCTACATCCAGGCCGATCTCGCCGTTGAAGCAGACCGTGCCCGTCTGATTGCACAAATCCTTGCGCATTACGGACGATTGGATGTCCTCGTCAACAACGCCGGAATCAGTCGCGTGATTCCTCACGGCGATCTGTCGGCGGCGTCGCCCGATATCTGGCATGAACTCTATGAAGTCAATGTGGTTGCGCCATTTCGTCTCATCGCGCTGGCGCAAGAGGCGCTGAAAAATTCTGCGAAGTCCGGTACGCCAGGATGCGTCATCAACATCAGCTCACACGCCGGTGTTCGCCCCAAGGGCGCCTCGATCCCTTATGCGGCGACCAAGGCGGCGCTGAATCACATGACAAAATTGCTCGCCCTATCCCTGGCTCCCGACATCAGGGTCAATGCCATCGCGCCCGGCCTGGTCGACACGCCGCTGACCGCCGACTGGGCGGATGCGCACACGCTTTGGCAGACCCGCTCTCCCATGCGCCGCGCCGCCAAGCCGGCGGATATCGCGCAACTGGCGACCATGCTGGCAGCCAATCAATACGTGACCGGGGAAATCTTGACGGCGGATGGCGGCTTGAATCTGACCTAGATTCTCGCTGTGGATCTGTCGAAGAAAAGATCAGCCGCTGACGCAAAGATGCCGCCCTTCTTGCGAAAGGCGGCGTTCTGGGATTGCCGGAAATGACTGAACGGCGGTCGCCGACTTAAAAACCCAGACGACGCAAATCTTCTTCGACAAAGGCTTGCCCGCTGCGATTTTTCACCGCCGGCAACTCCGCCACTTTCACACGCCATGACTGCAATGCGCTCAACTCGGCAGCGATCGGAATCCCCGCTGCGTCCGCAAACGCCAGGCCGGCAAACACCGTGATATCGGCCATTGAGAATTGCTCGCCCGCGACGTAGCTGTTATTGCGCAAGATGCCGTCGAAATACACCATGCCCTGCAGCGCCTTGGCACGTTCGCGTTCACCCCACTCCTTGCGATGCGCCCATTCCGGGCTCTTGTACTTTTGCAGATCGTCGCCCAAGCCAGGCGTCGCATGGTGGAAATAAATGCCGACCGCGTCAATCAAACCACTTTCGGCGCGACGTTGCATCATGTGGATGATCGCCTTTTCCTTCGGTGTGCGGCCTGTCAGCACGGGATTGCCGTCGAGGTTGTCGAGGTACTCGGTGATCGCTGTGCTTTCCGAGATCAGCGTGCCGTCGTCGAGCTCCAGCAGCGGCAGCACGCCTGAGGGATTCTTCGAGAGGAACGCCGCCTGCTTGTGCTCGGCGCCGATCAGGTCGACCGATTCGAACGTCACTTGTGAATCGAGATTCTTCTGCGCCAGCACGATGCGGATGCGGGCTGGATTGGGGAAACCGGGGCGGTCATAAATCTTCATTGTTACTTTCCTTTGACTGTTTGTCGTTGTATCAATCTGCGCTCCAGTTGCTGAACGAGATAATTCGGATATTGCCGATCAATTAATCTATCTATCGGTAGATAGACAATAAGATAGTATAATCGCGCTGTCAATAACTATCTACCGATAGAGAGGTTTGTTTCATCATGAGCGCAATCGATACTCGCGAAAAAATCATGGCCGCCGCCCGCAAGACCGTGCAGGCGCACGGCTATAACGCGCTGAGTTTTCGCGACCTGGCGGCGGAAGTCGGGATCAAGAGCGCCAGCGTGCACTATCACTTCCCGACCAAGGGCGATCTCGGTGCAGCGCTCGCCCGCCGCTATACCGAAGACGGTATCGCCTATCTGGGCAATCTGATGGAAGTCCACAAGGATGCGCGCACCCGCATAAAGAAATATGCGGAGATCTTCCGGGCAGCGCTGGCCGATGATAATCGCATGTGCCTGTGCGGCATCATGTCGGCGGAGCACAACGACTTGCCGCCGGAAGTACGCGCCGAGGTCAATCGTTTCAACGACGTCAACGTCGACTGGCTGACCGAAGTACTCATGCAAGGCACGGCGGAGACCAAACCGAAGAAAGCCCTGCGGCGCCAGGCGATGAGCATTTTCGCCGCGATCGGCGGCGCGCAACTGATGGCGCGCGGGCATGGCGACATCGCCGTCTACGATGAAATCGTCGACAGCTATCGCAACGCGGGCTTCATTCCCTGAACTTCACTCGCAGGGCAAGGGTGCGAAAAAAATGACCCGGTGAGGACCTGATCCGATGCATTCGCCTTACTGCAGCTTCGACAATTCCGGATGCACCGCCAGCAGCAACCACGGCTTGATTTCAGACCGTACGAACACGCCGGCCAGAGCATATGGATCTTGGTCGCGCAGGGATTCGGCCTCTTCTTTTGATGCGACTTCATACACCAGCAGACCTCCGCTGCCGTCCGGGAACGGCCCGCCGAACGCCAGCTTGCCGGCGTCGAGCAGGCTCTTGACGTAGTGCTTGTGGGCCGGTGCATGTTCGTCCAGCAATTGCCGGTTGTCGGTGTAGGCGAGGTAGTTGACGAATTTCATGGCATCTCTTTCTTGGCAAGCAAGGGGTTGGCTTTCATGTTTTATATTTCATATCTTATGCGGCTGTCGAGCGACCAGGCGCCGCCGCCGCGCAGCATCATGTACAACGCCGCCAGTCCCAGCAGTACCGGATACTCAATGCCGCGATCGATCCACGGCCAGGTCGGCCCCATCGCATAACTGATGGCGATCATTTCAACAAACATCAACAAGGCCAGCGGCCGCGTCAGCAGGCCCAGCGCCAGCATGGCTGCGCCCACCGTCTCCAGCAGCATCACCAGGAAAGCCAGTTGCGGCGCGAACGGCAACCCCATGACTTCGCCTATCAGACGTATCGAACCGGCCATCGGATCGGCCATTGAGCCATGCGACACGCCCAGCGCTTTGGGCAGGCCGTGCGTGAAAATAATGGCGCCGTAGCCGAAGCGCAGCAGCGCATAAGTGAGCCCCTCGCCGCGCGCATACCAGCGCATCAGCGCGGGAAAGATGAAGCGGCCGGCACCCGGCGCGATTGTGATCGGGGGAGTTTTTTGCACGAAGCACCTGTATCCGGTTGATGAGAGCAAGACGCCATCATCGCGGCGACGGTGTCGGAGATAAATGGCCTGCGGACGAATTGACTATTCGGCACGCGCCAATAGTGCCGGCGTCGCACGCGCAGATGGCAAACTGTCTACAATCATCCTCAATCTCCGACGACTGTACCCAGGTTCATGAGCACGACTTCAATTCCCCTTTCTGCGGCGCAGGCGCGCGCCATCTGGCTGCGCGCCCAGCGCCTCGACACGACCGCGCCGTTCGGCGACGGCGCGACTGCGGTGCAGTTGGCCGCGGAGCATCTCGGCTATGTTCAGATCGACACCATCAACGTGATCGAGCGCAGCCACCACCACATCCTGTATACGCGTATCCCTGGATACAAACTGAGCGACCTGGAGCGGGCGCAGTCGGTGGACAAGTCAGTGTTCGAATACTGGACGCATGCGCTGGCCTATGTGCCGACTGTCGAGTTCCGTCATTTCCTGCCGGAGATGGAACGGCGCCGCCTCAATCCGCACGCCTCTTTTGCCGGCGTCGACGAAGCCGACTACGCCGCGCTGCTCAAGCGCATCCGCAAGGAAGGCGGCCTCTCGATCCGCGACATTGACGACGACGTGCTGGAAGAAAAGACCCATCCCTGGGGCAGCCGCAAACCATCGAAACGCGCACTGCGCTGGGGCTTCTTCATCGGCGACCTGGTGATCAGCAAGCGCACCGGCATGCTCAAGACCTACGACCTCGCCGCTCGTCATTTCGACTGGCCGCGACGTCCCGCCCCAGTGAAGGAAAAACAGTTCGCGCAATACCTGCTGCGCCGCGCGCTCAAGGCGCAGGGCATGGTCAGCCTCGATTCGATTTGTTACGGCAGCGTGCAGGCCAAGCCGCTGGTGAAGGAACTGATCGCCGCTGCAATCAAGCGCAAGCAATTGGTCGCGGTGCACATTGAAGGCGCGCCGAAGCAGCCGCACTGGATCGCCCCGGCGCTGCTCGACGCCTTGTCCGACGGCGGCATCAACCCGGCATCGAGCGAACGCGTGCATATCCTCTCGCCCTTCGATCCGCTGGTGATCCAGCGCAAGCGGCTGGCGTTGTTCTTCGATTACGAACACCGCTTCGAAGCCTATGTGCCGGCGGACAAGCGTGTGCTCGGCTACTTTGCTTTACCGGTGCTGATGGGCGACCGCATCGTCGCCGCGCTCGATCTCAAGATGGATCGCAAGAACGGCAAGCTGCTGGTGCAGCAATGGACGTGGATGGAGAAGAAATCGACGGCGCTCAAGAGCGCGATCGAACAGGAACTGCATCGCTTCGAGCAATTCCAGAAGCAGTCGATGCGCATCGTGCTACCGGCTGATGGAAATTAAACTCCCGTGAATGACCTGAGGCCATGGTGAGAGCCAGGCCACCGGCGGCGGCAGACCAACGCTGCCGGAGGATTGCCTGATCCTCCAAAGCACCGGATTTTATTGCACAAAAGCAAGTCCACGCCCGATTGCGGATGCGGCCCAAAACGCCCGATGCACCGCACCATTTGCGAGCAGCCTGCACCGCGACACATCACAACATGACATATATCGTTGCATGCCATGCTGCGGCGAGCCACGCTCCGGCACGTCCGAATCGCCCCCAAAGCCCTTTCCCATCAAGAATTCCGGTGCTCTGGCACAGCCTTTGCATATGTCCGTGCATGGATCAACGACGATCCAGCAGCTTTCACTATTTTTAATGCCGATCTAAAGACGGATCTGCAGGACAACGGCGTCCGCTTAGCTTGGCATTCATGCCTTGCCGAGCGGGCGCCTTTTTGTTTTTAACGGGATAAAAATGGCCGCAACTCCTGACAGCAGAGACCTCCATAGCAACAGCTCCAGCAAGGCGAGCAAGATCCGGCTCTTTTCCATCGATACGCCGCAGATGCGCGCCTTCCACCTGACCTGGATGGCCTTTTTCGTCTGCTTCTTCGCCTGGTTCGCCTGCGCGCCGCTGATGCCGGTGATCAAGGGCCAGCTCGGCCTGACCGTGGAACAGATCGCCAACATCAACATCGCCGCCGTCGCCGTGACCATCCTGGTGCGCCTGATCATCGGCCCGCTGTGCGACCGTTACGGCCCCCGCAAGGCATACACCGGCCTGCTGCTGATCGGTGCATTGCCGGTGATCGGCGTCGGCTTCGCCCAGACTTATGAAACATTCTTGTTCTTCCGCCTGTGCATCGGCGCGGTCGGCGCAAGTTTCGTGATCACGCAATATCACACCTCGGTGATGTTCGCGCCCAATGTAGTCGGCACCGCCAACGCGGCAACCGCCGGCTGGGGCAATGCCGGCGGCGGCGTGGCGCAGGGCCTGATGCCGCTGCTGCTGGCCGCGATGCTGATGCTGGGCGTGGGCGACAACCTCGGCTGGCGCGTCGCGCTGCTGGTGCCGGGCCTGATGATGCTGGCGATGGCGGCGCTCTACTGGCACTTCACGCAGGATTGCCCGCAAGGCAACTTCGACGAACTGCGCGCCGCCGGCATCGCCATCGAAAGCGGTAAAAAAGGCGGCTGGGCCAGCTTCCGCGCCGCCAGCGCCAACTACCGCGTGTGGATGCTGTTCATCACCTACGGCGCCTGCTTCGGCGTGGAAATTTTCATCCACAACATCGCCGCCATCTATTACGTCGATCACTTCGGCCTGTCGTTGAAGAGCGCCGGCATCGCCGCCGCCAGCTTCGGTTTGCTGGCGCTGTTTGCCCGCGCGCTGGGCGGCATCATCTCCGACAAGGTGGCACTGCGGGGCGGCCTCAATCGCCGCGCCACCCTGCTGTTCATCATGATGCTGGGTGAAGGCCTCGGACTGCTGTGGTTTGCCCATGCCGGCAGCGTCACGCTGGCGGTCATCGCGATGCTGTGCTTCGGCCTGTTCACCCACATGGCGTGCGGCGCGACCTATGCGCTGGTGCCGTTCATCGATCGCAAGGCGCTGGGCGGCGTGGCCGGCATCATCGGCGCGGGCGGCAACGTCGGCGCGGTGCTGGCCGGCTTCCTGATGAAGGGCCTGGGCGACACCCAACAGACACTGAGCATGCTCGGCGTGCTCGTGACGGTCTCGGCGCTGTGCGCGGTCGCCGTACGCTTCACCACCAGCGACAAGAACGACGAGCCGACACCGGCCGTTGCAGCCAATAACATCCCCGCCTGAGGAGAACCTGATCATGAACATCATCGTCATTGGCCACGGCATGGTCGGTCACAAATTCCTGGAGTCGCTGGCTGAAAGCGGCGCGTCCAACCTCAAGGTCACCGTGCTGTGCGAAGAGCCTCGTCCGGCCTACGATCGCGTGCATCTGTCCGAATTCTTCGCTGGCAAGTCCGCCGACGACTTGTCTCTTGTGGCGCCGGGCTTCTTCGACGCCGGCAAGAGCCCGGTGGACTTCGACCTGAAGCTCAACGCCAAGGCGCAGAACATCGACATCGTCGGCAAGACCGTTACCGTCAACATCAACGGCGCCGTCGAAACGCTGGCCTACGACAAGCTGGTCATGGCCACGGGCTCTTACCCTTTTGTCCCGACCGTCGCGGGTAACCAGCGCAAGGATTGTTTCGTCTACCGCACCATCGAAGACCTCGAAGCCATGCTCGAGTGCGGCAAGCGCTCCAAGACCGGCGTGGTGATCGGCGGCGGTCTGCTCGGCCTGGAATGCGCCAAGGCGCTGCGCGACATGAACCTGGAAACCCACGTGGTGGAATTCGCCCCGCGCCTCATGGCGGTGCAGGTCGATGAGAGCGGCGGCCGCATCCTGCGCCAGAAGATCCAGGACCTCGGCGTCACCGCCCACACGCAAAAGAACACACTGGAAATCGTCGACGGAAAAACCGGCACGCACCGCATGAACTTCGAGGACGGCAC
Source organism: Herbaspirillum lusitanum (assembly GCF_026127345.1). Taxonomy (NCBI): domain Bacteria; kingdom Pseudomonadati; phylum Pseudomonadota; class Betaproteobacteria; order Burkholderiales; family Oxalobacteraceae; genus Herbaspirillum; species Herbaspirillum lusitanum. The sequence goes on along the minus strand of NZ_QXFG01000008.1, from coordinate 468,721 downwards.
CCACCTCGACACCGACATGATCGTCTTCTCGGCCGGCATCCGTCCGCGCGACGAACTGGCGCGCGAGTCGGGCCTGAAGGTCGGCGACCGCGGCGGCATCGTGATCGACAACAGCTGCATCACCTCCGATCCCGACGTCTACGCCATCGGCGAATGCGCGCTGTGGAACGGCAAGATCTTCGGCCTGGTGGCGCCCGGCTACGACATGGCGCGCACCGCCGCCAAACACATGCTGGCGCACCTGAACGATGCCGCCGAAGTGCAGCAATTCAACGGCGCCGACATGAGCACCAAACTCAAGCTCATGGGCGTGGACGTCGCCAGCATCGGCGACCCGCACGGCAAGGAAGCCGGCGCACGCTCCTATCAATTCACCGACGAACGCAAGCAGATCTACAAGAAGATCGTGGTCTCCGAGTCGGGCAAGCACCTGCTCGGCGCGGTCATGGTCGGCGACGCCGCCGAATACGGCACGCTGCTGCAGATGATGCTCAACCGCATCGAACTGCCGGAGTCGCCGGAGTTCCTGATCCTGCCGCAAGCCGACGGCAAGGCCAAGGTCGGCCTCGGCGTCGACGCCCTGCCAGACTCCGCGCAAATCTGCTCCTGCAATAACGTCTCGAAGGGCCAGTTGTGTGCGGCAGTGGCGTCCGGCGTGACCAACATCGGCGACCTCAAGAGCTGCACCAAAGCGGGCACCGCCTGCGGCGGCTGCGTGCCGCTGGTGACGCAGGTGATGAAGGCCGAGATGAAAAAGCAAGGTCTCGCCGTCAACAACCACGTCTGCGAACACTTCCCCTACTCTCGCCAGGAGCTGCATCACCTGGTGCGCGTGAACAAGATCAAGAGCTTCGGCGACCTGTTGGCGCAACACGGCAAGGGTCTCGGCTGCGACGTCTGCAAGCCGGTCGCGGCCAACATCCTGGCCTCGTGCTGGAATGACTTCGTGCTCAAGAAGGAACACGCCAGCCTGCAGGATTCGAATGACTACTTCCTCGGCAACATCCAGAAGGACGGCACCTATTCGGTCGTGCCGCGCATGGCCGGGGGCGAAGTCACGCCGGACGGCCTGATCGCGGTCGGCCAGGTCGCCAAGAAGTACGGCCTCTATACCAAGATCACCGGCGGCCAGCGCGTCGACCTGTTCGGCGCCCGCGTCGAGCAACTGCCGGACATCTGGGAAGAACTGATCGCCGCCGGCTTTGAAACCGGCCACGCCTACGGCAAGTCGCTGCGCACGGTCAAATCCTGTGTCGGTTCGACCTGGTGCCGCTACGGCGTGGACGATAGCGTCGGCCTGGCGATCGAACTGGAGAACCGCTACAAGGGCCTGCGCTCGCCGCACAAGATCAAGTTCGGCGTGTCCGGCTGCACCCGCGAATGCGCCGAAGCGCAAGGCAAGGACGTCGGCATCATCGCCACCGAAAAAGGCTGGAACCTGTACGTCTGCGGCAACGGCGGCATGAAGCCGCGCCATGCCGAACTGATCGCCTCCGATCTCGACAAAGCAACCATGATCCGCTACATCGACCGTTTCCTGATGTTCTACGTACGCACCGCCGATCGCCTGCAACGCACCAGCACCTGGCGCGACAACCTCGAAGGCGGCCTCGACTATCTGAAGAGCGTGGTCATCGACGACAAGCTGGCCATCGCCGCCGAACTGGAAGCCGACATGCAGCACGTGGTCGATACCTATGAATGCGAATGGAAGAAGGCCGTCACCGATCCCGAGACGCGCAAGCGCTTCCGCCACTTCGTCAACAGCAAGGAAGCCGACGCGAACGTCAAGTTCGTTGACGAACGCGGCCAGATTCGCCCGGCGACGGTGGCCGAGCGCAAGCTGATCGATATTCCTGTGGTCGCAGAAGCGATCTGATTCCTGAGAGAGGAAATGAACATGCACAGCGACCGACAAATTGAACACTGGATTGAAGTCTGCGATATCGCCGACATCGTGCCGAACACCGGCGTCTGCGCCCTGATCGGCGGCGAACAGGTGGCGGTGTTCCACGTCATCGAAGGCGGCAATAGCGAGACCCGTGTCTTCGCCATCGGCAACTACGACCCGAATGCGGACGCCTCGGTGCTGTCGCGCGGCCTGGTCGGCAGCATCGGCGAACGCATCGTGGTGGCCTCGCCGATTTATAAACAACATTTTGACCTGCAGACCGGCGAATGCATCGAAGCGCCCGAACATTCGGTGAGCGCCTACCCTGCGCGCCTCGAACACGGCAAGGTGTGGGTGGGCGCATGACTATCGTTCCGGCACCTGTAGCTTCCGCAAAAAAACCGTCGCTGGTCGTGATCGGCAACGGCATGGCCGGCATGCGCACAGTCGAAGAATTGCTGAAGCTGGCGCCGGACCTGTACGACATCACCGTGTTCGGCGCCGAGCCGCACGGCAATTACAACCGTATCCTGCTGTCGCCGGTGCTGGCGGGAGACAAGAGCATCGACGACATCATGCTCAACACGCGCGACTGGTACGTGCAAAACAATATCACGCTGCACGCCGGCGATCCGGTCGAGAAAATCGACCGCCGCCGCCGCACCGTGCGCTCCCAGGCTGGCGTCGAGATCAAGTATGACCGCCTGCTGCTGGCGACCGGTTCCAAGCCGTTCATCATCCCGGTGCCGGGCCATGAACTGCCGGGCGTGATCGCCTTTCGCGACATCCAGGACGTTCACATCATGCTCGACGCCGCGCGCAACCATCGTCACGCCGTGGTGATCGGCGGCGGCCTGCTCGGGCTGGAAGCGGCCAACGGCCTGCTGCGCCAAGGCATGGACGTGACCGTGGTGCATGTCACCGACAGCCTCATGAACCAGCAACTCGACAAGCCGGCCGCCGCGCTGCTCAAGAAGGCGCTGGAGATGAAGGGCCTGCGCTTCCTTCTCAATGCGCAGACCGAAGCCATCGTCGGGCCGGATCGCGTCACCGCGGTGCGCTTCAAGGACGGTTCGGAAATCCCGGCGGACCTCGTCGTGATGACCGCCGGCGTACGCCCCAACATCGGCCTGGCCAAGGAGGCCGGGCTGCATTGCGACCGCGCCATCGTGGTCGACGATACGCTGCAGACTTACGATCCGCGCATCTATGCCGTCGGCGAATGCGTGCAGCACCGCCAGGCCACCTTCGGCCTGGTCGCGCCGATCTGGGACCAGGCGCGCGTGTGCGGCGCCCATCTGGCCGGCGCCGGCCATCGCCGCTACGTGCAGCAAGCGACCGCCACCAAGCTCAAGGTCACCGGCGTCGACCTGTATTCCGCCGGCGACTTCATCGGCGCCGACGACACCGAAGACCTGGTGCTGCGCGATCCGCGCCGCGGCATCTACAAGCGGCTGGTGCTGCAAGGCAGCCGGCTGATCGGCGCAGTGCTGTACGGCGACGTCAAGGACGGTCCGTGGTACTTCGACCTGATCCGGGAAGGCGGCGACATTTCCGCCATCCGTCATCAACTGTTGTTCGGCCAGACCATCTCCAGCCAATCGCAAAGCCAGACCCCGAGCCCTCAGGCAGCCTGACCAGGAAACCATCGTGAACCTCTCCCAAGCTCCGCTCTCGACCGTCGGCACCAAGACCACCTGCCCGTATTGCGGCGTCGGCTGCGGCGTGCGCGCCGCCATGCAGGCCGACGGCGTGATCGCCGTCACGGGCGACGAGCTGCATCCGGCCAACAAGGGCCGCCTGTGCGTCAAGGGTTCGGCGCTGGGCGAGACGGTCGACCTCAGCGGCCGCCTGCTGCATCCGAAAGTGCGCGACGCCGACGGCACGTTGCAGCGCGTGAGCTGGGACGCTGCGCTCGACAAGGTCGCCGGCGGCCTGCGCGGCATCATCGACCGGCACGGTGCGGATGCGGTGGCGTTGTATGTCTCCGGCCAGTTGCTGACCGAAGACTATTACATCGCCAACAAACTCATGAAGGGTTACATCGGCAGCGCCAACATCGACACCAATTCGCGCCTGTGCATGTCGTCGGCCGTGGCCGGCCACAAGCGCGCGTTCGGCGAAGACCTGGTGCCGATCTGCTACGAGGATCTGGAGTTGGCCGACATGGTGGTGCTGGTCGGCTCCAACACGGCGTGGTGTCATCCCATCCTGTTCCAGCGCATCGCCAAGGCCAAGGAAAACCGGCCGGAGATGAAACTGATCGTCATCGATCCGCGCCGCACCGCCACCTGCGAACTGGCCGACATGCATTTGCCGGTCAAGGCCGGCACCGACGTCTGGCTGTTCAACGGCCTGATGAGCTTCCTTGCGCATCGCGGCGCGCGCGACAACGCTTTCGTCGACGCCCACACCAGCGGCCTCGGCGAAGCGCTGGCAATCGCCGACGCCGACTGCGCCGACCCGAATGAAATCGCGCGGATCTGCAAGGTCGACGTCAACGACCTGCTGGCCTTCTATCAAATGTTCGCCGATACCGAGAAGGTCATCACCGCCTTCTCGATGGGCGTGAATCAATCCAGCGCCGGCACCGACAAGGTCAACAGCATCATCAACGTCCACCTGATCAGCGGCCGCATCGGCAAGCCCGGCATGGGCCCGTTCTCGATCACCGGCCAGCCCAACGCCATGGGCGGGCGCGAAGTCGGCGGCCTCGCCAACATGCTGGCGGCGCACATGGATCTCGACAATGCGCTGCATCGCGACACGGTGCAAACCTTCTGGGGCTCGCCGCACATGGCCGACAAGCCGGGCCTGAAAGCGGTCGACCTGTTCAATGCAATCGAAGCCGGCCGCATCAAGGCGGTCTGGATCATGGCGACCAATCCCATGGTCAGCATGCCCGACGCCAACGTGGTCCAGCGCGCGCTGTCGAAGTGCGAACTGGTGGTCGCCTCCGACATCATCGAAGGCACCGACACCAATGCCTTCGCGCATGTGCTGCTGCCCGCGCTTGGCTGGGGCGAGAAGGACGGCACCGTCACCAATTCGGAGCGCCGCATCTCGCGCCAGCGCGCCTTCCTGACCGCGCCGGGCGAAGCGCGTCCGGACTGGAAGATCATCTGCGACGTCGCCATCCGCATGGGGTATCGCGGCTTCGACTTCGCCGGCGTGCATGCGATCTTCGACGAACACGCGCGCCTGAGCAGCTACCGCAACGGCCCGCCGCAAATTGCCGGCAACAACATGCGCGTGTTCAATCTCGACGGCTTGACCGGCATGAACAAGCAACAGTTCGACCAGTTGCAGCCGATCCAGTGGCCCGTCACGCGCGACAAACACAACGGCGACGCGGTCGGCGCCGCGCGCCTGTTCGGCAACCGGCGCTATGCACATGCCGACGGCAAGGCGCGCTTCGTGCCGACGCCGCCGCGCGGTCCGGCGCATCTGCCGGATGAAGAATTCCCGCTGACGCTCAACACCGGCCGCGTGCGCGACCAATGGCACACCATGACGCGCACCGGCAAATCGGCGCGCCTGGCAGATCACGTGCCGGAGTCCTTCGTCGACATGCATCCGCAGGATGCGTTGCGTTACGGCGTGCGCGAAGGCAGCCTGGCGCGCATCAGCTCGCGCTGGGGCGCGATGGTGGCGCGCGTGCAGCACAGCGGCGGCATTGCGCGCGGCAGCGTGTTCGTACCGATCCACTGGAGCAACCAGACCGCCTCCGATGCGCGCGTGGGTGCGCTGGTCAATCCGGTGGTCGATCCGGTATCGGGTGAACCGGAGTTCAAACACACGCCCGTCAACATTGAAGAATTCGGCGTGTCCTGGCATGGCTTCATCCTGAGCCGCAAAGCATTGGCATTGGATGAAATCACGCATTGGACGCGCATCCAGGGCCGCGATTTTGCGCGCTACGAACTGGCCGGCCGCAACGCCATCGGCGACCACAGCGCGTGGGCGCGCAAGCTGCTCGGCGTACACGACATCGACGCCGACTGGCTCGAATACGAAGACCGCACCGCCGGCGTCTATCGCGCGGTGCACGTCGACAACGACCGTATCGACATGTGCATCTTCCTGTCCAAACGCCCCGACCTGCCCTCGCGCGCCTGGCTGGCGAGTCTGTTCGACAAGGAGCAACTGGAGGAAGCCGACCGCGTCGGCCTGCTGATCGGCCAGCCGATCGAAAAAGGCGCCGACACCGGCCCTACGGTATGTTCATGCTTCGGCGTGGGCCGCAACACGATCTGCAATGCAGTGCGCGAGCAGGGATTGAAGACGGTGGCGGAAGTCACCGCCTGCCTCAAGGCCGGCGGCAACTGCGGCTCTTGCGTGCCGGAGATCAGGAAGTTGATGGTGGAGACGATGGCTGCGGAGACTGCCTGAGCTTGACGAAAGGAAGCGCTACGGCGTCGATCCTGATGAGGAAAATACGGTCGCTCAGTCCGCCGGCCGCGAAGTGATGATGATCGGCGCCGGGCTTTCGCCGTCGGCCTGCTCCAGCGATTGACGATAGCGTGCGGAACGTTCCATGTTGATCTGGTACTGCTCTTCGGCATGGCGATAAGCCAGCTGCTCGGCGGGCGAACGGCTGCAGCCGGTGATGGCGAGGGCGCACAGGGTCAAAAGCAGGAACTGCTGCATGGGTGTCTCCGAGGGGGATGATGTTATTTCTTTGCGGCAATCATATACTCAATATATCCGACGGGCAATTTTTTCACCTTCAATTACCGCTGAAAGCGCCGCCGGCATTGACGTTCCGACAACTGTGGCTAATTTCCGGATTCTTCGGCATCCTCTGGTCTGCCTGCATTTCTCGAAGACGTCGTCTTCCACCAAAGGAATATCCTTGCCCGCTCCCCTCTCCTCCCTGTTGAACAAGCTTTCCTGCGCGCTGCTGGCGCTTGTCGCCTTATTCATCTCAACCACCGCTCACGCCGAACAGAAACGCTGCCTGAGCGAGTGCAAACCGCGCATCGGCATCGTCTCCGCATTCGGCGCCGAGGCCGACATCCTGCTTGAGCAGACCCAAAGAAAACACGACTGGCGCATCAACGGCAATCGCTTCACGACCGGCGTATTGCGCGGTAATCCGGTCGTGATCGTACTCAGCGGCGTGAGCATGGTCAACGCCACGATGGTCACGCAACTGATGCTGGATCATTTCCACATTGAACGCCTGCTGATGAGCGGCATCGCCGGCGGCGTCAATCCGGCCAATCATGTCGGCGACGTGGTTGTGCCGGAAAGCTGGGCGATGCCGATGGAAGTCTATTGGAATGGCGACGGCAGCCTGCCGGCCGCTTGCGGCGAAGCCGGCGATGTCAGTTGTCTGGGATTGAAGCTGGCGACGGAAAATGGCAAGGCGCGTTCCGACTTCCAGTTCGATGCGCCTGGCGGCAAGGTCAGCAGCGGTCTGTTCATGCGCGACAGTTTCGTGATGAATGCCGCCAACGCACCGCAGGGTGAGTTCCGCTTCGAGTTCCAAGCCGATGCGCAGATGCTTGCGGTAGCGCGCGACCTGAAACCCATGCTGGCGACATGCGGCCCTAAAAACCCGGCGCTGTGCGTTGCCGCTCAACCGGCGTTGATAGTCGGTGGACGCGGCATTTCCGGTTCGGCCTTTTTGGCCAACGCCGGCTACCGCAGCTATCTGTACGATACGCTGCAAGCGCAGCTGGTGGATATGGAAACGGCTGCCTTCGCACAGGTTGCGTATGCCAACGGCGTGCCGTTCATCGCCTTTCGCAGCGTCTCTGATCTGGCGGGCGGCAACGACTTCAAGGATGTCGGCGCGTTCTTCGGCAGCGGCTTGGCGGAGACCAACGAGGCAAGCGTGACGCTGGCATTCCTGGAGGCATGGGGACGAGCGCGCCCCAAGAAAAAATAGAAATTATGCGAGATTTGTCGCACAACAATTTCAACTCGCACCATTATTTTCATGAAGGTCCGCGATTGGCGAACTCGGCTTTTCATTGACGCGTCTCATGTCCGGCCCACCTTCAAGGAAACCGCACATGATTTCTGCATTCAAATTCATCAAACCTGCAATCCTCGCCACACCGATGCTGGCGGCCGCCTGCCTCACGTTGGCAGGACAGATCCCGGCGCAAGCGTCCACGGTCGTTCAGAGACTTGTTCAAGCCGATATCCCATCCGCTATTCAAGCAAGGGATCACGCTCTTGCCGCTCCTCCGTATGTCCATGCCGTGCCGGCGGACATGATGCGCGGGTCGGACAAATGGATAGGCAATCTTTCTCTCAAAGACCTTGCCGCCGATACGGCTCCGGTAAAAAAAGCTGCAGCCCCTGCATCGCTTTACTTCAAGCCTGCCACGCCTGGATGGATAGATGCGCTCGATGCCGCAAGCTACATGATGACCCTGACTGTCCCGGTCACGTTCGACATCCTTCCTTCCGCCAATCGACCTCCGCCACCGAATATCCAATCCCCCCTCAAGTAAGCGCAAGCGACCTCAAAAACGCGGCTTCACCGTTTTCCAGTCCGGCTTGTACTTGCGCATCTGGCGCACGTCGTCGCGCGAGCGGATGCCGCAGCTCAAGTAGAGGTCGTGCAGCTTGGCCAATTGATCGCGATCGAGCTCCACACCCAGGCCGGGCGCCCGCGTGATGCTGACGCAACCGTTGCGGATGGGCAGCTTGCCGCCCTTGATGACTTCTTCGTCGGCTTCCTGCCACGGGTAATGGGTGTCGCAGGCATAGGACAAGTTGGGTACCGCCGCCGCCACATGCGACATCGCCATCAGGCTGATGCCCAGATGTGAATTGGAGTGCATCGAGACACCAAGGCCGAAGGTATCGCACATCAGCGCCAGCATCTGCGTGTCGCGCAAGCCGCCCCAGTAGTGATGATCAGCCAGCACGATCTGCACGCTGTTCAAGGCGACGCTGCGGCGGAACTCATCGAAATCGGTCACCACCATGTTGGTCGCCAGCGGCAATCCGGTGCGGCGATGCAGCTCCGCCATGCCCTCCAGCCCCGGCGTGGGGTCTTCGTAATATTGCAGGTCGTCGCCCAGCAATTCGGCCATGCGCACGGCGGTGTCGAGCGACCAATTGGCGTTCGGGTCGATGCGCAGCGGCGTGTCGGGGAAGGCTTTTTTCAGGGCCTTGATGCAGGCGACTTCATGCTCCGGCTCCAGGGCGCCGGCCTTGAGCTTGATGCTCTGGAAACCGTTCTCGGCTATCATGCGGCGCGCCTGGGCGACGATCTGTTCTTCGCTCAGCGCCTCGCCCCAGGCGTCTGGCTTGTACGGGCTGTCGATGTGCTCCGCATACTTGAAAAACAGATAGGCGCTGAATGGAATGTCGGTGCGAACGGCGCCGCCCAGCAAGTCCACCAGCGGCACGTTCAGATAGCGCGCCTGCACGTCGAGCAAGGCGACTTCGAACGCCGAATATGTATTGCTGACGGCTTTGCTGGCGTGCGAACCCGGGGCCAATTCGGCACCTGCATTATTGGCCGGCGACATGCCCGCCACTGTGGCCTTGACGATCGCGCGCAGGCGGTTGAGGTTGAACGGATCGAGGCCGATCAGTTGCGTTTTTACCTTGTCCAGCACGGCCAGCGCGGCGGCGTCGCCGTAGCTTTCACCGAGGCCGAAGTGGCCGTTGTCGGTTTCCACCTCGATGATGGAACGCAAGGCATATGGCTCATGGATGCCGCTGGCGTTGAGCAGGGGCGCATCCTTGAATGCGATCGGTGTGACGGCGACGCGGGTGATCTTCATGTCTTTTTCCGGTATGAATAATGAATTAGTTTTTGCCTGCAATCGCTGCCGGGTGCGCCGAGGTGCGGGCGAAGAACACCACGACCGCCGCCACCACGGAGGTCGCCGCCAGGGCATACAGGCCGCCCTGGATCGAACCGGTCCTTTGTTCAAGGAAGCCGAAAGTGGTCGGTGCGACGAAACCGCCGAGGTTGCCGAGCGAGTTGATCAGCGCGATCACTGCTGCTGCGATGCGCGCATCGAGATACGACTGCGGGATCGGCCAGAACAGCGAAGACGCCGCCTTGAATCCCACCGCAGCGAAACAGATCGAGACGAACGCGAATACCGGTCCGCCGAAGGTCGACACGTACATGCCGATGGCGGCGATGATCAGCGCCGCCGCAGCCCAGGCCTGCTGGAACTTGAAGCGCGCCGCCAGGCTGGCGAACAGGTACATGGCGATGATGGAGATGATCCATGGGATCGAATTGAACAGGCCGACCTGGAAGTCGGAATATGCACCCATCTTGCGAATGATGCTAGGCAGCCAGAATGTGGCGCCGTAGATCGTCAGCGAGATCGAAAAATAGATGAAGCAGAAGATGACGATCTGGCTGTCGCGCAGCAGCGCCCAGGTCGAGATATGGGCCGGCTTGATCTTTTCACGCTCGGCCTGTTCGGCGGCGATGGTGTTGCCGATGAGATCGCGTTCGCTCTGTGTCAGCCACTTCGCATCAGCCGGCCGCGAGTCGAGCCAGAACCAGACGAAGCCGCACAGCACCACTGAGGCGAGGCCTTCGATGATGAACATCCATTGCCAGCCGTGCAAGCCGCCGCCTTCGATCTGCAGCAGCGCGCCGGAAATCGGCCCCGACAGGATTGACGCCAGTGCGGAGCCGCTCAGGAAGATCGCCATCGCCTTGCCGCGCTCGCCGTTGGGCAGCCATTGCGTGAAGTAATAGATCACGCCGGGAAAGAAGCCCGCCTCCGCCACGCCAAGCAGGAAGCGCAGCACGTAGAACGACGTCTCGCCTTGCACGAACGCCATCGCAGTGGCGGCGATGCCCCAGGTCAGCATGATGCGCGTGAGCCAGGCTTTGGCGCCGTACTTTTGCAACAGCATGTTGGACGGCACTTCAAAGATCGCGTAACCGACGAAGAACAAGCCCGCGCCCAATCCATACGCTGCCGTGCCGATGCCGATGTCGGCGGCCAGGTGCGTGCGCACGAAGCCGATGTTGACGCGATCGATGTAATTGACGATGAACATGATCACGAACAGCGGCAAGACGCGCTGCTTGATCTTCGATACCGCCCTGTCGAGCGGCGACAATGCCCGCCCTGCTGCCTGCGCTGTAGTCACTGCTTGTCTCCTGCGTTTTTTTATCGAAGAAAGAGTGAGTTATCTTTCCAGTTTAAAACATTAAAACACTAATATATTAGTGTGTCAATGCGATTCAATTGCTTTATCATGCTTATAACAAAGCGGATTTCACAGCTAACTTGCCTTATCTTTTAAGCACTTGTCGTCAAAGATTGAGATATCCGCTGCGTTGATCGACGCGCACGCCGCTGCCCTTTCTTTCGATTTATGTTTTTTGACGTCCCCGGATTCCGATTGCCATGAACAGCCCCTCGCCCCTGCCGCAACATCAGCTCGACCGCTCGCGCCATGCCGCGCCGCAGGTATTCGAACGGCTGCGTGAAGCCATCATCACGATGCAGCTCACGCCCGGCACCGTCCTTTCGCGCGCCGAGCTGGCCTTGCAGTTCGGCCTGAGCCAGACGCCGATCCGCGACGCGCTGATGAAGCTGGGTGAAGAAGGCCTGGTGGATATTTTTCCGCAGCATGCGACTGTCGTGCGCGCGGTGGATATTGCAATGGCGCGGCAGGCGCATTTCCTGCGCCGTTCGATTGAACTGGAAATCGTCCACACGCTGGCGGCCGCCCCGAATCCGGCATTGATCGTGCGTCTGCAAGCCAGCATTGCCAAGCAAAAAATATTGGCCGACAGCGAGGATTACAGCGAGTTCGTCGAAGCCGACCAGGCCTTCCACCGCCAGATGTACGAAGCCGCAAACATCCCCGACCTGTGGGCCATGGTGCGTCGTCACAGCGGCCACCTGGACCGGCTGCGTGCGCTGCACGTGCCGATTCCCGGCAAGGCGCGCGCGGTGCTGCGCGACCATATCGCGATCGTCGATGCCATCGCGGCGGGCGATCCGATTGCCGCGCAGGACGCCTTGCGCACGCATCTGTCCAATACCTTGTCGCACCTGGACGATATCCGCGAGCGCTTTCCGCACTACCTGAAAGATTGAGACTGAAGAGTTTTACTGCGGGTTACGTGCTGCGTTACAAGGCGGCGGAGAACTTGCGGCCTTCTGTCAGCATGAGATGGAAATCCGCGGCCGGGACCGGACGCGAGAACAGGTAGCCTTGCAATTCGTTGCAACCGGCTTCCTTGAGGAAATTGAACTGCTCCATGTTTTCCACCCCTTCGGCGATGACCTTGTGGCGCAGTTGCTTGGCGATGCCGATGATGGCGCTGGCGATGGCGCAATCGTTGGTGTCGTCGGGAATGCCGGTGGTGAACGAGCGATCGATCTTGAGCGTATTGATCGGGAAGCGCTTGAGGTAGGACAGGCTGGAATAGCCGGTGCCGAAATCGTCGAGCGAAATCGTCACGCCGAGCAGGCAGATTTTTTCCATGATCGAAATCACGCGATCGGTGCTGTGCATCAGCATGCTTTCGGTGATTTCCAGTTCCAGCCATTCGCCGGTCAATTGATGCCGGCTTAGCGCCGCCCTGACGCGGTCCGGCAGCGATCGGGTGAATTCGCGGGCCGTCACGTTGATGGCGATGCGGATCGGCTCCAGGCCAGCTTCCTTCCACTGGCGCGCCTGCGCGCACGCGGCTTCCAGCACCCAGTCGCTGAGCTGGACGATGAGGCCGGTCTCTTCCGCAATCGGGATGAAATCACCCGGCGCCAGCAGGCCGCGCTCCGGATGCTGCCAGCGCACCAGCGCTTCGGCGCCGGTGATGTGGCCTTGCGCGAAGTCGATCTTGGGCTGGTAGTACAGCAGCAGTTCGTTGTACTCGAAGGCGTGCAGCAAACCGGTTTCGATGCGCAGCAAGTCCAGCGTGTTGCGGTTCATTTCTTCGCTGTAGTACGCGTAGCCGCCTTCGTTATTTTCTCCGCCCTGCTTGGCGCGGTACATGGCGATGTCGGCCAGGCGCAGCAGGGTTTCGGTGTCGGTGGCGTCTTGCGGATACATGCTGATGCCGATGCTGGCGCCGACGCGCAGCTCATGCCCGTCGATGAAGAACGGCTCGTCGAACAGCGCGATCAGTTTTTGCGCAACGAAGCCGGCGTGGTAATCCTTGTCGATGTCGAACAGCGCGATGGCGAACTCATCGGCGCCCAGGCGCGCCACCACGTCTTCGTCGCGCAATGCTTTGCGCAAGCGGATCGCGACTTCGACCAGCAGCATGTCGCCGGCGACATGGCCGAGCGTGTCGTTGATCGGCTTGAAGCGATTCAGGTCGATGAACATGATGCAGCCGTAGATATTGTCCTGCTGCGCGGCCAGCAGCGCCTGGTCGACCGTGCGCGTGAGCAGTGTGCGGTTCGGCAAACCGGTCAGCGAGTCGTAATAGGCCAGATGATGAATCAGCTTTTCGGCGTTCTTGCGTTCGGTGATGTCGTTGATGTAGCCGATCATGCCGATCGGCTGGCCGTGCTGGTCGCGCATGACCGACAGCGACAGGCTGGCCCAGAACGCCTCGCCCGACTTCTTGCGGCGGCGCACTTCCATCTCGCGCCCGCCCTGCGCCAGGAACACGTCGTTGAGCGAAGCGTCGTCCTCGTCTTCGTTCTCGTACAGGAACAGCACGTTGCGGCCGATCGCTTCGATCGCGGTGTAGCCGAATAACTGTTCGGCGCCGCGGTTCCAGCTGGTGATGAAACCGGCCTGGTCCATCGTGATCACCGATTCGTGCATCTGGTTGAGGATTTGCGCCTGCTGCTCGAGCTTGGATTCGATCTGGTCGAGCACACGGCTGCGCTTTTCGGTGTCGGCGCGGTTTTGCAACAGGCGGCCGGTCAATGCGGCGAATGAGGCCAGGCGTCCGGCCTCGGCTTCAGTGTAATTTTCGGCCGGATCGGGAAAGACGTAGTGACCGTAGCTCACGCCCTCGTGCACCACCGGCTGCAACAGTTGCTGCGTGTCGAGTGCGTTGGGGACGTCGGAAAAATAACGGCCGCCCGAGCGACCGAGGAAACTCGATACGATATTGCTCAAGGCCTCATGCAGCGCGATGCCTTCGAGGCCAAGCACTGCGTCAAGCAGTGCCGAGCAGCAGGCCAGATCGTTGCTGCTGAGGGTGGCGATCATCGGGTCAGGCCTCGTGACTGACTTTGGAAGCCCAGCGATAAGCCTGGATCAGCGCGCGGCAATAACCTTCGGGAGTGACGCCGGCCGCGGCCAGATCAGTGTGACGCAAGGGGATGCGGCCGTATTCGGCGCGTTCCACCACGTCCAGCAAACGACCGAGGCGGCCACGGCGCTGCATCAGCGCGTCGAGGATGTCCTGCGGCAGCTTGAGCGGCTCGATGATGAGTCGCAGCGGCATGGTCAGCAATACGTCCAGCAGCGAAAACATGCCGACGATGAAGGCACGGTCCTGCTCGTCGCGGTCGCCGTCGATCTGGTGGCACATCGCTTCCATCATGGCGGCGCGCGCAGCAGCGCGCGGCAGCAGCGGATTGGCCGACTCGTCGCCGGGGAAGCGCGCATACAGCAGCAGTTGCAACCAGCGTTGCAGTTGGCGGCGGCCCAGCAGGTTGATGGCCTGGGTGAAATTGGTGATGTGCGCCGAGAAGCCGAATGCCGCCGAGCTGACCAGTTTGAACAATTGGTAGGACAAGGCGGGATCCTGCTTGAGCAGGCCTTCCAGCGCATGCACATCGGCGTCGTGCGAGACCAGTTCCAGCAACTTGACCAGGCGGCCGCGTGAAATCGCATCCTTCTGCGCGACGTTCGACGACGGCAATAGCGGGTATTCACCGCTGAACCAGCGGAAGCCTTCGGCGCGGCAAGCGTCGAAACTGACCGGGTCGGGGACGTTTTCAGCCAGGTGCGGGCCGCGCATGCGCGTCAACCACGGGCTTGCATCGGCCGGAATGCCGGCACTGCAATCGAGCGACAGCGATTCGATGAAATCCGGGAACAAGGCAGTACGCGGCGGAATACCATCGGCGATCAGGCCGTAGCCCATTTTCGTGAGGCGCTCCAGCAACGGTTGTCGCGCCGGATCGGCGCAATATTCGACCGGTACGCGCAAGATCAGTTGGGTGTCCTTGGGCGGCGCGCCGAATTCACCTGCGAACTTGTCGGGATTCGGGACCGTGAGGATGCAGGAAAGCCGTCCGAGCGCTTCGCCCAGACCGAACTCGTTGAAAAGCCGGGAAAACAGGTCGCAACCGTTCTCATCGAACGGCGACACATGCAACGACAGCGCCGTCCATAAGTAATGGACGTCTGCAACGGGCTGTAAAAAAACTAAAGGAAAAGGAATGCTTTTATCCTGGACAGCCATTTTGTGTGGAATTGCGGTGAGCTACCGCAATATTTTTAATTGGTTATGAAAAATAAATAAGCAAGTTTCCGAAAAGAATTCTTATCTAAATCCAAATATTTACTAAATATACCTGAGAAAACTGCACTTGCCTAAATGTTCATTCAAACAGGAACATTTCCTGGAGATCGTTCAGGAAGCGGCGTCCCAGCTCGGTTGGCCGGATGATCGCGTGGTCGCGATACAGCAGGCCTTTTTTCTCGGCGTCATTGAGCGCGGCGTCGATGGCGTTGATGCTCATGCCGGTGCGCTCGTTAAACAAATTGACCGGAAAACCGTCTTCCAGGCGCAACGCATTGAGCATGAATTCGAAGCCCAGCGCGTCGCGGCCGATCTCGCCTTCTTCCTGGATGGCGTTGCCGGTGCGCATCTTTTCCATGTAGGTCTGCGGATGCTTGTGACGCGCCTGGCGCACGATGCGGTGCGGGAACGACAGCTTCGAATGGGCCCCGGCGCCGATGCCCAGGTAGTCGCCAAACTGCCAGTAATTGAGATTGTGGCGCGCCTGGCGCTTCGGTTTGGCGTAGGCCGACACTTCGTAGTGCTGGTAGCCGGCGGCGCCGGTCAGTTCGGTGATCATGTCCTGCATGTCGGCGCTGGTATCGTCGTCCGGCACCTGCGGCGGGTATTTGGCGAACAGCGTGTTCGGCTCCAGCGTGAGGTGGTACAGCGACAGGTGCGGCGGCGCGCAGTCGATTGCGGTCTGGATGTCGCGGCGTGCTTCGTCCACGCTTTGCGACGGCAAGGCGTACATCAGGTCGAGGTTGAAGTTGTCGAAATTCGCATGTGCGATCTCGACCGCCTTGCGCGCCTGGTCGCCGTCATGGATGCGGCCGAGCGCGGCCAGATGCGCCGAGTTGAAGCTCTGGATGCCAATCGACAGACGGTTGATGCCGCTGGCGCGATAGGACTTGAATTTCTCGGCTTCGAAAGTGCCGGGATTGGCTTCCATCGTGATTTCGATGTCGATGTCCAGCGGCAGCAAGGTGCGGATATCGGACAGCAGGCGGTCGAGCCCGGCCGCCGACAACAGGCTGGGCGTGCCGCCGCCGATGAAGACGGAGTAGATCTTGCGGCCCCAGATCAGCGGCAGCGCCGACTCCAGATCGGCGCGCAAGGCGTCCAGATAGATGTCTTCAGGGAAGCTGCCCTTCACTTCATGCGAATTGAAATCGCAGTAGGGACACTTCTTCACGCACCACGGGAAATGCACGTACAGCGACAGCGGCGGCAAGGCCGACAGTTGCAGGCTGCCCGGTTTGAGGAACGCCAGCGCGGCCTGCGCCGGACCGTCCTGCTGCCCGGACTGGCCCGACTGCGACGGCAGCGACGACAGGCTCACGCCGACAGGCTTGATCGGAATGATCATCGCAGCTTCTCGACCAGCGCGCGCAGGGCCTGGCCGCGGTGCGAGTGGGCATTCTTTTCAGCAGCGCTCAACTCAGCCGCCGTGCGGTTCAGGGCCGGCAGCCAGAAATACGGGTCATAGCCGAAGCCGCCCGCGCCGCGCGCTTCTTCGACGATTTCACCATGCCACGAACCGTCGGCGATGACCGGTTGCGGATCGTCGGCGTGGCGGACATAGACCAGCACGCAGTAGTAATAGGCCGATTTGTCGTCGTGCCCGGCCAGGTCGGCGATCAGTTTGGCGTTGTTGGCGGCGTCCGATTTCGGCTCGCCGGCGTAGCGCGCCGACCATACGCCGGGCGCACCGCCCAGAGCGTTGACGCAGACGCCGGAATCGTCGGCCAGCGCAGGCAGGCCGGTCAGGCGTGAGGCGTGGCGTGCCTTGGCCAGGGCGTTTTCGACGAAGGTGGCGAAGGGCTCTTCGGCTTCCGGCACATCGAACTCGCCTTGCGGACGCACGTCCAGGCCGATTTCGCCGAGCAAGGCGCCGAATTCGCGGAGTTTTCCGGGGTTGTTGGAGGCGAGGACGATTTTTTGGGTCATGACGGATGAATAACGGATAACAGTCGATCAAGTAAAAACGCCATGTCCGTAGTGCACGGACATGGCATAGCGGGATTGTAGGGATTGTAAAAGGATTCGGGCGCGGCTGCCGGCCCGGCGTCCTTTTGGCGCGAAGATCTCTCGTCGTTTAGTTTATCGAGCCAGACCGAGTGTTTCTTTCTGCAAGGCAAGCAGTTCCTTGATGCCCCTGTCGGCGATGTCGAGCAGGCTGTTGAGCGTGTTGCGGTCGAAGGCGGCGCCTTCAGCGGTGCCCTGCACTTCGACGAAATGGCCGGCATCGGTCATGACGACGTTCATATCGGTGTCGCAGTCGGAATCTTCCACGTAATCCAGGTCCAGCACCGGCACGCCGCGATAGACGCCGACCGAAATCGCCGCCACGAAATGCTTGACCGGAATGGCCGTGATCAAGCCGCGGCCCAGCAGCACCGAGAACGCGTCGTAAGCGGCGACCATGGCGCCGGTAATGGCGGCTGTACGCGTGCCGCCATCGGCTTGCAGGACGTCGCAGTCGAGATGCAGGGTGCGCTCGCCGAAGGCTTCCAGGTCAAACGCGGCGCGCAAGGCGCGGCCGATCAGGCGCTGGATTTCTTGCGTGCGGCCAGACTGCTTGCCCTTGGCGGCTTCGCGGTCCATACGGGTATGCGTCGAGCGCGGCAGCATGCCGTATTCAGCGGTCATCCAGCCTTGCCCTTTGCCCTTGAGGAAGCCCGGCACTTTTTCTTCGATGCTGGCGGTGCACAGCACGCGGGTGTCGCCGAACTCGACCAGCACGGAGCCTTCGGCATGCTTGGTGTAGTGGCGGGTCAGGCGAACGGTGCGCAAATCGGCGGTGGCGCGTCCGCTGGGACGTTGGAATGCGGTCATGGTTTTTCCTATGGAATCGGTGACGGACGCCTTTGGGCCATGTAGGCCGGGCAGAACCGGAGAAGAGGTTTTGATGGCGCGCGGCAAGCAAACTTTTTACAATGCGCTATCCAAACCCAAATACAATCACGCCTCATTGAGCTCAATGAGCTTATTGAAGTTGGTGAGCTTGAATTTTTACCGGCATTGTCTTGATAAATTGCCGGTTTGTAAAGGAAGCATGGCCTTGCCGGCCTTCCCGCCACACCATTCCGCCGGCCGCGAGCTGCGCGGTCCGCCACATCCGGAGAATCGATTGACCATTTACAGCATGACCGGCTACGCCGTCACCAAGCGCGACACCGCCGCCGGCGCCATCACCGTTGAACTCAAGAGCGTCAATTCGCGCTTCCTCGACCTGCAGTTCCGCGTCAACGACGACTTGCGCGCGGTCGAGCCCGCCATGCGCGAAGCCATCATCAGCAAGCTGGTGCGCGGCAAGGTCGAATGCCGCCTGAGTTTCGGCCGCAAGACCGCCGAAGGCGCCAGCCAGGCCCTCAACCAGACGCTGCTGGCGACAATCTCGGAATTGCAAAGCCAGGTGCGCGCGCAATTCATCGACGCGCCGCCGCTGAGCGTGGCGGAACTGTTGCGCTGGCCAGGCGTGATTGAAGAAGCAGAAATCGGCCAGGACACGCTGCAAGCCGACGTGCTGGCGACGCTGCAGCAAACCCTGACCGCGTTCCTGGATAGCCGCGCACGCGAAGGCGCAGCGCTGCAGGCGGTGCTGGAAACCCGCATCGACGCGATGGAAGCGATCGTCGCGCGCATCACGCCGCTGGTGCCGCAACTGGTGACGCAGTTCCAGCAAAAGGCCACCGAACGCATGCAGGAAGCGCTGGGACTGACGAGCAAGGACGGCGCAGTCGCGTCGCTGCCGCGCGAAGAAGTGCTGGAGCGCATCCGCCAGGAAGTCACGCTGTACGGCATCCGCATCGACATCGCCGAAGAACTGGCGCGCCTGTCGGCGCATCTGGCCGAGACCCGCCATATCCTGAAAAAAGGCGGCCAGGTCGGCAAGCGCCTCGATTTCATGATGCAGGAACTCAACCGCGAAGCAAATACGGTCGGCTCGAAAGCCGCCATGAAAGAACTCGCCGACGCGTCGATGGAATTGAAATTGCTGATCGACCAGATGCGCGAACAGGTCCAGAACCTCGAATAATCGAACAACCGATCCCGACATTCAGACACGAGAGAGCATCCCATGCCAAACAAGAATCCAACCTCCGGCAGCCTGTTCATGGTCGTGGCGCCGTCCGGCGCCGGCAAATCCACGCTGGTCAACGCCCTGCTGAAGCAGGAGCCCGAGATCAAGCTGTCGATTTCCTACACCACGCGCCCGCCGCGTCCGGGTGAAGAGCACGGCCGCGAATACTACTTCACGACCGCCGACGATTTCCTCAAGCGCCAGGCCGAGGGCGAATTCCTGGAATGGGCGGAAGTGCACGGCAATTACTATGGCACCTCGCGGCTGATGATCGCCGATCAGATTTCCAACGGCACCGACGTGCTGCTGGAAATCGACTGGCAAGGCGCACAGCAGGTCAAGAAACAGTTTTCCAACGCCATCGGCATCTTCATCCTGCCGCCCTCGATCGCGGCGCTGGAAGAGCGCCTCAAAAAACGCGGACAGGACGAACCGCACGTCATTACGCGCCGCATCCTCGCCGCCGGCGGCGAAATCGCTCACTCGCCGGAGTTCGAATATGTTATTATTAATCAAGAGTTTGCAGTCGCTTTGTCGGAATTGACGGCAATTGTGAAAGCAGCGCGTTGCCGCTTCCCGCAACAGGCTGCACGCAACACCTTCCTGTTCACTCAGCTCGGCATTCATGCCATCACCTGAGTTGACGAGTAAATCGCTCCCAAGGCGCACCGCTCGAACCGGATCCGATGACAATGCGGATGCCGATTGAACCGGAACCACCAGAATCATTCAGAATCACCAAGCAACACGAAATCAGGAGTTTTTATGGCCCGTATCACCATCGAAGATTGCCTCAAGCAAATCCCTAATCGCTTCCAGCTGACCCTGGCCGCAACATATCGCGCACGCCAGCTGCTGCAAGGTCATACCCCGAAAGTGGATGCCAAGGACAAGCCGACCGTCACAGCCCTGCGCGAAATCGCAGCTGGCAAGGTCGGCATCGAGATGCTGAAAAAAGTGCCTGCCTGAGTTTCATCCTCGTCCATGCTGCCGATAACGCCAACGTATGAGCCTGACTCCCCCAGATTCAACCCTCGGTTCTCCGTTATCAGCAACTAGTACGACTGGCATGACTGGCAGCACCGGTACTCCCCGAGCGTCTTCCGGACGCTCGGCGTCAAAACAGAATTCCCAAAATCCTTCCGCAACACCCCCTGCTCCCGCGTTGCACAGCGGCGTGGCGACGTTTACCCACCTGACGCACAAGCTCGAGGAATACCTCACGCCTTCCGAACTGAAGAAGGTCAAGGAAGCCTATCGCTTCTCGGATGAGGCGCACCTGGGCCAGATGCGCAAGTCGGGCGAACCTTACATCTCGCATCCGCTTGCGGTCGCCGAAATCTGCGCCGACTGGAAGCTCGATGCGCAAGCCATGATGGCCGCACTGCTGCATGACGTGATGGAAGACCAGGGCGTACGCAAGGACGAACTGATCGAGCGTTTCGGCGCGCCGGTGGCCTCGCTGGTTGATGGCTTGTCCAAGCTCGACAAGATCGAATTCCAGAGCCAGATCGAAGCGCAGGCGGAAAACTTCCGCAAGATGCTGCTGGCGATGGCGCGCGACGTGCGCGTGATCCTGATCAAGCTGGCCGATCGCCTGCACAACATGCGCACGCTCGGTGCGATGGTCCCCGAGAAAAAGCGCCGCATCGCCCGCGAGACGATGGAAGTCTACGTGCCGATCGCGCATCGTCTCGGCCTCAACAATATTTACCGCGAGCTGCAGGAACTGTCGTTCTCGCATCTCTACCCGCTGCGCCACAAGACATTGTCGAAGGCGGTCAAGGCCGCGCGCGGCAATCGCCGCGAAGTGGTCACCAAGATCCTCGAGTCCGTCACCAGCACGCTGATCGCCGCCGGCATCCCGGCCCAGGTCGACGGCCGCGAAAAGACGCTGTACGGCATCTACCGCAAGATGCGCAACAAGCACCTGACGTTTTCACAGGTGCTGGACGTTTATGGCTTCCGCGTGGTGGTCGACAGCTTCGCCAATTGCTACGTCGCGCTGGGCACCTTGCATTCGCTGTTCAAGCCGATGCCGGGCAAGTTCAAGGACTACATCGCGATTCCCAAGCTGAACGGCTACCAGTCGCTGCACACCACGCTGATCGGCCCCTACGGCACGCCGGTGGAGTTCCAGATCCGTACGCAGGACATGCACCGCGTGGCCGAATCGGGCGTCGCCGCGCACTGGCTGTACAAGGACGACGAAGGCAGCCTGACCGACCTGCAGCAACGCACTCATGCCTGGCTGCAATCGCTGCTGGACATCCAGAAGCAGACCGGCGACTCGGCCGAATTCCTCGAACACGTCAAGGTCGACCTGTTCCCGGATTCAGTCTACGTCTTCACGCCGAAGTCGAAGATCATTGCCCTGCCGCGCGGCGCCACGGCGCTCGACTTCGCCTACAACATCCATACCGACATCGGCGACCAGACCACCTCGGTCGTGATCAACCACGAACCGGCGCCGCTGCGCACCGAGCTGCACAACGGCGACATCGTCGAAATCATCACCTCGCCATCGTCGCGCCCAAGCCCGAACTGGCTCGGCTACGTTCGCACCGGCAAGGCGCGCTCGGCGATCCGCCATCGCCTGCGCACGGTCAACCTGGCCGAATCGCAAGCGCTGGGCAAACGCCTGCTGACCAATGCGCTCAATACGCTGGGACTTGACCCGGACCTGCCAACCACGCTGATCGAGCGCCTGCTCAACGAATCCAGCGCCAAGACCATGGACGAGCTGTACGCCGACATCGGCATCGGCACGCGCATGGCGCCGCTGGTGGCCCGTCATATCATGGGCATGACCGAGAATGGCGGCGCCGTGCCGCAGCTTGATGTCGAAGGACACATGCTGCCGAGCAAACCGGATCCGGTGGTCATCACCGGCAACGAAGGCTCGACCGTGCAGCTGGCAACCTGTTGCCTGCCGATCCCCGGCGACAAACTGATCGGCCATCTGAAACACGACCAGGCGCTGATTGTCCACGTCGAGGATTGCGAGACCGCCAAGCGGCATCGCGAGAAAGAACCGGATCGCTGGATCGAAGTCACCTGGGCCGGCGAACTCAACCGCCGCTTCGAATGCCGCATCACCATCCTGGCGCATAACCAGAAAGGCACGCTGGCGCGCATCGCCGCCGAAATCGGCGAAGCCGACGCGCATATCGTCTCGGTCAGCATGGACGACGACGGCGATCCGGCGATGAAGCACTTGCGCTTCACCATCCAGGTCGAAGACCGTGTCCACCTCGCCCGCACCATGCGCGGCATCCGCAGCATCGACAGCGTCGCCCGCATCCTGCGCGAGCGCAGCTGACCAAACCCCGCAACAAACTTCGCCTGATGCGTCAAGCGACCGCTTGCGCTTCCGGCACGGCAAACTCCATCCCCCCACCGGCATTGCATGCGCCGTGCTTGACTTTCTCAGCAACAAATTCAATCAGCGCGCTGACCGCCAGCGATAACTGGCGCCGATTCGGATACACCGCATACATGCCGCTGATGTCGCGCTGATACTGCGGCAAGATGCTCACCAACGTACCGCGCCGCAAGTCTTCCGCCGCGACCATCACCGGCAACAATGCAATGCCCAGTCCGGCACGCGCCGCCCGCAGCAAGCCCTGCGCGGTGTTGATGCACAGGCGCGGCGCCACGCGGATGCTCTCTGCGCCATTTGGTCCCTCCAGCTTCCACAGCGCCGCTTGTGGAGTATTGGAAGCGGCCAGGCAGTCGTGCCGGGCCAACTCTTCCAGCGATTCCGGCGCGCCGCGCCGGGTCAAATACGAAGGACTGGCCAGCAAGCCGCGATGGCTGGCGCCCAGTTTGCGCGCCACCAGACTCGAATCGGGCAACTGCCCGGCGCGAAACGCCAGGTCGATGCCTTCGGCAATGAGATCGACGCGATCGTCGCTGAGCAGGAACTCGAGTTGCACGCGCGGATAGCGCTGCATGAATTCAGCCATCCATTCCATGGCGAAGTTGTCGAAAAAGTCCGCCGGCGCCGCCACACGCAAGATGCCGCCGGGTTCGCGATTGCCTTCCGACAAGCTGGCGCCGGCGTGCTGGATGTCCTCGATGCCGGGTGCACAGCGTTCGAAGAACTCGCGCCCCGCCGCCGTCATGTTCAATTGCCGCGTGGAGCGCTGCAGCAGCCGTACGCCGAGGCTCTCTTCCAGCAATTGCAAACGCCGGCTGATGGTGTTGGAAGGCATGCCGAGGCGACGGCCCGCAGCGGCAAAGCTGCCGGCGCGCACGACTTCGACAAAGACAGAGATATCGTTCAGGTCCAACATGGCATTCATCCTAAAAATGGACTGGTGAAATCAGATTCTCCCATCTATTGAAGTTATTGGAAAGCCTCTATATTCCTTTCATCGCAATCCAATGCGACCTGATAACCCAAGGCAACTTTCCAAGGAAACAATATGAGCACCCTTCTGCACATTGACTCCAGCGCCCGCTATGCCGGCTCCCTTACCCGTCAGCTGAGCGCTGCCTATGTCGAACAATGGCAAGCCAAGAACGCCGGCGGCAAGGTCGTCCAGCGCGACCTGGCAAGCCACATCCTGCCGCACATTACTGAAGCCATGATCGGCGCCTATTTCACACCTGCCGATCAACGCAGCGCGGAACAGCAAGCGATCATCGCCGAATCCGACAAGCTGGTGGACGAACTGATCGCCGCAGACACGCTGGTCATCGGCGTACCGATGTACAACTTCGCGCCGCCATCCGCGTTCAAGGCATGGGTTGACCATATCAGCCGCGTCGGCCGCACCTTCTCCTACGGCGCCAACGGCCCGGCCGGACTGCTGACCGGCAAGCGCGCCATCGTGATCCTGAGCAGCGGCGGCGTCTATTCCGAAGGTCCGGCGCAACCAATGGATTTCAACGGCACCTACATCCGCAGCGTACTGGGCTTCCTGGGCATCACCGACGTGGAACTGATCACCGCTGAAGGCGTGTCGATGGGCGAAGAAAAAGCCAGGCAAACCGTATCGCAAGCACAGGAAAAGATCAGCGCAATCGTCTGATCGGGTTTCCAAAAGCAAAAAAGCCGGATCAACCGATCCGGCTTTTTTACGTCTGCGTCATCTGCACCATCCGGCCCATCCGGCTCAGGACACGTGCACGCTCTTGTGCAAGCGCCGCAAGCCGAACCATACGCCCGCCGCAAACACCGGCACCATGAGCCCGGTGGCGATATCCGGATTGATCGGGATGCCGGACGCCTTGAGCGCCTTGCCGATATAGCCGAACAATCCCACCATGTAGTAGGAAATTGCAGCCACCGACAAGCCTTCGACCGCCTGCTGCAAGCGCAGTTGCTGGGCCGCACGGGCATTCATCGATTCGAGGATCTGGCGATTCTGCTGCTCTTGCACGATGCCGATGCGCGTGCGCAGCAGATCGTTGGTATGTGCGATCCGTTCGGCCAATGCTTTCTGGCGATGCGCCACCGACGTGCAGGTGTCCATGGCGGGCGCGAGACGGCGTTCCATGAACTCGCCGATGGTGGGCACGCCCTCCACGCGGGTTTCGCGCAGCTCTTCGATACGGGCCTTGACCAGCCGGAAATACGCCTGCGATGCGGAAAAGCGATAGCTGTTTTCCAGCGACATCTTTTCGATGCGCGCCGCCAGGCCGGTGATCTTGCGCAGGATCCGCTCGTCTTCTGCGTGTCCTGCGCTGGTATTGCCGCCGCCATGCTCCGCATCGACCATCGCGGCCGTCAGCGTCGCCAGATCGCTTTCGATGGCGTTGAGCACCGGCCCGGCCTGCAGCGCGTGCGGCAAACCCAGCAAGGCCATCATGCGGTAGGTTTCGATTTCCAGGATGCGCTGCACCAGGCGTCCGCCCTGCAGGTCGCGCAAGTCGATGTCGCGCACCACGAAGCGGCTGAAACCATCGGCCTGGATCACGAAATCGGTCCAGATTTCCCCGCCCTGCAATACCTTGCTGGAAGACAGCAGCTTGCCTTCGAACAGGCGCGCCATGCCGGCGGCGGCGTCATGTGCCGGTGCGCGTTCCAGCACCACATGGGCCGCCACCATGATCTTGCCCTGCAACGCCAGCAGCCACTGCTGCGGCACGTGCCTGAGCGGCGCGGCGGCGAAGGCTTCATCGGTCGTCAGTGCGGCGTCGTGACTCTGCGCGAATGTATAGCTGGCGAATTCGGTATGGCATTCCCACTTGAGGCGGAAACGGCCGAAGTCGTGGAAGAAATGCTTGGCGTCCATGCCCGGCGCGGTTACGCCAAAATGCAGGCACAGGTCGGACAACAGGGCATGCTGGAACGCGACGTGATGGTTGGCGTCCGCGCCAGCCTGGTCGCGCAGGTAGACCGCGAGATGTGTCAGGCTTTCCGGCGCGCTCAAGTGCAGGAACGGCCGTGAATGCACTTCCGCGGCGAGAGCCACGCGTTGCGGATGATTCAGACTGGCGTAGACGATGGACATGGACAGGCCTTTGGCTTAATCGGGAGAAATGGTGATATCAGGAAATCGGAGTCAGGAAACCGGAACCAGGTCGTGCTGCGGGAACAGGAAGCAGAATCCGTTCCAAGCCGACGACATAGCCGGCCCAGGCAAGGCTCAATCCTGCCGCGCCGGATAACTGACCTCGAGGATGGTCAGCTGCTCGACGCCGGCCGGCGTCTGCAGCGTCACTTCGTCGCCTTCGCGTGCCTTGGTCAGGGTGCGCGCCACCGGTGAGATCCAGCTGATCTTGCCGTTGAGCGGATCGAGCTCGTCGATGCCGACGATGGTGACGGTATGTTCGATGCCGTCCTGATTTTCATAGGTCACCGTAGCGCCGAAAAAGATCTGGTCGTTGCCGTGATGGATGGTCGGATCCACCACTTCGGCGATGTCGAGGCGCTTGGTCAGGAAACGGATGCGGCGATCGATCTCGCGCAGGCGGCGCTTGCCGTAGATGTAGTCGCCGTTTTCCGAACGGTCGCCGTTGGAGGCGGCCCAATGCACGATGCGCACCACTTCCGGACGGTCGACGTCGATCAGGTGCAGCAGCTCATCCTTGATGCGCTTGTGCCCCGCCGGCGTCATGTAATTCCTGGTGCCCGCGGGAATGGCCGGCAACGCCAGTTCGTCGTCATCGTCGCCGTCGGATTCTTTTACGAATGCTTTATTCATGTTCTCGCTTGCATATTCCATGTAGTCCAGGCCTTGAGCCTGTCCATCATTGTAGCGGTATGTTAAAGTCCCCGAGCGCGCAATTACACTGCGCCGACGCCAAAACAAAGCTTCCCGCACCGACTTCTTCCGCCTTTTCCATGACATCTTCTTCGACTCGCTACCGTATCGGCCTGGCCGCCAACCGTGCCCACCAGGACGCCCCCAACTCTGCGCTGGTGCAACTGCTCCAGGGTTCGCGCGCGCGCATCGAAGCGCTGCAACCGGAACTGGTCGTGGTCGGCCGCACGCTCGACGCGATCGGCCATCTCGGCCTGCTGCCGGGTTATCCGCACATCGAGCGCTTCCCTTATGGGCGCCAGGGCGGCCTGATGAAGCTGGTGTCGCGCGTGGTCGACAGCGATCCGGCACGCATGCTGGACGCCATCATTTACCTGATCGATCCTGTCGATCCGTCCTCGACCTTCCCGGAAGCGGTGGCCCTCAAGCGCCAATGCGTAATCCACGGCAAACCCTTCCTGTCGACGCTGGCCGGCGCCCAGGAATGGTTCGAATTGGAAGCGATTGCCGGCGGCGCTGCGCCTGATCCGGCGCGCGATGGCTCGTTCCGGCTGGCCGACGAAGGCATTGCCCTGATCGCCCATGATTCAATGAAAGCGCGCATGCTGGCACTGGCCGAACGCCATTTCGACGTGCTCGACAGTTTCGGTTTCCGCTGCGCCACCGGCACCACCGGCGGCCTGCTCAACGAACTCGCGGTCAAGATCAAGGGTGAAGCCGGCCGCAACTGGGTCAAGCCTTTCCTGAGCGGTCCGCTCGGCGGTGACGCCCAGATTGCCGAGTTGATCCTGGAACATGAATGCCGCCGCGTGCTATTCCTGGAAGATCCGCACGTCGCCCGCCAGCATGAAGCCGACATCCAGCTGCTGGAACGCGCCGCACGCACCGTAACCGACTATGCCTCCTGCATGAGCGATGAGAAATGGGGCGATCGCTGGCTCAGCTTGATCAAGCAGCGTCAGGTGCGCTGACCACTGCGGGCGACCAAGGAATTCCCTGAAGCAAGTCCGGCTTGTTTTTGGCGCGCCTGCCCAACATATGCCTGCAGCGGGCTTCGCGCATTCATGAGGACGTCCTTGTCGCACAACATCAGAAAATACCTGCTGGCGCCTTTCGTCTACACCGCGGCATTGCTTTTGCTGCTGGAAGAATGGCTGTGGGACGCCAGCAAACGCCTGTTCGCCCGGCTGCCGCTGATCCCGTTCATCGTGCGCCTGGAAGCCTGGGTCGCCGGCGTGCCGCCCTACGTGGCGCTGGTCATCTTCGTACTGCCCAGCCTGCTGCTGTTCCCCGTCAAAATCCTGGCCCTGATGTCGATTACCCACGGCCATCCGACATTGGGTCTGATCATCATCGTCAGCGCCAAAGTGCTCGGCACTGCACTGGTGGCGCGCGTGTACACGCTGACGCAGAAAGCCTTGCTGTCGCTGCCCTGGTTTGCTCGCTACCGGGACATCATATTGCGCTTCAAGGACCGCATGATTGCGCAACTGCGTGCGACGCATGCGTGGCAGCAGGTCGAAGCCGGACTGGCCGCCTTCAAGGAGGCGCGGCGGCGCTGGTGGGCAACGTTCAAGGAACATTGGAGCGGACGCAACAGACGTAATGGCCACGGCAATCGCCTGGCGCGCATGATAAAAAAATACGCCGCGAGGCGACGTGATCGGGAATGAGCGGTAACGGCAGGAAATGAAAATCAAACCGAAAATGAAACCGCCGACATGGCGTCGGCGGCGCTTTGAATCAGATGATCAACTGATCAACTGATCAGCTGTCCTGCTCGGCGACGTTGCCGGCGCCGGCTTCCGCTTCGACTTTCTTCTCGGGCACATGTCCCATGTTGGTGGAAATGTTGTTGCCCCATTCGAATGCCTGGGTTTCCAGTTCGTAGAAATCTTCGGCGCTCAGTTGCAGCCCGTCGAGCAATTCCTTCATCTGCTCCGGCGTCTTGTCGGCCTTTTCGGTAGCCTCGGCCAGTTGCAGGATCTCGCCGTAGAAGCCGGTGCGGAACAGCAATGCGTCGCGGATTTCCGCACTCACCGTGATCTGGGTGAGGATGGTTTCCATCGGCATGCCGAACAAGGCATCGACCAGCGACATGATGCCCACGGTGAAGGCGATCTCGGACATCTTGCGACGACCGGGACGGATTCTTTCGGTGATCAGCTCCAGCATTTTGCCGCGCGTCGCCGCCAGAATCAGCAACGGCGACAGCGTATGCGCCTTGTCCTTCTCGGTATTGGCGAACAGCAGGATCTGCATCCAGCGCTTGAGTTGCCGGCGCCCCAGCACGATCAGAGCCTGCCCGAGCGAGTCGATATGCTTCATGAAACCGTACACCGGCGTATTCACCAGGCGCAGCAGTGTCAGGCTCAACGCGACGTCACGCTTGATATAGCGCACGATCTCGCCGTTGTCGACGTTGCGCACCAGCAGCGTCAGGATGTGCATGATGACGATCTTGGACGCTTCCAGCTTCTTGCCCTGCAGGATTACCGGCTTGGCGAAGTAATAGCCCTGGAAGTAGTCGAAGCCGAAGGTCACGCAATCGCGGAACTGCTCGACCGTCTCGACCTTTTCGGCCAACAGCATCTTTTGGGCGCGTTTGAAATGCACGCTCAGCTTGAGCAGCTTGCTTGCGTCCACTTCCATCACGTCGATCTTGATGATTTTGACTAGCGGTAGCAACTGGGCGATATCTTCCGACTCGGTGATGACATCGTCCAGCGCGAACACATAGCCGGCGCGCACCAGTTCATTGACGCGCTTGACCAGTTCGGGAGTGACTTTGACGGTTTCGAGGATTTCCAGCACCACCTTGTCGGCCGGCAGGAAATTGATGAAGTCGCTCATCAGCACGGTAGCATCAACGTTGATGAAGCCATGCAGGCTGCCGATGACGTTGTTGAGGCCGAGTTCGGACGCGTGCGCGATGACGGATGCCGTTGCCGAAACGTCGTCGTTGACGTTGGCCGGCCCAAACGCGGCGTTGCGGAACAACAGCTCGTAACCGATCAATTCCTGTTCGCGGTTCAGGATCGGTTGACGGGCCAGGAAAAAATCATGGGCGTGATGCGCCGGGGCGGCGTCGTGATCAGGAGACGGTTCGGTCATGATTTTTTGTTTTGGATAACCCCGGCACTTCCGGCAGGCAATGAAGCTTTGGCATGATCTTCTATTGTATGCCGTGATCCATTGCCGATACCAGAAAACATTTCACGGATGAGACGGCGGCAAAACCTGCCGCCGCAAGCCTCGTCGGAACGATACATTCAAGCCTCTCCCGATTCCAGCAGGAAACCGGCACCGCTGTCGCGACCCAGCACCTTCACCAGATACGGCATCACTTCCTTCAAGGTCGCCAACAGCGTCCATGGCGGATTCAGCACGAACATGCCGCTGGTGTGCAGGCCGAAGCCATCCGGCGACGGCGAACTGATCGATAGCGTGACGTTGATCCAGCTCTTGGCGCCAAGACGCTTGAGACGATCGGAAAACTGTTTGGACTCGATCCGTTGCAGCACAGGATACCAGACCGCATAGGTGCCGGTCGGGAAGCGCACCAGCGCATCCTGCAGGGTTTCCTTGACCTTCTGGTAGTCGCGCTTGTCTTCGTACGGCGGGTCGATGAGCACCAGCGCACGCCGCGACGGCGGCGGCAGCAGCGCCTTGAGTGCGAGGAAACCGTCGCCGCGTTCGATCATCACGCGCTTGCCGCGCGAAGTCGGACGCTTGCCCTGCTCGGCGGCGTGCGCATCGAGTTTGCGGAAATTGTCGGCCAGTATCTTGCTTTCGGTCGTATGCAGCTCGAACAGGCGCAGACGATCCTGCTCGCGCATCACCTGGTTCGCGCAATACGGCGAGCCGGGGTAATAGCGCATCTTGCCGCTAGGATTGAGGTCTTTCACCACTTGCACGTAGTCGGCAACGGCTTCGGGCAGATCGGTGCGATCCCACAGCGGGCCGATGCCGGTTTCGTATTCGGCGTTCTTGCTGGCGTAATTTCCGTCCAGCGCATAGACGCCTCCGCCGGCATGGGTGTCGACCACCATGTAGGGAGTGTCTTTCTGGCCGAGATAACGCATCAACTGGATCGTCACCATGTGCTTGAGCACATCAGCGTGATTGCCAGCGTGGAAGGCATGGCGGTAACTCAGCATAAAATCGTTCGAATCCCTGAAATGTTGGTGGCCGTCGCCGGCTTTGACAATGCTTGTACCAAAATCACGCGAAACAGCGCCGTGTTTGGTAGTTTTTCACATTTAATGTCGCATTCTAACAAGGTTGCTTGCTGAATAGTCACCCCGCCCCCGAATGTTACAAAGCGATCAACAACTTTTTGAAGCAACCTACTCACCCGAACGATCCAGGCGAAAATACGCATCCAGCAACGATGTCTTGAATACCACGCCGAGCAGACGCGGGTCTTCCGTGCTGGAAATCACCGGCAGACGCTCGCCCTGATGATCGAGGAACAACTGCAAAGCTTCCCCCAGCGACATGTCCGGCGTCACTTCATGCAAGAAGTGCGTGCGCATGAAATCCCCCGCGCACTTGGTCGCGATATCGTCCTTGTCGAGCAGCAACGAGGTCACGTCCTGCAAGGCCACCACGCCCAGATAACGATTCTCCTGGTCGGTGATGTAGATGTATTTGACCGGATATTGCAGGAAGATGCGGGTCACTTCGGAAAACGGCGCGTCCTTTTGCAGCACGGTTTCAGCCGGCTTGATCAGCTCGCTCATATGGGTGCCGCGCAGGCGAATGCGCTCGGCCGCGTCGCGATGGCGCTTGAGCGTGATTTCGTACATCGAATTGCCGTCCAGGCTGCGCGCGATGACATACGCCACGACGCAGGACAGCATCAGCGGCAGCACCACCTGGTAGCTCAGCGTCATCTCGAAGATCATCAGGATCGCCATCAGCGGCGCGTTGGTCGCCGCCGCCAGGAATGCGCCCATCCCCACCATCGCGTACGCGAATGGCTGCGAAATCGCATGCGGCCACAACGCATGCGCCATGTCGCCGAACAGGAAACCGATGGCCGCGCCGACGAACAGGGTCGGCGTGAAAATCCCGCCGACGGCGCCCGAACCGGTGGTCAGTGCCGTCGCGACGATCTTGTAGATCATCACGATCAGCACCGTCGACCATAGCCAGTCGGTGTGCAACAGCGAATTGACCACGCTGTAGCCGTTTCCCCACACCTCCGGCACCCGCACCGACAGCAGCCCGACCAGCAATCCTCCCAGGCCGAGCCGCAGCGGCAACGGCAGGCGGGTCTTCCGGAACGCCGTCTTGCTCAGTTCAAGCAGGCGCAGGAATTGCGGCGCCAGCAGCCCGGCGATCACGCCCAACACCACGAACAGGATGATCTCGACGCCGGCCACTTCCGGGAAGTACGGCATCTCGTAGGCAGGCTTGTAACCCGGCAGCTCGCGCATCGTGATATTGGCCACCACCGACGCCACCACCACCGGGCCGAAGCTTTCCATCACCAGCGCGCCAAGCACGATTTCGGTGACGAAGAAGGCGCCCGCGATCGGCGCGTTGTAGGCGGAAGTAATCCCGGCAGCGGCGCCGCAGGCCACCAGCAGGCGCATGCGCGACGACGGAAAATGGGCGAAACGGCCGACCAGCGAAGCGCACAAGGCCGCCAGTTGCACCATCGGCCCTTCCCGTCCGATCGAGCCGCCCGAGCCGACCGTGGCCAGCGACGACAGGCTGCGCAGCAAGGTATGACGAATCGGAATCCGGCCGTCGCCGATGGCCACGGCCTCCATGTAGTCCGAAGTGGCGCCGGCCGGCATGCGTTTGGCCCAGATCAGGATCAGCCCGGCCACCACGCCGCCGCAGGTCGGCAACAGCACACGCATCTGCCAGGACAGGCCCTTGGCGATTTCGACGAAGCTGCCGCTATGCCCGGTCAGCAGGTATTGCACGGCGTCGATGCATTCGCGGAAACCTATCGTCGCCAGCGCGCCGACGAAGCCGACCACGGCCGCCCACAGCAGCATCGCATGGCTTTCGGACATGCGCAGCCAGGTTTGCAGGCGGAAGCGATATTTGAGGAGAGCGTTGCGCATCGACGTCGTTCAGTCCTTGCCGACGATCAGGGATTGCAGGTGCTGCATGTCTTTTTCGATGGCGGCGTCGGCCTTCTTTTGCATGCGCTGGTAGCAAGCCACCACTTCGCGCGCCAGCTCGGTGATGCTGGCGCCACCGCCCTTGGCGCCGCCGGTTGCGGTTGCCACCAGCGGCTGATTGAAGCAGCGATTCATTTCTTCGACCAGCAGCCAGGCGCGCCGGTACGACATTTCCATTTCCCGCGCCGCGCCGGAAATCGACCCGTTGCGATCAATCGCCAGCAGCAAGGCGGCTTTGCCGGGGCCGAAGGCAATCGTGTCGCCCTGCATCACGCGCAATCGTACGGTTTTGGAATTTGTCATGACCGCGATTGTAGCAAGGGCTCCAGGCAAATTACATGTATATGCGACGACGAATTGACTATCGTTATATCCTTACGTATATTTCGACAAAACTCTTCGTCCATTCAGAAAAACAGAGCCCCCATGTCCACTTCCCTTACCGCACAATCCCTGCGCAGGTTCGTCGCATCCGCCTCGTGCGCCTTGCTGGCGCTATCTTTGATGGCGACGCCGGCGCACGCGACCGACCTCGTGGTCTCCGCCGCCGCCAGCCTGACCAACGCATTCAAGGACCTGGGTGCTGCATTTGAACAGCAAAATCCCGGCGTCAAGGTGATCAACAACTTCGGCGCCTCCGACATCCTGATGCAGCAAATCGTGCGCGGCGCGCCGGCCGACGTATTCGCCTCGGCGGATCAGACTGCAATGGACAAGGCCATCGCGGAAAAAGCCGTGCAAGCATCCACGCGCAAGAATTTCGCCGCCAACCAGATCGTCCTGATCGTTCCCGGCGACAGCACCCTGCCGCTCGCCAGCCTGAAGGACCTGACCCGGCCCGCCGTCAAGAAAGTCGCACTCGGCAATCCGGCATCGGTGCCGTTCGGCCGCTACACCAAGACCGCGCTGGAAAGCGCCGGCCTGTGGGACGCCGTTCTGGCCAAGGGCGTGATGGCGCAAAACGTGCGCCAGAGCCTGGACTACGTCGCGCGCGGCGAAGTCGAAGCCGGCTTCGTCTTCGCCACCGATGCCGCCGTCATGCCGGACAAGGTCAAGGTCGCGATCCGCATTCCATCCGATACGCCTGCCACTTATCCGATCGCGGTGACGGCAAGCACTGCGCAGGCAGCACTGGCTGCAAAATATCTCGCCTACGTGCAATCGGCGGCCGGCCAGGCGGTGCTGGCGCGTTACGGCTTCCTCAAACCCTGATAACCCTGCTACGCTGCGGCCTGATCAACTCTCACTCGCTCACGCGTTTCCTAAACTATGGGTGCAGTCTGGACTCCGTTGCTGCTCTCGCTCAAGGTCGCGGGCTGGGCAACGGTGCTCAATCTCTTCTTCGGCGTCGCGGCGGCCTACGGGCTGTCGCGCTGGCGCTCGCCGCTGCGCGACCTGGTCGACTCGATCCTGACGTTGCCGCTGGTGCTGCCGCCGACCGTGCTCGGCTATTACCTGCTGGTGCTGTTCGGCAAGCGCGGCGCCTTCGGCGCGTGGTTGTCGGGCCTGGGAATTGAACTGGTATTCACCTGGCAAGGCGCGGTGATCGCCTCGACCATCGTGGCCTTCCCGCTGGTGCTGAAGTCGGCGCGTGCTGCCTTTGAAAATGTCGACAAGCAGCTTGAAAATGCCGCGCGCGTGCTAGGCGTGTCCGAAGCCGGCGTGTTCTTCCGCGTGAGCCTGCCGCTGGCGGCGCGCGGCATTGCCGCCGGTGTGCTGCTGGCGTTCGCCCGTGCGCTGGGCGAATTCGGCGCCACGCTGATGATCGCCGGCAATCTGCCGGGCCGCACGCAAACGCTCTCGGTCGCTATCTATGAAGCGGTACAGGCCGGCGACGACTCCACCGCGACCTTGCTGGTGGTGATCACCTCGGTCACCTGCGTCGCCGTGCTGCTGATCGCCGGACGCCTGATGCCGGGCCATACACGCCGGGCGGATCTGTCGTGAGCGTCGCCGTCCGCATCCGCAAGGAGCTGCGCGCCGATGATCGCGTGTTCCAGCTCGACATCGACTTCGCCTCCGACAGCGATCGCATCGTGCTGTATGGTCCCTCTGGCTCAGGAAAGAGCCTGACGCTCAAGGCCGTGGCCGGTCTCATGACGCCCGACGAAGGCAGGATCACGCTGAACCGGCGCACGTTGTTCGACGCCGCGCACGGCGTCAACGTACGGCCGCAACAGCGCAACGTCGCCTATCTGTTCCAGGATTACGCGCTGTTCCCTCACCTGACGGTAGCGCAGAACATCGCCTTCGGACTGCAGCGCGGCTGCCTCAACCTGCGCAAGCCTGCTTCGCATCCGGCGGTCGCCCGCTGGCTGCAGGCGTTCGGGCTGGACGCCACAGCCGGCAGCTATCCCTCGCAGATTTCCGGCGGCCAGCGCCAGCGCGTCGCACTGGCGCGGGCGCTGGTGGCGCAACCCGACATCCTGCTGCTGGATGAGCCCTTCTCCGCACTCGACCTGTCGTTGCGCGAACGCATGCGTCACGAGCTCAGCGAGCTGCAACAACAACTGCATGTGCCGATGCTGATCATCACCCACGATCCGGCCGACGTCGACGTGCTGGGCGACGCCGTGTTCGAGGTGCGCGACGGCATGGTCTCCCGCCAAAAGTAAAAAAGCCGCACTCTTGTGGAGTGCGGCTCCCGCAGGGACGGGGGTGGATACCCCCTGAAACTTCAATCGCTCTTAAGCAAACTTATTGAGCAACTTTATTGAGCAAACTTCTCAGGCAACCTTCTTTTCGGCGCCATCGAAGAACTGTTCATCTTCCGTCGAGCCGTGCAACGCCGTGGTCGACGACTGGCCTTGCTGAATCGCCTGGGTGACCGCGTCGAAGTAACCGGTGCCGACTTCGCGCTGATGCTTGACCGCGGTGAAGCCCTTGTCGGCTGCTGCGAATTCGGCTTCCTGCAATTCCACGAAGGCCGACATCTGGTTACGCGCATAGCCGTGCGCCAGGTTGAACATCGAATAGTTCAATGCATGGAAACCGGCCAGCGTGATGAACTGGAACTTGTAGCCCATGGCGCCCAGTTCCTTCTGGAATTTGGCGATGGTGGCGTCGTCCAGGTTCTTTTTCCAGTTGAACGACGGCGAGCAGTTATACGACAGCATCTTGCCCGGGAACTTGGCGTGGATGGCTTCGGCGAATTTCTTGGCGAAGGCCAGGTCCGGCTTGCCGGTTTCGCACCAGACCAGGTCGGCGTATTCCGAATAGGCCAGGCCGCGCGAGATGGCCTGGTCGATGCCCGGACGGGTCTTGAAGAAACCTTCGACGGTGCGCTCGCCGGTCAGGAACGGCTTGTCGTTGTCGTCCACGTCGGACGTCAGCAAGTCGGCCGCTTCGGCATCGGTACGGGCGATCACCAGCGTGCTGGTGCCGGAAACGTCGGCCGCCAGGCGCGCCGCGTTGAGCTTTTCGACCGCTTCGCGTGTCGGCACCAGCACCTTGCCGCCCATGTGGCCGCACTTCTTCACCGACGCCAGTTGATCTTCGAAGTGAACGCCGGCGGCGCCCGCGTCGATCATCGACTTCATCAGCTCATAGGCGTTCAGCACGCCGCCGAAACCGGCTTCCGCGTCGGCCACGATCGGTGCGAAGAAGTCGATGTCGTTCTTGCCTTCCGACCATTGGATCTGGTCGGCGCGCTGGAAGGTATTGTTGATGCGCTTGACCACCATCGGCACCGAGTTGGCTGGATACAGCGATTGGTCGGGATACATTTCGCCGGCCAGGTTGGCGTCGCCGGCGACTTGCCAGCCGGACAGGTAGATCGCCTTCAGGCCGGCCTTGACCTGTTGCATCGCCTGGTTGCCGGTCAGCGCGCCGAGGGCATTGACGAACGGTTCGTTGTTGACCAGATTCCACAGCTTTTCGGCGCCGCGCTTGGCCAGCGTGTGCTCGATCTGCACCGAGCCGCGCAGGCGCACCACGTCGTCGGCCGAGTAGTTGCGCTTGACGCCTGCCCAACGTGGGTTCTCCGCCCAGTCTTTAGCCAGTGCCTGAATTTGTTGTTCGCGTGTCGTCATGGTCAATCTCCTTAAGGTAGTAAGAAAATGGAGGTCAGGAAGTGAAATCCATGACTTCATAATAGGCTTTTCGGTGCAGAGCAACAATGTCTTATATAAGACATATCAATAAATTTTTAACCTTAATATTCAATATGTTAAATATAAGTTTTCGCGATACGAAATGAAATTTCTGAAAATGAAATATATCCATGATGCTGTGCAATCGCATTTTTCACGATGTGAAACGCTATTTTTGCATCATGAAAAACAGACCTGACCTACCTCCTTTTGCCGCCACATGGATGCCGGGGCATAATGCATTCCATCTTTCATCATAAAAGTCACGCGTCATTCATCAATGCAAAATCAATGCAAATGACCGCGCCTCACAACCATATAAGCAATAAGGACCGCCATGAGCCCCACCAGCAACAGAGAAGAGACACTCCGCCAATGGCAAGCCCGCGAAGCCGAAGTGCGCGCCAAACTGGCCGCGCCCGGCGTGGCGTCGATGGATGAACTGAAGGCCGGCAGCGGCATGGATTTCCTGCAGCGCATCTGGGATGGCAAGCTGCCGTCGGTGCCGATCGGCGAAACCATGGATTTCATCCCGATTGAAGGCGAACCGGGCCGCATCGTATTTCAGGGCACGCCGGGCAAACAGCATTACAACCCGCTGGGCAGCGTGCATGGCGGCTACTTCTGCACCCTGCTCGACTCGGCCGTCGGCTGCGCCGTGCATTCCGTGCTGCCGCAAGGAATGGGGTACACCACGCTGGAACTGAAGGTAAACCTGATTCGCGCACTGACAGCAACAACCGGACCGGTGCGCGCCGAAGGCAAGGTGATCCAGGTCGGCAACCGCGTCGGCATCGCCGAGGGCCGCATCGTCGACGTCGACGGCAAGATCTATGCACATGCGACGACGACCTGCCTGGTGTTTCCGTTGCCGTAAGCGTTGTGCATGGCAGTTGCTGAAGCCCGGGGGCACGCATCCATTGCGCATCCCTAGCCTATCGGTTGTCTATTGGAGGCAGAAGGGTCAGAATGGCGCTAATAGAAATCAGCCGACGCCCTCATGCATTACGCCCTGGATATACGCACCTTCCTCTTCAGCCATTATTTCTATACCGGCCTGCGCATCGCCACCGGCGTCGTCGGCCTGACCATGCTGGTCTTCAACATGGCCGACATGCAGACCACCATGACGGTCTTCCTCGGCGCGCTGTGCACCAGCCTGATGGACTTGCCCAGTCCGCTACGCCACAAATTCAATGAAATGCTCGCCGGCGTGCTGCTGTGCACCCTGGTGATGCTGGTGATCAGCCTGTGCGCCCCCATCCATTGGCTGGTCAGCGTGGCGATGGTGCTGGTCAGCTTCCTCGCCAGCATGATGGTGGTGTACGGCAAGAAGACCTTGCCGCTGCAATTTGCCGCATTGATGGTGATGACGCTGTCGATGGAAAACAGCGTGCCGTTTGACGAAGCCTTCCTGCATGCCGGCTTCTTCCTGGCCGGCGGCCTCGGCTACCTGACCTATTCGATGATCGTGTCTTATTTTTTGCGGCGGCGCGTCAAACAGCAGGTATTGGCGG
The DNA here is from genome assembly GCF_026127345.1 of Herbaspirillum lusitanum. Taxonomy (NCBI): domain Bacteria; kingdom Pseudomonadati; phylum Pseudomonadota; class Betaproteobacteria; order Burkholderiales; family Oxalobacteraceae; genus Herbaspirillum; species Herbaspirillum lusitanum. The sequence continues at coordinate 430,391 of NZ_QXFG01000008.1, read as the reverse complement.
AAGCATTATTCGAGCTGGCGCGCTACCTGCGCATCAAGGCCGATTTCTATGACGTGCGCAGCGACCTGCAGACCCAGTTCACGACGCTGGTGCGCCAGCAGATCGTGCTGGCCGACAAGCTGCAGGCGTCGCGCGACCTGGTGCTGCGCGACATGCACACCAAACAGGACGGCTTGCTGGTGCACGTCCATCTGAGCATGCTCGAGCTGTACGAGCAAGTCTTGTCGACGCATGCCGACTACGCCCTGCTGCGCAGCCATTTCGGCGACACCGACGTCATCATCTTCCTGCGCGACCTGGCCAACAAGACCGCCGAGGACATCGAGTCGATCGCCTATGCCGTCACCCGCAAGCGCGTCTCGACGCCGACCGTCAACTACAAGGCCGAGCTGCGCGCCGTGCAATACGAGATGCAGCAGCTGCAACAGGACAACCTGGCCGGGCAGATCCCCGACGAAGCCATCACGGTGCTGCGCGTCACCTACAACAAGATCCTCGACATCATCGAACTGATCTCGCAGCTGCACCTGGCCACGCAAACCCCGATCGACGCGATCCCCATCCTGCCGGGGTCCGACATGACGCCGTTCCTGACCCAGCAAAAGTACAAGGCCGGCCTGCTGATCGCCAACCTGCGCTGGCAGTCGCCGATCTTCCGCTTCGCCATCCGCGTCGCGCTGGCGGTCTCGACCGGCCTGTGGATCGCCGCCCATCTGCCGTACATGTCGCACGGCTACTGGATCGTGCTGACCATCGTCATTATCCTCAAACCCAATTTCAGCTCGACCAAGCAGCGCATGAGCGATCGCCTGATCGGCACCATCATCGGCTGCCTGCTGACCGCGCTGATCCTGCGCTTCGTGCATGATCCGATGGGCTTGCTGGCGGTGCTGTTCATCGCCAGCGTGGCGGCGCCGGCCTTCACCTACGTCAAGTACCGCTATACCGCGATCGCGGCGTCGGTGCAGATCCTGATGCTGCTCAACCTGCTGCTGCCGGCCGGCCATCACGGCGCGGTCGGCGAACGCCTGGTTGACACCATCATCGGCGTGGCCATCGCCACCATCTTCAGCTACGTGCTGCCGAGCTGGGAATACCGCGACCTGCCGCGCCTGCTCAAGAACGTGCTGCACGCCAGCCATCGCTACATCAAGGCCAGCCGCGACATGCTGGAAGGCAAGGTCAACGACGACTTCTTTTACCGTGTTTGCCGCAAGGGTTTCATGGACAGCCTGTCGGCGCTGATTTCGGCGCAGGTGCGCATGATGGACGAGCCGATCAGCAAGCAGCGCGCAGTGCGCGAGATCAACCGCTTCGTGGTGCAAAACTATCTGGTGGCGGCGCACATTGCCGCGCTGCGCATCCTGCTGCGCCGCCATGCCGAAGGCTTGCCGCGCGACCCCGTCAACAAGCTGATCGAACAGACTTACCAGAGCGCCACCGCCCATCTGCTGCACGCGCAAACCATCCTGGCCGGCCCGGACGGCACTACCGCGGCGACGGTGCCGGTGGAGGAAGTCGTACCCGTTAATCCGCTGGCGGAAACCGTGGCGGCCGAAGACATTGCCCTGGCGACCCAACCCGATGCCGCCGAATGGTCCGGCTGGCATACCTTCCGGCGTCGCGCTGCCCTGCTCGACAACGACTTGCAGGAAATCGTCGCGCAAACCGGCGCCATTGAAAGCATCCTGCGCAAGGCGGAGACTGCATAATTACGGCCGACGCGTTAAACCAGCTACCTGAACTGATCTGCACCGGCTACGGCTACGGCTCTCGGCAGACGAAAAAAAGCCGTGCCAAGCACGGCTTTTTCATATCTCGCGGTTCACGCCGTACGACAAGATCCGATGCATGCGCTTTTGCTCGAACATGCGTTCGTCGGCCACGCGCAGCAGCGTTTCGATGTCCAGGCCGTCTTGCGGGAACAAGGCCACCCCGATGGAAGCGTCGACGTGATACTGATTGCCGTCGCGCCCTTCGATAGGCTGGTTGAGGAAGTTGCGAATCTTCTCGGCGATCGACTTGGCGATGTTCTCGTCCGTCACCCCATGCAGGTAGACCACGAATTCATCGCCGCCGAAGCGCGCCACGGAGTCGTCCTTGCGCAAGGCATGCTGCAATTGCGAAGCGGCCGAAATCAGCACCTTGTCGCCTTCATCATGTCCGTACTGGTCGTTGATCGCCTTGAACTTGTCGAGGTCGATGAACAGCAGCGCAAATTGCAACGGCGCCACTTCCGTACCCTTGCGGCGGCGGAAGTCGATCTGCGCGATGAAGGAATCCCGGTTGAGCACATTGGTCAGGCGATCGGTGCGCAAGTTGCGCTCCATTTCCTGGAAGCTCTGCGCCAGCTGGCCGATTTCATCGCGGCGATCGATGTTGAGCGACGGGAAGGGTTCGCCGTTGCCGATGCTCTTTGCCGCCAGCGTCAGCTTCCGAATGTCGCGCAGCACCCAGCGCAGGATCGCGAAGCCGAGTACAAACGTCATGCATACGGCGATGAAGCCCAACAGCAGGGTCTGATAGACGCCGCCGGTCACCGAACCGAGGAAGTCGGAGCGGCTCACCGCGCTGACCGCCACCCAGTCCAGCCCGGCGGTGTCATGGTGCAGGCGGAACGCCAGTTCGGTCTTGGGGCCGTCAGTCTGCAGCGACTGCACCACCAGCTTGCCCGGTTCGAGCTTTTGCGTCTTCATGTAGGCGACCAGGTCGGCATAGGACTGGCGAACGATGGGCGACGTGCTCTGCCCGGCGTTCAGCCGCACGAAGTTGGCGCCGTCGACCTTGTGGATCGGTTCGTTCACTGAGGTGGCGATCAGGTCCCCCGACATCTCGATGATGAAGGCGACGCCGTTCCTGGTCAGCGGCAAGGCTTGCAGGAAGTCGCTCAGCCGTTGCAGACCGATGCTGCTGGTGGCCACGCCCAGCAAGACGTGCTCGGGCGAATACACCGGCTTGGACAAGGTGATGCCGAGGAACTTGAGACGGAAATCGGTGAACACCGGCGACCAGGTTTCCTGCTTGCGCTCGATGGCCTGGCGATACCAGGGACGGTTACGCGGTTCGTAATCCTGCGTGGCGATCAGCACCGGCGTGGTGCCGGGACCGCGCAAATGATAGACGTAATTTTTACCCTGGGGATCGCGGGTGCTGTACATGAAGAGATTCATCTCTTCCTGCTTCACACCAAGGAAACTGCCGTCGGCGCCGCCGAAATAGACATAACTGGGATCGTCGAACAGGCTATTGGCCAGCCACAGGCGTTCTTCCAGCGCAGCCCTCTCCTTGGGGAATGGGATGTAGGCCGGCTGGCCGCCTTTTTCCGCCGGCGGGATCGGATCCGGCGCCACCACGCGCAGCGTCTCGCGCGCGCCCAGCAACTGCCGGTCGGTCGCCTGGCCGACGCGGTTCATGGTGTCCATCAATGCATTGCGCGCCAGCACCTCGGTGGCGTCATCGCCGGCACGATACAGGAACCAGCCGATCGTCACCGCCAGGCATAACATCAGAAATACAAACGGCAGGATGAACAGCCGTTGTAATGAAGATTGCTTCAGAATTTCACCCCTTGCTTATGCCACGGTCGTCTGGGACGGATAGTTCACGTGATTTATTGTTTTTTATACATGACTTAGCGTCATTTGATGCCTCATTTCGCACACCCGGCACCGAATCAGAGAGTTTAATCGTTTACATAAAAAAATTCCCTGAGCCCTGAAAAAATACTCATTTTATCGAAGTATTTCGCTCAGGCCATCAGGGAACTAGATAGCATAATTACAAAGAGTTAATCAAGACATTTAGTTTGACTCAAACGAAAGCGCCCCATTTTTGACACTCACATGGACCACGTCCTTGGGACCGAATCTTCCTTGCAGGATGAGCTTCGACAAGGGGTTCTCGATTTCCTGCTGGATCGCCCGTTTCAGCGGCCGCGCGCCATACACCGGATCGAAACCGGCCTCTGCGATCTTCTGCAATCCATCGTCGGTAATCACCAGGCCGATATCCATCTTGGCCAGACGCGCCTCGAGGATATGCAGCTGGATCTTGGCGATCGCGCCGATGTTCTTTTCGTCGAGCGCATGGAACACCACGATCTCGTCGACCCGGTTGATGAACTCGGGACGGAAATGCAGCTTGACCTCGGCCATCACCGCCATCTTCACCACCGCCGCATCGCTTCCCTCCATGGCCTGGATCTTGTGTGAACCCAGGTTCGAGGTCATCACGATCACGGTGTTCTTGAAGTCCACCGTGCGGCCCTGGCCGTCGGTCATGCGGCCGTCGTCGAGCACTTGCAGCAAGACGTTGAACACGTCCGGATGGGCCTTCTCGATCTCGTCCAGCAAGATCACGCTGTAGGGCTTGCGCCGCACCGCTTCGGTCAGGTAACCGCCCTCCTCATAGCCGACATAGCCCGGCGGCGCGCCGATCAGGCGGGCGACCGAATGCTTCTCCATGAATTCGCTCATGTCGATGCGGATCATGGCTTCGTCGGTGTCGAACAGATAGGACGCCAGCGCCTTGCACAGCTCGGTCTTGCCGACACCGGTGGGGCCGAGGAACATGAACGAGCCGTAAGGCTTGCCCGGATCGCCCAAGCCAGCGCGTGAACGGCGGATGGCATCCGAGACGGCAACAATCGCCTCGTCCTGTCCCACCACGCGGTCGTGCAATACCTCTTCCATGTGCAACAGTTTTTCACGCTCGCCCTGCATCATGCGCGAGACCGGAATACCGGTTGCGCGCGCCACGATCTCGGCGATTTCTTCCGCGCCGACCTGCGTGCGCACCAGACGTGGCTTGCCGACGGTCTGCTCGCTGGCGGCGTCCTGCTTGTTCTGGGTTTCCAGCGCCTTTTCCAATTCGGCCAGCTTGCCGTACTTGAGCTCGGACACTTTTTGCCAGTCGCTCTTGCGTGTCGCATCGTCCATCTGCAAGCGGATCTGTTCGATCTCCTCTTTCAGGTGCTGGCTGCCCTGGACGGTCGACTTCTCGGCCTTCCAGATTTCTTCCAGATCGGCGTATTCGCGCTCGAGCTTGATGATTTCTTCCTCGATCAGCGTCAGGCGCTTTTGCGACGCTTCATCCTTCTCGCGCTTGACCGCTTCGCGCTCGATCTTGAGCTGGATCAGGCGACGGTCGAGCTTGTCCATGACTTCCGGCTTGGAGTCGATCTCGATCTTGATCTTGGCGGCGGCCTCGTCGATCAGGTCGATCGCCTTGTCCGGCAGGAAGCGGTCGGTGATATAGCGATGCGACAACTCGGCCGCGGCCACGATGGCCGGGTCGGTGATGTCGACGCCGTGATGCACTTCGTACTTTTCCTGCAAGCCGCGCAGGATGGCGATGGTCGCCTCCACGCTCGGCTCATCGACGATGATCTTCTGGAAGCGGCGCTCGAGAGCGGCGTCCTTTTCGATGTACTTGCGATACTCGTCCAGCGTGGTGGCGCCGACGCAGTGCAACTCGCCGCGCGCCAGCGCAGGCTTCAACATGTTGCCGGCATCCATGGCGCCCTCGGCCTTGCCGGCGCCAACCATGGTGTGCAGCTCGTCGATGAAGACGATGGTCTGGCCTTCGTCCTGGGCGATCTCTTTCAAGACGGCTTTCAGGCGTTCCTCGAACTCGCCGCGATACTTGGCGCCGGCCAGCAAGGCCGCCATGTCGAGCGACAGGACGCGTTTGGACTTCAGGCTGTCCGGCACTTCGCCGCTGACGATGCGCTGCGCCAGGCCTTCGACGATGGCGGTCTTGCCGACGCCGGGTTCGCCGATCAGCACCGGATTATTCTTGCTGCGGCGTTGCAGCACCTGGATCGCGCGGCGGATTTCATCGTCGCGGCCGATCACCGGATCGAGCTTGCCGTTGCGGGCACGCTCGGTCAGGTCCAGGGTATATTTTTTCAGTGCCTCGCGCTGGCCTTCGCCCTCTTGCGAGGACACGCTGGCGCCGCCGCGCACCGTGCTGATGGCGGCTTCCAGCGACTTGCGAGAGAGCCCGTTTTCACGCGCGGCGCGGCCGGCATCGGACTTGTCGTCGGCCAGGCCGAGCAAGACCATTTCGCTGGCGATGAACTGGTCGCCGTGTTTTTGCGATTCCTTGTCGGCCAGGTTCAGCAAGGCCGCCAGTTCGCGGCCGATCTGCACTTCGCCGCCGTTGCCGGAGACCTTGGGCAGGCGCGTCAAGGCATGCTGCAAGGCCGAAGTCAGTCCGGCGACATTGACGCCGGCCCGCTGCAACAGCGAGCGCGCGCCGCCGTCGTCCTGGGCCAGCAAGGCCAGCACCAGGTGGACCGGGTCGATGTACTGGTTGTCGTTGCCGACCGCCCGGCTCTGGGCATCCGCCAGAGCTTCCTGCAATTTAGTAGTGAGTTTGTCGAGACGCATGATGTGCTTTCGCTCCGAATTTTTGAATACCTAGAAAATTGGGACGTGCAGACGTATTTCAAGGAATGATCCGACTGTATGGCCGCGAAAGGCTGCCGGATTTGATCCAGATCAATTTACGGCAGATCGTGCTGGCGCGGGAAGGTGTCCGACAGGCGCCCTGCGAAAGCCGCCAGCGCGGCCGGAGGCATCCCGGCTACGCAAACACCGCGCGATACACCGCAAAACCCGCCACGCACAAGGCGACCGAGCCCAGCAGATGCAAGCCCGAATGGGCGATCGCCAACAGATAGTCGCCGCGTTGCAGCAGCAGCATGGCTTCCGCTGAGAAGGTGGAAAATGTTGTCAGGCCGCCCAGAAAGCCGGTGATCAGGAACAAACGCCACTCCACCGGCAAGCCTTGGTGCCCTTCAAAAAACGCCACCAGGAAGCCGATCACGAAACCGCCGCCCCAGTTGGCCGCCAGCGTGCCCAACGGCAGCGCCTGGCCGGCGACGTTAAGCCACAGGCTCAGTCCCCAGCGCAACCAGGCGCCCAGCGCCGCCCCCATGCCAACCGCAATCCACTGCATCGTCCGTTTCCTTTTTGTCTTCTTTTATCAATACGCAATCATGGCGAATGAACCGTGAGCCGGTCAAGCGCCTGATGATCGTCCTGCAAGGCCTTGTCGACGCTTTCATGCATCCAGTCGACCCAGGTGCTGATCTTGGCGTCGAGGTATTGGCGCGACGGGTACAGCGCATACACGCCCATGTCCTGCATGCGGTATTGCGGCAGCACGCGCACGATGGTGCCGGCGCGCAAGGCATCCACCGCCGAATACAGCGGCAGCACGCCGATGCCCATGCCTTCCTTGAGGCTCAGCAGCATGGCTTCGGCGACGTTGACGTGGAAGTTGGATTTGATGGCGACCACTTCCCTGCCGTCCGGGCCTTCCATCGCCCATTCGTCCAGCGGCGACACCGGGCTGACCAGCTGCAGGCAATTGTGGTTGAGCAATTCCTGCGGCTTCTGCGGCGTGCCGTGCTTTTCCAGGTACAGCGGCGACGCGCACAGGATGCTGTAGATGCTGCTGAGCTGGCGAAAGATCAGTCCAGAATCCGGCAGTTCGCGCGCCAGCACCAGCGACACGTCGAAGCCCTCCTCCAGCAGATCCGGTATGCGCTGCGCCAGCGTCAGCTCGATGGCGACATCGGGATAACGCTTCTGGTAGCTCGACACCGCCGGGATCACGTAGCGTTGCCCGAAGCTGGTCATGGTGTGGATGCGCAGGCGCCCGGACGGCCTGACGTAGGCGTCGCTGGCCTCGGCTTCGGCTTCCTGCACGTAGGAGACGATCTGTTCGCAGCGCAGCAGGTAGCGTTCGCCGGCTTCGGTCAGGGCGATGCGGCGCGTGGTGCGATTCAGCAGCCGGGTGCGCAGGTGACGCTCCAGATCCGCCACTGCGCGCGACACGTGGGCGGTAGTCAATTCCATTTGTTGCGCAGCCAGTGTAAAACTGCCAGCATCGACAACACGCATGAAAATGCGCATGTTTTGCAAAGTATCCATATCTTCTTGTCTTTCCAGTCTTCAATCCGGACGTTTTGCCTGTGCGATGCACCAAAACACGGTTACCGGAAGCTGCATTGTTACTCAAAACAGCAAAATCATTGTTGCAGTAATTGAAAAGACCCTTTGTGTTTACTGTGGTTTTTCTCTCTATCTTTACAAAATACAATCGGTATCACTAGATATTTGCATTTTTTGGGATAGTCCGATGAAGACCTCTGCTGACAAACGCCGCATTGTTGCGCCGCGCATGATTGTTGCGGCTTGCCTGGCCTGTGCCGTGCTCGCCGGTTGCGCCGACAATGGCGGCATCAAGCCGCAAGCGGTTGTCCAACAGCCCAATACCTTCGACGTCGGCAACGCCATCCGCCAGGTTGGCGCCGAAGCCGGCTGGCCCAGGCGCGCCTGGTGGGAAAACTACGCCGACCCGCAACTGAACCGCCTGGTGGTGGCCGCCGTCGCCGGCAATCCCAACATGGCGATTGCCGCCGCGCGCGTGCGCCAGGCCCAGGCCATGGCCGTGGTCGCGCATGCCGGCGAATTGCCGCAGGCGCAGCTGGACGCCGCCGTCGGCCGCAAGGACTGGTCCGACAATGTCTATTACGGCGCCAGCTTCCGCGACAAGCTGACCTGGAACAACACCGCGGTGCTGAGCCTGTCCTACAACCTCGACCTGTGGGACCGCAATCGCAACATCACCGAACGCGCGCAGGATGAAATCCATGCGGTCGCCGCCGACGCCCGTGCCGCCCAGCTCGAACTGGAAAGCAACGTGGTGCGCACCTACGTGCAGCTGTCGCTGCAATACGGCCTGCTCGACAGCGCGCAGGACACGCTGAAACAGGAACAACAGATCCTCGACCTCGCCAACCGCCGCTTCCGTGGCGGCATCGGCACCCAAATGGAAATCACCCAGGCCGAAGTCCCGCTGCCGGAGACCCGCCGCCAGATCGAAGTCTTCAATGAAAATATCGCCCTCACGCGCAACCAGCTGGCGGCCCTGCTCGGCGAAGGTCCGGGCGCCGGCGACAACATCACGCGCCCGGTCATGAACCTGCAAGCCGCGCTCGGACTGCCCAGCGCCCTGCCGGCTGAACTGATCGGCCGCCGTCCCGACATCAGCGCCGCGCGCTGGCGTGTGGAAGCCTCGGCCAAGGGCATCGCCGTGGCCAAGGCGGCCTTCTATCCCAACGTCAACCTGCTGGCCAGCATCGGCCCGACTGCGGCCGGCGGCGGTTTGCTGAGTTTCCTGAGCGCACGCAACATCACCACCACTTACGGCCCGGCGATTTCGCTGCCGATCTTTGAAGGCGGCCGCCTGCGCGGCCAGCTCGGCGCCACTACCGCCGGCTACGACATGGAAGTCGAGCACTACAACCTGCTCCTGAGCCAGGCGCTCAAGAGCATCGCCGACCAGATCGTCACGCTGCAGGCGATCCAGCGCCAGCAGGTGCAGGCCGACCTCTCGGTGGCGGCCGCGCAAAAGAACATCGACATCGCCACGCGCGCCTACCAGCGTGGCCTGACCAACTACGTCAACGTGCTGACCGCGCAGACCCAATGGCAGCACCAGCAGCAAGTGGTGCAGCAGTTGCTGGCGCAGAAGCTGACCGCTTACGCCAGCCTCACCGTTGCGCTGGGCGGTGGATTGGAAGTGTCGGCGCCTGAGACCGAAGCGGCGGCCACGCTGCAAGCAGGAGCCGCGCAGTGAGCACCTCAGCCACATCAGCCACCTCAGCCACAGCAACTACTCCGGCGCCTCAGTCGTTCGGACGGCAGTTGCATGATGCCGCCGCCGACTGGTGGCAGACCGATTTCCCCAACTGGATCTACGTTTTCAAGATGGTCTTCGCCGGCCTGCTGGCGCTCGGCATCGGCTACGCGCTCGACCTCGAATCGCCGCGCTCGGGCCTGATCACCGTTTTCATCGTGATGCAGCCGCAGAGCGGCATGATCCTCGCCAAAAGTTTCTACCGCGTCATCGGCACGCTGGTCGGCTCGGCGGCAGTGGTCGTGTTCGTCGGCCTGTTCGCGCAGACGCCGGAACTGTTCCTGCTCGCCACCGCATGCTGGATCGGCCTGTGCACGGTCGGCTCGGCGCACAACCGCAACTTCCGCTCGTACGGTTTCGTGCTGTCCGGCTACACGGTGGCGCTGATCGGCATCCCGGCGGCGCTCAATCCGGCGCTGACGTTCGACTCGGTGATGACGCGCGTGACCGAAATCACCGTCGGCATCGTCTGCGCCGGCGTGGTCAGCGCGCTGGTATTCCCGCAAGCCAGTGCGCCCGGCCTGGTGCGCATCATTCGCGGCCGTTTCACCGCCTTTGTCGACCTGATCGGCAACACGCTCGGCGGCAGCGCTGACCGCAAAGCGCTGGAAGCGACCAATGCGCGCTTCGTCGGCGACATCATCGGACTCGAAGCGCTGCGCAGTTCGGCCATCTTCGAAGACCCGGAAATCCGCCTGCGCAGCGGTCGCCTCACGCGCATGAACAGCGAGTTCATGGCGCTGTCGACACGAGTGCACGCGCTGCACCAGTTGATGAACCGCCTGCACGACAGCCGCAATCCGTCGGCGCAACTGGTGATCGATGCGATCTCGCCCTATTTCCGCGAGGTCCAGCCCCTGCTGACCCGCAGCGGCGGCGAGCCGGTGATGACTGCCATCGACGCCGCCGATGCCGCGCTCAAGCTGGAAAGCTACAAACAGGAATTGCCGCGCCGCGTGCGCGCCACCCGCGATGCCCATACCCGCTCGCAGGAACTCGACGACGACGCCGTACTGGATTTCGACACCGCCTCCGAGTTGCTGTACCGCGTGATCGAAGAGCTGCACGCCTACACCCTCACCTACGCCTCGCTGGTGCAACGCCGCCACGAACGCGAACAATGGGAGCACGTCTACGCGCCCAAGACCAGCATGGTCACGGCGAGCATCGCCGGCGCCCGTGCCGCCATCACGCTGATCGGACTGTCGACGTTCTGGATCCTGAGCGGCTGGCCGAGCGGCGACGTCGCGGCGCTCAACGCGGCGGCGTTCTGTGCCATCACTTCGGCCGCACCTGACCCCGCCAAGGCGACCCGCACCGTCACCATGGGCGTGGCGCTGGCGGTGGTGCTGGGCTACTTCTACACCTTCCATATCGTGCCGCAGCTGGACGGCTTCTGGATGCTGGCCGCAGCGCTGACGCCGGTGCTGATGCTGGCAGTACTGCTGACCACCAAGCCGACGCTGGCCGGTTACGGACTCGGCATCTGCATCTTCTTCCCGTTCGTGGCGGTGCCGGACAACCTGGCGCATTTCAACGCCGCCGGCTACCTCAACGAATCGATCGCGCTGATGCTCTCACTGGTCGTGACCACCGTCGCCTTCATGGTGCTGTTGCCGCCGACCACCAACTGGACCGTGCGCCATCTCGAAAAGCAATTGCGCAAGCAGGTCGTGCAGGCCTGCTTCGGCAAACTGGCGCACCTGGCGCTGCAGTTCGAAAGCGGCACACGCGACCTGATGCACCAGATCACCATGCTCACCGGCAGCCGTCCTGCATTGCGCAAGGACGCTTTCGGCTGGATGTTCGCCACGCTGGAAATCGGTCACGCCATCATTGAGCTGCGCACCGAACTGCACGGCATCCGCAGCGGCAATCCCGGCCTGTTGTCGCCGGCCGCCTACGCCGCGCTGGACCGCCTGCGGGAAGCTCTGCCGGCGCTGTTCCGCCAGCCCACGCCAGCCACGCTGGCGGCCGTGCTCGACGCCAACAACCGCACCATCGCCGAAGTCCAGCAAGCCATCGGCCCGCATTACCGGGAACGCAGCGAACGCCATCGCCTGCAACGCACGCTGAGTTACCTGCACTTCATCCGCACCGCCTTGCTCGATCCGCAATCGCCCTTGCAACCCATGCATCAGAACGGCGATGCCGCCACATCTTCAGGAGCCCACCATGCCGCGTGAAATTTCCTTCTTCGACGCCTACGTGCCGACGTTGCTGCTGGCCGTCATCGTCGCCGGCGCCATCGCGCTGGTCGCCGATCGCATCCTCGTGCGCATCGGCCTGTACAACCTGGTGTGGCATCCGGCGCTGTTTCGCGTGAGTTTGTTCACGTGCATCGCGGCGCTGCTCGGACTCGCCATCTACGCTTAAGCAAGAACACAACAGATACAGAAATCATCGGGAGTTACTCATCATGTCGGTCAAATCGATTTTTCGTTTCCTCGTCACGGCGCTGATTTTCCTGGCCGCGATCTTCCTGGCGTGGAGCCTGTGGCAGCACTACATGGTGTCGCCGTGGACACGCGACGGCCGCGTGCGCGCCGAGGTCGTCAACATCGCGCCGGACGTCGCCGGCCAGGTGGTCGACTTGCCTGTGCGCGACAACCAGCTGGTGCACAAGGGCGACCTGCTGATGCAGATCGATCCATCGCGCTACCAGCTGGCGCTGCAACAGGCCGAAGCCGCCCTCGCCGCGCGCAAGGCCGATCTCGACATGCGCCGCGCCCAGGCGCGTCGCCGCGCCGACCTCGACAGCCTGGTGGTCTCGCGCGAAAACCGTGAAGACGCCGGCAGCCAGGTCGCCGGCGCCGAAGCGCAATACCAGGTCGCCATCGCCCAGCGCGACAGCGCCAAGCTCAATCTCGACCGCACCAAGGTCTATGCGCCGGTCGACGGCTACATCACCAACCTGAGCGTGCGTCGCGGCGACTACGCCAGTGCGGGTGCCGCCAAGATCGCCATCATCGACAGCCATTCGTTCTGGGTGTATGGATATTTCGAAGAGACCAAGTTGCCCTACGTCGCCGTCGGCGACAAGGCAAAAATCCAGCTGATCAACGGCGCCACCTTGCGCGGCCACGTCGACAGCATCTCGCGCGGCATCTACGACCGCGACAATCCGCAAAGCCGCGAATTGCTGGCCGACGTCAACCCGACCTTCAATTGGGTGCGACTGGCGCAGCGCATTCCGGTGCGCATCCACATTGATGAAGTGCCCAAGGATGTGTTGCTGGCGGCGGGCCTGACCTGCACCGTGACGCTGGAGCCCGGCAGCCGCAAAGAAGCTAAATGAACAGCTGAACCACCAGCCAGGTATTGGCCGCGCTGATGCCGAGGAACAGCATCCACACCAGCGCGGCGAGCCACACCGGGTTGGCGAAATCGCCCATCAGGTCGCGCCGGCTGGTCAGCCGGATCAGCGGGAACATGGCAAACGGCAACTGCAGACTCAGTACCACCTGGCTGAGCACCAGCAGGCGTCCGACCGAATGCTCGCCCAGCGTCAGCACGCCGATCAGTGCCGGAATCAGCGCCAGCCCGCGCGTGACCAGGCGGCGCTGCCAGCACGGGATTTTCAGTTTCAGGAAACCTTCCATGATCACCTGGCCGGCAATCGTGCCGGTGAAGGTCGAACTCTGCCCCGCCGCAAACAAGCCCACGCCGAACAGGATCGCCGCCAGTGAAGTGCCGGTGATCGGATCGAGCAAATGATAAGCAACGTCCAGGTCGACCACGTCGGTGCGGCCGCTGCGATGGAAGGCCGACGCCGCGAGGATCAGGATGGCGGCGTTGATCGCCATCGCAATCAGCAGGGACACGGTGGTATCGACGCGGGTATAGCGGATCGCTTCGAGCATCCCGGCGCGGTCGCGTTTCACCGCGCGCGTCTGCACGATGGACGAATGCAAATACAGGTTGTGCGGCATCACCGTGGCGCCAAGCACGCCGATGGCCAGATACAGCGGCTCGCGGCTCGACAGCGCCGTCAGCGACGGCACGAAGCCCTGCACCACTGCGTGCCAGTCGGCTTTCACGAACGCCAGCTGCGCAAACAGGCATACCGCAATCGTCACCACCAGCCCGAGAATGATCGCTTCCACCTGGCGGAATCCACGTCCCTGCAGGCCCAGCACGATCACGGTATCGAGCGCCGTCAGCAGCACGCCGACCGGCAGCGACACGCCCAACAACAATTTGAATGCCAGCGCGCAACCCAGTACTTCAGCGAGGTCGCAGGCGATGATCGACAACTCGGCAAATACCCACATGCCCTTGCCCACCGCCGGCGGATAGTTTTCGCGCGAATGCACCGCGAGGTCCTTGCCGGTGACGATGCCCAGCCGTGCGCACAGGCATTGCAGCACAATCGCCGCCAGGCTCGACAGCATCACCACGAACAGCAATTGATAGCCGAATTGCGAACCGGCCTGCACCGAGGTGGCCCAGTTGCCCGGATCCATGTAGCCGATGGAAATCAGCAGGCCGGGACCGACGTAGACCTTGAGTTTTTGCCAGACGGTGGCGTGCGACGGAACCGAGACGCTGCCGGAAACTTCGGAGGGACAGAACGGAGCGGTAGCGGTGGTCGGCAGGCGGAACATGTTGTTATTGTCGGAGGAAGGAAAATCAGTCTGCGGCGGAAGAGGATGGATCCGGCTGCCACTTCGACAGTGCCTGATCATCGCTTTCGCGTGCATCCACCCAGCGCGCGCCTTCGGGCGTCCGTTCCTTTTTCCAGAACGGCGCCTGCGTCTTGAGGTAATCCATGATGAATTCACAAGCGGCGAATGCGACGCCGCGATGCTTCGCCGTCACCGCCACCAGCACGATTTGTTCGAGCGGCTGCAGCGGGCCGACGCGGTGAATGACCAGCGCATCGAAAATCTCCCAGCGTGCCTTGGCGTCGATGACGATCTGCCCGAGCGCCTTCTCGGTCATGCCGGGATAGTGTTCGAGTTCCATCTCCTGAACGCTGGCGCCGTCGTTGAGGTCGCGCACCGTGCCGACGAAACTCACCACGGCGCCAACCTTGGGGTTGTTCAGGCGCAGCGCGGCGATCTCGGCGCTGAGGTCAAAGTCGGCAGTCTGGACGCGGATCGGCATGAAGGAAGCAGTCAAATGGAATCGCGTCCATTGTACCTAAAGTGGCCGGCTGCCCGGCCGCAGAAACGACAAGTCCCGGACTTGCCGGGACTTGTTCAGCACGAGAAACGATGCTCAGGTCAGCACGCCCCACAACAGCAGCGTCATGACCAGTCCGACCACCGACACGATGGTCTGGATCACCGACCACGTCGCGAAGGTCTGCTTGAGATCGAGGCCGAAGTATTCCTTCACCATCCAGAAGCCGGCATCGTTGACGTGGCAGAAAAATACCGAGCCGGCGCCGATCGCCAGCGCCATCAGCGCATTGTGCGTGCCCGACAGGCTCGCCACCAGCGGCGCGACGATGCCGGCCGTGGCGGTCGTGGCCACGGTCGCCGAGCCGGTTGCCTGGCGCAGCGCCACGGCGATCAGCCAGGCCAGCAGGATCAACGGCACGTGGGTGCCGGTCGCCACCTTGGTAATCGTGTCGCTGATGCCGGCGGTCAGCAAGGCTTGCTTGAGGCCGCCGCCCGCGCCGATGGTCAGCAACAGGCCGGCGATCGGCGGCAAGGCCTTGCGCAGGATGGCGCCGACGTCGGTGCGGCTGACGCCACGGCTCCAGCCCAGCACCACTACCGCAAACAGCACCGTCACGGTCAGCGCGATGATGGGTTCGCCGAAGAAGTTGAGCATCTCGAACAAGGTCGTCTCAGGCATGATCCAGATCTTGGCGACGGTGCGACCCAGCATCAGCACGACCGGCAACAGGATGGTGATCAACGACGGCAGGAAGCCCGGTTGCAGTTCAGGCGCCTGCTGGCCCTTGAACAAGGCGCCGATCTGCTCCGGTTCGCCGATGGGCATGCGCGGCGCGAGCCACATGCCGTACAGAGGGCCGGCCAGGATCACTGCCGGAATCGCCACCACGAACCCCAGCAGCATGGTAGTGCCGAGATCTGCATGCAAGGCACTCACCGCGATCAGCGGACCCGGATGCGGCGGCAGCAAGGCGTGCAAGGTGGTCATGCCGGCCAGCGCCGGAATCGCCACGCGCAGGATCGGTTGTTGCGAACGGCGCGCCATCACGAAGATGATCGGCGCCATCATCACCAGGCCGACTTCGAAGAACAGGGGCAAGCCGACGACCAGCGCCACCAGCGCCATCATCCACGGGATCGCCGCGCCTTTGGCGTAACGTAAAAGTGTCGTGACGATCTTGTCGGCCGCGCCCGAGTCGGCCATCAGTGCACCCAGCATGGCGCCCAGCGCGATGATGATACCGGCTTCGCCGAGGATGCTGCCGGCGCCCTTGCTGAACGAGGAGGCGATCTTTTCCAGCGGTAAGCCGGCGCCGGTGCCGGCGATGAACGTGCCCAGCAGGATCGAGAGGAAGGGAGCGATTTTGAGTACGCTGATCAGCACGACGATGGCGATCAGCGCGATCAGGACGGACAGCAGCAGGCGCGTGTCCTGGGCCGCCCAGGCGGCAATTTCAGTGGTCAGGTGCAAGATATCTCCTTGTCTTCAACATATGAGCGTCTCCTCACTTGGTTCCTGCCTGCTTTTTCCCGCGCGCTACATTGACGCCCGGCTGTTTTTAACTGCGCCTGACTGTCGCCAAAGTCCCGGCAGGCTTGCGCCACACCGTGGCCAGCCACGCCTGCTCGGAACGCAGCAAGCCATCGGGACGGTAATAATGCCGGATTTCGACAAAGCCTGCCGCCGTCATGAAACCGCGCCATGCCTCGAGGTCGTGGTACGAACCATAGCGCCCGCTGCTCCATCCTTCGCTGTTGCTGCCGCGCGGATTGGAACAGAACAGCACGCCGCCCGGCTTCAATGCGTCGAACAGCTGGCCGAGCACGCGCGGCAGTTCCGCGACGGGGACATGGAACAACGAGGCGTTGGCGAACACGCCGTCGAAGAAGGCGGCGGGCAAGTCCAGTTCAAAGAAGTTCTGCTGCCACACTTCACAGCCGGAATCGGTGCGCGCCATCTCGACGAAACTGGGCGTGCCGTCCAGGCCGATCGCGCGATGGCCGAGCTTGCTGAACGTCCGCAGGTCGCGGCCGGGACCGCAGCCGAAGTCGAGTATCGTCAGCGGCGCCGATGCCGATGGAGATTCCGATATGGCATCAAGCAAGGCATTGATGTTCTGGCTGACGTCATGGTCGCGCGTGCCTTCGCGGAAGTCGTCGGCGCGTCCTTCGTAGTGCGCCAGCGTGCCGCCGGCAATGCGATCGAGGTCTTCCTTCTGCAGTGACATGGTCTCTCTCAACCGCCGGTTACCGGCGGGAAGAACGCGACTTCGCCGCCCTCTTCGATCAGCGTGCCCGGTTCGACCATGTTGTGGTCGTAGGCCATGCGCAGCGCCTTCTCTGGCGACAGCACTTCCATCCAGAGGCCGCCGCGTCCCATCAGGAAGGCCCGCACGTCACCGACGGTCTTGACGTGGTCGGGCAAGTCGATGATCTCTTGCGTGACGCCGAGCGCTTCACGCACGCTGGCAAAAAAACGGAGTTCTATTTTCATGTGATTCTGGTCCTGAAAAATATCGGCGTGCTCAATGCAGCAAGTGATCGAAGGGAATGAAGCGCACCAGATCGCCCTCGGCGATGGTCTTGCCGGCCGGATTGTCGATCAGGCCGTCGCCCCAGACGGTGGAAGTCAATACGCCCGATCCCTGTTTCGGGAACAGGTCGAGGCCGCCGGCATCGTTGAAACGCGCGCGCAGGAATTCCTGGCGGCGGTCGGCCTTGGGCCAGTTGAAATCGGCGCGCAGCGTCAAGGTGCGCGGCGCGACGTTGTCGATGCCTTGCAGGCGCAACAGGAATGGCCGCACGAACACCAGGAAGGTGACGAAGGTCGATACCGGATTGCCCGGCAGGCCGAGGAAAAATGCTTTGCCGCTGCCGCGATTGATCTCGCCGAACGCCAGCGGCTTGCCCGGCTTCATGGCGATCTGCCACATGTTGAGGCGGCCTTCGGCCTCGACCGCCGGCTTGACGTGGTCTTCTTCGCCGACCGAGACGCCGCCGCTGGTGATGATCAGATCATGGCTGGCCGCCGCCGCGCGCAAGGTGTCGCGCGTGGCTTGCAACCGGTCGGGCACGATGCCGAAGTCTTTCACCTCGCAGCCGAAGTTTTCCAGCAGGCCGCGCAGCAGGAAACGGTTGGAGTTGTAAATCGCGCCGGGCTTGAGCGCTTCGCCCGGCATGGTCAGTTCGTCGCCGGTGAAAAACACCGCCACGCGCAACTTGCGCAGTACCGGCAGGCTCGCCAGACCGACCGATGCGGCCAGCCCCAGCTCTTGCGGACGCAAGCGCACGCCGGCCGGCAGGATGGTGTCGGCGGCTTTGATGTCTTCACCGGTTTCACGAATCCACTCGCCTGCTTGCGGTACATGACGCACGATGACATGGTCGCCGTCGGCATCTTTACTGAACTCACAGGCTTCCTGCATGACGATGGCGTCCGCGCCTTGCGGCACCATCGCGCCGGTGAAGATGCGCGCGGCCGTGCCGGGCTCCAGCGCGACGCCGACATGGCCGGCCGGAATGCGTTGCGACACCCGCAGGCGCGTCTCGCCGCTCGCGCATTCCGCGGCGCGCACGGCGTAGCCGTCCATCTGCGAATTGTCCATGCCCGGCACGTTGATCTGCGATACCTGCGGCGCGGCCAGCACGCGGCCGTTGGCCTCCAGTGTGGGAATGGTTTCGGCCTGGTTCAGCGGCACGGCCGACTTGAGCAGGAATTTCAATGCTTCGGCGACGCTCAGCAGTGGTGGTTTGGCTAACATGGAAGGTAAGTGATTGCCCTGGAAAGGCATCCATTCTAGAGCAAACCGGCTCGCCGCCCCTGCTTGCCCTGCGGAACGCTTTCAGGGCAGCAAGCCCTGCATCGCCGCCGCGAAACGCGGATCGCCGAGCAGGCCGACGTTGTAGCGCGACCAGCGCGACGGCGCTTCGGTATCGATATGGAAAATGCTGCCCGGCGCGGTGACGATGTTCTGCCGCATCAGCGCCTGCGCCAGCGCCTTGGAATCCGGATAACCCGGCATCGCCGCCCACAGGTACATCGATTGCGCCGGCGAGCAGAACAGTTCCGCGCCCATGTTCTCCAACAGACGCCGCGAGCTCTCGGTGGCCTGCGTCAGGCGATCGCGCAAGCGTGCGGCATGGCGGCTGTAATGGCCTTCGCTGAGGATGACGTCGAGCGTGCGCTCGCAGTATTCGGAACTGCTCACGTGCACCAGCATCTTGATGTCGGCGAGGTCGCTGGCGAGATCGCGATGACAGGCCAGGAAGCCCACGCGCAAGGCCGCCGACACCGATTTCGAAAAACTGCCGACGTAGATCGTGCGGCGCAGCTGATCCAGCGTGGAAATGCGCGGCGCGGCGTTGGGCTTGAAGTCGGCGAAGGTATCGTTCTCGACGACGATGGCGTTGTAGCGATCGGCCAGTTGCAGGATCTTGTGCGCCTTGTGCGGCGAGGTGTCGGAACCGGTCGGATTGTGCGCCAGCGTCTGCGTGAAGAACAGGCAGGGCTTGCCGATCTTGAGCTCGCGCTCGAGCGCCTCGAGGTCCGGCCCGTCGGCCAGGCGCGGGATGCCGACGATGCGCGCGCCGCCCAGCTTGAGCTTGCCGAACAGCATGTAGTAGCCGGGCTCGTCGACCAGCACGCGGTCGCCCGGTTTGACGAAATTGCGGATCACGATATCGAGCGCCTGATTCGCGCCATGGGTCAGTACGATCTGGCTGGCCGAGGCGTCGATGCCGTGATTCGCAAGCCGATGCACCAGGTGCTGGCGCAGCGGCTGGTAACCGAAACGGCTGCCGTAGCCGAACAAGGCGCCGAGGCCGGTGCGCACCACCTTCTGGTGGAATTTGTCGAGCCGTACTTCGTTGAGCCAGTCCACCGGCGGGAAGCCGTCGCCCAGCCGCAAGTGCTCGGGATCGCTCTTCAATTGTTCGCGCATGAGCCAGACCACGTCCATCGCGCGGCTCAGCGACGAAGCTTCGTCGTCATCCTTGATCGCCGGCGCCGCCGCGCAGACGAAGAAACCGGAACCGCGGCGCGGCTCCAGCACGCCCAGCGCGGTCAGGTAATCGAAGGCGTTGACGATGGTGTTCTTGGCGCAGTCGTGGGTTTTCGCCATGTCGCGGATCGACGGCAGGCGGCTGCCCGGCGCATAGACGCCTTCGCTGATCTGGCGCCGGATCAGTTGCACCAGCCGTTGCGTCAGTGTGGAAGGAATGGAAGAAGAAGGTGAAACGCTGGGCATGGCGGCTCCGGGCGGATGTTGCATCGCAGGACAAGTGTCTTGGGTACAGTTACTGCACTGTTCGCCAAAAGTGTACCAAATAAATTGGGTACAGCCTGCTATTCTTGCCTCATTCCATCCGGCTCCTGCCGGCGCATAAGACTAAGACAACACTGAGACAAAGCAGAGGCACACATGACCGTCGACTCCCGACTCCCGCAATTCCGTTCGCTCAATCCGCAACAACGCCTGGAGCAGATCGCCCAGCGCGCCAACCTCACGGCAGACGAAGTCGCCCTGCTCGCCAATCCGGCCGCGCTGCCGCTGGAAGTCGCCAACGGCATGATCGAAAACGTGATCGGCACCTTCCAGATACCGATGGGCGTGGCCGGCTATTTCCAGTTGAACGGCAAGGACGTGCTGGTGCCGATGGCCGTGGAAGAACCCTCGGTGGTCGCGGCCGCCTCCTTCATGGCCAAGCTGATCCGCGACTGCGGCGGCTTCCACACCTCGAGCAGCGCGCCGCTGATGCGCGCCCAGGTGCAGGTGATCGGCGTGAGCGATCCTTACGGCGCGCGCCTGGCCATCCTCAAGGATCGCCAGGCCATCATCGACATCGCCAACAGCCGCGACCAGTTGCTCATCAGCCTGGGCGGCGGCTGCAAGGACGTTGAAGTGCACGTCTTCCCCGATACGCCGCGCGGCGCGATGGTGATCGTGCACCTGATCGTCGACGTGCGCGACGCGATGGGCGCCAACACCGTCAACACCATGGCCGAAGCAGTGGCCGGCCATATCGAACAGGTCACCGGCGGCAAGGTGCGCCTGCGCATCCTGTCCAACCTCGCCGACCTGCGCCTGGCGCGCGCCCACGTGCGCGTCTCGCCTGAAGCGCTGACGACGGCCGACTACGACGGCGCCGACGTCATCAACCGCATCGTCGACGCCTATACTTTCGCCGCCGTCGATCCTTACCGCGCCGCCACGCACAACAAGGGCATCATGAACGGCATCGACCCGGTCATCGTCGCCACCGGCAACGACTGGCGCGCGGTGGAAGCCGGCGCGCATGCCTATGCCTGCCGCAACGGACACTACACTTCGCTCTCCACCTGGGAAATCGGCAACGACGGCCACCTGGTCGGCACGCTGGAGATCCCGATGCCGGTCGGCCTGGTCGGCGGCGCCACCAAGACGCATCCGCTGGCGCGCCTGGCGCTCAAGATGATGGACGTCAAATCGGCGCAGGAACTGGCCGAGATCGCCGTCGCCGTCGGCCTCGCGCAAAACATGGCCGCCCTGCGCGCGCTCGCCACCGAAGGCATCCAGCGCGGCCACATGGCGCTGCATGCCCGCAATATCGGACTGGCGGCTGGGGCATCTGCAGAAGAGATGGATTGGGTGGTGCAACAAATGGTCGCCGCCAAGGACGTACGCGTCGATTTTGCAGTCAAGCTGCTGGCGCAGCGACGCGGGAAGTAAGCTATAACATGGCAGGCAAAAGCAATACCGCAGCAGTAACGGCAGCACCAAAGCAATCACAGATCGCTTCATCAGAAAGCATCGACAACAAGGAGACACCATGCAAGCACACTACAAGCTGAACACCCTCGCGCGCCTGATCGCCGCATCCACCCTGGGCGGCGCCATGCTGCTCTGCGCCGGCGGCGCGCAGGCGCAAGTGTCCGACGACGCCGTTCGCATCGGCTTCATCACCGACATGTCCGGCCCCTACGCCGACACCGACGGCGCCGGCGGCCTCGAAGCGATCCGCATGGCGGTAGCCGACTTCGGCGGCAAGGTGCTGGGCAAGCCGATCGAAGTGCTGTCCGCCGATCACCTCAACAAAGCCGACATCGCCGCCACCAAGGCGCGCGAATGGGCCGACCAGCGCGGCCTCGACATGCTGATCGGCGGCGTCAACTCCGCCACCGCGCTGGCGACGAACAAGGTCATGGCGGAAAAGAAGCGCGTCTACATCAACATCGGCGCCGGCTCGGCGCGCCTGACCAACGAAGAATGCACGCCCTATACCGTGCACTATGAATACGACACTGTCGCCCTGGCCAAGGGCACCGGCAAGGCAGTCCTCAAGCAAGGCGGCAAATCGTGGTTCTTCCTGGAGGCCGACTACGCCTTCGGCCATGCACTGGCCAGCGACACCGGCGCCGTGGTCAAGGCCAACGGCGGCACCGTGGTGGGCTCGGTGAAGCATCCGCTGTTCGCCTCCGACATGTCCTCCTTCCTGCTGCAGGCGCAGGGCTCCAAGGCGCAGATACTGGGCCTGGCCAACGCCGGCGACGATACCGTCAATGCGATCAAGGCGGCCAAGGAATTCGGCGTCACCAAGACCATGAAGCTGGTGGGTCTCCTGATGGTGATCAACGACATCCACGCACTCGGCCTGAACAACGCCGAGGGCCTGATGATGACCGACAGCTGGTACTGGGACAAGGACGACGCCTCGCGCCAGTTCGCCAACCGCTTCTTCCTGAAGATGAAGAAGATGCCGAGCACGCACCAGGCCGCCGCTTACTCCGCCACCACGACCTACCTGAAGGCGGTCGCGGCGATCAAGACCGACGATTCGACCAAGGTCATGGCCGAGCTCAAGAAAATGAAGATCGACGACTTCTATAACAAGGGCTACATCCGGGCCGACGGCCGCAACATCCACGACATGTACCTGTACCAGGTCAAGTCGCCGGCCGAATCGAAGAAGCCGTGGGATTACCTGAAGCTGGTGGAAACAATCCCCGGCGAACAGGCTTTCACGACCGTCGCGGAATCGAAGTGCAGCTTGCTGAAGCAGTAACTCAGCGGAGCGTGGCAATAAAAAAACCGGCATCGTGCCGGTTTTTTTCGCGTCGGTTTTAGCCGTCAGTTGGCGCCGCGCCGATAAAACGCCATGGTGCCCGCCAATGCCAGCAGGATGGCGCCGCAGGAACGATCCAGCCACAGCACCGCGCGCCGGCGCAACAGGCTGACGGCGCGCGCGCCGATGATTGCGTAGCCCAGCATCACGGAAAAATCGAGCGCCGCGAACACCACGCTGATGGCGGCGTATTGCGGCCATTGCGGTTCGGCCGCGTTGATGAATTGCGGCAGCAGCGCCGAACAGAACAGATAACCTTTGGGATTGGTCACCGCCACCAGGAACGACTTGCCGAAGATGCGCATCGGCGCAGCTTCGCCGTCATCGGCCTGGGCGCGCGACAGATCCAGTCCGCCCTTGGAACGCAGCAACCGGATACCGAGCCACGCCAGGTAGATCGCGCCGATCCACTTGACGACGGAGAACCAGAACTCCGATGCCGCCAGCACCGCGCCCAGTCCGAGCGCCACCGAACCGACCAGCACGAAGTCCGACGACACCGCGCCGAGCATGCCGGGCAAGGAACGACGCACGCCGTAACGCGCGCCGTTGGCCAGCGCCAGCAACACGGTCGGACCGGGCGTGGCGATGGTCACGAGCGCCACGACGGCGAACAGCGCCAGCGTAGTGATGTTGAGTGCATGCGGGAGCAGGTTGATTTCCATGGCGGGCTCACTGTGTGGATGATGGGCGGATTGTACCGATGTTTTTTACCGGTTCAGCTTGTTCCGAGAGTACGCGCCAGAAACGCCCGAATAAGCTCCGGCAACTCGCGATGGAACTGTTCGCGGTCGAAACCGGGCGGATCCTGGGACGGCGGAAAATTCGGCCGCTGCATCGCTTCCGGAAAAGGCGTCAGAAAAGAAAAATGCCCGGCGCCCGCCACCACGGAAAAATCCAGCGGCGTACTTGCCGGCAACTGCGACAGAACTTTCCGGATGCTTTCCGCAGGCGTGATCGGATCGCGCTCTCCCGCCAGCGCCAGCAAAGGCACATGCACGTCATCGAGCGCGCCTGGCGCCATGAACCAGTCGGTCGCCGGCGCCAGCAATACGGCGGCACGGATGCGCGCGTCTGCCACGACCGGCAGCGCTTCTCCCGAACGCGACCAGGGATGTCCACCGGCCAGCGCCAGCGCGGTATAGCCGCCCATCGAATGTCCCAGCATGGCGATGCGACCGGCATCCGCCGCTGACTCGAAAAAAGTATCTGCCAGCACGGCGTCGAGCGCACGCGACGTCTGCCCCGGCCGGCCAATCGCGGCGGCATCGGTGTTGGACAGCGAGCGATCGTTGCGATTGTCGCCGGCATGTTCCGGGCTGACGACGATGTAGCCGTGCGCGGCGAGATGACCGGCTATGCTTCGGTACAGCAGATGCGATCCGCCGCCGCCGTGCGAGACCACGCACACGGGGAACTGCCCCGGCGCGATCGGTGCATCCGGCGCCGCGTCGAAGACATAGGGGCCGATGGTCGTCTGCATGGCGGCGGCAAGCGTCGGATACTGGACCACGCACGGCGCGCTTGCGCCGCGCTCGGGATCGGGGATGTGCAGCGTGCGGATGCCTGAGTTCATGCGGTTGAATGCCTTGGTGTTGTCAGTGATCGAAATGAATCGTGCGGCGTTATGAGACCGAGACCGACAGCGCCGCACCCAGTAGTCATCGCCCAAGCGCCCGGGAGCGCTTCGCCACGCCCGCAGATGCCGCCGGCTTGCGCGCCAGCTCGATGAATGCCTGCAGATAGTCAATCTCCAGATCGCCTTCACGGGCGCCGAGAAAGATCTGTTTGGCGATGCCGTTGGCGCCAAGACGAACCGGGACGATATCAAGCTTGCCGCCGTATTCCTCCACCAGCCAACGCGGCAAGGCTGCCACGCCGCGCCCGCTGGCGACCATCTGGATCATGATGTCGGTGGTCTCGATCGTCTTGTGGCGCTTGGGCGTCACG
Organism: Herbaspirillum lusitanum; assembly: GCF_026127345.1. Classification (NCBI taxonomy): domain Bacteria; kingdom Pseudomonadati; phylum Pseudomonadota; class Betaproteobacteria; order Burkholderiales; family Oxalobacteraceae; genus Herbaspirillum; species Herbaspirillum lusitanum. Next base: position 405,498 of record NZ_QXFG01000008.1, on the reverse strand, counting down.
CCGGCCGGCATGAGGAATTGATTGTAGATGTCGAGGCGGTCGGTGGCGACCGGATACGTGATCAATATCTCGTTGGTGAGCTGCTGCGGCTTGACGTATTTTGCTTTCGCCAGCGGATGGTCGCGCGCGACCACCAGCACCTGCTCGTAGTCGAACACCGGCACGAACTTCAGGCCCGGTTTGTAGAGCGGGTCCGGTGTGACCAGCAGGTCGATCTCATAACCGAACAGCGCACCGATGCCGCCGAACTGGAATTTCTGTTTGACGTCGACGTCGACATCGGGATACGCCGCCAGATAAGGCGACGCCACTTTCAGCAGCCATTGGTAACAGGGATGGCATTCCATGCCGATGCGCAAGGCCCCGCGCTCGCCCTGGGCGAACTGGCGCAGGCGTTCTTCGGCCTGGTTCAGTTGCGGCAGCACGCGGTTGGCGACGGCAAGCAGATATTCTCCTGCCTGCGTCAGCCGCAGGTTGCGCCCTTCTCGCAGCCAGATATCCGTCCCCAGCTGCTGCTCCAGCTTTTTCATGCTGTGACTCAACGCCGACTGCGTCACGCAAAGGACGTTGGCTGCGGCCGTCAGGGACCCCTGTTTTTCGACTTCCTGGACTACGGCAAGATGGATGCGCTCTAGCATTGTCGACCATTTCAAATGAGTAAAACTCATGGATCACTGAGTTAATACCATTATACGTCATGGAATTCAGGATCTACCATCTGTCCATTCTTCACTTTTTGGAATTGACAGACCATGACCACGATCCACAATCTGGGCTTCCCCCGCATCGGCGCCAAGCGCGAGCTGAAGTTCGCACTGGAGTCCTACTGGAAAGGCGAATCCTCGCGCGACGAACTGAAAAACCTGGGTGCGCAATTGCGCCAGCGTCACTGGGATAACCAAGCCGGCCTCGATTTCGTTCCGGTCGGCGACTTTGCGTTCTACGATCAAGTGCTCGACATGAGTTTCACGCTGGGCAACCTGCCCGAGCGTGTACGTGATTTCCACGGCGATACCCTGGACAATTACTTCCGCGTGGCGCGCGGTCGCTCGGCACAAGGAGCCGAAGACCATGGCGCCTGCTGCGCTGGCGTCGCCGCCGGTGAGATGACCAAGTGGTTCGACACCAATTATCACTACATCGTCCCGGAGTTCACCGCCGCCACCGAGTTCAAGCTGGACACTTCGCGCCTGTTGACGCAACTGGCTGAAGCCAAGGCGCAAGGCATCAAGGCCAAGCCGGTCATCGTCGGTCCGGTCACTTACCTGGCATTGGGCAAGGCCAAGGACGACTCGGACAAGCTGGCGCTGTTGCCGCGACTGCTGCCGGTCTACGTGCAACTGCTGGATGCGCTGGCCGCGCAAGGCATTGAATGGGTGCAAATCGACGAACCGGTACTCGTCACCGAACTGGACGCCGCCTGGAAAAACGCCTTCAACACCGCCTACGCGGCACTGAAGAACAGCGGCGTCAAGCTGCTGCTGGCGACTTACTTCGGCGAGCTTTTGGAAAATCAAAAGCTCGCCGCCAGCCTGCCGGTGGCCGGCCTGCACATCGACGCCATCAACGGCCGCAACGACGTGCTGCCGCTGATCGAGCTGCTGGCCGCCGACAAGGTGTTGTCGCTGGGCGTGATCAACGGTCGCAACATCTGGAAAACCGACCTGAGCGCCGTGCTGGACTGGCTCGAACCGCTGGCCAACCGCCTCGGCGAACGCCTGTGGGTGGCGCCTTCGTGCTCGCTGCTGCACGTGCCGGTCGACCTGAACAGCGAACAGAAGCTGGATGGCGAGATCAAGTCCTGGCTGGCCTATGCGCAGCAAAAACTGGACGAACTGCGCCTGCTGGGCAAGGCGCTGCGCCAAGGACGCGATGCCGTCAAGGCCGAACTGGCCGCCAACCAGGCCGCTCTCGCCGCCCGCCGCGCATCGCCGCGCGTCAACGATCCGGCAGTGCAAGCTGCGGTGGCCGGGATCGATTCCCAACTCGGCCGGCGCGCCAACGTCTACCAGCAACGCGCCGTCAGGCAAGCCGCGCTGCTGAAGCTGCCGGCTTACCCGACCACCACCATCGGTTCATTCCCGCAGACCCCGGAAATCCGTCATGCCCGCAGCGAGTTCAAGGCCGGCCGTCTCGACAATGCCGGTTACAAGACCGCAATGCAGGCCGAGATCCAACGCAGCGTGCGCGAACAGGAAACCCTGGGCCTGGACGTGCTGGTGCATGGCGAAGCCGAGCGCAACGACATGGTCGAGTACTTCGGCGAGCAACTGCAAGGCTACGCTTTCAGCCAGTTCGGCTGGGTGCAATCCTACGGTTCACGCTGCGTGAAGCCGCCCATCCTGTTCGGCGACATCAGTCGTCCGCAAGCCATGACAGTGGAATGGATTACCTATGCGCAATCGCTCACGGCCAAGCCGATGAAGGGCATGCTCACCGGCCCGGTGACCATCCTGAACTGGTCCTTCGTGCGCGACGACCAGCCGCGTTCGGTCTCGTGCAAGCAACTGGCGCTGGCCATCCGCGACGAAGTGCTGGACCTGGAAAAAGCCGGCGTGCGCATCATCCAGATCGACGAAGCGGCGCTGCGCGAAGGCCTGCCGCTGCGCAAGTCGCAATGGAAAGAGTACCTGGACTGGGCGGTCGAATCGTTCCGCATCACCGCCAACGGCGTCGACGATGAAACGCAAATCCATACCCACATGTGCTATTCGGAGTTCAACGACATCATCGCCTCGATCGCCGACATGGACGCCGACGTGATCACGATCGAAACCTCGCGTTCGGACATGGAGTTGCTGGACGCCTTCGACAACTTCAACTACCCGAACGAAATCGGTCCCGGCGTGTACGACATCCACTCGCCCAACATTCCGACCCAGGAGCACATCGTGCAACTGATGAAGAAGGCGGCCGAGCGCATTCCGGTGGAACGCCTGTGGGTCAACCCGGATTGCGGCCTGAAGACGCGTCAGTGGGCGGAAGTCTTGCCGGCGCTGGGCAACATGGTCGCCGCAGCCAGAACCTTGCGCGCCGCTGCCTGATCACCGGTTTCGCTATTGCTGGTAAAGCCGTTATTTCGCCAGCCTGAAATCGACCTTGCCCGGCCGTCCCGGCAAATTGAGCTGTGCATGCGCCGGCGGCGCCTGGCTGATCACGACGCCGCGGCGAATCACGAAACGACGCGCGGCGCGCAGGCGGATCGCTTCAATCGGATCACCGGCGTCCAGCACCACAAGGTCGGCATGGCAACCGGCCTGCAAGCCATAGCCTTCCAGGCCCAGAATACGCGCCGGCGTTTCCGTCACGGCGCGGAAGCAGCTGCGCATGGCTTCCTGGCCGGTCATTTGCGCTACGTGCAAGCCCATGTGCGCGACCTCCAGCATGTCGCCCGAACCGAGGCTGTACCAGGGATCCATGACGCAGTCATGGCCGAAGGCGACATCGATGCCGGCGGCCAGCAGCTCCGGCACGCGGGTCATGCCGCGCCGCTTCGGGTAAGTATCATGGCGGCCTTGCAGCGTGATGTTGATCAATGGATTGGCGATTGCCGCGACGCCGGCTTCGCGGATCAGCGGCAGCAATTTGCTGACGTAGTAGTTGTCCATCGAATGCATCGAGGTCAGGTGCGATCCCGCCACCCTGCCCTGCAAACCCAGGCGTTGCGCATGATAGGCCAGGGTTTCGACATGGCGCGACATGGGATCGTCGGACTCATCGCAATGCATGTCGACGCGCAATCCGTTTTCCGCGGCGAATTCGCATAGCAGTCTGACCGATTCCGCCCCCTCGGCCATGGTCCGCTCGAAATGGGGAATGCCGCCGACCACGTCGACGCCCATGGCGATCGCGCGCTGCAGATTGGCGAAGGCGGTCGGACTGCGCAGCAGGCCGTCCTGGGGAAACGCCACCAGTTGCAAATCAAGATAAGGCGCGACCAGTTTCTTCACGTGCAGCAAGGCTTCGACCGCCAGCAGGCGATCGTCGCAAACATCAACGTGCGAGCGGATCGCCAGCAAGCCGCGTGCGACCGCCCAGTCGCAATATTGCAGCGCGCGCCCGACCAGCGCCTGCTGCGTCAGCTCAGGTTTCAGTTCGCCCCACAGCGCGATGCCTTCAAGCAGCGTGCCGGAGGCATTCACTCGCGGCAGGCCGTAACTCAGCGTAGCGTCCATGTGGAAATGCGCATCGACGAACGGCGGCGTCACCAAATCGCCGGCGATATCGATTTCCTGTGCTCCCTTGAGGGTTAACGCCGGACCGATTGCCACGATGCGGCCTGCTTCAATGGCGATATCTGCTTGCTGCCCGCCATCAGGCAGCGTGGCGTTGCGTAAGATCAGGTCCATCTGACGTCTCCTTCATCCGTATAGGCTCCAGATTAACGCAGCGCAGCAAATTGTTTGAACATTATTGCGTTCTCGCCGTCTTCCTTGTGGCGCTCTGCCCCGACACTTCTTGACGGATTGACATGTTCAAAAAACTGAACCGAATGTGGCTGAGCAGCCTTAAAAAAGCCGGCAAAGCACACCAGAAACGGGCGAGCAAAGCACTCAAGGCGATCGTATCCAGTCCCAAGGCGAAGCGCGCGCCATCCGGCACGGCCTCGCGCAAACCCGTGCTTCCAAAGTCACTGCCACGCGCAGCCGCGCCCGGGGACTGGATCAGTTCATCTTGCGTCACCGCCGGCCTGCCGGTGCGTCGCATGCACTACAGGTTGTTCTTGCCATCCCTGGCTCCGGGAACCGCTGCGCCGATTCCATTGATCGTCATGCTGCACGGATGCGAACAGAATGCCGACGATTTCGCGGCCGGCACACGCATGAACCAGCTGGCGGCCGCCAAAGGCTGCGCAGTGCTGTATCCGGAACAGTCGCTGCGCACACACCCCAATCGCTGCTGGAAATGGTATGACGCCGCAACCCAGCGCGGTGGCGGCGACATTGCATTGATCGTGCAGATGATCGACAAGATCGTGGCGCAACAGGCGATCGACCGCAGTCGCATTTATGCTTGCGGCATCTCCGCCGGCGCCGCCATGGCGCAGATCCTGGCGTTGACTCATCCGCAATTGATCGCCGCCGTCGGCATGCATTCCGCTCCGCTGTTCGGTGTCAGTCGCAGCGCGGTCGGCGCCTACGGCGTGATGCAACATGGTAGTACCCAAGCTCTGGCGCCGATAGACAAGTTGTTGGCCAAGACGCCTGGGTTTCCGGGCATGCCGGCGATCCTGATTACCGGGGACGACGACAAGATCGTGCGTCCCATCAACCAACTGCAGCTGGCCGGGCAATTCCTGCGACTGAATCATGCCGCCACACAGGCGCCATTGGCGCCATTGCCGCCGGTGACGAAAGACTTTGGGAGGACCTCAAAGCAATTCCCGCGCAAAAATTCGATGACGGTCCGCGACTTCGCCACGGGCTCGAAGGTGCTGGTCCGGTCAGTGCACATCGCCCGCCTCGGTCATGCCTGGAGCGGCGGCGATGACGCGCTTCCATTCAATGCCAAAGGCCCGGACGCCGGCAAACTGATGCTGGCCTTCTTCTCACGGCATCGACGCAAGCAATGAAAAAGCCCGCGAGAAGCAGATTCAAGCGGGCTTTTCAGATGAAGGAGACGCTACTCAGGCAGACGGCTTCGTAACTTCCGGACGGTTGCCATAACGTTGCGCCAATATCGCGCACACCATCAACTGGATCTGGTGGAACAGCATCAGCGGCAACAGGACCATGCCGACGGTCTGGCTGGCAAATAAAACCTTTGCCATCGGCACGCCGCTGGCGAGGCTCTTTTTGGAGCCGCAGAAAACGATGGTGATTTCATCTTCCTTGTTGAAGCCGAGACGGCGGCTGCCGAACGTCGTGATCGACATGATGATCGCCAGCAGCAAACAGCTGATCACAATCAGGCTGACCAGCATGACCGGCGGCACCTGGCGCCACAAGCCTTGATTGACCGCTTCACTGAACGCGACGTACACGACGAGCAGGACCGAGCTCTGGTCCACCCAGCGCAGCCAGGACTTGTTGCGATCCATCCAGGCGCCGATCCAGGGACGGGCGATCTGGCCGGCCACGAACGGCAGCAGCAACTGATAGACGATCTTCAGGATGGAGCCCAGCGAGGAATGTTCCGCGTTGTGCGCCACGATGATGACGCCGACCATGAGCGGCGTCAGGAAGATTCCCAGCAGATTGGAAGCGGAGGCGGCGCAGATGGCGGCCGGCACGTTGCCGCGCGCGACCGATGTAAAAGCAATCGAGGATTGCACCGTCGATGGCAGCACGCACAGGAACAGGATGCCGAGATAGAGATCCGGCGTAATCACCAGCAACAAGGCGGGCTTGAGAATCAGGCCGAGCACGGGGAAGACGGCGAAGGTGCACAACAGCACCGTCACATGCAGACGCCAGTGCACCATGCCGGCGATCACGGCTTCGCGCGACAGCTTGGCGCCGTGCATGAAAAACAGCAAGCCGATCATGAAGGTGGTGAGCCAGTCGAAGCCGACGGCAACCACGCCGGTACAGGGCAAAAGGCTGGCGGTGAGGACCACCGCAAACAGCATCAACGTCAGATTGTCGGGAAGGAAACGGGGGCGCGCCATAAGAATCTTTGCAGGTTGGTTCCGGAAACAAGGTCCTGTCGGACCAAACCCGCTATTTTACGCGAGTCCTGCAAAGCGACGGAACGGGGGAAACCCGGCGGTATTCCGAGAAGAGAATTAGAGAATCAGGGAATTACCAGATCCAGAACATCAGCAGCCACGCGTAGTTGACCAGCGCGAGCGCACCGATCACGGGCAGCATGGCGAGTACCCGGCGCGAGAATGCTTCTGTGTGCTGGCCGATGACTTTCCAGGCCAGCAGTACGCTCCACAAGGTCATGACCGTGAGCAAGGCAGCGCGCACGTCATTGGCCCAGTCAACCGGCCAATGTTCCGCACGCAGCAAGCTGATGGTGGTTGCCGACAAGCCGACGAACACGCCGCAGCCGGCCAGCGGAATCGTTGCCTGCACCAGATGATTGAAGCGGGAACGGCTCCATGATCCCAGCACCAGGTTGCTCAGTGCGAACAAGGCGGTCAGCGCGGTGCCCAGCACGGCGGCGGTCGCCAGGATGTAAGACACCACGAGGCCGCCGTCGAGCCAGGAAAACACGTCGCTTTGTTGCGGATAGTTGGTGAGCAGCCACCATGGCGCGTTGGTCGCAAACGGCCACATGATGTCGCGATCGATCAGCCAGGTGGCGATGAATTGCTTGGCTTCGACGAACCAGGGGCTGGCGCTCCAGTGGAACGCGCCGATGGCGATGCCGAACAGGCCGTACAGCGCCAGCGAGCTTTCCCACAGGTTGTTGCTGGTGCGGCCGACCTTGACGATTTCAACGGTCGGTGCGCGCCATGTCAGCGCGATGGCGTCGCGATGGCCGCTGCAGCGACCGCACATATGACAATCGGAAGCCCCCTTCATGTTGCGCAGGGGAACCAGCGGCGCGCAATTGACGGCGATGGTCTTCTTGCCGTGAGTATCGTAGGAAGCACGCCAGGCGTCTTCGTTGACTTTGTAATGAAATGGCGCCAGCTTGGCCAGCAAGCCGAACACGCCGTTGACCGGGCACAGGTATTTGCACCAGACGCGCTTTTCGCGGCCGTACAAATAGCCGACGATCATGGCGCCGAGGGTCGATCCGCCGAGCACGAGCAGTACCGCCTTGGGATATTGATAAACGCTGACCATCTGACCATAGATCGTGGTGAGCGCAAACGCGAAGAAGGGCCAGCCGCCCCAGCGCATCCAGCGCGGGATTGCCCGGTTTTTACCGAACTTGCTGGCAAACTCGGTCAATGCGCCTTCGGGACACAATACGCCGCACCAGACACGGCCCATCAGCACCATGCTGACCAGCACGAACGGCCACCAGATGCCCCAGAAGCAGAACTGCGCAATCAGGGTCAGATTGGACCAGATATGCGCGGTTTCGTCCGGCAACGGCAGGAAAATGGGAACAAGAATGAGCACGGCGTACACCAGTACGACGATCCACTGAATACCGCGGATCAATGCGCCATTGCGGCGCATCCAGTCACCCGTCCGCGCCAGACGGGTATTGGGAAGCGTACTGGTGCTCATATCGCCTTATGCTGCTTGCCTGTTAACTTGTGTAGATTTCGACTTGCCAAGCGCGGAGGATATCACAAGCCAATATATGACATAAATTGCAATACTCATCAGCGCCGGGCGGGCGCGATAGCCGGTCAGCGTCGATATCAGGCTGCCTGCCGTGCTCGAATCATCCAGCAGCCAGCTGGTGTCCCAGACGGGTGCAGTCAGGGTCGAGACGAAGCCGAGCGAGGAGAACCAGTCCGAGCTTTCCAGCAGCAGATCGAGCAGCTTTTCAACCCCCGTCAGCAACAAGCCGGCTGCCAGCAGCAACAGGATGATTTCGGTCACCTGGAAAAAACGACGCCAGGAGAAAACCTTGCCGCCCAGTTGCAGCAGGTAGAAAGTCAGGAACGCCAAGGCGAAACCGAGCACGCCGGCAAAAATAAGCGCGCCGCGGCTGGCGTCCTGTTCGCCCATGCCAATCCCGTAAAGGAACACGGCCGTTTCGCTGCCCTCGCGCGCAATCGCCAGCGCCACCAGCAGGAACACGCCCCACCAGTTGCCGGCTTCATAGTTGGCCTTCATCGAGCTTTCCATGTCTTTCTTGAGCGTGCGACCGTGCTTGCGCATCCAGAACACCATTTGCACGATCAGCACCGCGGCGATCAGCACCATGCCGATCTGGAAATATGTCTGGGCGTCGCCCGACAGGAGTTCGCTGAAACCGAGCAAGGCGGCGCCCAATGCCAGCGCAGCCACAATGCCTGCCGCCACGCCGCCCCACAGATACGGCAGGCCGCGACGTGCGGCGGCATCGCCGTTATTCAGCCAGGCATACAGAATCCCGACCACCAGCAAGGCCTCGACGCTTTCACGCCAGACGATAAATAGCACCTGCCCCATTACATCCCTTTCAATTGCATATTGCCGATAACCACGATCACAGCTCTGCGCCGTTTATTTGGCGACGATGACGCCTTGCGGCATGTTCAGATGGAAGTCGTCGAAAAACTTGTACTCGCCCGGACGCAAGGGTGCGATCACGACGAAGGACTGTGCGCCCGGCGCCAGGACTTTTTCCTTGCGCAACTCCACGCTTTCGAACTCGGCGGCGGTTTTGCCGACGTTGTGGATTTCAATCTTGATGCGCTGCCCGGCAGGGACTTCGATGCGTGCCGGCTTGAATTTGCCGTCCGCCATTTCAAGCTTGAAGGTCAGCAGATCCGAAGCAAATGCGGCGGCTGCGGACAGCGAGCAGGCCAGGCCGATCAAGGTAGCCAAAATGCGCGAGGATTGTGAAGATTGCAAAGGTTGCGATTTACGCAAGAACATTCAGTACTCCCAAACTACATGGCCTTGCACAAAGGCAAGGCCGGTCAACTCGGCATGCGCGATCGGCTGCGCATGCGCTCTCGCTAAACCAGCTCGGTCGCTGATTAATAGCCGCCCTTCTTGCCGACGCCGGCGAAGGTGAAATCGTAGGACAGTTCAAATGGCTTGAACCAGGCGCCGACACCGGTTTCCTTGTCGACGTGACGGCCAAAGTGGGCGTGCGCGTTGGCCGATGGCGGCGAGATGGTCAGCTTCAGCTTGTACTTGCCCGGACCGTCGAGCTTGACGTTGTCGCCGTAGTGCGGGCCGTCGCTGGCCACCATCGGCATCATGTCGCCCTTGATGACCTTGGTCGAACCGGCCTTGGTCAGTTCGAATTTGATGACCAGATAGGGCATCCAGTCGCCTTCGGCAAAACCGTTGGGATTCTTGGCGACGGCGCGGATATCGGCCTCCAGATGGACGTCCGATTCTTCCGCCTTGCGCATCATGCCGTCCGGTTCCATCTTGATCGGTTGCAGGTAGACCGCGCTGACTTCCATGCCATTCTGAATCTGCGGTTTGCCGATAGGATATTCGGCGGCGCTGGCGGCCGAGAAGGCTGCGAACATGGCGGCGGCTACTGCGAGTTTCTTGATACCGATCATATGATTTTTCTCCTACGCGTTAGATGATAATGATTACCATTAAAGTATAACACTTTATAGGAGCAGGTATCAGCGCCGGATCTGAAATTGACGAATCGGAAGAGCGACGGAAGAGCGCGAAGTCGTCCGAAAAATCGACCGGACAATAAAAAACCCGCGCCTTGCGGCGCGGGTTAAATCTAATTCAGGGGATGAATTAGAGGGGGGAGTTCGTAAGATATACCCCGTCTCACCCTGTATCTATCGCTATTACAAACTGTTACGGTTATTAACAAGTCTTGACGCTGCACAGCGAGTCTCGTTTGTGCCGGGTGTCCTTACCCTCATCGCTACGGTCATCGAATTGTCATAATAAGGCCGTACGCCGCCGCTATCATGTGAGCTTCGCGCGCCCTGCTTTTCCGTATCCGCACACCATGTCCCTGACGCTTCCCGACATCGAACTCCTTTTCCGCCGCCACGGCCACGCTCAGTACACCGGAGAGCCCGTGACGCAACTCGAACATGCCTTGCAAACCGCTACGCTGGCCGAGCGTGAGAATGCGGCACCGGCGCTGATCGCCGCCGCGCTGTTGCATGACCTCGGCCACATGCTCGAAGACGCCTCCGCCGGCTACGACATCCACGACACGCCGACCGCCAATGGCATCGACGACTTGCATCAATACCGCATCCTGCCGTTCCTGCGCGCCATCTTCGGCGAAGACGTACTGGCGCCGATACGCTTGCACGTCGACGCCAAGCGCTATCTGTGCGCGGTCGAGCCGGCGTACTTCTCATCCCTGTCCGCGGACTCGGTGCGCAGCTTGCAATTGCAAGGCGGCGTCTTTGACCGGCAGCAGGCGGAAGACTTCATCGCCATGCCGCACGCAGTCGACGCCACTCGCCTGCGGCGCTGGGACGACCTCGCCAAGACCGCCGGCCTGGCGACGCCGGACTATGCGCATTTCTCGCGCTACCTGACGCTGTGCGCCCACGCCTGAATTCCTTCCGAGATCGCCCTGCCTGATTTGCTGATGACAAAACGGAAACTTTTCTTCCGCTTTTGATATTGCTTTCCCGTTATTTTTCATTATTCCGGATCATTCTCCGGTGCTAGCATCCTCGGCAATCCAATATCGTCGGCGCAGCCATTGAGGCTCAACGGCGACACAAAATAACGAGAGACGCATGAAGAACTGGAAAGTCGGGACGCGCTTCGCCGCGGGCTTCGGGGTGGTGTTGCTGATGATGGCGATCGTTGCCGCAATGGGGATCTGGCGCCTGCAGTCGGTGGCCGAAGCGACCAATGCCATGATGCAGATGCCGCTGGCCAAGGAACGCCTGATCAGCGACTGGTATTCAAATATTTCCACCTCGATCACACGCACCACCGCGATTGCGCGCAGCACCGACCTCAGCCTGGCCGGGTATTTCGAAACGGCGACCGGCGACGCGGCAAAGAATGCCGCTGCACTCCAAGCCAAAGTGCAGCGCCTGCTGGATACGCCCGAAGAACAAAAACTGTTCGCCGACATCGACGCCAACCGCAAGGCTTACCACGAAGCCGGCAACACCATCCTCGCCTTGCGCGCCGAAGGCAAGCTGTTCCAGGCCAAGAACGCCTTCGAGAAAAATTACCTGCCGAGCGCCGCCCGCTACCAGGCCTCGGTCGACAAACTGCTGCGCCTGCAGCGTCAGGGCATCGACCGCGTTGCCGGCAGCATTGACGCCACCTATCGTTCGAGCCGCCTGGTGCTGCTGGCGCTGAGCGCGGCCGCCGTGCTGTTCGGCATCGCCGCCGCCATCGTGCTCACGCGTAGCCTGCTGCGCCAGCTCGGCGGCGAACCGGCCTATGCGGTGCGTGTCGCCGACCGCATCGCGTCAGGCGATCTGACGGAAACAATCCGCCTCGCCGACAACGATGAAACCAGCCTCATCCATGCGATGAAAACCATGCAAGGCAACCTGGCCCGCTCAGTCGATCACATCAAGCAATCGGCGGAAACCATCGGTACCGCGTCGAAGGAAATTTCCGTAGGCAACCTCAATCTGTCGTCGCGCACCGAACGCCAGGCCGGCTCGCTGCAAGAGACCGCATCGGTCATGCAGCAGCTCACCTCGGCCGTCAAGAAGAACGCCGAGAGCGCCCTGCACGCCAACCAGCTCGCCGCCTCGGCCTCGCAGGTGGCGATCGCCGGCGGCAACGCAGTCAATCAGATGGTGGGAACCATGGCGACCATCAATGAATCGTCGCGCAAGATCGTCGACATCATTTCGGTCATCAACGGCATTGCCTTCCAGACCAATATCCTGGCGCTGAACGCTGCGGTGGAAGCGGCGCGCGCGGGTGAACAAGGCCGCGGCTTCGCGGTGGTCGCCACCGAGGTGCGCGCACTGGCGCAACGCTCGGCCGGTGCGGCAAAGGAGATCAAGAGCCTGATCGATGATTCGGTCGGCAAGATCGTTTCGGGCAGGACATTGGTGGAGGAAGCCGGCGCCACCATCGGCCAGGTGGTCGACAGCATAAGGACGCTCAGCGATTTCGTCGCCGACATCAGCAACGCCAGCCTGGAACAAAGCACCGGCATCGAGCAGGTCAATCAGGCCATCATGCAGATGGACGACGTCACGCAGCATAACGCCGCACTGGTGGAAGAAGCCACGGCGGCGGCGCAATCGCTGCTGGATCAAGCCGGCTCGCTGGTGACGGTGGTGAACACCTTCAAACTGTCCTCGTCGCGCGAACTGGTGTTGAACGCGTAATTCTTGCGTCAGCGGACGCGCGGCTTACAGCGGATTCTGATCAATCCATTCAGCGGAAAAATCGAGGATGTAGGCGACGGCGTCGTCTTCACTGGGAAACTCGGTAGTCGGCAATTCGCGCACGTAGCGAATTTCGCCGCTTTCGTCGTAGCCCGCCCGGATGATGAAGCAGGCGGCATATTGGCCGTTGTCCTGCAGCGCCACTTGCGGATAGACGGCTTGTCCCTTGTAGGGAAATTTGCTGGTTGCGCTCATGAATGCTCCACGGTCTGGTCTGGAAGTCTGGAATAGGTCAAAAACAAAAGGGCCCGTCTTTCGACGGACCCTTTTCATTTTGGTGCGGCTGGCAGGAATCGAACCCACGACCCCTTGGTTCGTAGCCAAGTACTCTATCCAGCTGAGCTACAGCCGCAAGAGGCGCGATTATATAGGGATTTTCAAATAGCGCAACAGTTTTTGTGCGATGGCCATCTCACCGCGATCAAAACGGCTTCGCCATCACCATCAATGCAATGATCGCGGCCGCCGATCCGGAGATACGTCAATGTGGAGGTCACTTCAAAAGCAGACTTTTGTGGAGCAGAAAAGACAAAAGGGCCCATCTTGCGATGGACCCTTTATATCTGGTGCGGCTGGCAGGAATCGAACCCACGACCCCTTGGTTCGTAGCCAAGTACTCTATCCAGCTGAGCTACAGCCGCAAGAGGCGCGATTATATAGGGATTTTCAAATAGCGCAACAGTTTTTGTGCGATGGCCATCTCACCGCGATCAAAACGGCTTCGCCATCACCATCAATGCAATGATCGCGGCCGCCGATCCGGAGATACGTCAATGTGGAGGTCACTTCAAAAGCAGACTTTTGTGGAGCAGAAAAGACAAAAGGGCCCATCTTGCGATGGACCCTTTATATCTGGTGCGGCTGGCAGGAATCGAACCCACGACCCCTTGGTTCGTAGCCAAGTACTCTATCCAGCTGAGCTACAGCCGCGAAAGACGAGATTATAGCACCGCTTTTGGGCGGAATGGAAGCCTTTGCGCCAAAAATCTTCTATTCCGCACCGGGACTCGTTTTCAGGCGCATCAATCATCGTTAAATCGCCTTGACGCTACCTTTATCTGCAGATTTGCACTTCATCTGCCTTATGATTGCCGCTTGATTCCTCGCTTTTCCACCTTACTGCACCATGAGCGACATTCCTGCCGCCCGCCCTGACCCGACCGCCGACCGCATCAAGGAAGCTGAACGCCGGCGCATCGCCAAAGACTTGCACGACGAACTCGGCAGCCACCTGACCGCGCTCAAGATGGCGCTGGCCCAACTCGGCGGGCAACTTCCCCGCGACAACGATGCCCTGCTCGACCAGGCGCGCCACGCCGACGGCCTGATCGACGGTGCGCTCGACGCCATGCACGACATCATCGACGACTTGCATCCGGCCGTACTTGATCTCGGCCTGCAAGCTGCGCTGGAATGGCTGGCGCGCAGCTTCGCGCGCCAGACCGGCGTGCCGCACCGCTTGCATGTCGATGTCATCGGCGACGAGTTGCCGCCGATGCTGCTCGATGCGTTCCAAAGCGTCAGCCTGTACCGGATCGCACGCGAAGCGTTGCATAACGCCGGTCGCCATGCAGCTGCACGCAGCGTCGACATCTCGCTGCGCCATGACGGCACGATATTGACGCTGATCATCGCCGACGACGGCGCCGGTTTGCCGCAGGATGCCGGTACGCGGCCGCAGTCGTCGGGCTTGCGCGGCATGCACGAACGCGCCGCACTGGTCGGCGCAACGCTGGAGGTGTCGCAAGGCGACAGCGGCGGCACGCAACTGCTGTTGACGCTTCCTGCCCCATCCGCCGCTAACCTTATAAAATAACGCCACGTTCAGCCGGAGACAGATAGCAACCCATGCCAATAATGAAAAAGAACAGCTCTGCCATCAAAGTGGCGATCGCCGACGATCATGCGATCGTGCGCGAAGGCCTCCGGCAGATCTGCAGCGGCACCAAGGACATCATCGTGGTCGGCAACGCCGAGAACGGGCTGGAAACCATCAAGCTGACGCGCCTGGGCAACTGCGACGTGCTGCTGCTCGACATCATCCTGCCGGATCGCACCGGCATCGACGTCCTCAAGCAAATCAAGAAGGAAATTCCCAAGCTGCCGGTGCTGATGCTGTCCATCCACCGCGAAGACCAGTACGCCATCCGCGCCCTCAAGGCCGGCGCGGCGGGCTTTCTCAACAAACAGGCGGCGCCGGCCGAATTGATCAATGCGATCCGCCAGGTCGCCGCTGGCCGCAAGTACATCAGCCCGTCGCTGGCGCAGGAGTTGGCCAACCAGATCGGCTTCGACCACGAAACACCACTGCACGAAACCCTGTCCGACCGGGAATACCAGACCATGGTGATGATCGCGTCCGGCAAGACCGTCAGCGATATCGCGGCCGAATTATTGCTCTCGGTCAAAACCATCAGCATGTATCGTTCACGCGTCCTGGCCAAAATGAAATTGCGCCACAACGCCGAGCTCACGCACTATGCGCTGAAAAACAACTTAGTCGAATAAATACGCAACCGGCCTGCCGGTGTAAACCGCCAGACGGTAAAATGCGTTAAAAGACAAATCTCGTCCTACCCGTTGTAATGTCGTCAAGAAATAAGTATTAAACGACATCAGCTGTCCTTGCCGAGGTAAAGAACGCCATGTCGCCGGATATTGTTCCGCGTCATCCGGCGGGAAGCCATGAGACTTGTCGCAATCCGTTTGAATAAGAAGCCGCCCATCAGGCATGCCAAAAAAGCCAGATCAAAGTCCCGTCGATATCGCGCGAGAAGCCTTCCAGCAACTCGCCACACGCCGCATTGCCCCTACTCCTGACGCCTATCGTGAGGCCTACGAAGAAATCGTCGGCACCAAGAGCGACCTGAAGCCGGAAGGCGTCCTCACCGCGTTCGCCCAGCACCTGACGCAGCAGCCGGGCGACATCGGCAAGCTCGGCCTGCGCCTGACGATGGCGGTCAACGGCAGCGACTGGAAAGACTACAACGACGAGCTGGACAATTTCGTCGAGCAATATTTTCCATCGCGCAACCTGGTCCCGCATGGCCAACTCGTGCCGATCGATCCGGAACGCGAATTCATCCGCGACAGCAAGAAGGAAAAGATGCTGCGCGAGGTGCTGGCGCGCGTGCTGATCTTCAACATGGCGTCGCTGCTGATCGAAGCGCCGGAACTGGCGAACGAATCGAAATCGATCGGCCTCGATCTCAAGACCGCGTTCTCCGAACAGGCCATGAACGAGGTCATCGGCCGCCTCAAGCAGATGAGCTTCCAGATTGAACTCAAGAGCGAAGACATTGCCCTGCAGCAGGAATTATTGATGCGCCTGTTCCAGCTGTTGCTGGAGAACATCCACGGCCTGCTGGAGAAAGGATCGTGGCTGAGCAGCCAGATCACCGCCGTGCAGGAACTGATCAACGGCCCGATCAGCAAGACCTCGCTGGCCGACGCCACCAAGACCCTGAAGGAAGTCATCTTCAAGCAAGGCCTGCTCAAGAATACGCTGAGCGAAGAAAAGGTCACCGCCAAGAACATGATGCTGACCTTCGTCGATCGCCTCAGCGCGATGGTGTCGACGACCGACAACTATCACAAGACCATCGCCACTTTTTCGCAGCAAATCAGCCAGGCCTCGGACATCAGCGATCTCAACTCGGTGCTCAACGGCATCATGAATGCAACCAAGGACGCGCAGGACGAAGCGCTGCGCGCGCGCGATGAAATGATCAATGCGCGCCAGGAAATGCAAAAAGCCGAAGCCCGCATCACCGCCCTGGAGTCGCAACTGGTGCACATGGGAGAACTGGTGCGTGAAGACCAGCTGACCGGCAGCCTCAACCGCCGCGGCATGGACGAATCGCTGGAGCGCGAGATCATGAACGCCGATCGTCTGGGCGCGCCGCTGTGCATCGCCCTGCTCGACCTCGACGATTTCAAGCGCATCAACGACACGCACGGTCACGCCACCGGCGACGAAGTGCTGGTGCATCTGGTGAACGTGGTCAAGGAAACGCTGCGCAAGCTGGACGTGATCGCTCGCTTCGGCGGAGAGGAGTTTTTGGTGTTGCTGCCGGAAACCGAGCCGGCCGAAGCGATGCAGATCATCACCCGTGTGCAGCGCGAACTGACCAAGCGCATTTTCATGCACAACACGCAGCGTTTGCTGATCACCTTCAGCGCCGGCGTGGCCTATCGCGCGCAAGGCGAAACCCAGGCCGATCTGATCAAGCGCGCCGACGTGGCGCTGTACAAGGCCAAGAACGCCGGCAAGAATCGCGTGATCCTGGCTGACTGAAGCTCAGGACACGGCCGGCGCCTGCTTCCATGCGCGCCAGCCGGCGATCGCCAGCAGCACGAACAAACCATACAAAATCGCAGTCAGCGTCAGGTGCTTGTAGAGATACAAGCCGACGTAGAGTACGTCCACCGCAATCCAGACCAGCCAGTTTTCAATCTTCTTGCGCGACAGCAGGAACTGTCCGACCAGACTTCCCGCCGTCAGGAAGCCGTCCATGTGCGGCACGTCGGTATCCGTGAAATGACGCAGGAACACCGACAGCAGAGCGAAGCCGGCCAGCCAGGCCACGCCCGACCACAGCATGCCGCGACGCGACAGCGTGGAAGCCCTCAGCGGTAAATGCTGCTCACCACCGCGCAGCCATTGATACCAGCCCCACACCGACACCGCCACGAACACGCACTGCAGGCCGGCGTCCCCGTACAAGCGCGCGTCGACAAACACCACGCCGTACAAGGCGGAAGACAAAATGGAAAACAACCAGGCCCAGTGATTCTGGCGAATATTGAGCGCGACCGTGATGATCGCCAGCAGGAAGGAGATCAGCTCCAGCGGTGTCGTGACGAGACCGGCGAAACCGAACAGCGGCAGGCTGTCGTTGAGAGACATGGCAAGCCGATCCTAGCGTGAAGCAGGGGAAGATCGGGAGGGAGACGACGCAGGCGTGGCTGAAGGTGGTACGGGCGCCGACGGCATGGGCTGTTGCGGCGTCCTGGAGACAGCCGCGGCATTGCCGTCAAGGACCTGGATGAAGACTTCGTTCTGCTTGATCATGCCAAGCTCGTAGCGCGCCCGCTCTTCGACCGAACCGGTGCCCTGCTTGAGGTCTTCCACTTCGGATTCCAACTTGGCGTTGCGCGCCTTGAGTTCGTCATTCTTCTTCTGCGCCTGCTGGACTTGCTTGTCCAGATCCCATACACGCAGCCATCCGCCTTTGCCCAGCCAAAGCGGATACTGGATCAGCACCAAAAGTGCTGTGAGGCAGAGGATGATCAGGCGCATCGAAAGAATGCCGGGTGATTGTCCGGCAGGCGAATGCTGCCGGACATCTTGCTTATTTCAGATTGTAGAAAGCCGAACGGCCAGGATAGCTGGCGATATCGCCGAGGTCTTCCTCGATACGCAGCAACTGGTTGTACTTGGCCATGCGGTCCGAACGCGACATCGAGCCTGTCTTGATCTGCAACGCGTTGGTGCCGACGGCGATGTCGGCGATGGTCGAGTCTTCGGTTTCGCCCGAACGGTGCGAGATCACGGCGGTGTAGCCGGCACGCTTGGCCATCTCGATCGCGGCGAATGTCTCGGTCAATGTACCGATCTGGTTGATCTTGATCAGGATCGAGTTGGCGATGTTCTTGTCGATGCCTTCTTTCAGGATCTTGGTATTGGTGACGAACAAATCGTCGCCGACCAATTGCACCTTCTTGCCCAGCGTTTCAGTCAGCAACTTCCAGCCGGCCCAATCATTTTCGGCCATGCCGTCTTCGATGCTGATGATCGGGTACTTGTCGCACCAGGATGCCAGCAGACCGGTCTTTTGCGCCGGTGTCAGCACCATGTTTTCGCCGGCCAGGTGGTAGTTGCCGTCCTTGTAGTATTCGCTTGCGGCGCAATCCAGGCCCAAGGCGATCTGCGTGCCCGGCTCATAGCCGGCTTCTTCGATCGCTTGCAGGATCAGCTGGATCGCTGCTTCGTGGCTGGCCACGTTCGGCGCAAAACCGCCTTCGTCGCCGACCGACGTGGTCAGGCCCTTGGCGTGCAGGATCTTCTTCAGTGTATGGAACACTTCGGCGCCGTAGCGAATCGCTTCGCGGAAGCTCGGTGCGCCGACCGGGATGATCATGAATTCCTGCAGATCGAGATTGTTGTCTGCGTGCGCACCGCCATTGATGACGTTCATCATCGGCACCGGCATCTGCATCGAACCGCTGCCGCCGAAATAACGATA
This sequence comes from Herbaspirillum lusitanum, assembly GCF_026127345.1. NCBI lineage: Bacteria > Pseudomonadati > Pseudomonadota > Betaproteobacteria > Burkholderiales > Oxalobacteraceae > Herbaspirillum > Herbaspirillum lusitanum. The sequence goes on along the minus strand of NZ_QXFG01000008.1, from coordinate 386,358 downwards.
CAGCGGCAGGCCGGCTTCTTCAGCCGCCGCCTTGGCGACCGCCATCGACACGGCCAGCGTGGCGTTGGCGCCCAGGCGCGCCTTGTTCTCAGTGCCGTCGAGATCGATCAGCGTACGGTCCAGGAAAGCCTGTTCGTTGGCGTCCAGACCCATGATCGCTTCGGAGATCTCGGTGTTGATATTCTCGCAGGCTTGCAGCACGCCCTTGCCGAAATAGCGGCTCTTGTCGCCGTCGCGCAGTTCGATCGCTTCGCGCGAACCGGTCGAGGCGCCGGACGGCACTGCCGCACGACCCAATACGCCGGACTCCAGCAGGACATCGCATTCGACAGTAGGATTGCCGCGCGAGTCGATAATTTCACGGCCGATAATATCAACGATTGCACTCATTCAAACATCTCCATCAAGCAGGGGTTTAAGCAAATTTTTATAGACGGAAGCCGGGCCGGAACGAAATCCGCGCCCGCTCAGTTTCAGGAAAAATCGTTTTCCAGGAAAACCGATTTCTTCACAATGCGATCCAGTTCGATCATCGTGCCCAGCAACTCCTTGATACGAGCCAATGGAACAGCGTTGGGGCCATCGGATTTGGCCTCCGCCGGATTCGGATGTGTTTCCATAAACACGCCGGCAATACCGACCGCAATCGCCGCGCGGGCGAGTACGGGTACAAATTCACGCTGGCCGCCCGAGGACGTGCCCTGTCCGCCCGGCAGCTGCACCGAGTGGGTGGCGTCGAACACCACCGGCGCGCCGGTCTCGCGCATGATCGCGAGGCTGCGCATGTCGGATACCAGGTTGTTGTAGCCGAAAGACACGCCGCGTTCGCAGGCCATGAAGTTGTCCTCCGGCAGGCCGGCTTCCTTGGCCGCCGCGCGCGCCTTGGCGATCACGTTGATCATGTCGTGCGGCGCCAGGAACTGGCCCTTCTTGATATTGACCGGCTTGCCCGACTGCGCGCAGGCGCGGATGAAATCGGTCTGGCGGCACAGGAAAGCCGGCGTCTGCAAGACGTCGACCACTTCCGATACCGGCTTGATCTCGTCGATCTCGTGGATGTCGGTCAGCACCGGCACGCCGATCTGCTTCTTGACCTTGGCCAGGATTTCCAGGCCCTTTTCCATGCCCAGACCGCGGAACGAGGAACCGGACGAGCGATTGGCCTTGTCGAAGGACGACTTGTAGATGAACGGGATGCCCAGTTCAGTCGTGATCTCTTTCAAGGCGCCGGCTGTGTCCAGCGTCATTTGCTCCGACTCGATTACACAGGTACCGGCGATCAGGAAAAACGGCTGATCGAGGCCGATGTCAAAACCGCACAGTTTCATGCTTTTCCTTTTGCCGCAGTCGCATCATGGTGCGCCAGAGCAGCCTTGATGTACGAGATAAACAGCGGATGGCCGTCGCGCGGGGTCGACTTGAACTCGGGGTGATACTGCACGCCCAGATACCACGGGTGGGCATTCTCACCGCCGGTGCGCGGCAGCTCCATGATCTCGCACAGATCTTCGGTCGGCGTACGCGCCGACACGATCAGGCCCGCCTCTTCCACGCGGGGCAGGTAAAAATTGTTCGCCTCGTAGCGATGGCGATGACGCTCGGTCACCTTGGCGCCGTAAATTTCGGAAGCCAATGTACCCGGCTTGACGTCACAGGTCTGCGCACCCAGGCGCATGGTGCCGCCCAGATCAGAATTGGCGTCGCGCTTCTCGACCTTGCCGTCGTGGTTTTGCCATTCGTCGATCAGCGCCACTACCGGCTGTTCCGTTTCCGGATCGAACTCGGTGGAATTGGCTTGCGCCAGGCCGGCCTTGTTGCGTGCATATTCCAGCAGCGCCACTTGCATGCCCAGGCAGATGCCCAGGTAAGGCACCTTGTGCTCGCGTGCAAATTTCGCCGCGGCGATCTTGCCTTCCACGCCGCGCTTGCCGAAGCCGCCCGGCACCAGGATCGCGTCATACTTAGCCAGGACGGCAGTGCCGGTGGTCTCGATTTCTTCCGAATCCAGGTACTCGATGTTGACGCGGCTACCGGTATGAATACCGGCGTGGCGCAGCGCTTCGGTCAGGGACTTGTACGACTCGGTCAGATCGACGTACTTGCCGACCATGCCGATGGTGACTTCGTGCGATGGATTGTCTTGCGCATGGATCAGCTTGTCCCACATCGACAGATCCGCTGGGCTCGGCGACAGGCCGAGTTTTTCGCAGATGATGTTATCCAATCCCTGGTCGTGCAACATCTGTGGAATCTTATAGATGCTATCTGCATCCCACACCGAAATCACGGCGTCGACCACGACATTGGAGAACAGCGAAATCTTGTCGCGCTCATCGTCGGGAATACGGCGGTCGGCACGGCACAGCAAGGCGTCCGGCGAAATACCGATCTCGCGCAGCTTTTGCACGCTGTGCTGGGTCGGCTTGGTCTTGAGTTCGCCGGCCGAGGCCAGGAACGGCACCAGCGTCAGATGCACGAAGGCGGCGGCGTTGCGGCCGGCGCGCAGGCTCAGCTGACGCGCTGCTTCGAGGAACGGCAGGGATTCGATATCGCCGACGGTGCCGCCGATTTCGACCAGCGCCACGTCATAGCCTTCAGCGCCGCGGTGGATGAAATCCTGGATCTCGTTGGTGATGTGCGGGATGACCTGAACGGTCTTGCCCAGATACTCGCCGCGGCGTTCCTTGCGGATCACGGACTCATAAATCTGACCAGTGGTGAAATTATTCACCTTCTTCATCTTGGCAGTGATGAAACGCTCGTAATGGCCGAGATCCAGATCGGTTTCAGCGCCGTCATCGGTGACGAACACTTCGCCGTGCTGGAATGGGCTCATCGTTCCAGGATCAACGTTGATGTAGGGATCGAGCTTGAGAAGGGTGACTCGGAGGCCGCGCGATTCGAGGATCGCAGCGAGGGACGCGGCGGCAATCCCTTTACCCAGGGAAGACACGACGCCGCCAGTGACAAATACAAACTTGGTCATTACAAAGAAGGTGCCGAACGGCACGTGCGGGAAATTCGAATTATACCCCAAACCGCCCGCTTTTCATCCCCCTCTTTTGCGGAAACGCCAGATTTCCGGCCGGAATCCGGCGCGGCTTATTTCCCTGCAAGCAAGCCCCGGATCATTTCGTGGGTCGCCTGCGCCGCTGCTTCGGGCGCTTCCATCGGAAACAAATGGCCGCCCGGAATCTGCCTGAAATGCTTCCCCACCAGTCTTTTGGTGGCGTCCAGTCCGGCCAGCCGGCACTCCACCGAATCGATGCCGCCGACGAAGCCGACCGGCACCGGATATTGTCGTCGCGTCAACGCCCCGAGATGATGCGGAATGGTGCGGTAGACCGCGGTTTCGGTTTCGCGCGTAAAGCGCAGCTTGACGCCGCCGGACGGCTCGGGCTCGACGCCATGGGCGACATAATCACGCAGCACGCGCTCGGGCCAGGCCGCGAACATGGCCTTGGCGGCGTAATGCTGATAGGCGGCCTCCATGTCCGGCCAGGCGTTGCGGCGGCGGCTCGACGCCACCGAAGGCGAATGCCTGCTTTCAATGCGCAGCAGTTTCAGCAGCCGCAGCGTGGAAGCGCGCCAGCCCGCCACGATCGGCGAATCCAGCAAGACCACGCAGCGCACCAGGTCGGGCCGCTTGCGCCCCGCCAGCAGGCTCAGGATGCCGCCCATCGAATGACCGACCAGGATCACCGGTTCGCTGTAGCGTTGCGCGAGTTCCTCGCCCAGTTCCTTGCCGAGCTTGCGCCAGCCGTCATCCACCGGGTAAGCCGGATTATGCGCATGCATGGGCAAGGCGCGCACATCGTAGTGCATGCGCAATTGGTCGAAGAACATGCCGTAGGTCCCCGCCGGGTAACTGTTGGCATGGGCAAAATGCAGGATCGGCAAGGTCGTCTGGTGGTTCATGGCATCGGATGGACGTATTGATTGCCGGATTATCTGGCAATTAACGCGCGGCGTCAGCCTTTTCCGGCGTGCTTTTTCGGTGTCCGGCGTGCTATTTTCCGTACCAGTAGCGCGCATGTTCGCGACGATATTCCTGCACGCTTATGTTGTCGTTCGCCTTGTCGAATTGCAGCGAGATGGCGCCCGCCTCATCGTTGCGCAAGCCGCGTATGCCTATGCGGCCGTAGCGTGCATACACTTCCGGTTTGGGATGATTGAAGCGGTTGCGATAACCCACCTGAAACAAGGCCAGGCTCGGCTGCACCGCCTGCAGGAATGCCTCCGTCGACGACGTGCCGCTGCCGTGATGCGGCGCCAGCAGGACGTCGGCCCGCAGCCGGGCGGCGTCGGCGCCGTTGACGAGCTCATCTTCCTGCACCGCCTCGATATCGCCGGGCAGCAGAATCGCGCGCTTGCCCAGGCTGACTTTCAGCACGCAGCTGCGCGCATTCGGTTTCCATTTGTCGCTGTCGTAACTGACCGGCGCCGGATACAGCATGTCGAACGCCACGCCGTCCCAGCGCCATTGCTGACCGGCCTGGCAGCGCTTGTGATCGGGTGCGGCCCGGACGATCGCGCTGGTCGGCGCCAGCGATGAATACACGCGGTCGACCGCGATCTCCTTGAACAGCGAGAGCGCGCCGCCGGAATGGTCGTTGTCGTTATGCGAAATCACCACGGCGTCGAGATGATCGATGCCGCGTGCGCGCAGATACGGCACGATCACGCGATTGGCGCCGTCGGATTCCGGCGAGTAATACGGACCGGTGTCGTACAACAGACGATGTCCCGGCGTCTCCACCAGCAAGGCCATGCCCTGCCCGACGTCGAAGGCGGTCACGTGGACCTGGCCCTGCTCCGGCCAGGTCGGCGTGTTGAAGATCAGCGGCAGCCAGCCGAATAGCCCCAGCCAGCGCGCCGGCCAGCCGCGCGGCGCCAGCAGCAGCAAGGTCCCGCCCAGCGCCAGCGCAAACACCCAGAACGGCGGCAACGGCGCCTGCCAGACCGCAAACGGCTGGCCGGCAAGCCATTCCAGCCACTGCACCAGCCACTCCAGCACCGTATGCGCGGCCAGCAGCAACCATTGCGACAAGGGCGGCGGCAAGATGCTGCCCAGCAGCGACAGCGGCGCCACCACGAGGGTGATCAAGGGAATCGCCACCGCATTGGCAAGCGGGCTGAGCAGTGAATACTGTCCGAACAGCACCATCGTCAGCGGCAACAAGCCGAGCGTGACGACATATTGTGTATAAGCGCCCGCGCGCAACGACCGCCGCATCTTGGCAAGGCGAGAAGGACGGCGATGGCGCTGCATCGGCGTCAGGATCTGCGGCTCGGCCGATACGTCGGCGCCGACGCGTCCGGCAGAGGCGTACAGGATGATCGCCACGGCGCCGAACGACAGCCAGAAGCCCGGCCACAGCAACGCCCACGGATCGAACAGCAGCACCACCGCCAGCGCCAGCGACATCACATAGGAAATATGTGTCAGCCGCCCCGTCCAGTACGCCAGGCCCACCACGCACAGCATATATAGCGTGCGCTGCGCCGGCACGCCGAATCCCGCCAGCAGCACATAGACCAGCGCCGCCGCCAAACCGGCCAGCACCGCCACCTTGGGCGCCGGCAACAGCAGCGGCAACTGCGCCCGCGTAAAGAACGAACGCCGCCACAGCCAACCGAAGAACGCGCCGAACAGGCCGGAGATCAGCGTGATGTGCAATCCCGAAATCGCCACCAGGTGGCCGACGCCGGTGCGGTTGAAAATACTCCAGTCGGATTGCTCAATGGCGCGCTGGTCGCCGATCACCAGCGCGACGATGACGCCGGCGTATTTCTGTTGCGGCAGCGCCGACATGATGCGGTCGCGCAGCCAGGCGCGACCGTACTCGATGGCGTTGGATGGCGTAAGGACGAATTCCTGCAGGCGATGATTCTTGTAGGCCGATTGCTGATCGGAGCGCACTGATCCGGTCGCACGCAAGTTCTGCTCGAGCAGCCAGACTTCGTAGTCGAAACCATGCGGATTGGCATTGCCGTGCGGACGTTTGAGGCGCACCGTGAACTGCCACCGTTCACCCGGACGCACTCCCGGAACCGCTTGTCCTGACTCGCCCCCGGCTTGGCCGAAAGCCCCAGGGCTGTACCAGGACAAAGCGACTCGCTGCGGCACCGGCGGCCTGCCGCCGTTTTGCGGAGCCACTCTTTCGACATTGAAGTTGAATCGTACGCCGCGCTCGAAGCGATACGGCAGGCTGTCGATGGTGCCGACCACGACGACGTCATGGCCCTCCCACGCTGCAGGCAAGGCGTCGTCCAACCGGTACTGCGCCATCAAGCCGCCCCAGGCGAAGCCAGCGCATAGACCGGCGAGATTGAACAGCACGATGCGCAGGACAATCTTCCACACGGCGCGGGCGCCGGTATCCCGCAGCCGCCAGCATGCCAGCAACAGCAAGACCGCCGCTGCCAGCAACGCCATATGTCCTTCGAAAGGAAGCAGTTGCGCCTGCATCTGCAAAAAGGCAATTCCTGCGGCGAAACCGAGAATCGCGCTGCGCATGCTTATGTCGCCGCAGCCAGGCGCGGCAACACCGCATGTGCATTGGCGCTGGTGGCCGCAGCCACGTCCGCGATGTCCATGCCGCGCAATTCGGCCAGCACTTGGCCGATGCGCGGAATCTGATCCGGCGTATTGCGCTGCGGATGCAGCCAGGCGGGAGAAATATCAGGCGCGTCGGTTTCCAGCACGACGGCTTCAAGCGGCACCTCCGCAGCCAGCCGGCGTATCTGCAACGAACGCGGGAACGTCATCGCCCCCCCGAAGCCCAGTTTGAAACCCAGTCCGATGAAGGTTTCCGCCTGCTGGAAACTGCCGTTGAACGCGTGCGCGATTCCGCCCGGCACGACAATGCGACGCAGGTATTTGAGGATGATGTCTTGCGAGCGGCGCACGTGCAGCAGCACCGGCAAATCGAATTCGCGCGCCAGCTTGAGTTGCTCGCGGTAGAAGTGCTCCTGCTTGTCGCGCATGGCCGGTTCCTTCAGCGCCGGGACAAAGAAGTCCAGTCCGATTTCACCGATGGCGACAAAACGCTTGTCGTTGAGCGCGGCCTCCACTGCATTACGCAACGCCGACAAGTCGCTCTCGTCGCAGTTGGGGACATACAAGGGATGGATGCCCAGCGCGTACACGCAATTGCCGCGTTGCCGCGCCAGTCGCGCCACCGCGTCGAAATTGAACGGCGCCACCGCCGGCACCACGATCATGCCTACGCCCTGCCCGGCCGCGCCCTCGGCGACGGCGAGCTCTTCACCGGCAAACTCGCCGGCATCAAGATGGCAGTGCGTATCAACCCACATACCTAATCCACATAGTTGATCCAGATGATGCCGGCAGTTCATGAAAGACTCAAAGCAACGCGATGCAATCCAATGCAGCAGCGCGTCTGCCGATCGTCAGGCGGCTTGCAGCGAACGGCCCAGCTTGCGCAGGAACTCTTCGCAGCGCTGCAATTGCGCAATCGCCACGAACTCGTTCGGCTTGTGCGCCTGGATGATGTCGCCGGGACCGCAGACGATGGTCGGGATGCCGATTTGCTGGAACAGCCCGGCCTCGGTGGCATAGGCGACCTTGCGCTTTTCGTTGTCTTCGGTCAGCGCGCGCACCAGCGCCGTGATGGCTTCCTGCTCGGCGGTTTCCAATGCCGGGCTGGCGGCGATGATGCCGATGTCGATCTTGGCGTCCGGATATTCGGCCTGCATTTTCGGCAACAACTGATCGCGTACGTATTGCGTAACCTGCGCCTGGATCTTGTCCGGCGACATGCCCGGCAGATTGCGGAATTCATAGGTGAATTCGCACAGATCGGGAATCGTGTTGATCGCGATGCCGCCGCGAATCTGGTTGGTCGTCATGGTCGAAAACGGCACGTCGTACAGCGTGTCGTACGGACCGTTGACCTTGTAGGCATCGGCAAAATCGCGGATTGTGCAAATCAGGCGCGCGGCGTATTCGATGGCGTTGCAACCTTGCGGCGTCAGCGAGGAATGCGCCGACTTGCCATGCACGCGGCAAGTGAAGGCATTGATGCCCTTGTGCGCCACCACCACCTGCATGTTGGTCGGTTCGCCGACCACGCAGCTGTCGGGACGAATGCCGCGTTCCTGCAATTCGGCCAGCATGCTCGGCGCACCGGCGCAGCCGATTTCCTCGTCATAGGAGAACGCCAGGTGTAGCGGCTTGCTGCGCGGCATCGCCAGAAACTCCGGCACCAGCGCCAGCGACGCGGCGATGTAGCCTTTCATGTCGCAGCTGCCGCGACCGTACAGCAAGCCGTCGCGCTCGGTCAGCGTGAACGGATCGCTGTCCCATTTCTGCCCATCGATCGGCACCACGTCGGTGTGGCCGGACAAGACGATGCCGCCCTGTATCGTGCCGGCGTCCGGGCCTTCCGTGGCCGGCAGCGTGGCGAACAGATTGGCCTTGGTGCGCTCCTTGTTATGCGCGAACCAGGGTGTGATGCCCTGCGCCTGCAGGCTGTCGCGCACCGAGGTGATCAGTTCGAGATTGGAGTTGCGGCTGGTCGTGTCGAACGCAACCAGTTGTTCAAGCCATTGACGTGTATTCATGATGAAATCCTTGTTTCCTGTTTGTTTCCTGTTGTTTCGTGTTCGGTTTGCCGCTCAGGCGGTATACGGCAGCAAGCCGTTCTCCGACAAGCGCAGCACGCGGCCGCAGCGGCGCGCCAGTTCGATGTCGTGGGTGACGATGACGAAAGCGGTGCCCAGCGTCTGCGACAGTTCTATCATCAATTCAAACGTCTTGTCGGCGGTGCTGCGGTCAAGATTGCCGGTCGGCTCGTCGGCCAGCACGCAGGCCGGATTCGTGACCAATGCGCGCGCCAGCGCAACACGCTGGCGCTCACCGCCGGACAGCTCGCCCGGCACGTGACGCACGCGGTTTTCCAGGCCGACGCGAGCCAGGATCGTACGCGCCTGCTCCTGCGCCTGGTCGCGTTTGACGCGGCGGATCATGAGAGGCATGGCGACGTTGTCGAGCGCCGAAAATTCCGGCAGCAAGTGATGGAACTGGTAGACGAAACCCAATGCCGCATTGCGCAAATCGCCGCGCGCAGTTTCGCCCAGATTGGCGAAATCCTTGCCCATCAAGGTGACGCTGCCGGCGCTCGGCGTATCGAGGCCGCCCAGCAGATGCAACAGCGTCGACTTGCCCGAACCGGATGCACCGACAATGGCGACCTGCTCGCCGGGCTTGACGTCGATGTCGACGCCGTTGAGCACCTTCACCGAATATTTCCCTTGCATGAAGGTCTTGCCCAGCCCGCGGCAGGACAGCACTGCCTGGTCGTGTTGATTCATGTTGTTGTTCGTCTGGTTCGTCTGGTTACTCATAGCGCAGCGCCTCCGCCGGTTTCACGCGCGCCGCCGCCCAGCTCGGGTACAGCGTCGCCAGGAAGGCAAGCACTACCGCCACTGCGCCGATGGTCCACACATCCGACCAGATCAGGTCGGACGGCAGTTCGGAAATCACGTAAATGCTCTTGGGCAGGAATTGCACGTGCAACAGTCGCTCGATGGCCGGCACGATGACGTCGATATTGAGCGCCACCACCACGCCGAACGCGACGCCCAATGCGGTGCCGATCAGGCCCACCAGCGCCCCCTGGATCACGAAGATCTTCATGATCGATCCGGGCGATGCGCCGAGCGTGCGCAGGATCGCGATATCGGCCTGCTTGTCGGTCACCGTCATCACCAGCGTCGACACCAGGTTGAACGCCGCCACCGCAATGATCAGCGTCAGGATGATGAACATCATGCGCTTCTCGGTCTTCACCGCCGCGAACCAGTTGCTGTTCTGCTGCGACCAGTCGCGCAGGTAGAGGTTGCCGGTCAGCTGCGTCGACAATTCCTGGGTCACCTGCGGCGCCTGTAGCATGTCCTTGATGCGCAAGCGCACGCCGGACGGCGCGTCAAGACGGAACAATCTCTCGGCATCTTCAATCTGGATGAAGGCCAGCGACGAGTCGAACTCGTAATGCCCTGCCTCGAAAATGCCCACCACCGTAAATTGCTTCAGTCGGGGCAGCACGCCGGCCGGCGTCACCTGCCCTTGCGGCGCAATCAGCGTGACCTTGTCGCCCAGCGTCACATGCAGGCTGCGCGCCAGCTCGCCGCCCAGCACGATGTTGAATTCACCCGGTTTGAGATCGGAGAACTTGCCTTGCCTGACCTGACCGGCAACGTCGGAAACTTTGGGCTCTTCAGCCGGCAACACGCCGCGAATCACCACGCCGCGCACGTTGTCGTCGCGCGTCATCATGGCCTGCGCCGCCACATACGGCGCCGCGCCGATGACTTCCTTGTTCTGGAAGGTCTGCTTGGCCACCGCCTGCCAGTCCGGCATGGCGCCGGACGCGTCGAACACTTCGATGTGCGAGAGCACCGACAGCATGCGGTCGCGCACTTCCTTCTGGAAGCCGTTCATCACCGACAGCACCACGATCAGCGCAGCCACGCCGAGACCGATGCCGGCCATGGAAATCAGGGAAATGAATGAGATGAAACTATTGCGGCCGCTGCGCTTGCCGGCCCGTGTATAGCGAATGCCGACCAGCCATTCGAACGGTAAATTTTTTATCAGACTCAAACCTTGACTCTCTTTTCTGGAAACGATGCCGGACGACAATGCGCCAGTTTGCCACACTCTCCGTCATCTTTCACTGTCCCATTGGGCCCGGGACAGTCAGGCCGGATCGCGATTGAGACCGTAAAACGCCCGCCAAGTTTTGACGGCCACGCTTTTTTACGATTTCGACATCCGCCGACGAGCCGCGTCCATAGGGGGTTTTAGGCCAGAACAATGAAATTCGCCTACAATCGCGGCATGAATCATCTCGACATACTTCTCCCTTTTGGCCTGCCGCAGGCCGAAATGGCGCGCGATCTGGTGCGCGAATGCAAGGCTCCCGCGCTGGCCATGCTGTTGGCGCGCAGCAAGACTACCGCTCCCTTGCAACATCTCGATCCGTTTTCCCGTGCTCTGCCGCATGAGCATTGGCTAGCTGAACGCTTCAACCTTGCTGCGCCCGGTGCGCCGCAACAGGATGAACGCGGCAACAGCCCGGCCGTCGCGGCTGCGATGCTGCGCAATCGCGTCCCCCCTCCCGCGCCCGCCGAAGGCCACTGGTTCATCGTGCAACCCGCGCATATCCACGTCGCGCGCGACCATCTGGTGCTGACCGACATCGGCCAACTGGATCTCGAAGAAGCCGAATCGCGCCGCCTGTTCAATTCCGCCCTGCCGCTGTTCGAAGAAATCGGCCGCACGCTGCTGTATGTCGACGCCGCCACCTGGCTGCTGCGCGCCGACGACTGGGCCGGCCTGCGCACCTCCTCGCCGCAAGCCGCCAGCGGCCGCAATATCGACATCTGGATGCCGGAAGGTCCGGGCGAACTGGCCTGGCGCAAGCTCCAGAATGAAGTACAGATGCAATGGTTCTCCGAAGCGATCAACGACGAGCGCGAGATGCACGGCAAGAAACCGGTCAACTCGCTGTGGATCTGGGGCGGTGCTGCCGCTGCCTCGACCGTCCCGACCACCACCTATCAGGCCAGCTTCAACCTGAGCGGCTGGCCGCAGGCGCTGACCGCAACCGCGCAGCACGGCTCCGCCCCGGATGGCGTGCTGGCCGCCCCCGGCGAGCATGGCTTGCTGTTGTTGAGCGATCTGCTGGAACCTGGCCTGACCGATGAGTGGGGCTACTGGCTGCAACGCATGGAAGCGCTCGACAAGCTATGGTTCGCGCCGCTGCTGCAAGCCGTACGCAGCAAGCGCCTCGCCACCTTGTCGCTGGTGTTCACCGGCCAGGACAAACTGCAGCACGTGACGGTCACCGCGTCATCGCTGCGCAGGTTCTGGAGCAAGCCTTCGCTGGCCAAACTTGCCCCATGAGATTGACGCCATGATCCGTATTGCCACCCGCAGCTACGACCCGCGCGACGTCGACGGCCTGATCCACAGCGGTATCCATCCGGTACTGGCGCGCGTTTATGCTGCGCGCGGCCTGCTCAACGCCAAGGATTTGTCGAGCGAACTGGGCGCGCTGATCGCGCCGTCCGGCCTGCTGCACATCGACGCGGCAGCAGTCTATCTGGCCGACGCCATTGCCGCCGGGAAAAAGATGGTCATCGTCGCCGACTACGATTGCGATGGCGCCACCGCCTGCGCGGTCGGCCTGCGCGGCCTGCGCAGCCTCGGCGCACAAGTCGATTTCATCGTGCCGAACCGCTTCGAGTACGGCTACGGCCTGACGCCCGAAATCGTCGAACTGACCATTCGCGAAAAATCGCCCGACATCATCGTCACCGTCGACAACGGCATCGCCAGCATTGATGGCGTCGCCGCCGCCAAGGCGCGCGGTATCGACGTCGTCGTCACCGATCATCACTTGCCCGGCGACAGCCTGCCCGACGCACGCGTGATCGTGAATCCGAACCAACCGTCCTGCGGCTTCCCGAGCAAGAACCTGGCCGGCGTCGGCGTCATGTTCTACGTGCTGCTGGCGTTGCGCGCCGAGATGCGCAAGCGTGGCATCTTCGACGCCCAGACCCAGCCCAAGCTCGATACGCTGCTTGACCTGGTCGCATTGGGTACGGTCGCCGACGTCGTCAAGCTCGACGCCAACAACCGTATCCTGGTGGCGCAAGGTTTGAAGCGCATGCGCGCCGGCCGCATGCATGCCGGCATCGCCGCGCTGTTCCGCGCCGCCGGCCGTGAAGCGCGCCGCGCCACGCCGTTCGACCTCGGTTTCGCCGTCGGCCCGCGTCTGAACGCCGCCGGCCGTCTGGCCGACATGGCGCTCGGCATCGAATGCCTGACCACCGACGACGAAGGCCGCGCCTGGGCCATCGCCCAGCAGCTCGACGCCATCAACCGCGAACGGCGCGACATCGAAGCCGGCATGCAGGACACCGCGCTGAACCTGCTGGACGATTTCAACCCGCAGGACCGGCGCACCATCAGCGTGTTCGACGCCTCCTGGCACCAAGGCGTGATCGGCATCGTCGCCTCGCGCCTGAAGGACAGGTTCTACCGCCCCACCATCACCTTCGCACCCGGCGACGAAGGCCTGATCAAGGGTTCGGGCCGCTCGATCGCCGGCTTCCACCTGCGCGATGCGCTGGACCTGGTGTCCAAGCATGCGCCGTCGGTGATCACCAAATTCGGCGGCCATGCGATGGCGGCCGGCCTGACGATCCACGCCGAAGCCTTCGACGCCTTCGCCCAGGCATTTGAAGAAGTAGGCAAAGATTGGTTAAGCCAGAACCAGCTCGAGCGCGTGGTCGAAACCGACGGCATGCTCGAGGATGCCTATTACTCGGTCAATTTCATCAGCCTGATGGACGACCAGGTGTGGGGACAGGGCTTTGCGCCGCCGGTCTTCTGCGATCGCTTCCGCGTGCTGAGTCAGCGTATCCTCAAGGAAAAGCACCTGAAACTGCTGCTCGAAAAGAACGGCCAGAAGTACGATGCGATCTGGTTCGGCAACACGGATGCGCTTCCCGATTACGCAACGGTTGCATTTAGACTGGATGCCAACGAATATAACGGCACAACCAAGGTACAGTTGATGGTGGAACACGCAGAACCGGCTTAGGGATTCGTTGTCAGCAAATTGACAGGACAAGCCGGCGGCACAAGCAGCGCTCAATAAAAGAACGGGCGCCAACAAGCAAAAAAAGCAGCGACCAATGTCCAAGACTCCTCTTCCGCTGCACCGCATCCAGAAGCCGCCGATGACGCCGCAGCGGCTGCGCCGCCTGATGCTGATCGGCTCGCTGGTGCTGCTGGCCGTCTGCTGGATCGTGCTGGCGATGCTGAAGCCCGCCACTCAAGGCAAGATCGTGATGACCGCCGGCGCCGAAGGCGGCATCTATCACAACTATGCGCAACGCTATGCGCAAATCCTCAAGCGCGACGGTATCACGCTCGACATCCGCACCTCGTCCGGCTCGGTGGAAAATTTCCAGCGCCTGCGCGAAGACGACAGCGAATTCCAGGTCGGCTTCATCCAATCGGGCACGGGCAACGGCGAACAGGCGCCCGGCATCCAGACCATTGCCGCGATTTCGTATGAACCGATCTGGGTGTTCTATCAAGGCAATGCAACCTATGACCGCTTGTCGCAATTGCGCGGCAAACGCATTTCGCTGGGACTGCCGGGCAGCGGCCTGCGCATCGTCGCCAACGACCTGCTCACCGAAAACGGCATCACCACCAACAACTCCACACTGGAAGAACTCAGCGGCAACAAGGCCTACGAACAACTGCTCAATAACAAGATCGATGCGGCCTTCTTCATCGGCCGCGCCGACAGCCAGCTGATCCACACGCTGCTCAACAGCGGCATGAAACTGATGAGTTTTTCGCAGGCCGATGCGCTGGTGCAAAAGTTTCCCTCGCTGTCGAAGATCACTTATCCGCGCGGCGCCACCAGCCTGATCAACGACAGCCCTTCGCATGACGTCACGCTGCTCGCGGCCACCGCCATGCTGGTGTCGAAGGAGTCCCTGCATCCGGCCCTGGCCTACCTGCTGCTCGACGCCGCCAACGTGATTCACACCGCGCCGGATTTTTTTACGCCGCGCAATTACTTCCCGAACCAGAACATCGAAGACTTCAACATCTCCGATGAGACGCGCCGTTATTTCAGATCCGGCCGTCCTTTCCTGCAACGCTATCTGCCGTTCTGGCTGGCCAATTTCATCGAGCGCCGCTTCACGATTTTGCTACCATTCATCGCCGTACTGTTCGGTCTGGTCCAGGCGGTGCCGCGCATCTATGAAGCCAGCATGAAAAAACGCCTGGTTGTGTGGTACAAGGAAATCCATCTGCTGGAAGAAGAAATCTGGAACACGCAAGAACCATCCGACGAAAAACTCGCCGAATGGCATGCCGAAATCGAAGAGATCGACGCCAACGCCAACCAGATCGATATTCCGCAACGCTACTACGGCGACGTCTATGCGCTCAAGCAAGCCATCCGCGTGGTGCGCGACCGCGTCAGCGAAGTTGCGAATCAACGAACAATAACAACAACACCGGCATCCTCCGTATGAATTTCAAACGCTTCTTCAACAGTCTCGTCACCCGTCTGGTCCTGTTCGGCACCCTGGTCGTATTCGCCAGCGCGGTCGCACGCTTTCATGTGTTGACCAACTTCCTGCATGACGATCTCAGCGAAGTCGCCGCCGACCAGCAGAGCACGATCGCCAGCTACCTGGCGCAGGACATCAACTACCGCATCGTCGAGCGGCGCCGTTTCCTGGAACAGCTGGCGCGCATGCTGCCCACGGAATTGCTGGATCAACCGGAAAAACTGCGTGCCTGGCTGCGCGAACGCCAGGAACTGCAGCCGCTGTTCTCCACCGGACTGTTCGTCGCCGACGCCAACGGCGAAGTCATCGTCGACTATCCGGCGGCAGCTGGTCGCCGCAACCTCTCGCTGGCGATCTTTCCCGATTTTCATCTGGTCAGGGAAGGCAAGTTCATCATCGGCGAACCGATACTGAGCAGAACCGAGCAATATCCGATCCTGCCGATGCTGGCGCCGGTGCGCGACGCCGGCGGCAAGTTCGTGGCAGTGCTGGGCGGCTCCACCGCGCTGGCGGCGACCGGTTTCCTCGATCATTTGCAACAGGCACGGTTGGGCGAATCGGGCAGCTTCCTGCTGGTGTCGCCGGCGAGACGGCTTATCCTGGCTTCCAGCCAGAAAGAACTGATTTTCAAATCCTTGCCTGAAGTCGGCGTCGATCCCATGCTGGACAAGGCGGTCGACGGCTATCGCGGCAGCGGCGTCGGCGCCAACGGCGATATCGACGAAATCAAGGCCATTGCCGACGTGCCCAGCACCGGCTGGTTCGTGGTGGCGCGGCTGCCGGTGAAAGCGGCGCTGCCGACGGTGGACCGGGTGCAGGCGTTCATCGTGCGCGGCGGCGCGATGCAGGCTGCCGTGATTTTCCTGCTGATCATTCTGGTGATCATCTGGTTCTTCCGCCCTCTGCGGCGCGCTGCCGACCAGGCCGAACGCATGACGCGCGGCGAGTTGCCGCTGACGCCGCTGCCGGTCTACCGCAACGATGAAGTCGGCCATCTCACCATGGCCTTCAACCGTCTGCTGTCGCGTCTCAAGACACATCAGTCGGAATTGCAGCACCAGGCGCATCACGACATCCTGACCGGCTTGCCGAACCGGGTCATGCTGGCCGAACGCATGCAGCAAGCGATTGCACAGACGCAGCGCGGCGTAGCGCTGCTGTTCCTCGACCTCGACGGCTTCAAGCCGATCAACGACACGCTGGGCCACAAGGCCGGCGATCAGGTGCTGCAGGAAATCACTCAGCGGCTGCAAAAAGTCGCACGCCACAGCGATACGCTGGCGCGCGTCGGCGGCGACGAATTCGTATTGCTGGCGACCGATCTCGGCGCACCACTGGAGAATGGCGCACGTGCATTGGCGGAGAAGTGCATCCGCGTCGTCGCCGACCCGCTGCAGATCGGGCACGGCGAATACAAGATCGGCGTTTCAATCGGCATTGCCGTGTGCGAAACGTATTGCGATCCCGATATCCTGCTCCAGGCCGCCGACAAGGCCATGTACGACGCCAAGAACAAGGGGCGCGGCTGCTACGTCATCGCACCGGTCATGGAAACGGCGGTGCAGACGCCGGCATGAATTTGTCGCGGCCGTTTCCTGCCGGGTGCGGCGGCCCGGTTTAGCTCCCTCACCGGACAGATTCCGCCATCATTCCGAATAGCCGGAATCAGGAAATCAGGAATACAGCGTCGGTTCCGGCAACAGATGTTCCAGCGCATAGCGGCCGACGTCGCGCAGCTTGTAGTCGATCGGGTCATGCAAGGTGTGGGTGCGCGCATTGCGCCAGAAGCGATCCAGCCCCAGTTCCGCTTTGGTGGCGCGTGCGCCGCAGACGTCGAACACGTCCTCGCCCACCGCCAGCGCGGCGCGATGCGCCAGTATCTTGGCCTCGGCCACGGCCAGCGCCGCCCTGCCGCGTTGCTCGCTGGTCAACTCGCGGCCGATGCCCCAGGCCCGGTCCACTTCTGCACCGGCTTCATCAGTCAATGCCCGCGCGGCGCGCAGCTTCAGATGCATCTCGGCGTAGCGATGGATGACGTAAGGATCGTCGGCGGCGCGCTGTACGCCTGAGGCGAACCAGGGACGTCCTTGGTTGAGCGTATAGTCGCGCGCCTGTTCGAACGCACCTTCGGCCATGCCCAGATAAAGATTCACCAGGATCAGTTGCGCCACCACGCCGCGCATGGTGAGGAACGGCGTCGATACGCCGTCGGGACGGTGCAGCACTTCGCTCCATTCGAGCCTGACCTGCTCGTAGCTGACCGAGGTGCTGTCGGTCTGGCGCTGGCCGATCGGATCCCAGTCGTCATGGATGGAAATACCCTCGCGCGCCGTCGGCAGCACCGCAATCAGCAGCTTGCCGCTGGGCTGGTGGATCGCCGTGGTCAGCAGGCGATGCGAGCCCAGTGTGCCGGAACAGAAACCCTTGATCCCCTGCAGCACCAGCCCGCCGTCCTGCTCGGTGGCGACCAAGCGCGGATCGGCCGGATTGGCGGAATTGCCCCACCAGTGATTGAGCGCGACGGTCTCGCCCAGGTAAAGCTGGCGCTGCCGGTCGCTGCCGTAGGAAATCACGCCCGACAATTGCAGCGTCTGGAACGCCAGCAGGTGCGCCATGGCGCTGTCGACGCGCGCAATGCGGCGCACGATGGCGAAGGTCTCGCTCCACGAGGCGCCGATGCCGCCGTATTCCTTGGGCACCGCCAGCAGCAGCAAACCGTGTTGGCGCAACAATTCCTTCTGCGCTGCTGCGTGGCCGCCGGCCTTGTCGCGCTCGGCGGCGGTACGCGCCAGCTCTTGCTCGATGGCCGGCAAGGCGGCATGGATGGTTTCAAGTGTCCAGTTGCTCATGGAGATGCTCATCAGAGTGATTTCAGTGTGCGGAAGTGTCGGCGTTGCTTGCCGAATCCAGAACAAATTTTTCTGCATATGAATATGCAGATTCCGTTGCGCAGGCTTCAGCGCACCGGCAGGAACTGCAGAAACGAGCCGCCCAGCAGGTTCTGCACGTAGCTGATGCCGGCGCGGCGATATTTCTCGGTAATGAATTCAGCCAGCAGGTCGAGACGGCCGATGATCTTGCCGAACTCGCGCTCAAAGCTGAGGTTGCGTTCGGCAGCGTTGATCTCGTCGGACAGCAGCAAAGGCTGGCCGGTGGTGTTGCGGCGATTGCTCAGCATCCAGACCGCGGTTTCGATGTTGCGCGCGGCGTTGTACAGGTATTGGGCGTCGAGGCCGTCGATCAGGAAGAACTCGATCTTGCCGCCGTGGGCGGTGACGATCATGTCGGCGGTGGCGTAGATGAAGGCAGCGACACGATCAGCCTTGAAATCCGGCGATAGCGCCAGCGACATGGCAGCGATGTCATGTTTGCCTTGCAGGTCATCCCAGGTCTGGCGTTTTTCGACGGCTTCGCGCACGCGCTTGACGACCTCTTCACGGCTGGCGCCGGTCTTTTTCCACTCGCCCGGATTGCGGCGGTAGAGTTTGTCCATCAGCAGGTAGAGGCTCTCGAGGTTGGCGCGCATGGCCAGCGTGGCAACGCGGTTGGTGTCGGACTGGCCCATTTCGCGCGAACTGGCGGATGCGCCCTTGACTTCGCCGCGCGGGGCGGGGGCAGATGAACAGGCAGACAAACAAGCCGCCAGCAGCAGGATGGCGAACTGCGTGGAACAGGCGGCGGTTGGTCTCATTTTTTGCATCCCGCTATGACTGCCGGCGAGCGAAATGAGTTCAGCGCCCATTTCGTCCGGCGAAGAAATCGGCCCCGATCGCGCACACCGGGAAACTGCTTCAGCATCCAGAGAATCGAGGCAAGCATATAACGACATGCCGGGCATGGGCTGACATTTTTCGTCGCCGGACACGGTTTTTCCATGCTGCGGACGCAAAAAAAGAGAGGCCGCAGCCTCTCTTTCAATAAATTCCTTCAGCGCAATCAGGCTTGCGGCGGCAGTTGCATCCCGGTCAGGTAACCGACCGTGGCGCCGAAGCGGTCCTTGTAATTGGCGCGCACGAGCGGGTCCAGTACCTCTTTCACCTTGTCGTGCAGCGGCTTCTCCCAGTCCCCGGCATGCTGGAAATTGCTCATCACGTAGGTCCAGCCGTTGATCTCGTCGACCGCGTGCAAGCCGGTCGATTCAGCCCCCGCCGGGCAGGACAGGATGCGCGACAGCTGCTTCGTGTCGACGTTGTAGGCCCACAGGAAATTGTTGACGTGCATGCCGCTGTCTTCGCCGATGAACAGCGTGCGCAGTTTTTCAGAGAACTTGATGTTGTCCGGATTGGCGATCTTGTCGGCGTGGGCCAGGTTGCCGAGCGCGTCGGCCTGCTTCAGGTCCTCACCCACCAGCGCGGCCGGCGGCGCCATGTCGACCGGCACCCAGGCGCTGTCGATGGCTTGGCCGGACACGTCGTTCCGGCCGCCCTTCATGTTCAGCGCATAGACTGCGCCGGCCTTCGGACCTTGCACCTTGATGCCGCCGGAGCCGTCCAGCATCGAGGTCTGCACATAGGACATGGCCGAGTAGGCGATCTTGTCCCTGACATTGACGGTGGTGCCCTCCATCTTGGTGAAACCGAGGCTGCCGCCCTTGAGTGCGGCGTAGCGATGCGTCTCAAGGAAGGCGGCGGCCTGTTCCATGCCCGGTTTCAGTTTGACCCAGTTGGCTTTGCCGTTGAACGGGATCTTCGTGTAGGAAGCATCCTGCGGATCGCTGGTCTTGACGTCCATGATGTCGACGGCCTTGAGCTTGTCGGCCAGCGCCTTGATTTCGGCGCTGGTCGCGTGGCCCAGCCGGACCCAGCCGAGCGTGCCGGCGCCGGGACCGATGCCGGAGGTCTGGGTCCATGTGGCGACGTACAGCGTGCCGGCCGACAGATCGGCTTCACGGTCGGCGATGAACATGAACAGGCCGCCGTTGGTGGCGTCGTCGCCCATCAGCACGGTGCGGCGATCCGGCATGACCTGCACCAGCTCGTGCGAGATGCGGCCGAGGCAATAATGCTTGACCACGCTGCCGCTGCCGTCGGCGTGCACGGTGATTTCGGGCAGATGACCGTAATGGTAGGGATTGGCGCGGGCCGCGTCGCCGAACAGGTTCTTGCTGAAAGCCTGGAACTGTACGTTGCCGGCAATCGCGGCGGCATCCGGCTCGTACTCTTCGCTCGACAGATGGGTGTTCCACGGCGACAGGCTGGCGCCGCAGGTGATCCACAGGCCGTTGACGGAAGACGTATCGACATTGTGATACTTCACCAGCGAGAGCTTGCCGGTGGCCGGATCCTGGTCCAGCGTCAGCACCGCGATCGGCGACGGCAACTGACCGTACATCGCGGCCTGCTTCTGGTCGCGCGTGGTGTATTCGAACTGGACCACGGCGAACACGGTGTTACCCCTGACGCCGGCCACTTGCGCGCCCTTCAATGTCAGCAAGGACGAGCCGTCCGGGCAATCCGAGAAAAAGTGGCGCTCCTTGCCGGGCACCGAACGGTCGATGATCGGCTGGTTATTGATGTCGTAATAGCCGCCGGCCAGCAACTTGCCGCCCTTGCCGTCCGGCACCATGTCGCCGGTCACGAAAAACGGCTGGTAGGTCAGTTGATAACTCTGTTTCACACCGTCGCGAAACACCACGTCCAGGCTCGAGGCCACCGTGGTGGTCGCCATGGCCGACGGATTCGCCAGCGACGGCGCCGCCATGCCGCTGAACGAGGCCGAGGCGAAGCCGCTGCGGTTCGATGCCGTGGCGCAACCGGCCAGCATGCCTGATGCGGACAGCGTGAGCGGCAACAATGGCGCGGCGGCAAATACCTTGAGCAATTCGCGGCGTTTGGGCTGGATTTCAGCGCCGCTCGGGATTGGCATGCTGGTCTGCTGAGTGGCTGGTTTCATGGGCGTTTTTCCTTTTTGACAATGCCTGACAGTTACCTGACGGAATCGCGTGATGCTAATCGCCTAACATGACGCCTTTGTGACAGGAGATATACCCTCCCAGTCTTGTATAATGCGAGGTTTGGTTTGCAAAAGACATAATCATGGAAGCAGAACGCCTCAATTCCCTCCAATCCCTGCTGGACGACCTCGCGGTGCGTGCAGCTGAATTACGGAGGTATCTTTGACTTCGATGTGAAGTCGGAGAAACTCGACCAGGTCAACGGCGAATTGGAAGATCCGGAAGTCTGGAACGACCCCAAGCGCGCGCAAGACCTCGGCAAGGAAAAGAAATCGCTGGAAAACATCGTCCATACGTTGATCAAGATCGACGGCGACCTCAATGACACGCGCGACCTGTTCGCGATGGCGCGCGAGGAAAAGGACGATGAAACGCTGGAAGCCATTGAGCCGGACGCAGAAGCCATCAAGGCCCTGGTCGAAGGCATGGAATTCCGCCGCATGTTCAGCAATCCCATGGATCCGAACAACTGCTTCATCGACATCCAGGCCGGCGCCGGCGGCACCGAAGCGCAGGATTGGGCGTCCATGCTGCTGCGCCAATATCTGCGCTACTGCGAACGCAAGGGCTTCAAGGCCGAAATCCTGGAACAGTCCGACGGCGAAGTGGCCGGCATCAAGACCGCCACGATCAAGGTCGAGGGCGAATACGCCTACGGCTTCCTGCGCACCGAAACCGGCGTGCACCGCCTCGTGCGCAAGTCGCCGTTCGACTCCGCCAACGGTCGCCACACCTCGTTCTCAAGCCTGTTCGTGTATCCGGAAGTGGATGAATCCTTCGAGATCGACATCAATCCGGCCGACGTGCGCGTGGATACCTACCGCGCCTCCGGCGCCGGTGGCCAGCACATCAATAAAACCGACTCCGCGGTGCGCCTGACGCACGGCCCGAGCGGCATTGTCGTGCAGTGCCAGAACGACCGCAGCCAGCACCGCAACCGCGCCGAGGCATGGGACATGCTGCGCGCCAAGCTGTTCGAACTGGAACTGCGCAAGCGCATGAGCGAACAGCAAAAACTGGAAGACTCCAAGACCGACGTCGGCTGGGGCCACCAGATCCGCTCCTACGTGCTGGACCAGTCGCGCATCAAGGATTTGCGCACCAACTTCGAAATGGGCAACACCAAGGCCGTGCTGGATGGCGAGCTGGACGGTTTCATTGCCGCATCGCTGAAACAAGGCGTCTGATTATCGTCTGATCATCGTCTGACTTCGGCCGCGGCAGTCTTGCTGCTGCGGCTCGAAATCTCCTCATGCCCATTCTTACTAACGAATTTCCGACATCATGACCACACAAAACGATAACGCCGCACAGCCGCAACAGCCGCCAGTGGATGAAAACGCCATCATCGCCGAGCGCCGCGCCAAGCTGAACGCGATCCGCGAACAAGGCATCGCCTTCCCGAACGACTTCCGCCCCGAGCACAACGCCGCCGCCCTGCACGCGCAATACGACGAGCTCGACAACGAGGCGCTGGAAGCCAATCCGGTGAAGGTCTCGATCGCCGGCCGCATGATGTTGAAACGCGTAATGGGCAAGGCTTCGTTCGCGACCTTGCAGGACGCATCGGGCCTGCGCGCCGACGGTCGCATGCAGCTCTACGTCACCAACGACGTTACCGGCGAAGCTGCGCATGCCGCGTTCAAGCATTACGACCTGGGCGACATCCTCGGCGCCGAAGGCACGCTGTTCAAGACCAAGACCGGCGAACTGTCGGTCAAGGTGACCGGCCTGCGCCTGATCACCAAGTCGCTGCGCCCGCTGCCGGACAAATTCCACGGTCTGTCGGACCAGGAAACCAAGTACCGCCAGCGCTACGTCGACCTGATCATGAGCGAAGAAACGCGCCGCACCTTCAAGGCGCGCACCGCTGCGATGTCGTCGATCCGGCGCTTCATGGAGAAAAACGACTTCATGGAAGTCGAGACGCCGATGCTGCACACCATCCCCGGCGGCGCCGCGGCCAAGCCGTTCATCACGCATCACAACGCACTGGACATGCAGATGTTCCTGCGCATCGCGCCCGAGCTGTACCTGAAGCGCCTGGTGGTCGGCGGCTTCAACCGCGTGTTTGAAGTGAACCGCAACTTCCGCAACGAAGGCGTTTCGCCGCGCCACAATCCTGAATTCACGATGATGGAATTCTATGCGGCCTACGTCGATTACCAATGGCTGATGACGTTCACCGAACAGGTGATTCGCCAGGCGGCAATCGATGCGCACGGCACCGCGACGCTGACTTACCAGGGCCGCGAACTGGATCTGGCCAAGCCGTTCCAGCGCCTGACCATCACCGGCGCCATCAAGAAGTACGCGCCGGAATACACCGATGAACAACTGGGCGACATCGACTTCCTGCGCACCGCGTTGAAGAAGTTCGGCGTCAAGACCGACCAGGCGCCGTTGGCCAAGGCCGGCATCGGCGCGCTGCAACTGGCGCTGTTCGAAGAGACCGCAGAGTCGCAATTGTGGGAACCGACCTACATCGTCGATTACCCGGTCGAAGTGTCGCCGCTGGCGCGCGCCTCCGATACGGTCTCGGGCATCACCGAGCGTTTCGAACTGTTCATCACCGGCCGTGAAATCGCCAATGGCTTCTCGGAGCTGAATGACGCCGAAGACCAGGCCGCGCGCTTCCAGGCGCAAGTCGCCGCCAAGGATGCCGGCGACGAAGAAGCCATGTATTACGACGCCGACTACATCCGTGCGCTCGAATACGGCATGCCGCCGGCCGGCGGCTGCGGCATCGGCATCGATCGCCTGATGATGCTGATCACCGATTCGCCGAACATCCGCGACGTTATCCTGTTCCCGCATCTGCGCCGCGAAGACTGATCGAAGCTCCTCTTCCAAGTCCCAAAAGACAAACAAGTCGGAAAGCGCCTACAAGGCCTTTCCGGCTTGTCTTACATTGGACTTACAAGTTTTTACAACTGACACACTATCCGCATTTTTTCTCTGCCGCTTGTCATCCATACTCGCCTCACATCAACATCAAAACGGAGAGGCCCATCATGGACGTCGTCAAATCCCCTAGTCGCATTCATCCCCTGGTTGCCACCGCCGCTGTCGCGGTGACATTGGTCAGCCTGGTCGGCGTCGCCGCCATCACCGGTTTGCTGCCGACATCCAACAGCAGCGTCGCACCCCAACAGGCCATGTCGGATGCGAGCACCGCACCGCAAACTCCACAACAATTGCAGCAGGCGAAAAACAATCAGCAGCCTGCACCAAAGTCCAACTACAGCCAGCAAGCACAAAATGCCAATAGCAATAGCTACGGCGCCCCTGCTCCGGCAGCGGTTGCACGCTGCTCCAACTGCGGCGAAGTGCAGGCAGTGCGCGCCGTCCAGCACACACCTCAAGCCAGCGGCGTAGGCATCGTCGCCGGCGCCGTGCTCGGCGGTGTCCTTGGCAACCAGATCGGTAGCGGTAATGGCCGTACACTCGCTACTGTGGCTGGTGCAGGCGCTGGCGGTTACGCCGGTAACGAAGTTGAAAAACGCAGCCGCACGACTACCACTTATATGGTCGATGTGCGCATGGAAAACGGCAGCGTGCGCTCTTTCCCGCAGTCGGGTGAAGGCTGGCGCGTTGGCGATCAGGTGCGTGTCGTGAATGGTCACCTGACCGGCCGGGGTTGATTCTCACCTCGCTGCATCAAACGATGCAGCGACCTGCCCGATAGTACGTTTGAAGTTTGATTTTGCGTTGGTTGAAGCCGTGTGCGCCTTGTGCCCACACGGCTTTTTTCATACCGGCGCTCATTACAAAACCGAATAAGCATCCAACTATTTATGCGTTCACGCACTATTGCCACGCTGCTAGACTGATCTTTACTTCATTCATTTTTACGCCCGTGATTCGCATCGAGCATCTCCATAAAACCTATCAAGTTGCCAACCGGGACCTCATAGCACTGACCGATATCAACCTGCAAATCGAAGCAGGTGAAATCTTCGGCGTCATCGGCCGTTCGGGCGCGGGCAAAAGCACGCTGATCCGCACGCTCAACCTGCTGGAACGTCCCAGCTCGGGCAGCATTTTCATCGAAGACGAAGACATCACGCGTTTCGACAGCGCGCAATTGCACGCATTGCGCCAGCGCGTCGGCATGATTTTCCAGCACTTCAACCTGCTCAACGCTAAAACCGTCGCCGCCAACATCGACTGGCCGCTCAAGATCACCGGCAAATACACGCGCGAACAACGCGCTGCACGCGTCACTGAACTGCTGGAACTGGTCGGACTCACCGGGCATCGCGACAACTACCCGGCGCAATTGTCCGGTGGACAAAAACAACGCGTCGGCATCGCCCGCGCGCTGGCGAATTATCCGCATCTGCTGCTGTGCGATGAGGCAACGTCCGCGCTGGACCCGGAAACCACGCAAGCTATCCTGCGCCTGCTGCTCGACATCAACCGCAAGCTGGGCCTGACGATAGTACTGATCACGCACGAGATGCAGGTAATTCGCAGCATCTGCGACCGCGTCGCGGTGATTGATGATTCCCGCATCGTCGAAAGCGGCAAGGTCGCCGACGTGTTCCTCCATCCTCAACACGCGGCGACGCAAAAGCTGGTGGCCGAAAGCCATAGCTTCGAACAGCAGGACGGCATCGGTCTCGAGCATATCAAGGGAAAACTGGTGCGCCTGACCTTTGTCGGCGACATCACTTACCAACCAATTCTGACCAATATCACCGCCGCCACGCAGGCGCTGATCACCATCCTGCAAGGCACGATTTCACGCATCAAGGACACGCCTTACGGCCAGTTGCTGGTGGAACTCAACGGCAGCGACGACGACCTCGCCAAGGTGTTCGCGCATTTCGATCGCTACCAGATCCATCATGAGGTGCTGGCATGATCGACTTCTCCGTCATCGACTGGGGCGACATCGGCCAGGCCACGCTGGAGACATTGGCAATGACCGGCCTGTCGCTGTTCTTTACCGTGCTGATCGGACTGCCGCTGGGCATCCTGCTGTTCCTCACCGCGCGCAAGCAGTTGCTGGCGCAACGCGGCGTGTACGTGGCGCTGTCGCTGGTGGTCAACGTGCTGCGCTCGGTGCCGTTCCTGATCCTGCTGATCGTGATGATTCCGGTGACCTTGCTGCTGGTCGGCACCTCGCTCGGGGTGGAGGGCTCGATCCCGCCGCTGGTGATCGGCACCGCCCCCTTCTTTGCGCGCCTGGTCGAAAACGTGCTGCGCGAAATCGACCGCGGCGTGCTCGAAGCCTGCCAGGCCATGGGCGCAAGCACGCATCAGATCATTTTCGGCGCGCTGCTGCCGGAAGCGCTGCCGGGCTTGCTGGCCGCCGTCACGATCACCGCCATCACGCTGATGTCCTACGCCGCCATGTCCGGCGTCATCGGCGGCGGCGGCCTGGGCGACCTGGCCATCCGCTTCGGCTATCAACGATTCCAGACCGAGGTGATGATCGTCACCGTTGCGGTCCTGGTGGTACTGGTGCAGTTACTGCAGTTCTTCGGCGATCGCCTGGTCCTGTATTTCACACGTAAATAAAAAAGGAGTTATCCATGTCGCGAAAATTCACGTCCCGCAAATTGTCCCTTCTGCTCGCCGCCTCCCTGACCTTGTTCGCCGCCGTGGCGCAAGCCGCCGACAAACTGGTCATCGCCGCCACGCCGGTACCGCACGCCGAAATCCTCGAATTCCTCAAGCCGACGCTGGCCAAGGAAGGCGTCGACCTGCAGGTAAAGGTATTCACGGACTACGTGCAACCTGCGGCGCAGACCAATGAGAAGCAAGTCGACGGCAACTTCTTCCTGCATCAGCCTTACCTCGACGAATTCAAGAAGAGCCACAAGAACGACATCGAAGTGCCGGTGACCAAGGTCCACGTCGAACCGTTCGCCGCCTATTCGCAAAAATACAAGAAGACCGC
This sequence comes from Herbaspirillum lusitanum, assembly GCF_026127345.1. Classification (NCBI taxonomy): domain Bacteria; kingdom Pseudomonadati; phylum Pseudomonadota; class Betaproteobacteria; order Burkholderiales; family Oxalobacteraceae; genus Herbaspirillum; species Herbaspirillum lusitanum. The sequence goes on along the minus strand of NZ_QXFG01000008.1, from coordinate 359,353 downwards.
CGACATCCCGGACGGCGCCACCATCGCGATCCCCAACGATCCGTCCAATTCCGGTCGCGCCCTGCTGCTGCTGGCCCGCAACGGCCTGATCAAGCTGAAAGACGCCAGCAACATCTCGGCCACGCAAAAGGACATCACCGACAATCCGAAGAAACTGAAATTCCGCGAGCTCGAAGCAGCGACGCTGCCGCGCGTGCTGAACCAGGTGGACGTCGCGCTGATCAACACCAACTATGCAATCGAAGCCAGGCTCAATCCGGTCAAGGATTCGCTGTTCATCGAAGACGCCAACTCGCCTTACGCGAATCTGCTGGTCGCACGCCAGGACAACAAGGACAGCCCCGCCATCAAGAAATTGGCTGCCGCCCTCAACTCGCCTGCCGTGAAGAAGTTCATCGAAGAGAAATACAAAGGCGCCGTGGTGCCGGCGTTCTGATTTGAATGATTTCCAACGCTCCACGAAAAAGCCCGGCACGCCGGGTTTTTTCCTTTTATACAGAATTAATATGCACATTTAATCAAAATATTTTGATTGATCTGTGTCTTTTCAATCTTGACGAGTATCGCGGGACTTCTGCGCTTGAATCTTGCCGACATGCATCATAAGATCAGCCGGTGTTGTTGCAGGAAAGACGCCCCCACATGAATGATTCCCCTTTGCTCTTATTCCCCGCGTCCGCCATCCGATTGCGCTGCATCCGATTATTCATTCTTTTCTTTCTTCTCGTCCTCCTGTCGGGCGCGATTGCATCAACCGCTTCCGCACACGACACCATCAAGAAAATCCGCGAGACCAAAACCATCGTACTGTCTTTCATGGGCAGCGTGGACAACCTGTCGCCGTTTGTAGTGATCGAGCCCGACGGAGAAGTCAGCGGCTATACCATCGAACTGTGCCGCAAGATTATCCAGGGCATTCGCCAGGAACTGCGCATGCCCGACCTCAAGATCCAGTACCTGCCCGTCAACGCATCATCCCGCTTCAGCGCCCTGCTCGACAACCGTGCCGATCTCGAATGCAGCGTCAGCACCAACAACGCCGAACGCCGCAAGAAAGTCGCCTTCACTATCCCGCATTTCTTCACCAGCGTGCGCATGCTGGTGAAGGCCGGCTCCTCCATCAAGAACTGGAGCGACCTGCGTAATAAACGCCTGGTGACGACACGCGCCACTGCAATGATCGACGTCATCAACAAGCGTAGCAATATCCGCTACCTTGATCTGACGGTGCTTGAACTGGAAAACGACAGGGAATGTTTTTCGATGCTGGAGCACGGCATGGCCGACGCCTTCATCATGGATGAGATATTGCTGTACGGTGCGCGCGAAAACGCGGTCGATCCCGAAAAATTCATTATCGTCGGCACGCCGCTATCGGTGGAACCCTACGCCATCATGATGCGCAACGACGATCCCGAGTTCAAGAAAATGGTCGACCGGCAAATGGCCAAGCTCGCCAACAGCGGAGAAATACATCGGCTCTACAACCGATGGTTCATGCAGGCGATCGGCCCGGACAAACGTTCACTGGACATGCCGATGAGTTATATCCTGCGCGATTCGCTACGCTATCCGACGGACAAGATCACCAATTGAGATCGCAGATTGAGCTTGCCGACTCAGCTTGTGTCGCCGCGCCAACGCGCAATGAACGCTACGGACACAAAAATGGCAAGGTAAAAAAGGAATGATGCAGGAAGAGAAAAGAGCGGTGCAGAGAAGTGGCCTGCCCTAAGGGAATCGAACCCCTAACCTATGGCTTAGAAGGCCATTGCTCTATCCGGTTGAGCTAAGGGCAGATCGGTGAATCAAGCAGAAACTGCTGCGCTTGAAATCATCTTCGGAAATGAAAACGGGCTGTCTTTCGACAGCCCGTTCATGTGTGGTCGGAGTACAAGGATTCGAACCTTGGACCCCCTGGTCCCAAACCAGGTGCGCTACCGGGCTGCGCTACACTCCGAGAAGCGAGATAATATCCCGACATGGGGGTTCGGTCAACACCTTCTTCACATTTTCTTCAATATTTTTAAATTTCCCCCTATGAGCGAACGCGAAATTTCATGTTTCGCGCGTTCGACGCAATCGTGCTGCACGCTTTGGCGCCGGAGTCGGAAGCTGAAACATCCCTTGCAGTTTGGTTACACCTTGTTGCGATTCCCTGATCGAAGATAAGAACACATGCGCGCAAGCGGCAATGACATATATTGTTTTCAATATTTTCGATCGCTTCGATATATATCCCGCGCACGCCGAATCCAAAGGAGAATCGCCGTGAACAAGAAAACCCTCGCCTGGATCGCCTCCGCCCTTTTTTCGCTGGCGTCAGGCATATCCACTGTTTCAGCACAAGACATGAACCGTCCTCCTGCCGTTTTCTCGCAGGAAGAACTGGACCAGATGCTGGCGCCGGTCGCGCTGTATCCCGATTCGCTGCTGGCGCAAGTGCTGATGGCCGCGACCTATCCGCTGGAAGTGGTGCAGGCGGCACGCTTTGTCGACAGCCGGCCGGGTCTGCAAGGCGATGCGCTGGCGCGTTCGATCGCGCCGATGCCCTGGGATCCCAGCGTGAAATCGCTGGCGCAATTCCCGTCCGTGCTGGCGATGATGAACGACAAGCTGGATTGGACACAGCGCCTCGGCGATGCTTTCCTGTCGCAGCAGGCCAATGTGATGGACACCGTGCAGAATCTGCGCGTGAAGGCCCAGATCGCCGGCAACCTGCAGTCCAGCAATCAGCAGCGCATCGTCCAACAGGAACAGATCATCGTGATCGAGCCGGTCAATCCCCAAGTGATCTACGTGCCTTATTACAACCCGACCGTGGTGTACGGCGGCTGGTGGTGGCCGCAACGCCCTCCGGTCTATTGGGCGCCGCCGCCGCGCTATCGTCCGCCCAGCTATAACGTCTCGATCGGCATTTCCTTCGGCGCCGGCACCGGCATCGTGCGGTCGGTCTACAGCGACGCGCGCCCCGACTGGCGCCAGCATCACGTGCTGGTCAACAACGTGCGCATCAACAATGTCAACGTCACCAATAATGTGACCAGAAATGTCGTCGTCAACAACAAGCCCGTTGTCTGGCAGCACAACCCACGCAACGGTCGTGACGATCGCCGCCCGGATGTGGGCAATGTCTCGCGTCCCAATCCGGCGCCGAATACCGCCGTCGCTCCTCCTGCTACTCCGCCAAATCAGGCTCCACGTCCGGACCAGCGCCCCGGTCAGGCTGAACGCGACCATCGCGGCGACCATGATCGCAACGATCGTGATGACAGGGATAACCGTCGCGAACAGAACCGTCCGGCACAGGCGAATCTGATGGCGCCGAACAATGCGCCGGCTGCACAACGGCCAACTCCGGCCCCGGCGCCGCAATTGCAGGCGCCTCAGCAAGCGCCGCAGACTCGTCCTGCACCTGCTGCACCTCCACCGTCCGCGGCGCATCAGAATCGCCCGGAACGCACTGAACGCCCCGAACGTGCCGGGCGGCCTGACAACGCACCGCGTCCAGAACACCGCCCGGAACCACAGGCGGCGCATCGCGCGCCGCCGCCGCCGGCCCAGGCCATTCCGCGTCCCGAGCCGCACGTGCAGACGCGCCCGGCGCCCGCCGCCCATGCCGCGCCACCGCCGCAGGAACGTCACGAACAAGCCCAGCGTCCCGAACCACGGCCTCAGCAACGCGAGGAACGGCCCGACCGCCCTGATCGTCCTGATCGGCCCGACAGGAAATAGTGCCTGCCTGAAACCCGCGCCCCGTAGCCGGAACGCGGAGAATGCCCGCGAATACGCTATAATCGCGGCTTCCGAGACGTGACCAGGCGCCTAGAGCGCCGGGAAACAAAAAGGGTTGGATCTTCCAGCCCTTTTTCTATTTCCGTCACATTCCCATGAACGAAGGCAGCGCCGCACACCGGCCGCCTGTCGTACAGGACGCTCACCGCTTTCAACGCCTTCGACCTACCGACTCACGATGCAAGACACTACTCCCGATTCCGCGAACGACGACTCCGGCTCGACCAGCAAGGCTCCGCTTGAACTGATCGCGCGCGAAGTTGCGCGCCGCCGCACCTTCGGCATCATTTCCCACCCCGATGCGGGTAAAACCACGCTGACCGAAAAACTGCTGCTGTTCTCGGGCGCGATCCAGCTGGCCGGCACCGTGAAGGCCCGCAAGAGCGGTCGCCACGCCACCTCCGACTGGATGGAAATCGAAAAGCAGCGCGGCATCTCGGTAGCCAGTTCGGTCATGCAATTCGAATACCGCGACCACGTGGTCAACCTGCTCGACACCCCGGGCCACCAGGACTTCTCGGAAGACACGTATCGCGTGCTGACCGCGGTCGACTCGGCGCTGATGGTGATCGACGCCGCCAAGGGCGTGGAAGAACAGACCATCAAGCTGCTCAACGTCTGCCGCATGCGCAACACGCCGATCATCACGTTCATGAACAAGATGGATCGTGAAACGCGCGACCCGCTGGAACTGCTCGACGAGCTCGAATCGGTGCTCAAGATCCAGTGCGCGCCGGTGACCTGGCCGATCGGCATGGGTAAGAATTTCCGCGGCGTGTATCACCTGCTGCGCGACGAGATCATGCTGTTCAAGGCCGGTGAAGAACGCGCCGACGGCAACGTCGAAATCATCAAGGGCATCGACAATCCCAAGCTGGTCGAGATGTTCCCGCTGGAGATCGAACAGCTCAAGATGGAAGTCGAGCTGGTGCACGGCGCGTCGCATCCGTTCAATCTGGACGAGTTCCTCGCCGGCATCCAGACGCCGGTGTTCTTCGGTTCCGCCATCAACAACTTCGGCGTGCGTGAAATCCTCAACGCCCTGCTCGACTGGGCGCCGGCGCCAGGCAGCCGCGATGCCACCGTGCGCAGCGTCGAACCGAAGGAAGCACCGTTCTCCGGTTTCGTCTTCAAGATCCAGGCCAACATGGACCCGGCGCACCGCGACCGCATCGCCTTCCTGCGCGTGTGCTCGGGACGCTTCGAACGCGGCATGAAGCTCAAGCACCTGCGTCTGAATCGCGAGATCAAGGTGTCGTCGGTCGTCACCTTCATGGCATCCAGCCGCGAGCAAGTGGAAGAAGCCTACGCCGGCGACATCATCGGCCTGCCCAACCACGGCAACATGCAGATCGGCGACAGCTTCTCGGAAGGCGAACTGCTGCAGTTCACCGGCATCCCCTACTTCGCGCCGGACTTCTTCCGCGTCGCGCGCATCCGCAATCCGCTCAAGATCAAGCAGTTGCACAAGGGCTTGCAACAGCTTGGTGAAGAAGGCGCGGTGCAGGTCTTCAAGCCGACCAACAACAGCGACCTGATCCTCGGCGCGGTCGGCGTGCTGCAGTTTGAAGTGGTGGCGAGCCGCTTGCTCAACGAGTACGGCGTCGACGCCGTGTTCGAAGGCACCAGCATCAGCAGCGCGCGCTGGGTCACCTGCGACGACAAGAAGAAGCTGGCCGATTTTGAAAAATCGTCCGCCGGTTTCAACCTGGCGCACGATGCGGCCGGCAACCTGGCCTATCTGGCGACCTCGGGCGTGAACCTGCGCCTGACCCAGGAGCGTTGGCCGGAAGTCACCTTCCACGCCACGCGCGAGCATGCCGCCAAGCTTGACTGAACCTCTGCTGTATCAATAAAAAATCCCCGCCAGGTGCGGGGATTTTTTCATGCGTTGCGGGCGGGCCTGCTTCAGGCAGTCACGCGGATGGAGAAATCAACGCCGATGCCGCTCCACCACTCCTGTTCCTTCTGCATCCAGTAGGACACGGTCGGGTGATCGCGCAGCCAGTCGCGCTTGATTTCAATATCGATGCGGCTCTTCATTTTGAGGCGAACGTCGTCAAGATCGAGCGTGATGTGCGCGTGCATGAACATCACCGCCAGTCGCAGCGCCAGCACCGCCTTGGCGAAATCAGGATCGGACACCACTTCGCCGATCTTGCGCAGGTTGCCCTTCTGGCCAAGGATCAGCGTGCTCATCACGCGCTGCTCGCGTGTAGTGAAGCCCGGCAGATCGGCGTTGGCGATGAGGTAGGACGAATGCTTGTGATAGCTGCTCTGCGACACGATCAGGCCGGCTTCGTGCAGCAAGGCGCTCCAGTTCAGGTATTTGGCATAGGCTTCGTTGCCGGGCTTGAGCATCTGGAAGAAACCGAGCGCGGTCTCGGCCACCTGGCGCGCGCGCAACTCGTCGATATGGAAGCGTCGGCTGAAGTCGTCCACCGATTGCTCGCGGCGGTCGCGCTGCGTGGCGCGCAATTGCAGATCCCACATCACGCCCATGCGCAGGCCGGCTTCCACCGGGGAGATGACCGAGATATTGAGCTCCTGCATCAGGCCGATCAGCACCGCCAGGCCGCCCATGATGACGGCGGCGCGGTCAGGCTTCATGCCGGCCAGTTCGATATGATCGACGTGGCCGAAAGCGATCAGGCGCTGCTTCAGTTCTTCCACGCTCTCAGGCGTGATGCGCCCGTCGCCCATGCCGTTCCTGGCGATCGTGTCGGCGATCGCGCGCATGGTGCCGGACGAGCCGTACACCTTGCTGCGATGCTGGGCGCCGAACGGCACCACGGCGTCTTCCACATGCGAACGCGCCGACAGAATGGCGCGCTCGAACGCGGCTTCATTGATATAGCCGTCGCCGAAAAAAGCCTGGCTCTGGTTGACCGTGCCGATGCCGAAGGATTCGACCCGGCGCACATCGCTGCCATGCCCGAGGATGACCTCAGTCGAACCGCCGCCGATATCGATCACCAGGCGGTCTTCGTCGGGCAAGGCCAGCGCTCCGGCGACGCCCATGTAGATCAGGCGGCCTTCTTCTTCGCCGGAAATGATTTCCACCGGATAGCCGATCGCGCGTTCGGCGTCAGGCAGGAATTCGTGCGCATTCTTGGCGACGCGCAAGGTATTGGTCGCGACCACGCGCACGGCGTCGAGCTGGTAGTCGCGCAGGATGGTGCGGAAGCGGGCCAGCGACTCGACCGCGCCGACAATTGCCTGCGGCGTCAGCTTGCCGTTCTTGTCCAGACCGGCCGCCAGGCGAATCGGATCGCGCGCGCTTTTGACGACACGAATGGCGTCGCCTTCATGCTTGCCGATATGCAGGCGAAAGCTGTTGGAACCAAGATCTACTGCTGCAAACATTCATTCCCTTTCGGAGGGTGTTGAGGCTGTACGGAAATTATTTAGCCAATTTCTGCTTCTGCCGAACCGACACAATAGTTGCCTAGCATGACAGTTTCATGACAACCGCATAAGACTTGCCCGCCAATCGCCCGGTAGTCGCCCCGCAAGGCCCGCGAAAGCTCGCAGGCAACGGGGAAATCAGGTCTAATAGCGCCAGCCCATATTTTAACGACTTAGACATGCCCGGTATTCTTTATCTTGTGCCCAATACGCTGGGCCCCGCCGACACGGCGGACAGCAATATGCTTGCCTCCATCCTGCCGGCCGAGGTGCAGGCGCTGGCTGCGCGCCTCGACTATTTCATCGCGGAAAACGCCAAGACTACGCGCGCCTTCCTGAAGCTGGTCAATGTGCATCATCCGCTGGCCAAACCCTTGCAGGAAATCCGCATCGCCGAGCTCAACGTCAATACCGAAGCCGCTGCGCTGCCGGCCTTGCTGGCGCCGCTGCTGGCCGGCCAGGACGCCGGGCTGATCTCGGAAGCCGGCGTGCCTGCAGTGGCCGACCCCGGCGCCAACCTGGTGCGCCTGGCGCATCAGCACGGCATCCAGGTGCGCCCGCTGGTGGGACCGTCGTCGCTGTTGCTGGCGGTCATGAGCAGCGGCCTCAACGGCCAGAGCTTCGCCTTCAACGGCTACCTGCCAACTGACGCCGCACAACGCGCCAAACGCATCAAGCAGCTGGAAGACCGCTCGCGCCAGGAAAAGCAGACGCAACTGCTGATCGAAACGCCTTACCGCAACGGCGCCATGCTGGAAGCCCTGGCCGCTGCCTGCAACGGCACCACCCTGATCAGCGTGGCTACCGATCTGACGTTGGCGACCGAGGCGATCCGCACGCAGACCGCCGCCAAATGGAAGAGTGAACTTGGCGCCGGCAAGACGCCGGATTTTCACAAGAAGCCGACGGTGTTCCTGTTGCTGGCCGAATAAAACTTCGTGCTGAAATAAAAAACAGCCGGCGCAGATGCGATCATCTCCGCCGGCTGTTTTACGTGAACTGCAGAATCAGCGCAGTTGCAATCCGTTGCTGCCCACCATCGACTTGGCGACGCCGCTGCCAACCGCCACGCCGAACTTCTTGAGCACGCGCTCGGGCAAGCCTTCGGTCTGGGTGTAGTCAACCAGGTCTTCCGCCTTGATCACGTCGCGCGCCACGCTGTCGACGGTGCCGAAACCATCGGCCAGGCCCATCTCAACCGCCTTGGAGCCGGTCCAGAACAGTCCGGAGAAGGTCTCGGGCGTTTCCTTCAGGCGCTGGCCGCGGCCCTTGCGCACCACGTCGATGAATTGCTGATGGATTTCGTTGAGCATCTGCTGGGCGTATTCCTTTTGCTTCGGATTCTGGGCGCTGAACGGATCCAGGAAACCCTTGTTCTCGCCCGCAGTCAGCAGACGACGCTCGACGCCGACCTTGTCCATCAGGCCGGTGAAACCGAAACCGTCCATCAGCACGCCGATGGAGCCGACGATGCTGGCTTTGTTGACGTAGATCTTGTCGGCCGCCGCAGCGATGTAGTAACCACCGGAGGCGCACATTTCCTCGACCACGACGTACAACGGCTTCTTCGGATACTCCTTGCGCAAACGCACGATTTCATCGTTGATCATGCCGGCCTGGACCGGGCTGCCGCCGGGGCTGTTGATCTTGAGGATCACGCCGAGCGAATCGTCGGCAGCGAACGCTTTGTCGAGCGCCGGGATCACGGCTGCGGCGGAACCGCGGCCTTCGGCTTCGATGGTGCCGGAGATTTCCACCAGCGCGGTATGGGTGCCGACCGGCTCCGACTCCGATTTGGTGTAATTGAAGGCGCTCCAGATCACGAACACGAACACAGCCAGGCCGGCGATCTTGAAGAAGATGCTCCAGCGACGACGCGCCCGCTGTTCCTTGACCGCGAACAGGGCCAGCTTTTCCAGTACGTCGCGCTCCCAGCCGCCCTTCTTTTCTTCCGCGGCTACCGCCGTTGCGGTGCCGGTAGTTGGCGGCACCGGTTCAGCCGGTTTGGGCGGTTGCGCTGCTGGATTCTCAAATTCGTTATTGCTCATATCGTCACTCGGAACGGCAACCTGCCGATGCCGCGCATGTTTGCGGGTCTGGCGGGGATTGCCGGGGTTGCCGCATGGCTCATGCCAGCGCGGGCCTTACATAATCGTCGGGCGCCCAGAAAATCGCGCCGTCTTTTTCAAACACCATGATCTTACGCAAACGCGCGCCCGTACAGGGGCCGCCTTCGCATTTTCCGGTATCGGGGGCGTATACCGCGCCGTGTGTTGCGCACATGAGATACAGGCCGCTGGATTCGAAGAACTCGCCTTCGGCCCAGTCCAGCTCGATCGGTACGTGTGCGCAGCGGTTCAGGTAGCCGTAGACGGCGCCGCCGTAGCGCACCACGAAGCCGGTGGCGTCATCGCCGTGCACCGACACCGCAAAGCGGCGGCCTTTGCCGCCCTCCTCGATTTCAGCCGAGGCGCATACCTGGATCGCCACTTCTTCCATAGCCGTGTTTCCTAAGCGTTGTCATTGAGCCATTGGTGCAGCACTTTGATGGAGCCGGCGGAATACAGCGGATTGAGCGCTTGCAACTGTTCCACCGGATGCGCGCCGAATTCTACCGCAACACCGGCCGCGCCTGCATTAAGCGCCATCTGCAAATCGTGGGTGGTGTCGCCGATCATCAGCGTACGGCCCATTTCCTGGCCGAGTTCGCGGGTAAGCTCCTGCAACATGGCCGGATGCGGCTTGGAGAATGTCTCGTCGGCGCAGCGCGTGGCGTCGAACGCCGACAGCAGCTTGGTGCTGTTGAGCGCGCGGTTGAGGCCGACGCGGCTCTTGCCGGTCGCGACCGCGAGGAAATAGCCTTGCTGGCCGAGGTCGTCGAGCATTTCGCGCACGCCGTCGAACAGGCTCAGGTCTTTGTCCTGACCCAAATAGTGGTGACGATAGCGCTCGACAATGCGCGGATAGTATTTCGGATCGACGTCCGGAATCGCCGCCTGCATCGCGTCCTGCAGGCCGAGGCCGATCACGTAGGAAGCGGCGCTCTTGTCGGGAATCGGCAGGCCCAGGTCGCGCGCGGCGGCCTGGATGCAACGTACGATCGTCGAAGTGCTGTCCATCAGCGTGCCATCCCAATCGAACACGATCAGGTCAAATTGCTTTCTTGCCATGTTTCACTTTTCAACATATTCAAAAATCGTCTGCCGGCCGATGCAGCCGGTCTGAGGTCTGATCAGGCCTCCGCTGCGGCATCAAGACCTTCCAGGCTCTTGAGAAAACGCTGGCATTCGGGCGGCAAGCCAGCCTTGAGCGTTACCGTCTTGCCGCTGTCGGGATGCGTAAAGCTGATCTGGTGCGCGTGCAGGAACATGCGCCTGAACGCGACGCGCTCGCCGTCGGCCTTCTGCAGCGCCTTGTTCAACGGGAAATCGCCGTATTTGTCGTCGCCCACGATGGGGAAACCGCTGGCCGACAAATGCACGCGTATCTGATGGGTACGGCCGGTTTTCAGTTCCGCTTCCAGCAGCGCGAACTCGCCATAGCGCCGGATCAGCGAAAACACCGTGTGCGAGGCCTGGCCGTCTTCCTGCACACGCACGCGGCGCTCGCCTTCGGCGGTGCTGTACTTGTGCAGCGGCAACTTGATGTGCTGGCGGGCGTTCTTCCAGTCGCCGTGGATCAGCGTCAGGTAGCGCTTGTCGGTCAGGCCGTCGCGGATCTGCTCATGCAGGTTGGTCAGCGCCGAACGTTTCTTGGCCAGCAACAAAACACCCGAGGTGTCGCGGTCGAGCCGATGCACCAGCTCCAGGAATTTGGCGTCCGGACGCGAGGCCCGCAATTGCTCGATGACGCCGTAGCTGACCCCGGACCCGCCATGCACGGCCACGCCGGCCGGCTTGTCGATGATCAACAGATGATTGTCCTCGAGCAATATCTTGAATTCCGCGCCCGGGGCCACCGCAGCAGATGCCTTTTCGGCAATGCGGATCGGCGGCACGCGCAGGATATCCCCGTCTTGCAGACGATAAGTCTGGTCGATACGGCCTTTGTTGACACGTACTTCGCCGGAACGCAGGACACGGTAAATATGGCTTTTGGGCACGCCTTTGCAGACGCGCAAGAGGAAATTGTCGATGCGTTGACCGGCTTCCTCTTCCGAAATCGTGAGCAGCTGGACTTGCGGTGAAGCAGGTGCAGATTGGGTCGACGCGGGTGATTCAGGCTTTTCAGGCGTCTTCCCAGAAAATCTCGCTAAGTCCTTCATTTTGAATATATAATCGCTCGACGCTGGTCAGAAAACCGGTGTCAGTGTAAGAATAAAAAAGACCATTCTACACAGAGGCGTCTTCATCAGCCTCGCTAATTTGCAAATTTGATGGGGGGAACCACTAAAAATCGCAGCATGCGGCGACAGGGTCCTGTCGGCAAGCCTCGTACACCCTACGAAGACATTGTGGACGCGACATTTCTCCGCGCGATTGGACGGTTCCTTAAAAACGTGTACGCATCATCCCTGCGCGAGTCCAGTTTGCACCGCAGTTGCAATCGGATAACGCACTTGGATGTTGAACAGATGTGCTTGGATTATCAGGATAAAGTCTGGCAAGACCTTCAGTTGAAAAACGAAGTGCTTGCCGGTTGATGCAAGTGAACCCGATTCGCCGATTTGCCAACTTTTAGAATAATGCTTCGTTTGGCTCAAACATATAGCTTACCGTCCACAGCTGCCGTGACCGCCCCATGCGGAACGGCGCGCGTGGATACGGAGCTGCTCGGCTTCCCGGTTCACCGCATCCGCGCCCCGTTGTGCATGAGTGCCGCCACCCTGGCGCGCTCCACACACTAAGGCAATTCCCTCCCCCAATCACTTCGTTCTCGCGTACATCCTTGTACTTTTGATGCATTCATCGTGCATCAATAAAGCGGCCTCAGTGCCACGGAGTGAAACATGAAACGTATGTTGTTCAATGCTACGCAGCAGGAAGAATTGCGCGTAGCCATCGTTGACGGTCAAAAGCTGATCGACATCGATATCGAAGCCACCGGACGCGAACAGCGTAAATCCAACATTTACAAAGGCGTCATCACCCGCATCGAGCCTTCGCTCGAAGCCTGCTTCGTCAATTACGGCGAAGAGCGCCACGGCTTCCTGCCATTCAAGGAAGTCGCCCGCACCTATTTCAAGGAAGGCATCGACGTCCGCAACGCTTCCATCAAGGAAGCCCTGCGCGAAGGCCAGGAAATCATCGTCCAGGTCGAGAAGGAAGAACGCGGCAACAAGGGCGCAGCCCTGACCTCGTTCATCTCCCTGGCCGGCCGTTACCTGGTCCTGATGCCGAACAATCCGCGCGGCGGCGGCGTATCGCGCCGGGTCGAAGGCGAAGATCGCCAGGAACTGCGCGAAACCATGGACAAGCTGGACCTGCCCAACGGCATGTCCGTCATCGCCCGCACCGCAGGCATCGGCCGCAACGTCGACGAACTGCAGTGGGACCTGAACTACCTGATGCAACTCTGGCGCGCCATCGAAGGCGCCGGCCAGTCCGGCTCCGGCGCTTTCCTGATTTATCAGGAATCCTCGCTGGTGATCCGCGCGATCCGCGACTATTTCCAGCCTGACATCGGCGAAATCCTGATCGACACCGACGACATCCACGAACAAGCCCAGCAGTTCATGGCGCACGTGATGCCGGACATGGTCCACCGCGTCAAGCGCTACCACGACGACGTGCCACTGTTCTCGCGCTTCCAGATCGAACACCAGATCGAAACCGCGTACTCGCGCACCGTGCCGTTGCCTTCCGGCGGCGCCATCGTGATCGATCACACCGAAGCGCTGGTCTCGGTCGACGTCAACTCGGCGCGCGCCACCCGCGGCAGCGACATCGAAACCACCGCGTTCTACACCAACCTTGAAGCCGCCGACGAAGTGGCCCGCCAATTGCGCTTGCGCGATCTGGGCGGCCTGATCGTCATCGACTTCATCGACATGGAAAACGCCAAGAACCAGCGTGAAGTCGAATCCCGCCTCAAAGACGCCCTGCACCACGACCGTGCGCGCGTCCAGATGGGCAAGATCTCGCGTTTCGGCCTGATGGAACTGTCGCGCCAGCGCCTGCGTCCGTCGCTGTCCGAAGGCAGCCACGTGACCTGCCCGCGCTGCAACGGCACCGGCCACATCCGCGACACCGAATCGTCCGCATTGCAAGTCCTGCGCATCATCCAGGAAGAAGCAATGAAGGAGAATTCCGCCGCCATCCACGTGCAGGCCCCGGTCGACGTCGCCGCTTTCCTGCTGAACGAAAAGCGCGGCGAAATCCTGAAGATCGAAACACGCCACCGCGTGACGGTCATCATGATCCCGAACAAGCATCTGGAAACCCCGCACTACAAGCTCGAGCGCATCAAGCACGACGATCCGCGCCTGGACGACGCTCAAGCCAGCTACTCCATGGCCGAACAAGCCGAAACCGACATCGGTTACAGCAAGCGCCAGAAGGAAGACATCAAGCCGCGCCAGGAAGCCGTCGTCAAGGGCATTACCCCTGACCAGCCTGCGCCTATCGTCGAGCGCAAGGTCGCGACGCCGGTTGAACCACCGCCGACGCTGGCGCCGGAATCAGGCTTCTTCAACAAGATCTGGAGCTTCTTCCGCGCCAAGCCGGTGGAAGCAACGCCTGCTGTCGCCCCGGTCGAAACCAAGAGCCCGCAAAAACGCGACCACGCCGACCGCAACAGCCGCAACCGTAACGGTCGCAACCGCAACGGCCGCAACCGCAACGAGCGCGAAGAGCGCGACGGCGGCGCGGCACCTGAGAAAACCGCCCGCGACGAATCCGGCAAGCAGGAATACGAAGGCAAGCCGGCACGTCCGCCGCGCCCACCGCGCGAACCGAAGGAAGCCCGCGAACCACGCGAGCCGCGTGAAGGCGCAGAAGGCCGCAACGATCGTGAGCCGCGCGAACCACGTGAACCACGCCAGCCGCGCGAAGGCCGTGAACCGCGTGAGCCGAAGGAAGCTCGTGAACCGCGCGAAGGCAGCGAAGCACGTGAACCACGTCAACCGCGCACGCCGCGTCCACCACGCGAAGAGCGCAAGGACCTGCCGAAAGCGGAAGACGGATTGCCATTGGAAGCCGCTCTGGCAACCGGTGTTGCCGCTGTCGCAGTGACTGACGTCGAAGGCGTTGAAACCGCACAGGTCGCAGGCAATCAGGTCGAAGGCACAACCGAAGAAGGCGAACCACGCCGTCGTCGTCGTCGTGGCGGCCGCAACCGCAATCGTCGCGATCGCGACGGTGAAAACGGCGGTGAAAATGCCGATGGCGAATCCGCTGAAGGCGCGGATGGCGAAGAGTCGGCGCCAGTTGCCGCCCCAGCTGCAACTGTCGCTGCGCCTGCCGACGACAACGAGCGTCCATGGTACGAAAAGGCTCCTGCTGCAACACCGGCTGCGGCTCCGACTCCAGCTCCTGCCCCTGCTGCAGCTCCGGTCGCAGTACAAGCTGCTCCGGTAGTTGAAGCGCCTGCCGAAGCTGCACCTGCACCTGCACCTGCCCCAGCTGCTCCGGCGCCTGTTCAGGAAACAGCAGCCCCTGTTGAAGCGCCTGCACCTGCCGCCGCTGAACCTGTGGTTGAAGCCACACCGGTTGCGCCTCTTGAAGCGACTGCTCCGGCAGCCGTGGAACCGGCTCCCGCGGCACCGGTAGTTGCACCGGCACCGCAAGCGGTTGAAGCGGCCCCGGTAGTTGTTGCTCCTGCCCCAGCGCCGGCGCCGACTCCTGCCCCGGCTCCGGTCGCTGCTGCTCCGGCAGCCTCCAACGGCAAGCAATGGAATGACCTCAACGACATGCTGTCGTCGGCCGGTCTGACCCTGGCCAGCACCGATCCGGAAAAACTGCGCGCAGCCCAGGCCGCCGCAGCCCTGATCGTGCCTGCTCCGCATGTGCCGCGTGAACGCAAGCCATTGCCGCCGCAATCGACTGACCCTCTGGTCCAGGTCGAAACCCGTCGTTGATGCCTTAGCAAGCACCGCGCAGCAAGGAAAAAAGGGAGTGAGAACTCCCTTTTTTCTCGTCTGCCGCCGGCGGAATGTGCGCCTGCATCATTGCAAAAAAGCAAGTAAATAGTGTCTATGTCCGCACTGTACACACCTCGCTCCGGCCGCTCTGTACACTGCCGAATTCTCCGCCGCATGCTATCGTAGCGAGTATGAACAAACGCATCATTCCGATCATCGACGAACGCGTCAATGCCAGCCATGCCGCTGTGCCCGCGCTGCTGGAAGCGCCGTCCGGCTTCCTCGCCGATGCCTTGATGCGCCCGTTGCACGACCTGCGCATTTCGGTCACCGACCGCTGCAATTTCCGCTGCGTGTATTGCATGCCCAAGGAAGTGTTCGACAAGGACTACAGCTTCCTGCCGCACTCTTCCCTGCTGTCGTTTGAAGAAATCACCCGCCTGGCCACGCTGTTTGTCGCCCACGGCGTCGAGAAGATCCGCCTGACCGGCGGCGAGCCGCTGCTGCGCAAGCACCTGGAACGCCTGATCGGCATGCTGCACGAACTGCGCACGCCCGACGGCCGCGAGCTCGATCTGACCCTGACCACCAACGGCACGCTGCTGGCGCAAAAGGCGCAGGCGTTGAAGGATGCCGGCCTCAAGCGCGTCACGGTCTCGCTGGACGCGATGGACGACGCCAACTTCAAGCGCATGAACGACGTCGACGTCCCGGTCTCGCAGATCCTGCACGGCCTCGATGTCGCGCACAAGGTCGGCCTCGGCCCGATCAAGATCAACATGGTGGTCAAGAAAGGCGTCAACGACCACGAAATTCTGACGATGGCGCGCCACTTCAAGGACACGCCGTTCACCCTGCGCTTCATCGAATACATGGACGTCGGCAGCTCGAACGGCTGGCGCATGGATGAGGTGGTGCCGTCCAGCGAAGTGATCCGCCGCATCCATGCCGAACTTCCGCTCGAAGCGATCGACGCCAACTACACCGGCGAGACCGCGCAACGCTGGCGCTATCAAGACGGCAGTGGTGAAATCGGCGTCATTTCCAGCGTCACCCAGGCGTTCTGCCAGGATTGCAGCCGCGCGCGCCTGTCCACCGAAGGAAAAATCTACACCTGCCTGTTCGCAGGCGAAGGCCACGACCTGCGCGGCCTGTTGCGCGGAGAGCGCAGCGATGCGGAAATCTCCTCCGCCATCACCGCCATCTGGGGCGCCCGCGGCGACCGCTATTCCGAACTGCGCAGCGAACAAAAAGGTTCGTCCACGACATCGATGCCGCAAGTCCGCAAAGTCGAAATGTCATACATCGGCGGCTGATGGCCATGGCCGTCGTCGCTGCAATTCTCCCCGAACAGATTACCGGCCTCGTACTGGCAGGCGGACGCGGCGCCCGCATGGGCCATGTCGACAAGGGCCTGCAGTTGTTCCGCGGCAAGCCGCTGACGGCGCACGTGATTGAGCGCCTGGCCGGCCAGACCGGCACGCTGGCGATCAACGCCAACCGTCATCAGAACGACTATGCGGCGTTCAATCTGCCGGTATGGCCCGACCTCCTGCCCGACTTCCCCGGCCCGCTGGCGGGCCTGCATAGCGGCCTGACGCATTGCGCCACCGACTACCTGGCCGCGGTACCTTGCGACTCCCCATTGCTGCCGGCAGATTTGGTTGCACGGCTGGCAACTGCGTTGATCGAACAGCAGGCCGACGCCGCCATCGCCGTCACCGTCACCGTCACCGTCACCGGCCGCATTGACCAAGCCGATTTTCAGCGTCATCCGGTATTCTGCCTGCTCAGGAAAACGCTGCTGCCGTCGCTGACCGGCTACCTGCAACAGGACGGCCGCAAAATGGACCGCTGGTTTGCCGGCATCCGCACCGCCGAAGTCCGCTTCGACGACGAAGCCGCCTTCAGCAACATCAACACGCTGCAAGAGCTGCGCCAACTGGAATCAGGATAAATGACTCGACTCTCCCTCTCCGACATCGTCAGTTGCGTATCCGGCTATGACCCGGATGCGATGACCGTGCCGCAGGCGCAAAAAATCATCCACGATTTCGTGCAGCCGATCTCTTCGATCGAACGCGTCGCCATCCGCAGTGCGCTGGACCGCACGCTGGCGGCCGACATCATCTCGACCATCGACGTGCCCGCCAACGACAACTCCGCCATGGACGGCTATGCGCTGCGCGGCGACGATCTCGCGGGCAACCGGACACTGACGCTGCGCATCGTCGGCAGCGTCCATGCCGGCCAGCAGTTCGACGGCGCCGTGGCCGCCGGGGAATGCGTGCGCATCATGACCGGCGCCGCCATGCCGGCCGATTGCGATACCGTCATCCCACAGGAATTTACCGAGAATCAGACCGATGCGTCCGTGACCATCCCGGCCGGCAGGGTGCGACGCGGCGACAACCGCCGCTTGCGCGGCGAAGACCTGCGCAATGGTCAAACTGCACTGCGCGCCGGCAAGATCCTGCGCCCGGCCGATATCGGCATGCTGGCCTCGCTGGGCGTGGCAGAGATTCCGGTGCAGCGTCGCCTGCGCGTGGCCTTCTTCTCGACCGGGGACGAATTGCGCTCGGTAGGCGAGCCGCTCGATCCGGGCTGCGTCTACGACTCCAACCGCTACACCCTGTACGGCATGCTCACGCGTCTGGGCTGCGACATCATCGACATGGGCGTGGTCCGGGATGATCCGGTCGCCATGGGAGCAGCCTTCCGCAGCGCCTGCGAACACGCCGACGCCGTCATCACTTCCGGCGGCGTCTCGGTCGGCGCAGCCGATTACACCAAGCAGACCATGACCAAGCTGGGCGACATGCTGTTCTGGAAAATCGGCATGCGCCCGGGCCGGCCAATGGCCTTCGGCCGCATCGCATCGCACGATCGCGGCGCTTACCTGTTCGGCTTGCCCGGCAATCCGGTGGCGGTGATGGTGAGTTTCTATTTCTTCGTCCGCGACGCCTTGTTGCGCATGTCGGGCGCCGACGCCAGTCCGCTGCCGCGACTGCAGGCGACGTCGCTGTCCGCGATCCGCAAGAAGCCCGGCCGCACCGAATATCAGCGCGGCATCCTGGCGCCCGACAGCGATGGTGTATGGAAAGTGAAGCTGACTGGCGCGCAAGGCTCCGGCATCCTGCGTTCGATGTCCGATGCCAACTGCATCATCGTGCTTGATGACGCCCAGGGCGACGTCGCGGCCGGCGATCCGGTGCAGGTCGTGCTGTTCGACGGCCTGATCTGAAGCCATGACGCTGCGCGCGCGCTTCGGCCGGCTGCACCTGCGCTCGCGCGCGCAGCCGGCGACGCCGTGGGAAGAACGCCAGGACCGATTGCAACGCCTGCGTCAGCTGCTGCTGCGCCATCGCGACGACATTGCCGCGGCGATCAGCGCCGACTTCGGCAATCGCTCGCAGCACGAAACGCAATTCCTCGAAGTCTTCACCAGTCTGCAAGCCATCGATCACGCTCTGGCCCACGGCAAGCATTGGATGCAGCCGCAAGTCAGGCCTGCGGCAATCTGGTTCAAGCCGGCCGGCAATCGCCTGCTGCCGCAGCCGCTCGGTGTGGTCGGCATCGTCACGCCGTGGAATTACCCGCTGCTGCTGACCATCGGTCCGCTGGCCTGCGCGCTGGCCGCCGGCAACCTGGCGATGATCAAGCTGTCGGAGAACACGCCGGCCTTCGGCGAGCTGTTCGATCGCTTGATCCGGCAATCATTTTCCGAAGACGAAATCATCGTCATCAATGGCGGCGTCGACCTTTCCCGCGAATTCTGCGCCCTCGCCTTCGACCATCTGATTTTCACCGGCTCCACCGCCGTCGGCCGCGAGGTCATGCGCATCGCCAGCGAGCGATTGACGCCGGTGACGCTGGAGCTGGGCGGCAAGTCGCCGGCCATCATCGCCGCCGACGCCGACTTCAAGCATGCCGTCGCGCGGATCATGAACGGCAAGTTGCTCAACGCCGGCCAGACCTGCATCGCCCCCGATTACGTATTGCTCCCGCGCGGCCGTGAACGTGATTTCGTGGATGCCGCGCGCGCCGTCGTGGCGCGCATGTACCCTGCGCTCAACGACGAACGCATGGCCATCGACGACTACACCAGCATCGTCAATGAACGTCATTTCACGCGCTTGCAAGCCCTGCTCGACGATGCCCGCGAAGGCGGCGCGACAGTCGAGAAACTGACCACGCATACGCCGCACCCATCGACGCGATTGTTGCCGCCGATGGCGCTGACGCAAGTCGCGCCGGAGGCACGCATCCTGCAGGAAGAAATTTTCGGGCCGTTGCTGCCGCTGGTGACTTACGAGCATCTCGACGAGGCGATCGCCTTCGTCAACGCCAGGCCGCGCCCGCTCGCGCTGTATGTGTTTGCAAAAAGCGATACCGCCATCGACCAGGTCTTGTTGCAGACGGTCGCCGGCGGCGTGACGGTCAACGACACGCTGCTGCACATTGCGCAAGAGAATTTGCCTTTCGGCGGAGTCGGCGCATCCGGCATGGGCGCCTATCATGGAGAGGAAGGCTTCAGGCGCTTTTCGCACATGAAGCCGGTGTTCACGCAGAGCCGCTTCAACGTCATGCGCTTGTTCAATCCGCCTTACGGCAGGCTGTTTTCCTTGCTGATGAAATTTTTGATCCGCTGATTTATTTCAGACCGGGCCGCTTCAGCGTCTAGAGCAGTTCGCTCTGGCCGTCGCCGTCGATTTCCGGTTCGGCGGTGCCCAGCAATTTCTGCGCCGTATCGCTCGGCAAGGCTTCCACCGATTTCAATTTGCGCGTCATCTGGCGCGTGCGCGTTTCGGCCTGCTCGATGTTCTTGGCGGCGCGTTCCAGCGTACTCTTGGTCGCGGCCAGCACATCGCCGAATTTGCCGAACTCGGTCTTCACCGCACCCAGCACCTGCCACACTTCCGACGAACGCTTTTCCAGCGCCAGTGTGCGGAACCCCATCTGCAAACTGTTCAGCAAGGCCGACAAGGTCGACGGCCCCGCGATGCTGACGCGATGGGTACGCTGCAAATCATCCGACAAACCCGGCCTGCGCATGACTTCGGCATACAGACCTTCGGTCGGCAGGAACAGGATGGCGAAATCGGTCGTCAAGGGCGGCGACAGATATTTTTCGGCGATGGTCTTGGCTTCGCCGCGCACGGCGCGTTCCAGCTCGCGGCCTGCCTGCGCCACGCCTTCTGCATCGGCACGGTCGGCGGCTTCGGCCAGGCGTTCGTATTGTTCCTTGGGGAACTTGGCGTCGATCGGCATCCACACCGGCGTGCCGCCATCATCGTTGCCGGGCAGCTTGATCGCGAATTCGACGCGCTCGCCGGTGTTGGGGACGGTCTCGACGTTCTTGGCGTACTGGTCCGGAGTGAGCATTTGTTCCAGCAGCATTTCCAGCTGCACTTCGCCCCAGGTGCCGCGCGTCTTGACGTTGGTCAGCACGCGTTTCAAGTCGCCCACGCCGATCGCCAGCTGCTGCATTTCACCCAGGCCCTGATGGACCTTGTCGAGACGATCCGAGACCAGCTTGAAGGATTCTCCGAGGCGCTGCTCCAGCGTCGCATGCAGCTTCTCATCGACGGTCTTGCGCATCTCTTCGAGACGGTTGCCGTTGTCCAGCTGCAGGTCCTTGATCTTGGCTTCCAGCGTGGCGCGCACTTCGGCCATGCGCTGCGCGTTGGATTCGGTCAGCGTAGTCAGCGTCTGGTTCAGCGTATCGCCGAAACGCTTGAGCGAGACCGCCTGCTCTTCGCGGCTGGCCTGCGCTTGCAGGTTCATGGTCTGGCGCATGCCGTCGAGTTGCTGGGCGTTTGTTTCGTTGAGCTTGACCAGTTGCTGGGCGAAGCTGTCGATCTGGTTGTTCTGCAGGGTCGCAACGCTGGTCATCTGCGCAGCCAACGTCTGCTGCAACTGGCCGAAATTGCCGCCCAGTTCCTGGCGTGTGCTTTGTGCGTTGGATTGCAGCTGGTCGCGCAATTCGCGTTCGCTGCGCTCGGCCAGATCTTGCTGATGGCGTTGCAACTCGCTCTTGAGCTGCTGCAACGGCGTGCCGATATCGATGCCGCCGCGGCCGCGCAGGAGGATCACGATCTGCAGTACGATGCCGATGGCGATCAGGGCGAGGAGAATCATTTCAGTCTGGGTCATGTCGGTGCTTTTTGTTTAGTCAGGCTTGTTGCGCATCCAGTCGGCCGTCTGAAAGAACGACTGCATCAGGCGCGTGCGCAGCGCTTCGTCGAGGCCGGTGTCTTCCATTGCCCAGGCCATGCAGCGCAGCCACTGGTCGCGCTCGGAAATGCCAATGGCGAACGGCAGATGGCGCGCACGCAGGAACGGATGGCCGAAACGCTCGGTATACAGGGTGGGACCGCCGCTCCAGCCGGACAGGAACCAGTAGGTCTTGTCGCGCGAGCCGTCCAGCGATGGCGGATGCAGCGCACGGATGCCGGCGAACTCCGGCTCGAGGTCCATCAGATCGTAGAAACGATCCACCATGGCGCGCAGCTTTTCCGCGCCGCCGATCATGTCATAGACGGTCGGCTGATTAAGGTCTTCGATTTGCATAGACCGAGATGATACCTGCTTCGGTGCGGCCATGTCTCCGGTGATGGCGCCCTTATGCCTCGCGCAAAGTCTGCAGCGGCGGCCTCGACAGCACATTGCGCAAGCCGGCCCAGCCGCCGAATACGGCGCACGCCATGCCGATGCCGGCGCCCGCCAGCCACAACCACGGGCTGAAGCGCCATTCGAAGTCGAACACGTAATGCGCCAGCGCCCAGCCGATGCCGGCGGCGCCGCTGGCGGCCAGCAATCCGGCTACGCTGCCGATCAGCATGACCTCGATACGTTGCGCCTTTGCCAACTCTTGCCGGGTGGCGCCGAGCGCACGCAGCAAGCCGGCTTCGCGCACCCGCTCATCCTGGGTGCCGACCAGCGCCGCATACAGGACCAGCACGCCGGCCGTCAGCGTGAACAGGAACAGGAATTCCACTGCGGAAATCACCTGGTCGACGATGTCCTGGATCTGCTTGAGCACGCTGCCGATATCAACCACCGTCAGGTTCGGGAAATCCCGCGTGAGCACGTTGCCGAGCCCGGCCTTGGCGTCCGGCAAGTGGAAGGCGGTGATCCAGGTCTGCGGCATCTCGCGCATCGCCGCCGGATTGATGATGACGAAGAAATTGACCCGCAACGAGCCCCATTCGAGCTTGCGGATGCTGGTAACCGGTACGCTGACCAACTGGCCGGCGATATCGAATTGCAACCGGTCGCCGAGGCTGAGCTTGAGCGTCTTGGCCAGCCCCTCTTCCACAGACGCTTCGGGACGGCTGTCGTCATACCATTTGCCGCCGACGATGGTGTTCTGCGCCGGCAGGTCGCGCATGGTCGATAGATTGAATTCGCGATCCACCAGGCGCTTGGCGCGGTCTTCCTGATAGGTGTCGTTGGTGACGGGCTTGCCGTTGATCTGCACCAGACGGCCGCGGATCATCGGGAACAGGCGCGCCTGCTGCAAACCTGCCTGCTTCAGTTTTTGCTCGACTATGTCTTTCTGGTCCGGCTGAATGTTGATGACGAAGCGGTTCGGCGCATCGGCCGGCGTGGCCTGGCGCCAGGCGCCGATCAGGTCGCCGCGGATCACCGTCAGCAGCAGCAAGGCCATCAGGCCGAGACCGAGCGCGACGATCTGCATCGTGGTGGCGCCGGGTCGGCGCTGCAAGCCGTCGATGGCGAAGCGCCAGCTCTGGTTGTTGAACAGGCCGCGCAGCGATTGCACGCTGCGCAGGCAAGCCCAGGCAATCAGCGCAAACAGCGCGAACCCGCCGAGGAATCCGGCCGCCGTCATGGCGCCGAGCTTGATATCGCCGGCCTGCCACAGCAGCAATCCGGCAAAGACCAGCATGCCCAGCGCGTAAGTGGCGATGCTCATCGCCTTCGGCGCCGAGGCTTCGCGCCGGATCACGCGGTTGTGCGGCACATTGCGCAGTTGCAGCAGCGGCGGCAAGGCGAACCCGACCAGCAACAGCAAGCCGACCGCCACGCCTTGCAGCGCCGGCCACCAGCTTGCCGCCGGCAGCGCCGTCGGCATGAAGCGACCGAGCCATTCAAGCAGCGCGAAGTGCGCGGCGAAACCGAGCAGCACGCCAAGCGCACTGCCGGCCAGGCCGACCACGATGAATTCCTGCAGGTACATCAGCGTGACCTGATTTTGCGTCATGCCAAAACAGCGCAGCATGGCGCAAGCATCCAGATGCCGCAGCATGAAGCGGCGCGCCGCCATCGCCACGGCAACCGCCGCCAGCAAGGCCGACAGCAGGCCGACCAGCGACAGGAATTGTTCGGCGCGGTCAAGCGTGGCGCGCATTTCCGGACGGCCTGATTCGAGCGATTCGATGCGCACGCCCTTGACGTTGCCGCCGTCGATGGTCTTTTGCAGCCATTGCTGGTAAGCCTTGATCTGCTCCGGCGCGCCGGCCAGCAGCAGGCGGTAGGTCACCCGTGAACCGAACTGGACCAGGCCGGTGGCGGCGAGATCGTCCATAGACAGCATCACGCGCGGCGCGAAATTGACGAAGGCGCTGCCGCGATCCGGCTCGACCGAGATGACGCCGGCGATGCGGAAGGTCTTGTCGCCCAGCTTGAGCGGATCTCCCTGCCTGACTTGCAAGGCCGAGAGGATGTTGGGATCGACCCATACCGTGCCGGCTTGCGGGACGCCGTCCGCGGCAAGGTCGGCGCCGTCGGCGCCGGCCAGCTTCAGTTGTCCACGCAACGGATAGGCGCTGGTAACCGCCTTGATCGATGACAGGATGGAGCGCGCCGCATTGGCGCCGGCATCGCCTTCGCCGGCAATCGCCATGCTCGGGAACACAACCGTCTGCGCCATCGTCAACTGGCGTTGGCGGGCCTGCTCCAGCCAGGCCGGATCAAGCGGCTGGTCCGCACCGACCAGCAGATCGGCGCCGAGCAACTGGTGCGCATCGCGCGTGAGGCCGGCGCGCATGCGATCCACGAAGAAACCGACCGAGGACAATGCCGCCACCGCGACGATCAGGGCAATCAGCAGGAAGCGCAATTCACCGGCGCGCCAGTCACGGCGCGTCATGCGCAACGATAGAAAAAACATGCAACTCCAGACGGAAAATCAGAAGGAAACGACGCGCCTGTCTGAGGCTTATCTGAGGCTAGTATCTGATGCTTGTATCCCCAGGCAAGCGCGTCCATTGCCGACAGCATAGCGCATGCCGGCGTGGCTGACTTTTTTACGCCGCCGGCGCCGCCATGTCGATGACGACGCGATATTTCACATCGCTTACAGCAATGCGCTCGCAGGCCTGGTTGAGGTCCTGAATCCTGATCACTTCAATCCCGGGCTAGCGCAACCACAAGGCCGCGCTGCTCAACGCCAGCAGGACGCACGCCGCGACCAGCAGTTTGACCTTGTTGCGCAGGTTGTCGAATGCAGCCACCAATTGCGCGTTCTGCTCGGCCAGCGTATTGATCAGCGCCGAGGCGTCGACCTGCTCCGCTTCCAGTTGCGTGATGCGCTGCGCCAACTGTTCGGGGCTGCCCGGCTCCGCTGTCGCGCCGTCTTCGGCGATGGCTGATTTGGCCTTGCCTGCCCGCGTGCGCGCCCACAAATCCTTGGCGCCGCGCACCACGGTTGGTGTGGCCTGGACGACGTCGGCCCACGGTATCAGTTTAAAAGCTGCGATCCAGTTGAGCGCCATGAATTTATCCTGTCTTCACTTGAATATTGATTGATCTTCGATTGAACTCGATGCCGGGCAACACTTCTAAAAACCGCAGCGCCTTGCTAACACGTCGTAACACTTCGCAACAATGTTGCCGCGCAAAGCGCTTGCTTTTGCCTACCGCAGAGTAGACACTCGCCACCAGATAAAGTTGAGGAAAACATGAAAACGTCCCTATGGCGCACGGTCGCGCTGCTCTCCTTCTCCATCGCCGGCAGCAGCGCCTGGGCTGTGGATTGCAATAATGCCCAAAGTATCCAAACTCAGGTCGACATCGATGAATGCGCCAGCCAGGCGCTCAACAAGGCCGACGCCGAGCTGAACCAGACTTACGTCGACTACCGCAAGCGCCTCGACAAGACCCAGCAGAATCAGATCCGCGATGTCCAGCTGGCCTGGATCAAATACCGCGATCTGTCATGCAAGTATGCCACCTCGCGCAGCGCCGGCGGTTCGGTGCACAACATGGCGCTGCAATCCTGCCTGACGGAAAAGACGCTGGAACGCACCAAGGAGCTCAAGGCGCTGTCCGCGTGCCCCGAGGGGGACGTTGCCTGTCCGCGCTGAAAAAACGGCGTAGCGACGCTGTCAACGCAGCCCGTTTGGCAAACGTTCAAGGGCAAGCGACGGCCATGCCGTCGTGCCAAGCGCAGAAAACAAGGTAAGAACGCGGCATCCAAACCGCACAACCCACGTTATCCCTGAATGGAGAAACCCATGAAAAAACTGATCGCCGCCCTCGCCCTCGTCGCTCCCGTCATGCTTGCCCCTGTCGCCATGGCGCAAACCCAGACTGCCCAGCAAAGCAAGATGACTACCTGTAACAAGGACGCCACCGGTAAAAAAGGTGACGAACGCAAGGCCTTCATGAAGGATTGCCTCTCCAACAAGCCGGCCGCTCCTGCCGCACCGGCAACGCAGCAAGACAAGATGAAGAGCTGCAACAAGGACGCCACCGGCAAGAAAGGCGACGACCGCAAAGCCTTCATGAAAGAGTGCCTGAAGAAGGACAAGTAATTCCGGCAATCCAGGTGTCAATAAAAAGCCCGCAGGCGACATGGTCGCTGCGGGCTTTTTTACGCCTGTCGGATTATTGCCAACAGCGTTATCGGAAACACATCATTGCGGGCTGCGCTTGAAGAAAAACAAGCCGGCGCCGACCAGCATCAGCACGCCGCCGAAAAAACGGTTCTGCATGCGCACCGCCTTCGCATCCCGGAAGAAGCGCTGCATGCGGCTCGCCGCGAAGGCATAGCCGTGCATCACCACCAGGTCCACCGCCACCATCGTGATCGCCATCAGCAGCAATTGCAGCCACAGCGAACGCTCATGGTTGATGAACTGCGGCAAGACCGCGACCATGAAAACGATGCCCTTCGGATTGGTGGCGTTGGTCAGGAAACCTGTGACCGTGCGCTGCCACCATGCCGCCGGTGCTGCAGGACGCGTCGCTTGTGCTTCGTCGACATGCACCGGCGAGCGCCATTGCGACCAGCCGAGATAAATCAGGTAGGCCGCGCCGAGGATCTTGATCGTGTTGAAGGCGGCTTCCGACGCCACCAGCAGCGAACCCACGCCGGCGCCGGCAATGACCAGGATCAGCACGAGTGCGAGTTCAAGTCCGAGGATGGTGGCACTGGTGCGGCGCACGCCGTAGTTGAGGCCGTGGCTCATCGACAAGACTGCGCCGGAACCGGGAGAAATGGCGATCAGACAAGCCGCCAGGAAAAATGCAAACCAGGATTGAAAAGCCATGCCGTACTTTCTACTGATAAACCAGGGATGGACATTATAAGGACTCATGCAGCGGCGCGCTGAACTCTGCCAGCCGAATGCCGTCTGACCGTGATAGCTGTTCCGGTCAAGATCAACCAACAAGGAGCATCACATGAACCTTCATCTTTCCTTCGGCCCCCTGGTCGCCCTGATTGCCGGCGTCCTGATCCTCGTGATGCCGCGCCTTCTCAATTTCATCATTGCGATTTACCTGATCGTCATCGGCCTGGCGGGCTTGTTCGGTTCGCATGGCTGGCCGTTTGCATAGCGCCTGGAGAGATGCAAAGGAACTGCAACAGATGCTTACAAATATGACATCTTTTGAAACACTCTGATGTCGTCGCTTCGGTTCACGGCTCGTTAATGGAAGTAAGGCGCAACAATCAATAGTCAGCGCCGAGACTGAAAAAACTTCTCTTTAAGGAAATTGCCATGAACTCGAAATCCATCGTCGTTGCAGCTCTGTTCTCCGCCCTGACTCTGCCAGTGTTCGCTCAAACCGGCGCGCCTGCAGCACCGGCAGCTGCAAAACCTGCAACTGCGACTCCTGCCGCTGCAACTGCAGCGCCGAAGGCGGAGCACGCCGCCAAGCACAAGGCCGTGAAACACACCAAGAAGGAAGCCAAGGCTGAAAAGACAACCGCCGCACCTGCGGCAACACCAGCGACACCAGCAACCCCTGCCGCACCTGCCAAGACCAAGTAATTCAGGCAGCCTGAAGTGAAGTACAGGTAGCATGTAAAACACGCTCAGGGAGCGCTAAAAAAGAACGGCTTGCCATCGAACATGGGAAGCCGTTTTTCATTGCGATCCACGCAAGCTGGACTTCAATGGTCAACCCAGATCGGTCTGCCAGCGCAGGGCAATCCGACGCTCCTTGCTCTCCTCGCCGGGCTTCGGTTGCGCATGGCAATCCATGCCGATGCCTGCTGCATAGAGGATCTGCTCCTGCGCAAAAACCAGCGGCAGATACGGACGTTCCCATGCCGGGATGTCCATGTTCTGGAAATGATATTTGAGACTCTTGGCGGGACGATTCCACGCCAGCCGGATGCGTTCGCCACCGCTGCGCAAACACACGGAGAGGGATTGCTCGCGCAACCACGCCGCGTCGAAACCGACTTCACTGACGTCGAAAAAAAGGCTGCCGGAAAACTGTGGAAAATGCAGCTTGTCTTCACCGCGCCAGATGAATGGTTGCGGCCCGGTGTTTTCGTCGAACGGCGGACGGCGCGGCGTCAGGAAAACGCGGTCGCGATAGCGCCGCACGTGGCAATCAGGGTGTGTCACGCACAACTGCGCATCGTATTTCGCATCGATCAGCTGCGTGCGCAACTCGAACAGCCAGGCCGACGACGGCATGCGCAATCCACGCAGGCCGAGCCAGTAGCGCAACAGATTGTCGATGCGTTCGGGATCGAGCCGCCGCAATGCCGACACATTGAGATATTCACCTTCCAGGCAAGCGGCAAGATCCTGACTTGCCAACACCGTCAGCAGTCGCTGCGCCGCTTGCGCATGTCCTGCTGCGCGCGCAAAACGCTCCTGGAAGCCGGGGAAGAATTCCGCCAATACCGGCATCACTTTATGACGCAAGGCATTGCGTGCATAACGCGTGTCGCTGTTGGATTCATCCTCGACGAACGGCACCTGTTCCTGCTGCGCGTATTGCTCCAGCTCTCCGCGTGCTGCGCCGAGCAAGGGGCGCGCCATCAGCAGCCCGGCGTCGCCGAGCAATTCCGCCGCCTTGTTGGCGCTGTCCATGCCCGAAATACCGGCCACGCCGGAGCCGCGCAGCATTTGCAGCAGCACGGTTTCAGCCTGGTCGTCAAGATGATGCGCGGTCAGCAGCAAGCCGGCGCCATGCTCCCGGCACAGTTGCCCGAGCGCCTGATAACGCGCCACGCGCGCCGCTTCTTCCACGCCGCTCTTGTCCTTTATCGCCAGCGTGACATTGCGCGTATCGAACTCTGCGCCGGCACGTTCGGATTGCGCGCGGCAATGCGCCTGCCATTGATCGGCATTGGCGCTGATGCCGTGATGGATGTGGAAAGCGAACAGGCGCACGCCCTGCTCACGCGCGAACGCGGCGGCAAGATGCAGCAGCACCGACGAATCGAGTCCGCCGCTGTAGGCCACCGCAATGACGGGAAACACGTCGGCCAGCGTGCGGTCATTATCGACGCGATGCGGGTTGCTCAGCGCCTCAATGGCCTGGGAGAATTGTTCTTGCAACGTGAGGACGGCGCCTGAAGCGGACATAATGATTTCCTGCGCGCGAGTAGTGAGTAATGACGCGAATGATGAAACGAAATTCAGCGCCGATGACGGCACCTGCAGCGGGCGTCGCGACGCTAAAGAAAAATGGCCTCGAGCGAGGCCATCTGTACAAGGCGGGAACTGCACACCGGTGTCGTCACCTCAGGAAACGACGCCGGCAACAGATTTATTCCTGCGTATTCAATTCCTTGAACTTGCCGTAGCTCATCAGCTTTTCATGACGCGCAGCCATCAGTTCCTTGGTCTTGACGCCCTGGAATTGACGCAGCGTATCGGCCAGCGCGCGCTTGAGCAGCGAGGCCATCTGTTTCGGATCGCGATGGGCGCCGCCCAGCGGTTCGTTGACGATCTTGTCGATCAGGCCCATGGCCTTGAGTCGGTGCGCGGTCAGGCCCAGCGCTTCGGCGGCGTCGGACGCGCGGTCGGCGGTCTTCCACAGGATCGAGGCGCAGCCTTCCGGCGAGATCACCGAATAAGTCGCGTATTGCAGCATCAGCACCGAGTCGCCCACGGCGATCGCCAGCGCGCCGCCGGAGCCGCCTTCGCCGATGATGGTGGCAATCAGCGGAACCTTGAGTTCGGCCATGACGTAGAGGTTGTGGCCGATCGCTTCGGATTGGCCGCGCTCTTCCGCGTCAATGCCGGGGAATGCGCCCGGCGTGTCGACAAAAGTAAAGATGGGTAAATTGAATTTTTCGGCGACTTTCATCAGGCGCATGGCCTTGCGATAGCCTTCCGGTTTCGGCATGCCGAAATTGCGCAGTGCGCGTTCCTTGGTGTCGCGGCCCTTCTGATGGCCGATCACCATGCAGGCCTGGCCGTTGAAGCGCGCGAGACCACCGACGATGGACAGGTCGTCCGCATAGGTGCGGTCTCCGTGCAGCTCGTGGAAGTCGGTGAAGATTTCATTCACATAGTCCATGGTGTACGGACGTTGCGGATGACGGGCGATTTGCGACATTTGCCATGGCGTGAGCTTGGCGTAGATATCCTTGGTGAGTTGCTGGCTCTTCTTGACCAGGCGCTCGATCTCTTCCGAGATATCAACTGCCGAGTCGTCTTGCACAAAGCGCAACTCTTCGATTTTGGCGTCCAGCTCGGCGATTGCCTGCTCGAAACCCAGAAATGTCGTTGTCGACTTGCTCATCGTATTCCTTTACGCATTTTCATGAACAGGCGCGAGTATAACAGCCCGCATGCCTTCTATTCGCATTGCCGCCTCGGCAACATTGGTCGCAGGCGGCAATCTTTTCAACCTTCAGGAGGCAGCGCCATCCAGGCTGCGCCACAGATACCAGGTGGCGACGGTGCGCCACGGCTCCCAGTTCGCGGCGACTTCGCGCGCATCGCTGCGCGATACCGGTTCGCCCGAAAAATAACTGTCGCTGATGCCCTTGAGCAACCCCGGATCGTCCAGGGGAAGCACATTCGGCCGCAGCAGATTAAATATCAAAAACATCTCGGCTGTCCAGCGGCCGATCCCGCGGATCTGCAACATCTCGGCAATGACGTCTTCATCTTCCATCTCCGCCCATTTGTCGGGATGAACGGTCTTGGCCTTGAAGTGATTGGCGAGGTCGAGAATGTACTCGGCCTTGCGTTTGGACAGCCCGCAGGCGACAAGATTCTCCGGGCCGGCCTTGATGACCTGGGCCGGCATGCATTTCGGACATGCTTCGAGGAAACGTTGCCAGACGGCCTGTGCGCTCTTGGTGGAAATCTGCTGGCCGATGATGGAACGCGCCAGCGTGGTGAACGCATCGCCGCGGCCGGTCAGTTGCAGGTCGCCGAATTGCGGGATGAGCTTGCGCATGATGCGGTCGCGCTTCATCAACTCCGCTTTGGCGTCTTCCCAATATGCCGGTACGCTGATCGCCGGATCAGCGGGATTGTTTTTTATCATTCTCGTCAGCCTCGTCGCCACGTGGTCAAACCGCCCGGTTTGTCTTCCAGAATTACGCCGGCCGCAGCGAGTTCCGCGCGGATGCCGTCTGCTTCGGCGAAATTCCTTGCTTGCTTGGCGGCGACGCGCGCCGCGATTTTTGCTTCGATATCTGCTGCGGACAGGCCGTCGGCTTCACTGCCGAGACCGCCCTGAAGGAAAGCTTCGGCCGGTCGCTCCAGCAATCCGATCACCGCTGCCAGCGCCCTCAACTGCCCCGCCTGCACGGGCGACTTGCTCTTGTTGACTTCATTGGCCAGATCGAACAGCACGGCAACCGCCATCGGCGTATTGAAGTCGTCGTTCATTGCTTCAGCAAAGCGCTGCGCATAGACATCGCTCTGATCCACAGTCACCGCCGCATCCGCTTCCGACGGCACATCTTTCAGCGCCGTGTAAAGACGCGTCAAGGCGACGCGAGCATCGTCCAGATGCGCATCCGAATAATTCAGCGGACTGCGATAATGCGCACGCAGAATGAAGAAGCGTACCACTTCAGGATCATATTTTTTCAGGACGTCGCGGATGGTGAAAAAATTTCCCAGCGACTTCGACATCTTTTCATTGTCGACACGGATGAAACCGTTGTGCATCCAATAATTGACGAAGGCGTGCTGGTGCGCGCCTTCCGATTGGGCGATTTCGTTTTCGTGATGAGGAAATTGCAAGTCCTGCCCGCCGCCATGGATGTCGAAATGATCACCCAGCAAGTCGCTCGCCATGGCCGAGCATTCGATATGCCAGCCCGGCCGTCCCTTGCCCCATGGAGAATCCCATTTGACTTCGCCCGGTTCGCTTTCCTTGGCAGCTTTCCACAGGACGAAGTCGAGCGGATCGCGCTTGCCGGTGTTGACGTCGACGCGCTCGCCGGCGCGCAGGTCGTCGAGCGACTTGCCCGACAATTTGCCGTAGCCGGGGAAATCGCGCACCGAATAATTGACGTCGCCGTCGCTGCCCTGGTAGGCCAGGCCGTTGGCCTGGAGCTTGCTGATCAAATCCAGCATCTGCGGCACATAGGCGGTGGCGCGCGGCTCATGGTCGGGTTTCTGCACGCCGAGAGCGGCGGAATCCTCGTCCATGGCGTCGATGAAACGCTGCGTCAGCTGGCCGATCGACTCGCGGTTTTCGATGGCGCGCTGGATGATCTTGTCGTCGATGTCGGTGATGTTGCGCACATAAGTCACCTCGAAACCCGTGGCGCGCAACCAGCGCTGCACCATGTCGAACACCACCATCACGCGCGCGTGGCCGAGATGGCAATAGTCGTAGACGGTCATGCCGCAGACGTAGAGGCGGACCTTGCCCGGTTCGATTGGGGAAAAAGCCTGCTTATCACGCGCCAGCGTGTTATAGATTTTCAGAGTGCTCATGAATGGGAATATCGGTTCCGGCAATGGTTCGTGTGGTGTTTCAGTGCTGAGCAAGAGGCGCGGGGTGCCATCTGCCAGCACGTTTTCAGTGCGTCCGCGCTTGTTGTTTTATAGCGGTCTACAACATGAATACAACACGATTGCCAAAACCCTTTTTATAGTGCTTCTTTGATAAAATGCGTCTTTTCGTTCGAGTATAGCATTGATGAAAACCATGCCTCTTGCATCCCCGCACACTTATCGCAATGCATTGCGTGGCATTTTGAGCAAGACCGTTATTCTATCCGGCCTGATCGCTGCAATCTACTCGGTGCAGGCCAGCGAAGTTTCGGACATCAGCAAACTCATGCGCAACGGCCAGTACGCCGACGCCCTGGTCAAGACCGACGCGGTCCTCGCCAAGCATCCGCGCGACGCCCAGATGCGCTTCGTCAAGGGCCTGATCCTGGCGGAACAGAACAAGTCCGCCGAAGCCATCGCCATCTTCAGCAAACTGACCGAAGACTTCCCCGACCTGCCCGAGCCGTACAACAACCTGGCCGTGCTATACGCCGCCAATGGTCAATATGACAAGGCGCGCACCACGCTCGACATGGCCATCCGCACCAACCCCACCTATGCCACCGCGCTGGAAAACCTCGGCGACATTTACGCCAAGCTGGCCAGCCAGGCATACGACAAGGCGCTGCAGATCGACCCCGGCAGCAATGTGCCGCAACCGAAACTGACGCTGGTGCGCACGCTGTCGGGCAACATCACCGGCGGGACCATCCCGAAACTGGCGAGCGCAAATACCCCCAGCAACAAGCCGTCGACGCCTGCCGCGCCGGTCGTGCCCCCCACTACCACTACCACTCCCACCCCGACGCCGGCTCCGGAAATCAAGCCGAAGCCGAAGCCGGAACCGAAACCGGAACCGAAGCCAGAACCTGCCGCGCCGGTCGAAAAACCGAAGCCGGTAGAAAAACCGGTTGAGAAGCCGACGCCGAAGCCTGCTGAAAAGCCCGCCGACAAACCGGTCGGGAAGCCTGTTGAAAAACCGGCCGAGAAGCCAAGCAAGGCCGACAAGGCTGCGGAAAAGGCCGACAAGGCCAGCGCCAAGGCAGCCGAATCCGCACGTGAAGAAAAAGACAAGACCGCCGTCCTGGCGGCTGTCAACAACTGGGCCAAGGCTTGGAGCGACCTGGACGTGAAGTCTTATCTGGCAGCGTACGGCAGCGATTTCCAGACGCCGAAGGGCGAAACGCGCAAGGAATGGGCTGACGAGCGCCGCGCCCGCATCGAGGAAAAAGGCCATATCACCGTCAAGGTCGAGGCGCCGCAAATCGCCATCAAGAACGACACCGCAACGGTCCGCTTCCGTCAGATATATAATTCGAACCGTCTGACAGTTAACAGCCGCAAGACACTGATCCTGACCAAACAGGGCAACAAATGGCTGATCAAACAGGAGCGCTCGGGAGGCTGATGGTTCGTTTTGCCGCAAATACGCGCAAGGGATTGCCCTTGTTGTCAGTCGTTGGTCGACTGATGCTGAGTTGCCTGGCCTGCGTGCCGGTCGCAACCAGTGTCGCCTCCTCTTCCGCCATTCCGCCGCAGACCCTGCAATCGGAAATCCGCAAGCCGGATCCCGAGGCTTTGCTGATTGAGATCTACAAGGACCTGGGCAACAACCGCCTGCAGGAAGCGCAAGCCAAGGCCGATGCGCTGGTGGCGGCGTATCCGCATTTCCGCCTCGGCCATCTGGTGCGCGGCGATCTGCTGATGATGCACGCGCGTCCGGTCAAGGGCTTCGGCGCCATGGCCGATGCGCCGGCCGACAAGCTCAAGGATTTGCGCGCTGAAGCCATGGTGCGCATCAAATCGCTGCAGGAACGTCCCAATCCCAACCTGATTCCCAAGCCGGTGCTGCAAGTCGGCGACGACCAGAAGAACGTGCTGGTGGTCGACACCAGCCGTTCGCGCCTGTACGTCTACGAGAACCAGGGCGGCCAGCTGCGTTTCATCACCGACTATTACGTTTCGCAAGGCCGCTACGGCGTCAACAAGTCGCGTGAAGGCGACCAGCGCACGCCGATCGGCGTGTATTACGTCAACGCCCGCATCCCCGGCCCCAAGCTGCCCGACTTCTACGGCACCGGCGCGCTGCCGCTCAACTATCCCAATGAATGGGACAAGCGCAACGGCCGCAGCGGTTCCGGCATCTGGCTGCACGGCACCCCATCCGACAATTTCAGCCGCCCGCCGCTGTCGTCCGACGGCTGTGTGGTGTTGGCCAATCCCGACCTGCAAAGCCTGTATTCCACCGCCGAAGTCGGCAAGACCGTAGTCGTGATCAGCGACGGCATCCAGTTCGTCAACAAGGCTGAATGGGACAAGGATCGCGGCTCGGCCGGCAAATTCATGGACCAATGGCAGCAAGACATGGAAGCCACCGACGCCGACAAGGTGCTGGCTAATTACTCGCCGGCCTTCCGCTCCAACTTGGGCGAAAGCCTCAGCACCTGGTTCAGCCGCCAGCAAAAAAGCCTGAACGGCGCTCGTCCTTCCAGTGTCAAAGTGCGGGATCTCAGCTTGTATCGCTACCCCGGCAAGGATGAACTGATCGTCAGTACTTTCACCCAGGAAACTGCCGTCGGCAAGAACAAGAATGCGATCCGCAAGCGCCAATACTGGCAAAAAGAAGGATCGCGATGGAAGATCGTCTACGAAGGCGCAGCCTGAGCGAATCCGGTCTTCCCGCCCGCATTGAGCAGTCTATTTCAGCCGTCTGTTTTCAGACGTTATCAAGCAAGGAAATCTCTTCATGATTCAAGCCCTGTCCCGCCGCAAGCTGCTGCAATGCATCGCCGCGATTTCCCTGTCCGGCGCCGCCGTGATGGCACACGCCGCCGACGCGCCGCGCGTGCTGCTCAAAACCAGCATGGGCGACATCACACTGGAACTCGATGCCGACAAGGCGCCGGTCACCGTGGCCAACTTCCTGCAATACGTCAAGAAGGGTCAGTACAACGGCACCATCTTCCATCGCGTGATCAAGGGTTTCATGATCCAGGGCGGCGGCTTCGACAAGGACATGCGCGAAAAGCCGACTGACGCGCCAATCAGGAATGAAGCCAGGAACGGCCTGAAAAACGATGCGTATACCATCGCCATGGCGCGCACTTCGAATCCGCATTCGGCCGCTGCCCAGTTCTTCATCAACGTCAACAACAACCAGCCGCTGGATTACCCCAGCCGCGACGGTTGGGGTTACGCAGTGTTCGGCAAGGTCGTGCAAGGCGCGGACGTGGTCGACAAGATCAAGCAGGTCCGCACCGGCAGCAGCGGCATGTACGACGACGTGCCGGTCACACCGGTGGTGATCCAGTCGGCAACGCTGGTCAAGTAAGTCGCCGCAGGCTGCGGCACGCATTACCGTATAATTTTTCGCATCATTTCATTTTTCACGCAAAGGAATTCTCATGGCTGTTCTCTTCACTACCAACCACGGCACCTTCACAGTCGAACTGGAGGCTGAAAAAGCGCCGAAGACGGTTGAAAACTTTCTGGCCTACGTCAATTCCGGTCACTACAGCGGCACCATTTTCCATCGCGTGATCGATGGCTTCATGATCCAGGGCGGCGGTTTCGAACCGGGCATGAAGCAAAAGCCGACCAACGATCCAGTTGAAAACGAAGCCAAGAACGGCCTAAAGAACGAGCCGTACACCCTGGCCATGGCGCGTACATCGGCGCCGCATTCGGCGTCGGCCCAGTTCTTCGTGAACGTCAAGAACAACAGCTTCCTCGACTTTCCGGGCCAGGACGGCTGGGGCTATTGCGTATTCGGCAAGGTCACCGAAGGCACTGACGTGATTGACAAGATCAAGAACGTCAAGACCACCCGCTCGGGCATGTTCGCCGATGTGCCGGTCGAAGACGTGGTGATCGAAAAGGCTGAAGTGGTCTGATCGTCTGCATCAATCTTCAGCGATGACCGACACTTCATCCATACAAGAAGCGCAACCCCGGGCGGTTGCGCTTTTTATTTCCGACCTGCATCTGCAGGCCGCGCTGCCGCGCACGACGCAGGCTTTCTTCGATTTCCTGACTGAGCACGCTGCGTTCGCGCAGCAGCTTTACCTGCTCGGCGATATCTTCGAATACTGGGCCGGCGACGACGATCTGGAAACGCCCTATAACCACGCCATCGCCAATGCCTTGCGTCAGTTGGGCGAACGCGGCGTGCAACTGTTCTGGATTGCCGGCAACCGCGATTTCCTGGTCGGATCGGCTTTCGCCGAAGCCGCCGGGCTGACCATCCTTGATGATCCGCATGTGATCCATCTGGCCGGACGCGATATCGCGCTGGCGCATGGCGACGCGCAATGCACCGACGACACGGCTTACATGGCGTTTCGTGCGCAAGTGCGGCAACCTGCGTGGCAACAGCAATTCCTGGCCATGCCTCTGGCTCAGCGCAAGGCCATCATCGAAGGCGTGCGCCAGAACAGCAAGGACGCCAACAAGGAAAAATCCAACGAGATCATGGACGTCAACGCCGACGCCATCGCTGCGCTGTATGACAGCACCGGCACGCAAGTGCTGATCCACGGCCACACGCATCGTCCCGCCCTGCATGCCGTGGAAGCAAACGGACAGAAGCGTCTTCGCTACGTGCTGCCCGACTGGGAGTACGACGTCGAAGTCGCACGCGGCGGCTGGATCAGCCTGACTGCGGATGGCATGCTGCATCGCTTCGATGCCGCAGGAATTGAACTGCCTTGAATCGCATTCAAGGCAAAGACTGCGCGCAATAAAAAAGAGGAGCAATAAGCTCCTCTTTTTTATTCCACCAGCTTGTTGAGCCGGGCGGGATCGAATTTCTCCAACTCCTCCAGCTTCTGGCAACCGATGCCGGCACTCTTGAGCGCGGCCAGCATTACTTCGATCTGATGTTCCTGCGCCGCAGCCTGATCGATCAGGCCATGCAACGCCTTCGACAAGGGGTCGTCGCCATTCGGTGTGACGCCATAGGCGGCGAACATGCGTGCGGCTGCATGCTCGCGCGGATCCAGCACTTCCTTGCGCACCACGCGCGCCGGATTGCCGATCGCAGTGGCGCCCGGCGGCACTTCCTTGACGACGACGGCATTGGACCCGACCTTGGCGCCGTCGCCGACGGTGAAGCCGCCCAGCACTTGCGCACCGGCGCCGATGATGACGCCGCGCCCCAGCGTCGGATGGCGTTTGGCGCCCTTGTTGAGCGACGTCCCGCCGAGCGTGACGCCTTGGTAAATCGTACAGTCGTCGCCGATTTCCGCCGTTTCGCCGATCACCACGCCGAAGCCGTGATCGATGAAAACCCGACGGCCGATGGTGGCGCCCGGATGAATTTCGATGCCGGTGAACCAGCGCGCCAGCTGCGAAATGAAACGTCCCAGCCACTTCAGGCCGATCACCCAGCATTTGTTCGCGACACGATGCAACACCACTGCGTGCAGACCCGGGTAACAGGTCAGGACTTCCCAAGCGTTGCGCGCTGCAGGATCGCGTTCGATGATGCTGGAGATGTCTTCTCGGAGTCGGCTGAACATAATGTCGGTGTCAATGCGGAATGTGCAATCTTAATCGTTTACCGCCAGTCTTGCCGAACAGGCATCGGCTTTCCTGGCATCAATAAAGGGATCACACGGAGGAAATACAGAGGAAGAATCGCCTGCCGAGGATCCCGGCAGGCAGCCCGAATTACTTGGGCAGACGCTGCCGGCGGGCTTCATACAGACAGACGCCGGAAGCGACGGAGACGTTCAGGCTCTCGACCGAGCCGAACATGGGAATGCTAACCAGAATATCGCAGGTCTCGCGCGTCAAGCGGCGCATGCCTTCGCCTTCCGAACCCATGACCAGCGCGGTCGGTCCGGAGAAATCACCTGCGTACAAATCCTTGTCGGCATCGTCGGCCATGCCGATCAGCCAGACGCCGCGGTCCTTGAGGTCGCGCATGGTGCGCGCCAGGTTGGTCACGGTGATGTAGGGAACGGTTTCGGCGGCGCCGCTGGCGACCTTGGCAGCCGTGGCGTTGAGGCCGACCGCGCGGTCCTTGGGCGCAATCACGGCATGTGCGCCGGCGCCGTCGGCCACCCGCAGGCAAGCGCCCAGGTTGTGCGGATCGGTGATGCCGTCGAGGATCAGCAGCAATGGCGGACCTTCGACGACGTCGAGCAGTTCGTCCAGATTGCGCGCCAGAGACAGTTCGCCGGCCTTGGCCACCACCCCCTGGTGACGGCGCGTGCCGACGATGTTGGACAGGCGCTGGTCGTCCGCCTGGATGATGCGCACGCCGGCCGCCTTCGCCGCATGCAGCAGATCGCGCATGCGGGCGTCGTTGCGATCCGCGTCGACATACAGTTCTTCCACCGACGACGCCTCGTGACGAATCCGCGAGGTGACGGCGTGGAAACCAAAAATCATTTTACTTTTCATGTGCTCTACTTCTTGCCTTATCTTGCCAAATTGCTGATTGCTTTATTTACCTGAATTACCGGGGTTGCCTGACTCGGGATCAGCGCTTTTTCTTGCTGGGACGGGAGAAACCTTTCGCCGGACGCTTGCGCTCCGACTCGGCCGCACCCTTTGCAGTACCCGTGCGTGCAGCCGTCTTGCCTTTGGCCTTCGCCGGAGGTGCTGCGACTTCGGGAGCCGCCTTCCTGCCGCCACCGGCTTTGGCGTTGGCGCCACCCTTGCCGCGCGCCTGCTGGGCGCTTTCAGCGCGACGCGCCTCGTTCTTGAGAATGGTGCGAATGCCCGGCTCGGTCACCAGGCGCAAGTCAATCTTGCGCGCATCGAGATCGACGCGGCTGACCTGCACCGTCACGCGATCGGTGAGCTGATAACGGATGCCGGTGCGCTCGCCGCGCAATTCATGGCGCGCTTCATCATACTGGAAGTAATCGGCGCCCAGCTCGGTGACGTGCACCATGCCTTCGATGTACAGCGCATCCAGTTGCACGAAGATGCCGAAAGTGGCGACGCCGGAAATCGTACCGGTGAATTCCTCGCCCAGCTTGTCGCGGATGAAGTAGCACTTGAGCCATGCTTCGACGTCGCGCGACGCTTCGTCAGCGCGGCGCTCGTTGGCGGAACAGTGAATGCCGAGGGCTTCCCAGATGGCGACGCTGCTTTCCGATTTCTTCTTGCCGTTGGCGCGATCCACTGCCTGCGCCTTGCGCGCGGCCGGCGACAGCATGGTGTTGAGCACGCTGGTGTCGAGGCCCTTGGGCTCGTAGCGCTTGCCCAGCAAAATCGCCTTGATGGCGCGATGCGTCAGCAAGTCGGGATAGCGGCGGATCGGGCTGGTGAAGTGGGCGTAGGATTCATACGACAGACCGAAGTGGCCGATGTTTTCCGGGCTGTAGACGGCTTGCTGCATGGAGCGCAGCAGCATGGTCTGGACCAGCAAGGCATCGGGACGCGCCTTGATCTTCGGCATCAGTTCGGCGTAATCGGACGCGCTCGGCTTGTCGCCGCCGTTGAGATTGAGGCCGATCTGCTTGAGGAAGGTGCGCAGTTGCGTGAGCTTTTCCTTGGTCGGTCCGGCATGGACGCGGTACAGGCCGGGATGTTCATGACGCTGCAGCAAATCGGCGGCGCAGACGTTGGCCGCCAGCATGCATTCTTCGATCAGGCGGTGGGCGTCGTTGCGCGTGCGCGGCAGGATCTTTTCGATCTTGCCGGCGGCGTTGCAGACGATGTAGGTTTCGGTGGTCTCGAAATCGATCGCGCCGCGTGCGTGGCGCGCCTGCAGCAAGGCCTGGAACACTTCATACAGATGCAGCAGATGCGGCACCACGCCGGCGCGCTTGGCGGCTTCCGGTCCCTTGGTGTTGGCCAGCACGGCCGCGACTTCGGTGTAGGTCAGGCGTGCGGCCGAATGGATCACTGCAGGATAGAACTGGTACGCCTTGATCTCGCCCTTGGCCGTGATGACGGCGTCGCACACGAGCGTGAGGCGATCAACGTCGGGGTTCAGCGAGCATAAGCCGTTCGACAGTTTCTCCGGCAGCATCGGGATCACGCGGCGCGGGAAATACACCGAGGTGCTGCGTTCCAGCGCGTCGACGTCGAGCGCATCGTTGGGCTTCACATAGTGACTGACGTCGGCGATCGCGACGATCAGGCGGTAACCGTTGGAACGGCCGATCTTGACCGGTTCGCAATACACCGCATCGTCGAAGTCGCGCGCGTCTTCGCCGTCGATGGTGACCAGCGGCACGTCGCGCAAGTCGACGCGGTCGTCGAGATCGGCGGCGCGGACTTCACTCGGCAGTTTCGACGCCAGCTTCTTGGCGGCGTCGGAGAACTCATGCGGAACGCCGTATTTGCGCACGGCGATTTCGATTTCCATGCCCGGATCGTCGATGTCGCCGAGGATTTCAGCGATCTTGCCGACCGGTTGCGTATAGCGCGAAGGCTGCTCGGTCAGTTCAACGCTGACCACCTGGCCGGCCTTGGCCTTGCCGGGCGAGCCGGCGAGGATCACGTCCTGGCCGATGCGCTTGTCTTCGGGAGCCACCACCCAGACGCCGTTCTCGTTGAGCAGACGGCCGATGACGTGGGTATTGGCGCGCGACACCACTTCGACGATCGTCCCTTCCGGACGGCCGCGGCGATCGGTGCCGATGATGCGGGCCTGGACGCGGTCGCCGTGCAAGACCTTCTGCATTTCTTTCTCGGGAAGGAAGATGTCGGCGCTGCCGTCTTCCGGCAACAGGAAACCGAAACCGTCACGATGGCTGCTGACGCGGCCTTCGATAAAACTGTCGGAATGGGTGAGCTGGTAATTGCCGGAGCGGTCGGCCTTGATCTGGCCATCACGCTCCATCGCGTTCAGCCGGCGCGTCAGGCCATCCATTTCTTCAGGTTTGACACTGAGCGCGGCGGCCAGTGTCATTGTGTTTTGCGCGCCGGAAGAGGTGCGCAGGATGCCGAGAATTTCCTCACGGCTGGGGATGGAATAGGGAAATTGGCTCAAAAGTATATTCGCGTAAATTGTTATTCGTCAGCAGCACCGGGAGAATTGCACGATTGCACGAATTTCCTGATGCGCTGTTGGAATACCGTCGTCCGGGCAGGTGGCACGGTGCAACATGCCCTAGTGTAACGGAGGTTGCGGTTATTTACCTAACGCGAGGCGGCGAAAGGCTACCGCGCCGAATGTGCCGGCAAATAATTCCGGCATACGCTCCCAAGTGATTGACATTCACGAAAATTGCGCTATAATCTCGTTCTTTCGCTTTTACAGCGTGAAGCCCACGTGGCGGAATTGGTAGACGCGCATGGTTCAGGTCCATGTGCCGCAAGGTGTGGGGGTTCGAGTCCCTCCGTGGGCACCAAAACATAAAAGGCTGGTTGATGAAAATCAACCAGCCTTTTGCGTTTCTGGAGTTACTGAATTTCCTGCGTCGCCTCTCCCGATTTCCCATCTCAAAACCCTCTGTCACGCCCGACATTTCCCTCGCCGCCATCGTCATCAAATCGCCTGAATTTTCCGGCATTATTTTGTTGACCATCAGACACAATGCCAGTATTATTCAGCCCTTCTAAGCGCTGCACGGATTATGTGACAACGTTTTAGGCCCACGTGGCGGAATTGGTAGACGCGCATGGTTCAGGTCCATGTGCCGCAAGGTGTGGGGGTTCGAGTCCCTCCGTGGGCACCAAAATATTAAAGGCTGATCGATAAAAATCGATCAGCCTTTTGTATTTTCAAGCCTCCTCGTTACTTTGCCGCGGCACCTTTGACCTTTACCGCCTTGCTCTCGGGCGGCCGCACCAGCGCCCCGCGTACTTCAAACTGCAACTGATCAAGCACCACCCCGTTCACATCCTGCAATACCAGCTTGTGCTTGCCCGGCCACGGCATCCAGTCGTAACCAAGGTCGCCCGTCTTCTTTCCGGCCGTCCGTACCAACGACTTGCCGTCGAGCACCCAGCTCCCCTGCTTCACACCCTGCGCACTGAAACGCAAACGCTGGTGCGCCGGCGGGATATCGGGGTCGATCGCCACCAGCATGCCAGGCGTCGGATAACTGATTGCCGGCGCAATGTCGTTGGACTTCGCCACGCGCAGCAAGGATTGCTGCGTGCCGGGCAGGAAGTATTCGGTGCGCGCCGCCTCAAGCCGGTTTTCGAATTGCACCGGCTGCGCGATTACCGACGCCGGCCTGGCCGGTTCCTGCGAACCGGATTGCCGGTGCAGGTATTGCATCACCTCCTGCCATACCGGCGCCGCACCGGTGACGCCCGAGACATCCCACATCGGTGCGCCGGACGCATTGCCGACCCACACCCCGACCGTATAGCGCGACGAGAAGCCGACGCACCAGTTGTCGCGCATGTCCTTCGACGTGCCGGTCTTGACTGCGGTCCAGATGCGCGTCGACAAGGCGCTCTCCAAGCCGAATGTGCGCGCCCGTGCGCTACGGTCCGACAAGATATCGCCGACGATGAAAGATGCGCTGCCATCCATCGCCTGCTGATAGGCCGCGCGCGGATCGCTGGTGGTGGTGCGTACGCTGCTGTAACGCCCCTGGTTCGCCAATGCCCGATAGGCATTGGTCAGCGAAAGCAGGCTGACGTCGGCGCTGCCGAGCGCCAGGCTGTAGCCGTAATAATCGCCGGACTCGCGCAGGTTGAAACCGAGTGATTGCAGGCGCCGGAAGAAGCGCTCCGGCGTCACCGTCACCAGTGTACGCACGGCAGGAATGTTCAGCGACGAACCGAGTGCCGTGCGCATGCTGACCAGGCCCTTGAACTGCTTGTCGTAATTCTGCGGAATATACAGCCCGGCGGACGTGGCCAGATTGACCGGCGAGTCATCCAGCAGCGAGGCCGCCGTCAGCCATTTCTTCTCGATCGCCAGTTCATACAGAAAAGGCTTCAGCGTCGAACCGGCCTGGCGCAACGCTTGCACGCCATCGACCTGCGCCGCGCCGGACAGGGAGCCGCTGGAGCCGACCCAGGCCAGCACGTCGCCGCTGGCGTTGTCGATCACGACCACCGCGCCGTCCTCGATATTGCGCTCGACCAGCGCCGACAATTGCCGCCGCAAGGCATCGCTGGCGAAGCGCTGGGTTGCCGCGTCAATCGTCGAATACACCGGCTTGCCGGCATCCTTGAGCAGCTTGCGTCCCAGATGCGGCGCCAGCTGCGGTGCAGTCCCAGCGCCGCTTAGCTCGCCTTTTGCCGTCGCGCGCGCCAGCACCAGTTCGGTACGCCCCTGCAGGCCGTTGCATTCCTGCGGCGCCTGTTGCTCCTTCAGGATCGCGCAGGCGCGTTCCGACACTTTCGCCGGCTTGGCGTTGGGCGCACGGATCAGCGCCACCGCAATCGCCGCTTCACTCTGGTTCAGGCCGCTCGGATGTTTGCCGAACAGCACGCGCGACAAGGCATGCACGCCGACCAACTCGCCGCGAAAGCTGACCAGATTGAGATAAGCCTCAAGGATCTGGTCCTTGCGCCAGTTGCGTTCCAGCGATTGCGCGATGAACACTTGCGACACTTTTTGCGTCATCGAACGCGCCGACGACTTGCGCCGCAAATCGTCGTAGATCAAACCCGCCAGTTGCATCGTGATGGTCGATGCGCCGCGCGTTTTGGTGTTCCACAGATTTCCCCACGCCGAAGCCGCGACGGCGTTCCAGTCAACGCCGCTGTGCTGATAGAAGCGCCGGTCTTCCGAAGCGATCAACGCATTGCGCAACGCCGGTGAAATGTCTTCCAACGCAATCCACGACAGCCGACGCTCGTTGGGGTTGAGCCGCAGCTGTTGGATCAGTTCGCCATGACGATCGAACATGGAGGCATCCGACGAGCGGAACGACTGCTGCACTTCGGCGAAGCCGGGAACGGCCAGCGCAATGCCCGGCACTCCCAGCAGGAGCGCCGCCGACACAGCCACCATATGCCGTCGCAGATTGAAGTTCATCATTGCGCCTTGATGCTCATCCTGGCGTTCGGGATTTCACCGAACATTTCCGGCGCATACATCGCCTCGACGCGCGTCGGCGGCAGGCTGAACTCGCCGGCGTTGTTCAGGCGCACCGTATAGGAAATGCTCGAACGCCCCTTGGGCATGCGCTCGTAATACGCACGATAGCCCTCGAAGCTGCGCTCTTCATACGCCAGCCATGCGCTGCCGCGCGAACGGCCGTCGTCCTCGCCGCTGCGCGTGATCGCCGAATCGCGCGCCAGTCCCGAACCCAGCAAACTCGCGCCGCCCGGAATCGGATCGCTCAGCACCACCCAGGTCATGTCGGTCTGCGCGTCGATATCCAGCGTCACGCGCAAAACGTCGCCGCGGCTGTAGATGCCCTGCTGCTTCTGCTCGACCGCGACTATCGTTTTGGTGATGCGATAGCCGCTCGAGAACGGCGACTTCAACGGCACCGCTGCCAGGCTCTGCAT
This sequence comes from Herbaspirillum lusitanum, assembly GCF_026127345.1. Lineage (NCBI taxonomy): Bacteria > Pseudomonadati > Pseudomonadota > Betaproteobacteria > Burkholderiales > Oxalobacteraceae > Herbaspirillum > Herbaspirillum lusitanum. The sequence goes on along the minus strand of NZ_QXFG01000008.1, from coordinate 314,548 downwards.
CGTGATCCACGGCTTGCCGCTGCCCTCTTGCGAGAACTTCAGCGTACCCGGCGCCGGCGTGCCCCACGGCAGTTGCAACTTGCCGCCGGCGGCGCCCGCACCGCTCCATGCGTGCGCATTGCTGCCGGCATCCGACACCACGCGCGTGGCGCCGGTGACTTTTTCGGCCTCGAAGGCGCGACTGAATTTCTCCAGCGCCAGGCTGCCCCAGACGTTGGCGGTGGTGGTGTTCCAATGACCGCGCTGCTGGCGCTGGATGGCGCCGCTGATCAGCTTGGGCATGTCTTCGCGCCAGGCCGGATTGTTCAGCATGGTCAGCACCAGCCGGTTGGCATTGCTGTCGCCGCTGGCCATCAGCCACCACCAATAGTCGCCCGCCTCATCCGAGAATCCCATGCGCGTGCCCTGATAGTTCAGGCGCGAACGAATGATCTGGTCAGCTTCGGCCAGGCGCTTGTCGCGCTCGGGAATCGTCGTCACGCGCTGCAGGATCGCAATCCAATCCAGCACCGCCGAGGTCGGCCACAGGTTCGGGTTGATCTGTACCGAACCGAGCATGGACGGCTGCACGCGATGATAGCGAGACAGCGCTTCCAGTGCAGCCAGCTTGCGCACGTCGAGGTCTTTTTTTGGCGACCAGAAATCGCGTGTGAGCTTGCCCTCGACGAAGGCGGCAAGACCGTCCAGCATCTTGTCGCGGCTCTGCAGCGGCAACGCATACGCCGCTTCGTTCGATGCCGCCAGCAGATACGCGGTCAACGTATCGCTGCCGCGCCGCGCGTTGGATTCGCTCGGCGGGAAATAATACGCCAGGCCGTCGGCATCGAGATAAGTCGGCAAGTCCGTAACGATCTTTTGCCACAGGGCGTCATCGCGCAGACCGATCGCCTTCGACGTCCGTTGTTCAAGGCAGGCAAACGGATAATCGGCGAAGTATTTGCGAATGCCTTCGCTGCCGCCGGCCAGGGACGGCTTGAGCGAAATGTTCAAACCGCCGCGTCCCGGCAGGCTGTCGGCCGGCTGCGCCACGCTCATCGACAAGGCCTTGTCGAGCTGGAACAGCGTGGCCTGCTGCACCGTCACCGGTATCGCCGGCAGGACGCGCTGCACGAACCGGATGCTGTCTTTGGCCGGTGACGCCGATTGCTCCTGCGCGCCGATTTCCCAGCTCAGTTGCGACACATCTGCAGGCACCATGACCGGCCAAGCGACTTCGCGCGCTTCACCGGCGGGAATCGCGACATCCTTGTCCTGCAAGGCAATCATGGATGCCGGAGTACCTCCGCTCGCCTTCGCATTCAGGCGAATCTGCATCGCCCGCGTCGTGGTGTTGCGCACCGTGACCATGGCGCTGAACTGATCGCCTTCGCGCACCAGCGGCGGCAAGCCGGAGATCACTTGCACATCCTGCGACGAGCGGATGCTGGCCGTGCCGGTGCCGAACAAGCCGGCGCCGCTCTCGGCAACCGCAACGATGCGGAACGACGTCAGCGAATCGTTGAGCGGCACATCAATCTGGGCCCTGCCGTTGGCGTCGAGCACCACGTAAGGTTTCCACAACAAAAGCGTATCGAACAGCTCGCGCGTCGGCGACTTGCCGCCGCCGCCGCCAGCCGGCGTCGCCTTCTTGCCGTAGTGGCGCTTGCCGATCACCTGCATCTGCGCGGTCGCGGTTTCGATGCCGTAGCTGCGCCGTTGCAGCATTGCGGAGAGCAGATTCCAGCTGTTGTTCGGCTGCAGTTCGAGCAAGGCCTCGTCCACCGCAGCGAGCGCGATTTCGGCACCGGCGGCCGGCTTGCCGTCGGGTTGCGTAACCTGCACATTGACCTTGGCGACAGAGCGGATCGGATAGCTGGCCTTGTCGGCGGTCACGGCAACTTTCAGCACGTGCGCGCCGCTGCCGACGGCGATTTCGGCAATCCCGAATTTGTACGCCGGCTTGGCCAGATCGACCATGGTGCCGGGCGCCTGGTATTCCTTGAATTCATGCCACCAGTTGATTGGTTCTTTCCAGCCCCAGGTGAAGAAGGAATACCACGGCACTTCGCGCATGCGGCCGCGCACTGCCAGCACCGACACATACACGTTTGGCGCAAAGCCGCCCTTGACCGGCAGGCTGATGGTCGGGTCCTGGCCATTCAATTGCACCACCTGGGTGTCGATGATGCCTTCGCGTTCCACCGCGACCAATGCTGTCGCGTAGCGGAACGGCATGCGCACCTGGAACCTGGCGGTCTCGCCGGGCTGGTAGGTTTTCTTCTCGGGAAGGATGTCGATGCGGTCCTGGTTTTCACCGTCGAACCACAACTCGCCCTGGCGCGTCACCCATACCGAGGTTTTGGCGAAGGAGGCGTTGCCGTTGGCGTCCTTGCCGCTGGCGGTCAGTTCGACATTGCCGGCTTCCGTCAACGACACTTCGCAGATTAGCACGCCATGCTTGTCGGTCTTGCCCGAACACAGCGTGCCGAGGTTTTGCGACGAACGCGTGTTTTCGTAAGCATAGAAACCGCCGACCATACGCTTGCGGTGCGAATTGGTCTGCTTGCTTTCGCCGCTGATTTCCACCGGCACGTCCGCTTGCGGCTGACCGGCGGCATTGAGTGCGACCATGGTCAGCGCCAGCTTCTTTTTCACCGAAACCCAGTCGCCGCCCTTGATGCCGATGACGACTGCCGATGGCCATAGCGTCGTGACATTGGAAACGGTCTGAATCTCGCCGTTCGGATCGTTATAGGTCATCTCGGTCAGCAACTCGCGCGGCGTCTTCAAGACAGGCAGCGACTTGACCGTGGTGCGGCCGGCGCCGTTCTTGTCGAGCGTCACGGGCAACTTGTCGGCGACGATTTTCTGGTCGTCGTTGCCGGCGCCATCTTCTCCACCGGAATTGCCCGCATCGAAGGAGTAGCCTTCATACGCGGGGAAACTGACCGGCTTGGCACGCATCAGGCTGGTGACGCGCACGGTTTGGCCGGAGGCGCCGCCGCCGTTGATGTAATTGAGCTGTACGTCGAGCGGCACTTCTTTCGGCGCCACCAGAGCGTCTCCCTTGCCTTTCCCCGCCACCGGCGTGATGCGTCCCTGCATCAGCGGCAGACGGAATTCTTCCACGCGGAAGCTGCCGCTGCTATAGGTTCCGGGCGCATAGCCGCCATCTCCCTCGTCACCGTCGGCGCTCCCTTCATTGCCGGCTTTCGCAGCGCCGCGATCGAGCAGCACTTCATAGCTGCCGAGCTTGGCTTCCTTGGGAATTGAGAAGACAGTCTCCGCGTTCTTCTGATTGCGCCAGTTCAGCGCGAACTGGAATTCCTGCCCGCTGCCCTGATGGATGATGCGCACACGCGTCGGCAACTTGTCTTTGCCGGCCAGCGCAAAACCGTTCATGCTTTCAAGGCGGAACTCATGTTTCATCGACACCGTTTCACCGGCGCGGAACAAGGTACGGTCGAAGATCGTGTGGGCGCGCGCGCTGGAGCTTGCGGATCGATCCGTCGGCAAATTGAAGCGCCACGACTCGATGCCGTCGTTCCACGAGGTCAGCGCGAACGCCATGTCGGCGCGTCCCTGCTCGTCGGTCTTGCGGGCGCTGACGAACAGGCCGTTGATGGCGCCGTCTTGATTCTGCCCCATGGCGCAGACATCTTCGAGCGGTTTGGCGATGGTCGCCACGCCGATGGCATTGGTCTTGCCGCGCCAGATTTCGTCGCCCTTGCAATTGGAAATGCGGACGTCGGCGTCGGCCACCGGTTTGGCGGTATCCAGCGTGGTCACCCAGACCGCATTGTTTTCGCGGCCCAGCTTGACGTGCACCGACAGATTGGTCACCAGCGTGCTGGTGCGCACATACATCGGCGCCGGCTTGCCGAGCAACGAGGCGCCGAGCTTCTGCGACTCCAGTTCGACGACGTAAAAGCCGGGATCCTTCAGCGGGATGCCGACCACTTCAAACGGCCGCTCGCCGTCCTTGGCGTCGGACAAGGCCGGCAGGTTCAGCGTCTTCACTCCCGGCTCTTTCGCCAGCAAACCGATGGCGCGCGTATCGGGCGTCTTGCCGGAGGTATCGCCCCAGCGCTCGTGGTAGCGATTGAGGCGCGTCAGCCATGCGATCACGCCCTTGTCGCCGTCGACCTTGAGATTGGCGACCTTGCCAGGCAAGGCTTTGCCGTCAATGCCGCGCGCCAGCAGATTGGCTTCGACGCGTCGCAGGGTCACCGGCAAGGTGGCGTCAGCGTTCAGTTCGATGATGCCGAACGGCGCCGCCGGAAATTTCGCCAGCGGCGGATAGCCGGCGGTGCGCGACTTCAGCGGAAACGCGGAGGCATTGCCGAGCGCACGGCCGCTTTCGTCCTTGAAGCCGGACGGCAGGTTGATGGTGAATTCACCGTTCTCGGCGAACGGCGGCTTGAAGGTCAGTCCGTAGACGGTCTCGTCGACATTGCCCTTTTCAAAGAAAGGCTTGAGCTTGCCGTTGCTGCTTTTGAGCTCTACCGCCTCGGCCAGCTTGCGCGGCACCGGCGAGGAGAACGACATGGTCACGGGACGGATAGGCGAGCACGCGGCGTTGGCGTTTTCACGTTCGCAGCTGAGGCTGGCGGCGAACTCCTTGCGCACCTTGAACTTGAAGGTCTGCGGAATCGTGGTGGCGATGCCGTTCGGCGTGGCGATGCCCTTGTCCCAGGTCAGCCGCACCGTGGCGTCATTGGGCAGGCGCTGCTGGCATTGCACGATGGTGACGGTGGCCGGATCGATTTTCTTGGCGAACTCTTGCAGCAACTGCTTGCGCGTGGCGTCGGCGACGAACTTGACCGGAATGCGCTCATGCACGCCTTCGGCTTCGCAGTACAGATGGTCGCGCACGGTGTCCTGGTTGGCCGCGCCGTTCTGGAACAGGATGAAGGCCTGTTCTTCTTCGATTTCTTCGCCGCTCGGCATGTGGCGCACCACCGCCGGGCCGCCGGTGCTGAACTGGAATACGCTCTTGCCGCTCAGCGCAGCGCCGGATACCGCCTTGACGCCGGGCTTCAACGTAAAGGAGCAACGTGTGCCGGGCGGCAGGTCGCGCTCGAAATCATAGACCCAGTTCTTGCCGTCGGCCCAGCGTGAAGTCCCGGCCACCGCGCAATTGACGTCGAACGGCGCCGCCGCCTTGGGATCGCCGAACTTGATGATCGGTTCGGAGAAGGTAGCGCGCGCCTGGCGGATCTGGGCCACCTCGCCTTGCGGTGAAAAGCCGGCAACGCCGGCGGCCCCGGCGTCGGTAGCCGGCGACAAGAGTAATGCCAATACCAGTTGCAATGGCGAGATCCAACGTGCAGTCCGGGAAATCAGGGGCATGCTTGCTCCGTTATATTTTTAATCAGTGTTAAGCAATTTTGCAGCAACGCATCATGATGGCGAATCGTCGTGACACGATCAAGACAAATGACACGTCGAATGGTTCTATTCCAAAACAGGCATTACAGCTTGCATTGCAAGAAATCGAGGAAGCAGCTGATCCGCCGCGAAATCCGGGTATTCCGATAATACACAGCGTGGATCTGCTGGCGGAACGCCGTGTGCGACTTTTCCAGCAAGCGAACCAGACGTCCCTCCTTCACATCGGCATCCGACATGAAATTGGACAGGCAAGCGATGCCTTGCCCGTGCAGCGCCAGTTGCCGGATGGTCTCGCCGCTGGAGGCGCGCAGCGCCGGACGGATCGGATAGCGGTCGCCGTCTTCATGCTGCAGCGGCCAGTTGTTGAGCCCTTCCGGCTGCGTAAAGCCGATCAGCTGATGCTTGTCGAGCTCCTTGACCGTCTTCGGCGTGCCGTGACGGCGCAGGTATTCCGGACTGGCCAGCAGTTGCAGCCGCGCCGAGGTCAGCGGTTTGGCATGCAGCGTGGAATCCTGCAGCTCGCCGATACGGATGGCGATGTCGGTACGCTGCTCGACCAGGTCGATGAAGCGATCGTTGGTGGTCAGGTCCAGTTCAATATCGGGATATGCCTCACGGAAGGCGCCGACGTGCGGCACGATACAGTGCAGCATGAACGGCGCCGAGGCATCCACACGCAGCTTGCCGACCGGCTTCTGGCTGCGGATGCGGATCGATTCTTCGGCGCGCTCCATGGCGGCAACGATCTCGCGCGCCTGCTCCAGGAATACCTGCCCTTCTTCGGTCAGGTCCATGCGCCGCGTGGTGCGCGTCAGCAGGCTGGTGCCGAGTTTTTCCTCCAGCCGCGTCAATGCCCGGCTGACGCCCGACGTGGTCTGCTCCAGCACCTCGGCGGCGGCGCTCAGGCTGCCGGCCTCGACCACCGCGATAAAGATCCGCATTTCATCCGACTGCATGGCCATTGTTGACTCCAATTCAAATATTTTTTGATTTTAACGGTATTTTTCTCAACAAAGATAGCCGTCACAATGCGATACGTCAAACCAACCTGGAGTTGCATCATGCCGATTGCTTTATGGGCGCTGGCCATCAGCGCATTTGCGATAGGAACCACCGAATTCGTCATCATGGGCCTGTTGCCCGAAGTCGCCGCCAATCTGGGCACGACCCTGTCTTCGGCCGGCTTGCTGGTCACCGGCTACGCGCTGGGCGTGTTTGTCGGTGCGCCGCTGGTCACCGCCACCACCGGCAAGCTGCCGCGCAAGACTTTGCTGGTCAGCCTGATGGTGCTGTTCGTCATCGGCAACGTCGGCTGTGCAATCGCGCCGGATTACACCACGCTGATGATTTCGCGCATCGTCGCGTCGTTTTCGCATGGTGCCTTCTTCGGCGTCGGTTCGGTGGTCGCCACCGGCCTGGTGCCGAAGGAAAAGCAGGCTTCCGCGATCGCCCTGATGTTCACCGGCCTGACCGTGGCCAACGTGTTGGGCGTGCCATTCGGCACCTGGCTCGGCCAGATGTACGGCTGGCGCTCGACCTTCTGGGCAGTCAGCGCCATCGGCGTGGTGGCCTTGCTGGCAACCGCCTATCTGGTGCCGCGCTCGGATGACCGGCAGGATGCCGACTTCCGCAGCGAACTGCGCGTGCTGGGTCGTCCGCAAGTGCTGCTGGGCCTGCTGATGACAGTGCTGGGCTTCGGCGGCGTGTTTGCGGCGTTCACCTACATCGCGCCAATCCTGACCGACATCACCGGCTTCCAACCGGGCGCCGTATCGCCGATCCTGCTGCTGTTCGGCGTCGGCCTGGTGGGCGGTAATCTGCTGGGCGGCAAGTTCGCCGACAAGTACCTGATGCCGACGCTGGTGATCAGCCTGGTGTTGCTGGCCGGCGTACTGGTGCTGTTCTCGTTCACCAGCCATTACAAATTGGCCGCCGTGATCACGGTCGGCTTGCTGGGCGCCGCGGCCTTCGCCACCGTGCCGCCGCTGCAAATGCGCGTACTGGAAAAAGCCACCGGCGCGCCCAACCTGGCCTCATCGGTCAATATCGCCGCCTTCAATCTTGGCAATGCCCTCGGTGCATGGCTGGGCGGCGTCACCATCGATCACGGTCCCGGCTTGCACGCAGTGTCGCTGGTCGCCGCACTGATTACCGCAGGCGGATTGGTGGTCGCGCTGATCAGTTGGAAGCTGGATCGCAAAACCGCTCCGGCGGTTTCGCTGAAGGCCGCCAACGAAGCTTGCTAAGGCCACTTTGACCTTAACCTGTCCGGGAAACCATCATCATGAACACGCAAAAAGTAGCATTGGTAGTCGGCGCCCAAGGCGTCATCGGCCGCAACCTGATCGATCATCTGCGCGGCCTTGAAGACTGGAATATCGTCGGCCTGTCGCGCCGCGGCGGCCAGTCCGACGCGCGCGTGCAGCACGTCGCGGTCGACCTGCTCGACCGCGACGACGCCCGCGCCAAACTGGGCGGCCTCCAACAAGTCACCCACATCTTTTACGCCGCCTACCAGCATCGCCCGACCTGGGCCGAATTGGTGGGGCCTAATCTGGCGATGCTGGTCAATACGCTGGAAAGCGTCGAGCCGGTCGCCGATCGTCTGCAACACGTCAGCCTGATGCAGGGCTACAAGGTCTACGGCGGCCATCTCGGTCCGTTCAAGACGCCGGCGCGTGAAACCGATGCGCATTTCATGCCGCCGGAATTCATGTTCGACCAGCAGACTTATCTCGAGCAGCGCCAGCAAGGCAAGGCCTGGACCTGGTCGGGCATCCGCCCGGCGGTGGTCGGCGGCTTTGCGTTGGGCAATCCGATGAACCTGGCGCTGGCAATCGCGGTGTATGCGTCAGTGTCGAAAGAACTGGGCCTGCCGCTGCGTTTTCCAGGCAAACCGGGCGCCTATGACAAGCTGGTTGAAATGACCGATGCGGGCCTGCTGGCCAAGGCCACGGTGTGGGCGGCGACCGATCCGCGTTGCGGCAACCAGGCCTTCAACATCGGCAACGGCGATCTGTTCCGCTGGAGCGAAATGTGGCCGAAGATTGCGCGCTATTTCGATCTCGAGGCAGCGCCGCCCTTGCCCCTGTCGCTGACTACGGTGATGGCGGACAAGGCCGAGGTGTGGCAGCGCATCGTCGACAAGCACGACCTGGCCCGGCACGATCTGGCGGAATTATCGTCGTGGGAGTTCAGCGACTTCGTGTTCTCCTGGGACTACGACATGTTCGGCGACGGCTCCAAGGCGCGGCGCTTCGGCTTTCATGCGTATGTCGAGACCGAGGCGATGTTCATGGCGATCTTTGACGACTTCCGTCGCCGCAAAGTGATTCCCTGAGGCAGCGGCGATGCGGGATCGCGGACATAAAAAAAGAGCTTACGTGAATGCGTAAGCTCTTTTTTTGGTCTCGCAGAACGGCGAATTACTTCGTCTCGCCCTTCTTGACCCATGCCGCCAACTGATGCGGACCAAGGCCGTCGTAGTCTTCGAACGGCTGGTGGATCCATGGATTGGTCGGCAGGTAGTCGAGGTGATAGTCCGGCTCGACGATCGAGCAGGCCTTCCACCACAGCACTGCCGATTTGATCTCGGTCACGGCCGGATAGTGCTCCTTGAGGTGCTGCTGGACCTTTTGCAGCGTTACGCCGGAATCGACCAGATCGTCCACCAGCAAAACGCGGCCCGACAGGCTGCCCTTGGTGATGGTGATGTATTTGGCGATGTCCAGGCTGCTGCGGATGGTGCCCGCGGCTTCACGGTAGGAGCTGGTCGACAGGATCGCCAGCGGCACGTCGAAGATGCGCGAGAACACATCGCCGGGTCGCAAGCCGCCGCGCGCCAGGCACAGGACCTGGTCGAATTGCCAGCCCGATTCATACACCTTCAGGGCCAGCTTTTCGATGCTGCGGTTGTAGTCATCCCAGGAGACCCACAGGTCTTTGTCGTCGGATATTTTCATTATTGATACTCGTCGTACGAAATTGCTTTACGGGATTACTTGAACGGATGACGCAGGACGATGGTTTCTTCGCGATCCGGACCGGTAGAAATCATGTCGATGGGCACGCCGACCAGTTCCTGGATACGTTCGATGTAAGCGCGCGCGTTCTTCGGCAAGCCGTCCAGCGATTGTACGCCGACGGTCGACTCTTTCCAGCCCGGCATTTCTTCGTAGATCGGCACGCAGGCAGCGGCTTCTTCAGCGCCGACCGGGAAGATGTCGACGGTCTTGCCGTTGAGTGTATAACCGGTGCACAGCTTGAGCGACTCGAGGCCGTCCAGCACGTCCAGCTTGGTCAGGCACATGCCGGACACGCCGTTGATCTGCACCGAACGCTTCAGCAGCGCAGCGTCGAACCAGCCGCAGCGGCGCGCACGGCCGGTGACGGTGCCGAATTCGTGACCGACGGAAGCCAGATGCTTGCCGACGCCTGCATCGGTCGGCAATTCGGCCGGGAACGGGCCCGAACCGACGCGTGTGGTGTAGGCCTTGGTGATGCCCATGACATAGTGCAGCATGTCGGGACCGACACCGGCGCCGGCGGCAGCGTTGCCGGCCACGCAGTTGCTCGAGGTGACGAACGGATAAGTGCCGTGGTCAACGTCCAGCAGGCTGCCTTGCGCGCCTTCGAACAGCAGGTTGGAACCGTTCTGGTTGGCGATATGCAGGTCGTTGGAAACGTCGGCGACCATCGGCTTCAGGCGCGGCACATTGGCCAACGCATCGTCCAGCGTCTTCTGGAAATCGACCGGCTGGGTCTTCAGGTATTGAGTCAGGACGAAGTTATGGTAGTCCAGGTTTTCCAGCAGCTTCTCAGCGAAGCGCTTTTCGTTGAGCAGATCGGCCACGCGGATGGCGCGACGGGCAACCTTGTCTTCGTAGGCGGGGCCGATGCCCTTGCCGGTCGTGCCGATCTTGGCGGCGCCGCGGGCGGCTTCACGCGCCACGTCCAGCGCCACGTGATAAGGCAGGATCAGCGGACAGGCTTCGGATACTTTCAGGCGCGACGCGACTTCGACGCCGGCAGCTTCCAGCTTGTCGATTTCACGCAGCAGATCAGGCACGGACAGGACGACGCCATTGCCGATATAGCAAGCCACGCCGGCACGCATGATGCCGGACGGAATCAATTGCAGAGCAGTCTTCTTGCCGCCGATGACCAGCGTATGGCCGGCGTTGTGGCCGCCTTGGAAACGCACCACGCCCTGGGCGTGATCGGTCAGCCAATCGACGATCTTACCTTTACCTTCATCGCCCCACTGCGTACCGATGACGACGACATTCTTTGCATTGCTTTTCTGTAACATGGCTTAACCCAAATTTTTGATAATCCAATTTCCATTGCTGAGTTCCACTGCGCGGTCGCAGTCGAATTCGTCCTGGTCGTTCTCGTGTCCCGGGAGACTTTGAATCACGATTTCCCCGGCGCGGCGCAATTCCGCTATTTTCTCACGCAAACCTGCCTCGGTACCCCATGGCGCCCGAATTGCAGGCTTTCTTTCCGCGCCCGGCATCAGGCGAGCCAGTTCACGCAAATCCATGGAAAAACCGGTGGCCGGGCGGGCGCGTCCAAATGCTTCGCCGACATGATCGTAACGGCCGCCGCGCACCACCGCGTTGGGCAAGCCGGGCACGTAAGCCGCGAACATCACGCCGCTGTGATAGTGGTAACCGCGCAGGTCGGCCAGGTCGATGGTGACGTTGGCTTCGCCGGCCAGTTGCGCCAGCGCTTGCAGTTCGTCGAGCGCCTGGGCAATGCCCGGCAGCGCCGGCAAGGCCTTGCGTGCACGTGCGATCACTTCGATGTCGCCGTACAGCCCCGGCAATGCCAGCAAAGCGTCACGCGTGGCCGGCAGATAATCGTTGGTCAGTATGTGCAGACCGGGGATGTCCTTGGCTTCCAGCAGGCCGAACAGTTGCGCTGCCTGCTTCGCCGCCTTCTCGTCGTTGGCGATGATGGCGCGCAGCACGCCGACGTGGCACAAGTCCAGCCGCACCTTGCCGATGCCGGCCAGCGCCAATGAGGCCAGCGCCAGTTCCTGGATTTCGGCGTCGGCTTCGAGGCCGGCGTGGCCGTAGATTTCGGCGCCGATCTGCAAGGGTTCGCGCGTGGCATGCAGGCCCGAGGGACGGGTATGCAACACGCTGCCCGCGTAGCACAGGCGCGTGACGGAATCACGGTTGAGCAAATGCGCGTCGATGCGCGCGACTTGCGTGGTCATGTCGGCACGAATCCCCAGCGTGCGTCCCGACAGCTGATCAACCAGCTTGAAGGTGCGCAGGTCGGTGTCCTGACCGGCGCCGGTCAGCAACGACTCAAGATATTCGAGCAACGGCGGCATGACCATTTCGTAGCCGTACAGGCGGAAATTGTCGAGCATGCGGCGACGCAGCTCTTCAATCTTGCGCGCTTCTGACGGCAGGACGTCGGCGATATTTTCAGGAAGAAGCCAGTTCGGCATAAAACAATTCAATCAAAAAATATATCTGAAACAAACCCCGGCATGCACAGGAAAAACTCGGGCGAAACCGGGCAAACCCCACCACACGCGGCAAGGCACACGCGTCCGAAGAAGCGTATGCCTGAAGCACATCACATCAATGCTGGGGAAACAAATACTCGAAAGAAACGAAAAGAAACGTTAGAAACAGCGATAGAAACAGCAGACAACAATTCAAGTCAACAAAACAGAGGACGCCCCGTGTCGGCGGCATCCATTTTCTGTTCGCGCAACCCGATATTGTATACCACGATCGGGTCGTGGCTTATTTCTTGGCGCTCGCGCTTCCGACGCCCTTGAAATACTTGAAGAACTCGGAGTTGGGGTCCACCACCATCAGGTCGTGACGGTTCTTGAAGCTGGCGCGATAAGCCTCGAGGCTGCGATAGAACTTGAAGAACTCGGGATTCTGTCCGAATGCCTGGGCGTAGACCTGGGAAGCCTTGGCGTCACCCGCGCCGCGGATCTTTTCCGCATCGCGATAGGCTTCGGCCAGAAGCACCACACGCTGACGATCGGCGTCGGCGCGGATCTTTTCCGACTCGGCGGCGCCGGTGGAACGCAATTCGTTGGCAACGCGGGCGCGTTCGGACTTCATGCGGTCGTACACCGAATTGTTGATCTGGTCGACATAGTCGACCCGGCGCAGACGCACATCGATGATCTCGGCGCCGATCTGCTTGGCTTCCGTGGCAACCTTGCGCTGGATCGCGTCCATCACCTTGCCGCGTTCACCGGAGATCACTTCGCGCACGGTGCGCTTGGTGATTTCTTCGTTCAGCGCAGCCTTGACGATTTGCGACAGACGATCTTGCGCACGACGCTCATCGCCGCCGAAGCTGATGAAATACAGACGCGGATCGACAATGCGCCATTTGACGAAGGAGTCCACCAGGACGTTTTTCTTTTCGGCCGTGATGAAACGATCGGCGTCAGGCGTATCCAGGGTCTGGATGCGCTTGTCGATGTAGATGACGTTCTGGAACGGCGGCGGCAGCTTGAAGTGCAGGCCCGGCTCCGTCACCACCTGCTTGACTTCGCCGAGGGCGAAAACGATGGCCGACTGGCGCTGTTCAACGACGAAGATGGTGGTCGACACCAGCCAGATGGCGATGACGGCGGCGATGATGCTGGTAATCAGGCGGCTCATTAGCGTACCTCCCGATCGCGGGAATCACGCGCATCCCGGTTGCGGGAATCACGTTGGACATCAGTTGAATACACTGGATCTGTTCCTGGAAGTGTTGGCGAGGCCGTGGATGATCCTGCAGGCGCAGTCGCAGGCTTCGCGGCAGCGGCGGCGTTGTCGGATTGCTGGATCAGCTTGTCCAGCGGCAGATACAGCAGGTTGTTGCCGCTCTTGGCGTCCACCATGACCTTGGTCGTGTTGGAGAAGATCTGCTGCATGGTTTCCAGATACATGCGGTCACGCGTCACGGCCGGCGCTTTTTGGTATTCCTCGAGCACCTGCTTGAAGCGCGCGGCATCGCCTTCGGCGTTGGCGACGATGCGCGAACGGTAGGCTTCGGCTTCTTCCAGCAGACGCGAAGCAGCGCCGCTGGCCTTCGGAATCACATCGTTGGCATAAGCCTGGCCTTCATTCTTCTGGCGCTCGCGATCCTGCCCTGCCTTGACGGCATCGTCAAATGCCGCCTGTACCTGTTCGGGCGGTTGCACGCCTTGCATGGTGACGTTGGTGATCTGCACGCCCGATTTGTAGCGATCGAGGATTTGCTGCATCAACTGGCCGACGTCGAGCGCCACCTTTTCACGGCCTTCGTACAACACGAAGTCCATCTTGCTGCGGCCGACGATTTCGCGGATTGCGGTCTCGGCGACCTGGCGCACGGTTTCGTCCTGGTCACGATTGTTGAACAGCCATTCTGCGGCGTTCTTGAGCTTGTATTGCACGGCGAACTGGATGTCGATGATGTTTTCATCGTCAGTCAGCATCAGCGCTTCCTTCAATTGCTTGTTCTTGGCGTTGCTGCGATAGCCGATTTCCGCCGTACGTACCTGCGAGACGTTCACGATCTCGTGGCTTTGCAGCGGATAAGGCCAGCGCCAGTTAAAACCGGGCAACGTGGTGTGACTGTATTTGCCGAAGGTCATGACGACCGCGGTCTGGCCTTCCTGAACAATGAAGAAGCCGCTGGCCAGCCACAGGAACGCGACGATGACGGCAATCACGCCGGCGCCAATGCCGGCGCCCTTGATGTCGCCGCGATTAAAGCCGCCGCCGTCACCGTTATCGGAACCGCCGCCACCGCGTTTGCCGAACAGCCGGCTCAGGCGCTGGTTGAAATCGCGCCACAGCTGATCGAGGTCGGGAGGACCGTCGTCCGGCTTCTTGCCGTTATTGCCGTTGTTCTGATTTTGACGGTTGTTGTCGTCTTGTGAACCGCGCCCCCATTGAGGGTCGTTCAACGAAAACTTTATACCGAGTTTTTTGAATAGAGAAACGAGCATGCGTTGCGATCCGGCTTAGTAATTGAAAAAATCAAAAGAGGGAATGCCCGCCAACTTCGAGAACCGCCCGGACGACCAGCTGTGGCGGTTCAAGCCAACAGATTAATGCGCTTGCGTATCGTGTACATCGTACACATTGTGCGCATCTTGAGAATCGAAAGTCTGTGATCGGGCGCCCCTGCGCACCTCGATCGACGACCTGAGTGAGTCGGCAATTGCCTGCCGCAACAAATCCAGGCCGGCGCCAGTTTTCGCACTGACAAAAACCCGGTGGATTCTACCATACTCATCATGCTCAATTGCCGGCTCCAGGTCGGCGGCATCGATCTTGTTCCAGACCAGAATCTGGGGAATATGATCCGCGCCGATCTCCTTGAGAACCAGATTCACCTGCTCGATTTGTTCCATCCGCACCGGGCTTGCCGCATCGACAACATGCAGCAGCAGATCGGCGTGGATGGTCTCTTCGAGCGTGGCGCGAAATGCCGCCACCAGTTGGTGAGGCAACTCGCGGATGAACCCGACCGTGTCTGAAATGACAACGTGGCCGACCTCGCCCAGATATACCCGGCGCGACGTCGTGTCTAGCGTCGCGAACAGCTGGTTGGCGGCATATACGCCGGCCTTGGCCATGGCGTTGAACACCGTGGATTTGCCCGCGTTGGTGTAACCGACCAGCGACACCGAGAACGTGTCGTTGCGGCCGCGTGCGCGTCGTTGCGTGGCATGCTGACGATGCAGCTTGGCCAGTTGGGCACGCAAGGCCTTGACGCGATCGCCGAGCAGTCGACGGTCGGTTTCGAGCTGGGTTTCGCCGGGACCGCGCAAGCCGATACCGCCCTTTTGCCGTTCCAGGTGAGTCCAGCCACGGATCAGGCGCGTCGCCAGATGCTGCAACTGGGCGAGCTCAACCTGCACCTTGCCTTCATGGCTCTTGGCGCGTTGGGCGAAAATATCGAGGATCAGGCTGGTGCGATCAAGCACCCGCGTTTTCAGTACCCGTTCGAGATTGCGCTGTTGCGCAGGCGATAAGGCATGATTGAAGATAACGATGTCCAGTTGCAGATCGGCTACTGCATCCGCAATCTCCTGCGCCTTGCCGGAACCGACAAACAGCGCGGCGTCCGGACTGGCGCGCTTGCCGGTTACGGTGGTAACAGGCTCTGCGCCAGCGGACTTGGCCAGCAGGAATAATTCATCCAGACTTGCGGCAAAATCGCTTTTGCCGAAATCCAGGCCGACTAGCGCGGCACGCATATCAGTATGCACACGGCGTGGCGCCGGCTGGATAAACCATTATTCCGCTTCTGCCGAATCGAGGCTCAGGTTCACGGCACGGGCTGGTACGACGGTAGAAATGGCGTGCTTGTATACCATTTGCGTGACGGTATTGCGCAGCAGGACGACATATTGATCGAACGACTCAACATGGCCTTGCAGTTTGATCCCGTTGACCAGATAGATCGAGACGGGGACGTGTTCTTTTCTTAAGGCATTAAGAAATGGGTCTTGTAACAATTGCCCTTTGTTGCTCATGGCAGCTCCACTGTGTTGTTGTGATTAGGATTTGGAGGCACCTGACAAAATTTCAAGTGCTTTACCAATCTATGCGTTATGAATGTAAACGATTTCCTACCGACCGCCAAGATTCGAGATTATTTATCTGGGCGTGCGAAAGGATTCTTGCTCGAGCGGAACTCGATACGGAGTGGAGTGCCAACCAACGAGAAAGTTTCACGAAAATGCTTCTCGAGATAACGTTTGTAGCTGTCATCCACGCCTTCAAGGGCGTTGCCGTGGATCACCACGATCGGAGGATTCATGCCGCCCTGGTGGGCGTAGCGCAATTTGGGTCGGATCGAGCCTTTGCGGCGCGGCTGTTGATGTTCGACCGCTTCGATCAGCGCCCGCGTGAGCTTCGGCGTGGTCAGATTGGACATCGCTGCGGCATAGGCCGAGTCGATTGATTTCATGACCGGGCCGATACCGGTCGACTTCAGCGCGGAGATGAAATGGAACTTGGCAAACGACAGGAAACTGAGCTTGCGCTCCAGATCCATCTTGATCTCGTCGCGGCGATCGCTTTGCAGTCCATCCCACTTGTTGACGCCCACCACCAGCGCACGGCCGGACTCCAGCACGAAGCCGGCAATATGCGCGTCCTGCTCCGAAATGTCCTGTTGAGCGTCGAGCAGCAACAGGACCACATTGGTTTCCGAAATCGACTGCAGCGTCTTCACCACCGAGAATTTCTCGATCGCTTCGAACACCTTGCCGCGACGACGGATACCCGCAGTATCGATCAGCGTGTATTGCTTGCCGTCGCGCTCGAATGGAATTTCAATCGAGTCGCGCGTCGTGCCCGGCATGTCGAAAGCGATGACGCGTTCTTCGCCGAGCAAGGTATTGACCAGTGTCGACTTGCCTACATTCGGACGGCCGACGATGGCGATCTTGATGCCGCGCGCGGTATCGACTTCTTCGCCGAGATCAGGGCGTTGCGCCAGCGCGATATCCAATGCTTCATCCACCAGGTCGGCGACGCCGTCGCCATGCGCAGCGGAGATCACATACGGATCGCCCAGGCCCAGCTCATAGAAGTCGGCGGTCACGGACGTGTACTTCATGCCTTCGGCCTTGTTGACCACCAGCATGACCGAACGGCCCGATTTGCGCAGGAAATCGGTAATGGTTTTGTCGTGCGGCGTGAGGCCCTGACGACCATCGACAATGAATATCACGACATCGGCCTCGACCACCGCCTGCTTGGTCTGTTTGGCCATTTCAAACATGATGCCTTCTTTGGCCACCGGCTCGAAACCGCCGGTATCAATCACCAAAAAGGGGCGCTCGCCGACCCGGCCTTCGCCGTAGTGACGATCCCGGGTCAGTCCGGGCAAGTCTGCGACCAGCGCATCACGTGAACGGGTGAGCCGATTAAACAATGTCGACTTACCGACATTGGGACGACCAACAAGTGCAATAACCGGCTTCATTAAATTTTATTCTGCCGCCAAGGCGACGACTGTTCCTGCTTGAGTTTGAAAAACGACGGCTTGCCCAGCGGCAATCGGCGTCACCTGAATCGGGCTACCGTCAGTGCTTGTGCGGGCGACGAACGCACCGTCATCGCGCGACAGGAAATGGATATAACCCTGATAATCGCCTACTGCGACCGCTTTGCCAACTGCTATCGGCGGCGACAGGCGGCGATAGGCCAGCTTGGCGTTGCGCCACAGCGCGGTGCCGGTGTCGCGGGCGAATTCCGTCACGCCGCCCTTGTCATCGGCCGAAAACACGAAACGGTCATCCAGCGTCAAGCCGGATTCGCTGGAAAAATCCTTGGCCCAGCGCACGTTGCCGTTGGCAACATCGAAGCAGCCGATACGACCTTGATAAGCCACGGCGCAGACATCGCGTACGCCCAAGCCCGGCACGCCGGATACGTCGGCAATACGTTCAAGTTCGGTGGTGCCCTTCGGATCGCCGACGGCAACTTCCCAGCGCGGACCGCCGTTGTTCAGCGCCAATGCCGACAAGCGGCCGCCCGGCAAGGCGACGTAGGCCGTTTGCGAATCGAGTACGATGCCCGGCGCAGTGCGCAGGGTCAGCGCCGGCAAAGGACGCAGTACGGTCCAGCGACGTGTGCCGTTTTCGGCGTCAAATGCGGTAACGCGGTTATCGATGCTGCGCACCAGCACCAACCCCGAACCTACCACCGGAGCGGACAGGACTTCGCTGGGCGCCTGGGCTTTCCAGAGCGACTTGCCATTGCCGTCGAAGGCTTGCACGACGCCCTTCTCGCCCACCACGGCAACCACGTTGCCGTCGCTGCCGACACCGGCCGTCAATGAAGAACCGGCGTTGACGCGCCACACAGTCTGCCCGTTGGATGCATTCAGGCGCACCACGGCGCCGTCTGCACCGGCCGCGAACACGCTGCCGCCCGCGAAGACCGGGCTGAACTGGAAGACGCCGGCTTTGCCGACGGAGGCAGTCCAGACGGTTTGCGTACGCAGTGTTTGCTTGAATTCAACCAGCGCTGCAGGCGGATTGACTTCTTTCTTGCTCGAAAACAACGAACATCCCGACAACAAGGCTACGGTAGCCAGCGCGCTCAGTTTGATCGCCAGGGCAGCGGTACGCTTGGATACAACTTGTGACTCACGACGCATATGGTTTTTCCTCTTACCGGATTTCACGATGTTGGAGTGTTGTTATGGCGATGCTCAGGCCGCAGCCTTTGCCGGCGTGCCGCCGATGGCGTCGAGCTTCAATTGGATCAGCTGACGGCCCGGATTGCGCTCATCGGTCTTGTCCAGCGCCAGTTGGTAAGCGGTGCGCGCTTCATCGCGCTTGTCCTGCGCCACCAGAATATCGCCCTTGCGATCGGCAACGGCGCCGGCAAACTGCGCAGGGAAATCACCGGCCAGCAGCTTGAGGGCGTCATCATAGGCTTTGGCATCCAGCAACAGGCCCGCCAAGCGAATCGACGCAATCGCCTTGTACTCGGCGTCGCGGCCATGGTCGATGACCCATTGCAATTGCTTCTTGGCGGTCTCGGTATCGTTCGCGCTGAAAGCTGTCTTGGCGGCGACCAGCGCACTCATCTGCGCGTAAGCGGTGCCGCTGAACTTGTCCTGCATGTCGGTCGCTGCGCGCAGCACTTTGGCGTTGTCTTTGGCTTCCGCCGCCTTCTGCTGCTCTTCATAGAGCTGGGAGGCTTGCTGCGACTGCTTGCGCTGATACAAATTCCAGCCGCTCCAGGCACCGTAGGCAGCCAGCGCGACGATCAACACCCAGGTCAGAAGATTGCCGTACTTGCTCCACCAAGCCTTGATGGAAGCAAGCTGTTCTTGTTCTTCGAGATCGTATGCCATGAAATAAGTCTAAAAGTGGTTCAGAAATTAAGGGTGGTAATGCACGTGGTCATGATCGTGACCATGATCATGGTCGCCCACGATTTGCTCCACGACATAGTCGGTGACGCCGTCGAAAGGAATCGTGACCTGATTGCTCTCGCCCTCGGTTGCTCGCAAGGTCTTGACGGTGGCCGTCGCGTTCTTGACTTCGTCTTCGCCGAGGATGACTGCAAACGCCGCGCCGCTGGCGTCGGCCTTCTTCATCTGCGACTTGAAGCTGCCGCCCGCGCTCGCCGATGCGCAATGTAGCACAACATCCAGCCCGGCACCGCGTAATCTTTCCGCCAGCACAAAGGATTGCAGTTGCGCTTCATCGCCCTGGTGGACCATGTAGACGTCGCATTGGTTCGGCGCATATTGCTCACCGCTTGCCTTCATCAGTTCCAGCAGGCGCTCCACGCCCATGGCGAAACCACAGGCCGGCGTCGGCTTGCCGCCGAACATTTCGATCAGCGGATCGTAACGTCCGCCGCCGCACACCGTACCTTGCGAACCGAGCTGATCGGTGACCCACTCGAATACCGTGCGATTGTAATAGTCCATGCCGCGCACCAGGCGCGGATTGATGGTGAACGGGATGTTGTTGTGGTTCAGGATCTTTTGCACGCCTTCGAAATGGGCGCGCGATTCTTCACCGAGATAATCGAGCAGCTTGGGCGCGCCGTTGACCATGTCTTGCATGGTCGGATTCTTGGTGTCGAGGATGCGCAGCGGATTCGAATGCAGGCGACGCTGAGCATCGGCATCGAGCAACTCCTTGTGCTGCTCGAAATAGGCGATCAGGTCGGCGCGATGCTTGCTGCGCTCTTGAGCGTCGCCGATGGAATTCAGTTCCAAGCGGATGTCTTCCAGACCGAGATCGTCCCACAGGCGCTGGCACATCATGATCAGCTCGGCGTCGATGTCCGGGCCGGTGAAACCGAGCGCTTCCGCGCCAACCTGATGGAACTGGCGATAGCGGCCGCGCTGCGGACGCTCGTGACGGAACATCGGACCCGCGTACCAGAGGCGCTTCGGGCCATCATAGGTAAGATTATGTTCGAGCGCCGCTCGCACCACGCTGGCGGTGCTTTCCGGACGCAGCGTCAGGTTGTCGCCATTCATGGAATCGGTGAAGGAATACATTTCCTTCTCGACGATGTCGGTGACTTCGCCCAGGCCGCGCGAAAACAAAGCGGTCGGCTCGACGATCGGCGTACGGATCTGCTGGAAGCCGTAGCTCTTGAGCACCGAATGCACGGTGTTCTCGAACAGTTCCCACAGCGGCGCGTCGGCCGGCAGGATGTCGTTCATTCCTTTGACGCCGACGATTTTTTCGATTTTCTTGTTTTCAGACATGCTAATGATCTTCAGGTTTGTTCAGTCACAGGCCAGCCGGTAGCGGCCTGTCCGGGCGGAGTTGCGGCCGCGGCTCAGACCGCGGTTTGCTTGCCGTAATGCGTTTGCACGTAATCCAGCACAATGGTTTGGAATTCTTCGGCGATGCGCTCGCCGCGCAAGGTCATGCGCTTTTCACCGTCAATGAATACCGGTGCGGCAGGCGATTCGCCGGTGCCCGGCAGGCTGATGCCGATGTTCGCGTGCTTGGATTCGCCCGGACCGTTGACGATGCAGCCCATGACGGCGACGTTCATGCTTTCGACGCCGGGATACACGCCCTTCCATTGCGGCATCTGCTCGCGCAGGTAAGTCTGAATCTTGTCCGCCAAATCCTGGAATACGGTTGACGTCGTGCGGCCGCAGCCCGGACAGGCTATTACCATCGGCGTGAACTTGCGCAAGCCCATGGTCTGCAGGATTTCCTGGCCGACGATGACTTCGCGGGTACGATCGCCGCCCGGCTCCGGCGTCAGCGAAATGCGGATGGTGTCGCCGATGCCTTCCTGCAGCAGCACCGACAGGGCCGCCGTCGAGGCGACGATGCCCTTGCTGCCCATGCCGGCTTCGGTCAGACCAAGATGCAGCGGATAGTCGCAACGACGCGCCAGTTCGCGATACACGGCGATCAGATCCTGTACGCCCGATACCTTGCACGACAGGATGATCCTGTCGCCGGCCAGGCCCAATTCTTCTGCGCGCTGGGCGTTCTCAATGGCCGACGTCACCAGCGCTTCGTACATCACGGCCTGCGCCGGCCATGGTTCCGCGCGTCCGGCGTTTTCGTCCATGATGCGCGCCAACAGGGCCTGATCCAGGCTGCCCCAGTTGACGCCAATGCGCACCGGCTTGTCGTAGCGGCAAGCCGCTTCGATCATCTGGGCGAATTGACTGTCGCGCTTGGCGCCCTTGCCGACGTTGCCGGGGTTGATACGGTACTTCGACAACGCCTTGGCGCAGTCGGGATAATCATTGAGCAGCGTATGGCCGTTGTAATGGAAGTCGCCCACAAGCGGCACGTCCACGCCCATGCGATCGAGTTGCTCACGGATCGCCGGCACCGCCGCAGCCGCTTCCGGCGAATTGACGGTGATGCGCACGACTTCCGAGCCGGCGCGCGCCAGATCCTTGATCTGGATCGCCGTACCGATGGCGTCGGCGGTATCCGTATTGGTCATGGATTGCACCATGACCGGCGCACCGCCGCCGACCGCCACTTCGCGTTCGCCGTACCGGATGACGGCGCGACGGCTTTGACGGCGACCCAACGGGCCGGATGCGATCGGGAAAGGCGAAGATGACATACGTGCTTTATTTCAAATTCTTCAAATTCATTTCAGGCTCAGACGAGCCACGTTGCTGCTGCTGCCGGTTTCCAGATCCAGCCTGGAACCGCGCAGGCTGGCGTCGACCCCGGCCGCATTGCCGACCACCAGCGTGACCGGTTCATTAATGTCGAACGATTCGGTAGTGCCGGCCTTGAGCAAGCGCGAAATCATGGTCGACTTGTCGCCACGACGGATTTCCACCCACGAATCCTCGCGGAAGGTGAGGCGCAGCAAATCCTTGCTGTTGCTGATGTTCAGGCTGCCGGTCACGGGCGAGCCCGGGTTCACCGGCGCTGCCGCGACTTTCGGCTGCGCAGGCTCAGCTGTTGGTGCCGGGGTCTTCGCCGCAGCCGGCTGCGGCGCGCTCGGCGCCACCGCGCTGGCTACGCGCTCGGAAACATTGGTAATCGCCGAACTGGCGGAGCTGGCAGCACTCGTCACGGCCGACTCGACCTTTTCGAGCTTGCTCTTGTCGGAACCATCCTGTACTTCAGGCGGCAAATCCTGCTGGACATCGGCTTGCACCGGCGCTGCAGCCGGTTCTTCCGAGGCCGTTCTGGCGCCCTGCTTCAACCATGCCAGTTGCGGCACGTCGTTGAATGCATCGGTGCGATGGATCACGCCGGCAGCGCCGACCAGCAATACCACCAGTACGCCGCCGACTACCAGACCCGGCGAAACCTTGCTGCGATTGCCCAACGGCAGCGGCGACTCCGAAAACGGCGTCGACAGCGTGCGCTGTGGCGTTATCTGCCCGGTTTGTACAAGACCGTCCTGCGGCAACAATGCCACCAGCGCGTTGGCATCCAGCCCCAGCAACTTGGCATAGGCGCGCACAAAACCGCGCACGATGACCGGGCCCGGCAACGCGGCATAATTGTCCCCCTCCAGCGCGATCACCTGACGCGTGGCGAATTTCAACTGACTCGCGGCGTGCTCCACAGACCATCCCTTGGCCTGACGTTGCGCTGCCAATAGCGCTCCGGGTAATGCCACTTGCCTTACCTCTTCTGTCCCCGATTCGAAACCGGAGATTGGCGCTTCATTTCCCTGCTGATCACTCATCAAATGCTCCACGTTGATAAGCCGCGTATTCTGACGAAGACGGATAGCGACGGCGCAATTGCGCCGCCAGTTCATTTTCGGCTGATTGATTGCCTAGTTTACGTTCAATCTTGATGGCTAGCCATAGTGCATCGACATTCAAGACATCATTTTTTGCCGCCAGACCGATGTGAAAGCGCGCACGCTCGAACTCACTTCGATCAAAGTAAATCCTGGTCAGATTCACATTGGTGGCCAGACTGGCCGGCTCATACTGGAATGCCCGCGCAAAATACCGTTCTGCCGCCGCGGCGTTCTGCGACTTCAGGCTGCATGCGCCGGCATTGGCAAGCGCCTTGCCCGGCGAGAGGTAGGTCGGCTGTGCGACTGCCGCCTCGAAGTACGGTATTGCTTCGGCCGCACGGCTATTGTTGCAAAGGAACCAACCGTAGTTATTGGCGAAATCCGGATTGCCGGGCGAAAGCCTCAGTGCCTGGAGAAAATCAGCCTCGGCTTGCCTGCTGCGGCCCATTTCCATAAGCGCCAGCGCGCGCATGCCGTAGGCTTCGGCAAAATCAGGAACCGCCTGCAATGCCAGATCGGCCTCTTCAAGCGTCACGGCAAACTGGCGCTGTTCGTAGTAACCGATCGCCAGTTGCAAACGAATATCGGCGCGTTTCCGGGCGTCAGCCTGAACATTCACGCGGGACGACGATACCGGCATGCTGTCGCCGGCGGCAGTTTTGTCCATTTTGGAGGAAACGCATCCGGTCAGCAGCAAAGCAGGTGCCAGCAGCAGGACAATGACACTGTTCTGCCAGCGTTTCCTCACCCGGTGATCTCCACGATGCGGCCGAAGTCCTTACCGAATTTTTGCTGGTATTCAGTCATTTTCTGCATGCGTTCCTGCACGCGGGTGCGATCCTTGACCTCGCCCGCCAGCTGACCGCAGGCGGCGTCGATATCGTCGCCGCGCGTCTTGCGAATGGTTGTAACGATGCCGGCATCCATCAGGATCTGGGCAAACGCCTTGATGCGAGGATTGTGGGAACGCTTCAATCCTGACTCGGGGAAAGGATTGAACGGAATCAGGTTGAACTTGCATGGCACCGCTGCCTTGGCGTCGCCGCCACCCTGCACCAATGCCACCAATTCGCGCGCATGTGCATCGCTGTCGTTGACGCCGTCCAGCATGCAATATTCGAACGTCACAAAATCGCGCGGCGCAAACTCGAGGTAGCGCTTGCACGCCGCCATCAACTCTTGCAGCGGATATTTCTTGTTCAGCGGAATCAGACCGTCGCGCAGCGTATCGTTGGACGCATGCAGCGACACCGCCAGCGCCACCGCACATTCCTGCGACAACTTGTCGATCATCGGCACCACGCCACTGGTTGACAGCGTTACACGGCGGCGCGACAAGCCGTACGCGTTATCGTCGAGCATCAGCTTCAAAGCGGTAACGGTAGGTTCAAAATTCAGCAAAGGCTCGCCCATGCCCATCATCACCACGTTGGTGATCTGGCGCTCGCCTTTGGGGCCGGCTTCGACACCCTTGGTCTTGCGCAACTCGAACTCGGCCATCCACAACTGGCCGATGATTTCACCGACGCTCAGGTTACGGTTGAAGCCTTGCTTGCCGGTCGAGCAGAAACGGCAATTGACCGCGCAGCCGGCCTGAGTCGAAATGCACAGGGTGCCGCGGTTTTCTTCGGGAATGAATACGGTTTCAACGGCATTGCCGTTGCCGACATCCACCAGCCATTTGCGGGTGCCGTCGGTGGAAGTATGGTCGCTGATGATGGCCGGAGCGGTCACATGGGCCCGCGTCGACAGCTTTTCACGCAGCGACTTGGCGAGATCGGTCATCTCGGCAAAATCGGCAACGCCGTATTGATGAATCCAACGCTGCAATTGTTTGGCGCGAAACGGCTTCTCACCCAACTCGCCACAATAAGCGACGAGTTGCGCGGGATCCAGATCCAGCAGATTGGTGAGAGCTGTTGTCATGACATGTACCACTTTTCGTTAACCTTGATGCATAGACCACTAAACATCAAGGACAACTTGCTACAAATTAACGCGAGTAGATATTCAGCGCCGGGAAGAAATATGAGATTTCAACCTTGGCTGTTTCTGCTGCGTCGGAACCGTGCACTGCGTTGGCGTCGATCGAATCAGCGAAATCGGCGCGGATCGTGCCTTTTTCTGCCTTCTTCGGATCGGTTGCGCCCATCAGGTCGCGATGCTTCAGGATCGCGTTTTCGCCTTCCAGGGCTTGCACGATCACAGGACCGGAGACCATGAAGTCAACCAGATCCTTGAAGAATGGACGCTCGCGGTGAACCGCGTAGAAACCTTCTGCTTCGGCACGCGACAAGTGAATCATGCGCGCAGCGATGATTTTCAGGCCGGCGTTTTCGAAACGGGTATAAATCTGACCGATCACGTTTTTCGCAACTGCGTCCGGTTTGATAATCGACAGGGTGCGTTCAATTGCCATGTGTAAAAACTCCAATAAAAAGAAAGGGTTAAAGCTGTTAATTAACAATTCAATCAACCTTTAATTCTACCATGAAACGACTATTTATCAGTCTAATTCGCTATAAAGCATGGCAAACTGACAAAATTTAACGACTTCCGCGGACGAACTTCGCTCTTGCTGCGGTGTCTCATGCAGTGAGCGTCGTGCTATGCTCTGTTCGCATTTAACGCTACCGGAGGACGAATGAACAATTACTCGCAAAACACACTTGAAAACCTGAATACCGGCGCCTTGGCCCGCAACCGCGTGCTGCGCAATACTTACTGGCTGCTCGCATTGTCGATGATCCCGACCGTGCTCGGCGCGTGGCTGGGCGTGCAATTGCATCTGAGCCTGTTTGCCGGTAGCCCGATGATCGGTTTCGTGGTGTTCATGGCCGTGGCCTTCGGCTTCTTCTACGCGATCGAAAAGACCAAGAATTCCGGCTTGGGCGTCGCCGTCCTGCTCGGCTTCACCTTCTTCATGGGCCTGATGCTGTCGCGCTTGATCGAATACACGCTGGGCTTCTCCAATGGCGCCCAATTGATCATGACTGCATTCGGCGGCACCGCGCTGATTTTCGGGGTCATGGCAACGGTCGCGACAGTATCCAAGCGCGACTTCTCGGGCATGAGCAAATGGCTGTTTGCCGGCGTACTCGTGATCATCGTCGCTTCGCTGGCCAATATCTTCCTGCAACTGCCGGCGCTGCAATTGACTATTTCGGTGGTGGCGATCGCGATTTTCTCGGCTTACATCCTGTTTGACGTGCAACAAGTCATCAACGGCGGCGAAACCAACTACATTTCGGCCACCTTGGCGATCTACCTGGACGTCTACAACGTGTTCGTCAACCTGCTCTCGATTCTGGGCATCGTCGGCGGCAACCGCGACTGACGCCGCTGCGCATTGCTTCAAAGAAAAAGCCGACCTTCTGGTCGGCTTTTTTCGTGGCGTCGCCGGAACAACTCAATCCGCCAAATCGAACACCGCCATCGATTCCACATGCGCCGTGTGCGGGAACATGTTGACCACGCCGGCCAGCGTCAGGCGGTAACCGCCCAGGTTGACCAGTTCACCGGCATCACGCGCCAGCGTAGCCGGGTTGCAGGATACATAGACGATGCGCCTGGGCTTCAGATGGGCATGCTGCGCGCCCAGACCGGCAATTGCCTTGCACACTTCCAGCGCACCTTCGCGTGGCGGGTCGATCAGCATACGATCGAATTTGCCGAGCGCAATGAAATCTTCCGTCGTCGCCTCAAACAGATTGCGGCAATAGAACGCAGTTTTGCCGGCAATCCCATTGACCTTCGCATTCTCGGCGGCGCGCTCGGTCAGGGCCGTGCTGCCTTCGATGCCGACGACTTCCGTGGCCAATGTGGCGATCGGCAAGGTGAAATTGCCCAAACCGCAAAATAAATCGGCGACACGATCCTCAGGCTGCACATCGAGCAAGCGCAAGGCCCGGGCCACCAGTACACGGTTGATCTGGTGATTGACCTGAGTGAAATCGGTGGGCTTGAACGGCATGCGAATACCGAATTCCGGCAGCGTGTAATGCAGGCTCGATTGCGTTGGATAGAAGGGATGCGCCGTGTCCGGACCTTTCGGCTGGAACCACCATTCGACCTTGTGCTCGTCGGCAAAAGCCCTGAGCTTGAGCTCGTCGTCGGCGCTTGGCGGCTCCATCACGCGCAAGACCATGACCGTGGTTTTTACTCCGTTGTCACCCTCGCCGATGGCCAGTTCAATTTGCGGCAGGCGGTCGATGATGCTCAGCGAACCGATCAGCGCGCGCAGCGGCATCAGCATTGCCGAGACATGCGGCGGCAGGATTTCGCACGTCTTCATGTCGCTGACGAACGGCGATTTCTTTTCATGGAAACCAACCAGCACGGTGCCCTTCTTGACCACGTTCTTGACCGAGATCCGCGCGCGATAGCGGTAGCCCCAGGTCGGCCCGTAAATCGGTCGCAACATGGTTTCCGCCTTGAGTTTGCTGAGATGCCAGAGATTGTCTTCGAGCACGCGCTGTTTCATGGCGACTTGCGCCGACGGCTCCAGATGCTGCATGGCACAGCCGCCGCAGAGACCGAAGTAATCGCATTGCGGCTTGACGCGCAAGGATGATTCGCGATGCAAGGCGGTCATGGTGGCCGCCTCCCATTTCGGCTTCCTGCGGTAAGACTGGAAGCTGACCTGCTCGCCGGGCAATGCGCCTT
This sequence comes from Herbaspirillum lusitanum, assembly GCF_026127345.1. Lineage (NCBI taxonomy): Bacteria > Pseudomonadati > Pseudomonadota > Betaproteobacteria > Burkholderiales > Oxalobacteraceae > Herbaspirillum > Herbaspirillum lusitanum. The sequence goes on along the minus strand of NZ_QXFG01000008.1, from coordinate 286,781 downwards.
CGACGAAAATCACTTTGCCCTGGGTGCCGTCTTCGTTCGCCACATGACCGACGCCGCGCCCGTCCATATCGAGGGCTTTGATATTGATGATATTTTGCTGCATAGAAAATAGATGCGGCCACCGTCGCGGCCAAAAGACCAAAAACGCTATTGTCTGCGATACCGTCGGCGGAGGGAAGCTAAAACAGCGCGTCCTTGCCGACGCCACGGGCCAGCAGGCTGCGTTTGAGCTTGATCAGGGCTTCTTGCTGGACCTGGCGCACGCGTTCGCGGGTGATGCCCATTTCTGAAGCGAGTTGTTCCAGCGTGGAAGGATCGTCGTTGTCGAGTCCGAAGCGCCGGGTGATGACGATGCGTTGCTTGTCCGGCAAATTTTTAAGCCAGTCGCGGATCAGTATCGACACTTCGTGGTATTCGGCTTTGCTATCGGGACTCTCGTCGAGCGAGCCCGGCAACAGGTCGATCAGACTGGCCTGCGGATCGTTGTCGAGGGGAGTGTCGAGCGAAGCCGCATGTTCGGACAGCGCCAGCACGTCCTGCACGTCTTCGACCGGACGATCGACCAGATGGGCGATGTCTTCCGCAGTGGCGTCGCGGCCGTCGTGGTGCTGCGCTTCCAGATGGTATTTTGCCCGCAGAATCTGGTTCAGTTCGCGCACCATGTGCACCGGCAGCCGCACCGTCCGCGCCTGATTCATGATGGCGCGTTCGATGCTCTGGCGAATCCACCAGGTGGCGTAGGTCGAGAAACGAAAACCGCGCTCAGGCTCGAACTTGTCGATGGCGCGCATGAGGCCGAGATTGCCCTCCTCGATCAGGTCGAGCAAGGCGACGCCGCGGTTGATGTAATGTTTGGCGATCGACACGACCAGGCGCAGGTTGTGCTCGATCATCTTCTGGCGTGAAGCGAAATCACCCTGCTTGGCCAGCGTGGCGAAATACAATTCCTCCGGCGCAGTCAACAACGGCCGGGTACCGATCTGGTTGAGGTAATGTTGGGTGGTGTCGGTGGACAGCTCGGCTGCCAGCACCTTCTTGAGTTCTTCCACTCCCTCGACGACAACGACGACCTCTGCTTCGCCCTGAGCCTCAGCCTCAGCGTCGTCACCCTCGTCAATGACTTCCAGATCGTCGGCTGTTTCCAACGGCTCGACCGGATCGTCCGATCGGGACTCGTCGTCTGGCAGGTGATCGCGAGGGCTTGGGCTCATACGCTAACGTGGCGGCAGGTATTTCGACGGGTCGACAGGCTTGCCTTGCTGGCGAATTTCGAAGTGCAGCTTGACGCTGTCACTATCCGAATTCCCCATCTCGGCAATCTTCTGCCCCTTGGTTACAGCTTGCCCTTCCTTCACCAGTATCGTCTTGTTGTGCGCATAGGCCGACAAGAGATTATTGGAATGCTTGACGATCACGAGGTTGCCGTAACCACGGATGCCGGCGCCGGCATACATGACCTTGCCGGCGCCCGCCGCCATTACCGGCTGGCCGCTCTTGCCGGCGATGTCGACACCTTTCTTGCCGCCGTCGAAGGTACCGACGACCTTGCCTTCGGCCGGCCACATCCAGGATACGGCGTCATCGTCGCCTGCCGCCGCTGCGGCCGCCGGCTTCTCGGCCGGATGCGCCGCTTCGGCCTTGGTCGGAGTCTGGGCTGCAGAGGCAGCAGGCGCTGCTGCCGGAGCCGTCGATACGCTCGAAGGGGCAGCGTCCGGCTTTTCCAGCTCGGCCAGCGTGCTGTCCGAATAGGCTCGCTTGTCGCCGCGCGGGCCGGTCTTGTTGGCGCCAGCGCCCGTGCCGGTCGCTGCGGGAGCAGCACCCGCAGAAGACGACGCGCCCAACGGACGAACCTCAATGCCTGACGCCCCTGCCGCCGGCGCAACCACGGCGCCGGTTTGAACACCGTCAGGTGGCGAGACGCGCAGCACTTGATCAACTTTGATGTCGTTCGCGTTGGTCAGGTTGTTCCAGGCCACGATGTCGCGATAGCTCTGCCCCGATTCCAGTGCGATGCGATACAGCGTATCGCCCTTCTTCACCGTGTAATAACCTTTTCCTTCAGGGCGCGCCGCTGCAGTTGCCACGTTTTTGGCGGGATCCGCCGCCGGCTTGGCCGAGCTGGTTGTACGTTCCACCACAGGTGCAGCAGTGCGCGGCGTAGTAGAACACCCTGCCAGCAGACTCACGACAATCCCCAACCAGACCAGACGATTATTTTTCATGCTCATTACATTAAATTTTGTACAACGATAACGTTGACCCGCGTCCTGCGCGAGAAGTTCATCGGGATCGGCGAGGCAAAAAGCCGCTCGCCGCCGTATTCTGAATAGCTTGTTTTATTCTTGTTACACCGTGCCCGGACGCAGCGGCACGAAATGGCATTCTTCCAGGGTTTCGCTGGTCCACTCGAATTTACTGATACGTTCGATGAGCTGCAACATCTGCTGACGCCCCCCGACCGGCGCCACCAGGCGCCCGCCGATCGCCAGCTGTTCCAGCAGCGCCTGCGGCACTTCCAGTCCGGCCGCCGCCAGAATGATACCGTCGAACGGCGCCACCTGCGGCAGGCCTAGCATACCATCTCCGTAATGCAAGCGGATGTTGGCGATACGAAGCGGCCGCAAATTGGTCTTGGCCAGTTCATGCAAGGGCTTGATGCGTTCGATGGAGTACACCTCTTTGGCGACCAGCGACAGTACGGCCGCCTGATAGCCGCAGCCGGTGCCGATTTCCAGCACGCGCTCGAGCGCCTTGCCCTTGTTGTTGTCGCGCATGATCTCGATCATGCGCGCCACGATGTAGGGCTGGGAAATGGTCTGGTGATGTCCGATCGGCAACGAGGCGTCGATGTAGGCCTGGCTCGACAATCCCGGCTCCATGAACATGTGGCGCGGCACAGCCTCCATCGCCGCCAATACCTTTTGATCGCTGACGCCCTGCTTGGCCACGCGCGCCACCATGGCCTTGCGGACCGCTTCGGACACCAGCGGCGCCGAGCGATTGGCAGTGGCAATCGGCGTCGGCAATGCAGTGCGAGAGACGGGCGTGGCCGGCTTTCCGGCTGACGAGGATGGCGCCGGATGTTGTGCAGCGCGTGCGGCTTGCGCCTTCGCGGCCAGGCGACCGGAGTCCAGTGCAGCATTGCGCGTTGCCGTTTGCGGCGTCACCACGGTGCGCGCAGGTGCGCCGGAGGCGGCCTTGCCCTTCTCCACCACCACGGAGGACAAGGACAGCGGGAAGCGGCTGGATTTACCGGTCATGCGAGCGCCTTCTTCAGGTCGGCCAGCTGACTGGTGTGCGTCAAGTCAATCCGCAAGGGAGTGATCGACACGTGGCCGTTTGCGGTCGCATGGAAGTCGGTGCCTTCGCCGGCATCCTTGACGCCGCCCGGCGGGCCGATCCAGTAGATGTCCTTGCCGTGCGGATCGCGCATCTTGTAGACCGGCTCCGACATGTGGCGCTTGCCCAGTCGCGTCGCTACGCAGGACTTGAGTTCGGCATACGGCAGGTTGGGAATATTGACGTTCAGCAGGTACGGTTTGGCGATGGCGTCGAACTGGCGCTCGACCACTTCACGGGCAACGCGCGCGGCGCTGTCGAGATGCTCCCAGCCTTTGTGCAATTGCGAAAACGCGATGGCCGGGATGCCAAACAGGAAACCTTCGGTTGCCGCGGCAACCGTGCCGGAATACAAGGTATCGTCGCCCATGTTCTGGCCTTGGTTGATGCCGGAAACGATCAGGTCGGGACGGTCCGGCAGCAAACCGGTCAGCGCGACGTGCACGCAGTCGGACGGCGTGCCGTTGAGGTAGTAAAAGCCGTTGCCGGCACGCTCGACCCACAGAGGCCGATCCAGCGTCAGCGAGTTGGAACTGCCGGAGCGGTTGCTGTCGGGCGCGACCACGGTGATGTCGGCGATGGCGGACAAGACGTCGGCCAGCGCAATGATGCCCGGAGCCAGGTAACCGTCGTCGTTGCTGATGAGAATTTTCATCCCGCCATTTTACCCGAAGCGCCGGGCTCGATTCAGGGAGAAATACGACGCTTCAACGCAAAAATGGCGGCATTTCCGGCTTGTAGAAAAACGTATTTAGCGGGAGTAACGTCGGTCGGTTTCGCTGACGGTCTGACAGGCAAACGCCGCCAGGATCACGCGGTCGCGCGCCGACACGTCGACCAATTCCAGGCCATATTCAGCTTTCCTCGGCGGCAGCCAAGGCCGCACGGCGTGCAAAGAAATCTTCCACCATGCCGATTTCACGGGTGCGTTTGAACGGCGGCAGGCTTTGCCAGATGCGGCGGCCATAGCCCTTGGAGATCAGTCGCGGATCGCAGATCATCAGCACGCCGCGATCGGTCTCATCGCGGATCAGGCGACCGGCGCCCTGCTTCAGGTTGATGATCGCCGCCGGCAACTGGTGATGCACAAAACCATTGAGGCCCTTCTTCTCCAGCTCGGCAATACGTGCTGCCAACACCGGATCGTCAGGCGGGGAAAACGGCAACTTGTCGATGATCACCAGCGACAATGCATCGCCGCGCACGTCGACGCCTTCCCAGAAACTCTGGCTACCGATCAGCACGCCATTACCGGAGGCGCGAAAACGATCCAGCAATTCGGTGCGACCGGCTTCTCCCTGCACCATCAGAGGAAACGGCAGGCCGCGCTGTTCGAACTCTTCACGCAGGCGCTCCGCGGCGCGATTGACCGCACGGATCGTAGTGCACAGCAGGAACGTGCGCCCACCGGCGGCAATGATGGCAGGCAGCGCCGCATCGATCACGGCATCGGTGTACTCGTAGGAATTCGGCTGCGGCAGGTTGTTCGGCACGTAAAGCAAACCTTGCTGCTCATAGTCGAACGGGCTCGGCCACGATTTTGCCGGCTCGTCCCACAGCCCCATCTGCGAAGTGTAGTGATGGAAATCGTTTTTCACCGCCAGCGTAGCCGAGGTGAAAATCCACGTGCGCGGCACGCCTTCGCGTTGCTTGTTGAAAATCGGCGCGATCGACAGCGGCGTGCGATGCAGTTGCAGCGACGAGGTGAATGCCTCGACCCACAATACGTAGGTCTGCCCGTCTTCGCTGGCGGCCTTGTCTTGCGCGCCATTCCATTTTTCAAGCTGATGCGACAATTCAATTGCACGGGTGCGGCATTGCTCGATGGTCTCGGCGCGCTCGGCTTGTTTTTCAAGTACGGCGATCATGCCATCCATGTTGTCGCGCAGGGTCTCCAGCGCGGGGAAGAACACGCTTGACGGCGCAATCTGATTGACCGCCAGGCGCACGATATCTTCCGGGAAAGCCAGCCGCAGGTCGCGCGCCGCCTTCTCGACCGGCGCCACCACCTTGGCCCAGTCGGCGCCGTCACGTGCATGCGACAGGCCTTCGGCCAACACGTCGCGGCACAGTTCCAGCACCTGCGACGTCGACACGGTGTCGCCGAAGAACATGGTTGCGGTTTCCGGCAACTGATGCGCCTCGTCGAAAATCACGGTATTGGCAGTCGGCAGCAATTCGGCCACGCCCGTGTCCTTCAAAGCCACGTCGGCGAAGAACAAATGGTGATTGACCACGACCACGTCGGCCTGCTGCGCTTCCTTGCGCGCTTTCATGACGAAGCAATCCTGGTAGTACTGGCATTCGGCGCCGAAACAGGTGTCGCGCGTGGACGTCACGAGGTTCCAGATCAGCGCGTTTTCCGGCACCTTGGACAACTCGGCCTTGTCGCCCGAGGAAGTGGTTTTCATGAAGCGCGAAATCTCACGCAGGTAGCCGACATCGTCGCGCGACGTCATACGGCCGTTCTGCAGCGTGCGCTCGAGATGGAAATGGCAAACGTAGTTGGAACGTCCCTTCAACAGCGCCACCGAGACGGGCGCGCTCAAAGCCTTGCGCACGGTCGGGATGTCGCGCAGATAAAGCTGGTCCTGCAAGTTCTTGGTGCCGGTGGAGACGATTACCTTACCGCCCCACAGCAGCGCAGGGACCAGGTAGGCGAAGGTCTTGCCGGTGCCGGTGCCGGCTTCGGCGATCAAGGTGCTCTGACCGGCAATCGCTTCGGCAATGGCCTTGGCCATTTCGGTCTGGGCGTGGCGCGGACGATAACTGCCGACCTGCCCGCCCAGCGGACCGCCGGCGCCGAACAGTCGCTCAACCTCGGCATCATGGATACCCTGTGGAACGGATGCGGCGGTATCTTCGATGGAACTCACTGACTCATGCCTGTAAAGAGGTTAAACCTGAACTGAAAATGGGGGGATGCCATGCTGTCGCCAACGACGTTGCCGTCCCGGCAAGATCATGACAACGGGAATGGATGCTGCGAATGAAACCGATCAAAAGCGGCTGAAACGCACCATTGGATTCAGGCTGGAATATCGGGGATCAATTGCATTTTCAGCAACATGATGTGGTCCTTCAATTGCAACTTGCGCTTCTTCAAACGACGCAATTGTAATTCCTCATGACGCACTTCGCGTGAAAGCAGGTCGATCACGGCGTCCAGATCGCGGTGTTCCACTTCCAGTTCGATAATACGGCGCTGTATATCTTCGCGGTGCGTCATTGTCATGTCGGCTTCTTGGTGCAAAAACGGCTGGAGGTTGCAGCGGGTCGCAGATTGCAGATTGCGCGCCGCCGCTGCTAAAAAAGAACTGTACACAGTGTAATCCACCTGCCGCAGGTCAACAATCGTTGTCGGCTGCGCCGCTCGCTGCAAAAGCAAGCGACCGCGGCCGGACTACCTGGGCTGGTTCGGATCCGCAGCGGCCGGTCCGGAAGCCGGCGCCTGCTGTTGCTTGGCGGCACGCTCGCGATCTTTCTCCGCCTTGTTGGTCTCGACTTCCTTGCGATGCACTTCGGCCGCCTTGACCTTCTCCTGGTAGGCCTTTTCATTGGCCTGGCGTTGCGGTGCTTTGGCGGCATCTGCTGCCTGTTTCTCGCGCAGCTGCGCATCGTGCGCCTTCACGCGCGCATCTTCCTTGCCTTCGCTTTGCTGCTCGCGTTCCTTGACTTGTTGCTGCTTGGCTGCGCTCTCCTGCACCTTGCGCGCAGCGGCGGCGTCGCGCTCCTTTTGATCGGCGGCGCGGCGCGCAGAATCCTGCTCGTCCTTGACGCGCTGCTCGGCCAGCGATTTGTCACGATCATCGGCCTTGGCCTGGCGCTTGTAAGCATTGGCCTCGACTTCCACGTCACGCACCTGCTTGCCGGCAACGCGATTGCGTTCCTTGGCACCGTCCAGGCAAGCTGCCACAAAGAACTTCTTGTAGCAGTCGCGCTGTTCGGCGATGTATTGGTCTTCGATGATGAGGCGTTCCTTGTCAGCCTCCGCCAGGATCTCGTCGGCTTCGTCCGTCGAACGAATCGAACCCGACGGATAGCGCTCGTTGAATGCCGGCTTGCCGGGCGTCCCGTAAGGCGCCGGCTCGGCAGCGGCAAGCAGGGGCAGCGTCAGCCCGGCGACTGCCAGCATCAGCATTGCGGCTGGAACGCGGCAGGTCTTCTGAAGAAATGATTGCATGTAACCCTTATCCATAATCAAGCAAGCTTGTCGGCAGCGAGACGGCGTTCGGAATCCATGTACTCGCGCGATTGCATCTCAATGATACGTGAAACCGTGCGGTGGAATTCATTTGCCAGCATGCCTTCCGTATAGAGTTCTTCCGGCTCGACTTCGGCCGACATGATGAGCTTGACCTTGTGATCGTAGAACACATCGATCAACCAGGTGAAGCGACGCGCTTCCGACGACATCGCCGCGGACATGCGCGGGATGCCGGACAGGATCACGGTCTGGAAGCGACTGGCGATTTCGAGATAATCGTTCTGCGAACGCGGGCCTCCGCACAAGGTGGCGAAATCGAACCAGATGGCGCTGCCCGCGCGGCGCAAGGCGCGGATCTCCCGCGCTTCGATGTGCACGCGCGTGTCTTCGTCGGCGGTTTCGGCGACGGCGGCAAACGCCTCGCGCAACTCGCTGTCGGTGGCGGCATTGAGCGGCGTGTGGTAAATCCTGACCTGCTCCAGCGCGCGCTTGCGGTAATCGACGCCGGCATCGATGTTCATGACATCGAGTTTGCTGTTGAGCAGCTGTATGGTCGGCAGCATGCGGTCGCGATGCAGGCCGTCCGGATACAACGTGTCAGGCTTGTAGTTCGACGTCATGACGAAGGACACGCCATTGTCGAACAGGCCGCTTAACAGGTTGTACAGAATCATCGCATCGGCGATGTCGGAAACGTGGAATTCGTCGAAACAGATCAGCCGGTATTTCTTGGCGATGCGCTTGGCGACGTCGTCGAGCGGATTGGCGATGCCCTTCAGCTCGTCCAACTGGCGATGCACGTCGCGCATGAATTCGTGGAAGTGGACGCGCGTCTTGCGCACCACCGGCACCACCGAATAGAAACTGTCCATCAGGAAGGATTTGCCGCGACCCACGCCGCCCCACATGTACACGCCGCGCGGTACGTCGGGACGATTGATCAGGCGTTTGAAGCTGCTCGACCGTTGCGCTTTGAACGCCACCCATTCTTCATAGGCGCGCTGCAGGCGATCGATCGCACGCTGCTGCGCCTCGTCGGATTTGAAGCCACGCTCGCTTAGCGCGTGATCGTAGAATTCGCGGACATCCATGGTTGATCTTTATTTTAATGCGCTGCCTCCGGATGCCGGAGACGACTATTTATTACAGCCTAAATACTGCAGCCTAAAACAAAATGGGCGAGCCAGGCTCGCCCATCGGAGATGATCGGGGTTTACCGGTAATGGCAAACCCGTTTCATCAGAAGTTCAGCGCGCGCTTGTCCACTGCCAATGCCGCTTCCTTCGTTGCTTCGGACAACGATGGGTGAGCGTGGCAGATACGTGCGATGTCTTCGGCGGAAGCACGGAATTCCATCGCCACAACGGCTTCGGAAATCAGTTCCGACGCCATCGGACCGACGATGTGCACGCCCAGGATTTCGTCAGTCTTGGCATCAGCCAGGAACTTGACCATGCCCGATGTATCGCCCAGCGCACGCGCGCGACCGTTGGCCAGGAACGGGAAAGTGCCGGCTTTGTACGCAACGCCGTCAGCCTTCAGTTGCTGTTCGGTCTTGCCGACCCATGCGATTTCCGGCGAGGTGTAGATAACCCAGGGAATGGTGTTGAAGTTCACGTGACCGTGTTGACCGGCGATACGCTCGGCAACGGCAACGCCCTCTTCTTCCGCCTTGTGCGCCAGCATCGGGCCGCGCACCACGTCGCCCACTGCCCACACGTTCGGCAGGTTGGTCTTGCAATCGCCGTCGACGGCGATGAAGCCGCGTTCGTCCAGCTTCAGGCCGATGGCTTCAGCGTTCAGGCCGGTTGTGTTCGGGGTACGGCCGATCGAGATGATCAGCTTGTCGAACACGGCCTTTTGCGCGTTGCCCTTGTCGTCGGTGTAGTCGACGCTGACGTCCTTCTTGCCGGCCTTGATGTCGCCGATCTTGACGCCCAGGTTCACTGTCAGGCCTTGCTTGGCCAGCAGCTTTTGGGCTTCCTTGGCGATCTGTTCATCGACTGCGCCGAGGAAAGTCGGCAGCGCTTCTAGCACGGTGACTTCCGCGCCCAGGCGGCGCCAGACCGAGCCCATTTCCAGACCGATGACGCCGGCGCCGATGACGCCCAGCTTCTTCGGTACTTCGGTGATGGCCAATGCGCCGGTGTTCGACAGGATCAGTTCTTCGTCGAATGGTGCGCCCGGCAATGCACGCGCGTTGGAACCGGTCGCGACGATGACTTGCTTGGCGGTGATGGATTCTTCAGTGGCGCCGGCAACCTTGATTTCATAGCCGTTGGCGTCGCCCTTGACGAAGCTGCCGCGGCCGTGGAAGAAGGTGACCTTGTTCTTCTTGAACAGGTACAGGATGCCGTCGTTGTTCTGCTTGACGACGGTGTTCTTGCGACCCAGCATTTGCGGCAGGTTCAGGCTCAGGCCCTTGACGTCGATACCGTGATCCTTGAAAGCATGGCCGGCATGTTCATAGTGCTCGGACGATTGCAGCAGCGCCTTCGATGGAATGCAACCGACGTTGGTGCAAGTGCCGCCAGGTGCAGGACCGCCCTTTTCGTTTTTCCATTCGTCGATGCAGGCTGTGTTGAAGCCCAGTTGTGCTGCGCGGATTGCAGCGATGTAGCCGCCAGGGCCGCCGCCAATGACGACCACGTCAAAATTCTTGCTCATGTTTTATTCCTAATTCGTTGTGCGCGAGTCAGCAGACCCGCGGAGACAAAAAAAGCGCTGAACGCCGAAGCCTTCAGCGCTTAGCCGGCTCTGTGGGCCGTCGGGCAAGCGTAGCGAGCAATCCGAGGTCGTCGCGAGAAGCGCAGCCGTACGGATGTACGGCGAGCATCACAGCGGCGAGATCGGGTTGCGCAGTAGCTTGCCCGGCGGCCATGCTGGATTACAGGTCCAAGAGGAGGCGGGCTGGATCTTCCAGCGCTTCCTTGATCGCGACCAGGCTCAGGACGGCTTCGCGGCCATCGATGATGCGGTGATCGTAGGACAGTGCAAAGTAGTTCATCGGACGAATCACGATCTGGCCGTTTTCAACCACGGCGCGATCCTTGGTGGCGTGGATGCCCAGAATCGCCGATTGCGGCGGGTTGATGATCGGCGTCGACAGCATCGAACCGAAAGTACCGCCGTTGGACACGGTGAAGGTGCCGCCGGTCATTTCCTCGATCGACAGCTTGCCGTCCTTGGCCTTCTGACCGAATTCGCCGATCTTCTTTTCGATGTCGGCGATCGACAGTTGATCCGCGTCGCGCAGGACCGGAACCACCAGGCCGCGTGGCGAACCGACCGCAACGCCGATGTCGAAGTAACCGTGGTACACGATGTCGTTGCCGTCAACCGATGCATTGACGATCGGGTACTTCTTCAGTGCGTGGACCACTGCCTTGACGAAGAAGGACATGAAGCCCAGTTTGACGCCGTGTTCTTTTTCGAACTTGTCCTTGTACTTGGCGCGCAGGTCCAGCACAGGCTGCATGTTGACTTCATTGAAGGTCGTCAGGATCGCGTTGGTTGCTTGCGATTGCAGCAGACGCTCGGCCACGCGTGCGCGCAGGCGGCTCATCGGTACGCGTTCTTCCGGACGGTTTTCCAGGCTGGCCTTGCCTGGAGCGGCAACGGCTTGCAGTGCCGGTTTGGCGGCGGCGGCAGCTGGGGCAGCTGCCTTCGGTGCATTCAGGGAAGCCAGCACATCGCCCTTGGTGACGCGACCGTCCTTGCCGGTGCCGGACACTTGCGAGGTCGACATGTTGTTGTCGGCCAGGATCTTGGCGGCGGCAGGCATGGCGACATTGGACTTGTTGGCCAGCTCAGGAGCGGCAACCGGCGTCGGTTCGTTGGTGCTTTGCGGTGCGGGAGCAGCCTTGACTTCCAGCGGGCTCACTTGTGCGGAGGCGTCGGTGTCCAGGATCGCGATGACTTCACCCGCGACCACGGTCGAACCGTCGGCCTTGATGATCTGGGTGATGACGCCGGCTTCCGGCGCCGGCAATTCCAGCACGACCTTGTCGGTTTCGACGTCGATCAGGTTTTCGTCGCGTGCGACGGCTTCGCCCACTTTTTTATGCCATTGCAGCAGCGTGGCTTCTGCAACGGATTCTGATAATTGCGGGACTTTTACTTCGATTTGTGCCATGTAACTTCTCCGATTCGGGTTATTCAATAAACATCAGCGCGCATCGCCCTCGCAATGCACGCTGTGCAAGATCTGATTACTTGGTCAGGACAAAGCCTTTGAGCTTGGAAAACGCGGTGTCGATCAGCGCCTTTTGTTGCGCATAGTGCTTGTCGTAGTAACCGACCGCTGGCGATGCGCTGGCTGGACGACCTGCATACGCAAGCTTTTGACCGTCAGTCAGATTTTCAAAGATGTTGTGCTGGATTTGCAGCCATGCGCCCTGGTTTTGCGGCTCGTCCTGCGTCCAGACCAATTCCTGGAAGTTCGGGAATTGCTTGAGCGCAGCGGCGAACGCCTTGTGCGGGAACGGATACAGTTGTTCGACGCGGATGATTGCCGTGTCGGTCTGACCGCGTTCCTTGCGTGCATTGACGAGGTCGTAGTACACCTTGCCCGAGCAAGCGATGATGCGCTTGACCTTCTTGGCGTCGAGCTTGTCGTCCAGTTCCGGAATGACGGTCTGGAACGAACCCTTGGCCAGGTCGGACAGCGGCGAACCGGCATCCTTGTTGCGCAACAGCGACTTCGGCGTCAGGATGATCAGCGGCTTGCGGAACAGGCGGATCATCTGACGGCGCAGCAAGTGGAAAATCTGCGCAGCCGTAGTCGGCTGAACAACTTGCATGTTGTTGTCGGCGCACAGTTGGAGGTAACGCTCGAGACGCGCGGACGAGTGCTCAGGACCTTGGCCTTCGTAACCGTGCGGCAGCATTTGCACCAGACCGGAAGCACGACCCCACTTCACTTCGCCGGAGCTGATGAATTGGTCCATCACGACTTGCGCGCCATTGGCGAAGTCGCCGAACTGGGCTTCCCAGATCGTCAGCGTGTTCGGTTCGGCAGTCGAGTAACCGTATTCGAAACCGAGCACCGCTTCTTCCGACAGCACGGAATCGATGACGGTGTATGGCGCCTGGTTTTCTGCGACGTTTTGCAGAGGAATATAGGTGCCTGCATCCCAACGCTCACGGTTCTGATCATGCAGAACGGCGTGACGGTGGACGAAGGTGCCGCGGCCGGCATCCTGACCGGTCAGGCGGATGGCGTAACCGGACGCGACCAGCGACGCGTAGGCCAGATGCTCGCCCATGCCCCAGTCCAGATTCAGATCGCCACGACCCATTGCAGCGCGGTCGTTGATGACCTTTTCGACGAGCGCGTGGGCCTTGAAACCTTCCGGGATGGTGGTGATGCGTGTCGCCAGGCGCTTCAGTTCCGCCAGCGGGACTGCCGTGTCGGCAGCGTCGGTCCACTTGCGGTTCAGGAACGGCAGCCAGTCGACGGCGTACTTGCTCTTGAAGTTGGTGATGACCGGGTCGACAGTATGCTTGCCGCTATCCATCGCATCGCGGAAAGCCTTGACCATGACATCGCCGCCGTCGGCCGGGATGGTGCCTTGCGCCGCCAGTTTTTCAGCGTACAGCTTGCGTGTACCCGGATGTTGCGCGATCTTCTTGTACATCAGCGGCTGCGTCAGCGCCGGTGTATCTTGTTCGTTGTGACCCAGTTTGCGGAAGCAGATGATGTCGACAACGATGTCCTTCTTGAACTGCATGCGATAGTCGACCGCGATCTGCGTGGCGAACACGACGGCTTCAGGATCGTCGCCATTGACGTGCAGCACAGGCGCTTCGATCATCTTGACCACGTCCGAGCAGTACAGCGTCGAGCGCGAGTCGCGCGGATCCGACGTGGTGAAACCGATCTGGTTGTTGATCACGATATGCACGGTGCCGCCGGTGCCGTAGCCGCGCGTCTGCGCCAGATTCAGCGTTTCCATCACGACGCCCTGGCCGGCAAAAGCGGCATCGCCGTGGACCAGAATCGGCAGCACTTGCGAACCGTCCTTGTCGCCGCGACGATCCATACGCGCCTTGACCGAACCTTCAACCACAGGGTTGACGATTTCCAGGTGGGACGGGTTGAACGCCAGCGACAGGTGGACCGGGCCGCCCGGGGTGCTGATGTCGGAGGAGAAGCCTTGGTGGTACTTGACGTCGCCGGCCGGCAGGTCGTCGGCGTGATGGCCTTCGAACTCCGAGAACAGCTCTTGCGGCGTCTTGCCGAGGATATTGACGAGCACGTTCAGACGGCCGCGGTGGGCCATGCCGATAACGATTTCCTGCACGCCCTTTTCACCTGCGCGCTGGATGGTTTCATCCAGGGAGGCGATGAAGCTTTCGCCGCCTTCCAGCGAGAAACGCTTCTGGCCGACGTATTTGGTGTGGAGGTAACGCTCCAGGCCTTCAGCCGCGGTCAGGCGGTCGAGGATGTGTTTTTTCTTTTCAGCCGAGAATTGCGGCAGCGCGCGTGTCGGCTCCAAGCGTTCCTGGATCCAGCGCACTTCAGCCGGGTCGCTGATGTAGGTGAATTCGGCGCCGATCGAACGGCAGTACGTATCGCGCAACGATTGCAGCAGGTCGCGCAACGATGCGGTTTCGCCGCCGAAATACGTATTGCTGATGTTGAACACGATATCCATGTCGGAATCGCTGAAACCGTAGAAAGTCGGCTCGAGTTCAGGGATGCTTGGGCGCTCCTGGCGTTGCAGCGGATCCAGGTTGGCGAAGCGGGAACCCAGATCGCGATAGCCTGCAATCAGTTGGGTTGCAGCGACGCGCTTGCGGCCCATTTCGGTGTCGGCGGAAGCGACCACGGTGCGGATCGGACCTTGCTTGGCGCGCTCGGCGAACGAAGCGATTACCGGTGCATGGGCGACGTCAGGACGATTGGAACCATCAACTGCAGGCACGTGTTGCACCGCGTCGAAATAGGCACGCCAATTGTCTGGTACGGATCCGGGATTATTGAGGTACGCCTCGTACAGTTCTTCCAAGTACGGCGCATTCCCACCAAAGAGGTAGGAGTTGAGATTATATTGCTCGTAGAGCTGAGTCATATCTGGCTCACCTTTCTTCGCGTTTCGCGAGATTAGCGGGTTAATCTAACCTTCCGCGACACGGCCTGACCGGTTAGCGGATTGCACATCAAGTTGTGGGGAAGGACCATGTCTACCTGAACTTTTTTGAGTTATCCAGTCAGCATAGGCCGAATTATATATCCTTATTTCCAATAAAAAAGCGAATCCTTGAGATTCGCTTTTTTATTTGTGCCATTTGTTGCACTGGCGGAAGGCAAGGCCGAGACCTTTGCAGAACCGCTACACAACAAGCTGCAACGAGATGATGACAGCTTGATGACCGACCTTGCCGGACGGCCATCAAGCCGTTATCAGACGCGCTTGTCGATCGGCGAAACGTCGCGTTTCGCGGAGCCGACGAACAACTGGCGCGGACGACCGATTTTTTGTTCCGGATCGGAGATCATTTCGTTCCATTGAGCAATCCAGCCCACGGTACGCGCCATTGCAAAGATGCAGGTGAACATCGATGTCGGGATGCCCAGCGCGCGCTGAACGATACCCGAGTAGAAGTCGACGTTCGGATACAGCTTGCGGGACACGAAGTAGTCGTCTTCCAGCGCGATCTTTTCCAGCTCCATGGCCAGCTTGAACAATGGATCGTCGTGCAGGCCCAGTTCATTCAGCACTTCGTAGCAGGTTTCACGCATCAGCTTGGCGCGTGGATCGTAGTTCTTGTAGACGCGGTGACCGAAGCCCATCAGCTTGACGCCGGAGTTCTTGTCCTTCACCTGCTTGATGAACTCAGGGATGTTGTCGACCGAGCCGATGCCTTCCAGCATGGTCAATGCAGCTTCGTTGGCGCCGCCGTGAGCAGGACCCCACAGGCATGCGATGCCGGCGGCGATACATGCGAACGGATTCGCACCCGACGAACCGGCCAGACGGACGGTCGATGTCGAGGCGTTTTGCTCGTGGTCTGCGTGCAGGATCAGGATGCGGTCCAGCGCGCGCACCAGCACTTCGTTGACCTTGTATTCTTCGCATGGGTTCGCGAACATCATGCGCATGAAGTTGGCGCTGTACGACAGGTCGTTGCGCGGGTACACGAACGGTTGGCCGATGTTGTACTTGTACGCCATGGCGACCAGCGTCGGCAGCTTGGCGATCATGCGGATCGCGGAAACGTCGCGATGCACCGGATTGCTGATGTCCAGCGAGTCATGGTAGAACGCCGACAAGGCGCCGACCGAACCGGTCAGCACTGCCATCGGGTGAGCATCGCGACGGAAACCGCGGAAGAAGAAATTCATTTGCTCGTGAACCATGGTGTGCTGGGTCACTGTTTCGACGAATTCTTCCTTTTGCGTTGCAGTCGGCAGTTCGCCGTGCAGCAGCAGATAGCAGGTTTCCAGGAAGTCGCAGTTGACCGCCAGTTGCTCGATCGGGTAACCGCGGTACAGCAGCTCGCCCTTGTCGCCGTCGATGTAGGTGATCGATGAATTACATGCCGCTGTCGACATGAAGCCCGGGTCATAAGTGAATTTGCCGGTGGCGCCGTACAGCTTGCGGATGTCGATGACATCCGGACCGATGGTGCCCTTGTAGACGGGGAAATCCAGGGACGGCGTGCCATCCGAGAACGACAGGGTCGCTTTGATATCTGAGGTGGGCATAATTCTTCCTTCAGCTGTGATGATGAATCGTTAATCAAAAATCGCAAATCAACCGCTTTAGAGCCTGTTGCAAAATGAACTTCGCATCCTCGCCCACCTGCATGCACGATGCACGACGTCGCCAACTTCGCTTTGCAACAGCCTCTAATACAACGCCGGCCGCTTTTGAACCAATCTTGCCAGAACTCCGTGGAACGTTCAGGCGCTACGCAATTTTTTGAGCAAGGCGTGGACCTGGGGCAAGTCCACCGCTGCTTCAGGCTCCTTGCGCACAAGGAGCAAGTCCATCAGGTCGTTGTCGCCAAGATCCATCAGGCGGGAAAACGCGTCGACTTCGTCGTCGGTCATGCTCTCTTCATTGGCGTCGAGGTAACGCGTCAGGATGAGATCGTTTTCCAGCAATCCGCGACGGGCGCGCCAACGCAGGCGTGCACGTTTGGCGGGATCGTCTTGATGGCTTTGGGACATGGATTCAAATCACTTCTTAATCGGTGCTGACTTCATTCTTCCGGCCATACTGGCGGACCGGCACGGAAGGCAATCACTGGTGAAACATGGATAAAACCACGGGCGGAAGTCGCCTCCCGCCCGCTTGCTGCAAACTGCTTATACCGCGCGGCGAACCATCAGTTCCTTGATCTTGCCGATGGCTGCGTTCGGGTTCAGACCCTTCGGGCAGACATCGACGCAGTTCATGATGGAACGGCAACGGAACAGGCGATACGGATCTTCCAGATCGTCCAGGCGCTGGCCGGTCGCTTCGTCGCGGCTGTCCGCGATGAAACGGTAAGCCTGCAGCAGGCCGGCAGGACCGACGAACTTGTCCGGATTCCACCAGAACGACGGGCACGATGTCGAGCAGCATGCGCACAGGATGCACTCATACACGCCGTCAAGTTCTTCACGCTGTTCAGGCGATTGCAGACGCTCTTTTTCAGGAGGAATGCTGTCGTTGATCAGGTAAGGCTTGATCGAATCGTATTGCTTGAAGAAGTTGGTCATGTCCACGATCAGGTCGCGGATCACCGGCAAACCTGGCAACGGCTTCAGAACGATGGGCTCGCTCAGTTCGTTCAGGTTGGTGGTGCAGGCCAGGCCATTCTTGCCGTTGATGTTCATTGCGTCCGAACCGCACACGCCTTCACGGCATGAACGGCGCAGCGCCAGCGAATCGTCGACGTCGGACTTGATGCGTTGCAGGGCGTCCAGCAGCATCTTGTCGGTTGGCTTCAGCTCGACGGTCAGGTCTTGCATGTACGGCTTTTCGTCCTTGTCCGGATCGTAGCGGTAGATCTTGAATTTCAGAGTACGTGTCATGTTCTGACCTTTTAGAAAGTACGTGCTTTAGGTTTAAATGTTTCGACTGTCAACGGTTGCATGTTGACTGGCTTGTAGTCGAGACGATTCCCCTCGGAAAACCACAGCGTGTGCTTCAGCCATTCGACGTCGTCGCGCTTTTCGTAGTCGCGATGTGCGTGCGCGCCACGCGATTCTTTGCGGGCTGCTGCGGAAGTGATGGTTGCCTTGGCTGTTTCAATCAGATTGTCCAGCTCAAGCGCTTCGACGCGTGCAGTGTTGAAGACCTTGGACTTGTCCTTGAACGAGACGTGCTTGCGACGCTCGTCCAGTTCCATGATCTTGGCACGGCCTTCGTTCAGCAATTCATCGGTGCGGAACACGCCGCAGTAATGCTGCATCGTGGCGCGGATTGCATTGGCGACGTCCTGCACGCGCTCGGAACCGGTGCTGGTTTCCAGACGCGCGACACGTTCCATGGCGCGATCGGTTGCGTCGGATGGAATTGGCTTGTGGCTGCGATCCTGCAGACGGCTTTCAACGATGTGATTACCCGCTGCGCGACCGAACACCACCAGATCCAGCAGCGAGTTGGTGCCCAGACGATTGGCGCCGTGCACCGATACGCAGGCGCATTCGCCGATGGCGTACATGCCCTGCACCACTTCCTTGTATGAACCGTTCTTCGGTGCGACGACCTGACCGTATACGTTGGTCGGGATACCGCCCATCTGATAGTGAATGGTCGGCACGACAGGAATCGGTTCCTTGGTCGCATCAACGTTGGCAAACTTGTGCGCGATTTCCAGAATCGACGGCAGGCGCTTTTGAATCGTATCGGCGCCGATGTGACGCAGATCCAGCAGCACGTGATCCTTGTGCTGACCGACGCCGCGGCCTTCCTTGATTTCCTGGTCCATCGAGCGCGACACGAAGTCGCGCGGCGCCAGATCCTTCAGCGTCGGCGCATAGCGCTCCATGAAACGTTCGCCGTTGCTGTTGATCAGGATGCCGCCTTCGCCGCGCACGCCTTCGGTGATCAGCACGCCCGCGCCGGCCACGCCGGTCGGGTGGAACTGCCAGAATTCCATATCCTGCAGCGGCAGGCCTGCACGCGCCGCCATGCCCATGCCGTCGCCGGTATTGATGAAAGCATTGGTCGAAGCGGCCCAGATACGGCCTGCGCCGCCGGTTGCAAACAGCGTGGTCTTCGCGTGCAACATCATGATTTCGCCGGTTTCCATTTCCAGTGCAACCACGCCGATCACATCGCCTTCGTTGTCGCGGATGACATCAATCGCCATCCATTCAACGAAGAAGTGCGTCTTGGCGCGGACGTTGCGCTGATACAGCGTATGCAGCAGTGCATGACCGGTACGGTCAGCCGCAGCACAGGCGCGCGCCACCGGCTTTTCACCGAAGTTGGCGGAGTGGCCGCCGAACGGACGCTGATAAATGGTGCCGTCGGCATTGCGGTCGAAAGGCATGCCGAAGTGTTCCAGCTCGTAGACGGCCTTCGGTGCTTCGCGGCACATGAATTCGATGGCGTCCTGGTCACCCAGGTAGTCCGAACCCTTGACGGTGTCGAACATGTGCCAGTACCAGTTGTCTTCCGACATGTTGCCCAGCGACGCACCGATGCCGCCTTGAGCAGCGACCGTGTGCGAACGGGTCGGGAAAACCTTGGAAAGAACCGCGACGTTCAGACCGGCTTCCGCCAGTTGCAACGAAGCGCGCATGCCGGATCCGCCGGCGCCGACAATAACCGCATCAAAGCGGCGTGTAGGAATTGTGGATTTGATAGCTGCCACGATTACACTCTCCACAAAATCTGTGCCGCCCATCCGGCGCACACAACCAGCCACAGGATCGTGGCAACTTGCAAGACCAGGCGCACGGCGACCGGCTTGACGTAATCCATCCAGATATCACGCACGCCAATCCAGGCGTGATAGAACAAGGCCATGAAGGCTGCGAACGTCGCCATCTTGAACCACTGATGCGAGAACATTGCCGCCCAGCCGTCATAAGAAAAACCACTGGAAGTCAGGAAGCACACCAGCAGAACGACGGTGTACAAAGCCATGACGACGGCGGTAGCGCGTTGCGCCAGCCAGTCGCGCATGCCGTAATGAGCGCCCACGACGAGGCGCTTCGATCCGATATTATTGTTTGCCATTTTTAGAATGCTCCGAACAGTTTCAACGCCACCACGATCATCAGTGCGATGCTGACGACCAGAACGCCGGCCGACGATTTGCGCGCGCTGTCCTTGTCCAGACCGATGTGGTTGTCCATGACCAGGTGGCGGATGCCGGCACAGAAATGATGAAGGTATGCCCAGGACAGGGCGAGGACGACAAGCTTGACGAACCAGTTGGAGGCAAAGCCCTTCAGGTACTCGAAGGTGCCTTCGGAGAGCAGACTGTTATCCAGCAAATACAGGATGAACGGCAGCATCAGGAACAGGAACAGACCACTGACACGGTGCATGATCGACACCAGCGCAGCCAGTGGCATACGGTAACCAGCAATTTGGGTAATATTAATGTTACGAAATTGTGGCCGTGGTGGTTTAGCGGCTTCAGACATAACAAGGTTCTCCTCAGATTTAAAACAATCCCGCAATTTTCGCCGATTTCATGAACCTTCACCAACACTTATTCTGCTTCGCAGCAAATTAGGTATTTCAAAGTCGACGAACGGATGCGAGCAAAGGACATCCCCTGCAGGTTTAATTCAGTTCGCTCTGGTAGTGATAATTCAACGTCAAATACAAGCCGCGTCGCATCTCTACCGGCTTGTCGCCATAGGTGAAGGAAGCGCGGTCCACACTCAACAAAGGCGTTTGGGGCGGAACCCCCAGCAGTTCCGCAGACTCCGGATCCGCCCCCACGGCACGAATCTGCTCTTCAGCGCGAATCATGCGTGTCCCGAATTCGGTTTCAAAGAGGCCGTACAACGGCCCTTTATATTCCATCAGACGTTCCGCGGTCAGCCCCTTGAAAATAAGACCGGGCAACCAGATTTCTTCAAGTATGGTCGGAACGCCGTTAAATGATTTTACCCGTTTGATGAAGATCACGGAGTCGCCCGACTTTATGTCGAGCTGACGCGCCACTTCGGCCGGCGCACGCACGCGCTTGACTTCGATGATCTTGTTTTCGGCGCGCTGCGGAACGTCCGTATCCGCGGTCAACCGCAGGAAACGAAATTGCGCATGGGTTTCATGATGTGTGGCAACAAACGTGCCCTTTCCTTGCCGCCGCACCACCAGATTTTCAGCAGCCAGCTCGTCGATCGCCTTGCGCACGGTCCCCTGGCTCACCTTGAAACGGTTGCCGAGTTCGACTTCGCTGGGGATCAGTTCGCCCGGCTTCCACTCGCCCGATTCCAGACGCTGCGTGATCAAGGCCTTGATTTGCTGATAGAGGGGGCTGAAGGTAGGCGCTGCTCCGGCAACACTGGTGCCCACGCTTTGCGCGTCGCTGTTATTCGAATTGGGCAGGCTGGAGCTCATAACCCCAAATTTGACCACAAAAACCCTGTTCGCGTCCAGTGAAAAGTATTTAATAAGATGTCTTATATAAGACATAAGATAGCGATTGACAGACCACAAAGGCAGGCCTACACTCGCGGGCATATTCAGAGACGAGCAGGTTTTTTGGTCATGCTTGCAGCGCAATGTATCAGGACTGCGCGATGTGCGTCGTACCGGTTCGCGAATGTCGAATTGTCGGGACGGCAAAACAACTGACTGACTGCGCTTTCGACGGTATGATTACAGTCTCTTGAAAGAATACGAAGTAATTGCCGGCGTCTTTCCGCGACCGGCGAGGAGTTGGGAAGCACTTCCAGGACTTGTTTCAGCGCGTTTGCAACATGTTTTGCGAGCGCCTCCCGATT
This sequence comes from Herbaspirillum lusitanum, assembly GCF_026127345.1. NCBI lineage: Bacteria > Pseudomonadati > Pseudomonadota > Betaproteobacteria > Burkholderiales > Oxalobacteraceae > Herbaspirillum > Herbaspirillum lusitanum. The sequence continues at coordinate 265,320 of NZ_QXFG01000008.1, read as the reverse complement.
CCGGCAGTATTGAACGCTTTCTATCACCACTTTGGAGATTCACATGGCTAAAGCCCCCAAGCGTGTTGCCGTTACTGGCGCCGCCGGTCAAATCGGTTACTCACTCCTCTTCCGCATTGCTAACGGCGACCTGCTCGGCAAAGACCAGCCAGTGATCCTGCAGTTGCTGGAAATCCCCGACGAAAAAGCACAAAAAGCCCTGAAGGGCGTCATCATGGAAATCGATGACTGTGCATTCCCGTTGCTGGCCGGCGTGACCGCGCACAGCGACCCGCTGACAGCATTCAAGGATGCCGACATCGCTCTGCTGGTTGGCGCCCGCCCACGTGGCCCAGGCATGGAACGCAAGGATCTGCTGGAAGCCAACGCACAAATTTTCACCGTGCAAGGCAAGGCGCTGGACGCAGTTGCTTCGCGCGACGTCAAGGTTCTGGTGGTCGGCAATCCAGCCAACACCAATGCTTACATCGCCATGAAGTCGGCGCCGAATCTGCCGGCCAAGAACTTCACCGCCATGCTGCGCCTGGACCACAACCGCGCGCTGTCGCAGGTTGCAGCCAAGATCGGCCAACCGGTTTCGGCGATCGAAAAGCTGTGCGTCTGGGGCAATCACTCGCCGACCATGTACGCCGACTACCGTTTTGCGACAGCCAACGGCAAGGCCGTCAAGGACCTGATCAACGACCAGGTCTGGAACAAGGACACCTTCCTGCCGACAGTCGGCAAGCGCGGCGCAGCGATCATCGAAGCACGCGGCCTGTCCTCGGCAGCATCGGCAGCCAACGCAGCGATCGATCACGTGCATGACTGGATCCTCGGCACCAACGGCAAGTGGACCACCATGGGTGTTCCATCGGACGGCTCCTACGGCATCCCTGAAGGCACCATGTTCGGCTTCCCGGTCACCACCGAGAACGGCGAATACAAGATCGTCCAAGGCCTCGAAATCGACGAATTCTCCCAAGAGCGCATCAACATCACGCTCAAGGAATTGTCGGAAGAGCGCGAAGGCGTCAAACACCTGGTCGGCTAATTGACCAGCGCGCGGCGGGCTTTCACAGCCGCCGCGTCATTTTGCATACATTCGGAATTCAGCAGCAATGCATCCCACCCAGGTCTTGTTCCCAGGCACCCGACAACCGGTCTTACTACCGGTCTGCGACCATTACGCCGGCTCTGAAAAGCTGATGCGCAAGTCGATCGCCCTGCAGCAAGAGCTCGGCCCGGTTTTTGATATCACCCTCGACTGCGAAGACGGCGCCAGCGCCGGCAACGAAGCCGAACACGCGCAACTGGTTGGCTCCTTGATCGCCGGCGACGACAATCGCTTCGGCCGCATCGGCGCCCGCGTGCATGACGTGACCAGCCCCTTTTTTGAACAAGACGTCGCGACGATCTGCGCTAGTGCCGCCCTGCGGCTGGCTTACCTGATGCTGCCCAAGGCGGACGGCCTGGCCGATGTGCAACAAGCCCTCGCCGCCATCGCTCGCCACACCAGTGCCGCCGGTCGCCGCATGCCGCCGCTGCACGTACTGATCGAAACCCACGGCGCGCTGGAAGACGTCCGCTTGATCGCGGCGCTGCCGCAGGTCGAATCGCTGTCCTTCGGCGTGATGGACTTCGTGTCGGCGCACTATGGCGCCATTCCGGGTGCGGCGATGCGCTCGCCCGGCCAGTTCACGCACCCGCTGGTGACGCGCGCCAAACTGGAAATTTCCGCCGCCTGCCATGCGCACGGCAAAGTGCCGTCGCATAACGTCACCACCGAGATCCAGGATGCTGCGGTGGTCACCGGCGACGCCGGCCGCGCGGCGCAGGAGTTCGGCTATACCCGGATGTGGAGCATCCATCCAAACCAGATCAAAGCAATCGTGCAAACCCTGTCCCCCGCCAATGATGAAATCGATGCAGCGGCACAAATCCTGCTTAGCGCCAGGGACGTGCAGTGGGGCCCGATACAGCATGGCGGTACATTGCATGACCGTGCCAGCTACCGTTATTACTGGAGTATTTTGCAGCGCGCCCATGCCGGCGGCGCTGCCCTGCCTGCGGAAGTCGCAGCCTGGTTTGCAGAAACCGGCACGACCGCTGCACCGATTTCAACCACCCTGCAACATTGAACATTAACTGACGCACGATGAAAAAATACCTGACCGCCCTGACTCTCGCAAGCGCCCTCTGCGCCATCGGCATGCCATCTGCATTCGCCGAGACCGGTGCGCCTGCGGCAACCGCCACCAAGAAGCAACCAGCCAAGAAAAAAGCAGCGCATCCCAAAGCTGCCGCCGTGGCCGCCAAGCCCGCTGAAAAAATGGCACTCTCTTCGGACGCTGACGACGACGAAAACGAGCCGGAAATCGGCGGCACCAAGTCTGCCGACTTCCACTGCGAAATGGGCAACAAGCTGACCATTTACAAGAACGACGACGATGACAAGCACATCGCCATCCGCTGGAACAAACGTATCAATCGCCTGACCCGCGTGACCACCACCACCGGCGCCAACCGTTTCGAAAACCGCAAGGTCGGCCTGGTCTGGATCGGCATCCCGGCCAAGGGCATTCTGCTGGATTCCAAGAAGGGTCAGCAACTGGCGAACGAATGCAAGAACGCAGAATCGGCGACTGCAGAAGCGCCGGCAGCCCCGAAAAGCTAAGCAGCAAACAGGTAACAAGATTCAGCGCAAATTCAGAACGAATTCAGCACGAATCGAGAAGTAATGCAGTCCCGTATTTGCAACGAAACCAAGCTTCGTAGCGCTAACAAAGTATTTACACCATCCGTAATCTAAGGAGAAGAGGCCATGTCCCGCAACACATTGAACACCCTAAAGGAATTCAGCATTTCCGGTTCCAAGAAAGGCAAGTTCTACTCACTGCCCGCCCTGGAAAAGAAACTCGGGATCAACATCTCCCGTCTGCCAGTGTCGATCCGTATCGTGCTGGAATCCGTCCTGCGCAACTGCGACGGTCAGAAAGTCACTGAAGAGCACGTCAAGCAATTGGCAAGCTGGAGCGCCAAGGGCGCTCGTGTCGATGAAATTCCGTTCGTAGTTGCCCGCGTCGTGCTGCAGGACTTTACCGGCGTTCCTCTGCTGGCCGACCTGGCCGCGATGCGCAACGTCGCCAAGAAGCTGGGCAAGAATCCAAAGAACATCGAGCCGCTGGTGCCGGTGGATCTGGTTGTCGATCACTCGGTGCAGATCGACCATTATCGCGAAAAGAAAGCGCTCGACCTGAACATGAAGCTGGAATTCGAGCGCAACAACGAGCGCTACCAGTTCATGAAATGGGGCATGCAAGCATTCGACACCTTCGGCGTCGTGCCTCCGGGCTTCGGCATCGTCCACCAGGTGAACCTGGAATACCTGGCGCGCGGCGTGCACAACAAGACCGGCGTCTACTATCCCGACACACTGGTCGGTACTGACTCGCACACCACCATGATCAACGGTATCGGCGTGGTCGGCTGGGGCGTGGGCGGCATCGAGGCGGAAGCCGGCATGCTAGGCCAACCGGTTTACTTCCTGACACCTGACGTGGTCGGCGTGAACCTGACCGGCGCGCTGCGCGAAGGCTGCACCGCAACCGATCTGGTGCTGACCATCACCGAACTGCTGCGCAAGACCAAGGTCGTGGGCAAGTTCGTCGAGTTCTTCGGCGAAGGCACCAAGTCGCTTTCGCTGACCGACCGCGCCACGATCGCCAACATGGCGCCTGAATACGGCGCCACCATGGGCTTCTTCCCGGTCGACGAAGCAACCATCGACTACTTCAAGGGCACCGGCCGCACCAAGGCGGAAATCGACGCGTTTGAATCCTACTTCAAGGCACAGAACCTGTTCGGTATTCCAAAGGCCGGCGACATCGACTACACCAACGAAGTGTCGCTGGATCTGGGCACCGTTGCACCGTCGCTGGCGGGTCCGAAGCGTCCGCAGGATCGTATCGAAATCGGCAACGTCAAGTCGACTTTCGCCGATCTGTTCGCCAAGCCTGTCGCCGAAAATGGCTTCAACAAGAAGGTCGAAGATCTGACAAAGACATACACCAACGCCGACGGCGTCGATGTCAAGAACGGCGACGTGCTGATCGCAGCGATCACATCCTGCACCAACACATCGAACCCAAGCGTGCTGCTGGCAGCCGGCCTGCTGGCCAAGAAGGCTGTTGAAGCCGGCCTGAAGGTTGCTCCGCACATCAAGACTTCGCTGGCGCCTGGATCGCGCGTCGTGACCAAGTACCTGGAAGCAGCCGGCCTGTTGGGCTATCTGGAAAAACTGGGCTTTGGCGTGACCGCTTACGGTTGCACCACTTGCATCGGCAACGCCGGCGACCTGACACCAGCAATGAACGAAGCGATCGTCAAGAACGACATCGTGGCTTCCGCGGTGCTGTCCGGCAACCGTAACTTCGAAGCGCGTATCCATGCGAACATCCGCTCGAACTTCCTGGCATCGCCTCCGCTGGTCGTAGCTTACGCCATCGCCGGCAACATGAACGTCGACCTGATGACGCAACCGGTCGGCAAGGGCAAGGGCGGCAAGGAAATTTTCCTGGGCGACATCTGGCCGACTTCGCAAGAAATCGAAAAACTGTTGAAGTTCGCGATGAACGCCAAAGTGTTCAAAGAGAACTACGCCGACGTCAAGGGCGCCCCAGGCAAGCTGTGGGAAGCCATCAAGGGCGTCGCTGCAGGTCAGGTCTACAACTGGCCGACTTCGACTTACATCGCAGAACCACCGTTCTTCGAAAACTTCACCGAAGTGCCGACAGCGGCAGCAACCGGCATCAGCGGCGCGCGCGCTCTGGGCGTGTTCGGCGACTCGATCACCACCGACCATATCTCCCCGGCCGGTTCGATCAAGGATTCGAGCCCAGCAGGCAAGTGGCTGCAAGCCAACGGCGTGCTGAAGGCGGACTTCAACTCCTACGGCTCGCGCCGCGGCAACCATGAAATCATGATGCGCGGCACATTCGCCAACGTGCGCATCAAGAATCTGATGGTGCCGGGCGTTGAAGGCGGCGTGACGGTTCACCAGCCAAGCGGTGAACAGATGGCGATCTATGATGCAGCCATGAAGTATGTCAACGACGGCGTCCCAACCATGGTATTCGGCGGCGAAGAGTACGGTACGGGCTCCTCGCGCGACTGGGCTGCCAAGGGCACTCAACTGCTGGGCGTGAAGGCTGTGATCACCCGCTCCTTCGAACGTATCCACCGCTCGAACCTGGTCGGCATGGGCGTGTTGCCGCTGCAATTCATCGGCAACGACAGCGTCCAGACTCTGGGCATCACAGGCGAAGAAACTTTCGACCTGAAGGGCCTGGAAGGCGAGATCAAGCCGCAACAGGAAGCAACTCTGGTGATCCATCGCAAGAACGGTGAAACCAAGGAAGTCAAACTGCTGCTGCGCATCGATACGCCGATCGAAGTGGACTACTACAAGCACGGCGGTATCCTGCCGTTCGTTCTGCGTCAACTGCTGGCGGCTTGATCGGCTCCCTGCAAAGACGTCCCGCGTTGCGGGCACGCAGCAAATAAAAAACGCCGGTTTCGACCGGCGTTTTTTTTGCGCGCGCTGCAGGGCACGCTGTAAAGCACACCATGAACGGTATTGGCGAACCGGCATGCCCGTCAGCAATACCCGGCCCGATGTCGAATCAACTACAATAGACATTCTCATCATTTGATTGTCAATATTTCATCATGCGCCGCCCCGCCAAACGCTCTTCCTCCAGGTTATCCGCTGAAAGCCAGCGCCTGGTCAATTCATCACAAGCGGTTGCCGGTTCTACCAGTCGTCTCGAAGAAAGAGCCTGGGAACGCACCCTTGATCTGCAACTACACAAGCAGCTGAAAAGCAATCATCAGGGCATGATCGACGTCGCCCTCGACCACCTTTTCAAATCCGATCTGGACGGTTACGACGTCCTGGTGGAAGCGGTCGAAGCAAACAGCGAAGCCTGCGCTCTCGATTACGACGGCAAGGTCTACAGCGTGCAATTGCTGGCATTGCCGGTGCTGGCCTGGACGCGTTTCAGCATCGCTTCCGGCAACTTGCCGAGCGAAGTGCGCGACGGCTTGTTCGCCCATCTGCATGCGCACGTGCTGGCCGACAACGTCCATCTGGCATTGGCGCCGGCCTTGTATGCGATCGAACAGCTGCCGCGCCATCATGCCGACGTCTTCGCGATGACGCAGCGCATGGGCCAGGCCGCGCTCAAGCAAAGCATGCCGCAGCTGTCGCTGGAGCAAACGCCGACCGCGCCCTTCCTGGCCGATACGCGTTACCTGATCGCCGCAGTCGCCGTGCCGACCGGCGCGCCGATATTTCGCTGGCAAATGGATGAACATGGCTCGGTTGTGCACGAACGGGAGACGGCACTCAAAGCATGGACTACCCAGGCCACGCCGCTGTTGACCCGCTTCCTGCCCGGCTGCAATGTCGAGTTGCTGCTGCCGCAACCGTATTATTTCGCTTGCCGCGAAGCGGACAAACGTATCCGCCCTGCCGCCATTCGTGCGGCCGATCACTACCTGACCCAGACGCTGGGCGTAGCCTCGTCGGAACTGCACGCCAACATCGGCAGTTTTTGCGAGAACATCAACGGCCAGATCGACGAGTACCGCATCGGCTTCAGCCTCGGCAACGACGACGGTATCGTGTACGGCATCGTATGGCCGCTGTATGAGCAGGAAGATGGCGATGAAGTGCGCGATCTGTCCGCGCCGGACAGTGCGCAGACGCCGATGGAAGAAATCCTGGGAGTATTGCGCGACTGCGGGATCGTGCAAATCAAACTGCACGAGGAGCGCTATACGATGGAGTTCTGCGACGATTGCGGCACACCGCTATTCCCGGCGCCCGATGGCGATCTGGTGCATGCCGAAATGCCGGAAGATGCACCGGCATCGACCGAACACTTCCACTAAGCTCTCTTTCCCCGCCTGCCGATGAGCGTCCGAGGCGCTTGTCGGCACGGCCTGCCACACACCATTTCGCGATCCAAAAGAAAACGGGCTCCTGCCGCAGAGCCATGCGGCAGGAGCCCGTTTCCGGACTTGATGCTTGAAGCGGCTTAAGCTGCCAGCTTCTCGATCAGGCCCATGTCGGCGCTGGACATCAGCTTGTCGATGTCGACCAGAATCAGCATGCGCTCATCCAGTGTGCCCAGACCGATCAGGTAGTCGGAGTCGAAAGTTGTGCCCATTTCCGGCGCCGGCTTGATTTGCTCAGGCGATAAGGTGATCACGTCGGACACGCTGTCCACCACCATGCCGACCACACGGCCGGAAATGTTCAGGATGATGACAACGGTGAATTGATCGTAGGTCGGTTCGCCGAGCTGGAACTTGATGCGCATGTCGACGATAGGGACAATGATGCCGCGCAGATTGACGACGCCCTTGATGAATTCCGGCGAATTGGCGATACGGGTCACGGCTTCGTAGCCGCGGATTTCCTGAACTTTCAGGATGTCGATGCCGTATTCTTCCTTGCCGAGCGTGAAGGCCAGGAACTCATTCCCGGCGCTGTCGGACTTCTCGCCGAAGCCGGAAATATTTTTCGAAATGGTGTCAGACATGATAATGGCCCTTATAAAAAATCAGGAAAATACAGATTCGTCGTTCAATTGCCGGCTTGATCGTAACAATGCGGCAACGTCGATAATCAAGGCTACGCCTCCGTCACCCAGAATAGTAGCACCAGAAATCCCTGCAACCTTACGATAATTGGATTCCAGGTTCTTGACAACAATTTGCTGCTGGCCGATCAGGTCATCGACGAACAATGCAGCTTTCTTGCCATCCGATTCCAGGATTACCACCAGCCCCTGCGACGGATCGGTGAATGTCGGCTCGATATTGAAAATTTGATACAGCGGAATCAGCGGCAGATATTCGCCACGGACTTTGATGACCTTGCCCTGACCGCTGATTTCCTTGACGTCCTGCGTCGCCGGTTGCAGCGACTCGACCACATAGCCGAGCGGCAGGATATAAATCTCGTGACCGATCCGGATCGACATGCCGTCCAGGATCGCCAGCGTCAGCGGCAGCGAGATCGAAATCGTGGTGCCGAAACCCTTGCTGGAGCGAATATCGACAGCGCCGCCCATCGCCAGGATGTTGCGCTTGACGACATCCATGCCGACACCACGGCCGGACACATCGGTGACCTGCTCCGCAGTCGAAAAGCCCGGCTCGAAAATCAATTGCCAGACGTCGCCGTCACTGAGGTTATCGGACACCGCCATGCCTTGCTGCTTGGCCTTGGCCAGAATCTTGTCACGGTTGAGACCGCCGCCGTCGTCGGTGACTTCAATGATGATGTTGCCGCCTTGGTGTTCGGCCGACAGCGACAGCGTGCCGTAATCGGTCTTGCCTGCTGCCAGGCGCGTTTCTGGAATTTCGATGCCGTGATCGACACTGTTGCGCACCAGATGGGTAAGCGGATCGACGATGCGTTCGATCAGGCCCTTATCCAGTTCCGTGGCGGCACCATGGGTGACGAATTCGACACGCTTGCCGAGTTTGGCGGCCAGATCGCGCACCATGCGCGGGAAGCGCGAGAACACGTAATCCATCGGCATCATGCGGATCGACATTACGGATTCCTGCAAGTCGCGCGTATTGCGAGTCAGCTGGCTGACACTGTTGAGCAGATGCTCATACAGCATCGGATCCAGTGAGCCGGTACGCTGCTCAATCATGGCCTGCGTGATCACCAACTCACCCACCAGGTTGATCAATTGATCGACTTTTTCGATGCCGACGCGAATCGACTGCGATTCATGCACGGCTGCCGGCTTCTCGCCCTTGGCTTTCTTTTCGCCGCCTTCCGTCACGGCCAGGGCCGGAGGATCGTCGTCAGTGTGTACGGCAGCTTCTGCCGCCTGGTTGGCCTTATCGGTCTCGCCTTGCGGAACAAACGGCTCGAAGAAACCATAGCCGCGTTCTTTATCCGTTGCATTCACCGGCACAAACGGCGCGAAGAAACCATAGCCGCGCTCTTCGTCGGTTGCATCTTGCGGCACGAACGGTGCGAAGAAACCGTAGCCCTGCTCTTCTTCTTTGGAACGTCCGGCGACTGCTTGTGAAATCTTCAGGTCATCCGTGTTCACCAGGAAGGAACAGATTTCGACGATGCTGTCGGCGGCCTTGGCGGTGTCCAGGATGAACACGCAGTGATCGCCTTCAGCGTCGGCTTTTTCAATTTTTCCGAGCAAACCGAGTTCTTGCTGCAAGGCCTCGATGTCGCGCTCGGCCAACTTCGGCAATTCAATACGATACCGGCTGACGCCGCCCGGGCCGACCAGCGGCTGCGCGCCCTTGGCTTTTTTGCCGGCGCCTTCGGACAGCGACTGCAACAGCTTGCGTACGTCGGCTGCCGCATTCAGATCGACGGTCGCGCCATGGCGATGACCGTCCAGCATGGATTTGATAACGTCTTTGGCGGCCAGGAAAGCGTCGACGTGCTGACTTGTCAGCGCCATTTCATGTTGGCGGATGCGGTCAAGCAGCGACTCCAGCACGTGGGTCACTTCGGTAATGTCGTTCAGGCCGAATGTGGCCGAACCGCCTTTGATGGAATGCGCGGCGCGGAAGATCGCGTTCAGATCTTCGTCGTCGGGATCCGACACATTAACGGCCAGCAGGAGCTTTTCCATTTCCGCGAGGCCTTCCTCCGCCTCGTCGAAAAACACCTGGAAAAACTGGCTCATATCAATGGTCATGATTGGGCTCCGTCATGGATGCTGTAGGTCTGTCTTTTATCGTTGATTTTCGACACTAGCCGATGACTTTTTTAACCACTTCGGTCAAACGCTGCGGATCGAACGGTTTGACCAGCCAGCCGTTGGCGCCGGCAGCCTTGCCTTTGGCCTTCATCTCATCGCTGAACTCAGTGGTCAGCATCAGAATAGGCACGCGTTGATAGCTCGTAAGCGCACGCAGGGAACGGATCAGCGTCAGGCCATCCATGCGCGGCATGTTCTGATCGGTCAGCACCAAGTCGAAAGTCTGCAACTTCGCCTTGTCCAGCGCCTCTTGCCCGTCCACCGCTTCGGTGACTTGATAGCCGGCTGCTTTCAGGCTGAACACCACCATCTGGCGCAATGACCCCGAGTCGTCTACCGCAAGAATTGTTTTAGACATCATTACTCCCTGTTCTTCATTTACGGCCATGAGTTGTTCGAACTCATTATGCCGCATCCATTATCAAAAAATTACTATTGTGCGATTGATTCAATCCATCTTCAAATCACCTAAGAGCCTCGCCGAATCTGCATATCGAGGCGACTTTGCTTAGAACAATTCGATGTCGCCGCTTTCCATGCGCGTTTGCCGTACTGTTTTCCACAGGCCATTTTCAAGCGCGGTCAGGCGTTCTTCCATCGACTCGACCGTGTTCTTGAGCAGACTCTCGAGCATCTCAGCCGATTGCGTGGAATCGGGCATAATCTCAAAGCTGTTCGCACTGAGCACACCCAGCGCATCGCGCAAGCCAATCACACGACGCACAATACGCTCCAGCAACTGGCTGGTCATGTCCTGGAATTGCAAGCCTGTCACTGCAGCGTTGACGTGCACCGTAATGTCATCCTGCATGACCTTGAGGCGAGCGATGTCCTCAGCGGACAAAGTACCGTTGCCGGCCATGACCACTTCAAGTTCCTTTTGCTGCGCGAGGACAGCGGTGTGCAACTCCATGAAACTTGACCCTAGCTTCTCGATCGCTTCGCCGAGCAGGATATTGGTCTGGACCAGATCCGTCTCGACTTCAGTCAGTTGCCTGCTTCCACCGCTTGCCGTATCGAGCAGCAAGCGCTTGAGCTCTTGCAGCATTTTGGGTGTCGACATTCAGAGCCCTCCTTCTCAATTGGGCCGGGTGTTTAAAATCCGTTTTAATTCTTGGCCGGTTCGCTCAAACCATCTTTTACTTCAGCTTCCGACGACACATCGAGTGAAGACGATCCACCATTCTGCACCAACTCTTCCGCCTTCTTGTTCATCACGATGATGCTGATGCGGCGATTGATCGGGTTGAAGGGATCCTCCTTGTCCAGCAGCACGGCGGACGACAGGCCCACCACGCGCAATACCTTCGATTCATCCATGCCGCCGGAAATCAACTCACGACGCGACGCATTGGCGCGATCGGCGGACAACTCCCAATTGCTGTAGCCCTTTTCACCGCTCGAATACGGTGTCGCGTCAGTGTGACCGGACAGGCTGATCTTGTTCGGCACATCATTGAGCGTTTTGCCGATCTCGCGCAGGATTTCACGCGTATAGGGCTGCAGCTGAGCGCTGGCCAGTGCGAACATCGGACGGTTCTTTTCGTCCACGATCTGGATGCGCAAACCTTCAGATGTAATATCGATCAGCAGCTGATTCTTGAATTGCTTTAAGGTCGGGCTGCTGTCGATGGCGGTCTCGATGCGCTTTTTCAACTCATCCAGACGAGCGCGTTCGGCCTTTTCCAGTTCGGCCTGGGCAGCCCGCACGCTGCGCTTGCTGGTAATATCGTTCTCGCCCTTGCGCAACTGCCCTTCCTGGCGCGTCAGATCCTTGCCCCCGCCGGGCAACACGGTATTCGCGTCACCGCTGCCGGAACCGCCGGCCATCGCGACTTTGAGGGGGGTTTTGAAATATTCCGCAATACCGTTCAGATCGCCCTTCGCGGTCGATCCCAACAGCCACATCAACAGGAAGAACGCCATCATCGCCGTCACGAAGTCGGCATAGGCGATCTTCCAGGCGCCGCCGTGATGACCGCCGCCGCCCTTCTTGATGCGTTTTACAATAATGGGACGTAGCCCTTCGTCGGCCATGCCTTACTCCTGCTGATGACTGGTCATATCGGGTTACTTGCTTTTTGCCTGTTTGACGTGTTCTTCCAGTTCCAGGAAGGACGGACGCTCCGTCGAGAACAGGACCTTGCGACCGAATTCGATCGACAAAGCAGGTGCGTAACCATTCAGACTGGCGAGCAAAGTGACTTTGACGCATTGATAAATCTTGGTCGACTCATGCAGCTTTTGCTCCAGCAAGCTCGACAACGGGCCTACGAAACCGTACGCCAGCAGAATACCGAGGAAGGTACCTACCAACGCATGCGCAATCAGCATACCCAGTTCGGACGGCGGGATACCCACCGACTCCATCGTATGCACCACCCCCATCACCGCCGCCACGATACCGAACGCCGGCATGCCGTCGCCAAGCTTGGCGATGCAATGCACCGGGATTTCGCCTTCGTGATGATGAGTTTCGATTTCGTTGTCCATCAGATTTTCGATCTGGAACGCATCCATGTTCCCCGACACCATGAGGCGCAGGTAATCGGTCATGAATTCGATCAGGTGATGGTCAGCGAGAACGCCGGGATATTTGCTGAAAATCGGGCTCGACTCAGGTTCCTCGATGTCGCCTTCGATCGACATCAAACCTTCTTTGCGAGATTTGGTCAGGATTTCAAACAACAACGACATCAGCTCCATGTACAGAGCCTTGGTATAGGTCGAGCCTTTGAAAACAGTCGGCAGCGCCTTCAGCGTAGCCTTGATGGCCTTGGTGTTATTACCGACAAGGAAAGCGCCCCCCGCTGCTCCGCCGATCATCAGCAACTCAATCGGCTGAAATAACGCCCCGAGATGCCCCCCTGCCATTGCAAATCCGCCGAAGACGGACAACATGACGATTACATATCCAATTATGACTAACAAGTGCCTACTCCCGTCCCAGTGGCGTTCAGTGTTTTTACCTGCTATCAGGTTACATGCAATCCCATCAACCAAATGATGGAATACATGACCGAAAGCGGGCTTTCATTTTCAATTACGACACCAAAGATAAAAACTTGATAACGTGCGGAGAATGTAACACAGCTCTTTTTTGTTTCACATACGCCAACCATACAAAGCCGGCCCATTTTCTTTCGGATGCACGACGACATCCGGTTGCACACCTTCGATGACGAATTCATAGCTCAGCAACAGCGTCCCCGGACGCATTTCCGCTCGCGCCTTTTGCCATAATGCCGTCATCGCCGCAGGCGACAGATAAGCGAAGATCGCATCGTAGTCGCGAAAATCCAGGCGCGTATAGTCGCCGCGTACAAAAGCGCCGCGACTGCGAGTAAGCAAGGCGCGTACCTGGCTTACCAGCCAAGGCAACGGCGCCAGCTCGATGCCGGTGAAACGACTATCGGTGCGCAATCTGGACAGATAAAGAACGGCACCGCCCAACCCGCTGCCGATATCGATCACGCGCAGGGGCTGGTCAGCCGGCAACAAAGCAGCCACCGCATCCCAAGTCGACTGCCCGGACGGATAGAACGGCACCTGGCTGCGGAACGTCGACCAGAACAACAGCAGCAAAAAGAGGAAAACCGCGAGGAACAGCACCGGCGGCAAATGAAGGGAATTCACCAGCACGGCGGCCGGCGGAAAGAAAAACAGGATCGGCCCCCACCATGAAGCCATGCGGCGCAGATAAGCGATGCCGGCGGCCAAAGCGCCATGCAGGAAAGCGAAAGGAATGGGAGAAATAGCGACGCCGAACAGCAGTTCGACGGTCTGTGCGGCCAGTAAAGCGAGGACCAGTGCTGCACAAAGAATGAACAACGCTTGAACTGCAGGTGCCTGCAGAACGGGTCTGCGCTGTCCCAACGTCATCTCGGCCTCCAAGCCTGCATCAAAAGCCGATTATTGTAACGCGACAGTATTCAGAATGATCCGTGTCAGGCAATAGCGGCGACCAGTTGCGCTTCAAGCGCAGCTGCGGCTGCAGCAGCGATGGCAGGCGCGGCAATCGCGTCCTTGGCCTTCTTGGTTTTGCCGGCGCGAGATGGCATATGGCATAGGCCGCACAGGTAATCCTGATGCAGATCCAGGCGATGTACGACAAAATGACCGCGGCATTTGCTGCACGGGGTGGTCGTCAGCATCTTGCTTTCGAAGAAGCGCACCAGCGTCCAGGCACGTGTCAGCGACAACACGGACTCGTCGCCGTCGGCGATCTGACCGGCCTGCTCAAGATACAGCTTGTAGGCTTTCATCACGGCTTCAATGCCGGAGATCTTGGCGTACTCAACCAGGTATTTATGGATATTGATGAACAAAGATGAATGGATATTCGGCTGCCAGGTGATGAACCAGTCTGTGGAGAATGGCAGCATGCCCTTCGGCGGCGAAACACCTTTCAACTCCTTGTAGAGCTTGAGCAGGCGCTCACGCGACAGGGAAGTTTCAGACTCCAGCAATTGAAGACGCGCCCCCAGATTAATCAACTCTATGGCCAATTGAATCTCTTGTGATTCAGTAATCACGCTTTTCTTAGCCATGAACACACCCCCGATATTTTTTAATTACAACTAAACTTCTTTGCCAACCTGATTGACGCTTAACGTCGAATCATTCTCCCGGGTTGACCGAGTCAACCCAAACATACCACGGAGGATGAGTGCAGTGTCAGGAAATTTGTTCGACCGGCTGACAGGCCATCAAAATCGCTGCATGGGATTGGGCCAGGCCCTTGTCTTTGTTGTAATTGGTCAGCATGCCGAGGATTGCACCGTCGTCGAAGCGGAATCGCGTCAACATCATGTTGGTGCCGGCAAGTTTCAGAATTTGTGCGTTGCTCAGACCTTGAATCATGTCTGCTATCTCGTCGCTGATACCAAGACGGAATATGGCGGTTGCCTTGTCGGATCGGATCATTTGCTGAGCCAACATCAAATAACTAAGATTTGCATCACGAATTTCAGCCATCATGTCATTGGTATTCATTTAACCCCCACCTCAAAATCAATTTACACCCGGTTACTTTTTCTTACCGGTGAGGCTGATTCTGAGGGGGTGTTGAAAGGCAGGAAATTAGTGGATGTCGGTATTTTTCGTCGGTTCCGACCCAAGACATACATAGGATTTTGTCTTACAAAAACATTGCAAAGTTTTCTAAAAAATCAAGATGTTTTTCTAAAGCCCGCACCCACATTGGGTTTGGAAGACGATAGAATTTTCATTTTTAAAAAATTTCCGCAAGGAAATCACAATGAAAATTAAATTTTTATTAATATTTCTTGCGATTGAAAATCGTCCTGTTTTCCTACTTTGTTGTCGCCAAACGACTATAAAAAGTCGAAAAAACTTCAAATTTCAGACTTTGCAACAAGAACCCTCGAGAAAACTCCTTAACTTTTACAAATACTTACCTTCAAGGCCAAATTTGGCGGCCTTGATATCAAGGCGACAAAAACCTACTTCGCAGCATGCAGCGCATCCAAGCTTTGTGCGATGTCGGCGATCAAATCTTCGGCCGCTTCCAATCCGATATTGAAGCGAACCAGTCCGCCCTTCTCCGTCCAGCTCTTACGCATGGTTTGCATACGATAAGGTACGCACAGACTGTGGGCGCCGCCCCAACTGAAGCCGATCTTGAATAGCGCCAAGCCGTCGACGAAACGATCGATTTGCGCTTCGCTGAATCCTTCATCAAAAATCACTGAGAACAAACCACCTGCGCCAGTGAAATCACGCTGCCAGAGTTCATGTCCCGGGCAGTCCGGTAATGCCGGGTGCAAGACTTTGACGATCTCGGGCCGCTGCTTGAGCCAAGCGGCCACTTTGCGCGCAGCGGCATCGTGCGCATCGAAACGCAGTCGCATCGAGGGCAGGCTGCGCAGCACCATATAGACATCGTCCATGCCCACGCCGAAACCCAGCCGCATATGCGCCAGTTCGATCTTGTGGTTGAGCTCATCGTCGCATGTGATCACGGCGCCCATGAGGACGTCCGAACCGCCGGACTGATATTTGGTTAGCGCCTGCATAACGATATCAACGCCATGATCGAAAGCACGGAACGCCAGTCCGGCTGACCAGGTATTGTCCATCGCCACCGGCACACCGCGAGCACGCGCCGCCCGGCAAATGGCCGGCACGTCGGAAACTTCCATGGACACCGATCCCGGTGCTTCGGTCCAGATCAGGCGGGTGTTGTCCTGGATCAGCCCAGCGATGCCGGCGCCGATCAGAGGATCGTAAAACCGTGCCGTAATGCCGAAGTCTCGCTCCAGCCAGACAACCTGGTCGCGGTTCGGGCCGTAGACGTTATCAGGCAACAGCACGTCGTCGCCGGACTTGAGCAACGCGAGGTTAACCATGGCAATGGCGGCAAGACCGCTGGGAACGATGCGGCAATGACGACCGCCTTCGATTTCAGCAAGACGCGCTTCCAGGGTGAACGTGGTCGGCGTACCGTGCAACCCGTAGGTGTAGCCGCTCTTCTCTTTCCAGTTGCGCGCTCGCATGGCTGCGACATTGGGAAACAGCACCGTGGACGCGTGGTTGATGGCCACCGGCAAGGCGCCGAAGTTGTCGGGCGCGGCGTACTTACTGTGAATCAGGCTGGTCTGAGGGGTATATTTTTCTGCCACGAATAACCTCGAATGAATTCTGGTTGGAAAGACGCAGCACCGCCAGGAATCATCCTGCTTGCGCCACAGGCGCTTAAGGTGCGCCGACTTTGAGCGAAAACGGTTTGGTGACGGAGCCGTCGAGCGTGGACCAGGTCCCGCTGAGCAGACCGTTTTTGAAGCTGCCTTCCCACTGGCCGGACACGTCCTTGCCGTTGTGGGATTCTTCCATCATCAGGTCGTTCTGATCGACTTCGCCAGCCAGCAATATCTGCGCGCTCTGGCCGAACACAAAATATTTCCCCTCCAGGCCGTCTTCGTCCGCCTTTGGCTTTACGCTGAGTTGAACCTGTGCATCGCCGAGCGTGCCGCGCAGCACTGCCGGCTTGCTCAGCATCTCCTGCAGACTGCCAGGAGTTGCTCCTGCAGGCGACGCTGCCGTCGTGGTTACTGCAGCCCCGGCTACAGCTTGCTGCGCCTGAGTGCAAATGGTAAAGCCGGACAACACAAACAACAGCAACAATCTTGAAACGCCAGCCATCATTGCGCCGCCGCCCACAAATCGTGCGCATCCGCAGCGGTGACGACGACATCGACGAACTCGCCGACCACGAGCTTTTTATGCGGTTCGAACGGCGGCTTGACGTAGACCACGCCGTCGATTTCAGGCGCATCTGCAGACGAGCGTCCGATGCCGCCGCTACGATCAATCTCATCAATCAGCACCCGCAAGGTTTTCCCGACTTTCGCTTGCAGACGTTTTTTGGAAATCTCTTCCTGCAATTGCATGACGCGCCCCCGGCGCTCTTCACGGACTTCTTCCGGCACCGGGTTGTCGAGCAGATTCGCGGTCGCACCTTCCACGGGGGAATAGGCGAAGCAACCCAGGCGGTCGATTTCGGCTTCCTTGAGGAAGTCGAGCAGGTATTCGAACTCGGCTTCGGTTTCGCCCGGGAAACCGGCAATGAAGGTGGAGCGAATGGTCAGATCAGGACACATCTTGCGCCAAGCCTGGATGCGTTCAATGTTCTTCTCGCCGCTGGCCGGACGTTTCATGCGCTTGAGCACATCCGGATGGGCGTGCTGCAGTGGCACATCCAGGTATGGCAACACGTGGCCCTGCGCCATGAACGGGATGATCTGGTCCACATGCGGATAGGGATAGACATAATGCAGGCGCACCCAGGCGCCATAGCGGCTGGCCAGTTCGCCGAGCGCTTCGACCAATTGCGTCATGTGGGTCTTGACCGGCTTGCCGTTCCAGAACCCCGTGCGGAACTTGACGTCGACGCCATAAGCGCTGGTGTCCTGCGAAATGACCAGCAATTCCTTGACGCCGGCATTGAACAGGTTTTCGGCTTCCAGCATGATGTCGGCGATCGGCCGGGACACCAGGTCGCCGCGCATGGACGGGATGATGCAGAAGCTGCAGCGATGATTGCAACCTTCGGAAATCTTCAGGTAAGCGAAATGCTTGGGCGTGAGCTTCACGCCCTGCGCCGGCACAAGGTCCAGGAAGGGAGCATGCGGCTTGGGCAAATGCTTGTGTACTGCCTGCATGACTTCGCCGACGGCGTGCGGGCCGGTGACTTCGAGTACCTTGGGATGGATTTTCTGGATCAGGTCGTCGCCGTCGCCGTCTTTTTTGGCGCCGAGGCAGCCGGTGACGATAACTCTGCCGTTTTCGCTCAACGCCTCGCCGATCGCATCCAGCGACTCCTGCACGGCAGCGTCGATGAAGCCGCAGGTATTGACGATGACCAGATCGGCGCCATCATAGGACTTGGCGGTATCGTAGCCTTCGGCGCGCAGTTGCGTGAGGATTTGTTCGGAGTCCACCAGCGCCTTGGGGCAACCGAGTGAAACGAAGCCGACCTTGGGGGCTACCTGGGGTACGACGGGAGAAGCATTGGACATGACGGATGGACTAAAAAGGTAAAAAAACGGAGTTCAGGACGAAGCCGCTATTGTACCCTTTGGCAGGCGGGGCAGCCGTAAAACGGCACACCCGCCTTGACAGAATGACTACTTCTTGGTCGGATCGGTGGGAACGAACGGGAAAGTCCCGAACATGTTCTTGGTCTGGCTCTGCATCTGCTCCTGCATCTGGACGAACAGGGTCTTGCTCTGTTCGATGTAGTTGCTCATCATGCCTTGCATCATCGGCCCCTGCACATTCATGAATTGCGCCCACATTTCCGGGCTGAACGGCTTGCCTTCATAGAAGCCCTTGGAGTTTTCCGTCAGCTTGTTCTGAATGTCGATAAACGCCTGGATGTTCTTTTCCAGGTAAGAACCCATCATGCCCTGCATGGCGTGGCCGTAGTAGCGAATAATCTGCGACAACGCCGCGCTGGAGAACATCGGCGCACCATGCGACTCTTCTTCCAGGATGATTTGCAGCAGAATACTGCGCGTCAGATCGTCGCCGTTCTTGGCGTCGACGACAGCAAATTCCTCGTCGTCGAGGACCAGCTGCTTCACGTCGGTCAACGTAATGTAAGAACTTGTTTGGGTATCGTACAGGCGGCGATTTGGATATTTTTTAATTAAACGCTCGCCTGATTTTTTTGCACTTGTCATCTGAAATTCCAGTCTGTTTTCAGCTATATAAGCGGACCCCTGTTTTTAGATTGAAGTCGGTCCGCTGGCGTAACGCATTATAGGCGGGAAACTACGCATGCATACAAGTACGCAGTTTCCCGTAAATACAAGTCGACAAATCGGAAAAATGCATCCCGATTCCCGGCCGCGGTTAACCCATGTGCAGGCCGCCATTCAGCGAAAAGTCGGAACCGGTGGCGTAACCACCTTCATCCGAAGCAATCCAGGCGATGATGGAGGCGATTTCTTCCGGCTCCGCCAGACGCTTGACCGGAATGCCGGCGACGATTTTCTCCAATACTTCAGGGCGAATCGCGCGCACCATGTCGGTGCCCACATATCCTGGCGACACGGTGTTCACCGTCACGCCCTTGGTGGCGACTTCCTGCGCCAGCGCCATGGTGAAACCATGAATGCCGGCCTTCGCAGTCGAATAATTGGTCTGGCCGAACTGACCTTTCTGCCCATTGACCGATGAAATATTAATGATGCGTCCCCAGTTGCGGTCCACCATGCCCTCGATAACCTGTTTGGTCACGTTGAACAGCGAATTCAGGTTGGTGTCGATGACCGCGTCCCAGTCGGACTTGCTCATCTTGCGGAACTGGCCGTCACGGGTGATGCCGGCATTGTTGACCAGCACGTCAACCTCGCCGATCTCTGCCCGTACTTTGTCAAACGCGGCCTTGGTCGACTCCCAGTCGGCAACATTGCCTTCGGACGCGTGGACGTCGAAACCCTGCTCGCGCATGGAAGCCAGCCATTTGTCTTTACGGGCAGAATTGGGGCCGCAACCGGCGACTACCGTGTAGCCGTCTTTGGCCAGACGTGCGCAAATCGGGGTACCGATGCCCCCCATGCCGCCGGTCACATATGCGATACGTTTTACCATGGTCCTGCCTCCTATTTGTGTCGGGTGGATAAGTTCCGGGGATGACGACGACTGCTATTTCACGTTGCCGTGCATGCAGACATCTTTATGAAATCGCATCCCGTTCTTGCTGCTTGTTGCTTGCTGCCAGCTACTTTTACTGCCTGTTGATCTTCGCAAACCCTATTCGGCTCTGACTTTGACGTACCTGCCCGGCGCCGGTTCAATCGCCTTGTATTTAGCATTGCCGGCCTTCTTCGGTGCCGCAACCTGCTTGCCGGCGTGCTTGGCAAGGAAATCCGACCATTCCGTCCACCAGCTGCCGGGATGTTCCACTGCGCCGGCAAACCATGCTTCGGGATCAGTTCCGATCTTGTCGTTGGTCCAGTAGCTGCGTTTCTTTTTCGCCGGCGGGTTGATCACGCCGGCAATGTGTCCGGAAGCGCCCAACACGAAACGATTGTTTGCCGGCTTTTTGGCGTTGAGGATGGCCGTCGACGCATAGGCTGAAGCCCAAGGCACGATGTGATCCTCGCGCGAAGCGTAAATGAACGCGGGCATGTTGAGCTTGTAGAGATCGATCTTCTCGCCTGCGATGGTCAGCTTGCCCGGGTCCTTGAGCGCGTTTTCCAGGTACATATGCCGCAGGTAATAGCAGAACATCGGCCCCGGCAAATTGGTGCTGTCGGCATTCCAGTAAAGCAGATCGAATGCTTGCGGCGTTTCGCCCTTGAGATAGTTTGACTCGACGTAATTCCATAGCAGATCATTCGGCCGCAGGCTCGAAAACGCCGAGGCGAAATCGCGTCCCGACATCAGTCCGCTTTTGCCGATCATCTGCTCGCGCATGCCGATCTGAACGTCGTCGATATAAACATCGATCGCGCCGGTATCGAGGAAATTCAGGAACGCCGTCAGCAGCGTCAGGCTGGCTACCGGCTCTTCGCCACGTGCAGCCAGCACCGCCAGCGCGCACGAAAGAATGGTGCCGCCCACGCAGAAGCCGAGCGCGTTGATCTTGTCTTGCCCGGAGATTTCTTGCGCCACATGGATCGCGTTCACAACCGCGTCGTCGACGTACTGATCCCAGGTCGCCGTCTCCATCGAGGCATCGGCATTGCGCCAGGAAATCAGGAAAACCGTATTGCCCTGCTCCACCGCATAACGCACCAGCGAGTTCTGCGGCTGCAGATCAAGGATGTAAAACTTGTTGATGCAAGGAGGCACGATCAGCAGCGGACGCGCGTGTACCGTTTTGGTCAGCGGCGCGTATTGGATGAGCTGAAACAGTTCGTTTTCGAACACCACCGAACCTGCGGTCGTGGCGACATCCCTGCCGACTTCAAAAGCAGTTTCATCGGTTTGCGAAACCCGGCCTTTTTGCAGGTCCGCAAACAATTGTGCAATTCCGCGCGTCAGGCTTTCACCATGCGTGTCGATGATTTTTTGCTGCGCTTCGGGATTGGTCGCCAGGAAGTTCGCCGGCGACAACGCATCGATCATTTGCTGCATCGCAAAACGAAGCTTCTGCTTGACCTTGTCCGTCGATTGGACCGCATCGACCATGGAAGTCAGAAAGCGTGCATTGAGCTGGTAGGCCGCCGCATGAAAGGCAAAGAACGGATTCGACTGCCATGCCGGCGCAGACATGCGGCGGTCGGTGACGGCGGGAATCTGGGAGTTTACTGCGGTCTGCCACAGGCTCGCGAACTGGTCGGCGTAGTCTTGCTGCAACCGGACGACGTCGGCAGGATCAAGCGTGGCGCCAAGCTCGCCGAGCTGCTTCTGGATCGACTGCACGTCAAGCTGGCCGACAGCCGGCGATTGCCATTGCGGCCATGTCTGCCACGATTGTTGCCACGTCTTGGGATCAGATAACTGGCTGAGCCATGCTGAAACAACGGGAGGGACGCTTTGCGGGTTCTGCGTATTCATGCTCGCTTCTACAATTTTCGCGTATTGTTACGGTTTGTCGCTCAGTCTGTGAAACCAGAAACCACAATGTACATCGTCGCAATCGCATGGTTATATGTCGTCTTCATGATGTCGATTACCGAACAGTCGGTCACTGCAGGAATCATGACGTTTTTCCTGTACGGCGTATTTCCCTTGACAATTGTTTTATACCTGATGGGTACACCGCAACGCAAGCGGAATCGTCAAATCCGGGAAAAATCGAAAGCGGTGCGCGAGGCAGGACAAGGCCCGGAAAACGAGACCGTGCAGGATCGGAAAAACGAGTCCTGACACGCAATGAGAAATTCGCCGCCATACCGACATGAGGCGCGAGAATTACACGGCAGCGCAAAACCGCCAATAGAAGAAATACGAAAGTTGGAGATCGTGTTCAGCTACGCGTAAATGGCATATTCGCCGCATGCAGCGCAAGGAATTCCATTAGCGCGTCCTCGATACCGTTGCTGCGCCAGCGCGGCACAACATAGATGATCGCAGCGCCGGTCCGCCCATCCATCCGCAGGGCGCAATTTTCCACATCAAGCGCACCGACGATTTCCAGTCCAAGCCTGGCGTAAACGCGCAAGCCATCCGTACGCGTTTCGACGTCGAACTGCAAATTCGTCAGCGCCATAGATGTGAGCTCAGGTGCAGTCCCAGCAGCAGCAAACCGATGAAGAAGCAGCGGCGAAACAGCACTGCCGAGATCTTCCCGCGCAACCACTGTCCGATGAACATGCCGCCCAGCGCCGGCGCCAGCGCCATCGCCGAAATCGCCGCGCCTTCCATCTGCAACGCGCCGCCTTGCGCAAGTCCGGCCGCCATGGCAATCGTCGACACCGTGAATGACAAACCCAACGCTTGAATGAGTTCGTCTTTTTCCAGGTTGAGCGCCTGCAGATACGGCACCGCAGGAATCACGAATACCGCCGTCGCTGCAGTGACAAATCCAGTGGTCAGACCGATCAGCGGCGACAGATATTTTTCGCTGCCGGCATTGACCGAAAATTTCACTGCCGCCAATCCCGACACGGCATACACGACCAGCGCCACGCCGAGAAAAACCGTCGCGCGCCCGCCTGCGTCGGTCGCCAAAACACTGGCGCCCAGCAGAGTACCGACAAAGATCCCCAACAGCATCAGCCAGAGCCGGCGCAACAGCCACATGAAGCGTCCGCCGGCCAGCAATTGCCAGACATTGGTCACCAGTGAAGGCACGATCAGAAGCGCCGCCGCCTGCAACGGCGGCATAAACAAACCCAGCAAGCCCACTGCAACGGTCGGCAAACCCAGTCCGACCACGCCTTTGACGAAACCTGCCAGCAGAAAGATGGCGGCAACGGCGGACAGCAACATGAAATGGGCGGCATCAAAAGACAAGCTGGTCGGCACGGCGGCTCCTCGGGATTCATTCAACAATGCGCCAAGTCTGCCAGCTATCGTCATGCGGGAAAATCTGGGATACACTGAGCCAGCCTTCGTTGCTGCCGAAGGCTGGCCCGCCAACTCCATCCGTAAATCCGCCATCATGAGCACACGTCTTGACCTGAGCGACCTGCGGCTATTTCTGCATGTCGCGGAAACCGGCAGCATCACCGCCGGCGCCGATCGTTCGCATCTCGCGCTGGCATCCGCCAGTGCGCGCATCCGCAGCATGGAAGACGCACTCGGCGTGGCCTTGCTGCTGCGCGAACGGCGCGGCGTGCGACTGACCGAAGCCGGACGCGCTCTGCTGCACCACGCCCGCACCGTGCACCAGCAAATGGATCGGCTGCGCGACGAGCTCAGCGAGTATGCGCACGGCCTCAAAGGCCACATCCGCCTGCTCGGCAACACTGCGGCCATCAGCGAATTCCTGCCTGATGCGCTGGGAACATTCCTGGCGCAAAACCCGTATATCGACATCGATCTGGAAGAACGGCTCAGCCACGAAATCGTCCAGGCCATCGTCGACGGCGTCGCCGACATCGGCATCGTCGCCGACTCAGCACCGACCGGCCCGCTGCAAACCATTCCCTTCCGTCAGGACCGGCTGGTCGCAGTGCTGCCACGCAAGCACGCACTGGCGCGCCGCAAGACGTTGCAATTCGCGGAACTCGCGGACAAGAATTTTATTGGACTGAGCAACGGCAGCGCGCTGCAGGAGCATCTGGCCGGTCATGCGCTGCGCGCCGGCAAACGCCTGCAATATCGCGTCAGGCTGCGCAGCTTCGATGGCATCTGCCGGATGGTGGAACGCGAAGTGGGCATTGCCGTGATTCCCGAAACAGCGGCTTTGCGCTGCAAGCAAACCATGGAAATCAACTCCATACCGCTCAGCGATGCATGGGCGAAACGGCAGTTGCTGATTTGCGTGAGAAGTCGCGAGGAGTTGCCGGGACATACCCGGCAGTTACTGGAACAATTGACGGGACCGGATGTGGCGGCTACCTGAGCCAGATAAGCGAAGCCATGCGGCCGGTCTGCTTGTCGCGCCGATACGAATAGAACCGCTTGTCGCTGACGGTGCAGAAGCTGCCGCCCGCAACCCGCCGCACGCCAACCTGCTCCAGCCGCTGGCGCGCCAGCTGGTAGATGTCCGCCAGGAATTTTCCTTCGCGTCCGGCGATGGCCGCGAACGCTGAACGGCTTGCGGGATCGTGCGCGGCAAACGCCTCGAGTACATCCTGACCGACTTCAAATTGCTGAGGACCGATGGCAGGTCCCAGCCAAGCGCTGATTTCGCCGGCGCCGCGGCCGCGCATGGCGGACACGGTGTTTTCCAGCACGCCGCCGGCCAATCCGCGCCAGCCTGCATGCGCTGCGCCGACCACGCTACCGGCAACATCGCACAGCAATACCGGCAGGCAATCCGCCGTCATCATGACGCACACCGCTCCGGGCTCACTGGCAATGCAGGCGTCGGCATCAGGCGCACCCTGCACCTGCACCGCATCAGCGACATTGACGCCATGCACCTGCGTCAACCAGGAAGGTTCAGCGGGCAGAATACTGCGCAATAATGCGCGATTGCGCTGCACATGCGCAGGCTCGTCTTGCACATGCACTCCCAGATTCAAGCCGCCCCCACCTTGTCCGTCGCCATACGGACCCTGGCTGAAGCCGCCGCTGCGCAATGTCGACAACGCGCCGACGTTGGCAGGAATACCGGTCCAGTCGGGAATCAGCAGTTCCATGCGATCCTAGTCCTCGAGCGCCGCCAAGGATTTCACGTCGATACCGGCGCGTTCCAGCAATTCGGTGAAATCCTCCGGCAAGCCGACTTCCCATTCCACCTGCTTGCCGGTGGCCGGATGGATCAGGCCAAGTTTCCAGGCTTGCAAAGCCTGCCGCGGGAAGAAAGGCATCAAGTGCGACTTGCCGTACAAGGCATCGCCGACCAAGGCGAAACCGAGAGACTGCATATGGACGCGGATCTGATGCGTGCGCCCCGTTTCCAACTGGCAACGCATCAGGCTGACGGCGCGGCCGTCGAGCGCGCCCACGGCAGCGCGGCGATAGTGCGTGACCGCCGGCTTGGCCGTCATGCTCTCGGAAACCGCCATCTTGATGCGGTCGCGCGGATGGCGCGCCATCGCCGCATCGATCGTGCCGGACAACTGCGGCATGCCCCAGACCAGCGCCAGATATTGGCGTTTGACGGTGCGCGCCTGCAACTGGCGCACCAGGTCGGTCTGCGCCGCCAGCGTCTTGGCCACCACCATGAGGCCGCTGGTGTCCTTGTCCAAACGATGGACGATGCCCGCGCGCGGTACGCCGGCCAGCGCCGGACAGTGATGTAATAAACCGTTAAGAAGCGTGCCCGACCAGTTGCCGGCCGCCGGATGAACCACCAGCCCGGCCGGCTTGTCGATCACCATGATGGCCTTGTCTTCATGGAGGATGCTCAAGTCCATCGGCTCCGGCTGGAAGGCGTTGTCTTCGGGCGCGGCCTGCGGTGTAATGATCACAGTTTCATCGCCAAGCACCGTCATTTTGGTGCGGGCGGGATTGCCGTCGACAGTGACGTGACCGCCTTCTATCCATTGCTGGATGCGGCTGCGCGAGTATTGCGGCACCAGTCCCGACAAGACTTTGTCGAGCCGGACGCCGCAAGCGTCATCGGTCAGCTTCAGGGTTATGGGTTCGGCACCATCGGTAAATTCCTCGACGACTTCATCGAGTGAATCATCTCCCTCGGGTATTTCAACAGGTTCGGTTGCAAATGCTTTAACAACCTTAGGGGGAGTGGTACGTGACATCAGCTATAATCAGTGGATTGAAATTTCTTGTTTCTTTGCACCCGCTCAAACTGCTCATACGTCATGCAAAAAATCTTATTGAAGTTGCTTACCGTCGCATTCATCCTTTCATTGTCGGCTTGTGGCTTGCTACCGGAACAGAAAGACGAGACGATTGGCTGGTCTGCGTCCAAATTATACTCGGAAGCCAAGGACGAGCTGACCGCCGGCGGTTACGAGAAGTCAATCAAGTACTTTGAAAAGCTCGAATCGCGCTATCCGTTCGGCACCTATGCGCAACAGGCGCAGATGGACATCGCCTACGCGTACTACCGCCTGAACGACCAGCCGCAGGGCCTGGCGGCGGTTGACCGCTTCATCAAGCTGCATCCGAACCATCCCAATGTCGACTACATGTACTACTTGCGCGGACTGATCAATTTCAATGATCGGACCAGCATCTTCGACACTTTCACCGATCAGGACAATACCGAGCGCGATCCCAAGGCAGTGCGCGACGCCTTCGACTCGTTCAAGTTGCTGGCCGAGCGCTTCCCGGACAGCACCTACACGCCGGACGCCCTGCTGCGCATGAAATACCTGGTCAATTCGATGGCGCAATACGACGTCCACGTGGCCAACTACTACCTCCGCCGCGGCGCCTATGTCTCAGCCGTCAACCGCGCCCAGGCTGCGGTGAAGGAATATCCTGATGCGCCGGCCGTTGAAGAAGCCTTGTTCATCATGATGCGCGCCTATGAAGCCATGGGCCAGAAACAACTGCGCGACGACACCGAGCGCGTGATCCAGGCAACTTATCCGAACAGCCCCTACTACACCGGCGGCCCCAAGGCCAAAGACAAGCCATGGTGGAAGATCTGGTAAGCACAGCGCCACCGTACTCATGAAAAAGCCCCGCAATGCGGGGCTTTTTCATTGCGCGGATAGTCGTCGGCGCGCTTATTCAGCCATGCGCCGGCGGAACACCCATGAGGTTTCGCTGGACGCGGATTCATCGAACGCGTAACCGTCGAGATCGAAGTTCTTCAGCTTTTCCGGCTGGTTCACGCCCTTCAGCGCCGCGTAGCGCGCCATCAGGCCGCGTGCGCGCTTGGCGTAGAAGGAAATGATCTTGTACTTGCCGCCCTTCCAGTCTTCGAACACGGGCGAAATCACCTTGGCTTCGAGCACTTTCGGCTTGACCACCTTGAAATACTCTTCCGACGCCAGGTTCACCAGCACCTTGGACTTGTGCCCTGCCAACTCACCGTTGAGCGCCTTGGTGACGTCTTCGCCCCAGAACGCGTACAAATCCTTGCCATGCGGGTTTGGCAGCCTGGTGCCCATTTCCAGGCGATACGGCTGCATCAGATCCAGTGGTCGCAGCGCGCCATACAGGCCGGACAGAATACGCACGTGCGACTGCACGTAATTCAGTTGCTTGACGGAAAGCGAAGCCGCATCCAGGCCTTCGTAGACGTCGCCATTGAAGGCCAGCACCGCCTGCTTGCTGTTCTTGCTGGTGAACTTGCGTGACCACGAAGCGAAGCGATCGGCATTGAGGGTCGCCAACTGGTCCGAAATTCCCATCAGCGTGGCGATCTGCGCCGGCGACTTTTGCTTCAGGATCTCAATCAGTTCTGCGGAACGTGCAACAAAATCGGGCTTGGTGTGGATGTCGGTGGTTGCGGGGGTGTCGTAGTCGAGGGATTTGGCGGGCGATAAAACAATCAGCATAGAGGGTCCTGTTAATTTTTTCGACATCATACCGAAAGCGTCGCCAGTCGTCCTCGGGAGCGCATTCATTGACGCAAAAGCGAGTGGTGTGCACTGTCGGTCGCTACCGTCGACGCCCGCGGCGAGCCGGTGTTGCTATTCCGCCAAAGCCGAAACTATTCCTCCCCGCCCGCTGAACTTTTTCATAGAATGAATGTTCATGCCATGCGCGGCATGGCCATACAACGACAATAACTCAAGCCCCTCCCGATACGGAATTTGCACCAATAACAAGCAGTGAACATTGCATTGCCGCGGCGAGATCAACGATCAGCCGTCACATCCATCGACACGGAGGCTCTATGAAATGGTTCTATGATTTGCAAATTTCCAAAAAGCTGTTGATTTCCTTCATCCTGGTGCTGGCGCTGACCAGCGCGCTCGGCGCCTTCGCCATCGTCCAACTCGGCAAGGTCAACCAGGCCTCCACCGACATTGCGGGCAACTGGCTGCCCAGCGTCAGAACCTCCCTGGAGCTGAAGATCCTGCTGATACGCATCCGTTCCGTCCAGCTGCAGCACGTGCTCTCCTCCACTGAAGCCGATTTTGCGGCCAACGAAAAACTGCTCGACGACATGGTCCCGGCCATGAAAAAGAAACTCGCCGACTATGAAAAGCTGATCGACACCGACATCGAAAAAGCCGTCTACCCCCAACTGGTGAAAAACTTCGACGCCTTCCTGGCGTGGCAAAAGAAGATTCTCGACCTCTCGCGCCAGGACAAGAATGAGGAAGCGCGCGAAGTCATCATGAAAGACGCCACACCGATCTACCTGGCGATGTTCGCCAATACCGACAAGCTCGTCGCCGCCAATCAGGAAGGCGCCGACCTCGCCGACAAATCCGCCGAAGCCACCTATGATTCTTCGCGCATCATGATCGTCGCCATGCTGGCGGCCTGCATCGCGCTCGGCATGCTCATGGCGATATGGGTTGCGCGCATCGTCTCAAATCCGCTGCGCCTCGCGGTGAATGTGGCGCAGCGCGTCGCCGACGGCGACCTCACTGCCGACATTCGCCCATCCAGCAAGGATGAGACCGGGCAGTTGATGACTTCGCTCAAGGCCATGAACGACAGTCTGTTCAAGATCGTCAGCCAGGTGCGCCAGGGCACCGACACCATCGCCACCGCTTCCAATGAAATCGCGGTCGGCAACCTCGACCTGTCCAGCCGCACCGAGCAGCAGGCCAGCTCGCTGGAAGAAACCGCTTCATCCATGGAGGAACTCACCTCCACCGTCAAGCAAAACGCCGACAACGCGCGCCAGGCCAATCAGTTGGCGGTGTCGGCTTCGGAAGTCGCGATCCAGGGCGGCAGCGTGGTGGAACAAGTGGTCGACACCATGGGTTCGATCAACGATTCGTCGAAGAAAATCGTCGACATCATCAGCGTCATTGACGGCATCGCCTTCCAGACCAACATCCTCGCATTGAATGCAGCGGTCGAAGCGGCCCGCGCCGGCGAGCAGGGCCGCGGCTTCGCGGTCGTGGCCAGCGAAGTGCGCAGCCTGGCGCAGCGTTCGGCTTCCGCCGCGAAGGAGATCAAAGCGCTGATCGACGACTCGGTGGAAAAAGTCGACGTCGGCAGCAAGCTGGTGGCGCAAGCCGGCTCCACCATGACCGAAGTGGTCAGCAGCGTCAAACGCGTGACCGACATCGTCGGTGAAATCACCGCGGCCAGCCAGGAGCAAAGCGCCGGCATCGAAGAAGTCAACCAGGCCATCACGCAGATGGACGAAGTCACCCAGCAGAACGCCGCGCTGGTCGAAGAAGCTGCCGCCGCTGCGCAATCACTGCAGGACCAGGCTGCAAAACTGGCGGAAATCGTCAGCGTGTTCAAACTCGACGACGCGCAGGCAAAGCCCTCGCCGGTTTCCGTGGTCAGCGCAAGCCGGCCGCGGCCGCCGGTGTTTGCCGAGGCAGCAGTCCCTGCCCGCCTGCCGGCGCAAAAAGCCGCAGCGGCTCCGCGCCAGATCAAACAGGCGACAGCCGACGACGGCAACTCCTGGGAACAGTTCTGAAGCTCGCCGCAGCGACTCCTCCGCCTCCTCTATCTTCAGCCGTCTGGCCTGCCCTGCAAGCCGCGTCAGTCCGACGCGGCTTTTTTATCGCCGCCGTCTTGCATGTAGAGCAACAGGCGGTGAACAGGCTGGTGAAAAGCGCGGTATTGCATCATTTCCGCCTGAGCAAAACAAGCCTACATGGATTAGTATCTGGGGTATGGAGCAACGCAGGATGAGGACATCGCCCACGCCCCCGACAGATGCAACAGAAAACCGTCGGCGGCATCAAGGACGAGAGCGCGCCCTGCATGATCCGACACTGACCAGGAGGAGATATGAAACGCGACAAAGCTCTGATGACTGACATCCTCACAACACTGTCCACTTTCGGCACCAGCTACGGCGACATTGAGAAGATCCAGACCAATCTCGCCACCCAGAACACCCCGCCCGAGCTGATCCAGCATCATCTGCGGCTGTTGCATGATCGCGGCCTCGTTGCAGTCGACATCCACCAGTTCTGGCGTCTCACCGATCAGGGCTACGACGTAGTCGAAAACGGCGGCAATCTTGCCGACTCCCCTTCTGACACCACCAGGAAAGCCCGCGGTTTTGACAATTAGCATCATCACTTCCCCCGACGGCGCAACGCCCGCCACTGCCGTTGCCACTGCCACTGCTGCCGCTGCCATCACTCCGCGCCGTATTGTTCGTATCGTTCTCGACACCAACGTCTGCCTCGACCTGTTCGTCTTCCGCGATCCGCGCTGGTCGCTGTTGCTGCAAGCCATGCGCGAACGTCGCGTCGAGGCCGTCACGCGCGAGGACTGCCGCATGGAATGGCTGGTGGTGCTGAATTATCCGCACCTGCCGCTCAAGGAAGAAGACAAGCCGGCCATCCGCGCCGAATTCGACAGCCTGATCACCTGCCTGCCCAATGCCGCAGTCAATACTTTCGGCCTGCCGGTCTGCACCGATCCGGATGATCAGAAATTCCTCGAACTGGCGCTGCAATCAGAAGCTGGCGTGCTGATCACCAAAGACAAGGCCTTGCTCAAGCTAGCCAAAAAGACCGCGCGAAAAAACATGTTCGCCATCATGACGCCGCAAGGCTGGCACGCTGCCATGACGGAAGAAATCGCGACATAGCGCTGCACGAACCGACGGACTGCCACGTCAGCGCCGTCGATTTGCACCAAGCGAGTGCCGCCGCTGGAAATCCGGCTAAAATGCTTTCTTTCCGCTTTCTTCCAGATTCATCTCCATGAGCCAGCCAGCCAACATCGTCTCCAAACTGCCCCGGGTCGGCACCACCATTTTCACCGTCATGTCTGCGCTTGCGAGCGAGAAAGGCGCGGTCAATCTGGGCCAGGGGTTTCCCGATTTCGATTGCGATCCGGCCCTGGTCGACGCCGTCACGAGCGCCATGAAAACCGGCCTGAATCAATACCCGCCGATGGCTGGCGTGCCGCTGTTGCGCGAGGCGATTGCGCAAAAAATCAAGACGCTGCACGGCCACACCTATGACGCGCTGAACGAAATCACCGTCACCGCCGGCGCCACGCAAGGCATCCTGACCTCGATCCTGTGCGCCGTGCATGCCGGCGACGAAGTGATCGTGATCGAACCGGCCTACGACTGCTACGTACCCGCCATCGAGCTGGCCGGCGGCGTCCCGGTGTTCGTCCAGATGACGGTCAGCAGCGACGGCTACAGCGTGCCCTGGGACAAGGTCGCCGCCGCCGTCACCAACAAGACGCGCCTGATCATGGTCAACACGCCGCACAACCCGACCGGCTCCATCCTCAAGAAGACCGATATCAACGCGCTGGCCGACATCGTGCGCGGCACCGACATCCTGATCCTGTCCGACGAAGTCTACGAACACATGGTCTACGACGGCCAGGCGCACGAATCGCTGTGCCGCCATCCTGAGCTGGCGCCGCGCACCTTCATCAACTCCAGCTTCGGCAAGACCTACCACGTCACCGGCTGGAAAATCGGTTTCGTCGCTGCACCCGCCGCGCTGACCGCGGAGTTCCGCAAGGTGCACCAGTTCAACGTCTTCACCGTCAATACGCCGGTGCAATACGGCATCGCCGAGTACATGAAGAATCCCGCGCCTTACGTCGAGTTGCCTGCCTTCTACCAGCGCAAGCGCGACCTGTTCCGCGACGGCCTGAAGAACACCCGCTTCAAGCTGCTGCCGTCGGACGGCACCTACTTCCAGTGCGTCGAGTACGGCGCGATCTCGGATTTATCGGAAGCGGAATTCTCCAAGTGGCTGACCACGGAAATCGGCGTCGCCGCGATCCCCGTCTCGGCCTTCTACAACACGCCCAAGGAATCGGGCATCGTGCGCTTCTGCTTCGCAAAAAAAGACGAGACGCTGCGCCTGGCGCTGGATCGCCTGGCCAAGCTGTAAGCCGTCGCAACAATAACAATACCCACTCATGACAGCCGAACTCAAAGCAAGCCGCAACGACGCCACACTGATCCTCACCTTCGCCAATCCCGGCCAGCGCAACGCCGTCGACAGCAATGTCCTGGCGGCGGCGATCGAGACCCTGTCCAAGGCTGAACGCGACGACTCCGTGCGCGCATTGGTGCTGACCGGCGCCGAGCGCGACTTCTGCGGCGGCGTTGAAGTGGGCAAGGATCTGGCGACGCAGATCGCCGCACTGGAAGCCCTGCAGAATCTGATCGACATGTTGCGCAGCTTTCCCAAGCCGGTGATCGCTGCAGTCGAAGGCGTGGCGCTCGACGCCGGCTTTTCGCTGGCGCTGGGCTGCGACCTGATCGTGGCGGGACAGAATGCCGCATTCGGCATTTCCCCGTCCCAGGTCGGCACCTGGGCCGTCGGCGGCGCCGGCTGGTTCCTGCCCAAATCCCTGCCGCCGCAATGGGTGGCCGAAATCCTGTTGGACGCCGCACCGTTGCCGGCAGCGCGACTGCATGGCGCCGGCATCATCAACCGCCTGACATCCGACGGCGACGCACTGGACAAGGCGCTGGCCTGGGGCGAACAGTTGGCAACAACCACACCCGCCGCCTTCGAACAGTTCAAAACATTACTCGCCAGCGCTTCCAGCACGACACTGACGGAATATTTCTCGCTGGAAAGGCATGCTTTGCTGACCAAGCGTCCCGGCGCAATCTGATCCGACCGCGATAACACTAGCTGTAACCGGGGTGGAAGCGTAGTGCGACTGCCCGCAGTTCTTCCCCCTCCTTCTTTCGCCAGGGCTGCATTGTCTTCATCGGGTCAGGAGAACATGTCGCGCAAGAAATAGGTTTCCGGGACGGTCTCGGAAACGCCTCGTCTTCTGCGCGTTTGCAATGCTTCGGCTACACTAGCCCGGCACTTCTCCTGAAGTTTCCAGAGAAGATCCGCTCTCCGCTTGCGATTGTTTTCATCACCATTTCGCCCCATAAGGAAGACCATGATTGACGTATACAGCTGGGCCACGCCCAACGGCCACAAGGTCCACATCATGCTGGAAGAACTCGGCCTGGACTATCGTGCGCACGCCATTGACATCGGTGCCGGCGACCAGTTTGCCGACGCATTTCTGAAGATTTCGCCGAACAATAAGATCCCCGCGATTGTGGATTCGGACGGTCCGGACGGCGAGCCGATTTCACTGTTCGAATCAGGCGCGATCCTGATTTACCTGGCCGGCAAAACCGGCAAGCTGCTCGGCAACACTGACCGCGAAAGATTCAACGTCCTGCAATGGGTGATGTTCCAGATGGGCGGCCTCGGCCCCATGCTCGGCCAGGCCCACCATTTCCGCATCTATGCGCCGGAAAAGATCGAGTACGCCGTCAATCGCTATTCCAATGAAGCCAAGCGTCTGTACGGCGTGCTCGACAAACAATTGTCCAAGACCGCCTACCTGGCCGGCGACGAATACACCATTGCCGACATCGCCAGCTTCCCGTGGACGCGCTCGTGGAAGAACCAGGGCATCGAATTGAGCGAGTATCCCAACGTGCAACGCTGGTTCGACGCCATCAACGAACGTCCGGCCGTACAACGCGGCGTCACCGTCCTGGCCGACAAGCGCAAGGCGCTGACCGACGACAAGGCGCGCGACATCTTGTTCGGCAACTCGCAATACAAGAAGCGCTGATCCGTCCGTTTTATCCTTCGCCGGGCGGCCTCTCGCGTTGCCCGGCATTTCTGGCCATTTCCTGCAGCATCATTTCCAGCCTGATCTTGGCCTAGTCCTTTCAGATTTTTTTGGATCTTTTTGCCAGACGTGGGCGCTCATACACTTGTGACATCAACCACAAGGAAAGATGATGAGCGAAACGATATTTCTGGCCGGCGCAACCGGCGCCATCGGCACCGTGCTGATTCCATTGCTGCGCGATGCGGGCTACACCGTCTACGGCGGCACGCGACGCCAGGCGCGCGCCAATGCCCTGCGCGAACTGGGGGCAGTTCCGGTGATGATCGACGTGTTCGACGCCGACGCGCTCAAGTCGGAACTGATCCGTATCGCGCCATCCGTCGTCATTCATCAATTGACCGACCTGCCCCGCCTGCCAGACCCGCAAGCGCTGGCGCAAGCCGCCGTCGGCAACGCCCGCGTACGCAGCGAAGGCACGCGCAACCTGGTCGCCGCCGCGCTGGCCGCCGGCGCCGCGCGCCTGATCGCGCAAAGCATCGCCTGGGCCTATGCGCCGGGAGACACACCTTATCCGGAAGAACACCCGCTGGACATCGATGCAGAAGGTCTGCGCCGCATCAGCGTCGACGGTGTGGTCGCGCTGGAGACACAGGTATTGCAAACACCCG
This sequence comes from Herbaspirillum lusitanum, assembly GCF_026127345.1. Lineage (NCBI taxonomy): Bacteria > Pseudomonadati > Pseudomonadota > Betaproteobacteria > Burkholderiales > Oxalobacteraceae > Herbaspirillum > Herbaspirillum lusitanum. The sequence goes on along the minus strand of NZ_QXFG01000008.1, from coordinate 230,657 downwards.
GATTGAATGGCACCGTGCTGCGCTATGGCCAGTTGTACGGCCCCGGCACCTGGGCCGGCGAACCGCAAGGTTCCAGCCCGGTGCATGTCGCCGCTGCAGCGCAAGCGGCCCTGCTTGCGCTGCAGAACAACGCGTCGGGCGTGTTCAACATCACGGAAGACAACACCGCCGCAAGCAATCAGAAAGCCCGTCGCACACTCGGCTGGAATCCCGCTTTCCGTTCGCCGTATGGTGTCCGATCGTGAACTTGCCGGGTCAATTGCGGCCTTTACGCTATCAATAGCGACGCACGATGAACTCGGCGACGCAGACCGGTTTTTCGGCGTCTTCACGTTCCATGGTGATTTCCCACACCACTTGGGCGCCGCCGGGAATCTCCTCCACCGACTGCAGCACGATGCGTCCGCGCACCTTGCTGCCGACCGGCAGCGGCGACGGAAAGCGCACGCGGTTGAGGCCGTAGTTGAGCAGCATCTTGACGTTGCCCATGGAGATGCACTGTCCCATGATTTTGGGCAGCAGGCCCAGCGTCAGGAAGCCATGCGCGACGGTGCCGCCGAACGGCAGTTCGCGCTTGCTGCGCTCGACGTCGACGTGGATCCACTGATGATCGCCGGTGGCGTCGGCGAACAGGTTGACCTGCTCTTGCGTGACCTCGATCCAGTCGCTGACCGCCACTTCCTGGCCGGCCAGTTCGTGCAGTGCTTCAATGCTTGCTATCTCGCGCATACCTGTCCTTGATGATTCGTTGTCGGGTTGATTCTGCTTAATTCGGATTAACCAAGATTCGTAAAAAAGCGCCGGATGATTGCTCAGCCGGCGCCCTGTTTGCTGCACTTTTCTTTATACCGCGCTGACGTCCAGCACTGCTTCGGTATTCGCGATCACGTCTTCCTTGCTCACGCCGGTGGCCAGCTCGATCAGCTTCAGACCTTGCGGCGTCACGTCGATCACGCCGAGATCGGTGATGATGCGATTGACCACGCCCACGCCGGTCAGCGGCAGGTTGCATTGCTTCAGGATCTTTTGCGAGATGCTGCCATCCTTGCCCTTGGCCACGTGCTCCATCAGCACCACCACGCGACCGACACCGGCCACCAGGTCCATCGCGCCGCCCATGCCCTTGACCATCTTGCCCGGGATCATCCAGTTGGCCAGGTCGCCTTGTTGCGACACCTGCATCGCACCCAGGATCGCGATGTTGATCTTGCCGCCGCGGATCATGCCGAAGGAGTCGGCCGACGCGAAGAAGGACGAGCCGGGAATGGTCGTCACGGTTTGCTTGCCGGCGTTGATCAGGTCGGCGTCGACCTTGTCTTCGGTCGGGAACGGGCCGATGCCGAGCAGGCCGTTTTCCGACTGCAGCCAGACTTCAATATCCTTGGGAACGTGATTCGCCACCAGGGTCGGCAAGCCGATGCCGAGGTTGACGTAAAAACCGTCCTGCAATTCCTTGGCTGCGCGCGCAGCCATTTCGTCTCTGGTCCATGCCATTTCATGATCTCCTTATTTCGCCGCAGCCGAAACCGTGCGTTGTTCGATGCGCTTTTCCGACGTGGCGTTGACCACGATGCGGTGCACGAAAATGCCGGCGGTATGGATCTGGTCCGGGTCGAGCTCGCCGACTTCAACCAGTTCCTCGACTTCGACCACGGTGATCTTGCCGGCCATGGCGACGTTGGGGTTGAAGTTGCGCGCGGTCTTGTTGAAGACCAGGTTGCCGGCACGGTCAGCCTTGTGCGCCTTGACCAGCGAGACGTCGGCCACCAGCGAGCGTTCCATGACGTACTTGGCGCCGTCGAACTCGCGGATTTCCTTGCCTTCGGCGACCAAGGTGCCGACACCGGTCTTGGTGAAGAACGCCGGGATGCCGGCGCCGCCGGCGCGCAGCTTTTCCGCCAGCGTGCCTTGCGGGGTGAATTCGAGTTCCAGTTCGCCGGCCAGGTACTGGCGTTCGAACTCCTTGTTTTCGCCGACGTAGGAAGCGATCATTTTCTTGATCTGGCGCGTGGTCAGCAGCTGGCCGAGACCGAAACCATCGACCCCGGCGTTGTTCGAAATCGCCGTGAGGTTCTGCACGCCGGAGTCGCGCAAGGCCGCAATCAGCGCTTCAGGAATGCCGCACAGGCCGAAGCCGCCGACGGCAATCGTCTGGCCGTCCTTGACGATGTCGGATAACGCGCTGGACGCGTCGGGATAGACTTTATTCATGCTGTCGCCTCTCTTTTCATTATTTCCAGTTGCTGATGGTGCTAAAAACTTGCCGGCTCATTCTAATCCATCTCCATGACGGCAGCTTGACACCTCGGCCGGTCAAACCGGCATCGCCTTGTTGTCGTTGAGGTCGAGCCAGCCCTTGATGATGCGGTAGGCTTTCCAGATCCACGCCAGCGACCAGATCAGCACCGCCAGCGGAATGCCGATCAGGGTGATCCATGCCAGGCCGCCCGCGAACATCCAGAACAGATACCACCAGAACGAGCGAATCTGCCAGCGATGGTGGCTGTAGACGAAGGTGTCGGCGGCATCGCCGCGCTTGATGTAGTTGACGATCAGCGGCAGCCACGACAGCATGCCCAGCGACAGCACCAGGCTCAGTCCGTGGAAGATGTACAGCCACCACGCGAGGTCCTTGGCCGATTGCAGCCTGGCATCGAACACCAGTTCCTGATTTCCTTGACTTGTCGCGTCCATGCTTTTCTCCCGGGTTGTTTGCAGATGCGTGTGATTACGCCAGTATGTTCAAGATGCCGTCCAGACCCACAAAGTTCAATGCCACGCTTGCCTGCGCGCGCACCACCGGCTTGGCGCGGAAGGCCACCGAAAGTCCGCTGACGCCCATCATCGCCAGGTCGTTGGCGCCGTCGCCCATGACGATGGCTTGCGACGGCGGCACGCCCAGTTCGGCACAGACGCGCTCCACCGTCAGGCGTTTTTCCTCGGCGTTGACGATGCCGCCGACCACTTTTCCGGTCAGCTTGCCGTCGACGATTTCGAGTTCGTTGGAATGCGTGTAGTCGAGATTGAGGCGGCTCTTCATGCGGTCGGTGAAGAAGGTAAAACCGCCCGACACCAGCAAGGTCTTGAGGCCGGCGGCCTGGACTGCCTGCAACATCTTTTCTGCCCCCAGGGACAATTGCAGGCGTTCGTCGTAGACGCGCTGCAAGGCGCCGGCGTCGAGGCCCTTGAGCAAGGCGACGCGACGCGTCAGGCTTTCGTTGAACTCGATTTCGCCGCGCATGGCGGCTTCGGTGATTTCGGACACCTGCGGCTTCAAGCCTTGCATGTCGGCGATCTCGTCGATGCATTCGATCGTGATCAGCGTCGAGTCCATGTCCATTGCCACCAGCTTGAAATCCTTGAGCGTGCGGCCCGCTTCGACGAGGGCGTAGTCGACTTGCCGCGCCAGGCAGGCAGCATCGATTTGCGTCTTGAGCGCAGCGCTCAAGACCACGTCTTCGCAACGCCAGGCGTGTGCTCCCAGATCAACGACGCGCTGCGGCTGCGCCAGCGCGATGATGGCCTCGACGTCGGCGAGGTTGGTGTTCAATCCCTGTAAGGTCAGATTCATGGTGCGTCTTCTTCGTATTTGAAAATGTGTCAGCCGACCAGCGAACGCATGGTTGCCTTGATTTGTGTCACGCGTGCATTGAGGTCGGGCATGTTGGCGGTGATCCGCAACTTGTCCTGGCCGTTGAGCTTGATGTGGCGATTCTTCTGGATCAGTTCAATGATGCGCATGGCGTCGACCGGTGGATTCGGCACGAATTGCAACAACGCCGATTCGGCATGCGCGTCGATCTTGATGATGCCGAGCGGCTTGGCGGCGATGCGCAGGCGATGCGTTTCGACCAGCGCCTTGGCGACTTCCGGCAACTTGCCGAAACGGTCGATCAGTTCTTCCTGCAAGGCGTCGATGGTGTCTTGCGAGGTACAGTTGGCGAAACGTTTGTACAGCGACAAACGCTCGTGCACGTCGCCGCAATAGTCGTTCGGCAGCAAGGCCGGCACGTGCAGGTTGATCTCGGTGGTGCTGGCCAGCGGCGCCGCCAAGTCCGGCTCGCGGCCGTCCTTGAGCGCGCGCACCGCTTCGCTGAGCATGTCGGAATACATCTGGAAACCGATCTCGTGCATCTCCCCCGACTGGCTGTCGCCGAGTACTTCGCCGGCGCCGCGGATTTCGAGGTCGTGCATGGCGAGGTAGAAGCCGCTGCCGAGTTCTTCCATCTGCTGGATCGCTTCGAGGCGGCGTTGCGCCTGCTTGGTCAGGCCCTTGACGTCGTTCACCAGCAGATAGGCATAGGCCTGGTGATGCGAGCGGCCGACGCGGCCGCGCAACTGGTGCAACTGCGCCAGGCCGAATTTGTCGGCGCGATGCATGATGATGGTATTGGCGGTCGGCACGTCGATGCCGGTCTCGATGATGGTGGTGCACAACAGGATGTTGGAACGCTGCGCGACGAAATCGCGCATGACCTTCTCCAGATCGCGCTCGTGCATCTGGCCATGCGCGATGACCACCCGCGCTTCCGGCAGCAGCGCTTCGAGCATGGCCTTGCGGTTCTCGATGGTGTCCACTTCATTGTGCAGGAAGTAGACCTGGCCGCCGCGCTTCAACTCGCGCAGACAGGCTTCGCGGATGGTCGATTCGCCTTCGGCGCGCACGAAGGTCTTGATCGCCAGCCGCTTTTGCGGCGCGGTGGCGATGATCGAGAAATCGCGCAAGCCTTCCAGCGCCATGCCCAGCGTGCGCGGGATCGGCGTGGCGGTCAGCGTGAGCACGTCGACCTCGGCGCGCAGCGACTTGAGCGCTTCCTTCTGGCGCACGCCGAAGCGATGTTCTTCATCGATGATGACCAGACCCAGGCGCGAGAACTTGACGTCGTCGGACAGCAGCTTGTGGGTGCCGATGATGATGTCGAGCGTGCCGTCGGCCATGCCCTTGATGGCCTGTGTGATTTCCTTCCCGGTACGGAATCGCGACAGTTCGGCGATGCGCACCGGCCAGTTGGCGAAGCGGTCGGCGAAGGTCTGCGCATGCTGCTCGGCCAGCAAGGTGGTCGGCGCCAGGATGGCGACCTGCTTGCCGCCCATGACGGCGACGAAGGCGGCGCGCAGGGCCACCTCGGTCTTGCCGAACCCGACGTCGCCGCAGATCAGCCGGTCCATCGGCTTGCCGCCGGTCATGTCGCCGATGACGGCGTTGATGGCGGCGGCCTGGTCGGGCGTTTCTTCAAAGCCGAAACTCTCGGCGAAGGTTTCGTAATCGCGTGCGGAATACTGGAAGGCGTGGCCCTGGCGCAATGCACGGCGCGCATACAGGTTGAGCAATTCGGCGGCGGTGTCGCGGATCTGTTGCGCCGCCTTGCGTTTGGCTTTTTCCCACTGGCCGGAGCCGAGCGAATGCAATGGCGCGTCTTCCGGCGAGGCGCCCGAGTAGCGTGCGATCACGTGCAGTTGCGAGACCGGCACGTAGAGCTTGGTTTCCTTGGCGTATTCCAGGTGCAGGAATTCGGTCTCGCCCTCGCCCAGGTCCATGCTCAGCAAACCCATGTAGCGGCCGATGCCGTGGTTGGCGTGCACCACCGGATCGCCGATCTTGAGTTCGGACAAATCGCGCACCATGTGCTCGACCTGCGTGACGTTTTCCTGCTTCTTGCGACCGACGCGGCGGCCGGAACCGGCATACAGTTCGGTCTCGGTAATGAAGGCGACTTGTTCCTGCTCCAGCTCGAAGCCGGCATGCAAGGGCGCCACGCCCAGCATCAGCGGTTCGCTGTTGCCGATGAAGCTGTCGTAGCCGTCGCACAGGGCCGGATGCAGATCGTATTCCGCGAAGTATTGCTGCAATGTTTCGCGGCGGCCGTTGGACTCGGCGCACAGCATGACGCGCTTGCCTGTCTTGAGCAGATAAGCACGCAGGTTGGTCAGCGGATCGTCGGTGCGGCGATTGACCGCGACGTTGGGGATCGGCGCCGACAAGGCCGATGGCGCATCGTCGGTTTGCAATACCCAGCGGCCGTAGGGCTTGACCAGCGTAAAGAAATCTTCGTCGGTCAGGAACACCTGTTCCGGCGCCAGCACCGGACGTTCGCGGTCGGCCTTGAGGAAATTATGGCGCGAGCGCGTGTCGCTCCAGAAGCGCTTGATGGCCTGGTCGATATCGCCGACCGTGGCGAACATGCTGTTCTCGGGCAGATAGCGGAACAGGGTTGCGGTCTCTTCAAAAAACAGCGGCAAGTAGTATTCGATACCGGCCGAGGCGATGCCGTTGCCGATGTCCTTGTAGATTGCCGAACGGGAAGGATCGCCTTCGAACACCTCGCGCCAGCGACTGCGGAAGGCGGTGCGCGAGATTTCATCCATCGGAAATTCGCGGCCCGGCAGCAGGCGCACTTCACGCACGGGGTACAGCGATCGCTGGGTGTCGGCGTCGAAGGTGCGGATGGTTTCGATGATGTCGCCGAACAGGTCGAGGCGATACGGCAGCGCCGAGCCCATCGGGAAAATGTCGATCAGGCCGCCGCGCACCGAATACTCGCCGGGCGACATGACTTGCGTAACGTGGGTGTAGCCGGCCAGCGTGAGCTGCGATTTCAGGCGCGCCTCGTCGAGCTTCTCGCCCTGCTTGAAGAAAAAAGTGTAGGCGGCCAGGAAGCCCGGTGGCGCCATGCGCAGCAAGGCGGTGGTGGCCGGCACGATCAGCACGTCGCACTGGCCGTTCTGGACTTCATACAAGGTGGCCAGACGCTCCGAGACCAAGTCCTGGTGCGGCGAGAAGGCGTCATAGGGCAGCGTTTCCCAGTCGGGCAGCAGATGACAGCGCAGCTTGTCTCCACCGTCGCTGCCTTCAACCGGGCGCTGGAACCACGGGATTTCCGACAGCAGGCGCTGGGCGTCGGTGGCATTGGCCACGACCACGGTCAGCATGCGCTTTTCAGCTTTCAACGCAATCGCGGCTTGCGCCAGCAAATAGGCATCGGCGGAGCCATGCGGCGCTGGAGGAACGAAGCGCGCACCTGGCTTGGGAAGGGATTTTTTCAGGTCAAAAGACATTGGCGGGATCGGGAGGCGCCTGGGGCGCGCAAAATACTGCGAAAGAAGCCAAATTTGGCTTTAGAATTCAGCCTCACATTATAAACGAAGCCCTCTGCTGGCAAGGCTGCGCCCCAGGCGCCGCACGCAGGCATTTTCTGCGCTCTTGCCGTCATGGCGCCCCGGCATGACCGCTTCCGCATCGTCACCTCAGACCCGACATTTTGCCCTGATCCCCGCTGCCGGCATCGGCGCGCGCGTGGGCGGCGCCATCCCCAAGCAATACCTGCCGCTGGCCGGCAAGCCGATGCTGCAATATGCGCTGGACATCTTCGCCGCCAGTGCGCTGATCGCCCACACTTTCCTCGTGGTCAGCGCCGACGACGGTTATATCGACGACTTCCTGGCGACGCAGCCGCAACTGGCGGGCAAACTGACGGTGCTGCGCCACGGCGGCGCGACGCGCCAGGACAGCGTGTTGAATGGCTTGCAAGCCATCCGCGCACAGCTCGGCGCCGACGACTGGGTGCTGGTGCATGACGCCGCACGCCCGGGGCTTACTGCGGATCTGCTGGATCGTCTCATCGCCGCACTGCATGGCGATGAGGTCGGCGGCTTGCTGGCGCTGCCGGTGGTGGATACGCTCAAGCGCAGCGGCGGCACGCCGGAGCAGCACGAGCGCGTGCAGGCGACGGTGCCGCGCGATGCGTTGTGGGCGGCGCAGACCCCGCAGATGTTCCGCTACGGTTTGCTGACGCGGGCGCTGGAACAGGCGCATGCGCAAAACCGCGTCGGCGACATCACCGACGACGCCAGCGCCATCGAGATGCTGGGCCTGCAGCCGAAACTGGTCGAAGGCAGTCCGCGCAATTTCAAAGTCACGCTGGCGCACGATGTCGCGCTGGCCGAACTCTTCCTGAAAACATAAGGACATAAAGGATATACCGCATGACGTTTTCCCCTCCCCCATTCCGCATCGGCCAAGGCTACGATTGCCACGCGCTGGTGACGGGACGCAAGCTGATCATCGGCGGCGTCGACATTCCGCACAAGACCGGGCTGCTCGGACATTCTGACGCGGATGTGTTGCTGCACGCCATCACCGATGCTATTTTCGGCTCGGCCGGACTGGGCGACATCGGCCGCCATTTTCCCGATACCGACGTCCAGTTCAAGGGCGCCGACTCGCGCGTGCTGCTGCGCGAAGCGGTCAGGCGCCTGGCCGCCGCCGGTTATGCGATCGGCAACATCGACGCCACCATCATCGCGCAAGCGCCCAAGATGGCGCCGCATATTCCCGACATGGTGGCGCACGTGGCTGCCGATCTCGGTATTGCAGCGGAGCAAGTAAACATCAAGGCCAAGACCAATGAAAAGCTGGGCTACCTCGGTCGCGAAGAAGGCATCGCCGCCGAAGCGGTGGTTTTGGTATACAAACTGGGCGCAAATTAAATCATTCTCATAGAGTGAAAAACGCTTGCATTGGCGATTTAATCGGTATAATTAAAGGGTCGTTAAGATTCGAGTTGGTAGTGCGGTATCAGTCTGTCATTCCTCTCTAGGTTTAAACGATAATAACGGGCAAAGCCCACACTAACTTATTTAGGAATTAACATGGCAACTGGTATCGTAAAGTGGTTCAATGACTCGAAGGGCTTCGGCTTCATTACTCCTGACGAAGGCGGCGAAGATTTGTTCGCTCACTTCTCGGCTATCCAATCGAACGGCTTCAAGTCCCTGAAAGAAAACCAACGCGTTTCTTTCGAAGTGACTACTGGTCCTAAGGGCAAGCAAGCTTCGAACATCGTCCCGCAATAATTGCGCAGATAAGCGGATCGATTCGTCGGTTCGCTTCGATGATGAAAAATCCCCGACATGTCGGGGATTTTTTTCGTCTGCAGGTTTTGCGGCGCAGGCATTGTACGTGCGTTGCGCGTGCATCATCCGCGCCCCGCTGAATGAAAAACGCCCGGCATGACCGGGCGTTTCCACATGTACAGCGATGCCGGAAAAACGGCGACCTCAGTGCAGATCGCCGTCCCGCCGCCTCAATGCATCATCAGATTTCTTCGTACAGCGGCAATGTCAGGAATTCGGCGAACGTCTCCGAAGTCGACATGTCTTCGAAGATCTTTGCTGCACGGTCGTAGGTCGGACCGTTGCCGGCCACTTCCTTGACCTTGGCCAGCTCCTCCGGAATCATCGCGCGCACCATGTCGGCGGTGACCTTGCGGCCGTCTTCCAGGTTGCCCTTGCTGCTGCGGATCCATTGCCAGACTTGCGCGCGGCTGATTTCCGCAGTTGCAGCATCTTCCATCAGGTTGTGGATAGGCACGCAACCGTTGCCGGCCAGCCAGGCGCCCAGATAGTGGATGCCGACGTTGATGTTGTAACGCAGGCCGGCTTCGGTGATCGGCGTTTCAGGCTGGAAGTTGAGCAGGTCGGCCGCCTTGACGTCGACGTCCGGACGCTGCTTTTCGAACTGGTTCGGCTTATCGCCCAGCACCGCCACGAATTCCTTCATCGACGGTTCGACCAGGCCCGGGTGAGCAACCCAGCCGCCATCGTAGCCGTCGGTCGCATCGCGACGCTTGTCGTTGATGATGCCTTGCATGGCGATGGCGTTCTTTTCCGGATCGTTCTTGATCGGGATCAGCGCGCTCATGCCGCCGATCGCCGGCGCGCCGCGCTTGTGACAGGTCTTCAGCAGCAGCAATGCATACGAACGCATGAACGGCGCGGTCATGGTGACCTTGGCGCGATCGGCCAGGCAGAAGTCCTTGTCGTTCTTGAACTTCTTGATGCAGGAGAAAATGTAATCCCAGCGGCCGGCGTTCAGGCCCGCGCTGTGTTCGCGCAGTTCGTACAGGATTTCTTCCATTTCGAAAGCGGCGGTGATCGTTTCGATCAGCACGGTCGCCTTGATGGTGCCTTGCGGCAGGTCGATTTCGTTTTGCGCCATCACGAAGATGTCGTTCCACAGACGCGCTTCCAGATGCGATTCCATCTTCGGCAGGTAGAAGTAAGGACCGGCGCCGCGCGCCAGTTGCTCCTTGGCGTTATGGAACAGGAACAGCGCGAAGTCGAAGATGCCGCCGGAGATACGCTTGCCGTCGATGGTGACGTGCTTTTCGTCCAGATGCCAGCCGCGTGGGCGCACCACCAGCGTGGCGATCTTGTCGTTGAGCTTGTAGCTCTTGCCGTTCGATTCCAGCGAGATGGTGCGACGGATCGCGTCGAACAGGTTGATCTGGCCGCTGATCTGGTTGTCCCAGACCGGCGAATTCGAATCTTCGAAGTCGGTCATGTAGCTGTCGGCGCCCGAGTTGAAGGCGTTGATGACCATCTTGCGCTCGACCGGGCCGGTGATTTCGACGCGGCGGCATTTCAATGCTTCAGGAATCGGCGCGATCTTCCAGTCGCCGCTGCGGATGTTCGCAGTCTCCGGCAGGAAGTCGGGACGCTCGCCGGCGTCCAGGCGCTTGACGCGCTCAACGCGTGCGGCCAGCAATTCCTGGCGGCGCGATTCGAAGGCGCGGCTTAATTTGGCTACCAGCGCGAGCGCGTCAGGCGTCAGGATCTGTTCATAACCAGGCTTGATTTCACCAGAAATCTGCATCCCGGCCGGCAGTGTCAATTGCGTCATGCTGTGCTCCTAAGTAGATAAAAGATCGGATGACAATGTCTTGTCGAATTGTATTTTTGTGCACTTAGTATATTTAAACTAAATCCACATGAGTGAAACGTTTTATCACTTTATCTTTGCGTTTTAGTCACAAGTGACGAGATAATGACTACGCCGTTTTCCCGCCTTCGAGAGTACCGCCATGGATCAGTTCAAGCAAATTTCCACCTTCGTCGACGTTGCCGCCAAAGGCAGCCTCTCGGCCGCCGCCCGCGCCGAGGGCATCGCCCCCGCCATGATCGGCCGCCGGCTGGATGCGCTGGAGGAGCGCCTGGGCGTCAAGCTGCTGCAACGAACCACGCGCAAGATCGTGCTGACCAATGAAGGCGCGGCCTTCCTGGAGGACTGCCAGCGCATCCTGACCGACCTCGAAGACGCCGAATCATCGGTTTCCGAGCGCAGCGCACGCGCCAGCGGCAACCTGCTGATCTCGGCCCCGGCCGGCTTCGGCCGCCAGCACGTGGCGCCGCTGGTGCCCTCCTTCCTGACCGAACATCGCGACGTCACGCTCACGCTCAATCTCAACGACCGCATCGTCGATCTCATCGGTGAAGGCGTCGACGTCGCCATCCGTATTGCCGCACTGACCGATTCCAACCTGATCAGCGTCAAGCTGGCCGACAACCACCGCGTGGTGGTGGCGGCGCCCTCCTATCTGCGCCGCCATGGCATTCCGGAGACGCCCGACGACCTGGCGCGCCACAACTGCCTGGCCATCAGCAGCGAAGGCAGCCAGCGCGGCTGGACGCTCAGGCAGCACGGCAAGGTCAGCGTCTACAAGGTCGGCGGCAATATGGTCTGCAACGATGGCGAGGTGCTGCACAACTGGGCGCTCAACGGCAAGGGACTGGCCTGGCGTTCAATGTGGGAAGTCGGCGCCGCGCTCGAGTCGGGCGAACTGGTAACGGTGCTGGACAAGTTCGACGCGCCGGCGCCGGCGATTTATGCGGTCTTTGCCCAGCGCCGGCATTTGCCGCTGCGGATACGCGCCTTCGTGGATTTTTTGCGGCATACCTATGCCCAGCCGAACTACTGGCGGCATCCGGCCTGAGCAGCTTGAAGTGCGCGACCGAGATGCGCCGCTGGCGTCACCCGGCGCGACTTTGCTCATGTGCGCTTGCTTACAGTCCGGTGTGCTTCGCCACAAAGGCTTTGACCTCGGCGGCATCGGCGGACATGACATCGAAACGCTGTGGCAGCGCTTCGATGTTTTCGAAGCCGGCGGGACGGTCCGCGTCGCGACCCAGCGCTTCGCGGATGGTCTCGTTGAACTTGGCCGGCAAGGCGGTTTCCAGCACGATCATCGTCACGCCTGCGGTGAGGTTTTCACGCGCGACCTTGATGCCGTCGGCAGTGTGTGTGTCGACCGTGATGCCGTAGCTCTTTTCGGCAAAGCGGATGGTTTCCAGGCGATCGGCGTGCGTCGACTTGCCCGAGGCGAAACCGTAGCGGATCACGCTGGCGAATTCATCGCCGTCGCTGCCCGGCTTGCCGGTCAGGTCGAAGCCGCCTGCGGTCTCGACCTTGTGGAACAGGGCTTTGACGCGTGTGCTGTCGCGGCCTAGCAAGTCATAGACGAAACGCTCGAAGTTGGAGGCCTTGCTGATGTCCATGCTCGGGCTGCTGGTGTGGTAAGTCTCGGCCGACTTGCGCACGCGGTAGACGCCGGTGCGGAAGAATTCGTCGAGCACGTCGTTCTCGTTGGTGGCGACCACCAGCTTGTCGATCGGCAGGCCCATCATGCGCGCGATGTGGCCAGCGCAGATGTTGCCGAAGTTGCCCGACGGGACCGTGAACGAGACCTTCTGCTGGTTGCTGGTCGTCGCCGTCAGATAGCCGCGGAAGTAATACACCACCTGCGCCACGACCCGCGCCCAGTTGATCGAATTGACGGTGCCGATTTTTTGCGCAGCCTTGTAATCGAGATCGTTGGAGATTGCCTTGACGATGTCCTGGCAATCGTCGAACACGCCTTCCACCGCCAGGTTGAAAATGTTCGGATCCTGCAGGCTGAACATCTGTGCGGTCTGGAACGCGCTCATCTTTCTGTGCGGCGACAGCATGAAGACACGGATGCCCTGCTTGCCGCGCATGGCGTATTCGGCCGCGCTGCCGGTGTCGCCGGAAGTCGCGCCGACGATGTTGAGTTCGGCGCCCTTCTTGGCCAGCGCATATTCGAACAGGTTGCCCAGCAACTGCATGGCCATGTCCTTGAAGGCCAGTGTCGGGCCGTTCGACAGGCCTTGCAGCACCAGCTTCTTGCCGTCCTTGTCTTCCAGCGTGCGCAGCGGCGTGATCTGCGCGGCGTCTTCGCCGGCGCGCGTGTTGCGATAAACGTCGGCGGTATAGGTCTTGTGCGTCAGCGCCTTGAGGTCGGCGTCGGGAATATCGCCGGCAAACTTCTTCAGCACTTCGTACGCCAGGTCCGCATAGGACAGCGTGCGCCATTGATCCAGCTCGGCGCCGGTGACCTGCGGATAGTGCGCCGGCAGATACAGGCCGCCATCCGGCGCCAGGCCGCCCAGCAGGATTTCGGAAAAGGAAGGTGAAGCAGAGTGACCGCGAGTGGAGACGTATTGCATGGCGTAAGTAAGAGTGGAAGTGGTCTTGCAACAGGTTGCACGGAGACCGCCATTATAGCTGGCTCGCGGGAGGAATCCGCGTTTTTGCCGCTCTACAGCATCACGTGCGGCTGCGACGCCAGCAAGGTGCGGATCAGCTCCGCCTGGCGCTTGGCGCCGGTCTTGGCGAACAGACTCGCCAGATGGGTGCGCACGGTGTTGCGACTGATGTCGTTCTTCAATGCGTACGACTCGATGGTGTCGTTCTCGAGCAAGGCTTCAGCCAGGCGCGTCTCGGCCGGCGTCAGGCGATAGATAACCTGCAATTGCGCCGACCGCGAGACGCGCTGGCCCGTCATGTCCTGCAGGATCAGCAAGGCAAACGGACCGCCGCACAAGGGATCGAGCGCAGCAGGAATGGTCGCCGGAATCACCGATACCAGCAGCGGCGTCGATTGTTTGCGGCGCGCGACGGCAAACCATTGTCCTTGCCGCGGTCCCATCGTGGTCGCCATGCGCAGCGCGTGCTGCAGGCGTTCGGCGTCGGCCGGTTCGGACACAACCAGTTTGTCGTTGCGCACGGACAAGCCGTCGGCAGCGGCCAGGATGGCGGTCGCCTGCGGATTCAACGAGACGATGCGACCCGCGGCGTTGATCCATAAGGTGCCGTAAGGCAGGTGCGCCACCACCGATTCGCTGGCCGATTGCTGGCGCTCCAGCGTCTGCATGCGCGCGCGCAGTGTGGCCGAGCGGATCAGGTGCGGCGACAGACTGCGCAGGAAAGCGTATTCGGTTTCAGCATATTCCTGAGCGCCCAGCGGCCGCAAAAAGGCGATCGCCTCGGACTGCGTGGTGCGCTCGCCGATGCGCCCGACCACCATGTGCCGGCCGCCGTATTTGAACAGGAAGTCATTGTAGATTTCGCTCTTGCGCACGAAGCGCTCGTCGAAGCGCTGATGGTCGGCGCGCCACTCGCCGACCTGCCCGGTGGCAAGCCAGCCGAGGCGGTCGTCGACCTGGCTGTAGTATTCCTTGTACTCCACGTCGCCAGCCTGATAGTCGCTGTTGCTGACGCAGGAGGCGATCACTTCGCGGCTTTCCATGTCCATGTGGACGTAATGGCCGGCAATGGCGCCCACCTCGAGGCAGATCATTTCCATGGCCGGCGCGATCCGGCTCAGGTCCTGAACGGAGTCGTAAATCAACTCCACCAGCTGGCCGAAGCGTTGTCCCGCATTCCCCGTTGACATATTCAAGCCCCTGAATCGCGTTATTTGACGTTATTTGCCGCGACTTCTATCCCTGTGAACGAGCATAGAACATTTCGCTATCTCATTCAAACGAATGAGGCTTTTTTCTTCGGCGATCTTTAGAATAAATGCAATAAAAATGCCTGCCGGCATCTTTCGGCAGTAGCTCATATCCTGGGGAGGATAAAAAATGGAACAACAAAACAAATCCGTCGCATTGACCATCAAGCGGCTCGGGAAAAACATCGGCGGCAGCGTCTGCCTGATCTCGCTGGTGGCCGGTTGCGCCACGAACGGCTACGACCGCAAGGCGACCACGACGATGGACGCAATGAAGTCCGGCAACGCGGAACTGGCGCTGCAAGCGCTGGAGCAGCAGAATCCCGACAAGGACAAGGATCTGCTCTATTTCATGGAAAAAGGCGAGTTGCTGCGCATGAAGGGCTCCTACGAAGCCAGCAAGGAAACCTGGCTGGCCGCCGATGAAAAAGTGCGCGGCTGGGAGGACCAGGTCAAGACCGATCCATCCAAGCTGCTGGGCGACATCGGCTCCATCGTCTTCAACGACACCACGCGCCGATACGACGGCCGCGACTACGAAAAGGTATTCATCAATCTGCGCCTGGCGCTGGACCACCTTGCCATCGGCGACTGGGATTCGGCGCGCACCGAAATCAAGAAGATGCACGAGCGCGAAGCCATCATCGCCGACTTCCGCAGCAAGGAACTCGACGCCGCCAAGAGCAGCGCCGAGTCGAAAGGCCTGAAGACCACCTCCTTCAAGGAACTCAACGGCTATCCGGTGGAAACGCTGGAAGACCCGGCGGTGCGCGGGCTCAAGAACTCCTATGAATCGGCGTTCGCCAACTATCTTGCGGGCTTCGTCTATGAAGGCCTGGGCGAGCCGTCGCTGGCGGCCGCAGGCTATCGCAAGGCGATTGAAATGCGTCCCGGCCAGGCCACGCTGGAAGAAGGCCTCAAAGGCCTCGACGGTCGCGTGCGCAGCCGCTCGCCGAAGCTGGTCGATACATTGATCGTGATCGAATCGGGCAGCGCCCCGGCGATCAGTTCGATGACCTTGCCGATCATCCTGCCGATTCCAGGTCGCAGCGGCCTGAGCCTGATCGCCACGCCGATCTCATGGCCGGTGATCCGCGCCGCCGACAATTCGGTGGTGCCCGCCACCATCACGGTCGACGACAAGCCGGTGCAGGTCGCCCTGCTGACCAGCGTCGACCAGATGGCGCGCCGCGCGCTGTCGGATGAAATGCCGGGCATCATTGCACGCTCTTCCATCCGCGCCATCACCAAAGGCATCGCGCAGAAAGCCATCGACGACAACGCCGGCTCGCTGGGCGCGTTCGGTTCGCTGCTGAGCATCGCGGCCAAAGCCGGCACGATGCTGGGCGAAGTCGCCGATGAACGCACCTGGCGCACGCTGCCGGGCTTCTTCTCGGTGGCGCGCGTGAAACTGGCGCCGGGGATGCACAAGATCCTGCTGCCGACCGCGACCGGTCCACAATTGCGCGAAGTCGGCGTCTCCGGCGCCTACGCCATGGTGTCGCTGCGCACGTCCGGCCCCTCGCTTTATCTGGCGCAGACCCCCTATAATGCCGAGCAGGCAGCGTTAGCCTTGGCAGCACCGGAGAAGCCTATCCCTGCGGCGAAAACAGCCAAAGGCAAAACCGCCGCCAGGAAAGTGGCGGCGAACAACAGCAAGAGTACCGGCGCTGATGCAACAGCAACGATAACCGCAGTACCGGCGGAAAAAGCCGCGGCAGTCGCCAGCAACATAAAGAAAAAAGCCATTGTGCCGGTATCGGCCAGTGTCAGCGCACCGTGAACACGCGGATGCTGAAAACAGGATTAAACGGGGAATCGATCACATGAACATCAAACACGCATTGCGTGCAGGCGCGCTGGCGTCCGCACTCGCGCTCGGCATGCAAACCATGCCGGCACAAGCGCAATCCATCGCCTCCAAAATCGAATTGCTGGGCGCTCCGGCGTCGCTGGAATTCACCGGCCTGCGCATGCGCGAGCAAAACGGCCTGCTCAACGTCCAGGCCGAGCTCACCAACCGCGACAACCGACAGCACACGGCTTACTACCGCGTCAAATGGATGGACGAGACCGGCTTCCAGGTGTGGGACGACGAGCCATGGAAGCCGCTGCTGGTCAACGGCGAACAAAAGCTGACGCTGCAGATGGTCGCGCCGACTACCAAGGCGCGCGACTTTGCGATCCAGTTCAGCGCCACCATCAACAAATCGCTGTCGACCAGCGATGCTCCTCTGATGGGACGCTGAGACCGCAGCGGTCTCCGTCTCCGCGCTGAT
Source organism: Herbaspirillum lusitanum (assembly GCF_026127345.1). Taxonomy (NCBI): domain Bacteria; kingdom Pseudomonadati; phylum Pseudomonadota; class Betaproteobacteria; order Burkholderiales; family Oxalobacteraceae; genus Herbaspirillum; species Herbaspirillum lusitanum. Next base: position 213,787 of record NZ_QXFG01000008.1, on the reverse strand, counting down.
TCAACACTGTCTATTCATCACTCACCACTGTCTTTACGCTTAACAAGGAATTGCCATGATGCACACCACTGCCCGCTACGCCGGCCTCACCCTGATTTCCGCGCTGCTGTTCGGCTGCGCCCAGACCGGTACGCCGACGGTCGGCAGCAACGTCCAGTACGGCGACGCCAAGGCCGTCGAACAAGTCACCAATGAATTCGGTTCGACCGACCTGCAGACCATCGCCGAATCGATGGCGCGTTCGCTGGGCCAATCGGCAGCCGGCTACAAGAGCAAGCCGCTGGTGACCATCGCCGACGTCAAGAACAAGACCAGCGAATACATCGACACCCGCTCGATCACCGATTCGATCCGCGTGCAATTGCTCAAGGGCGGCACCATGCGCTTCGCCACCGACATCGTCGGCATGCAGAACCAGACCGACGAACTGACTCGTCAAAACAACACCGGCCTGTACAAGAAATCCGCCACCGCCAAGGTCGGCAAGATGGAAGGCGCGCAATTCCGCATCGAAGGCAACATCACTTCCATCGTCAAGCGCAGCAGCAACACGACGGACGTGTACTACAAGTTCAGCCTGATCATGACCAACATCGAGTCCGGCACCATCGAATGGGCCGACGAGAAGGAAATCCGCAAGACCTCCAAGCGTTGATTCCCGTTCACCAATGTTGAGAGAGGATTTCCCCATGCCGACATCGCCATCCCGGATGTTCAACGCACTGCTGGCTTCGCTGGCATTGGCGTTGACGCTGGCGGCGCCGACGCTTGCGCAGTCGCAGAACCTGCCCAAGATCGCCGTCACCGACTTGTCGTACGAAGAGAAGGTAAAAGAGTACTTCCAATACTTCGAAGCGCGCGAGAAGCACAACAACAGCTATTCCGCCAACGCGCGCGCCAGCGACTCCAATTTCGCGTCATCGGCCTCGATGTCGGAACGCGCATCGAGCCGCGGCGAAAGCTCGGTGATCGCCGCCTCCGGCACCATCACCACGATCAGCCGCGGCGAGCTGCGCAAGTTCACCGCCGACATCAAGGGTGAATTGCTCAAGTCGGGTTCCTACCGCCTGGTCCAGGGCAAACCCTGGACCCAGCAAAACACCGAGAAGCTGTTCGACATCATCGATCGCATCAAGAAGGGCTACTACCCCGGCGCGGACTACGTGTTGTTCGGCACGATCAACAACATCGACTTCCGCCAGGAAAGCAATCCGGTGCAAGGTTCGAATGCGGTGTCGTTCTCGCTGGCGCTGGAACTGGTCGGTGAATTTTCGCTGATCAATACCCGCACCTATGAGATCAAGGCTGCGTTCTCGGCCATGGGCGAAGGCTCCGACGTGCGTCTGGCCAATGCCGCCGGCACCGTGATTTCGCTCAACAAGAGCAAGGTCATGCAGGAAGTATCGCGCTCGCTGGGCGACGCCGTCGCCGCCGAGATGGAAGCGCAGTTCAATCCGGCCGGCTCCAGCCGCAGCTCGCGCCGTATCGAGCGCCAGTCGGAACCCGTACAAGAACAAAAGACCGTCATTTTCAAATGACCCTCTTTTCCGGCGCGCACACGCTTGCGCGCCGGATTTTCATTTCCCTTCCCGCCTCCTGCGACCCTGCACCTCCTCCATCGAAGTGAAATAAAACGTTACCGGGGTTGTAAGCGGCCGTCCGGCACGCTATGCTCAGTGCCCTGAGGCATCGCAGGCTGTTTTTCCCTGCGCAGTCACTCATGGGCCGCCGGCGACAATGCCACGTGCGCTCCTCTCTGAACGGAAACGGATACATGATGAAAAAATGGATTTGGATGTTGTGCCTGATCAGCGCCGGTGCGGCGCACGCGGAGAACTGGCAAAACGTCGGCGGCAGCGACGTGGCCGAGTTGTCGATCGATGTCGACTCCATCAAGGAAAGCAAGGGCATCCGCGAAGCCTGGTCGCTGTGGAATTTCAAGGAGGCCCGCGCCAACAACGACAGTTCTTTCCCGACGCTGAAATCCTACAAGGACCTGCACCAGTATGACTGCAAGGCCGGCGCCGTGAAGCTGGTGCGGGAAATCATCTTCGCCGAGAACGATGGCAAAGGCGACAAGCGCGACCATTCCGACGCGCTGAAGAACATGCAATTCGAGAAACCGAAGCCGCTGTCGGTGGGCGACGCGATGCAGCAACTGGTGTGCGGTTACGACATCCCGGCCGCAAAAAAATAATGCGCGACTGAATGCGGTTCTGCATTGAAAAAAGGGCGCCTCGCGGCGCCCTTTTCATTGTTCCGCCCTTCAAGGGCAGCAGAAAAAAAGGAGGCCAATGGCCTCCTTTTTTCAAGTTGCCGGCGACCGGAGAATAGTCAGTTCAACTCTTCCAGACGGATCTTCATGACGCTGCCCATGACCGTCGGCAACGCTTCGATCTTGGCGATGGCGGCCTCGATGTTGCGCTCCTGGGTCTGGTGCGTGAGCATGATGATGTCGGTCTGCTGTTCGCCTTCGGCCGGCTCCTTTTGCAGCATGGCGTCAATCGAAATCGACGAGTCCGCCAGGATGCGCGTGACGTCGGCCAGCACGCCCGGCTTGTCGGCCACGTGCATGCGCAGGTAGTAGCTGGTGGTGACGTCCTGGATCGGCAACACCGGCGTATCGGCCATGGCGTTCGGCTGGAACGCCAGCGACGGCACGCGGTGTTCCGGATCGGCCGTAGCCAGGCGCGTGATGTCGACCAGGTCGGCGATCACGGCCGAAGCGGTCGGCTCGGAACCGGCGCCCTTGCCGTAATACAGCGTCTCGCCGACGGCGTCGCCGCGCACCATCACGGCGTTCATCGCGCCTTCGACGTTGGCGATCAGACGACCGGTCGGAATCAGGGTCGGATGCACGCGCAGTTCAATGCCTTTTTCGGTCTGGCGCGTAATGCCCAGCAGCTTGATGCGGTAGCCCAGTTGCTCGGCGTAGCGGATGTCGGTGGCTTGCAGCTTGGTGATGCCTTCCACGTGCGCCTTGTCGAACTGCACCGGGATGCCGAAAGCGATCGAGGCCATGATGGTCAGCTTGTGCGCCGCGTCCACGCCTTCGATGTCGAAGGTCGGATCCGCTTCTGCGTAGCCCAGGCGTTGCGCTTCCTTCAGCACGACGTCGAAGTCCAGACCCTTGTCGCGCATCTCGGACAGGATGAAGTTGGTGGTGCCGTTGATGATGCCGGCGATCCACTGGATGCGATTGGCGGTGAGGCCTTCACGCAGGGCCTTGATGATCGGAATGCCGCCGGCGACGGCCGCTTCGAAAGCAACCATCACGCCCTTTTCCTGCGCCGCCTTGAAGATCTCGTTGCCGTGCGTGGCGATCAGCGCCTTGTTGGCGGTGACCACGTGCTTGCCGTTGGCGATCGCCTTCAGGACCAGGTCCTTGGCGAGGCCGTAGCCGCCGATGAGCTCGATGACAATATCGATGTCCGGATCGTTGACCACCAGATTGGCGTCGTTGACAACCTTGACTTGTCCATTGGTCAGCTCGGTGGCGCGCTCCGTGTTCAGATCGGCCACCATGGTAATTTCAATGCCGCGCCCTGCGCGCCGCGCAATTTCTTCCTGATTGCGCTTCAATACATTGAAAGTACCGGAACCCACGGTGCCGATGCCGAGCAAACCTACTTTGATGGATTTCATATTGTCTTCGTGGTTGATAAAAAAAGCCGTCGGCGGAAATCAAGACGATTGCTGACGGGTACTGCGGTAAAACGGAATTGCCGGCCTGCCCCGCCACGTGCGGAGCAAAGCCGGTGAATCATGCCTGCGTCAGTCCGGTTCAGTTGGTGCCGTGACGCCGGCGATAACCTTCGAGGAAGTGCGCAATACGGCCCATCGATTCGGTCAGGTCGTCGGTGTTCGGCAAGAACACCACGCGGAAGTGATCCGGCGTCGGGCAGTTGAAGCCGGTGCCCTGAACGATCAGCACCTTCTCTTCAGCCAACAGCTCGTAGGCGAACTCCTGGTCGTCCTTGATCGGGTAGATTTCCGGATCAAGGCGCGGGAACATGTACAGCGCCGACTTCGGCTTGACGCAGGTCACGCCCGGGATATCGGTGAGCAGCTTGTGCGCAAGGTCGCGTTGCTTGGCCAGGCGACCGGTCGGCGCGACCAGGTCGTTGATGCTCTGGTAGCCTCCCAGCGCGGTCTGGATGGCGTACTGCCCCGGCGCATTGGCGCACAGGCGCATCGACGCCAGCATGTTGAGGCCTTCGATGTAATCCTTGGCGTGTTTCTTCTCGCCCGAGACCACCATCCAGCCGGCGCGGTAGCCGCAGGAACGGTAATTTTTCGACAGGCCGTTGAAGGTGATGAACAGCACGTCGTCGGCCAGCGAGGCCAGCGAGGTATGCGTGTTGCCGTCGTACAGGACCTTGTCGTAGATCTCGTCGGCGAAAATGATCAGTTGATGCTGGCGCGCGACTTCGACCAGTTCCTTGAGCACTTCGGTGGAGTACAGCGCACCGGTAGGGTTGTTTGGGTTGATGACCACGATCGCCTTGGTGTTGGGCGTGATCTTCTTGCGAATGTCGGCGATATCCGGCTGCCAGCCCTGCTGCTCGTCGCAGACATAGTGCACCGGCGTACCGCCGGACAGGCTGACCGCGGCGGTCCACAGCGGATAGTCCGGCGACGGCACCAGCACTTCATCGCCGGTGTTGAGCAAGGCGTTGACGCTCATGACGATCAGCTCGGAAGCGCCGTTGCCGAGGTAGATGTCGTCGATGGTGACGCCCTGGATGTTCTTTTGTTGGGTGTAGTGCATGACCGACTTGCGCGGCGCGAACAGGCCCTTGGAATCGGTGTAGCCGGAAGCGTTGCCCATGTTGCGGATCATGTCCTGCACGATTTCATCGGGCGCGTCGAAACCGAAGGCGGCCAGATTGCCGATGTTCAGCTTGATGATCTTGTGGCCCTCTTCTTCCATTTGCCGCGCTTTTTCCAGCACGGGGCCACGGATGTCGTAACAGACATCCGCCAGTTTCTTCGATTTTTGAATCGGTCGCACGGTACTAATCCTTTGTATGAGCCTGAACTGCCGGCTCGGCTTGCTCGGCTGACTTGGCTTGCCGGCGGAGCCGCCGGAACCGGCCATTTTGCCGAAAGCCTTCCATTTTATCAATGAATAAAACATAGTCCCGAACCGGAAAACGCTACAATGCAGCACTTTAAGACCTTATTGCCGAAAATAGCCCGGGCCGATCCATCGCCGGCGGCATTTTGGCACTGCGCGCCATGAAGCTCCATTCGACAGAAACCCAGCAATACCAGACCGTTTCCTCCTACGACGACACCGGCGTCGAGCTCAATGCGATCCGCTACGAGCAAAGCCTGCTCGTGCTGCCTGAAACCCCGCCGGTGCCTTGGCCGGTGACCTCGTTCGATGCATTGACCAGCGAACATTTCGACCAGATTGACGCCACCCGGCCCGATGTCGTGATCCTCGGCACCGGCGCGCGCCAGCGTTTCGTCCATCCGAAGCTGACCGCCGTCCTCACCGCGCGCCGCATCGGCGTCGAGTGCATGGACAACCAGGCGGCTTGCCGCACGTACAACATTCTCATGGCAGAGGGCCGCAAAGTGGCGCTGGCATTGATTCTCGAACCAAAACCAGCTTAAGGACCTCGCCGCAATGCGCGACTTGTACAAATCCAAAGCGTTCGTCTGGACGCTGCTCATCTTCTTCCTGCTGATCTGGTTCTACATGCTCGGCGCGCGCACCCTGGTGCCGACCGACGAAGGCCGCTACGCCGAAATGGCGCGTGAAATGGTCGCCACGCAGGACTGGATCACCACTCGCCTCAACGGCATCAAGTATTTTGAAAAGCCGCCGCTGCAGACCTGGATGAACGCCGTGACCTTCGAGCTGTTCGGTCTGGGCGAATGGCAGGCGCGGCTGTGGACCGGCCTGTGCGGCCTGTTCGGCATCGGCCTGGTGGCCTACACCGGCCGTCGCGTGTTCAACGCTCGCGTGGCGTTCTACGCGCCGCTGGTGCTGGCGTCGAGCTTCTTCTGGGCCGGCATGGGTCACATCAACTCGCTGGACATGGGCCTGGCCGGGATGATGACGCTGAGCATCTGCGCCCTGCTGCTGGCGCAACGCAACGATGCCAGTCGCGACGAACAGCGCAACTGGATGCTGTTGTGCTGGGCCGGCATGGCGCTGGCAGTCTTGTCCAAGGGGCTGATCGGCATCGTGCTGCCGGGCGCGGTGCTGGTGCTGTATACGATTTTCTCGCGCGACTGGGCGATCTGGAAAAGGTTGCACCTGATCAAGGGCCTGATCCTGTTCTTCGTCATCACTACGCCGTGGTTCGTGCTGGTGTCGCTGAAGAATCCGGAATTCCCGCAGTTCTTCTTCATCCACGAACACTTCCAGCGCTTCACCACCAAGATCCATAGCCGCACCGGTCCGTGGTACTACTTCCTCCCGATTCTGCTGCTCGGCATCCTGCCGTGGCTGGGCGTACTCGTACAAAGCCTGCTGCATGGGCTGCGTGAAGACCAGGGCAACAGCAGCTTCAACAGCCTGACCAACGGCAAGTTCCAGCCGCGCAAGATGCTGCTGGTGTGGTCGGTGTTCATCTTCGTCTTCTTCAGCATTTCCAGCTCGAAGCTGCCGTCCTACATCCTGCCGATCTTCCCGACGCTGGCGCTGCTGATCGCCAGCTATCTGGAGCGCTCGTCGTCCAAGGCGATCATCTGGTCGGCAATGGTGGTGGCCGTACCTTGCGCCATCGGCATGGCCTTCATCTCGCGCGTGCCGAGCCTGGCCAAGGACGCCTACTCGCTGCCGCTGGTGAGCGCCCATGTGCCGTGGATTTATGCAGCGACCATCATCGCCTTCGTCGGTGCGGTGCTGGCGATCCGTTTTGCCCGTTCGCAAAAAGACCTGGCGGTGGTGTTCCTGGCCGCAGCGACCTTCGTCAGCGGACAATTGCTGATGCTGGGCCACGATCCCCAGGGCCGCTATTCGGCCGGTATCGATTACGTCCCCGCACTGCAGGCGGAACTGACGCCGGAAACCCCCATGTATCTGGTCGGCCGTTACGAACAGGCCTTGCCGTTTTATCTGCAACGCACGATGACGCTGGTGCGCCACGCCGATGAAATGGAATTCGGCCTGAAGCAGGAGCCGCAGCTGTGGCTGCCGACCATTGACGCCTTCGTCGCGCAATGGGTTGCCGACCACACCGCCGGCAAGAAGGACATCGCCATCATCGACCCCTCCGTCTACGCCGACCTGAAGCAGCGCGGCGTTCCGATGCGCCTGATCGGCCAGGATCCGCGCCGCGTGATCGTGGCGAACAATCCCGACGTCACCGAAAAGAACCCGAAGGCGGCACCATGAATATCACCACCTTCGGTTTCATCTTCGTCGGCATTTGTCTTAACGCCGTCGCGCAACTGCTGCTCAAGGCCGGCACCAATGCCGTCGGCGCAATCCACCTGACGGCTGAGAACTGGTTCGCCACCGGCATCAAGCTGGCCACGCAATTGCCGATCATCGGCGGCCTGACCTGCTACGTGATTTCGGTCGGCGTGTGGATCATCGGACTATCGCGCGTGGACGTGACGATCGCCTATCCGCTGCTGTCGCTGGGCTACATCATCAATGCCGTCGGCGCCTGGTATTTCCTCGGCGAAGTCGTGTCGGCGCAGCGCCTGCTGGCCATCGGCGTGATCATCGTCGGCGTTATTCTGCTGACGAGAAGCTGATCCGGCCGACTTGGCTGATTTACAATATGCGGCTTGCGCGCAGGCGACATGAGCGCCGGCGCGGCCGACTGAATTCACTATCCCAGATTATTGCGAGCAACCCATGACTCAGCCTGTTCAGCCCACCTTGCCTTTCCTGCCATTCTCCAAACCGACCATCGACGAACCGACCATCGCCGCCGTCGCCGACGTGCTGCGCTCCGGCTGGATCACCAGCGGCCCCAAGGTGCAGGCATTTGAAAAGGCCTTGTCCGACTATCTCGACAGCCGCCTCGTGCGCACGTTCAATTCAGGCACCTGCACCATGGAAATCGCGCTGCGCATCGCCGGCATCGGCGCCGGCGACGAAGTCATCACGACGCCGATTTCATGGGTCGCGACCGCGAATGTCATCATCGAAACCGGCGCCACGCCGGTTTTTGCAGATATTGACCCGGTCACCCGCAACATCGACCTGGACAAGCTGGAAGCCGCCATCACGCCCCGCACCAAGGCCATCATCCCGGTTTACCTGGCGGGCCTGCCGGTCGACATGGATCGCCTGTACACAATTGCCAAAAAGCACAACCTGCGCGTGATCGAAGACGCCGCCCAGGCGCTCGGCTCGACCTGGAAAGGCAAGCGCATCGGTTCGTTCGGCGATTTCGTCTCGTTCAGCTTCCAGGCCAACAAGAACGTCACCAGCTCCGAAGGCGGTTGCCTGGTCGTCAACAATCCGGACGAAGCGCGCCTGGCGGAAAAATACCGCCTGCAGGGCGTCACCCGCAGCGGCTTCGATGGCCTCGAAGTCGACGTGCTGGGCGGCAAGTTCAACATGACCGACATCGCGGCCGCGATCGGCCTGGGCCAATTCGCCCACATCGACGCGATCACCGAAAAACGCCGCAGCCTGGCGAAGCATTACTTCGACGTGTTCGGCCCTGACTTCGAAGCGCAAAGCGGCGTTCAATTGCCGGCAGCCGACTTCGAAAACTCCAACTGGCACATGTACCAGCTGGTCTTGCCGGAACGCATCACGCGCGCCGCCTTCATGGAAAAGATGATGGAGCGCCAGATCGGCATCGGCTACCACTACCCGCCCATCCACCTGCTCAAGCTGTACCGCGACCGCGGCTTCCGCGAAGGCATGTTCCCGATCGCCGAGCGCGTCGGTCGCCTGATCGTGTCGCTGCCGATGTTTACTGCAATGAGTAAAGAAGATGTCGAGCGCGCAGTCGGCGCGGTAAAATCCGTGCTCGCCTAAGGTGACCAACGCAGGTTTACAGTAACGCTTTCAGTACAGCAATTTTTCATTCCAGGCTTTGATGAAACCAGAAATTTCCGTCGTCATTCCCGTCTATAACGAGGAAACCGGCCTCGCCAAACTGTTCGACCGCCTCTATCCGGCGCTGGACGCTCTCGGCATGCCCTACGAAATCATTTACGTCAACGACGGTAGCCGCGACAAGTCGGCCGCCATCCTGGCCGACCAGTATCGATTGCGACCGGACGTCACCCGCGTGGTGCTGTTCAACGGCAACTACGGTCAGCATATGGCGATCCTGGCAGGATTCGACGCGACCCGCGGCGACATCGTCATCACGCTCGACGCCGACCTGCAAAATCCACCGGAAGAAATCGGCAACCTGGTTGCGAAGATGCGCGAAGGTTACGATTACGTCGGCTCGATCCGCCGTCAACGCCAGGATTCGGCATGGCGCACCTGGGCTTCCAAGGCCATGAACCACCTGCGCGAAAAGATCACCCACATCAAGATGACCGACCAGGGCAACATGCTGCGCGCCTACGGGCGCAACGTCATCGACCTGGTCAATCAGTGCCGCGAAGTGAATACCTTCGTGCCGGCGCTGGCGTACACTTTTGCACGCAAGCCGACCGAAATCACTGTTGAACATGAAGAGCGCGCGGCCGGCGAATCGAAGTATTCGCTGTACAGCCTGATCCGCCTGAATTTCGACCTGATCACCGGTTTCTCGCTGGTGCCGCTGCAATTCTTCTCGCTGCTCGGGATCGGCCTGTCGTTCGCATCGGCCGCGCTGTTCGTCCTGATGGTGATCCGCCGCTTCATTCTCGGCGCCGAAGTGCAAGGCGTGTTCACGCTGTTTGCGATCACCTTCTTCCTGATCGGCGTGATCCTGTTCGGCATCGGCTTGCTGGGCGAATACATCGGCCGCATTTACCTGCAGGTGCGCGCACGTCCACGCTATGTGATCCAGGCCGTGTTGGAACATTCTTACGATCAGGACAAACAAAGCTCATGAACGCAGTCGTTTTTGCCTATCACGACGTCGGTGTACGCTGCCTGAAGGTGCTGCTCGCGCGCGGCGTGCGCGTGGCGCTGGTGGTAACGCACGAAGACAGCGCGACCGAAAACATCTGGTTCAATTCGGTCGCCGGCGTTTGCCGCGAATACGGCATCCCGTACATCACGCCGGAAGACCCGAAATCTCCGCAGCTGCTCACGCAAGTGCAGGCGGCACAGCCGGACTTCATCTTCAGTTTCTATTATCGCCACATGCTGCCGGTGAACCTGCTGGCCCTGGCCAAGCACGGCGCCTACAACATGCACGGCTCGCTGCTGCCGAAGTACCGCGGCCGCGTGCCGATCAACTGGGCGGTGCTGCACGGCGAAACCGAAACCGGCGCCACGCTGCACGAAATGGCCGCCAAGCCCGATGCCGGCGCCATTGTCGCGCAAACCTCGGTGCCGATCCTGCCGGACGATACTGCTTTCGAAGTTTTCGGCAAGGTCGTGGTTGCCGCCGAGCAAACTCTCTGGCGCGTGCTGCCGCTGATGCTGGCCGGACGCACGCCCAAGCTCCCCAACGACCTGAGCAAAGGCAGCTATTTCGGCGGCCGCAAACCGGAAGACGGTCGTATCGACTGGAAAAAACCCGCCCAACACGTGCATAATCTGGTCCGTACCGTCGCGCCGCCCTATCCCGGCGCCTTCGAGGAAATCGCAGGTGATAAAATCACGCTGGTGAAAACGCGATTGGTGTCGGCATCGGCCCGTCCCACACTTGAGAGGTCGCACGGCGCTCAAGACAAGTTCTTTGAAGGCGGCCGTCTCTACGCGCGTTGCGGCGACGGCAACTATCTGCAAATCCTGGGCATCCAGATCAACGATCAGGACGTCTCTCTTAACAATTATCTGAAATACATGGCTGTCTAGGCCGTCTACTTATTATGAAAAAAGTCCTCATTCTCGGCGTCAACGGCTTCATCGGCCACCACCTGTCCAAGCGCATCCTGGAAACCACGGACTGGCATGTCTACGGCATGGACATGATGACCGACCGCATCACCGATATCCTTGAAAACGAGGCCTACAAATCGCGCATGCACTTCTTCGAAGGCGACATCACGATCAACAAGGAATGGGTCGAATACCACGTCAAGAAATGCGACGTCATCCTGCCGCTGGTCGCCATCGCGACGCCGTCGACCTACGTCAACAAGCCGCTGCGCGTGTTCGAACTGGACTTCGAAGCCAACCTGCCGATCGTGCGAGCAGCCGCCAAGTACGGCAAGCACCTGGTGTTCCCGTCGACCTCTGAAGTGTATGGCATGTGCCATGACGACGAATTCGATCCGGAAGAATCCGAACTGATCTGCGGCCCGATCAACAAGCCGCGCTGGATCTACTCCTGCTCCAAGCAACTGATGGATCGCGTGATCTGGGGCTACGGCATGGAAGACAACCTGAACTTCACGCTGTTCCGTCCGTTCAACTGGATCGGGGCCGGCCTGGATTCGATCCATACGCCAAAAGAAGGCAGCTCGCGCGTCGTGACCCAGTTCTTCGGCCACATCGTGCGCGGCGAGAACATCTCGCTGGTCGACGGCGGCCAGCAAAAGCGCGCCTTCACTTACATCGACGACGGCATCGATGCGCTGATGAAAATCATCGCCAACGAAGGCGGCGTCGCCACCGGCAAGATCTACAACATCGGCAACCCCGTCAACAACTATTCGATCCGCGACCTCGCCGACATGATGTTGAAGCTGGCTACCGAATATCCCGAATACGCCGATTCGGCCAAGCAGGTCAAACTGGTGGAGACCACTTCCACCGCCTACTACGGCAAGGGTTACCAGGATGTGCAGAACCGCGTGCCGAAGATCACCAACACCTGTGAAGAACTGAACTGGAAGCCGACATTCACCATGGCCGATACGCTGCGCAATATTTTTGACGCGTATCGAGGCCAGGTTGCTGAAGCCCGCGCCCTGGTCGACTGAACCTTGCCGGAGGCTGGACGCGGCAAACGAATCCGCCCTTTCCGGGCGGATTTTTTTTGCGCTTGAATCACCCTGCCAAGCATCAGCTCGCTACGGGAACACTCAGGAAAATACGAATGAATCCTCAAAATGGGTTTATTCGTTGCGCCTTTCGTGCCACAATTTGGTCAACAGGCAACCGGATCCCGTGCGCCGCCGTCACGGCAACAGCATGACCATTGACGCCGCCGCGCTCCCTTCAAGAAAGCAAGCAACTTTGCCCCAGATCACCCTCAAAATCGACGCCGATACCTATCGCGGCACCCGCGAAGGCGTTCCTAATCTGGTCCAGCAACTGCTGCGTCACGACGCCAATGCGACCTTCCTGTTTTCACTCGGTCCCGACCACACCGGCTGGGCGCTCAAGCAAGTGTTCCGTCCCGGCTTTTTCAGTAAAGTGTCGCGCACGTCGGTGGTAGAACATTACGGCATCAAGACGCTGATGTACGGCACGCTGCTGCCGGCGCCGGACATCGGCAAGACTTGCGCGAAGTACATGCGCGCGGTGCGCGACGCCGGTTTCGAATGCGGCATCCACACCTGGGATCACCGCGTCTGGCAAGACCATGTACGCACGCGCGATGCGGCGTGGACGCGCGAGACCATGCAGCGTTCGTATGCCCGCTTCCACGACATCTTCGGCCATGCGCCCTTGACGCACGGCGCCGCCGGCTGGCAGATGAACGACCACGCCTTTGCCCAGCTCGATGAGTTCGGCATTGCGTATTCCTCGGATGGCCGCGCAGTGCTCAATGAAGATGGTTCGCTGCAGGATTTCGCCGCCGGTCCGCATCGCCTCGCTGCCGGCGGCAAGACTTTATCGTGCGTGCAGTTGCCGACCACGCTGCCGACGCTGGACGAGCTGCTCGGCCGCACCATCCACGGCGTTGTCATGGACGCGTCAAATGTCGCCGCTATGCTGTTGCGATTGACCGAGCAACGCCGTGACCACGTCTTTACCTTGCACGCCGAACTTGAAGGGCAGAAACTTGCCCCCATCTTCGAGCAATTGCTGCTCGGCTGGCGCGCCCAAGGCTACGATCTGATCTCGATGGGCGAGTATTACCAGACTGTGAAAGACGACGTCCTGCCGATTCTGCCCATTGCATGGGGCGAGTTGCCGGGACGGTCCGGCGACATGATTCTGCAGGCTGCATAAGCACCATGAGCACGCAACATCGCCCGATTCTCGACGACGCAACACCAACACTTACCTCGGGACGCTATTTTGACTGACGACACACCATCCATACTGAACAAGACCGTACCGGAATTTTCCGCCGCGATGACCAGCGGCAAAACCTTCTCGCTGTCGGATTACAAAGGCAAGAAGCTGGTGCTGTACTTTTATCCAAAAGACAATACGCCGGGCTGTACCACCGAGGGCATCCAGTTCCGCGAAAGCTATCCGGAGTTCCAGAAGCACAATACCGAAATCTTCGGCATCAGCCGCGACAGCCTGAAGTCGCATGAAGGCTTCAAGGCAAAGCTGGGCATGCCCTTCGAACTGATTTCCGATCCTGACGAAACGCTGTGCATCATGTTCGACGTCATGAAAATGAAGAACATGTACGGCAAGAAAGTCCGCGGGGTCGAACGCAGCACGTTTGTGATTGACGGATCGGGCACATTGGTGAAAGAATGGCGTGGAGTAAAAGTGCCATCGCATGTCGACGAGGTGCTCAGTTTTGTGAAGACAATTGCTTAAGAAACGTTAGTCCCACGACGACATGCGTTTCCCCGAGCGGCAGCAGGATCGATCTCAAGAGTCATGTTGCAGCCGCCAGCCGAAAGTTGCGGTCAATTTAGATAAGCCTTTGAATTCAAACAGAAAACCGTTTTTTGGAAGCCGTTTTTGGATCAGGTCCCGAACCTGCCAAAACGGCTTTTTTACTTTGCGAATTTACGCTGCGGATAAAACACCGGCAACACGCTACGCCTGTACCGACGGTACGCGCGGCATTGCCTTGTCCGCCGCCTTCCCTTCTTCCACTAATCAAGCCCTCCTTCCTCTTTTCCTGCGTCCGTCGGCGGCGCATGCCTGTACCAAGAAGGGTTTTATTAGCGGCAGTCGTTCGTTGTTGCACCTCCAGCAATACCTGTACGCTCTGACAAAGCGGCATTTTTCTTCCCTTCACTACCGAGGTTCTGATGCCCCTGCCCAAACTGCCGAGTAAACCAGCTGCCTTATTGGCGCCCAAAGATTATCCGAAGGCCGAACGCGGTAAAACCGTCAAACCCCATATCGCATTGGTAGAACCTGCTGCACCGATTGCCCCGGTCGCCTCCATTGCTGCTCCATCCGCCAAGGCGCAACAGCCGCTGCAGCCGCAAGCCAAGATCACCGGCAAGAGCCCGGTCGAAAAACCGCGTACAGGCACTCCCAAGGTGCTGGAATCGCGCGCCAAGTCGACCACGAGTCGCATTGCCGACAAGCTCGGCGTGTCGAAACTATTCGTGCTCGACACCAACGTGCTCATGCATGATCCGACTTCGCTGTTCCGCTTCGAGGAACACGACATCTATCTGCCGATGATCACGCTGGAAGAACTCGACAACCACAAAAAAGGCATGTCGGAAGTCGCCCGCAATGCACGCCAGATTTCGCGCTCGCTCGATGCGCTGGTCAGCGACATTGCCGAAGACGCCATCGACCTCGGCATCCCGCTGTCCAAGCTGGGCAACAAGGACGCCAAGGGCCGCCTGTTCTTCCAGACCAAGCTGCAGAACGCCAAGTTGCCCGATGGCCTGCCGGAAGGCAAAGCCGACAACCAGATTCTCGGCGTGGTGCGCGCACTCGATCAGCAATATCCGGAACGCCCGGTCGTGCTGGTGTCGAAAGACATCAACATGCGCATCAAGGCGCGCGCCATCGGCTTGCCGGCGGAAGATTACTTCAACGACCATGTGCTGGAAGATACCGATCTGCTGTATTCGGGCATCCAGCAGCTGCCGGACGACTTCTGGAACAAGCATGGCAAGGGCATGGAGTCCTGGCAGGAAAACAAGCACGGCACCAGCTACACCTATTATCGCGTGACCGGTCCGCACGTGCCCTCGATGCTGATGAACCAGTTCGTCTTCATCGAGCCGAAGAACGGCGAACCCGCCTTCTACGGCCAGGTCACGCAAATCAACGGCAAGACCGCGGTCCTGCAGACCTTGCGCGACTATGGCCACACCAAGAACAGCGTGTGGGGCATCACGGCGCGCAACCGTGAGCAGAACTTCGCCCTGAACCTGCTGATGAATCCGGAGTGCGACTTTGTCACGTTGCTGGGTCAGGCCGGCACCGGCAAGACCCTGCTCGCCCTGGCGGCCGGTCTGGCGCAAGTACTGGAAACCAAGAACTACAACGAAATCATCGTCACCCGTGTCACTGTGCCGGTGGGCGAAGATATCGGTTTCCTGCCCGGCACCGAGGAAGAAAAGATGGGGCCGTGGATGGGCGCTTTCGACGATAACCTGGAAGTGTTGAACAAGTCCGACGGCGACGCCGGTGAATGGGGTCGCGCGGCAACGCAAGACCTGATCCGCTCGCGCATCAAGATCAAGTCGCTGAACTTCATGCGTGGCCGTACCTTCGTCAACAAGTTCCTGATCATCGACGAAGCGCAAAACCTGACGCCGAAACAGATGAAGACGCTGGTCACCCGTGCTGGTCCGGGCACCAAGATTGTCTGCCTCGGCAACATCGCGCAGATCGACACGCCCTACCTGACCGAAGGATCGAGCGGCCTGACTTATGTGGTCGATCGTTTCAAGGGCTGGTCGCACAGCGGCCATGTCACGCTGGCGCGCGGCGAACGGTCGCGTCTGGCGGATCACGCCAGCGACGTCCTGTAAGGCAGGATCGAAGTAGAAGCTCGCAGCAAATAAAAAAGCCACCGCAAGGTGGCTTTTTTATTGTCCGCAGAGACCGCCCTTCGCTTACAGGATGTGCATGCCGATCCACCAGGCGATCGCCGCCACGAAGGCCGATGCCGGAATCGTGAAAATCCAGGCCCACACGATATTGCCTGCCACGCCCCAGCGCACCGCCGACATCTTGTGCGACGCGCCGACGCCAACGATCGCGCCGGTGATGGTATGCGTGGTCGAGACCGGGACTCCCATTGCAGTGGCGATGAACAAGGTGATGGCGCCACCGGTTTCGGCACAGAAGCCGCCGACCGGCTTGAGCTTGGTGATCTTCTGGCCCATGGTCTTGACGATGCGCCAGCCGCCGAACAAGGTGCCCAGGCTGATGGCGCAATAGCAGCTGATGATGACCCACATCGGCGGATTGTCGGCTCCGGAATTGCCCGACGCAATCAACAGCATCCAGATGATTCCGATGGTCTTCTGCGCATCATTGCCGCCATGGCCGAGACTGTACATCGATGCCGACACCAACTGCGCGCGGCGGAACCAGCCGTCGACCTTGCGCGGCGTCGAGCGCACGAAGATCCACGATACCAGCAGCATCATGATGGACCCCAGGATGAAGCCCAGCAAAGGCGACAGCACGATGAAGATGACGATCTTGATCAGGCCGGAAGCCACCAGCGAACCGGTGCCGGCCTTGGCCACCGCGGCGCCGACCAGGCCGCCGATCAGGGCATGCGACGACGACGACGGAATGCCGTAGTACCAGGTCACCAGGTTCCAGAAAATCGCGCCGATCAAGGCGCCGAACACCACCACGTGATCAACCACGGCCGGATCAATCGTGCCCTTGCCCACCGAAGCGGCGACGTGCAACTGATGAAAGACGAACACCGCGGCCAGATTGAAGAATGCCGCCATCGCCACCGCTGTCTGCGGACGCAACACGCCGGTGGAGACTACCGTCGCAATCGCATTGGCCGCGTCATGGAAACCGTTCATGAAATCGAACAGCAGCGCCAGGACGATCAGCAAGGCAAGAATGTGAAAACTAATTTGAACTGTATGCATGGATAAACCGTTATCTTGAGAAGCAGCGGCAACATCGCACCGTGACGGCGCCAGTGTCGAGCGCCGGCGCAGTCAATGGCGAAGGTCAGGCATTTTCGACGATGATGCCTTCAATGATGTTGGCGACGTCTTCGCAGCGATCGGTAACGGTTTCCAGGATTTCGTAGATGGCTTTGAGCTTGATCAGGTTGCGCACGTCCGGCTCGTCGCGGAACAGCTTGGACATGGCGGCGCGCATGACATGGTCGGCATCCGACTCGAAGCGGTCGATCTCTTCGCAGATGGCGAGGATCTGGCGCGAGTTGTCCATGTTGTGCAACAGGCCGACCGCAGCCTTCACCTTTTCGGCACAGGCCAGGCACAACTCGGCGAGGCGCTTGGCTTCCGGCGTGATGGCCTTGATGTCGTACAGCGAAATGGTTTGCGCACCGTCTTCCAGCAGGTCGAGGATGTCGTCCATGCGGGTGATCAGTTGATGGATGTCGTCACGGTCCAGCGGCGTGATGAAGGTCTTGTGCAACAGCTCAATCGTGTTGTGAGTGACTTTGTCCGCCTGCTTTTCCAGGGTCTCGATCGCATGCACGCGAATTTCCAGGTCGTCGAAATTGGTCATCAATGCGACCATTTCCTTGGCGCACTTCACACCCAGCTCCGCATGCTGGTTGAACAGATCAAAAAACTTGCCCTCGGTGGGCATCAGGCGTCCAAACATGTTCCACTCTCTTATGAATAATTAGAATTTCACTTACACAACATGAGCCGCCTGAAAAGCGACCTTCATTGTCCGCGCAGCCCGGGGCTGAGCGATGCACCGCGTCGCGTCAGTCGCCGCCGTAAGGCGACGCCAGGCTGCCGACGTAGTTGTCATACTTGGTAAATTGCCCCAGGAAGGCAAGGCGAATACTGCCGATCGGACCGTTACGCTGTTTGCCGATGATGATTTCAGCGGTGCCCTTGTCCGGCGAATCGGGATTGTAAACTTCGTCGCGATAAATGAACAAAATCACGTCGGCATCCTGCTCGATAGCGCCGGATTCGCGCAAGTCCGACATCACGGGACGTTTGTTGGGACGTTGTTCCAGCGCACGGTTCAACTGCGACAAGGCGATCACCGGACAATTGAGTTCTTTGGCCAGCCCTTTCAGGCTTCGCGAAATTTCGGAAATTTCGGAGGCGCGATTTTCACCGCTGTTGCTGCCGCCGTTGCCTGACATCAGTTGCAGGTAGTCGATGATGATCAGACCGAGCTTGCCGCATTGGCGCGCCAGGCGACGCGAGCGCGCACGCAATTCGATCGGGCTCAAGGCCGGTGTTTCATCGATGTAGAACTGCGCGTCGTTCATCTTCTGGATCGCATGCGTCAGGCGCGGCCAGTCTTCGTCGATCAGGCGGCCGGTACGCAGACGATGCTGGTCGAGACGGCCGACCGAGCCCAGCATACGCATGGCCAGCTGGGCGCCGCCCATTTCCATCGAGAACACGGCAACCGGCAGGCCGCTGTCGATGGCAACGTTTTCACCGATGTTGATGGAAAATGCGGTTTTACCCATGGAAGGACGGCCGGCGACGATGATCAGATCGCCCGGCTGCAAGCCGGAAGTCATCTTGTCGAGATCAATGAAGCCGGTCGGCACACCAGTGATGTCGCTGGTGCTGTCGCGGTTGTACAGTTCGTCGATGCGCTCGACCACCTGGGTCAGCAGCGGCTGGATCGACAGGAAGCCTTGCGAGCCGCGCGAGCCCTCTTCCGCAATCGCGAAAATCTTGGATTCCGCTTCGTCGAGCATCTGTTTGACGTTCTTGCCCTGCGGATGGAAAGCATCGCCTGAAATCTCATCCGACACCGTGATCAGCTTGCGCAGGATGCCGCGGTCGCGCACGATCTCTGCATAGCGGCGGATATTCGCCGCCGACGGCGTATTTTGCGCCAGCGCGTTGAGATAGCTCAGGCCGCCCACCTCTTCGGCCTTGCCGCTGGTGGACATCGCTTCATAGACCGTGATCACGTCGGCCGGCTTGCTTTCGTTGATCAGCTTGACGATGTGCTGGAAGATGATGCGGTGATCGTAGCGATAGAAATCTTCTGCGCTGACAAAGTCGGCAATACGATCCCACGCGGCGTTGTCGAGCAGCAAACCGCCAAGGACGGATTGTTCGGCTTCGATGGAGTGCGGCGGGACGCGCAGGGATTCTAGTTGCGGATCGGGAGATGCGTTCATGGCGCGCATTATACCTGCTAAGAGTAGTCGCTTCAGGTGCGGTGGCGAATTAGCCGGCGGTTTTACAAACTACGATCAGACTTGCGCCGGTCCCGGCATGACGCAACAAGACCGACAAAATAAAAAAGCCAGGCGAACCCGGCTTCTTTATCAAAACAGATGGAACGATCGGCGTAATGAATTACGCGTGATCGCCCGTAACAGCAACAGTCACGTCAACCACGACGTCGGTGTGCAGAGCCACCGAAACAGCGTGATCGCCAACGATCTTCAGAGGACCTTGCGGCAGGCGAACTTGCGCCTTTTCGACCGGGAAACCTTGCTTTGTCAGCGCATCAGCGATGTCAAAGTTGGTCACGGAACCGAACAGACGACCGTCAACGCCGGACTTCTGGGTGATCTTGACTGTCAGGCCGGCCAGCTTTTCGCCTTGGGCTTGTGCAGCTGCCAGCTTTTCAGCGGCGGCCTTTTCCAGCTCGGCGCGCTTCGCTTCGAATTCGGCGATGGCGGCTGCTGTGGCGCGGCGCGCCATGCGTTGCGGGATCAGGAAGTTACGTGCGTAACCGTCCTTGACGCGGACGACTTCGCCCAGACCACCGAGATTAACGACTTTTTCCAACAGAATGACTTGCATGTTTTTCTCCTATATCTCGTCGTCAATTACGCGTTGTGCAGATCTGTGTATGGCAGCAACGCGAGGTAGCGTGCGCGCTTGATCGCGGTGTCAACTTGACGCTGATAGTGTGCCTTGGTGCCGGTCAGACGTGCTGGCATGATCTTGCCGTTTTCTTGCACGAAATCCTTCAGGGTGTCGACGTCTTTGTAATCGACTTGCTCAACACCTGCTGCGGTGAAACGGCAGAATTTTTTACGCTTGAACAGCGGGTTTTGCTGTTGACGTTTTTGCTTCAACTTGCTTTTATCGAACTTTTTACCGAATGCCATTTTGCGGCTCCTGATATCTAAAATTGAGTGGTTCTAAACTACAGATTCAAAATCAACGATGTGAAACACGATGCTTTTGCTATTGCGATTCCTGCGCGCCATGAAACCGGTGAACTTGAACATCTCGCCGAGACCGGCCCGGTTAAGCCGACCTGAAATTTCGCCTGCAGCGAATGCAGTGATTTCAAACTCGACCAACCTCTTGATGCCCGCTTCCGTCTGTTCCGATTGGTGCTGCAACTTCGCAGTCACTACCGGAATGCCTGCCGGGGTGTAACGTATGACGTCACGCTCGGCGATACTGGCGACAAACTGAAAGTGATTCACGCTCCCTGGTGCTTTTCTCGCAATGTCAGCAATTAAGCCGCTGGTGCTTCTGCGCGATTGCTCTTTACTGCGTCTTCCTTCTGGACAGCCTTCAGGATTGGCGAAGGACCGGTTTCGGCCTTCTTCATCTTGACTGTCAGGTGACGCAACACTGCATCGTTGAACTTGAAGCCGGTTTCGATTTCGGCCAGAGTTTCGCCGTCAACTTCGATATTCAGGCAAACATAGTGTGCTTTTGCCAGTTTTTGGATTTGGTACGCCAATTGACGGCGGCCCCAATCTTCGACACGGTGAATCTTGCCGCCGCGTGCAGTAACGATGCCCTTGTAACGCTCGATCATCGCTGGAACTTGCTCGCTTTGGTCCGGATGGACGATAAATACGATTTCATAATGACGCATGTAGACTCCTTTATGGACTGATTAACAAATCGCCCACCTCGGCGTCAAGACGAGTGTGGGAAGAGGAAAGCCCGCAATCATATACCAGAATGCCAAAAACCTCAATGCTTTCAGGCATTTGCCGTGGAACGGCGCCCACAGAGCAAAAATTGCCGATGACATGATTTCAATATTGCAGATTGACACTGCTTTATAACTGTATAAAAATACAGACTGTTTATGCAACCAGCATAACTTCCCCGAAAGTCGACATGCTCAAACTGACCGCTCGCCAGGAACAGATCCTGAATCTGATCAAAGACGCCATCGAAAACACCGGCTTCCCGCCGACGCGCGCAGAAATCGCCAATGAGCTCGGCTTCCGCTCGGCCAACGCCGCCGAAGAACACTTGCAGGCGCTGGCCCGCAAAGGCGCCATTGAAATTTCTCCCGGCACCTCGCGCGGCATCCGCCTGCGAGACGGATCGGCGGGCAACCCGGGTCGTCAGATGGCCCTCCCGCACCCTGCCCTGATGCAGTTGTCGCTACCGCTGGTCGGCCGCGTCGCCGCCGGCTCGCCGATCCTGGCGCAGGAGCATATCGAAACCAATTACACCGTCGACCCGGCGCTGTTCTCGGCAAAACCCGACTATCTGCTGAAGGTGCGCGGCATGTCGATGCGCGACGCCGGCATCCTGGACGGTGATTTGCTGGCGGTAAAGAAAGCCGATCAGGCCCGCAACGGCCAGATCGTCGTGGCGCGAATCGGCGACGACGTCACGGTCAAGCGCTATCGCAAGACCGGCTCGCTGATTGAACTGCTGCCTGAAAATCCCGACTTCAAGGTGATCAAGGTCTCTTCCGAAGAAGAAAATTTTGCCTTGGAAGGCTTGGCGGTAGGTTTATTGCGTAGCTGGAACTGATTCCGTTTCAGACCCTGCTCGAACTAAAGCTCGCTAAATCGCGGGCTTTTTTTACGTCTGTTTGCCAGATCGAAACCAGAATTGCATCATATGATACGCATAGCTTATTGCGACCGGCAAAGCAAGGCAGATGGCGCCCTTCCTTTGCACGGCAGCACAATCATTCAATCCGGTAAGGAATCACATGTCAACGCGTAGCAGCAACAAGCCCGCCAACAAGAGCGCTCAACCCAACGTCAAAGATCTCCTGGCTGTAAGAGAATGCCTGAGCTTGCTGGACGATCACAAGGTCGACGAGGCAAAAGTACTGTGCGCCCAAGTACTCAAGCGCGCGCCGAACCTGGTCTATGCTAACCATGCCTGGGGCTTAATCGCGATGCATAAAAATGACTATGTCACGGCAGAGGTCGCCCTGCGCAAAGCCGTGGCGGCAGATCCGGCAAATTCCGAGTACGTTGCCAACTTGGCCACCGCCGTTCTTAACCAGGATAGGATCGAGGATTCCATCGCGCTGTACGAGGAAGCCATCAAGCTTAACAGCGAAAACAAAGATGCGCGCATTGGCCTAGCCAATGCCTTGCACGAAAAGAACGATCCGGATGCCTCAATCGCCTATTTCGAGGACGCCGTCAAACGCAATCCCGATGCGCCCGGCCCGCTGTCTCACTTGGGCAAGGCCTTGATCGATGCAAAGCAATACAAAGAGGCCGTCGGCGTTCTGTTCAAGTCCTTGCAACTGCAAATCAATTTTGCTCCGGCACACACTAATCTGGGCATTGCCTTTCAGGAAATGGACATGCTCAAGGATGCTCTGGAATGCCACAAGACCTCCCTGCTGCTGGACCCGACCGACATCTACGCGCAAAACAAGATAGCCGACACGTACATCAAGCAAAAAGACTACGACAAAGCTAACGAACACTATCAGCGCGTCCTTGAGCTTGCCCCCAAGGATCCGAACAGCTATACCAAACTCGCATCGAGCCTGTTTACCTATCAGGATCGCTATGAAGAGGCTATGGCATTGTTCCATCAAGCACTTGAGGTCGACCCAAAGCATCCGGTGACGCTCAATAATATCGGCGCGACGATGTATGACTACGGCGAAACGGTGTCATCCTTGCAATATTTCAAGGATGCGCTCGCACTCAAGCCCAACTATCTGACTGCCCAACACAATCTTGCTCTCGGGCAATTACTGGCCGGCGATCTGAAGGATGGCTGGGCCAATCATGAGAGTCGCCTGGAAGTCAAAGAGCGTCGCTACGTCTATAAATTGATTCACAAGCTGTTCGGACTGATCCCGAAATGGGACGGCAAGTCCTCGCTGACAGGCAAATACATCTTGCTGATGCATGAACAAGGCTTCGGTGACAGCATTCAGTTCGTACGCTACGTCCACAAGCTGCTGGAGCAAGGCGCCCGCGTGGCGCTGCATGTCAAGGATCCGCTTGCCCGCCTGTTCCGCAGCGTGTCCGATCAGGTGACGCTGGTGCGCGAGAACGACCCGCTGCCCAAATGCGACTGTGCTTACGTGCTGATGAGCCTGCCGCACGCGCTAGGTACCGATCGCATCGAAGACATCCCGTCTTACCCGTTCTATTTGTCCGCCGATCCGCAAGACATCAAGAGCTGGAAAAACAAGATGGACATGCTCGCCGGAAACACCAACGATCTGCGCGTCGGCTTCGTCTGGGCAGGCAACCCGGAGCACGGCAACGACCGGAAACGTTCGATCCCGCTTGAGACCTTTGCCCCGTTATTTAATACACCTGGCGTCCAGTTTTTCTCCATCCAGAAAGGACTGGCCACGCCTGAGTTGGCCAAGCTTCCTCAAGGACTGCCTGTATACAATATAGGCGACGCCTTTAACGACTTTGCCGATACGGCTGCGGCCATGGCCAATCTGGACCTGATTATCAGTGTCGACACCTCGGTAGTTCATTTGGCCGGCGCGCTCGGCCGGCCCACCTGGACGTTGCTCGCCCACACGCCGGACTGGCGCTGGCTAAACGACCGGGAAGACTCGCCTTGGTATCCGAGCATGCGCCTGTTCCGCCAACAAACCCGCAGCGACTGGCCGACCGTTATTAATAAAGTGGCTTTGGAGCTAGCAATCTTGGCGCAAGAAAACAAGAAAAGCATCGCCTAATCAACGACTTGCCGCATCCATTCGATACGGCAAGTCTCGGAAGACACCTCTCAACAGTCCAGCACAAACTTCTTGCGCATCAAAATTGGAACTTTTCCAATAATACTCACTAAAGTTTTCTTAAATAGCGTCGAAATAAGATTTGCTTGACGTATGGAAGCACGCAGTTTTAGGTCGGACAGCATTGGAAAAATTTTTTTGCGATAAACATTAAACT
This sequence comes from Herbaspirillum lusitanum, assembly GCF_026127345.1. Classification (NCBI taxonomy): domain Bacteria; kingdom Pseudomonadati; phylum Pseudomonadota; class Betaproteobacteria; order Burkholderiales; family Oxalobacteraceae; genus Herbaspirillum; species Herbaspirillum lusitanum. Next base: position 189,677 of record NZ_QXFG01000008.1, on the reverse strand, counting down.
TTTTCCGATACCGTCCGATATAGCTAACAACAGCGGTTTGAACGCCTGAGGCTTTAGGTAAAAACCAAAGTTAAGCACTGAAACTCGGATTTATCGGCCTCAAATCTTAGGAGAATTAACATGGCATCAGTCATTAATACCAATATTGCGTCGCTTAACACGCAACGCAACCTCAACATGTCGCAATCGTCGTTGAATACTTCGATTCAACGTTTGTCTTCCGGTCTGCGCGTCAACAGCGCAAAGGACGACGCTGCAGGCCTGGCAATTGCCGACCGCATGAATGCTCAGGTCAAAGGCCTGGCAGTTGCGCAACGTAACGCCAACGACGGTATCTCCCTGGCTCAAACCGCTGAAGGCGCACTGAGCACAGTTACCGACAACCTGCAACGTATGCGCGAACTGGCGGTTCAAGCTTCCAACGGTTCGAACAGCGCTCAGGATCGCAAGACTCTGAACGACGAATACAAGCAACTGTCGGATGAAACGTTCCGTGTTCTGAACGGCACCAACTTCAACGGCCAAAACCTGTTCACAGGTATCGGTTCCGGCGCCAGCGCTGGCACAGGTTCCGACAACGCCAACGTGTCGGCTTCGCTGACACTGACTTTCCAAGTCGGCGCCAACGTTACCGACAACAAACTGAACGACCAAATCAGCATCTCGCTGTCCGACTTGTCGAACGACAAGACAATCTCGACAGTTATCGGTACCAGCGCCAAGGGTCTGATCGGTCTGGGCACCACTACTTCGGTTGACGCAGCTCAAGTGACTTACACTTCGGCTAAGGCTGCTCTGGACAACCTGTTCGCAACAGGTTCGACCATGACATCCACAGCACTGGCCGCTTCGGCTGTGACTCTGCAAAGCGCTATCGACACCGCCAAGCTGTCCCTGGACAAGGCAATTGCCGATCCATCGGCACAAAGCGATGCGCAAAAAGCGATCAAGAACCTGGACAACGCGATCAACCTGATCTCGTCCAAGCGTGCAGAGTTCGGTGCGGTCCAGAACCGCTTCAGCGCCGTTATCAGCAACTTGCAGATTTCGAGCGAAAACATCACCGCCTCGCGCAGCCGTATCATGGATACCGACTACGCGGCAGAAACTGCAAACCTCACACGTGCGCAAATTCTGCAACAAGCAGGCACGGCGATGCTCTCGCAGGCGAACTCCGCACCGCAAAGCGTCCTGTCTCTGTTGAAGTAGTCTTGAGAGCCATGTAGGATAATATGCGGAGAATATGTAAGTATTCTCCGCATATTCCTTGATGAAGGAGTAAGAACATGTCGATTTCCCCGCTTAATATCACAGCTGCAGGTGATTCCGGTTCGTACGCGCCGGTGCAGCCGTCCAATACAAAACCAGATCCAGTGGTATCGACAGTTGCGCCTGCAGCATCTCCGCAAGCACAACGTTCCACCGAAAGCGATGTGGCCGACGCCGTTGATAAATTGAATGACTTTGCAAGCAAAAATGCATCGGACCTCAATTTTTCGCGCGACAAGGAAACCGGTAAAACGATTGTGAAAGTTGTCGATACGGCAACCGACGTCGTCATTCGCCAGATTCCGACCGAAGAAGCGGTTGCCATCGCAAAGTCGATTGATAAGATGCAAGGTTTGTTGATCAATCACAAGGCGTAATTAAGTCTGCTACGAACTGTTGGAGCATTTAAAAATATTCATGCGCAAGTATAAAATTTGCGCATGGTATATTTCGCCCCGGTAGTTCATAACAGATTTTTATTTTCTGTTGCATGTCATCAGAACCCCATCAAGAGTTGACACTCAATTGATGTGAAGCCAGCCAGCTTTATCACTCTTGTCTGATTTCAGCATCGCATTTTGCGCTCAGCGCATAGATTTCAGGAGATAGCATGGCCACCTCTACCGGGACAATCTCGACCTCGGCAGGTCCTCTCGACGTAGCGACCCTCGTTTCCAAACTGATGGGTGCTGAGGCCAAGGTTCTCGATCCGCTCACCTCGCAAGCCAGCAGCTATAACAGCCTGATTTCCGCTTACGGCAATCTGAAAAATTCGGTTTCCACCTATCAAAACGCACTGAAAGCCCTGACTGCGGCAAGCTTTGCTGCGCAGAAGTCCAGCGTCTCCAATAGTGGCACCGGCACACCGCTGACGACCGATCCGTTCACGGCGGACGTCAACACCGACGATTCCACCAAGGTATTGGCGCAAAAGATCCAGTCTGCCGGTTACCCGAGCTCACAACAGTTCACTGCAGGCGACTCCGTCGCGATCAAGATCGGCACCAATCCGCCGACCTTCGTCACCTTGCAGGCAAATGCCACCCTGGCAGGCGTTCGGGATGCGATCAATGCCTCAAAAGCCGGCGTTACCGCCAGCATTGTCACTGACGGCACCGGCGATCACCTGGTCATGGAATCGAACACCGCCGGCACCGCCAATACCATCAAGGTGCAGGCAAACAACAGCCTTGCCGACCTGGCTTACGATCCCTCGAGCTCGAATCCGAGTACCGTGACGCAGATCCAGGCGCCCCGCGACGCAACCGCAGCAGCCTCCGGCACCTATTCCGTGTCGGTTTCGCAATTGGCTCAGGCGCAAAAGATTACTTCTACCGGTTTTGCTGCGGGCTACTCGTTCGATACGGGCATTCTGGCGATCAAGACCGGCACCGGCTCGACTGCGATCATCAAACCGGCAACCAACACGCTGGCCGGCGTACGCGACGCCATCAATGCGAGCGATGCAGGCGTGAGCGCGACCATCGTCAGCGACGGCACCGCAGCCCATCTGGTCCTTACGGCCAAGGACAGCGGTTCCGCCAATTCGATACGTGTCACCGGCACCGGCAGCTATTCGGCACTGACCTTCGACCCGAGCGGCAAGTATTCGTCGCCAGGTGTCGCCACAGGCCAGACGTATGACGCAGGCACAGGCGCATTGACGCTCAAAGTCGGCAATACGACCACCAATGTCGCCCTGTCCGGCGCGGGCAAAACCCTGCAGGACGTACGTGACGCAATCAATACCGCCAATGCCGGCGTGACCGCCAGCATCACCAATGACGGCACGCAAGACCATCTGGTTCTGACGCCATCCGGCACCGGCGCGACCAGCCCGGTGTCGTTGACGGGTACTGGCGACTTCGCCAATCTGTCCGGCAGCACCATGGGACAATTGCAAGCTGCGCAAGATGCGAAACTGAGCATTGATGGCACCCTCGTCACCAGTCCGTCGAATACCGTCAAGGACGCCATTTCGGGCGTGACGCTGAACCTGACCAAGGTCACTACAGCGGCTGACAATTTCTCGCTGACCATCTCCAACGACACGACGGGCGTGACCAGCACAGCGACCACGTTCGTTTCCGCCTACAATGCGCTCGCCAAGTCGATCACCGATCTCACCAAGCAGACGCCTGCAACCACGCTCGGCCAAGCAGGTACTTCTTCGCCGCTGGCAAGCGAATCGTCAGTGCAAAGCATCCTGACCCAGCTGCGCAGCGCCCTTCTGGGCAACGTTCCTGGCGGCAGCGGGATCAGTTCGCTGACCGACATCGGCATCGGCTTCCAGAAAGACGGCACGCTGGCGCTGGATGCGACCAAATTGTCGACTGCGACAACCAAGAATTTCGCCGGCATTGCCAATTTGTTCACATCGACAGCGACCACCAACGCCGACGGCACGACGACAGGAACCAATGGTATTTTGACCAATGTACAAAAATTGGTCGACGGCTTCCTCGCCGATGGCGGTATTATTGATACCAAGACCAAGGGATTGCAGGCCAGCCTGAAGATCAACACGGATCGCCAGACTGTCATCAACACCCGCTTGACCAGTTTGCAGGATCAATACACCAATCAGTTCAACGCACTGAACTTGACGCTGGCCAGCATGGCGGCTACGCAAAGCTATCTGACGCAGCAATTGGCCAATCTGCCCAAAGCCGGCAGCTGATCGTTAAGCGAACACAGGAGAGGATAATGTTCGGAACCATGCAACGGGGCGCAAACGCCTATGCGAATATCGGTGTCGAAACAGGTGTTATCGCAGCAAGTCCGCACAAGCTGATCACCATGCTGTTTGACGGCGCCATGGTTGCGATCGCGATGGGCCAGAAGTACATGAAGTCAGGCGACATCAAGAACAAGGGCGAATCGATCACCAAGGCCATCCTGATCATCGAGAGCGGTTTGCGCGCCAGCCTGAACAAGAACGTCGGCGGCGAAATCGCCATGAACCTCGACGCGCTGTACGAGTACATGGGGCGCCGCCTGCTCTCGGCGAATATTGAAAATTCGCAGGAAATTCTGGACGAAGTGCATGGCTTGCTCGATGGACTGCGTGAGGCATGGGAACAAATCACTCCAAATGCGGCCGATAGCGCCCAGGCAGCTGCCTGATCGCTGCAATCGACGATATTCTTCACTGATAGTCACCCGAAAGCAAAACACCATGGACGGTGCAGAAGTCATCTCACTTTACGAGTCGATTGCCGACCTGACCGACCAGATGCTGGCGGCGGCGCGCAAGGAAGATTGGGTCCTGCTGACCAAGCTTGAAGCAGACTGTGCCCATGTCGTCGACTTCCTCAAGCGCAATGAATTGGAGGTCGTGCTGAGTGACGACCGGCGTGACCGCAAGATCGAGATTCTGAAGAAAATCCTGGAAGACGATCGCGACATCCGCAAGCTCACCGAACCGGGCCTGCAAAAACTCTCCGCCCTGATCCAGAGCACCAGCACGGAGCGCAAACTGGCCAATACCTACGGCATGAATCAAAGAGGCTAGCAATGATTCCCCGGGCCGACATCTCCATGACCGTCCAGCCCGTAGCCGCCGTCGATGCGCCAACGGCGATAGTCTCCGTCGCCGACGCCAAACAGGAAGCCTTCAGCCGCCTCGCGCAAATCGCCAACGGCCAGCAATTGCAGGCCAAGGTCCTCTCGACCTACAACGACGGCACCTACCTCGTTCGCATCGCCAATACCGCGGCACGCATGGTCTTGCCGACCTCCACCCGCACTGGCGACACCTTGCAGCTGACCATGGTCGGCAAGGATCCGCGCCCGACCTTCCTGCTCACGGAAAGCAGCCGCGGCGAAGCAGAGGACGGCGATAGCACCGAAGTCTCGCTGAGTACCGCCGGCCGGGCGATGGAAAAGGACATGAAGTCGCTCAAGGCGGCTCAGCAAGGCCTCACCAACATTGTCACGCGCGACAATCAGCTGGAAGAAGGCGACGCCAAGAATGCAGCGCCAAGCCAGCTCGCCCCCGAAAGCACCAAGACCTCGCTCAGCAGCGCCGGCAAACTGGTCGACGCCCTGCTCCATGCCTCCGAAGAAAGCGACCTGCCCAGCGCTATCAAGCCCGGCAGTCCGCTGGTCGCAAATCCGAACAACACTCCGCAACTGGCTGGCGCCCTGCGCGATTCCGTGGCTCTTAGCGGCGCTTTTTACGAATCCCATGTCGCCGAATGGGCCGACGGCAAGCGGCCGATGACCGAGCTGCTCAAAGAGCCGCAGGCGCAACTGGGCCAGCAGACCCAGAGCGGCGTCTCCAGCCTGCTGAATACTACCGACCCCGCCAATACGCAATTGGGCCAACTGATCAACCTGCAACTCAATGCGCTTGAGCAGCAACGCGTCGTCTGGCACGGCGAAGTCTGGCCGGGCCAGCAAATGGAATGGGAAATCAACCGGGACAGCCCCGACCAGCAACAGCAAAACACGCTGGAAGACGAACACGCGCCCTCCTGGCACAGTGTGGTGCGCTTCAACTTCGAACATCTGGGGTCGGTGTCGGCCTCGATACGCTTGATTGGCCAGCAAATCCATATGCAGGTGCGCACCGACAACGACGTCACGGCGGCTGCATTGCGCGCCAACGGCAGCATGCTGGCCGATTCCATGGAAGCAGCCGGATCCTCACTCGACTCCCTGATTGTGAAACGGGATGAACAAGCCTAAGCTTCCCTTCCAGAATGCCGTTGCACTGGCCTACAACACCAATCAGGCCGCGCCCAAGGTTGTCGCGAAAGGCAGCGGCCTGGTCGCGGAAGCCATCATTGCGCGCGCCAGGGAAAGCGGCGTATTTGTGCATGAATCAAAGGAACTCGTCTCGCTGCTGATGCAGGTTGATCTCGACCAGCAAATTCCTCCCGCGCTGTATCGTGCCGTGGCGGAACTTTTGGCATGGTTGTATCGCATTGAAAATATGCAATTGGACCGCAGTGATGTATGATTAGAGGTTAGATTAAATACTGTCCTTTTGGGATATAAGTCTACCCTTTTATCCTTTGATTCGAGACGCATAGACGCACAGATGGCAAATACCGACGAGATTAAAGACGACAGCCCGTACCGCGTACATTCGCGCCGGGAAATCGTGTCCCTGCTGAATAGCATGATGGAGCGCAATCAGTTGCTGAGCCTGCTCATCAAGGGCGGTTCAGAGTCTATTATCACGTCGATTCTGGACATTGATGAAGGTCAGAACAGTGTCGTTATCGACGCGGCTCCGAGCGCCTCGCTCAACCTGAGCATTCTGCAAAGTAATCGCATCGGCTTTGAGGCGCTGTACAACAACATCCGCATCACGTTCAATGTCGACAAGGCAAAGCATTGCGAGTTTCAGTCGCGTCCCGCCCTCAAGATCGACATCCCTGAAAGCCTGGTGCGCCTGCAGCGCCGCGAATATTTCCGCATTCCGACACCGATCGCCAAGCCCTTGCGCTGCACCTTCCGCGTGACGCAGGATGACGGCTCGTTTACCACCATCGTCACCTTGCTTAACAACATCAGTGCCGGCGGTGTCGGCTTGACTGATGAAAAGAAGATTCTGGACAGCACTGTTGGTCGCATCTACGAAGATGTATCGCTGGAAATGACGGACAACACGATCGTGACCGTCAAATTGGTGGTGCGCGATTGCAAGGAAGCCAAGCTGGCTTCGGGCAAGACCGTCAATCGTTTCGGCTGCGAATTCGTCGACCTTCCTCGCGCTGTTCTGGCTGCGGTGCAACGCTTCATCACCAAGCTGGAACGCGAACAGAATGCCAAAGCATCAGGCATGATGTAAGCCATCCGGATAAGCGAGAATGAATACGCGTCGCGCAATAAAAAAGAGCTGCCAAGGCAGCTCTTTTTTATTGCGCTCCAGCAAGGCACAGCAGCTGGATTGCACCAAAACATTCCCTTACCGTCACACCTGCATCGTCATGATGTCGCGATAGGCCGAAACCAGCTTGTTGCGCACCTGAAGACTGGTCTGGAACGAGATGCTGGATTTCTGCATCGCAATCATGACATCAGACAAATTGATGTTGTCGTCGCCCATGGAAAAGGCTTCGGACATTTTCTTGGATTTTTCTTGCGAGGCACTCACTTCATCGAGCGAATTTTTCAGAACGCTGGCAAAATCCACCCTTTGAGCAGGTTTTTCACCGCCGGTGATACTTTCCACCGGCGCAACATTTCCCTGGGCGCGCGCAGCAGCAGCCTTCAACTGGGAGACCATCGCTTCAATCCTGCTGGTATCGATCATACTTGTTGCCAATTTTGCACCCCTTCGAATTCAGTCAAGCATCTGTGATCGCGCATCGCAATCACACTTCTCGCTTCTACAACGGCAGATTAGCATGCCATCCCCTGCATTTCGCACCAATAAGCGGGGAAATAGCCATTCTGTTCCAGAGATCAAATTTTCGCTCTGGCAGGACAATCCACACTAAGCAAAAAACCTATATGGGTAGGGAAGCAGTGAAGCAAATCACACATAGCCACAAGCTCGGCAGCACATGCAAGGGGAAATCATGGCGGTAGCAGCCGATGGCACGCTGACCAACGACAGCAACGCCACAGCCACGGAAGGCACGACTTCGGGCGAACATTCGTCCCAGGAGCCGCCGCGCAACGGCGTCGTCCGCTATGCGCAGTCGCCTCAGGGGCGCCGCGTTGTTCTGATGGTTGCAGCAGCAGCGGTCATCGCCTTGATGATCGGCATCTGGATGTGGAGTCAGAAGACCGAATACCGGGTCCTGTTCTCCAACTTCTCCGACCGCGACGGCGGCGCCATCGTCGCGTCGCTGCAGCAGATGAACGTGCCGTACAAATATTCCGAAGGCGGCAGCGCCATTCTGGTGCCCGAAACCATGGTGCATGACGCACGCCTGAAACTGGCGTCGCAAGGCCTGCCCAAGGGCGGCAACGTCGGTTTCGAACTGATGGAAAACCAGAAACTGGGCGTGTCCCAGTTCCTTGAGCAAGTCAACTTCCAGCGCGCCCTTGAAGGCGAACTGGCGCGCTCCATTCAATCGCTGTCGGCAGTTCAGGCCGCCCGTATTCACCTGGCCTTGCCCAAGGCGTCGGTGTTCGTGCGCGACCAGCAAAAGCCGACCGCCTCCGTCATCCTCAGCCTGTACCCGGGCCGCGGACTGGACCCTCAACAAGTCAGCGCCATCGTCCATCTGGTCGCCAGCAGCGTCCCGGAACTGTCGCCCAAGAGCGTAACGATCGTCGACCAGAACGGCAACCTGCTATCGGACACCACCAAGCAGCCCGCCAACGGCCTTGACCCGACCCAGCTCAAGTACGTCCAGGATCTGCAGCAAGACATCATCAAGCGCGTCGAGTCGATCATTGCGCCTATTGTCGGCACCGGCAACGTCCGCGCCGAAGCAACTGCGGACGTCGATTTCTCGCGCAGCGAACAAGCCGCCGAAACCTACAAGCCGAACCAGACTGCCGATACCGCCGCCGTTCGCAGCAAGCAAAGCAGCGAATCGCAAAACGGCAACTCCAGTACGTCCGGCATTCCAGGCGCCCTGACCAACCAGCCGCCCGCTCCTGCCACTGCACCGATCGTCAATCCGCCGGTCGCGGCAGGCGCGCCGGGCGCCGCCGGAACCGCTGCTGCACCGGCGACCAGTTCCGGCACCTCGCATAAAGACGCCACGATCAACTACGAAGTCGACAAGACCGTACGTTACGTCCAGCAACCGATGGGCGGCGTCAAGCGCCTGACGGTTGCGGTGGTGGTCAATTACAAGCGCACCACGGACCAGACCGGCAAGGTCGTGATGAAGCCCCTGACCGAAGCCGAGCGCAATCAGATCTCGGACCTGGTCAAGGAAGCGATGGGCTTCAACAAGGATCGCGGTGACTCGCTGAATGTGGTCAACACCCAATTCAGCAGCGAGATGGAGCCGGAATTGCCATTGTGGAAACAGCCGGACATGATCCAGCTGGCCAAGGAAATCGGCAAGTACGTCCTGCTGGCGGCCGTGCTGCTCTACCTCTACTTCGGCGTGTTGCGTCCGATCATCTGGAAACTGTCGGGCCGCGAAGAACGCGAAGCCAAGGAACGCGCCGAGGCCGAAGCCAAGGCTGCCGCCGAAGCCGCAGCAGCGATGTACGATCCGGACAATCCAGACGCCATCGTCGAGCTGTCGCCCGAAGCAGCAGAGGCCGATGCCCGCTCCGAGTACAAGAAGAATCTCGAATCCGTCAAGCAACTGGCCAAGTCCGATCCGAAACTGGTTGCAAGCATCATTAAGGCATGGGTGAACAATGAGTAACGAAGGCATTCAAAAAGGTGCCATCCTGATGCTGGCGCTGGGCGAGGACGAGGCCGCCGAAGTCATGAAGTACCTCGGCCCCAAGGAAGTCCAGAAGCTGGGCGCCGCGATGACGACCCTGAAAAACATCAGCTTCGAGGAAATCAACGGCGTTCTCGACGACTTCCTGGCGCAAACCGGCCAGGCCTCGTCGATCGGCCTCGATTCGGATGAATACATCCGCAGCGTGCTGACCAAGGCGCTGGGCGACGACAAGGCCACATCCCTGCTCAACCGCATCCTGGGCGGTCGCGATGCCAGCGGTATCGAAAGCCTCAAATGGATGGATGCGCAATCGGTCGCTGAACTTATCCGCAACGAACATCCTCAGATTATTGCAACGATCCTGGTTCACCTCGAACGCGATCATGCTTGCGATATTCTGAACAATTTCACCGAGCGCCTCCGCAACGACGTGATCCTGCGTATCGCAACCCTGGATGGCGTGCAGCCGACCGCATTGCGCGAACTGAACGACGTCCTGACCAAGCTGCTGACCGGCAACGAAAGCCTGAAGAAGCAACAAATGGGCGGTATCCGCACTGCCGCGGAAATCCTCAACTTCATGTCGGGCGAGAGCGAAACATCGGTGATGAGCAACCTGCGCGCCTATGACGAAGACATGGCGCAAAAGATCATGGACGAAATGTTCGTGTTCGAAAACATCATCGACATCGACGGCCGCGGCATCCAGCTGCTGCTGCGCGAAGTGCAATCGGAATCGCTCATCGTCGCACTCAAGGGCGCTTCGCAAGCGCTGCGCGACAAGATTTTCGGCAACATGTCGCAACGTGCTGCGGAAATGATGCGGGAAGACCTGGAGTCCAAGGGACCTGTGCGCCTGTCGGAAGTCGACGCGCAACAAAAGGCCATCCTCCAAATCGTCCGCCGCCTGGCCGACGAAGGCCAGATCGTGCTCGGCGCGAAGGGCGAAGATGCATTCGTCTAACGCCGCTGCGACCGGCGCATGCCGCCTCCAAGGCCGCATGACGTCGATCGCATCCATGGCTCAGCCTTACCGGATCTGAAATGGCTTCAAGAAACAACATCATTCCCAAAGAACAGATGACGCCTTACCAGCGTTGGGAAATGGCGTCCTTCGATGAGCCGCAGGAAGAGATTCCGCCGCCCGAAGAACAGTTTGCGGAAGAAATCCCGCCGCCGCCCTCGCTGACCCTCGAAGAAATCGATGCCATCCGCGAACAGGCGCGCCAGGAAGGTTATGCCGAAGGCCAGCAACAAGGCTTGCAGGCCGGCCGGGCAGAAGGCTACATGGCCGGCTTGCAGCAAGGCCAGACCGAAGTCAACGAAACCATTCAGCACCTGCGCCAGATCGCGGTGTCGTTCGGCACTGAAGTCTCGCAAACCAGCGAAACCATGGCGCCGGAATTGCTCAATCTCGGTCTCGACATCAGCAAGGCGATGATCAAGACGGCGCTTAACGTCAAGCCGGAACTGATCCTGCCAACCATCAGCGCCGCGATCCACTCGTTGCCGGGTTTGCAATTGCCCGCCCTGCTTTATTTGCAGCCGGACGATGCCGCATTGGTGCGCGAACATCTCGGCGAAGAGCTCAGCCGGAACGGCTGGCGTCTGGTCGAAGACCCCGAACTGCAACGCGGCGGCTGCCGCATGGAAACCGGCACCAATCAGGTTGACGCCACCGTGCAGACACGCTGGCGCCGTATCGCGGAATCGCTCAGCAAACAACTGGACTGGCTGGAGTAGCGCCATGCGCGCACTGCCCTCCCTGCCCGCTGTTCCCGTCTACAAGGTGCAACGATGAATTCGCCGATGCCCTCCCATTTCAGCCGCTGGCAGGCCTATCTGCATAATTGCAGCGGCCTGGTGGCGATGACTGAGCCGACGCAGCTTTCCGGACGCATTACGCGCGTCGCCGGACTCGTCATGGAAGCGGTCGGCCTGAAATTACCGGTCGGCAGCCCCTGCACCGTCCCTTTGCCGAATGGCACCCTGATCGAGGCAGAAGTCGTCGGTTTCCAGGACGAACGCCTGTTTTTGATGCCGCAGAGCGATGTCGAAGGCATCGTGCCGGGCACCCGCGTCTACCCGGTCGAACCGGTCAAGCCGCCGCCGCGCACCGGTCCGATCGCCTATATCCGCCGCACCGACGAACACACGCGCCGCCTGCCGGTTGGCGACGAACTGCTGGGACGCGTACTCGACGGCGCCGGCCGCCCGCTCGACAATCTCGGGCCGCTCCATACGGAAAATTCAGCGCCGCTCAGCGTGCGCGCCGCCAACCCGCTGGGACGCGCGCCCATCGAAGATATTCTCGACGTCGGCGTACGCGCCATCAACAGCATGCTGACCGTCGGACGCGGCCAGCGCATGGGACTGTTTGCGGGTTCCGGCGTCGGCAAGAGCGTCTTGCTCGGCATGATGGCCCGCTACACCAGCGCCGACGTCATCGTGGTCGGCCTGATCGGCGAACGCGGCCGCGAAGTGAAGGAATTCATCGAGCACATCCTCGGCGACGAAGGCATGGTCCGTTCGGTCGTGGTCGCCGCACCGGCCGACACGCCGCCCCTGATGCGCCTGCAAGGCGCCGCCTACGCGACTGCGATCGCCGAATACTTCCGCGACCAAGGCAAGAACGTGCTGCTGATCATGGATTCGCTGACCCGTTACGCCATGGCCCAGCGTGAAATCGCCCTGGCCATCGGCGAACCGCCGGCCACCAAGGGTTATCCGCCTTCCGTCTTCGCCAAACTGCCGGCGCTGGTCGAACGCGCCGGCAACGGCGACGTCGGCGGCGGTTCCATCACGGCGTTCTACACCGTGCTGACCGAAGGCGACGATCAACAGGATCCGATCGCCGACGCGGCGCGCGCGATTCTCGACGGCCACATCGTGCTCAACCGGGTGCTGGCCGAGGCCGGACACTACCCGGCGATCGATATCGAACAATCGATCAGCCGCGCCATGCACAGCATTACTTCCGCGGAACATCAGCGCGATACGCGCCGGCTGAAACAGTTGTACTCCCGCTATCAGCGCAACCGCGACCTCATCAGCGTCGGCGCCTACTCGGCCGGATCCGACCCGGTGCTGGACCAGGCGATCCAGTTGATGCCGCGCATCGAGGCGTTCTTGCAGCAGGGCATCCCCGAACGTGCGGGTGTTTCCGAGAGCTTGGGGCAACTTACCGCTCTATTCCAGTGATTGAGCACTTCGCCCCGAAAATATAATCAAAGCTACCATGGCTACGACCACCGCACTCGAAACGCTGATCGAATTGGCGACCAAAGAGACCGACGAAGCGACCAAACGCTTGGGCCGGTCTGTGCGTACGAGCGAAGAGGCGCAGCAAAAACTTGTCATTCTGGAACAATACCGCGACGACTACGCTTTGCGTTTTCAGGAAAGCCTGTCCTCCGGTTTGACGGCGATGAGCTATCGGAATTTTCAGTTGTTCATTGAGAAAATCGACAGCGCCATCACCGGGCAGCAAAATGTGGTGAAAAACGCCCAGCAACGCGTGGCGGAAGCACGGGCTGCATGGCAGGCATGCGAGCGCAAACGGATGTCTTATGACACACTGGCGACGCGGGCGAAACAAACGATGCAATTGCGCGAAACACGACGTGATCAGAAGCAGACTGATGAACAAGCGTCGCGGATCACGTTTTACAAACGGTAGGCTAGGAACTGGCGGAAACGATGAAAACACAATTGCCGATCTTGAACGTCGCGAACCTGCAGAATTCTGCACGTCCCGCCACGCAAGCCGACTCTTTCACGGCCGACGTTCCGTTCAACCAGGTGTTGAACAAGGAAGTCAGCAACCGCAACGCCGAAAATCAAAGCAAGCCGAGCGAAGCCGCCAAGGATAAATCGCCGGAACCGGCCAAAGCGGCGCCTGCCCCGACCGCCTCGACCGCGCCAAAATCAGATGCGGACAAGACGGCCTCATCCGACGACAAGAAGACTGACGATCAGGCTGCGGACGATGCCAGCGCCGCTACTGACGCCGCTTCCACGCAGCAGATGCTGGCGCTGGTCACCAACATGGGCCAGATGATCGTCCAGCCGCCTTCCAGGAAAGCCACTGACCAGGACATCGATGCCCTGGCCAGCCAGAAAGGCAAGAAGCCGATCGGCCAGATCGGCGCTGAGGCGAAGACCGACCTCGCGCTGGCGGATACCCAGAGTGAAGACAAGAGCAAGGGTAAAAACAACCTGCTCGACCTCGCCGCATTGCAAGACAGCGAAAAAGACGCAGCAGACGGCAAGTCGGCGCTGCCGACACGCGCCACCACCGAAAAGAACCAGGCGGAATCGCCGGTTTCGGCAAAATCCTTCCAGGCCGATTTGCAGGACTCCGCCGTTGCGGCCCGCAACGCCAAGGTAGCGCCGGAGGTCAACCTCAAATCGATCGAAACACCAGTGCAGCCAACCGCTGCGACCGTGGTCCCTGCCCTGCAGCAAGCGATGTCGCTGAGCCAGCAAGCCGCCATGAGCGGCCAGGCAGTGCAACGCCTGACGCCGGCCGTCGGCAGCCAGGGTTGGGATCAGGCTGTCGGCCAGAAGGTGTTGTGGATGGTCAACGGCGGTCTGCAAAGCGCGTCGCTGACACTGAATCCGCCGGATCTGGGCCCGTTGCAAGTGGTCCTGCACGTCAACAACCAGCAAGCCGATGCGACCTTCATCACCGCCCAGCCCGAGGTCAAGCAGGCGCTCGAAGCCGCCATGCCGAAGCTGCGCGAAATGATGGACCAGGCCGGCATCCAACTGGGCCAGGCCACCGTCAACACCGGCAACCCGAATCAACAGCAAGGCGCGAACCAGCAACAACAGGCGCGCAGCACCAGCGGCAACGCGTCGAACTTCGGCGGCCGCGACAACGAAACAGACGTCAATGTGGCAGTCGTGCCCCGTCCAGTCGCTCGCGGCGGACAAGGCCTTGTGGACACATTTGCATAAGTCGAACAGCATTCAATAAAAACAGGTGTTCAGCCGGCAGTATCAATATCGGCGTTTTTTTGCCGATAGTATTGTGATGTGCTCAACGAACACGCGCGAAAGGGAAAATTAGATGGCAACAAAAGCAGCAGCAAAACCGGCAGCCAAGGGGGCGGATGCTGCAGAGGCGGCACCGGCGAAATCGAAGAAAATGCTCTTCATCATCATCGGTGCGGTGCTGGTGCTGGCAATCGGCGGCGGCGCAGCCTTCATGCTGATGGGCGGCAAATCCAAAAAAGCCGATGCGGAACATGTCGAAGAAAAGGCCACCTCGAAGGTGCCCGTATTCGTTGTCATCGAACCGTTCGTGGTGAACCTGCAGCAAGAGACCGGCGATCAGTTCCTGCAAGTCGCATTGACGCTGCAAGTGCCGAACGCGGAAACCGCCGAAAGCATCAAGGTCTTCATGCCGCAAGTGCGCAGCCGCCTGCTGATGGTCCTGTCGAGCAAGAAGGCTTCCGAATTGCTGACCAGCGAGGGCAAGCGCAACCTCACCGACGAGATCATCGATCAGTTGGGCGAGCCGTTTGCCGGCGGCGGCAAGGGTCCCTCGATCACCGACGTGTTCTACACCTCTTTCGTCATTCAACAGCAGTAGCATCATGGCAGAACACTTTCTATCGCAGGAAGAAGTCGATGCACTCCTAAGGGGAGTGACGGGGGATCAGGACGAAGAAAAAAGCGTCGAAGAAACCCCCGGGACGGTACGCAACTACAATCTTGCAACGCAAGAGCGTATCGTTCGCGGCCGGATGCCGACGCTTGAAATCATCAACGAACGTTTCGCCCGCCTGTTCCGCATCGGTTTGTTCAACTTCCTGCACCGCACCGCCGAGATTTCGGTCGGCCCGGTGAAAGTCTCGAAGTACAGCGAATTCATCCGTAACCTGGTAGTGCCGACCAACCTGAATCTGGTCCACATCAAACCGTTCCGCGGCATCGGCCTGGTGGTCTTCGACCCGCAGTTCGTGTTCCTGCTGGTGGACAACATGTTCGGCGGCGACGGACGTTTCCATACCCGGATCGAAGGCCGTGAATTCACGCCGACCGAGCAACGCATCATCATGCGCGTGCTGGACATCGTGTTTGAAAACTATTCCAAATCGTGGGAGCCGATCTACCCGATCGAATTCGAGTACATCCGCTCGGAACTGAATACCCAGTTCGCCAACATCGCCACACCCAATGAAGTCGTGGTGTCGACCTCGTTCACGATCGAACTAGGACCGGTCAGCGGCGAGATTCACATCTGCACGCCGTATTCGATGATCGAACCGGTCCGGGACAAGCTCACCAGCAGCATGCAAGGTGAAGCACTTGAAGTTGATAAACGCTGGATCCGCCTGATGAAGCAGCAGATCCAGACCGCTGAAGTTGAGCTGATCGCCAACTTCGGCACCGCCCGCGTCACGTTTACCGATTTGCTGAACATGCAAGTCGGCGACGTCATCCAGTTGCAGACGGCCAATCCGGTCACTGCACAAGTCGATGGCGTTCCTGTGATGGAGTGCAGCTATGGCAAATTGAATGGTCAATACGCGTTGCGCGTAGAAAAACTGCTATCCATCACGCAAAGCGAAACACCAGAAAGTATTCAAGGAGAGCAGAATGGCTGAAGATAACGTTGACCAAACAGCGGCGGAAGACGATCCGTGGGGCGCCGCGTTGGCCGAACAAACAGAAGCGGAAGAGTCGCAGAAGAAGCACATTCCTGAAGAAGAAGGCCTGACGACCAAACCGGCCGAAGCGACCATCTTCAAGGATCTCAGCGCATCGGATATACAGACCAACACGCCCAACGACATCGACTTCATCCTCGACATCCCCGTCCAGCTGACGGTGGAACTGGGCCGCACCAAGATCGCCATCAAGAACCTGCTGCAACTGGCGCAAGGTTCCGTGGTGGAACTCGACGGCATGGCCGGTGAACCGATGGACGTGCTGGTCAACGGTTGCCTGATTGCACAAGGCGAAGTGGTGGTGGTCAATGACAAGTTCGGTATCCGTCTGACCGACATCATCACTCCCGCAGAGCGCATCCGCAAACTCAATAGATGAACCGTCCGCGCCGTCTCCGCAATTTTCTGACCTGCATCCGCTGCAGCTTCGCCGTTGTGCCGGTAGCGCTTGCCGCCGGCGCGGCGCATGCAGCGGAACAGCAAACAGCCCCGGCATTACCCTCCGCCACCGGCAGCGTGTTCACCATGCTGCTGGGGCTGACGGCCGTGCTGGCGATCATGGCCGGTATCGCGTGGCTGTTCAAACGCACCGGCCTGGTCCAGCGTGCGCAGGGCAACGCAGTCGCCAAGATCATCGGCGGCGTCAGCGTCGGCACGCGCGAGCGTGTGATGGTCATCGAAGTCGCGGACCAATGGATCGTCATCGGCGTTGCGCCGGGACGCGTCAATACACTGGCAACCATGCCACGCCAGGAACATGTTGCAGCGCCGGCCTCGGCCGCCTCCGCCAATTTTTCGTCCTGGCTGAAAAACACGATCGACAAACGTAATGGCAGCAGTTAGAACTTCCCGGGCGCGCTTGTTCCACTCATTCCGCTCATCCGGCTCCTTCGGTTCGTCCCGCTGGCTGCGCCTGCTGCCGGTTTTCCTGCTCTGCCTGCCGCTCGCGGCAGCGGCCCAACAGGGCTTGCCGGCATTCACCAGCACACCGGCGCCGGGCGGCGGACAGACCTACAACCTCAGCATCCAGACGATGCTGTTGCTCACGTCGCTGTCATTCATCCCGGCCGCGCTGCTGATGATGACCTGCTTCACGCGCATCGTCATCGTGCTGTCGCTGTTGCGCCAGGCGCTCGGCACGCAATCGACGCCGCCGACGCAGGTGCTGGTGGGCCTGTCGCTGTTCCTGACCCTGTTCGTGATGGGCCCCGTGTTCGACAAGATCTACGTCGACGCCTACCAGCCATTCGCGGACAACAAGATTTCCATGATCGACGCGATGGAAAAAGGCGCCGCGCCGCTGAAGGAATTCATGCTCAAGCAAACACGCCAGTCCGACCTCGCCCTGTACGTCAAGCTGTCGCACAGCCCCGACCTGCAAGGCCCGGAAGACGTGCCGCTGCGCTTGCTGATCCCGGCCTTCATCACCAGCGAACTGAAGACCGCATTCCAGATCAGCTTCGCCATCTTCATCCCCTTCCTGATCATCGACATGGTGGTCGCCAGTATCCTGATGTCGATGGGCATGATGATGATGTCGCCGGCGATCGTGTCACTGCCGTTCAAGCTGATGCTGTTCGTGCTGGTTGACGGTTGGCAGTTGCTGATCGGCTCGCTGGCAGAAAGTTTTTACTAAGGCCCCGCCATGACACCAGAAAGCGTAATGACCCTCGGCCGCCAGGCCATGGAAGTCACTCTGATGATCGCCGCGCCGATGCTGTTCACCGCGCTGGTGATCGGCCTGATCGTCAGTATTTTCCAAGCCGCGACGCAAATCAATGAAGCCACGCTGACCTTCATTCCGAAACTGGTGGGGGTCTTCCTCGCGCTCATCATCGCCGGTCCGTGGATGCTGAGCGTGATGCTCGATTACATGCGCCTGATGTTTACCGGCATTCCGGCCATGGTTCAGTAAGGCATGCAAGGATTGCCACCTCCACCGGCAATCGCAACATCATGATCAACGTCACCAGCGCTCAGCTCTACATCTGGATCGCCGCTTTCATCTGGCCGCTGACGCGCATCCTCGGCTTGCTGGCGGTTGCGCCCCCATTCGGCAGCGCCAGCGTGCCCATGCTGGTGAAGTTGCTGCTCGGCGTCATGACCTCGCTGGTCATCGCGCCCAACGTGCCGGTGCCACCGGCGCTGGACCCGATGTCGATGACAGGACTGTTGATCCTGGTCCAGCAATTCATCATCGGCGCCGCCATGGGATTTTCAGTTCGCCTGGTTTTCTCGGCCGTAGAGATGGCGGGTGAAATGACCAGCAACACCATGGGCCTCGGCTTCGCCGTCTTCTTCGATCCACAATCGCAAGGACGCACGTCCGCCATCAGTCAGTTGTTTTCCTTGCTGGCTACGCTGGTCTTCCTTAGCATCAATGGCCACCTGCTCCTGGTAGCGGTCATGGCGGATAGTTTCAACACCTTGCCGATCACCGCAACACCCGTGACGGCCGAAGGTTTCCATTACATTGCCCTCTCCGGCGCTCGTATCTTCAGCATGGGCCTGCAATTGTCGCTGCCCATGCTTGTCGCCTTGCTGATCACCAACATGGCGCTGGGCATCCTCACGCGCGCGGCGCCGGCGCTGAACCTGTTCGGCATCGGTTTTCCTATCACCATGGTCGCCGGTTTCCTGCTGATCGCGATTTGCCTGCCCTACATGCTGACGCCGTTGCAGCACTTCCTCAACGACACCATCGAAACCGTGCGCATGCTCGGCGGCATGGCGACCATCCCGCCGATACCCAAACGCTAGCCCATGCATCCAGGCCGCCGTTTTACGACGCGATCAGGCACCCACATGCGCAGAGGCGGACATCCCGCATCAACGGTAAATGAGAACAAACGGAGTGACTGCTGCGAGGAAAATCAGGACGTCGGGCGAACCTCAGCTCGCCCGACCGGGAAGGATTACTTCAGGTAGTTCAGCAGCGTCAGGCTGCTGGTGGTGACGAAGGATTTTTGCGCGGCCTGCAGGTAAGTCTGCTGCAGCGACAGCGCACTGATATTTGCCGAGAGATCAGATGGATTGCGGCCCAGCAAGTCGTTGACGCTTTGCTCGTATTGCACCTTGAGCACATCGCCTGCTGCGTTCAGATTGTCGATCTCGGACTGGCGCGCGCCCACCGAGGCCGTAGCCGCGCCGACGCTGTTCATCTGCAGGTCGATCGCGCCGCCGAGCTTGTTCAGGCCACGGGTCAATGCCGCCTGGCTGCCGGGGATCGGGGTGCGCGCGGCCTCTGCCTTGTCCGACAACAGCTTTGCATTGGCCGCCTGTGTCAGCAATGTGCTGTAATTCGGATCGGTTGGAGCAGCGGCATCCAAAGCTGCCTGCGCCGTCTTGTAGGCTTGAATGGGATATTGTGCCGGCAACGAGCCAACAGGATATTGAAACGTGTTGGCCGCCTGGGTATCGGCATTGTTGGCCGCCTCGGTCACCGGCACCTGCAATAGCGTGATCAGGTCCTGCATGTTCTTGAAGGTATCCTGGCCCGCTCCCTGGAACACCGCCTGGCCGGAAACGCTAATCTCCATGTTGCGGGTCGAATCCACTTGCAACGTTTGCTGGCCTTGATCGCCGTTGTAGACGATATTGCCCATGCTGTCGTAATCGAACGGCTGGGTGGTGGCCTTGAACCCCGAGAACAGGTAGTTGCCCAGCGCATCGGTGGCGTTGGCGAAGCCCAGCATTTCTTTCAGGTTGCCCTTGAGCTCAGTCGCCATGTTGGCGCGTTCGTTATTGGAATACGCTGCATTGCCGGCCTGGGTGATGTTCGACTTGATCTTGGTCAGCATGGCCGTGACGCTGGTCAGGGCCGCATTCACCTGCGACAGCGAGCTGTCGGCATTGTTGCGATTGGTCTTGTACTGGTCATTGAGCGCCTGCGTTTGCGACAGGTCCAGCGCACGGGCGGCCGCTACGGCGTCGTCGGACGGCAGCAACACGGTTTGCTGCTGGGTCACTTGCTGGTTCAGCTTCAGGATCGAACCCTGCATGCTGGTCAATTCATTGTTGCTCAGTTGATAGAGCATGCTTGTGCTGATACGCATTTTGATCTTCCTTAAAACTAGCCGCCGAGCGTGAACAAGACATTCAGCATGTCGCTGGCAGCCTGAATGATTTTTGCCGCAGCCTGATAGGCTGTTTGATTCTTGATCATGTTGGCCAACTCCTCATCCTGGTTGACGCCGGATTCGGATTGCTGCTCTTGCTGAATCGCGGTCAAGCGCGCGTTTTCAGCCTTGTTGGTGACAGTGATCTCATTGGTCTTGTTGCCGATCAGGCTGACCAGTTGCGAATACGATCCCTGGAACGAGGTATTGCCGATCGTGTTCGCGGTTTGCAGCGCGTTCAAGGCCAGCGCGTTGCGATTGTCGGTCACACCGCCGGTGTTTGGCGACACGTAAAACTGGTCGCCGTTGGCAGGCTGGCCGGTAATGCTGAAGCTCATGCCGGTCGACGTGGTGTAGCTGTAACCAGGGCCGAAAGGCAGATTCGGCGGCGTCACCAGGACTGGATTGCCGCCGGCATCCTTGACTGTGACAGTTCCCATTGGCGCCGTCCCAAGCGCAGGCGATGTCGCCAGCGTCCCGGTCGTACTATCAAAGGTGAAACTTAATTTGGAGCCTGCCGGCAACGTCGTCGCGGTAAAACTCGAATTGATGGTGCCCGATGAAATCGTGGCGGTACCCGTATTCGCCGGTGTGGGCGAAAACACGAACTTATCATTATTGGCAGGCGTTCCGCTCAGTACGAAACTGACGCCGTCGGCGGTGATGGTGGCACCTGCAGAATAAGGGATTGCTGTGCCCGGAGTGTAAGGAGTCGTTACCCCGGCTGTCGTAGTGACCATGACGTTTCCAACTGGGGGCGGCGTCAACGCAAGCGTATTCGTACCGCTGCTATACGTGTAGGTCTGTGTCGAGTTCGGTGCAAATGCAGCTTTGTTCACCGTCGCCGAAGTCACCACGCCGGTGCCGGTGTTGCCGCTCGTGACCAGCCCCATGTTCGTGACCGCGTTACTTGACGTCACGATCGGCGTTCCTGCGGCGATCTTCTGCGTATTGGTGATCGCCACGCTGATGCCGTTGGCGCCGTTGATGGTCGGCTTGATCAGGAAACTGTCTTTGGCCACCATACCGGCGGAACCGAAATCCACACCGTCGATCGTGACCGGCATTGTCGCTGAAGTGGTCTTGGTGTTGTCCGACAAACGCGTGACCGAATAATTGAAGCCGTCGTAATCAAGACGGTAATCGCTGGTCGTCAATGCTGAGGGGTTGCTGATTGTTGCCGTCGCAGTTGCCACCGGTAGTGCAACGTGATTCTTGATGTTGGCCACAACTGACGGCACCGGCACATTGAAGAAGTTGGTGCCCAACGCGCCGTTCTGATCCTGCCCCAGCTTATGCTGTGCATTGAATGCGCTGGCCAGCACAATCGCCACACGACCCAGAGTGTTCTGTGCAGTGTCCAGTGTCTCCGTGCGATATTGCAGGATCCCGCCCAGGCTGCCGCCGGTGAAGGCGCCGTCGGGCAACAGGATGGTGGCGTTGCTGCTGGTCTTGATCGACACTTGAAGGCGCGTCGGATCGTCGTCCGCCGGCGTCGCCACCAGTTGCGCTACCTGATCACCCAGCACCAGCGGCTGGCCGTTGCCGATGAACACACTCATCGAACCATTGTTTTGCGGCAAGGTAGTGACCTTGACGATCTTGTTCAGATCTGCAATCGCCTGATCGCGTTGGTCGAGCAAATCGTTCGGTGTTGCACCGCCGCCGCTGCCCTGCGCCTTGATGATCGCCTGGTTCAGTTCCTGGATCTGCGTTGCCAACGAATTGATGGAGCCGATGCTCGACGTGATCTGGGCGTTGACGCTGGTGCGACTCTGCGCCATTTGGTCGTTCAGACTCTGGAAACGGGCAGCGAGCGTCGAACCGCCGGACAGCACGGCCTGACGGGCGGCGTCGTTATTTGGCGTCGACGCCAGGTTTTGCATGGACTTGAAAAAGTCCTGCAACGCAGGCGAGAGGCCTGCCGACGTATCGGCGACAAGATTGTTCAGTTGGCTGATCTGCGACAGGTAGGAGTCCAACGAGCTCGCCGTCGTCTGTGACGCCATCACCTGCTTGTTGAGGAAATCGTTGTAGACGCGCTTGATTTCGGCAACCTGCGTACCCTGTCCGACAAAACCGTAACCGTAGTTGATGCCGCCGGCCGTGCTTTGTACGACCACCTGGCGGTTGTAGCCCGGGGTTGTCGCATTGGAAATATTATGGCTGGTCGTCGCCTGGGCCGCCTGAGCTGCGGCCAGTGCACTTTGCCCGATACTGAAGATATTGGTTGCCATGCTATCTGTCTGTTCTTTAACGGAATAACCTAGTGAACGGCATCCTGCAGGGAAACTTTAGGACGCGTTACCAATGATTTTTTGAGAGTGCGGGAAGCGCTTGGCGTTCCCGCAGCGTATGGAAAAGCCCCCGTCCGGGCTGATGCCCGCCCACATATCAGGCCGACAGCGACTGGCGGATGATGCGTGATAGCTTTTCCGCATAATGCGGGTCGGTTGCATAGCCGGCGCGTTGCAAACCGTAGGCAAAACCGTGGGCGTCTTGCGCATTGGCCAATACTTTTTCGTAGCGCGGGTTGCTGCGCAGCAGCTTGGCGTAGTCCTGGAAGGCTTCGGAATAAGAATCGTAAGCGCGGAATTTCTCCACCTTGCGCTGCGCCACGCCGTTGACGTATTCGATCGTGGTGGCGTCGACTGTCTTGCCGGTCCAATTGCCCGTCGCCTTGATGCCGAACAGGTTGTGCGCGGAGCTGCCGTCGCGGGCGCGGATTTCTTTCTTGCCCCAGCCGGTTTCGAGCGCAGCTTGCGCCAGCATGAACTTGGCGGGGATGCCGGTGACGCGGCTGGCCGCCTCGGCGTCGGCTTGCAAACGGTTCTGGAAGGCTTCGACGTGTGCCGGACGCTGCTGGCCGCCCTTGCGCTTGCCACCCCCTTGGGAAGACGTGCTGTCATAAGTGGCCGCATTGGCGAGGCCTTGCACCAGACGCGACTTGTCGAGATCGCTCAGCGTGTTGGCCAGCGGAATGTCGAGCGGCAAGGCGGATGCGCCGTCTTCGTCGGTTGGCAATGGTTTATTCAGGCTGCTGGACAATTGACGCACCAGCATGTCGGCCAGGCCGACGCCGCGCTGCGCCATGTTCTGGCTGAGCTGCTGATCGAGCATGCTGGTAAACATCTTGGTCTGCGGACTGTCGAACATGCCGTCCTGCGGCGTGGCGTCGCGCATGCTCTTCAACATCATGTTCAGGAACAGGGCTTCAAACTGCTTGGCCGCGCCCTTGAGCGATTCCGGCGATTGCGTGGCCGCGGCGGAACGCAGGCTGTTGAGGCTATTGGCATCGGCCGCCAGGCTTTCGGTCGGATTACCCGGTTTGATGTTGTTGATCATGTACTGCCCCGGTTAAATGATTTCCAACTCGGCGCGCAAGGAGCCGGCAGCCTTCATGGCTTGCAGAATCGCCAGCAGATCCTGCGGCGTCGCGCCGATGGCATTGAGCGCCTTGACCACTTCGGCCAGCGAGGCCCCGCCCTTCAGATACATGACCTTGCCGGGCGCGGAACTGATCGAAATCTGGGCGTTCTGGTTGGCGGCAGTCTGGCCGCCGGACAAGGCGCCGGGCTGGCTGATGCTGTTCTCCGCGTTGATCACCACCGACAGATTGCCGTGCGATACCGCGCAGGTATCCAGCGTCACCGCCTGATTCATCACCACCGAACCGGTGCGCGCATTCAGGATCACCTTGGCTTGCACGCGCGACGGGATGACGTCGATGTTTTCCAGCGCACCAAGGAAAGCCACGCGATCGCCGCTGCCGATCGGCGCCCGGATCCGGATGACGCGGCCGTCCTGGGCCATTGCCGTATCGAAGCCGAAACGTTTGTTGACCGCTTCCACCACGCGGCTGGCGGTGGAGAAATCGTTGTCGTTGAGTTCCAGGTTGACCGTGTCGCCCTGCCCCAGCGCCGATGGCACCGCGCGTTCGACCGTGGCGCCGGCGGAGATGCGGCCGACGCTCAGGTGATTGATGGTGGCGCTGCTGCCGGCAGCAGAAGCACCCGCGCCGCCGACCACGATGTTGCCCTGGGCGATCGCATAGATCTGACCGTCGGCGCCTTTCAGCGGCGCCATCAGCAGCGTGCCGCCGCGAATGCTCTTGGCGTTACCGATCGAGGAGACGGTGACGTCCAGCGTTTGTCCCGGCTGCGCGAATGCCGGCAAGGAAGTCGTGACCATCACGGCGGCGACATTCTTGAGCTGCATGTTGCTGGTCGAGGTGCTGGGCAGATTGACGCCCAGTTGCTGCAACATGCTGATCACGCTCTGCACGGTAAATGGAGTCTGTGTAGTCTGGTCGCCGCTGCCGTCGAGACCGACAGCAAGGCCGTAACCCACCAGTTGATTCTGCCGCACGCCCTGAATGCTGGCCAGGTCCTTGAGGCGTTCCGCATGGCTGACGCCGGCGCTGAGCAGGCATGCCGCAGCCACCAGCATGGTCGCCAGACGGTTGAAGCGGAACAGAGACAGGGAACGCGAACGGAAAATCATGGATACCACCTTGGGACTAGAACGGCGACACGCTAAAGAAGAAGCGTGACAAAGAAGACATGAATTCCGCCATATCCACACGTGTATTGGTTCGGTACTCGACCTTGGCGTCGGCCACCAGCGTCGACGACACGGTATTGCCGGTTGCGATGTTGTCCGGGCTGACGGTGCCGGAGAAGCGCACGTATTCAACGCCCTTGTCCAGCGCCACCTGCTTCTCGCCGCTGACGACCATATTGCCGTTCGGCATCACCTCGATGACGGTCACGCCGATGGTGCCGGTGAAGTTGTTGCTGGAGCTGATCGCGCCCTTGTCTTCAAACTTGTTGGTGCTGCCGCCGCTGCCGGACAGTTCCTTGATGGAGGTGCCGAACAGCGTCGGCGCGATGGCGCTGGCGCTGCCGGTCTTGCTGCCGGAGCTGCCCGCCGATTTGGCGGCGCTGGTTTTTTCATTGATGACAATGGTCAGGGTGTCGCCCACCAGGCGTGCACGACGGTCTTCCAGCAACGGACGATACGCTGCCGACTGGAAGATCGCGCCGTTGGTCGCCGGAGCATAAGCAGCCGGCTGCGGCTTCGCCGTCAACGGCATCTTGACGATCGAATCCGGCACCGTTTCGCATCCGGCAAGAGCAATCATCCCTACGATGGCGGCAAGTTTCATCAGGCTTTTCATGTTTGCCTCATCCCATTTCATCAAAGCATTACAAAAACAGATTACAACTGCGACAGCTTGGCCAGCATCTGGTCGGATGTCGTGATTGCCTTGCTGTTCATTTCGTACGCGCGCTGGGTCTGGATCATGTTGACCATTTCCTCGACCACGTTCACGTTCGAGGTCTCGACATAACCTTGCCACAATGCGCCGGCGCCATTGGTGCCCGGGGTATTCGGTGCAGGCGTGCCGGAGGCGGCTGTTTCCGCATAGAGATTTTCACCCTTGCTTTCAAGACCGGCCGGGTTGATGAACGTGGCGATCTGCAGCGTGCCGATCTGGGTGGTCGCAGTCGAGCCGGCTTGCGTGATCGAGACGGTGCCGTCGCGACCGATGGTCAGCTTGGTCATGTTGGCAGGCATCGTGATCGGCGGCTGGACCACATAGCCGCTCGACGTCACCAGCTGGCCCTGGGCATCCGACTGGAACGAACCGTCGCGGGTATATTGCGTCGTGCCGTCCGGCATCAGCACCTGGAAGAAACCCGCGCCTTGAATCGCGACATCCTTGTCGTTGCTGGTCTGGTTGGTGTTGCCTTGCGTATGGATACGCTCGGTCGCGACCGGACGCACACCGGTACCGATCTGCAGGCCCGACGGCAATTGCGTCTGCTGCGACGACTGTGCACCCGGCTGACGAAGAGTCTGATACATCAGATCCTCGAACACGGCGCGCGAACGCTTGAAACCGTTGGTGCTGGTGTTGGCGAGGTTATTCGAAATGACGTCGAGTTGCGTTTGTTGCGCATCGAGACCGGTTTTGGCAATCCACAGGGAACGAATCATATTTTCTCCAGTACCTGAATAGTTGGTTTAGCTTCAGGACAACGACAGAATTTGGTTGGCTTTGTCTGCATCACTCTGGGCAGTTGTCACCACCTTCATGTTCAGGTCGAATTGGCGCGCGAGGTTGATCATGTTGACCATGGAATCGACCACGTTGACGTTGCTGCCTTCAAGCGCGCCGCCGACGAGGCGGACGTTCGCATCAGGCGGAGCCTGGGTGCCCGCAGTCAGGCGGAACAGGCCGTCGTCGCCGCGCTTGAGCGACTTCTCATCCGGATTGACCATCTTGATGCGGCCCAGTATGTTCACCGCATTGGGCGTACCCATGGTCGGGATCGAGGATACCGTGCCGTCCGGTGCAATCGCAATCGTCACATCAGGAGGAATACTGATCGGACCGCCGTCGCCCATGACGCTCAGGCCGGTCTGCGTTTGCAGGATGCCGTTTTCACTCATCTTGAAGCTGCCGTTGCGGGTATAGGCTTCGCCGCCGTCTGCGGTCTGCACCGCAATCCAGCCATCTCCCGCCACAGCGACGTCCAGCGCACGGCCGGTGTCTTGTATCGGGCCCAACGTGAAGTTGGTGCCTGCGGTCGAATCGACCACGAACGTGCGCGTTGCCAGCCCTTCGCCGCCCACCACCGGTACGGCGCGGAAGGTGTCGAGCTGAGAACGGAAACCGGTCGTTGTCGCGTTCGCCAGGTTGTTGCTGGCGGTGGCCTGCTGCTCCATTGTGTGCTTGGCGCCGGACATGGCGGTGTAAATCACACGATCCATAATTACCCCTTTGTGCGCGCGCGGCATCGCTGCCGCGCGCTTCCCCACTTAGTTCAAATTGCTTAGCGCAGGCTGACCAGCGTTTGCAGAACGGTATCCTGCACCTTGATGGTCTGCGAGTTGGCCTGATAGACGCGTTGCGCCACGATCATGTTGACCAGTTCAGTGGTCAGGTCGACGTTGGAGTCCTCCACGGCGCGCGCTTGCAGGACGCCGAACTGGCCCGTGGTCGGCTTGCCGACCAGCGGCTGGCCGGCGTCGGCGGTGGCGGTGTACAGGTTATTGCCCAGCGGCGACAGGCCGTTCGGATTGGCGAAATTCACCAGCAGCACCTGGCCCAGGACCTTGGTGTCGTTGTTCGAATAATTGCCAATGATGGAACCGTCCTTGCCGATCGAGAAGCTCGACAACACGCCTGGCGCTTTACCGTTCTGGTCTTGCGCGACTGGCGTGAAAGCCTGGCCGGTTTGGGTGGTGCCGGTGTAATCGACGGCAATGGCGGCAGGGAATGTCGCGCCCGGTTTGACGAAAGGACCATTCAATGTCGCTGCAGCAAATGTGCCGGCAGTCGCACCGCCGACCAATACGCCGGAAGTATTGAAGGACAGCGTCGTTAGCGGTGTTGCCACTGCTGCTGCCGGTGTGGGATACAGCTTGCCGTCAATGGTCGCATACACATCCCAGTCTGTATTGGGAGGAGTTACAGCTGTTGTCTTTTTCACGTAGTACGTTTGAACGTTATAGCTATTGCCCAAACTGTCATACATGGTGACGCCGGTCGTGCTGCTGTAGCTAGCCGCATTGGTCGGGCTGAAAGGCACGACGGTTGAGTCAATAGCCGTCAGGCGCGAATCAAGATTCAGTTTGGTAGAAATCTTGGTCGTCGCAGTAGCAGGAATATTCGATGTATCGATTTTCAGCGGGACCGGATCGCCCCCAACCACCGTTCCGAGCCAGCCGGTCAGGTACGCGCCCTTTTCGCTCGGGTTGATGATGTAGCCGTCCTTGTCCAGCTGGAACTGGCCATTGCGGGCATACATCGGCGACTGGTCGGTCAGGCTGCCCTGCATGCGGAAGAAGCCGTCGCCGTTGATGGCGATGTCGAGCGGATTATTGGTGGTGGTGACGTTACCCTGGGTGAACGCCTGTTGCACGTTGGCGACCGCGACACCGATGCCGACCGGCGAGTTGCCGGAACGGTTCATCGAGTTGGCGTACATGTCGGCGAACTGTGCCTGTGCCGATTTGAAACCCACTGTGCTGGCGTTGGCAACGTTGTTGCCGATCACGTCGAGACTCTTCGACGCCCCTGCCAAGCCACTCAGGCCTTGTTGAAAACTCATTTGATTCTCCTTGTGCTGGAAGCCGTCAGTGGATTAGAGGATTTGGATAACGTCGGTCGGCTTGATGGTGCCGATATTCGATACATTCAGTTTCACGCCGTCGGCGCCTGTGCTGACGCTGGCGACCGTGCCGAAGGACAGCGCGGCGGCGTCCACGGCGGTGCCGGCGCTGGTCGCGGCGACGGTGAAGGTGTACTGACCGTCGGCGGCCTTGGTGCCGGCGTCGTTGGTGCCGTCCCAGATGACCGGCACGGTGCCTGCAGCCTGGCTGCCCAGATCCATCTGGCGCACGACGGCGCCGGTGGTCGCATCACGGATGGTGACCTTGATGCTGTCGGCATTGGCGCCGAGCTGCACGCCGAACACGGCCTTCTGCGTGGTGGTCTCGGTACCGTCGGCAGCCTTGGTGGTGTCGGAAGTCAGGGTCAGGTTGTTGCCCGGAGCCAGCACGCTGTGACCGATCATGTTGGCTGCCTGCAGCGACTGCGCCGAACCAAGGTTGGACATGAGAGAAGCCAGCGTGGTGTTCAATTGGCTGATGCCCGACACGGTCGACAGCTGCGCCAGCTGAGTGGTCAGTTGCGAGTTGTCCATCGGATTGGTCGGATCCTGATTCTGCATCTGCACGGTCAGCAGCTTCAGGAAGCGATTCTGGATCGCTTCCGGGCTGTTGTCGTTCAGGCTCGAAGTATTGGAGGTCGATGTCGACGTGCCATTCATTGACGACAGCAAATCGTTGGAAACAGTAGTCATGATTAAGATCTTCCTTATTGACCGATGGTGAGGGTTTTCATCAACATATTCTTGGCGGTATTCATCGTCTCGACGTTGGTCTGATACGAACGCGATGCGGAGATCATGTTGACCATCTCCTCGACCGGATTGACATTCGGCATGGCGACGTAGCCGTTGTTGTCGGCCATCGGGTGCTTGGGGTCGTACATCAGCTTGGGCGGCGCCTGGTCTTCGACGATCTGGCTGACCTGCACGCCGCTGTTTTCGATGTTGCCGAACGGGACCGCCTTGAACACCACTTGCTTGGCCTTGTACGGCTTGCCGTCCGGGCCGGTTGCACTGTCGGCGTTGGCGATGTTGCTGGCAACCGTATTGAGGCGCTGCGATTGCGCGCTCATGGCAGAACCGGCGACGTTGAAAATATTGGAAAGAGACATGATGATCAGCCTGGTTGGATGGCGGCGAGCAGACCTTTGATCTGCGCATTGACGGCGGTGATGCCTGCTTCGTAACGCACCGCGTTGTCGGTGAACTGATTGCGTTCGACATCCATGTCGACGGTGTTGCCGTCCACACTGCTCTGGGTCTCCTTGCGATACAGCAGCGGCGAGCCGCCGATACCGCCGTCGCCCGTCGCCTTGCCGGAAATATGGGCCGACGACGTGCGCGCCAGCTCGACCGGCGGCACTGTGCTCGATTTGCCCGCCATGGCCCCTTGCAGGGTCTTGGCGAAGTCGATGTCGCGCGCCTTGTAATTCGGTGTATCCGCGTTGGCGATGTTGGACGCCAGCAATTGCTGACGCTGGGCGCGCAAATTCAGCGCCGTTTCATTGAATCGCAGATAATCATCCAGTTTTGCAGCCATCTAACCCTCCTGACGTACCCTTCACAAAGTACGCATCATGCCGATAATGGGATTTACACACCATTGGATCATAAGGCTCCCCCTCAAACTCTAATGCCCGAGAAAGAGAGAAAACTATGCCTTGTTCGACCTTTTGACAGAGTCGGCCGCCGGTACTATTGCTGACAGGATGGCCCTGCCTCCGATCACCCGGGTTGAAAAGTTGTTGTTATGAAATTATTGTCAAAAGTGCTGTTGTCCTTGCTGCTGTTGCTGCCCGCATTCGGGCTGTCTGCGCTGGCGCAAACCACCGAACAGAACACGCCGCCACGCCAGGATCTTGGCGCGCTGCAAAAAATTGCAGAACAGTTCATGAAGGTGCAGACAACCGGCTTGTCCGGCACCGTCAATATCGCCGTCGAACCGGCCGACAGCCGCTTGAACCTCGCCGCCTGCACGTCGCCGCAAGCCTTCATGCCCAATGGCGGTCGCCTGTGGGGCCGCACTACCATTGGCGTCAAGTGCATCGCGCCGTCGCCGTGGACAATCTACCTGCGCGCCACCGTGCAGGTCATTGCAGAATACATTGTCACCGCGGCGCCGCTGGCGCAAGGCCAGATCATCGGCCCGAACGACATCACCAAGGTCAAGGGCGACCTCTCGAATTTGCCCAACGGCATCATTACCGATTCGTCCCAGGCCATCGGGCGCACAGCCAACATCTCGCTGGCGCTGGGCGCCCCGATACGCCAGGATGCATTGCGCAGCAACCGCGTGGTGCAGCAAGGCCAGGCGGTACGCGTGGTGTCCACCGGTCCGGGCTTCCAGATCACCACCGAAGCGCGTGCCTTGACCAACGGCAGCGAGGGGCAAATGGTGCAAGCAAAAACGTCTGCCGGCCAGGTCGTGAGCGGGATTGCGAAGGCCGGCGGCATCCTTGAAATCAATTACTGACAAGAAACCTTTTGACGGGCGACAAAAGTATTAAAGTTTGCGGAAAAATGGCCGATAATCTAGGCAACAGGCGGGTCACAGAACCCTAACCCATTAAGGATACTGCCGTGAACGTTAATGACGCCCTCAAAACAGGCAAAGGCTTACCGGAAATCGCGCAACCCCAGGCGCGCTCCGCGAACAGCAATGCCGGTGCCGCACCAGCAAAGACAGACAGCGACGCATCTACCGCAGCCAATGTCCAGTTGTCTTCGCAATATCAATCGCTGGGCGTGAAAGCCGCTGCTACCGGCAGCACTTTCGACGCTAAAAAAGTTGCTGAGATCAAGGCTGCCATCGCTAACGGCACCTTCCAGGTCGATCCCGAGAAAGTCGCCAACGGCTTGTTCGACACCGTCAAAGATCTGATCGGCTCCCGCAAGACTTAACGTAACGACAACGCAATGACAAGTAATTCGCTCCTGCCATCTCATACACTCGCTGACGAAAAGCACGTCGCGTCGCGCCTGGTGGCGGCATTGCAGCAAGAGCAGGATTTGCTCAGCGGCAATGGCGATGCTGACAAGATTCCGGAAATCATCAATGACAAGGCCAATATTGTCGCCAACATGGCAACATTGGCTGATCAGCGCCACAAGGCGCTGGCTGCGTTGGGATTCACGGCCGGCGAGAACGGCATGCAATCATGGATCGAACAACACGGTTCGGCCGAAGACAAGCAAGTGTGGGAAGAACTGTTTGCGCTGGCGCAATCCGCGCGCGAACTGAATCGTCTCAATGGCCTGTTGATCGGCAAGCAAATGGCGATCAACCAGAACGCCATGAACATCCTGCAAGGCAAAAGCAACGGCTCCTTCTACGGTCCTGACGGCCAATCGAGCCTGCGCAGCTCGGGCCGACCGCTCGGCATCGGCTGATTTTTCCTCGCACCAGAATTTGAAAAGCCCGTTCGCGAGAACGGGCTTTTTGCTTTATGGCGCCGGCTTGGGATGCACTGGCTGAATGGGCTGAGCGACCTTGCCGCCCTCTTCTGCAAACGGCACCTCGGTGGCCTGTTCCGCCAATCGCGACAGGATCATCACGTCGACGCGACGATTGCGCAACCGTCCTTCAGGCGTATCGTTGGAAGCCACTGCCTGGTTCGATCCATGCCCCACCGCCGTCAGGCGCAGGTCGGCGATGCCCTGGTTGTTGAACAGCCGTGCCACCGTGCTGGCGCGCACCGCCGACAACTCCCAGTTGGAAGGAAACACGCTGGTGTTGATCTGCGTATTGTCGGTGTGGCCCTCGATCTGGATCGCGTGATCGTCGTTCTTCAGCACGCGGGCGATGGCGATCAGGGTTTCTTCCGACTCCCTGCTGACCTTGGCGTCGCCGGGTGCGAACAGGACATTGGCGTTGATCTCGACATTGACGCCGACACTTGTTTGCGTGACCCGCACCTTGCCCTCCTGCACCAGCGGCGCCAGCACTTGCAGGATGTCGCGCGCCATGTCGGTCATGCGCTCTTTTTCACGGCGCAGCGCTTCGTTGCTGCGCGGCTTCTGCAGGGTAATCTTAGGTGCGACGGATTGCTGGGTGCCTTGGCCGCCGGCCTGGACGACAATCGGAGCCGTCGACACCGGCTCCTTGCCGAAGGCGTTGATCAGCGAGTCGGCGAGGATTTTGTACTTGCCTTCATTGACCTGCGAAATGGCATACATGACGACGAAAAAGGCAAACAGCAGCGTGATGAAGTCGGCATAGGAAACCAGCCAGCGCTCGTGGTTCTCATGCTCTTCTTCCCGTTTTTTTCGCGCCATGATGAGTGGATGCCTCAGTAGATCATGTAGTGACGAAATACGACTCTGCGCGCTCCTGGATGACGCGCGGATTGTCGCCGCTGGCGATGCCGAACAAGCTGTCGGCCACCATGTCGCGCCGGTTCACTTCCACTGCAAGCAGTTCCTTGAGCTTGTTGGCCACCGGCAGGAAGAACAGATTGGCCAGGCCGACGCCGTAGATGGTCGCCACGAAAGCCACCGCAATGCCGCCGCCCAGCTTGGCGGGGTCGGATAAATTTTCCATCACGTGGATCAGGCCGAGCACCGCGCCGAGGATGCCGATCGTCGGCGAATAGCCGCCAGCCGCTTCCCATATCTTGAGGGCCTGGCGTTGGCGGGTCTCGTAAGCGGTGGTGTCGACCTCGAGAATGTCGAGCAGCTTGGCCGGTGTGATGCCATCGATCAGCAGGCGCAAACCTTTCTTGACGAAAGGATCGCTGCTGTCGTTCATGTGTTCTTCGAGATGCAGCAAACCTTCGCGCCGCGAGATACCGCTCCAGACCGTGATGTTGTCGATCAGTTTGCGGTGATTGTGAACCGGTGGAGAAAATACCCAGGACAGCAATTTGACGCCATGGACGAAATTGTCGAGCCTGGTTTGCAGCAGCACGGCGCCGATGGTGCCGGCAAAGACAATCAGGAAAGCGGTCGGCTGCAGGATCGAACCGAGATGGCCTCCTTCGAGCAGCAAGCCCAGCAAGATGCCGCCCAACGCCAGCAGTAATCCTCCTACGCTACTCCAGTCCACGCCTGCTCCCTCAAGGTCGAGCGCATGCGGGCGATGGCCTGGCTGTGCAGCTGGCAAACCCGCGATTCCGAGACGCCCATGACGGCGCCGATTTCCTTCAAGTTCATTTCCTGTTCATAGTACAGGCCCATGAGGATTTTTTCACGCTCGGGCAAGGCTTTGATCGAATCGATGACGGCATCGCGGAAACCACCGTTGATCAGGTTCTGCAACGGGTCGTCGGTATCGCGGGTCTGGTAGCGATCGAGGAAATGCTCATGGCCGCCGTCGGCGTCATGGAAGTCTTCGTAGTAGATCAGCTGATGGCCGCCGCATTCGGTCAGCATGTCCTGATATTCCGGCAAGCTCAGTTTGAGCTGCGTGGCGACTTCGGCCTCCTGCGGCGGACGACCGAGTTGCTGCAACAGGACGTGGATGGCTTCTTCGATCTTGCGGGTATTCTGACGGATGCTGCGCGGCAGCCAGTCGCTGCTGCGCAGTTCATCCAGCATGGCGCCGCGAATACGCTGCACGGCATAGGTTTCGAACTGCGCGCCGTGCGTTTCCTCATAGCGATTGACGGCATCAAGCAGACCGATCATGCCTGCCTGAATCAAGTCGTCCACTTCCACGCTGGGCGGAAGCTTTGCCTTCATCTGATGCGCCAGCTTTTTCACAAGCGCCGCATGCAGCTGGAGCAAGTCGTTCTTGGCCGTCTTTCCTTTGACGTTATACATAGAACTCATCTCGTCAATAATGGTGAGTGCGAACGATCATGCAATGCAAGGCGCGTCATACTCCGAGACTTGCACCATCGGTCGCCATACCGTACGTGCCCTTGGTGAGGTTGGATAACGAAAACTGATCGGCCAGGCGCTTGAACGCAAGCGTCGCGCCAGCCAGCGGAAATGCTTCCAGCACGGTGCGGCCCTGCCCCGATGCACGACGGATGTGTTCGTCTGCCGGGATGGAACCCATGAAATGCAATTGCGCCGCCAGGTAACGATTGGCGGCCTGCGCCATGTTGGCGTACACCATCTGCGCTTCCGCGTCCGAGCCGCCGCTCACGAGCAGGTTGAAAGGACGGCGGCCGAGCTTGTCGCTGAGGCCCTTGAGCAAAACGTACGCCGCCTTGATCGAGGTCGGGCTGGTCGACATGTGCACCACGATCTCGCCCATTTCCATGGCCGGCACCGGCAGCAGCTCGTC
Source organism: Herbaspirillum lusitanum (assembly GCF_026127345.1). NCBI lineage: Bacteria > Pseudomonadati > Pseudomonadota > Betaproteobacteria > Burkholderiales > Oxalobacteraceae > Herbaspirillum > Herbaspirillum lusitanum. Next base: position 154,871 of record NZ_QXFG01000008.1, on the reverse strand, counting down.
GTCGTTCAGTTCGCCGTTGATGAGCGTGATGTCGGATTCTTCCGTCAGGCCGTCGAAAATTTGCGCCAGCCGCGAGGCTTGCGGATGGGTCGAAGCCGATACATTCTTGCGCGACAGGCGCGCCAGCGCAAAACCTTCCGGCACCATGCGCACCGCTTCATCCAGATGCCGCTCCTGACGCGCGACGTCGAGCAGTGTCGCCACGGCGATACCGCCGAAACGCGACAAGATCACCGAGGGCGTCATGCAAGCGTCGACCAACAATGCGTTGTGGTCAGCGGCGGCAAGAGAGGCTGCCAGATTGATCAGCATCGCGCCTTTTTCGTCGTCGGGAAGAACCGAGAAGAAAGTGAACACGCGCGGCGTCGGACGCTCCAGCATCCGTCGCAGTCCTTCCGCTTGATCAACGTCATAGCTAGCCAAGGATCACCTCCCGCAGGCTTTTGTCATTCATGGCCGTGGCCGTCGGTCCGACTACCACCGGCAACTCGGCATCCTGGAACTCGAACGGCGCAGTTTCACGCTTCAGTTTAAAGGCGCGGTCAGCCAGATACAACCTGTTGGCAACATGCAAATCTTCCGGCACGCGCTGACCGTTCGCGACGTAATACAGATTCAGTTTTTGACGGATGACAACATCGAGCACGTTGCCGATGGTTGCCGCTTCGTCGAGCTTGGTAATGATGCAACCTGCCAGGCCATCGCCGGAATAGGCGCTTACCACTTCATTGAGCGTGCCGCCGGTCGCCGTTGCATTGAGGCACAACAGGCGTTTGATGTCGGTGCCTGCGCCCGACAGCATGGCGGCCTGTTCGGCTACCATCTGGTCGCGCTGGCCCATGCCGGCGGTATCGATCAGGACAGTATGTTTGCCGCGCAGTTCGTCGAGTGCGATACGCAAATCGGATTCATCTTTGACCGAATGCACCATCACGCCGAGAATCTTGCCGTAAATGCGCAGTTGCTCGTAGCCGCCGATACGATAGCCGTCGGTGGTGATCAGCGCCAGCTTGCCGGGGCCGTGACGCATCACGCAACGCGCCGCCAGTTTCGCGGTCGTGGTCGTTTTGCCAACGCCGGTAGGACCGACCAATGCATAGACGCCGCCTTCCTCCAGCAACTCGTTTTCGTTGGCCATGGTCATCAGATTCTTGGCCAGCACCGACTTGACCCAGAACATGGCGTCTTGCGATTTCGGGCTTTGCGGCAGGTTCTCGGTGATCAGGCGCGACAGGCTGGCGCTGAAACCGGCGGCCAGCATTTCACGCATGATCGCGGCCTTGGCCGGCTCGCGCTTTTGCGTGCCGCCCCAGGAGATTTCCGCCAGTTGAGTTTCCAGTACGCCGCGCATGGAGCGAATTTCGCTCATGACGTCGGACAGGATTTCGTCGTAATCCTTGCCGTCGAATTCAGCCATGACGCCGGCCTGCTGCGGACGCGCTGCAGCTGCAGAGGCGGCAGCTGCCTTCGGGCCGGCAGCGACTTGCGCCGGCGTCAGCGCTTGTGCCTGCTGTTCCTTGGCGCTGGCGCGTGCGGCATTGCGGGTGCGCCAGACGCGGGCGTCGGCTTGCGCCGTATTGTGTTCGACCGGCATTGATGCGCCGGGGCTCTGCGCTTGCTGTTCGACGCGTGTGCGCGGCACGGCAGCCTGCAGCGACTGTTGCGGCGCAGGCGGTCGGCGCACGGCCGGACGCGGCACGGCGTCCTTGGACATGGCCGGCACCACCAGCGACGACATGTCTTCGTTGGCCATGGCCAGGATCTCGACACCGTCGTCGATATTCCGGTTGGAGAGAATGACGGCGTCAGGTCCCAGCGCTTCGCGCACCTGGCGCCATGCGTCTCGCGACGAACCTGCAATAAATTTTTTGACGTTCATGCTTGCCCTCCAACTAGGCTGGTAACTTTAATCGTTTTCGAATCAGGAACTTCAGCGTGTGAAAGCACCCGGAGTTGAGGCATTGCGCGTCGCAAGAAGCGCGCCAGCAATGCCCGCAAAGGACCCGGGACCAACAATACCGGGGTTAAACCCAACTGCTCTTGATGACGTGCTGCGTTTTCTGTTTGGGTAATCAGTGTATCGGCCAGACCAGGCTCGATGCCGCCGCCCTCCGGTCCGCTTGCCTGCATCGCCTGCATCAGCAGACGTTCCAGCTTGTTGTCCAGCGTCATGACCGACAGCTCGCTCTCGGTCGGGAAAATCTGCTGCACGATCGCGCGGCCCAGGGCAATGCGCACGATGGCGGTCAGTTCGTTCGGCTCCTGCACGCGCGGCGCATGCTCGGCCAGGGTTTCGATAATAGTCCGCATATCGCGGATATGCACGCCTTCGATGAGCAGGTTTTGCAACACTTTCTGAACCGTGCCCAGCGGCAATGCCTTCGGCACCAGATCCTCGACCAGCTTCGGCGCGTCCTTGCCGATGTGATCGAGCAATTGCTGCACTTCCTGACGACCCAGCAATTCGGCCGCGTGGACGGTGATCAAATGATTGAGGTGAGTAGCGATGACGGTGCCGGTATCGACCACGGTGTAACCCATGGTCTGCGCCATTTCGCGCATGTTGCTTTCGATCCAGACCGCCGGCAGGCCGAACGCAGGGTCGGTGGTCATCAGGCCCGGCAGCGGGCCGGTGACCATGCCCGGATTGATCGCCAGGAACTGGCCGAAAGTGGCCTCTCCCTTGCCGATTTCCACGCCCTTCAAGGCGATGCGATAGGCCGACGGTTTGAGTTCGAGGTTGTCGCGAATATGGACCGGCGGCGACAGGAAACCGACTTCCTGCGCGAATTTCTTGCGAATGCCCTTGATCCGGCGCAGCAGTTCACCGCCCTGCCCTTTATCCACCAGCGGGATCAGACGATAGCCGACTTCCAGGCCAAGGGTGTCAACCGGCAGGATATCCTGCCAGGTGGCTTCTTCGATTTCCTGCGGCGTCGTGACCGGCGCCGGCAATTCGGCGATCGCACCGGCCTGTTCCTTGCGCTTGTTCACGGAGTAACCCGCAGCAGCCAACAGAGCGGCGATGATGATGAAGGCGATGTGCGGCATGCCCGGGATCATGCCCATGCCGCCGATGATGATCGCGGTCAGGTACAGGACTTCCGCCTTGGCGAACAACTGGTTGATCAGCTGGCCGCCGACGTCCTGGTCATTGGCCACGCGCGAGACCACCACACCGGCGGCGGTCGAGATGATCAACGAAGGAATCTGTGCGACCAGGCCGTCACCGATGGCCAGCAGCGTGTAGTTCTTCAACGCCATGTCGAAGGCGAGGTCATGCTGGACCATACCGACCACGAGACCGCCGACGATGTTGACCACGGTCACGATGATGCCGGCCACGGCGTCGCCGCGCACATACTTGCTGGCGCCGTCCATGGCGCCATAGAATTCGGCTTCTTGCGCCACTTCCTTGCGGCGTGCGCGGGCTTCCGGCTCGCCGATCATGCCGGCGTTGAGATCGGCGTCGATCGCCATCTGCTTGCCGGGCATCGCATCCAGGGTGAAGCGCGCGCCCACTTCGGCGATACGGCCGGCACCCTTGGTGACGACGGTGAAGTTGATGATCGTCAGGATGATGAAGACGACGATACCGACGGTGTAGTTGCCGCCGATCAGGAAGTGGCCGAAGGCCTCAATCACTTTACCTGCCGCGTCGGGACCGGTATGGCCTTCGGTCAGCACCACGCGCGTGGAAGCGACGTTGAGCGACAGGCGCAGCATGGTGCTCACCAGCAGCACCGCCGGGAACGCCACGAAGTCGAGCGGCTTGACGGTGTACAGCGCGGTCAGCAGCACGATCACCGACAGCGAAATATTGAAGCTGAACAGAATGTCGAGCGCAAACGCCGGCAGCGGCAGCACCATCATCGCCAGCATCATGACGATCAGGATCGGCGCCGTGAGCGCCTTCGCATGCTTGATCGGCACCCAGGCCGGCAGTTTCATGCTGTTGATGTTCATTGTGCGGCCCTAGCTTGTGCGGCAGCCATGGCGGCCTTGCGTTTGTACAGTGGATCGTCCAGTTCCTTCGGCACCTCAAGGTCGCTCGGCTGCTCTGGACGGACGCCGCCATTGCTGTTGTAGGTGCGCAGTTGGAAGATATAGGCGAGGACTTCGGCGACCGCGGTGTAAAGCGATTCCGGAATCTCGTCGCCGATTTCAGTGTGGTAGTGCAACGCACGCGCCAACGGCGGCGCTTCGAGGATCGGTACGTTGTTTTCTGCGGCGATCTTGCGGATGTTGGCTGCCACCGCTTCGGTGCCCTTGGCCACCACCTGCGGCGCCGACATACCGCCCTCGCTGTATTTCAGCGCCACGGCAAAGTGAGTCGGGTTGGTCACCACCACGTCCGCGGTCGGCACTGCCGACATCATGCGGCGACGCGCAGCGGCACGTTGCAGGGCGCGGATCTTGCCCTTGATCAGCGGATCGCCGTCGGATTCCTTGTGCTCCTGCTTGACTTCCTGGCGCGACATCTTGAGCTTGCGAGTGTAGTTCCACAACTGGTACGGCACGTCGATCACGGCAATTCCAATCAAGGCGCAGACCATCATGATGAAACAGGTCCACAGCAGATTCGGCATGTGGCTGCTGGCCACCTTGAGCGGTTCGACGCTCAGGTTGAGCACGGCGTCGAGATGGCTGCGCATCGCATACCACGCGATGACGCCGACCAGTACGCTCTTCAGGATGCCCTTGCCCAACTCGACCAGCGAATTGAGCGAGAACAGATTCATGATGCCTTTGATGGGATTGAGGCGATCGAACTTGGGCTCCAGCGAGCTACCGTTGAACAGCCAGCCGCCCAGGATCAGCGGCGAAGCCACAGCCGCCAGCGTCATCAGAAAGGCGATGGGAATGCAGGCGATCGCCACTTCCATGAAGTGGCCACTCATGCGTTCGAACAGCAAGGCAGGATCGAAGGCCATTTCGCGCTCGAAGGTCATGGTCGACACCATGAGGCGATTGAGGCTGGTCACGAGCGGACCGGTGAACATCCACAGGGTGCTGCCGCCGATCAGCAACATGACGCACGTCGCCATCTCGCGCGAGCGCGGCACGTCGCCTTGCTCACGCGCTTTTTCAATGCGTTTGCTCGTGGGCTGTTCGGTCCGTTCTTGATCGCTATCTTCGGCCACTGCCGTTCCCCTGTATTGCTTCTTTCCGCTTTGAAGGCGGAATTTTGAGACTCTCAGGCAGAATTATTGGCGAGGGAAGCCTCGAATCATCACGGGAATAAGGGGCGAAACGCCCCGTATTTCGGGGCAGGGGAAGCGCGCCATATCTGCCTTCAGAGGGTGAAGGCAGACAGGACGGCGGTTTGCGGTGCTGTCAGGCGGTCGCAAAAACCACACGCAGCAATACTACGAGCAGGCAAATTGCCGTTAAAACAACTTAAAAGCCCAGACTTTCCAGTAAATCGTCAACCTGGCTCTGGTTGGCGATCACGTTGTGACCGGTCGGATTGATCTGCGGACCGTTCAACAGGCCGCTATCTTCACGCTTGGCTTCCGGCGGCGAATAATCAACCAGCAACTGCACCAGTTGGCTTTCGATGTCGTGGGCCACCTCGGTAACGCGCTTGATCACCTGCCCGGTCAAGTCCTGGAAGTCCTGCGCCATCATGATGTCGAGCAGTTGCTGCTTGGTCAGGCTGACGTTTTCACGTGTTGCACCGAGGTAAGCCTGCGTCTTTTCCGCCAGAGCGCGGTAATCGCTCTCGGAAAACGGCGCATCGGTGACGGCCTTCCACTCGGCAGCCAACGTGCCCGCACCGTCGCCGATGGCATCCTGCATCGGACCAGCGGTTTCGGTCGCGGTCAGCACGCGCTGAGCGGCCTTCTCGGTCATCATCGCCACGTATTCGAGGCGGTCCCGCGCGTCCGGCATGTCGCTGGCAGCTTTTTCCAGCAAACGGTCAAAACCGAGCCCGCGCAGGTTGTCATGCAAGCTGCGCGTCATGTGGCCGATACGCGCGAGGAACTGGTCCTGCTGCTCGGCTACCGGCGCGTCCGGCGGCACTGCTTCCTGGGATGCGGTATCCACGTTAGCCTCCGGCCTCCAGCTTTTCGAAGATCTTGCCGAGCTTTTCATCCAGCGTTGCGGCCGTGAACGGCTTGACCACGTAACCATTGGCGCCGGCTTGCGCGGCGGCAACGATGTTTTCCTTCTTGGCTTCGGCGGTCACCATCAGAACCGGCAACTTTGCCAGCGCCGGATCCTTGCGGATTTCCTGGAGCATGGTCAGACCGTCCATATTCGGCATGTTCCAGTCCGACACCACGAAATCGAACGTGTCGCTGCGCAGTTTCTGCAAACCCTGCACGCCGTCTTCGGCTTCGTCCACATTGGTGTAACCGAGCTCTTTGAGCAGGTTACGGACAATGCGGCGCATCGTGGAGAAATCGTCTACAACGAGAAACTTGGTATTTGGGCCTGCCATGATTTTTACTCCATTGATTCGAAACTATTGTTGACGATAACGACACTAATTCGACAAAACTTAAGGCCCCACAGCGAGCAATCGATCCAAAATTTCCGGATGGCTGAATGGTACTCGAACTACACCCGCAATGCACGACTGCCGTGTTCGGCCAGGTAACTCAACACCCGGCCCGGCATGGCTTGCAGCGCCAGCACTTCATGCGCCCCACCCACGGCAATCGCTTCGCGCGGCATGCCGAAGACCACGCACGACGCCTCGTCCTGCGCAAAATTGTAAGCGCCGGCATTGCGCATTTCGAGCATGCCCAGCGCGCCGTCCTTACCCATCCCGGTCAGGATCACGCCCACCGCGTTCTTGCCGGCGCAGGCCGCCGCCGAATTGAACAGCACGTCGACCGATGGCCGATGGCGATTGACCGGCGGCCCCTGGTCGAGCTGCGTCATGTAATTGGCGCCGCTGCGCACCAGCTTGAGATGCGAATGGCCCGGTGCGATATAGGCGTGGCCCGGCAGGACGCGCTCGTTGCCGGCGGCTTCCTTGACCGAAATCTTGCACAGGTTGTCGAGGCGCTGGGCGAACGAGCGCGTGAAGCCTTCCGGCATGTGCTGGGTAATCAGGATGCCGGGACAATCGGACGGCATGCGGATGAGGAATTCCTTGATCGCTTCGGTGCCGCCGGTGGAGGCGCCGATGATGATCAGTTTTTCGCTCGACAACAGAGGATTGCGCATCTGCGGCAACGGTCCGTCGCCGCTCGCCTTGGGCGCATCCGGATGGGGAATCGTGCGTGGACGGATACTGGCCTTGGATGCCGCGCGAATCTTGTCGGCGATCATCTCGGTGTATTCCTGCATGCCGCTCTGGATCGAGATCTTCGGCTTGGTGACGAAGTCGACCGCGCCCAGTTCCAGCGCGCGCAGCGTGATTTCCGAGCCGCGTTCGGTCAGCGACGACACCATCACCACCGGCATCGGTCGCAGGCGCATCAGTTTCTCGAGGAAATCGAGGCCGTCCATGCGCGGCATTTCCACGTCCAGCGTGAGGACGTCGGGATTGGTCTGCTTGATCAGATCGCGCGCGATGATGGGATCGGGGGCAACGCCCACGACTTCCATGTCAGGTTGGCTGCCGATGATCTCTTTCATGACGCTGCGGATCAATGCCGAGTCGTCGACGATCAATACTTTAATTTTCATACGATGCGTACTTTCCTGAAACTGGCCCTTGCGGTCTTCGCACGGGGCCGACAAAACCTTCTCTGCCGACTCAACCGACCTTAAAACAGATCGACTGCGCCACCCACCGGCTTGGCGACCAGCTTGCTGGCGTAATCCTGTTCGCGATTCACCAGTGTGTTGTTATGCAATTGTTTGAGCTTCTTGACCAGCACCTTGCCGGTGCGGGGGAAGAAATATACCTTACGCGGCCAGATATCGTTCAGATCTTCCGCCGTCACGCGGATATTTTCCGCCTTCAGGTAGTCGCGTACGAATTGCGCGTTGCGTTCGCCGACGTTGATGGCGATGAAGCCGCGCAGCACGTTGCCGCCGCCGAACACCTTGGCCTCCAGGTTCTCGCGCCGGGCGCCGGCCTTGAGCACGTCATTGATCAGAATTTCCATGGCGTAAGTGCCGTAGCGCATCGATGCCGAAATCGGGCTGTCGCCGTCGCCGCTGTCGGGCAGCATGAAGTGATTCATGCCGCCGATGCCGGTGACGCGGTCGCGGATGCAGGCCGACACGCACGAGCCCAGCACCGTGACGATCATCATGTCCTTGTGCGTGAAATAGTATTCGCCCGGCAATATCTTGGCTGCGTCGCAATCGAAGGTGCGGTCGTAGTAGACGTTGGAAGCGAATTGGTCCTGACCTTGGCTCATGGCTTATTTCCCCGCCTTGCGTTGCGTTGCTGCACCGAGCTCGTAGACCGTTTTTCCCTTGAGCTTCAAGGCATCGGAAACATACAGGAAGTTTTCGGAATGGCCGGCGAACAACAGCGCATGCGGCTTCATCAGCGGCACGAAGCGCGACAGGATCTTGCTCTGGGTCGGCTTGTCGAAATAAATCATCACGTTACGGCAAAAGATGACGTCGAACTGCCCGGTCACAGGCCAACTGTCGCCCAGCAAATTCAGTTGTTTGAAGGTCACCAGCTTGCGTAATTCAGGACGCACCCGGACGTAACCCTCCTGGTTACCCTTGCCGCGCAGGAAGAATTTCTTGATGCGCTCGGGCGACAGCTTGTCGATGCGCTCAATCGGATAGACGCCATTGGCGCCGGTGGCCAGCACGTTGGTGTCAATGTCGGTGGCGATGATCTGCGCCGGCGGCGTCAGCGTGCCGTAGGCTTCACACAGCGTCATGGCGATGGTGTAGGGCTCTTCGCCGGTGGAGGCGGCCGAGCACCAGACCGTGGCAGGCTCTTTAAGCGTCTTGACGAAATCGGCGAGGATCGGGAAGTGATGCGACTCGCGGAAGAACGACGTCAGATTGGTGGTCAGCGCATTGGTGAATGCCTCCCACTCGTCGGTGTCGCCGCCGCGTTCCAGCAGGTCCAGGTATTGCACGAAGGAAGCGATGCCGGTCGCGCGCAGGCGCCGCGCCAGGCGGCTATAGACCATTTCCTGCTTGCTTTCGGCCAACGCAATGCCGGCGCGCTTATAGATAAGATCCCGCACCCTGTCAAAATCGCGATTGGTAAAATCGAATTCTTTGACAGAATCGAGCTTATTCTGCGGAGCAGGTTTCAAGTTGATGTTCCTTTTCTAATCCGGACCTATCGCATTCTCAGCATTCTCGATAGGTTACCCCCGTTGTCGAATAGTCTATCAACCTGCCCTGCCCGGTCAAGCTGTTCAAGCCGAGATCTGGCGCACCAATCCCTTGCTGTTCTCGGTCTTGACCGTTTGCTTAAGCTGCTTTGCTGACGCCGGCGACGTTGCGGCGACCGCCTGAACCGGCGCCGCCTCCTGAGCCTGGCTGGAACGATAGCCGACGCGGAAGCCTCCCCAATGTTTGCCGTTCACATAAATCGGCACCGAAAGATCGTGCATGACTTCGCCGGTATCGCGTTTATAAGTCTGCAGCAGGAACGGCTTTGTATTCGCCCCGCAACGCTTTCCGGTGCGATCGCTGAAGATGCGCTTGGTACGGTTGTTGACCAGGTCGGTATCGTAATCGCCGGTCAGCGGCTTGGAAAATTTTTTGTTGTGCGTGGGGAAATAGCCGTTGTTGTCCACCGCGCCGGCATACGCCAGCTGCGGCATGGACTCGAGAATGGCTTCCTGCACGTCCGGCAGGACACGGTCGGTGAAAGCGTCGAATTGCGTCGTGTGCTTGGGTGGATTGGTGTTGGGCAGCGGTTTATAGGTGCGGTCGAACAGGGCCGCCTCGCTGATCCGGCCGGCGCCGATGGCTTCCTCGAACAGCTTGCCGATGCGCTTGGCCGCAGCGGTCGCGACTTTCTGGATGTCGTCGTGCTGGGTCTTGGCGTTGCTCGCGGCGATGGCGTCATAGACCAGTTCGGCGCGTTCCGACAAGGCCATGGCCGACGCCGCCACGCGCGGCAACTCGATGTCGGTCGCCAGCATGCCGTCACGAATTTTGAGGATGGCTTCGGCGATGCGATGAGTGGTCTCGACATGCTCGCGGGAAGCGCGTGCGATCTGTTGGATCTCCTCTTCCGAAATCCCGGCGGAACGTTCGATGTTGCCGAGGAAACCATGCACACGTTCAACGTTCTGCGACGCTTCCAGCACCTTGGCGCTGAGAGACTGCATGCCGCCGGAAGCGCGCTCGGCCTCTTCGGTGATCGAGCGCACCATGGCGCCGATGTCGTCTGTCGCTTCCTTGGTGCGCTGGGCCAGTTGCCGCACTTCTCCCGCCACCACCGCAAATCCGCGACCGTGTTCGCCGGCGCGCGCTGCTTCGATGGCAGCGTTGAGCGCCAGCAGGTTGGTGCGCGCGGCGATCTCGCTGATGACCTCAGTAATGCCGTGGATGCGCTTGGACTTGTCCTGCAGCGCCGACATCATTGCCGACGCGTTCTGAGCATCGCTACGCGCCTTGCCGATCTGCTCCAGCCCGAGGTCCACTTCGGCGCGGCCGGCCACGCTTTCGGCGCGCGCGTCGGCGGCCACTTTGGAAGCGCGCTCGGCATTGGCGGCGATCTGTTCGGTGGTGCTGGCGTTCTGCTCCGAACCGGTGACGATGCCGTTGGCGGCCTGCACATCCTGCGCGATCTTGTTCTTGATGGAGTCGACGAAATAGGAGGTCTCGGCGGCGCCGATCATGATGTGGTCGATCTCGCTGCCGATCTTGTCGACGAAGCCGCTGCCTTGTTCTGATTCGCCGCGTCGCGTCAGGCGCGACAGGATCACCGCCGCCGCCGTCGCAATCACTGCCAGCCACAAGGGCGACAACGATACCGGCAGCGCCAACGCGCCGAGACCGGCGAAGATGCCGGCGCCGACGGCAATGGGAACAACGACTTGAATCAGCACGTCCAGCGAGCGCGACAGCGCCCTGCTTTTCCTCTCGAACATACAGCAGTCTCCTCACGAGTTGCCGTCATGCCTGGTCTTGGTCTGATTGGCATGTACGGATGTCATCCGAACAACTTTTATCAGGAAGAAAAACTGACTACGCTGCGCCGTCCGCTATCCATTGTTCTGATTCGAGCAAAATCGGCGCGCAGCCTTCCCCTATTTTTGGCCAGCTTACAAGGGATAACTTACGCGTAACTTATACGGAACCGTTTGATGGGATTCTCGCGGGACAGCGCTCAGAGAATGTATACCGCTGCGGCCATACCCGCAGGTAGGCACGAAAAATATCGTTCGAGGGAATAAGAAAAGGTCGTCGCCGCCCGCCGGTCATGCCGGGGGCGGGATAATGCAGATGATTACTTGGGGCGAACGCTGATGTGCTCATCCAGCTCGCGCTGGGCAAGTTCAAGCGATTTGAGCGCCGCCTGCCAGGGTTCATAGTCGGCCATCGTCAACCACTCGGCGCCCGGATTTTTCTTCCACTCTTCCAGCTTCGCATTCAACAGTTCGTACTCGCAAAGCTGCGCTTCCAGCAAGGCCTCAATCTGCAGCCGCAGTTCATCGGCGCGCAATTTCCATGCATCAGGTGTATCCATGTCGATCTCCATAAAGTCGCAGAATCCTAGCATGAAAGCTTCTCGCTCCGATGCTGTCGGCGCGATACGGCGTTGCGACGCAACGTTGCTCGCTCTGCCGGCGCGCCATTCGGGTCGCCTGCTTTTCTGACCGCCCACAGCAAAACAGCACTGAGCCGGCGACGCCGATTCAGTGCTGTTTTTCCTTCCGGATTGCTCCGCAAGGTTTGATTCCATTGGTCGGGACGGAGTGATTCGAACACTCGACCCCTTGCACCCCATGCAAGTACGCTACCAGGCTGCGCTACGCCCCGACGAGCCGACAATTATAGCAGAGTGGGATTTGTTTTGTCTCTGCCAACATTCATCGCGGCGATTTCCCTTGCCTCTGCTTACAGCGACACCGCCGTGGCTTGATCCTTGTCATCCTTGTTTTTCTTGTCTTGCGGGCCCGGCTCCGTGATCGCCAGATTCTGTGCACGCAGCTTGTCGCGGATCAGGCGGAACGCGTCGACGTCGAGCATCGGCGAGGCACTGGGCTGGCGCTTCCTGGCTTTCCTGCCGTCCGGGCTAACCGGCACAGGGATTTGACTGGAGTTCGCAGAGATTTGGGCGAGCTGGTTGTTTTCTTCGATCAGCCTCAATGCGGCAGCGGAGAGCGTGATCTTGTCGAGCTGCGCAGATGGTGCAGCTGATCCAGCGGTGGCGCCCGGGACAACCGCGGTGCTTCCAGTTTTGGTTTCTGCCGCGTTGTCCGCATACGCCGATTGCGGCAAATTGCCGTTTACGCCGATCAACATGAACTTGCTCCCGCTGATTATTATGATCCTCAGGTAACGACCTCCGTCGCGACATCTTTAATGCCTGCCCGAGCAACTAGGCGACGTCGCGCACCTCAAGCGCATCGACGCGATCCGGGTAGAAAGCGACATGGCCCTTGATCGCCGCCACCGCATCATACGGCTCCTCGTAACTCCAGACCGCGTTGACCGAGCGATCAGCGCCCAGCGGGATGCTGTAGTAGGAGCATTCGCCCTTGTAAGGACAGTAGGTCTGGTGATCGGTCCGTTCAAGGAGACTGAAGTCGACGTCTGCACGCGGGATGTAATACACCGCCGGATAACTCGCCTCCTTCAGCGCCAGCGCGGCGCGCGTGTCGGCAATGGTGCGGCCGGCCAGCGAGACGACGACGCGCGCCGCGGTCGGCGTGATGGTAATGGGATGATCAGGTCCGGGAACCTTGACGGGTCGCATGCTCATGGAATGACTCCTTACTGGAACGACAATACGGTCAATATGACCGCACATCATGATGATGTGAAAGGCGCTGCGGCGACTAGTTCCGCGTTCGGCGTGACGACTTCACCAATGAAAAAAGCCCGTGCGTTTCAGCGCATGGGCTTTCGTTGCTACTTGCTTAATATTTCATCAAGCTTCTTGTTGCCCATGCCGAAGCTGGCAATCGCAATCAGGCCCAGCAGGCCCAGTGCGCTGCCCAGCCACAGGGTGGATGGAATGCCCACGGCATCCACCACCACACCGCCGACGAAGGAACCGACGGCGATGGCGACCTGCACGATGCTGACGAACAACGCCGAACCGGCTTCAGGCAAATCCGGCGACGACAGTTGCAGCCAGATGCTCAGGCACAGCGGGATCGCGCCGAAAGCCACGCCCCAGGCGATCACCATCGCGGTCACGCCGAGTTGCGACGCATGCACCAGCGGCATGGCGAACAGAGCCAGCATCAGCAACACCACCACGGAGAACAACGATGCCTGCAAGTGGCGCGTGACAAAGGCCGAAATCACCAGGTTCGACACGAAGCCGACGAAGCCGAACGCCAGCAGCACCGAAGTGATCAGCGTCAGGCTGAAACCGTTCTGGCCGAGGAAAGGCGCGATATAGGTGTACGACGAAAAATGCGCGCCGAACACCAATGCCACCATCAGCAAGCTCTTGCGTGGATTGCGACGGCTCACCAGCGTGGTCAGATCGCGGAAGCGGATTGCCGCCTTGGATGGCAGCGACGGCAACAGCAAGGTTTGCGCCGCCAGTGCCAGCGCGGCCAGGATGCCGGTCGCGATGAACGAAGCGCGCCACGACGACAAGCCGCTGATGAAGGTACCCAGCGGCACGCCGATCACGGTCGCGAACGTCACGCCGCTGAGGATCATCGCCGTCGCCTTGGCTGCATGCTCCTGGCGCACCAGACGGCCGGCAGTCGCCAGCGCCAATGTCCAGAAACCGCCCAGCGCTGCGCCCAGCAGTGCACGGCCGAGCAGCATCACGCCGAACGACGGTGCAAACGCCGATACCAGGTTCGATGCCAGCAACAGCACCGACAGCATCAGCAAGATGAAACGGCGGTTGATGCGCCCTGCTCCGAGCATCAGGCCCGGCGCCGAAATGGCGGCGACCACGCCGGGCGTCGTCACCATCAGGCCGGCGGTGCCCGGCGATACGCCGAGATCATGCGCGATCTGCGGCAACAGGCCGACCGGCAAAAACTCGGTCGTCACAAACGCAAAGGCGCCGGTCGCCACTGCGACCACCGACAACCACGAACGCAAAGGCGAGGCCGCGTTTTCCGCCGCGCTGAGCGGGTCGTGTGCGACACCGGGCGCGTTATTTACCGCGATATTCTTTTCCATTGAAAACTCCTGAATCTGTTTGGCCCTGCGCTACCCCGCGCGTTGGACCGATTGTGTGTGATGTCTTGCGTGTTTCGTCGCCCGTCTTGCAGATGCCCGCCGTTCAAACTGTCTTATTTTTAATGACAGTTTTGAAATAAAAATGAGGACCGTTGACCGATCCTCCTTTTTCGAACATCCCTGTATGTGGCTCTTCGCCTTATCTATGTGCAAGGCCTGATTGTCAACCAATCGGCCTTGTCGTGAATTTCATTGCTGATCCGGCCGGCTTGCTAGTCGCAGATCGTGCTGACCAGCTCGGACAGTTTCCTGCCTTTCAATACTTTCAACATCGCGCCTTCGACTTCGGAAATCACCGGATCCAGCGCCATGTCCATGCCGCAACTGACGCGGCAACAAGGATCCTTGGGCCGGGTATTGTGCTTGAGCACCGGCTCTTCTTCCACCGCCTGGTAGATTTCCGCCAGGTTGATTTGCGAGGCCGGCCGCGCCAACTGCGCGCCGCCGCCCTTGCCTTCCTTGGTCACGACTAGATGCGCCTTCGACAACTTGCGCAGCAATTCGCGTACAAACACCGGATTGGTGTTGACGCTGGTCGCGATGGCGGCAGAGGACAAGAACGCTTCTCCTCCCCGGGTCGCGTGCTCCACGCTGACCAATATGTGTGCCGCCACGGCAAATCGACTCGACTTCATACTGTATTTATATTCGATACAGATAGCGAAGTCAAGCAACTTGTCCGAATATGCTTATGCGCTCATGAAAAAACGCCGGTCCGTCAGGCTTCCGTTGCCGTCGAGGTCGGCACAACCGCAATCTCGGTCAGCACCGAATTGGCCAGGAAGCATTGCTCATGCGCCGCATGATGCAGGGCCTCGTCCTCATCCGGCGTCGGCACGCGGCCGCGGTACGCGATGACCGGCTGCAAGGTCGCCTTGCTGACCATCAGTTTGCCCTTGGCGTTCTTTTCCATCACGGCGCTTGCGCGATCGACATAGCTGTCGACCACGAAACCCTGCTTGGCCGCAATCGCCAGGAAAGTCAGCATATGGCAACTCGACAGCGACGCCAGATAGGCCTCCTCCGGATCGACGTTGTCGGCCGAGGAATACGGCAAGGGAACGATATGCGGCGATGACGACGCCGGCACTTCCACGCCCCCATCGAAACGCCAGCGATGCACCCGGCTGTAGCGATTGTCGATGAACGCCTCGTCGCTGCCGCGCACCCACAAGATGGTTGCTTCGATTTCTATCATGCGCAATCTCCGGTCGAAGTGCGCCAGCATACCTGCAAATTTTCGGGGCTGCAGGCGAGCGTTTGGCGCCGGCCAACGAAAAAGCCCCGCACGGATGCGAGGCTTTCGAATTTTTTGGCTCCCCGAACCGTACTCACTACGAACCTTGAAGATTTTTACGCTAAGCGTCCAACTCCCGCCTCACCTCACCGCCTCCGAGCACACTCTCCTGTCAAAGACGCCCAAAAATCTAAATTCTCTCCTTAAGCAAGCCTCCAACTGATCGATGATCTGCGAACCTATGCCGACCATACCTCCCAATAAAACAATCCCGAATCCATTTTGTCGCTATTAAATCCTGGAAAATCGCCTTGTTTGCGATGCATGGCGTTCAAAGCGCCCGCTAAATTGTCTGCTAATAAGTCCATTTGCTCGGTATCGCTTTCACCAAAATAGCCCCATGCAATTCGCCCTGTTGCCCTGCTAAAACTCGTTAACGCTTGAAACATTAAATCCATTTCTTGTCCGGGCGGGCCAGGAAATTTGTCTCCGAGAAAATTTAAATTAATCATAGAGACCTGATTAATATTTTTCGCAGCCTCATACATACAACTCTGCATTCTGATCACGAAATGAGCAATAAAAAGTCCCATTAACGCTCTATTTTCAGACAGCGAAATAGTGACCTTCTCTCCCTTGGTGACATTCATAAGCGGCCCAATTTCAACACGAATTTTCCCCGCTAAAGTCTCAACTCTGTTGTAGTGTTGTTGTAAACCAAGCTCGCGGATGAAATGCTCCGCCGAATCTCTGATCTCCCCCTCTTTCGCCGAAATCGCAAATACCGAAACAGCTGGGCTTACATTTAGCTCTTCAAAAAAAACAGACAGAAAGCAGTCTCGATATTTTTTTGAGGCATTCGTCCATTTCATCAAAATGCCGGTTTTATGGCGAAGTCTACGAGCGAGCCTAACAGCAAGCATTTCGTGCTGCATGTGAGAAGACATTATTAATACTGTCGTATGCCACGTTTCGCCAGTTAACTGCTCACTCGGAGAGTGATCCATGGAAAGGCTATATAGACCATGTACATTCTGGCGCCGCATATGCTGCTCCAGCGCCTCCAATAGGTGTTCTCTCGACATTAAGCATTCATTCAGAAAATTTAGGGAAGTTAAGAAATCTGAACTCAATCTTTTTTAAATTTCGGGAGAAACTTTTCCTGAATATCTTTTTTAAAAAGACTTACAAAAGTTCGAGACAAGCCCACGATCTCGGCCCCTTCGGGAAGATCGCTTTCCACAGTCATGTTCTTGATTATTTTGGCGCTCGGAGGTGAGCGTTTGGTCTTTTTGCCGCCAGCTTCGCTTTTCATGGCCTACCCCGATCGAAAGAAGAACCACGAAAATAACGCAAATCGCCTTTTAACTCAAAGACTTAGAGAAATACTCAAATTTTGGACAAAAAAAATGAGCTTCGCCGAAATGGCGTAACTCATTGTTTTCTAAAACTAAAGTAATTATGGCTCCCCGACCTGGACTCGAACCAGGGACCTGCGGATTAACAGTCCGTCGCTCTACCAACTGAGCTATCAGGGAACAGCTGAGGGCGCGATTATGAACTAAATTTTCCTTCGCGGCTATATTTCCACGACAGAAAATTGCTAAATAATTCGCTACGCGCCGCCCTCTTTTTCATCGCGCATTGCGGACAACGCGCGACAAGAAAAACAATTCCAAAAATGAACCACAGTACTCGCCGCGAACCATATCGGCGACATGCAGAAACGCTCTTCCGGAATTGAAAAAGCCCCGCACGGATGCGAGGCTTCTTCGAATTTTTTGGCTCCCCGACCTGGACTCGAACCAGGGACCTGCGGATTAACAGTCCGTCGCTCTACCAACTGAGCTATCAGGGAACAGCAGAGAAAAAGATTATGACCGGAATTTTAATTACTGTCAAAACCTTTTTGCATCCCGGCCATTTTCAGGCCGGAATGCACTCCCCGATTCAGAGCACCTTGGCGATGGCGTCAACGACGGCATCGATGTTCTTGGTGTTCAGTGCGGCCACGCAGATGCGGCCGGTGTCGACGGCGTAGATCGAGAACTCATTGCGCAGACGCTCGACTTGCGCCTTGGTCAGGCCCGAGTACGAGAACATGCCGCGTTGCTTGATGACGAAGTCGAAATCGTGCGCAGGCGCTTTTTCTTTCAGCTTCGCAACCAGCAGCTGGCGCATTTCACGGATGCGCACGCGCATCTCGGCAAGTTCGCTTTCCCACAGGGCGCGCAGTTCTGGCGAGGCCAGCGCAGTCGCGACAACCTGACCACCATGGATCGGCGGGTTGGAATAGTTGGTGCGCACCACGCGCTTGAGTTGCGACAGCACGCGGGCTGCTTCTTCATTGGTCGAGGCGACGATGCTCAGCGCGCCGACGCGCTCGCCGTACAGCGAGAACGACTTCGAGAACGAGTTCGACACGAACAGCGGACCGCCGGCTTCGGCGAAGCGACGCACGACCTTGCCGTCTTCTTCGATGCCGTCGCCGAAGCCTTGATAGGCCATGTCGAGGAACGGAATCAGGCCGCGCGAGGTCACTACTTCAATGACTTGCGTCCATTGATCGGCGGTCAGGTCGGCGCCGGTCGGGTTGTGGCAGCAAGCGTGCAGCAGCACGACCGAGCCGGCCGCCATGGTCTTGAGCGCATCCAGCATGCCGGTGAAGTTTACGCCGCGGGTGGCCGGGTCGTAGTACGGATAGTTGTTGACGGTGAAACCGGCCATCTCGAACAGCGCGCGATGATTTTCCCAGCTTGGGTCGCTGATCCAGATCTGGGTCGATGCCGGCGAGAAATGTTTGATGAAATCGGCGCCAAGCTTCAGTGCGCCGGTGCCGCCCAAGGCTTGCACGGTGATCGCACGCTTCTCTTGAACAACCGCGCTGTCGGCACCAAATACCAGTTCCTGGACTGCCTTGTCGTACGTTGCCAGACCATCGATCGGCAAGTAGGTACGCGGCGCCAGTTTGGCGGCCAGTTCAGCTTCCGCTTTTTTCACGCATTCCAGCAGCGGCACCTTGCCGTTATCGTCGTAATAGACGCCGACGCCGAGGTTGGTTTTGCCTGGATTCTTGTCGGCATTGTATGCATCGGTAATGCCGAGGATAGGGTCGCGGGGCGCCATTTCGATGGCGGTGAAAAGGGAGGAGGAGGCTGAGAGAGGTGCGTTCATCGTGATAACATAAAAAGTTAGCTGCAAACGTAGATTGCAGTCGGGATGGATGCAGGGCAAAGCCGCGAGCCGAGCACCGTTTTGCAACACGTAATTTTACCAAAGGTCGAATGACAATGGCTGATTTATCCCCCGTTTCCGCAGCATCTTCTACGCTCGACGAGAGCAAGTTCCTGACGTTTCCGGATTCACCTTACCGTCTGTACCAGCCCTTCCCGCCTGCCGGCGACCAGCCGGCCGCCATCGACAAGCTGGTCGAAGGGGTACATGACGGTTTGTTCTTCCAGACCTTGCTGGGCGTTACCGGCTCGGGCAAGACATATACGATGGCCAACACCATCGCCCGCCTCGGACGGCCGGCGATCATCTTCGCGCCGAATAAAACGCTGGCGGCGCAGCTTTACAGCGAATTTCGCGAGTTCTTTCCGCAAAATGCGGTGGAATATTTCGTCAGCTACTACGATTACTACCAACCGGAAGCCTACGTCCCGCAGCGCGATCTGTTCATCGAAAAGGATTCCTCGATCAATGAGCACATCGAACAGATGCGCCTGTCGTGCACCAAGTCGCTGATGGAACGACGCGACGTTGTCATTGTGGCAACCGTGTCGGCGATTTACGGTATCGGTAACCCCAACGAATACCACCAGATGATCCTGACCTTGCGCGCCAAGGACAAGGTCAGCCAGCGCGACGTCATCGCGCGCCTGATCCAGATGCAATATTCGCGCAACGAAGTCGATTTCGGCCGCGGTACCTTCCGCGTGCGCGGCGACACCATCGACGTGTTCCCGGCCGAGCATGCCGAGCTGGCGGTGCGCATCGAAATGTTCGACGACGAGATCGACAGCCTGCAATTGTTCGATCCGCTGACCGGCCGCGTGCGCCAGAAGATCCCGCGCTTCACCGTCTACCCGGGTTCGCACTACGTGACGCCGCGCGCGACCGTGCTGCGCGCCATCGAAACCATCAAGGACGAACTGCGCGAACGACTGGAATTTTTCCGCAAGGAAAACAAACTGATCGAAGAGCAACGTCTCGAACAGCGCACCCGCTTCGATATTGAAATGATGACCGAGATCGGCTTCACCAAAGGCATCGAAAACTATTCGCGCCACCTGTCCGGCGCCAAGGCCGGCGATCCGCCGCCGACACTGGTGGACTACCTGCCGCCGGATGCGATCATGTTCCTCGACGAGTCGCACGTGCTGATCGGCCAGTTGAACGGCATGTACAACGGCGACCGCGCGCGCAAGACCAACCTGGTCGACTATGGTTTCCGCTTGCCGTCGGCGCTGGACAACCGGCCGCTCAAGTTCGACGAGTTCCAGGGCAAGATGCGCCAGACCATTTTCGTCTCGGCCACGCCGGCGGAATATGAAAACACCCACTCCGATCAGGTGGTCGAGCAAGTGGTGCGCCCGACCGGCCTGGTCGACCCGCTGATTACCGTGCGTCCCGCGACCACGCAGGTCGACGACCTGATGCAGGAAATCACCATTCGCGTGAAGAAGAACGAGCGCGTGCTGGTGACGACGCTGACCAAGCGCATGTCGGAGCAATTGACTGAATTCCTCAGCGACAACGGCATCAAGGTGCGCTATCTGCACAGCGACATCGACACCGTCGAACGCGTTGAAATCATCCGCGACCTGCGCCTCGGCACCTTCGATGTACTGGTCGGCATCAACCTGCTGCGCGAAGGCCTGGATATTCCCGAAGTCTCCCTGGTGGCGATTCTCGATGCCGACAAGGAAGGCTTCCTGCGTTCCGAGCGCAGCCTGATCCAGACCATCGGCCGCGCGGCGCGCAACCTGAACGGCATGGCGATCCTGTACGGCGACAAGGTCACCGATTCGATGCAAAAGGCCATCGGCGAAACCGAACGCCGCCGCGCCAAGCAGGTTGCCTTCAACGAAGCCAACGGCATCACGCCGATGGGCATCAAGAAGGAAATCCGCGAACTGATCGATGGCGTCTACAGCCCGCAGGAAGCGCGCGTGGAACTGATGGTGGCGCAGGAACAGGCCAACTACGAGGCCATGAGCGAGAAGCAGGTCAGCAAGGAAATCAAGCGCCTCGAAAAGCTCATGCAGGACCACGCCAAGAACCTGGAATTCGAAAAAGCCGCCAAGGTGCGCGACCAGCTGCATCAGCTCAAGCAGCAATTGTTCGGCGCTGCGGGCGACGATACGGTGGCCGTGGCGTAATTCGCTTCCGTCCTGCAGCATCCCGGCTGCCCGCATCGATTTATGCTGCGGGCAGCTTTTCTTTCCCGATCAACCTTCAGCAATCCTTCACTCATGCCGGCTACCGTTCCTTCCGCCCTGCTCGATCTCTGCGCCACTGCCGATCCATCCTGGCACGCCATCCTGAAAACCGGCCTGCAAGCCATCGCCGACCTCGATTCCGACTATTTGCCGGCGCTGGTGCAAGACGCCACCTACCTGCCGACCGAAGGCCGCATCTTCGCCGCCTTCAAACAGCCGATCGACAAGGTGCGCTACGTACTGGTCGGCGAAGGCCCCTACCCACGCGCCGCCAGCGCCACCGGCGTCTGTTTCATGGATGGCGCGGTCGGCTCGCTATGGTCGGACAAGGGCTTGTCCAAACAGGTCAACCGTGCAACGTCGCTGCGCAACTTCATGAAGATGCTGCTGGTCGCCGACGGTCGCGTGCCGGCCGACAAGACCAGCGGCGACGCGCTGCTCGACATCGCAGCCAAGGCGCAAGCCGACACCGCCGGCACCATCCAGACGCTGGCCGATCTGCAGGACAACCTGACTGCACAGGGCTTCCTGCTACTCAACGCCAGCCTGGTGTTCCGCACGCACGTGAAGCCGGTCAAGGATGCCAAAGCCTGGAAGCCGTTCTTTGAAACCGTATTGAAGGGATTGGCGCAGTACGCCGAGGAAAACAAGAAAACACTGCCGACGCTGGTCCTGTGGGGCAAGATCGCCGAGGAGCTGCATGGCTTGAAGATAGTGGAACGCTTCCCGCGCGCGGTGGCGGAGCATCCTTACAATCTGAGCTTCATCGCCCACAGCGGCATGCAGGAGCTGTTCGGCCCCATGCATTTGCTGAAGAAGCGCGCCTGAGTATTTCCTCGGCACGTAAAAGAGCCGGCTCCGGGAATGTCTCCCGGGCCGGCTTTTTTCATTTCAACTACTTCGCGAAGATCTGGTTCATCGAGGGCAAACGCATAGCTTATCGCATTCGTCAAAATCAGGGACGATGCCCCGCCTGCCGATCACGGCATGGGGAAACATGGGGCGGATTCACGCCGCCTGCAGCAGGTCCTGCGCAGGCGATGATTGCGGTGTCGAGTCAGAGGGCAGCGATCAGTCTGCTGCGGGTCGTCATATCCCGTGCATGCGGAACGACATCTTGATTGCCGCGAGCCGGGAAGCAGTTCGTTCCGGCTCGGTCTCCAGGGTGGCGCATTTCAGGTTTCAAGGTTGAAACCGGCGCCCATCATTTACATCTCTGGCTTCACTTCAATATTGCAGCTGAATTTCAGCTTGTTTCAGCCGTGACGGCAGCAACGGTAAATCAGAGCTGGGATTGCAGTTCCGACAGAGCGCGCAAATGGCCGCGATCGAGTTCGCGCAAACGGCGTTCCATCTCGGCGTGGTTCGTGACGCCTTCCAGATAAGGAGCATCGTTGAGGTCGAACAGCGCGCCGTCAACAGTCTTGGCCGACGTACTGAAAGCGCGCTCGACAAAGAACTGGAAAGCTTCCAGCAAACTCTGTAAATTATTAGAAAAACCGGCGGATTGATAGGTAGACATTTTCTTCTCTCACATGAATAACGTTGCATTGATAGTGAGAATAGGGGCTACCCTTCACTTTAAAAAGCAATATTTTCCGACACCTGCATTAGAAAAACTTACACCATGTCCCTTTCCCTGCCGCCCTTGAAGGCGCTTAAAGTATTCGAAGCGGCCGTCCGCACGCGCAGCCTGACGATTGCCGCGCACGAGTTGCACATCACGCACAGCGCAGTCAGCCAGCAAATAAAATTGCTGGAAGAACATTTCGGCCAGCCCTTGTTTATCCGCTTGCCGCGTGGCGTGGAAGCAACGGAAGCGGCGCAGGCCTTTTACACGGAGGTGCGCGCCGCGCTTGACCGCATCGCCATGGCGGCGGAGCAACTGACGCTGACCGGCAAGAATCGCATCGTGCGCGTGATTACCGCGCCATCGGTGGCGATGCGCTGGCTGATTCCACGGTTGTCGCAGTTCCAGATCGACAACCCGCGCATCGAGGTGCGCGTGACGACCACCGTCTCCGAGCATTTCGAAGACCTCAAGGCGCCCTTCGACGTGGTGTTGTGGCGCAGCCCGCTGGAGCGCAGCGGCTTTGAATGCGTGCGCTTCCTCGACGACGTGTCGGCGCCGCTGGCTTCGCCGCACTACCTGGAGCTGCATTCGATCACCAAACCGGCGGATCTGCTGCAAGCCTCGCTGATCCACCTGAGCGTGCGCGCGGAAGCCTGGCAGCAATGGCTGATCAAGGCCGGCGTGCCGGTGAAGAAGAAATTGCCGGGGACCAGTTACGAGCACTTTTTCCTGAGCTTGCAGGCGGCGTCGACTGATCTGGGGATTGCGATGGGATCGCTGGCGCTGGTGGACGACGACTTGTCGCACGGTCGCCTGCGTCAGCTGTTTCCGGAAGTGGTGTTGCACGGCCAGGGCTTCCACATGTTGCACCGTACCGGCGAAACCAATGGCAATGCCCTCAAGACCTTCATTGCGTGGCTGATGCAGATGGGCGTTGCATCAGCCTACGATCCCGACAAGCGTTACTCGGCCGATTCAACGATGTGAACCGCGCGATTGGCGATCAGGTCTTTTGACTTGTCGCGGTAGTCGAGCATGTGCGGTTGGGTGAAGTGGACCTTGAGCGCCTCGGCGCTTTCCCATTTTTCGATGAAGGCGAAGGTGTCCGGGCCGAGTTCGGCCTGGGCGCCGCCGAAGCCGGGCACGTCGATGACCGGACCGTAATCGATACAGCCCTGTTCGGCGCGGACGGCGGCCAGATTGGCGCGCACCAGTTTCAGCAGTTCTTCGCGTTTGCCGGGCTTGGCGGTAATGATTGCGACTACGTGGACCATCTTGTCATCTCCTGTTGTTGTGAGGGAAAACGACAAGCATACGCGAAGTTGCGCAGACGTGACGGCGCTCTCCTTCAGGCGTCGTCACGGGGTCAACCGCGGATCAGTTCAGCTTCATCTGCGCCAGCAACTGTTCGATGTTGTAGCGCATCAGTTTCAGATAGGTCGGCGCAGGACCATCGGCCTGCGACAGCGCATCCGCATACAGCTTGCCGCCCAGCGTGACGCCGGCTTCCTTGCCGATCTGTTGCAGCAGCTTGGGACTGCTCATGTTCTCGATGAAAACGGCGCGGATTTTTTCCTTGCGGATCTGGCGGATCAGGTTGGCGACTTCCTTCGCGCTCGGCTCGCTGTCGGTCGACACGCCCTGCGGCGCCAGGAAGCGCACCTCGTAATGCGCGCCGAAATATTCGAAGGCGTCATGCGAAGTAATCACCTTGCGCTTGGCCGGCGGGAACTGCGCGAACTGCCGCATGGCCCAGCGGTCCAGCTCGGTCAGCGCAGCGATGTAAGCATCGCCGTTCTTGCGATACAGCGCGGCGCCGGACGGATCGAGCTTGCTCAGCGCGGCGACGATGTTTTGCGTGTAGATCACGACATTGGCGGGATTCTGCCAGGCGTGCGGATCGTTCTTGCCGTGATGGTGCTCATGTCCGTCATGATCGTCATGATCGTCATGGTCATGCTCCTCCTCGACACGGTCGCGCACTGCGATGCCCTTCGACGCTACCACGATGTCGCCGCGATAGTTGGCCGACTGGGTCACGCGGTCCATCCAGCCTTCAAAGCCGAGGCCGTTGACGACCACCAGCCTGGCGCGCGCCACCGATTTGATGTGGTCGGGAGCCGGCTGGAACACGTGTGCATCCTGGTCGGGACCGACCAGCGTGGTGACGGTGATGCGATCGCCGCCGATGTTGGCGACGATGTCGCCAAGGATGCTGAAGCTGGCCACTACCGGCAAGCGAGCGTCCCCGGCGGATGCGCCCTGAACGGCCAACATGGCTGCGATCGAAAAAAAGACCTGGCGAAACAGTTTCACGGTGACTCCCAAAATGATTAAGCGCGCAGATGCGGCCGGCGCAGGATGCGCGGCAACCAGCCGCGCGGGGCAAAGATCAAAGACAGGAAATAGAAGCCGCCGGCGCACACGATGATCACCGGCCCGGACGGCACCGAGGCGTAATACGACAACATCAGCCCGGCGTAGCCGGCCAGCGCGGCCTGCACGGCGCTGTTGACCAGCTGCGCCGGCAAGGTGTCGTGCCACAGCCGCGCCGATACCGCCGGCAACATCATCAGGCCGACCGCCATGAGCGTGCCCAATGTCTGGAACGAAGCCACCAGGTTCAGTACCACCAGCATCAGGAACAATTGCTGGTACACCGTATTGCGCCCGCCGCTGGCGGCCAGGTAGGACGGATCGAAACTTTCCAGCAAGAGACCGCGATACAAACCCGCCATCAGCAGCACGCTCAGGCTGGACACGCCGGCCACCAGCAGCAGGCCTTCGGTGTCGACGCCGAGCACGTTGCCGAACAGGATGTGCAGCAGATCAAGCTGGGTGCCGTGCCCGGAGATCATGATCACGCCGAGCGCCAGCGCTACCACGTAGACCGCGGCCAGACTGGCGTCTTCCTTGAGTTCGGTGTGACGGCTGATCCAGCCTGCCAGCGCCACCACGATCACCCCCGCCAGGAAGCCGCCGATGCTCAGCGCCGGCAGCGACAGGCCGAAGAAAATGAAACCGGCGGCCACGCCCGGCAACACCGCGTGGCTCAGCGCTTCGCCGAACAGGCTCATGCGGCGCAGCGTCAGCATCACGCCCAGCGGCGCACTCGACAACGCCAGCGCCAGCGTCGCCACCAGCGCACGGCGCATGAAGGCGAATTCCTGGAACGGCGCGATCGCGAATTGATAAAAATCGTGGAGCAGCGTCATCGCGGCGCACTCCTTTCATCGCCAACATCGACTGCACACAGCGGCGCATGCTCGTCGACCGCTTCGGCCATGGAGCGTGCGCGGTGCAGGTTTTCATGGCACAGCACGCCTTCGGTCTCGCCCCAGGCGACCACATTGCGCGCCAGCAGCAGCGATTGCGGGAACGCCTTGCGCACCTGGTCGTAGTCGTGCAGCACGGCGATCACCGTGCGCTGCTCGGCGTGCCAGGACTGGATGATGCGCAGCAAATCGCTGGTGGTCCGGGTGTCGATGGCGTTGAACGGCTCGTCCAGCAGAATCAGCTCGGCGTCCTGCAACAGGATGCGTGCAAACAGCACGCGCTGGAACTGCCCCACCGACAGGCTGGCGATGGCGCGCTGCGCGAAGCCGTCGAGTCCGACCGCGGCCAATGCCTCTTCCGCGCGTTGCAGCATGTCGCGACTCATGCGACGGAACAGCCCGGCGCGCGACCAGTAGCCCAGCAACACGCAATCGAGCACCGAGATCGGGAAACTGCGATCGATCTCGGCCTGCTGCGGCAGATAGGCGATGCGCCCGGCCGCCAGGTGCGTGACGACGCGGCCGCTGTTGCAGCGGACCTGGCCCATGATGGTTTTCAGCAGCGTACTCTTGCCGGCGCCGTTGGGGCCGACAATGGCGGTCAGCGAACCGCGCTTGAACTCCCCGCTGACGTGATGCAAGGCGGGATGGCGGCGGTAGGTGACGGTGAGGTTTTCCAGCGAGATGGCGACCGGCATGTTCAATCCCCTCCCAAAGCCCACAGCACGCCCAGCCACAGCAGCAGGCACACGGGCGCGACCAGCAGCACACGCTGCCACCACGGCAGCGCAAGCACGCTGGTTTGTTGAATGAGACGGGAGAACATGGGCACGGGTTTTTCTTGTTGGTGATTGCTGGGTCCGGTCAATTTCTTGCCGGTCAATCAAGGCAAAAATTAAGCTGCAACCGAGTTGCAATTCGGTGAAAAATTGGAATTATAATGCAACATTGTTGCAAGATGTGACAAAGCCCCAAGAAATCCTTCAACCCGGTCAAAATGCAGCCTGGGACTGCTTTCCGCTTTGCGGATCGTCCCGCGCAGCTCACCTGTAGAAAGATCACGCCCATGTATCCTCGCTTCCGCCACACAATCGCCCTCGTTGCCCTGCTGTCCTCCGCCTCGCTGCTCCACGCCCATGAAGCGCATGTCCACGGCGTCGGCAAGCTCGACGTCGTGCTCGACGGCCAGGCGTTGTCGCTGCACCTCGATTCGCCGCTGGTCAACCTGGTCGGCTTCGAGCATGCCGCCAACAGCGCCAAGGACAAGGCCGCCGTCCAGGCCATGACCAAAAATCTGCGCAACGCCGGCGCCGTGTTCGTCGCCAGTCCGTCAGCGGAATGCAAGCTCAGTGGAGTCAAATTGGAGTCCGCCGCGCTTGATCCGGCGTTGTTGGGTGAACCTGCCGCGGCCAAACCGGCGGCGCAAGCCGGCCATGACGGTCACGCCGATCTCGACGCCGACTTCACGTTCCGCTGCGCCCATCCGGAACGGCTGCAGAAAATCGAGGTCCGCCTGTTCGATACGTTCAAGGGCTTCAACAGCATCGACGTGCAACTGGTCACGGGCAAGCGCCAGGGTGCCGCCAAACTGACGCCGGCCGCCAACAGCATCGCCGTCCCCTAATTTTTCAGCCAGCAAACATCACGATATGAGCGACGCCGCCATCGCCTTGCGCGACATCACCTTCACCTGGCCCGGCCAGAAAACGCCGACGCTGGCGCTGGACCGGTTCGAGGTGCAGGCGCGCGAGCAAGTCTTCGTCAGCGGCCCCAGCGGCAGCGGCAAGAGCACCTTGCTGGCGCTGATCGGCGGCATCAGCAGCGCCCAGGCCGGCAGCGTCGCCATCCTCGGCCGGCCGCTGGAGGCGTTGCCGGCATCGCGGCGCGATCGTTTCCGCGTCGACCATATCGGTTTCATCTTCCAGCAATTCAATCTGATTCCTTATCTCTCGATCCTCGACAACGTGCTGCTGCCCTGCCGCTTCTCGTCCTTGCGCCGCGAACGCGCGCTGGCGCAGGGCAGCGATTTGCGCGCGGCTGCCGAATCGCTGCTGCGCAGCCTCGACATGGCGCCGGACCTGTGGACGCGGGCGGCAACGCAACTGTCGATCGGCCAGCAACAGCGCGTGGCCGCGGCGCGCGCGCTGATCGGCCGGCCGGAAATCGTGGTCGCCGACGAGCCGACCTCGGCGCTCGACAGCGACCGCCAGCAGGCTTTCCTGAACCTGATCCGGCACGAGTGCGAACAGGCCGGCGCCAGCCTGGTGTTTGTCAGTCACGACCAGCGCCTGGCAGAACGCTTCGATCGCTGCATCGCGCTCAACGACATCAACCGCTGCGCTGGTGCGGAGGAATCGGCATGAGCTTCCTGTTCCGCCTGGCCGCGCGCAGCGCCTGGAATCGCCGCTATACGCTGGGCCTGATGCTGCTGGCAATCGCGCTGTCGAGCGCCATGCTGCTCGGCATCGAGCGCGTGCGCCATGAAGTGCGCGACAGTTTTTCGCAATCGGTGTCGGGCACGGACCTGGTGGTCGGCGCCCGCACCAGCCCGGTCCAGCTGATGCTGTACGCGATCTTCCGCATCGGCGGCGCCACCAACAACATGGGCTGGGACAGCGCGCAAAAGCTGGCGAAGAATCCCGCCGTGGCCTGGACCATTCCGCTGTCGCTGGGGGATTCGCATCGCGGCTTCCCGGT
The DNA here is from genome assembly GCF_026127345.1 of Herbaspirillum lusitanum. Classification (NCBI taxonomy): domain Bacteria; kingdom Pseudomonadati; phylum Pseudomonadota; class Betaproteobacteria; order Burkholderiales; family Oxalobacteraceae; genus Herbaspirillum; species Herbaspirillum lusitanum. Next base: position 126,359 of record NZ_QXFG01000008.1, on the reverse strand, counting down.
GCTGGCGACCAATGGCGACTATTTCAAACATTTTCATTACGGCGACGGTCAGCCGCTGCAACTCGGCGAAGGGCGCGTCTTCGGCAGCGTCTTTGAAACCGTACTCGGCGCGGAGGTGGCGCAGCGCCTGCATTACAAGCTGGGCGACCGCATCGTGCTGAGCCACGGCATGGGCAGCCTGCACCTGACCGACCACGCGGACAAACCGTTCACCGTCACCGGCATCCTGGCGCGCACCGGCACGCCGGTCGACCGCACCGTGCATATCGGACTCGACGCGATGGAAGCGATCCACCTCGACTGGGAAGGGGGCGCGCCGATGCCGGGCCTGTCGATTGCGCCGGCGCTGGTGAAAAAATTCGACCTCACGCCGAAAACCGTCACCGCCGTACTGGTCGGCCTGAAAAGCCGCGCCACAGTCTTCGGCGTCCAGCGCGACATCGCCGACGACAACAGCGAGCCGCTGATGGCGGTGCTGCCGGGCGTGGCGCTGGACGAATTGTGGCAAGTGGTCGGCATTGGCGAAAATGCCTTGCTGGTGGTATCGGGCATGGTTGTCATCGTCGGCCTGGCCGGGCTGGTGTCGGCGATTCTGGCGAGCCTGGGCGAACGGCGGCGCGAGTTGGCGGTGCTCCGTTCGGTAGGCGCGCGGCCGGGCGACGTGTTCCTGCTGCTGGCGCTGGAAGGACTGGCGGTGATGCTGGCCGGCGTGGTGCTGGGCGCGGTCCTGCTGACGCTGGCGCTGTTCGCGCTGGGCCCCTTCCTGAGCGCACAATTTGGCGTAACATTGCATCCTGCCTTGCCGGCTGCGGGCGAGTTGCAGTTGCTGGGCTGGACCGTCCTCGCCGGCTTTGTCGCCAGCCTGCTGCCTGGCCTGCGCGCCTACCGGCTGAGCCTGGCCGACGGCCTGACGCCCCGGATTTGAATTTGATTTCGCGGTCCCGATACCGCAACTTTGACGAAGCAACATCATGAAAAGCATTGCCTGGATAGGCGGCATCGTGGCCGCCGGATTACTGGTCGGTTACTCGGTGCACCTGGCGGCGACGCCGAACGCGCCCAAGGCCGCACCCGTTGCCGAAGCGCCCGCGCCCGCTGCAGCAGCAGCTCCGTACTCCGACAACGCCCAATACAAGGTCGGCGACCACCTTCAACAGGCGCCCGACCTGCAAAAGACGCCTTACAAGCCATCCGGCAAGAGCGATGGCGGCTTCCGCGAAATCGCCTGGGAGTCGCTCATGCCGAAGGACTGGGACGCCATGGCGCCGTTCAAGGGCCTGAAGCTGGACAAGATGGAAGACGGCGACCCGCGCGCCATGGAAGCGCTGTGGAAAGCCAAGAAATACTGGAAGAACGCGCCCGTCGATCCGTCCATGAACGGCGCGGCGATCCGCATCCCCGGCTTCGTCGTTTCACTGGAGCGGGAAGGCGAGGCCTTGAAGGAATTCCTGCTGGTGCCGTATTTCGGCGCCTGCATCCACGTGCCGCCGCCGCCGGCCAACCAGATCATCCACGTGCACAGCAACAAGCCGGTCAAGAATACCCGCACCATGGATGCAGTCTGGATCAGCGGCGTGCTGAAGATCGAGCGTTCCGACACGATGATGGGCAGCGCCGGCTACAGCATGAGCTCGGTCAAGGTGGAGCCGTATACGGATGGCGCGCCGCAGGGCGGCTGAAGCAAGCTGGAACAGGATGGATAATGCGAATTTGCTGTGGATTTGTCGGGAAGTTATCCCCACATTTTGGTAGCAAGCCTGTGGATAAGCACTGGAGAACTTACTTAAGTCGTTGATAACAAGGGAAATTCCATTCCTGGTTATTCTTGAGCAAGTTGGAGGCAAGGACGCACCCCGCGCCGCCGGGCTGGATCACCAGCAGGGAGATTGGCGGCTTCCATGACGTGTGCGTGCAGCCGGGTTACGACGCCACTATCCGGCATTGGCTACTAAATCGACTGCTAACCGACACTGCCGCAGCATATTCACCATGTGCAGCAGTACAAAATTCTGAGCAAAAAAAACCTGCGATACGTCTGTATCGCAGGTGAATCTAAAGCAAGTTTAGAGGAGACGAACGAGATTCTATCGACAACGTATGACGGCTTTGTGACACTCAAAAAAGGTTTTGCAGATTCCTGAATCTCGCCGCAACCATAATTGGGATGGTTGCCACTGTCATCAACAAGTCACAAAGCCAGCTTATCCTGTCTACTCTTTCGCGATACATGCAACCGATATGCATGATTGCACGGTGTGCCGGACCAATCGTCCGGTGCACCACTCCCGCCCTTCTCCTCTGCTCCTGCTTCCCCTCAAGACGACTACTACAGTTCACTTCCCCAAGTGCTGTACGTACTTCTGCTGCTACTCTTGCTGCTACTTCCCCTCTCCCCCAAATTCATATGCCTGACTGCTGCCGTCACCAGGCGCCGGTGACCTGCAAGCGGCTCAGCGTCATCCTGGTGCCGTCACCTTCGGCGTTCTGCATGACCAGACCGCTGCCCAGCTCCTTCGGCGGCTTCTGATACCAGTCCATGCACACCTGCGAAAGATTGCTCAGCGCCGGCTTGTTCATGAACTGCTGCAACAACTCCCGCGTCAGCGCCAGGTTCGGCTCCAGCCGGAAGTCGCCCAGTGCGCTCAATGCCGTCGGCGACGCCGACATGCGCGCCAGGTCCTTCTGGAACATCTGTCGCGGCACCGCCATCGGATGGCCCGCGTCTTCCAGCAATTCTTCAAATACCGGCGCCATGAAGTCCAGCGCATAACCGTCGCATTGCACCCAGCAGTGGAACGCGTCGCTGTTGCTGTCGACCTTGTCGCCGTCCAGCGTGCCGAACGACAAGGCGCCGCTGCCATCTTTACTGATCAGGAAGAACGCCGCACCGGCGACCGGGAAGGCATTCTTCTTGTAAAACTTTTTCAATATCTGCGCCGCGGTGACGCTGAAGAAAAAACTCGCGGCAGGGATATTGGCGTCGACACTATCGAGTACCGAGTGAATGACGCGAAAAATACGTTGGTAATCCGCAAGCGGGATGAGGGGGCGAATGTTTGATGATTTCATCCGCGTATTTTCTCATACCGCATGCGCGCCGAGCCGGGTCAGCTCCGTTCAGGCCGCATTCTTGCCGGTCGCATCCGCATCGTTGCCGCGCAGGAAGCATGCGCAGTTGACGTCATGATGCACCGAGCAGACGGTCAGTTCGCGCAGGCGATCCGATTTTTCGTGATCGGCCGAGAGCATGCGCAGGCGCTCACGGGACATCTTCATTTCACGCTTGTTCCATTCGCAATCGGCACGGATGAACAAGTACATCAGCAACATGCAGAAACCCAGGTAAGTGACGAACATCAGGGCGATGTCGTTGGGCACTGTTTCGACGATGAATTGCATATGACCTCCGTTGGCTTGATTACGTAGAAGGTCTGTTGTCGCTGGGCTGTCGCCGCGTTGCAAACCGTCTGTCCATGGAGTGCATCATAGACACGCAGACGGCCGCAATCTATCGGGGAATTCCCTAGATCTGCACGGCATTGTGGCCGGTGCGATACAAGAACAAAAACGAGGAGGAAACGGAGGGCAGAAACGAGATCGGGAACTGATGTTCCCGTAGAGGAGATACGGCTGCTGCGCCCCGCGATCGAGGCGTCAGCACATCAACCCATCAGCGCGACTGGGCGTCGATATCGGCCAGCGATTCGCGGCCGCGCTGGGTGATTTCGAACTGCTTGCCGCCTTCCCTGGCGACGATGTGTCCCTTGCGAACGAGGAAGATCGCGACGTCGGCGTCGACTACCGCTTCGGCATCCGCTTCCAGGCCGCGCAAGGCTTCGATGCAGCGATAGATGAACAGCGTCTGCAAGCCCTTTTCCGTCAGCGCCAGATGGCCTTCGCGTGTGTATTCGAGCATCTTGATGCCGGTCAGGCGCTTGGTATTGCGCGCCACGCAGGCACTCGGGCGGCCGCGATGTTCCTTGCGGCTGATCTGACCGAGGGCGTCAAATTCATCTTTGGTCAAATCATTGCTCATTGCTGCGTTCTCCAGGTAGGGCTTGCCATATGCGGGCATCCGAACGGACGCCCCGGCCGCCATGGTACGCGCGAAACGCCATTCTGCCCAGACTTGACCGCCGGGTTACCCACAACGCCTGTGAACAGCCCTGTGGACAAGCTGTGGGGCATGGTCGCAATCCCTTGCGGCAACTGCCCCGGCGACGGATTGATTATTTATTGGGCGGCAACCGGATAGATTGGTGAAAAAAAACCCGCCGGGCGCGGGCCGGGCGGGTTCAATCTCAAAAACTTCTTCCAGGAGGTTATTGAGGAGACATCAGCACTTTAAAGCGAAAACATGCGCATGGAAACGATCAATATCGCATTCGCTTATTCCATGGCGGCATAACAATCCTGCCCCTGCCTCCTGCCGCCTGCCTCCCGCTTACCTTACATCGGCGGCTTGACGCCGTCCTTCTCAATCACGAAACGTCCGGCCTTCCACTCTTCGCCGCTGCGCGACGCCACCACAAATACCGTCAGGCCAGGTTTCAAGTCCTGCACCGTGGCCGGCACGAAGGTCACGACCGGCACATCCTTCGGCACCTGGATCTTGATGTTCTTGCCCTGGTAGGTCAGTTCGAGATCACGACCTGCATTGCCCGACACCACCGCCGAGACGGTGGCGTTGGTCATGCTGCTGCCCGGCAGCAGATCCCAGTCATAGTGCCCTTCACCGGAGCCGCGCGCTTCTTCGGGAAACACCACCACTTCCAGCGCCTCGATGCCGCCGTTGGCGGTAGGCTTGCCGGCCGTGCCGATAAAGCTGCCCTGCTTGATCGACGCCAGTTCGAGCGCCTTGACCGAGGAATAACGCGTGGCATCGTTCAATTCCAGCGTCAGTTTCTTCCCTTCGCGCGTCAGTACGTCAACGCTATTGCTGCCGACTGCGGCGACGGTGCCGCGGATCCTGCCGGGCGCGGCGTTCTGCGCCTGGACCAACACGGGCAACGCCAATGCGGCAACGGCGAACAAAGACAACAACCTGGAGCGACTCGACATGATGATTCCTTCGGTGAGAGAAAAAATGAGTCTAGCACCGAGGCGGAAACGCTGCCGACGCGCCCATATGTGCGCATTTCGTCTCATGCCGGCCACGCCGGAAGCTCCCCACGCCTCTCGGCCGCGCGCCGTGCCGCCCGGCTCCCGTGATTCGTTTTTGAGCCGGACCTGCCCACCCGGCATTCAGCCATCGACAAACTGACAGGCAAAATATTTACAAAACAAAAAATTAAGTTATTTGCGAAGACGACCGGACAAATATTGAATTTTGAGAAAATAACTATCTAGAAAATCTCGAATTTATTCGATATGAATCGCCGTGCGGATTTGCAAGAATGCAGTCAAGTCACTCGCATCCCTATCGGTTCCGGCGCATGAAGCCTCTCCTCTTCAGGCGCCATCGCAAAGTCGGAGACCATGTCTCCGGCAGTCAGGTTTTTCGGGGGAGTGACGAGCTTTCCCGGTGCTGGTTCCCCTGGCACCGGGTTTTTTTATGTCCGCGACAAAAACCATCCCGCCATGAAAAAAGCAGCATCCGACGCGATGTCGAATACTGCTTTCGGTACTGCACTCCGTCTCCGCCGCAGCCTGTCATCAGGCACGGCAATACCGACGCGCTTTACCCCAGACGCCAGTTGGAGCGATGCCGGGAGCGCGATTTGATGATATGCAATTCATCATTGGCCGCCGGCGACGTACGGCGGAATACATTGCGGCCCGCGTTGGTCAGGTTGAAGGCGCCGCCCAGATTGGGAATACCCAGGCCCTTGCTGATCACGCTTTGCACCACGCGGCGCGGAATGATGCGGAAGTCGCCCTTGAACACGCTATACATCCAGCGCAGCTCTTCGCCGGTCAGTTCGACGTTGGGATCGACCGGTTCGGCGACGGCGCGCACGGATTTCTTCGGGATGCTGCGCTCGCTGATTTTCTCAGCCCGATCTTCCAGTGTGTATTCGGTGTCCAGCTCAATAGTTTTCATGATTTCCTCACGGCAATGAAACCGATACTAGCACAAACTCCGGACCGATGTGAAAGCCTGAATTCCGCGTCCAGCAAGGGATGCCAAGGCATCAACATGTCTTTTGCACATGTTTTTACGGACGTAAAAAAAGCCGGCTCAGCCGGCTTGGCAATGCCATATGGAAATCATGCGGCCGTTTCTTCCCTCATTGCCTTGCGGGACGAGCGCCTGATGGCGACATGCGCTGCGGCGCGCTCTTCAGCCGTGATGTCCAGCATGTCCTGATACACCAGCTGGTGCGCCTGGACGGCGTCCAGATGCGGGAACAGCGCACTTTTTTCTTCGACCAGACGGGCAGCCTTGCGGTGATCGCCGTCGCAGACGTCGACGATGAAATCGCGGCGACCCTGTTCGGGCGTGGCGGCAACGCGGTCGGCGGTGGCAAAGCGGTTGAACACGCAGGCCAGCCCGCAGAAGGCAACGAATATCCAGAGAAGGCTGCTCATGACAAACTTTCGGCAAGTGGTTGGATGCCTTGCATTCTGATTTTTTGCCGCGCCCGGCGATATAGGAAAACTCTTAAATGCAATTTTGCCATCGCCATCGGCTACACTGAGGCCTGCGCGCCACGAGAAAAACAGCCGCCGGGCGGGCGCCAGGCTGCCGTCGAGCGCTCACTCCACGCTACGAAAACCAGTCATCCTCTGGTAAGATGTCGCATAACCTCCCATCGTGCGATGCGTCCAGATCCACATTTCACGCCACTTTCACGAACTGACCTATAAAAAATGGAAGTTACCGAGACCCCCAGCCCGCTGATGCGTCCTCGCAAAAAGACCCAAAGCCTGTCGCAGGAAGTGGTCGGTGCGATTTCTGAAATGATTTCCAACGGCGCGATCAAGCCGGGCGAGAAGCTGCCCACCGAGTCCGAGATCATGCTGACCCAAGGCGTCAGCCGCACCGTGGTGCGCGAAGCGATTTCGCGCCTGCAGGCGGCCGGACTGGTGGAAACCCGGCACGGTATCGGCACCTTCGTGCTGGAAGCGCAAAAAGCCGGCAACATCAATATCGACCCGGCCACCATCACCACGATGAAGGACCTGCTGGCGCTGCTGGAACTGCGCATCAGCCTCGAGACCGAAACCGCCGGCCTGGCCGCCGCACGCCGCAGCGATGCTCAATTGCTGGAAATCCGCCAGGCGCTTGACGCCTTCCATGAGAACCTGAAAAAAGGCGTCGATACCGTCGGCCCTGACTTCCGCTTCCACTTCCAGATCGCCAACGCCACCGGCAACCGCTATTTCATCGAGATCCTGAGCCATCTCGGCGCCGGCGTGATCCCGCGCAAGCGCCTCAACACTGCCGAACTGGCGCGCGATCCGCAAGCAAGCTACCTCGACCGCGTGCAGCGCGAACACGAAGACATTTACGAAGCCATCGCCCGCCGCGATACCGAAGCCGCACGCGCCGCCATGCGCAATCACCTGACCAACAGCCGCGAACGCCTGCGCCGCGCCCAGGAAGCCGCCGAGTCGGCAGCCGGCGCGCAGCAAGCGGAAAAAGCGTCAGACAATTAGTCCATTGAACAAAGCGCCCATTCGGCAGCAGCACAGGTGCCACAGCAAGACGGTAGCAACGCAACAGCAAGAGCAACCTGACCCGGCCAGCAGCAAAAACTGCTGGCTTTCTTTTAGCCTATGTTGTACGATGACTGATATCTTAACTTGATCCGAATTCAAAAGACCTGAAGCGCGACGATCCTTTTCTCTCATCACTGGCATCTACGACACCGACATGTACACACCACAAGACCTGAAACAAATCCTCTCCGCCGGCCTGCTCTCTTTCCCGCTGACCGACTTCGACGAGCAAGGCGACTTCCGTCCGAAGACCTATATCGAGCGCCTGGAATGGCTGGCTCCCTACGGCGCCAGCGCGCTGTTCGCGGCAGGCGGCACGGGTGAGTTCTTTTCGCTGGTGCCGGGTGAATATTCGGACATCATCCGCACCGCCGTGGATACCTGCAAAGGCAAGGTGCCGATCATCGCCGGCGCCGGCGGCGCCACCCGCGCAGCCATCGGCTACGCCCAGGAAGCCGAACGCCTCGGCGCCCACGGCATCCTGCTGATGCCGCATTACCTGACTGAAGCCAGCCAGGAAGGCATTGCCGAACACGTCGAAGCCGTCTGCAAATCGGTCAAGTTCGGCGTCATCATCTATAACCGCGGCGTCTGCCGACTCAACGCCGACATGCTGGAACGCCTGGCCGACCGCTGCCCGAACCTGATCGGCTTCAAGGACGGTGTCGGTGAAATCGAATCCATGGTCACCATCCGCCGCCGCCTCGGCGACCGCTTCACCTACCTCGGCGGCTTGCCGACCGCGGAAGTCTATGCGGCCGCTTACAAGGCGCTGGGCGTGCCGGTCTACTCCTCAGCCGTGTTCAACTTCATCCCCAAGACCGCGATGGACTTCTACCACGCGATCGCCAGGGAAGACCACGCCACCGTCGGCAAGCTGATCGACGATTTCTTCCTGCCTTACCTGGCCATCCGGAACCGCAAGGCCGGTTACGCAGTCAGTATCGTCAAGGCCGGCGCGCGTGTCGTCGGACACGATGCAGGTCCGGTGCGCACCCCGCTGACCGCCTGCACGGAAGCGGAACACGAAGAACTGGCCGCACTGATCAAGCGCCTCGGCCCCCAGTAAATGCATAGAAGTCTTTTCACCCATAAGAAGTAACCAAGCCAGAACTGACCGCCGGAATTTTCCCGCGGTCAGTTTTGGCTTCCATGCTTCCACTTTCAGGAGAACACCATGTCCCAGTTTGCGAATTACATCAACGGCGAATGGCTGCAAGGCGCCAGCGTCAACAAGAACATCAACCCGTCCGACCTGTCCGACATCGTCGGCGAATACGCGCAAGCCGACGCCGCGCAAGCCGACATCGCCATTGCGGCCGCCCACGCCGCTTTCCCTGCCTGGAGCACCGGCAACATCCAGGCGCGTTCGGATGCGCTCGACAAGATCGGTTCGGAAATCCTGGCGCGCAAGGAAGAACTCGGCCGCCTGCTTTCGCGCGAAGAAGGCAAGACGCTGGCCGAAGGCATCGGCGAAGCCGGCCGCGCCGGCAACATCTTCAAGTTCTTCGCCGCCGAAGTGCTGCGCATCCAGGGCCAGAAACTGGCATCGGTGCGTCCCGGCCTGGACATCGAAATCACGCGCGAACCGGTCGGTGTAGTGGGCATCATCGCGCCGTGGAATTTCCCGATGGCGATCCCTGCGTGGAAGATCGCACCGGCGCTGGCCTACGGCAACACCGTCGTCTTCAAACCGGCTGAACTGGTGCCGGGCAGCGCCTGGGCGATTGCCGACATCATCAGCCGCTCCGGCATCCCGGCCGGCGTGTTCAACCTGGTCATGGGCCGCGGTTCAGTCGTCGGCCAGCGCTTCATCGACGACCGCCGCGTCACTGCCCTCACCTTCACCGGTTCGGTCTCGACCGGCAACCGCGTGGCGCAAGGCTGTATCGCGCGCATGGCGAAGTTCCAGCTCGAAATGGGCGGCAAGAATCCGCTGGTGGTGCTCAACGACGCCGACCTCAGCGTCGCCGTCGCGGCGGCCGTGCAAGGCGCGTTCTTCTCGACCGGCCAGCGCTGCACCGCGTCGAGCCGCATCATCGTCGAAAAGGATATCTACCCGCGCTTCATCGAAGCGGCGCGCGCCCAGTTGGCCGGCCTCAAGATCGGTCACGCGCTGACCGCAGACACCAACATCGGTCCGGTGGTCGATCAGTCGCAACTGGATCAGAACCTGTCGTACATTGAAATCGGCAAGAAGGAAGGCGCCAACCTGGTGTTCGGCGGCGAGCGCGTCAAGCGCGACACCGACGGCTTCTACATGACGCCGGCGTTGTTCGCCGACTGCAACAACGACATGCGCATTTCGCGCGAAGAAATTTTCGGCCCGGTGGCCTCGGTGATCCCTGCCGACAACTACGAGCACGCGCTGCAACTGGCCAACGACACCGAGTTCGGCCTGTCGTCGGGCATCTGCACCACCTCGCTGAAGCACGCCACCCACTTCAAGCGCCACGCACAAGCCGGCATGGTGATGGTCAACACGGCCACCGCCGGCGTCGACTATCACGTGCCGTTCGGCGGCCGCAAGGCATCGAGCTACGGTCCGCGTGAACAAGGCGCGTACGCCGCCGAGTTCTACACCGCCGTGAAGACTTCGTACACTGCTGCGTAAAGCCGGCAGACGACGAACCGATCCTTACCTCAACAGGTATCCACAACTGCCGGCAACGGCAGTTTCAGCGCCGGAGCATCCGCTCCGGCGTTTTTTTTTGCGCGCGCGGAAACGCGCACGACAACCTACTGACCATAAGGTATCTGAGTGGCTACTCAGACTGTCAATGGACAGAAAAACATCAGAAATATCCCTATAGAGTCGCCCTGGTTTCCTCCCTATATTTCTTCCATTCATTGCCCGCAGCCACTTTTACAAGGTGCTGGACTTTGGATCCCCATGCATGACCAAGCCCGCTTGTCCGCACGCCCATAACCCAGCGCAAGCACGTAATGATTGAAACCCGCCATAGAGGAGCAGTAAATGAAAATCTCCAATCTCAACATAGGAGTCCGTCTCAGTTTGGCGTTCGCGCTGGTCGTTGCGTTGCTGATCGGTACGGCGCTCGTCGGCATCCGGCATCTTGACGCCAACAATGAAAAAATGGACCGCATCGTCGGCGAGCGCTATTCGCTGATTTCCATCAGCAACCAGATCAAGAACAACGGCAACAAAGGCAACGCCATCCTCAGCAACCTGCTGCTGACAAGCTCGCCCGAGCGCGCCAAGAAATACATGGACGACTACGCCGCCCTGCGCAAAACCAATGCCGAGGCTTACGCCAAATTTGAAAAAATGCTGCAAAACGAACAGAGCAAGCAGTTGTTCAAGCAACAGTTCGAATCGCGCGCGGCCTACGGCGTGACGGTGCGCAAATTCTTCGAACTGATTGCGGAGAACAAACAGCAGGAGGCGCGCGACATTTACCAGGGCGACATGGCCCGCACCCAAGCCGCCTATTACGTATTGGTCGACAAGATGGTCGACTACCAGGCGCACGAAATGGAAAACGACGTCCTCAACGCAGCCGAACAGGCGCGTAACGCCAAGATCCAGATGGCCATCCTGTCGGCTTGCGCGGTGCTGCTGTCGATCGTCACCGGCGTGTTCATCACCCGCACGATCACGCGACCGATCAACCGCGCCGTCGACCTGGCGGAAGCGGTGGCGCAAGGCAATCTGACGCATCATCTGGAAATCGACAGCAAGGATGAAATCGGCCGCTTGCTTGTGGCCCTCAAATTCATGATCGAAAACCTGCATGGCATTGTCGCCAAAGTGCGCAAAGGCACGGATACCATTGCCGAAGCTTCTCGCGAGGTCGCCAGCGGCAACATGGACCTGTCCACGCGCACCGAGCAACAGGCGAGCTCGCTGGAAGAAACCGCCTCGGCGATGGAACAATTGACCTCCGCGGTCAGGCAGAACGCCGACAATGCACGTCAGGCCAACCAGCTTGCATCCAACGCGTCCGCCGTCGCGATCAAGGGCGGCGATGCCGTCGGCCAGGTGGTCGACACCATGACCGCCATCAACACGTCGTCGCGCAAGATCGTCGATATCATCGGCGTGATCGACGGCATCGCCTTCCAGACCAACATCCTCGCCCTCAACGCCGCAGTGGAAGCCGCGCGCGCCGGGGAACACGGCCGCGGCTTCGCCGTGGTCGCCAGCGAAGTGCGCAACCTGGCGCAGCGCAGCGCCGTCGCCGCCAAGGAAATCAAGACGCTGATCGATCACTCCGTCAACCAGGTCGGCAACGGCAGCAAGATGGTCGAACAAGCCGGTCAAACCATCCAGGACGTCGTCAACAGCATCCGTCACGTCACGGACATCGTTGCAGAAATCAGTTCTTCCAGCCAGGAACAGAGCGACGGCATCGAACAGATCAATCAGGCCATTACGCAAATGGATCAAGTCACCCAGGAAAATGCTGCACTGGTCGAACAAAGCGCGGCCGCAGCGCAAGCGTTGCAAGACCAGACCGGCCAACTGACCGACATGGTCAGCACCTTCACGCTCCACGGCGACCAGCTGCCGGCTACGGCAACCGCGCCCGGCGGCGGATCGCGCCGCTCCGTCGATATCACGGCGAAGCCGTCGCGGCTGGGCGCCGTCAAAACGCCGGAGCTCGCGTTCACCGCATCAACGTAAGGAAACCGCCTCAACAGGAAGAAGCAAACGGGGCGCAGCCACATGGACAGTTTGCGACTGCAATTGAAATGGCAGTCGCAGCTGCAGCGCTCCAGCGATCAAGCTGCTTGCCGCAAAATGCCGCGCGTTGGCCCGCCTCATGCCGAAAACCACGAGGCACGGTCGCGACGGTTGGAATGGAGCAGCAATTTCCCCAACAATATTTCTCCTAGCCCCGACCATGTCAAACAACTATCCTGAACACCTCGCGCTGGAACGTTTCTCCTTCCTCCCCGACCGCGAACCTGCGGCTGCCGATGCCGCCGCGCTGTCGTCGTGGTACATCGCACAGTTCATCGAGGCGCACCGCAACCTCGGCCATCGCATGGCTCGTCTCGACCCACTCGCCATCGCCGCACCCGACGTTACGCCGACACCACGGGAACTGACGCCGGAATTCTACGGCCTCGCCCCGGCCATGGCGCGCCCGTCGGGCAGCACGGTATTTCCGGCGGCTTCGACGGTGCAACAACTCGACCGTCAATTGAAAGAAGTCTACTGCGGCGCCTTTGCACTGGACTGCAGCGGCATACGCGACGAATCGCGGCGAGCCTGGCTGTTCTCCCGGATGGAAGCCTCTTCGTCGACCCTGCCTTCCGCCGCGCAGCGCCAGACGATTTTGCGCCGACTGCTCACGGCGGAAGTGTGGGAGCGCCACCTTGCCGCCACCGCGCCGCATGCCAAACGTTTCTCGATGGAAGGCTGCGAAAGCCTGTTGCCGCTGATGGACATGCTGATCGAGAACGCCGCGCAACATGGCGTACAGCAAATGTTCCTCGGGCTGCCTCATCGCGGCAGGTTGAACATGCTGGTCAATCTGATGGATTTCCCGGTGCAGCATATCCTCGCCTGCCTCAACCACGATTCTCCCGAGGCGATCAGCCAGAACGACCTTCCCTTCCATCTCGGCGGGAGCGCCTTGAAACAGACCAGCAAGGGCGAGGTCAGCGTTTTCCTGGCGCACAACCCTTCACACCTGCAAAGCGTCTATCCGGTCGTCAGCGGCATGGCGCGCGCCTTCCAGGACGACAATCCGGAATCCGGATGCGTGCCGGTCATGGTGCATGGCGACGCCGCGTTCGCCGGTCAGGGCATCGTCATGGAAACCCTGAACCTGACCCGCGCCCAAGGCTATACGCTGGGCGGCACAGTCCATATCATCGTCAACAACCAAATCGCCTTCACCACGTCCAACGCCATGGATGTGGCTGGCAATCTCTACTGCACCGATATCGGCCGCCTGGTCGATGCGCCGGTGATCCGCGTCAATGCCGATCATCCCGACGACCTTGTCCGCGCTGCCGCCATCGCCTTTGAATACCGCATGAAGTATGGCGCCGACGTCATCATCGACCTGATCGGCTATCGCCGCCTCGGACATTCCGAACATGACATCCCGGCCCTTACCCATCCGCGTCTGCAGGCAGCGATCGCACGCCATCCGCCGGTCACCGAGCTCTACCATGCGTGCCTGGCCCGCGAAGCCGCAAGGACGAGCACATCAATCTCTCTCGACAGCTTGCGCACCGACATATTGCGGAGCGTGCTGACGAGTTCGCCGCACGGCAAGGCTGCCATGCAGATGCTACCGGCGATCGACGACAACGCCGCAAGTCTCTTTTCCCAACCGCCGTCGCTTGAGCGCTTGCAAACACTGGCGGCAATCATCACCACGCCGCCGGAAGACTTCAAGGCGCACAACGTCATTCGGCAACTGATCCAGAAATGGCAAGCCGGCGCTGCCGACGCGCGCAATCCGGTCGACTGGTGCTTCGCGGAAAACCTCGCCTGCGCCTCGCTGCTGGGCGACGGCGTCGACATACGCCTGTCCGGCCTCGACGTCGGCCACGGCACCTTCATGCATCGCCATGCCCGCTGGTTTGCGCAGGACGATATCGGCCACCACGCGGGCGAGGCGTTCATCCCGCTCGACCATATCGGCGCCGGCCAGGGCCGTTTCGATATTGTCAATTCGCCGCTGACCGAAGAAGCCGTGCTCGGATTCGAATATGGCTACAGCGTTCAGGCGCAACGCCGGCTGACCATCTGGGAGGCGCAGTTCGGCGACTTCGTCAATGGCGCCCAGGTGATCGTCGACCAGTACATCGCGCCCGGTGAACACAAATGGGGATATCGCTCGGGCCTGACCATGCTGCTGCCGCATGGCCAGGAAGGCGCGGGGCCGGAACATTCGACCGCTTACCTGGGACGCTTCCTGCAACTCTGCGCAGACCGCAACATGCGCATCGCGTTTCCGTCGACCTCGGCGCAGTGGTTCCATCTGCTGCGCCAGCAAGCCGTGGCGGAGGACCCCAAACCCTTGGTCGTGATGTCGCCCAAGTCGCACCTCTATGGCAACCCGCGGTCCCATTCGTCGCTGCAAGAAATGACCGAAGGCGGATTCAAGCCGCTGCTGGCCGATCGTGACGTCACCGACTCCACTGCAGTGGAACGCGTCATTCTGTGCAGCGGCAAGTTCTTCTACGACATCGACGCGGCCCGAAACGAAGCGCACGACGCCCGCACCGCGGTCATCCGTATCGAACAGCTGTACCCGTTCCCGCAGGACGCGCTGGCCGAGGCGCTGGCAGCTTTTCCTCATTTGTCCGAAGTGGTCTGGGCGCAAGAAGAAGACAAAAATCAGGGAGCGTGGCGCTTCGTGCGCGATGCCCTGGAAGAAAGTCTGCCAACGGGCATCGCCTTGCGCAACGTGTGCCGTACCGCTACGGCTGCGGGAGCGCACTCGTCATTGAGGCGCCACCAGCAAGAACAGCGCCGGCTGGTGGCCGAAGCGCTGGGAGGGAAGCAACAGGCCTAGAAGAAACGGCAGCGACGGCCGGATATCAGGCCATCGCTGCGGCAACTGACATGCAGATCAGAACTGTTCCCAGTCGTCGTCGGAAGTCGGCGAAAGCTTGGGCGCAGTCTTCGGTGTCGCGGGCTTGGCCAACGCCGGACGGACGCCGACGGAAGGTGCCGGCGCTGGCGCGGCCGCGCCAACCGCTGCAGTTTTCTTCACAGTCGTCAATTTTTCTGCCGCTCGCTGCGTCGGCACGGCGGATCCATGCAGCGGCCCGGCCGCCGTGTGGGCTTCCATCCGGAAAATACTGACCGCCTCGGCCAGCGTCACCGCCTGCGTCTGCAGCGACTGCGCCGCAGCGGCGGCTTCTTCCACCAGCGCGGCATTCTGCTGCGTCACTTCATCCATCTGCGCAATGGCGCGGTTGACCTGTGCAATACCGTCGCTCTGTTCACGGCTGGCCGAACTGATCTCGCCGACAATGTCGGTGACGCGCCGCACGCTGCCGACGACTTCGCCCATCGTTAAGCCGGCTTGCTCGACCAGGCGGCTGCCCGATTCCACCTTGTCGACCGAATCGGTAATCAGTTGCTTGATCTCTTTCGCCGCCGCGGCCGAACGTTGCGCCAGGCTGCGTACTTCCGATGCCACCACGGCAAAGCCACGGCCCTGCTCACCGGCGCGGGCTGCCTCCACTGCGGCGTTCAGGGCAAGGATGTTGGTCTGGAACGCGATACCGTCGATCACGCTGATGATGTCGACGATCTTCTTGGACGAGTCGTTGATCGCGGTCATGGTGTCGACCACCTGCGCCACTACCTCACCGCCCTTGACTGCCGTCTCGGACGCCGAATGCGCCAGCTGGTTGGCCTGCTGGGCGTTCTCCGCATTCTGCTTGACGGTGCCCGTCAATTGCTCCATCGACGCGGCGGTCTCTTCGAGCGAGCTGGCCTGGGTCTCGGTACGCGACGACAGGTCGAGATTGCCGGCGGCGATTTCCTGCGCGCCGGTATTGATGATGTCGGTGCTGCTGCGCACACGCGCCACAGTGCTCAGCAGACCTTGCTGCATGCTGCGGATGGAAGCGAACAGGCGGCCGATTTCATTACGGCCCGGTTCGCTGATCTTCATCGTCAGGTCGCCGCCGGCAACCTGGTCGAGCAAAGCCACCGCGCGGTTGAGCGGCGTCAGCACGATGCCGCGCAACAGGAAGTGCACCCCCAGAACAAGGATCAGCGCCGCAACCAGGCCGGCAGCCACCAGCCACACCACCATGTGGTATTCCCGGTCGCGCTGGGCGACGATGTCTTCGGAGATATCCTTGGTCAGCTTCTGGAATTTCTCCAGCTGCGTTGAAAAGTTGGCGCCTCGCGACGTGATGTCGCGGCTGTTGATCTCGACATAAGCGTTGGTGTCATTGGCGCGCAAGGCGTCGGCGGCCTTGTTGAGCACGTCCGAAAGCTGCCTGCCGGCATTGACCAGATCCGCCTTGAGCTTGTCGTCCTGGCCCTTGAACGGCGCCGCCTTGTCGAACTCGTCGAGCAACTTGAGGGTGCGATCGTAGCTGGCCTGCGCACTCTTCAACGCGGAATTCTTGACCTCCTGGTCGTTCTGCTCCTTCAACGCGCTATAGCCGCGCGTCAGTGCGGCACGGGTGCGCGTGGTGTCCTTGTAGGCGTCGTTGATGGTCAGCGCGCGCGAGGCGACGTCGTGCACCGTCACGGTAGATTCATTGGCGCGGCCCAGCGCAAACACGCCGACGGCGGCGCCGAACACGATCATGGCGGCAAACAGCGCCAGTGCGCTCATCAGACTGAAACGAACGGTGATGTTCCGCATTCTTCACTCCCATTGATATTCTAGTTTTCGATGCACGCAGACGTGCCCTGCGCAATCTTAGAGCAAGGACAAACGCCGGAGTCGATTTATGCACGTTTTTTTGAGCAACATCAAAATGCGACATTGCCGGATCGACAATTTTCCTGCGCCAATGCAAAATCCCCCGCTCGGCATGACCGGCGAGGGATTTCCCAAAGTGAAGCGCAGCGTCTCAAGGCAACGCGATGATTTCCACCCAATTCGGATTGCTGCCCAAGCCATAGTGCCGCAAAGGCGTCAGCGCCCCGGTTTTCGGGTTGATGGCATAGCTGGTCAGGCCGTTCGATTTTTGTCCCGCCGCGAGCAGGTACTTGCCTTGCGGATCGATGTTGAATCCGCGCGGCTGGGTCTCGGTGGCGAAGTTGCCGATGGTGGTCAGTTCGCCGGTGCCGGCGTTGACACGGTAAGCAGTCAATGTACTGGACGTGCGTTCGGAGGCATAAAGGAAGCGGCCGTCCGGCGTCAGGTGGATATCGGCAGCAGCTGGCGCACCGCCCTTGAATCCCGGCGGCACGGCCGAGACGCTGCCCTTCAGCTTCAGCGTACCTTGCGCGGCATCATAGGAATAGGTGCTTACCGTGCCGTCGAGCTCGTTGGTGGCAAACACATAGCGCAGGTTCGGATGAAACACAAAGTGACGCGGACCGGCGCCGGCTTTCGTCGCGACGGATGGCGGCGTATTGGGCGTCAGCTTGCCGGTCGCAGCGTCGAATTTGAATTGCAGGATGACGTCGCTGCCGAGGTTGGAGGCGAAGACGAATCTGTTCTTCGGATCGCTGCCGACGGCGTGGGCATTCTTGCCCGTGTTGATGACGGTGGCCGGCTCCTGCACCAGGCCGGCGGAGCTGATCGGATTGACCGAAATCTTGTGTCCGGTATAGGACGCGGCAAACAGGAAACGACCGGTCTTGTCGGTCGCCAGGTTCGCCATGTTGTCGGCCAGCGGCGCCGTGGACAACGCCTTCAGTTTTCCGCTCTGCTGATCGACCGCAAAGGTGGTGACCGAATACGGCTGCGAGCGCAAAGAGGCGTACAGGCGACGATGATCGGGACTGAACGCCAGCGGCATCACCGTGCCGCCGGCCGGTACTTGTTCAACCAGGTCCAGGCTGCCATCCTTGTTCAGTTGCAAGACCGAGATGTCCTTGCTGTCGGCATTGGACACGTACACCATCGTTGCTGCGTTGGCGCCGATGCCTAGCGCACAGCCCAGCATGACTGCGCCGGCCCTTCGTGCATATGTTGCAAATTCCATAACTTCCTCCCGTTGATGAAAAATGCTCCCGCTATCGAAGACGCGGGAGCTTGTAGTTTTTTGTGTTTGCCGTTCGAAGAAAGCCGAATGAATCAGGTGATCGGCGCCGGGTTGAACAGCGTCAGCGCGTTGTGCAGCTTCCACTTCTCGGCCCAGGTCTGCTTGCGGCCGCTGGCGACATCCAGCATCAGCTGGAACAGCTCCCAGCCGACGTCGGCAATCGTCGCTTCGCCGCTGGCGATGCGGCCGGCGTTGACGTCCATCAGGTCGTGCCAGCGGCGCGCCAGGTCATTGCGCGTGGCGACCTTGATCACCGGCACGGCGGCCAGGCCATATGGCGTGCCGCGGCCGGTGGTGAAGATGTGCAGGTTCATGCCGGCCGCCAGTTGCAAGGTGCCGCAGACGAAATCGCTGGCCGGCGTGGCGGCGTAGATCAAACCCTTCTGCTTCAACTTGTCGCCGGGAGCCAGCACACCCGAGATCGGGCTGCTGCCGGACTTGACGATAGAGCCCATGGCCTTCTCGACGATATTGGCGAGGCCGCCCTTCTTGTTGCCCGGCGTGGTGTTGGCGCTGCGGTCGACGCCGCCTTTCTGCAGGTAATTGTCGTACCAGTCCATCTCGCGGATCATGGCCTGCGCGACCTCTTCGTTGACGGCGCGCGAGGTCAGCTGATCGATGCCGTCGCGTACTTCGGTGACTTCCGAAAACATCACCGCGGCGCCCGCGCGCACCAGCAGGTCGGTGGCAAAACCGACTACCGGATTGGCTGTCACGCCCGAGAACGCATCGCTGCCGCCGCACTGGACGCCGACCACCAGATCGGAGGCCGGGCACGTCACGCGACGACGCTTGTCGAGTTCCTGCAGGCGCGCTTCGGCCATCTTCAGGATGGAATCGATCATCGAGTTGAAGCCGACGTGCTCCGCATCCTGCAGGCAAACCACGTAAGCTTCGCCTTCCTTGTGGATGGGGATGATGCTTTCCGGCAGCAGGCGATTCGGCTGCAGTTTTTCGCAACCAAGGCTGACCACCATGGCCTGGCCGCCGAAGTTCGGATTGAGGCTGATGTTGCGCAATGTGCGGATCGGGATGTCGGCGTTGGGCGCATCGATGGCGACGCCGCAGCCGTAGGTGTGTTCCAGCGCCACCACGTCTTCGACATTGGGATACTTCGGCAGCAGCTCCTGGCGGATGCGCCTGACCGCATGCTCGACCACGCCGGCAACGCATTGCACGGTGGTGGTGATCGCCAGCAGGTTGCGCGTGCCGACCGAACCGTCGGCGTTGCGATAGCCCTCGAAGGTATAGCCTTCCAGCGGCACCGATGCCAGCGCGGGCGCCTTGCGCGTGGCGATCGGCAGGTTGTCGAGCTCGCGTGCCGGGGGCAGCGTCACCACCGACTCTTCGATCCAGCTGCCCCTGGCGATATCGCGCGCGGCGTAGCCGATGGCGACGTCGTAGCGGATGATCGCCGCGCCCTGCGGAATATCGCGCAGGGCGATCTTGTGGCCTTGCGGCACCTGGCTGATCAGCGTGAGGCCATCCGGGAACACGGTGCCGGCCGGCAGGCCGCGGTCGTTGACGACGATGGCGACGTTGTCGTTCTCGTGCATCAGGATGTAGCGTGGAATATTGGTGTTGCTGGCTTGGGTGGCTGTTTCGGCGCTCATGGCGAATCCATTGACAACATGCTGCGGGTTAAACAACGCTGCCGGGACGCAGAGGGTCCCGGCAGCGTGGGTTTTGTCGATCTCAGAGAGGCTTCAGTTCGACGCGCTTGATTTCCTTGACGATCACCAGGTAGCTGATCACCGTCACCAGCGCATTGGCGCCGACGAAAATCAGGGCGCCGCTGAACGAACCGGTTTCCTTCAGGATATAGCCGATCACGATCGGCGTGGTGATGCCGGCGATATTGCCGAAGGTGTTGAACAGGCCGCCCGACAGGCCGACGATTTCCTTCGGTGCGGTATCGGCCACCACGGCCCAGCCCAGTGCGCCGACACCCTTGCCGAAGAAGGCCACGGCCATGATGCCCACCACCATCCACTGCGCATCGACGTAGTTGCACAGGATCATCGTGGTCGACAGCAGCATGCCGCCGACAATCGGAATCTTGCGCGACATGGTGACGCTGTTGCCGCGCTTGATCAGGCGATCCGAAATCAGGCCGCCGACGACGCCGCCGATGAAGCCGCACACCGCCGGAATCGAAGCCACGAAACCCGCCTTCAGAATCGACATGCCGCGCTCCTGCACCAGGTACACCGGGAACCAGGTCAGGAAGAAATACGTGATCGTGTTGATGCAGTACTGGCCGATGTACACGCCCAGCAGCATGCGATTGCTCAGCAGTTGCTTGATGTAACCCCACTTGGCCTTGCCGGCATCACCGCTTGCGGCAGCGCCTGCGGTCGCTTTCGTCGTCTTTGCCTGATCCATGTCCACCAGTCCGCCGCCCTGCTCGATGTGCTGCAGCTCGGCCTGGTTGATCATCGGATGATCTTTCGGGCTGTGGATGACGCGGATCCAGAGGAAGGTCAGCAGGATACCGAATGCGCCCATCACCGTGAACACATGGTGCCAACCGTAAACGTGCGTGATCCAGCCCATCAGCGGCGTGAACAGCACGGCGGCGAAATACTGCGCCGAGTTGAAAATCGCCGACGCCGTACCGCGCTCCGCAGTCGGGAACCACGACGCCACGATGCGGCCGTTGGCCGGGAACGACGGCGCTTCCGCCAGGCCGACCATGAAGCGCAGCAGGAACAGCAGCACCACCGCAGCGGCCGTGCCGAACCAGGTGACGCCGCCTTGCAGCAGCGTGAAGAAGGACCACAGGAAAATGCTCAGCGCATAGATCTTCTTGGAACCGAAACGGTCCAGCAGCCAGCCGCCCGGCAACTGCGCAAGCACGTAAGCCCAACTGAACGCGGAGAAAATGTAGCCCATCATCACCGGATCGAGACCGAGTTCGGACTTCATCGAGGTGCCGGCGATCGACAGCGTGGCGCGATCGGCGTAATTGACCGTCGTCACGATGAACAGCATGAACAGAATCAGATAGCGAACATGACTCGGCTTGATATTTTCTTTGGCGCTTGCGCTGATGGCTGCGCCCACTTGATTGACACTCACTGATTGTCTCCTGACCGGAATTGCGCCGAGGCCCGGAGGAAACAGCAAATGATGAAGCGGGATGCGGCGAAAGCGCGATCTCCTGCTCATATTTGACGTTGTCCGACGAAGCGGCAGCGGCAGTGTTTATTATTGAAAGAGCTGCAAGAGGACTTTGTTATCAGTCATCATACAACATAAAGTAAAGTATAAACACGCGCTTTTGGTTTGGCAATGGAATTATTATCGCCCTCCTGAAAACCTCTGCAATCCGCTACGGTATTGAACTTATTCGATTACACCAGTCGCGTAAAAGTCTAAAAACCTCTGATCGCAGTGCCGCCTCCTCCCCGATTTCTGTCCCGCCACCGCTCTCTCCAGCCGCGAAATCAGCATAGTTGTATGACAATTTACCGGAAGACAAAACCATGCGCCCACAAAAAAGCCACCCTTGTAAAAGGATGGCTTCCGGAGCAGGAAAAGAATCCGGCTCGCAATCGGCAGCGTCTTATTTCGGCAGCAGCTGACCGCGGATTTCACCGCCCGGATGTGCAGCGGTATGGACGTTCACGTACAGTCCGCCGGCCAGATAGGCGGCATATTGCTCGTCGGTGAATTTGGCGCCGGCCGGAACGGTCCAGCCGTTATCGCCGTCCCTGGTCAGGCCGACCAGCACCGGACCGTTGGCGCCGGCGGCGCCGGTATGGATGTGCGCCATCTTGCCTTCGATGCCGCTGGTGGTGATCTTGCCGCTCACGCTCTTGTCGGCGGCAACGCTGATGCTGCCGGTGCCGCTGGCGGTGGAAGTATTGGCGGGGACTTCGCTGGCTCCCTTGAGGTCGACGCTGACGGTTTGTGCGATGGCGGCGCTGCTGAACGACAGAACTGCAACCAATGCAAGGGCGATGCGGCTGGCGGTGACGTTGATCATGCTTGATTCTCCTTGGTGTTATGGACTTTGTGAGGAAACAGCTCGCGCAGTGTAGAACACAAACGTGAGCATTGCAGCGCCACCGCCGTTTTTCAAACCTTCTGCAACGCCGCCTTTACCCGCTCCGGCGTGAACGGCACCGTGCGCAAGCGGATGCCGGCCGCATCCCACACCGCATTGGCCAGCGCCGCCGTTACCGGCGACGCCGCCGCTTCCCCGCCGCCCAATGGCGGCATGGTGGGACGGTCGATCAGCTCGATGCGCAACTCCGGCACCGCCGGGAACACCAGGATGGGATAGCTGGCCCAGTCGACGTTCTGCACCCGGCGCGTGTCGAAGCGGATCTCTTCATACAGGCTGCGCGAAATGGTTTGCAGGATGCTGCCCTCGATCTGCGCGCGCAAGCCGTCGGGGTTGATGATCAGTCCGCAATCATGCGCGCAGGCCACACGCAGCACGCGGATCTCGCCGCTGGCGCGGTCGACCTCGACCTCCATCGCCATGGCGACATAGGTTTCGTTGTGCTTGTAATGCGAATAGGCGATGCCGCGTCCGCGCTTGTTGGTCTTGTTGCCGAGGCCGGCACTGGCTGCGCGCGCTTGCCAGCCGAACAGCGCCGCCGTGCGTTTCAGCACTTCCGCGCCGCGTGCATCCTTGAGCGATTGCAGGCGGAACGCCAGCGGATCCATGCCCGCCTGCGCCGCCAGCTCGTCGGTGAAACATTCCACCGCATAGATGTTGGCAATCTTGCCCGGCGCGCGGATGTTGGCCGGACGCAGCGGCGCGCTGTCGTGCCAGTGCACGCCGACCGCGACGTTGGCGACCTCGTACGGCGGATCGCCGTTCTGTGAAATCAAGCCGGTTGAAATTCCCTTCGGCTGCGGCATGCCTGCCGTCTGCGGCGCCAGCAAGGGCACCGTCGGCAGGCTGGCGGTGGCGCGCGGCAGCCACATCTCGGTGCGCCACGCGGCGATCGACTTGTCGGGGTTCAGGGCGCCTTCCAGCGTCAACGCCTGCGGCGGCCCCTTCGGATCGAAGCCGTGTTCATCCTGGCGCGACCATTGCACCCGCACCGGCTTGCCCAGCGCCTTCGACATCAGCGCCGCATCGGCGGCGGCGTCGTCGTGGCCGTTCATGCCGTAGCAGCCGGCGCCGTCGACGTACACCAGGCGCACCGCGTCATTGGGCATGCCCAGCATCTGTGCGTAAGCAGGACGATAACGATGCGTTCCCTGCGAGGCGGTGTAGATGGTTGCCTGCTTTGCGCCCACGTCGGCCACCGCGCACGAGGGGCCGATCGAGCCGTGCGTCTGTATCGGCCAGTAATAACTCGCGCTGATTTTTTCCCCTGCGCCTTGCAAGGCGGCGACCGCATCGCCCTTCCTGACCAGCGTTTCTTCGGCGTCGAAGGGACCGTTGCGCAGCCATTGCTCGACCTTGTCGTGGCCCATCAGTTTGTCGCTGTCGCTCCAGACTACCTTCAGCGCAGCGGCTGCCTGGATCGCATCCCATTCGTCGGGCGCGGCGACGGCGAGGAAATCTCCCAGCCGCACCACCTTCACACCGGGGAATTGCCTTACCGACGACTGATCGACCGAGACGATATTCGCCCCCTCGGCGGCGGGACGGATCACGCGTCCGTGCAGCATGCCCGGCAGCTTCACGTCATGCACATAGGTATGCGTGCCGGTCACCTTGGCAGGCACGTCAGGACGCAGCAAAGGCTTGCCGACCACACGGTAGCTTTGCGGATTGTTCAGCGGCGCCTTGGCATCGACCTTGAGATCGAAACGCTTGCCGCCGACCAGCTCGGCGAAACTCAATCCCGTACCTGCTGCGCCGGCTTTCGGTCGCACCATCCCGTCCTGCACCATCAGCTCGGCGGCAGGCTTCTGCAAACGTGCCGCCGCCATGGCGATCAGCGCCTCGCGCGCGGTCGCCGCCGCCTGACGGATCTGTACGCCGCCGCGCATGACGCCGCTGCTGCCGGCGGTCGGTCCCTGGTCGGGCGTGAGTGCGGTGTCGCCTTCGATCATGTCTATCTTGTCGACGCCGATGCCGAGTTCTTCCGCCGCCATTTGCCGGATAGCGATGCGCAGTCCCTGGCCGAGATCGACCTTGCCCGAGAACAAGGTCACCGTGCCGTCCTGGTGGATGGCGATGTAGCCGTCCACCGCGCCGGCGTCGAGCGTCTTTTCGAGCGTCTTGTCGAGCAGCGCATGAGCCTGCGCATTGCCGGCCTTGTCGCGCAAGACCTGCTCGGTAGCGAGCCCCGTCACGGGAGCAGCCAGCGTCACCACCAGCGCGCCGCCGGCTTTGAGCAGCGCGCGCCGGCTCATTTGAATGTCGAAAGAGGCGAGGGGAATAAAAGGTGCGTTCATGCCGGCGTCCTCCCCGAAGCACGCATCACCGCGCGCAGGATGCGCACGTGGGTGCCGCAGCGACACAGGTTGGCCGACAGCGCATCCTTGATTTCGGCTTCGCTCGGCTTGGGGTTCGATGCCAGCAAAGCGGCGCTGGTCATCACCATGCCGTTGGCGCAGTAGCCGCATTGCGCTGCCTGTTCAGCGATGAAGGCGGCCTGCACCGGATGCGGTTTATCGGGCGTACCGAGGCCTTCGATGGTGGTGATGGATTTGCCCGCCACCGCCGACAACGGCGTCACGCAACTGCGCAGCGGGGTCTGGTCGAGCAGCACGGTACAGGCGCCGCATTGACCCAGTCCGCAGCCGAACTTCGGACCTGTCAGGCCGATGTTGTTGCGCAGCGCGTAAAGCAGGGGTTGGTCGGGATCGCGGACATCCACGGAACGGGCCGTGCCGTTGACGGTGAAGTTGATGGTAGGCATGACGCTCTCCGGGTCATTGAAGCTGGCTATTAAAAATCTACGAGGATTTCCAAATCACTTGCAACCGAGGTATCGAGGCATGGTGCGCGATGGATTCTAGCATGGCGACATTCGCAGCAGAATGGGCTTTTCCGGCGATTTGGGATTCCCTGCCAGGGCAAGCGGCTGGAAGACAGTACGTCCGCTTCGGCAAGACCGCCAAGGCGCCGATGCTGTGGATCTACATCGAGAACGACCAATACTTCAACCCGGCCCACAGCAAGGCATGGCACGCCGCCTTCGTGAAGGCAGGGGGTTTTCATGAAGACATTGCAACCATTCCCTGTGCTCGTGGGGCTGCTGCTGGCAAGCTGCGCAGCGCTTCCGCTGCACGCGCAAACTCAGCCTGCCGCCGACGGCGCGACTCACTGGGGACATCAAGCGGAACCACGCCGGTCGCAACCGGCGGCTGAGATCAGGAGATCACCGGTTCCGTCCGCTCGGCGCCAACTGCCGATTCGGCCGACGCAACGCTGCGCGTGTGACGGATCTCCGCGCGGATCTGCTGCGGATGCTTGAGCAGGTTGAGGATGGGGCATGTCTTTTCCACCGCCTCGAACAAGGCGTCCACGTCTTCCTTCGCAGCCGGCGACACCAGGTGCACGGTGTAGCCGATGTCGTGCGGATAGATCGGAATGTCTTCGTAACCCGGGCGACCGCCGCGCGGATCGATCTTGCCGCTCACCTCCACCGCCAGCGATTCAACCGGCACCTGACGATGCGCCGCCTGAATCAAAAAGATATGCGTCACGCAAGAACCCAGTACGCCCAGTTGCAACTCGGGCGAACTGGGGCCGAGGTTGTAGCCGGCGAAATCCGGCGGGCTGTCGCTGATCACCTGATGGTCGCGGATGCGGATGCGGCGCACCCCGCTGCGGCCTTCGGCGCTGACCGTGGCTTGCAGCGCAACGGGTGCGGCCGTGCCGGCATCGATAAGCGCTTCGCGCGCCAGCACGGCGCTGCGTTTTTCGGAGAGATAATGGTTGAGCGTGGTCATGGCGGTTTCTTTCCTGGGTTAGTGTGAGGGATCAAAATACGGAACCAAGTTTCCGTCCGCCATTTGCCCGCGACAACGAAGCATTCCGCATATTCATATGCGCCCGCAAGGCGCTCCGCATCTGCGATAGCAACGCATCCCGCGGCAAAGTCCGCAGCCTCCGCCAAGCCTGCATCCGCCCTGTCCGATCGGCGTTGCTTCAAGCGCCCAACGTATAAATAAACGCATTCTTATTCTTTGGGCGCACCGCCCGTCCTCATTAGTATTTGCCTGTTTTGTCAGCGGCTCGTCAGCGCCAGGGTCTTGTCTTGCCCGCGCCGAACTTTTACACGCAGCCCGCTCCGGTCAACCCAGTGGAGTCCCAACAATGAAGAAAAATATCCTCTCGCCAGATGCTCTTTCCGTTCCATCCTGGTCGCGCCGCGACGTGCTGCGTGCCGGTGCTGCTGCTGCCGTGGTCGGCGCGGGTGCCGCCATCGCCACGCCCAACGCCTGGTCGGCGCCGCCACGCAAACTGACCTTCGCCTGGAGCGCGATCTCATTCTGCCTGTCGCCGGTGGTGGTGGCGCAGGAACGCGGCTACTTCGAAAAGAACGGTCTCGATGTCGAGCTGCTGAACTGGGGCGGCTCCACCGATCAACTGCTGGAAGCGCTGGCGACCGGCAAGGCCGACGTCGGCGTCGGTCTGATCCACCGCTGGCTCAAGCCGCTGGAAGCGGGCTTCGACGTCAAGATCATCGGCAGCGCGCACGGCGGCTGCCTGCGCCTGGTCGGCGCCAATCAGGCCGGCGTGAAGGACATCAACAGCCTCAAGGGCAAGGTCATCGGCGTGTCCGACCAGAACAGCCCGGCCAAGAATTTCTTCGCCATCCATCTCGCCAAGAAAGGTTTCAACGTCGAGAAGGACGTCGAATGGCGCGTCTATCCGGCCGACCTGCTCGACGTCGCGGTCAAGAAGGGCGAGATCCAGGCGATTGCCGACGGCGACCCGAACATCTTCCTGATCGAGAAACGAAACAAGGGCGTATTCACCGAAATCGGCAACAGCGCCGTCGGCGAATACAAGGACAAGATCTGCTGCATCCTGGGCGCGCGCGGCGACCTGGTGCGCAACGACAAGCCGGCGGCGGCGGCCGTGGTGCGTTCAATTGTGCAGGCCTCGGAATACGTCGCAGAAAACCCCAACGAAGCCGCCAAGATCTACGCCAAGTATTCGCCCAAGGTGCCGGTCGAAGACCTGCGCGCGCTGCTGAGCAGCCTGACCTATCACCATCATCCGACCGGCAAATCGCTGCGCGATGAAGTGGAATACTTCGCACGCGATTTCCACACCGCCGGCGTGCTGAAGAAATCCACCGATCCGGTACGCCTGGCCAATCACGTCACGCTCGACGTGCTCGGCTGATCCATCGTCGTTCCCCTTACCGGAGATCACCATGACCACCACCACGACCAACGATGTCCTGCTCAGGGCCGGCCAGGCCGGTCTGTTCGAGGGCGTGCGCGCCGTCGGCATCTGGCGCACCGGCCTGCTGGCGGCCGTCGCCTGGCTGCTGCTGGGCGCGATTACGCTGCGCTGGCCCAACAAGGAAGTCGGTTTCAGCGACTGGGCTTTCACTGATGAATTCGGCTACGCCACCATCGCGGTGGGCGTGGTGCTGGCGGTGCTGGCGCTGGCCGGCGACCGCGCCGGCCGTATTGTCCATCTGCTGCGTCCGGCCGGCCAATGGCTGGTGGCGGCGCCGCTGTTGCTGGGCGTGTGGGAAATCCTGACCGCCAAGCTGGGCGTGCTGCCGTCCCCCTTCTTCGCGCCGCCGCAAAGCCTGATCGAGGTGTATAGCGAAGACTGGAGCCGCCTCGGCATCAGCACCGCCTATTCGCTGCGCTTGCTGGTGCACGGCTTCGCCGCCGGCGGCCTGGTCGGATTTCTGGTGGGCGCGACGATAGGCTGGTCGCGCGTGGCCGGTTACTGGGTGCATCCGGTGCTGCGCTTCCTCGGTCCGGTGCCGGCGTCCGCGCTGCTGCCGCTGGCGTTCTTCTTCGCGCCGTCGAGCTACGCCGCTGCGGTGTTCCTGATCGCGCTGGCGACGGCCTTCCCGGTGGCGGTGCTGACCTGGTCGGGCGTGGCCTCGGTCAACAAGAGTTACTACGACGTGGCGCGCACGCTGGGCGCGTCCGAATGGTTCCTGATCCTGCGCGTGGCGATCCCGGCGGCGCTGCCGCAAGTGTTCGTCGGCCTGTTCATGGGATTGGGCGCCGCGTTCTCGGTGCTGGTCACGGCCGAAATGATGGGCGTCAAGGCCGGCCTCGGCTGGTACCTGCAATGGTCGCAAGGATGGGCCGCCTACAGCAATATGTACGCTGCACTGATCCTCATGGCGATCCTGTGCTCCAGCCTGATCACGCTGCTCTTCAAGGTGCGCGACCGCGCGCTGTCGTGGCAGAAAGGAACCGTCAAATGGTAAACGCCGCCATCGAGCAGCATTCACAAACAGATGCACCTGCAAAAACCGGCGCGCACATCGATATCCAGCACGTCAGCCACTGGTTCAAGTTGCCCAATGGCGTGCTGCAGGTGCTCGACGATATTTCACTGACTGTCGCTCCCGGCGAATTCGTCGCCCTGCTCGGCCCGAGCGGCTGCGGCAAGTCCACCTTGCTGCGCCTGGTCGCGGGACTGGAGCCGGCCACCACCGGCCAGGTGACGCAGGATGACACGAAGATCACGCGTCCCGATCCCTCGCGCATCGTGGTGTTCCAGGATCCGACACTGTACCCGTGGCGCAAGGTGTGGGACAACGTCGCGCTCGGTTTGCAGGCGCGCGGCCTGCTCAAGGAGCAACGCTACCGCGTCGACGACGCCCTCGCGCTGGTGGGCCTGACCGAGTTCGCCGACGCCTTCCCGCATCAGCTGTCGGGCGGCATGGCGCAACGTGTGGCGCTGGCGCGCGCACTGGTCAACGATCCGCAGTTGCTGGTGCTGGACGAGCCGCTGGGCAAGCTCGACTCGCTCACGCGCCTGCAGATGCAGAGCGAGCTGGTGTCGCTGTGGCAGCGCAACGGCTTCTCGGCGCTGCTGGTCACGCATGATGTCGAAGAAGCCTTGTTCCTGGCCAATCGGGTCATCATCTTCAGCGACCGTCCGGCGCGCATCCGCGCCGAGATCAAGGTCGACCTGCCCTACCCGCGCCATCGCGGCGATGCGCGGCTGGCCGAGTTGCGCCACGAAGCACTGCGCCACCTGGGACTGGATGCCAGCTGGTGAATCTGTTGTCCTTGTCCGACTGGATCAACCTGCTGCTCGGCGCGATCCAGGTATTGCAAGACGGTTTCCTGCACGCGCTGGCGGCGCTCGGGCTGGCGCAAACCAGCCACGGCCAGCCGGCCTGGCCGTTCGCCGAACGCCTCAGCGGCGACGTCCTGCTGATCGATCGCAGCATCGCCCGGCAGTTGCTGAGCGCGCTTGGCTTCTCTTTCGCGGCATTGCTGGCGCTGGTAATTGCGCTGGCGTGGCGACGCGGCCGCGTGGTGATGCTGCTGGCGACGGTCGCCCTCGTCTTCTTCACGCCGTGGCCCGATCGCCATCTGCTGCTGGCGCCGGCCGAACCGACCAGTTTCCATACTTCTCCCACCGGTTTCAGCGCCGCCGCCATCGTCCATGGCCGGCAAGTGTATGAACAGCGCTGCGCCAGTTGCCACGCCATCGACGGCAAGGGCGACACGCCGCTGGCGCTGTCCTTGCCGGTGTCGCCGCCCAATCTTGCCAGCGGCTTGCTGTGGCGCCGCGCCGACGGCGAACTGTTCTGGAAGATCGCCTACGGCGCACGCGACCGCCACGGCGCCGCGACCATGCCGGGCTTCACGCGCCAGCTCACCGACAACGACGTCTGGGCATTGATCGATTTCATGAAAGCCAACGCCGCCGGCGCCAGCATCCGCGCCATCGGTGCATGGGACCAGCCGGTCGCGTTGCCGGCAGGAGCCGCCGATTGCGGCAAGCAAGCCACGCAAACAGGCGGGCAACGCGTGCGCGTCATCCTGGCCTCGGCGCAACAATCCGCAGCGCTACCGTTCGACGACCCACGCCTGCGCAGCGTGGTCCTCGCCGACGGTGCGTTGAAGCTGCCTGCGCCGCAAGCAGGTGCACCTGCCATCGACTGTCTGAGCCGCTCAAAGGACGCCTGGCAGGCGCTGTCCATCATCACCGGCATCGACAGCGACCAGCTCGCCGGCACGCAATTGCTGACCGACCGCGACGGCTGGCTGCGCGCACGCAAGCTGCCGGCCGACAGCAACGGCGCCTGGTCCGAATCCGATATCTTGTGCCGCGCCCCGGCCGAAATGGCGGCAGGAAAATCCAACAAACCCGGCGGTCTTGACAGCCTGATCGCGGCGATGGACGCAGAACCGGTGCGCTTCGTCAAAGGTGGTTTCGTGCATGCGACACCCTGACTGACCAAAGAAGAAAACTGCATATCGTCGTGAGAAATGCGTCGTTCGCAATTGCAGAGGCGGTTGCTACACTTTCCGCCGATTCTCCTACCGACCAGAAAGCACGCCGTGTTCCCATCCAGCCTGACCAAGAAAATCCTTTTCACCGCTGCGCTCGCCTTCAGCGCCAACGTCTTCGCCGCCGATGCGCCCTTGCGTGTGGGCGCCTCGCCCGGCCCGTTCAGCGACTTCTTGCAGGAAGCCGCCAAGATCGCCAACGCGCAAGGTTTTCCGGTCAAGGTGATCGAGTTCACCGAACCGACCCAGATCAACGAAGCGACCCAGGCCGGCGATATCGATCTGAACAATTTCCAGCACGTGCCGTACATGCAAAAGCAGAATGAATCGCGCGGCTACAAGATCGTCTCGATCAAGCCGACCTATGTCGCCCCGGCCGGCATTTACTCGGCCAGGCACAAGTCGCTGGCGACCTTCCCCCAGGGCGCCAAGATCGGTATCCCGAACGATCCGGCCAATGAAGCACGCGCCCTGTTCCTGCTGCAAAAGGCCGGCCTGATCAAACTGAAGGCCGACGCCAACACCAACGCCGGCGTCGCCGACATCGCGGAAAATCCGAAGAAGCTCAATATCGTGCTGCTGGACGAAGTGCAATTGCCGCGCGTGCTGGTCGACATCGATGCCGGCGTCATCACGCTCAACAAAGGCGTGCTGGCCGGACTGAATCCAAAGGACGCACTGCTGCTGGAAGACAAAACCTCGCAATGGGCCATCATCTGGGCCGCCCGCGCCGACCGCAAGGACGACCCGCGCATCGCCCGTTTCATCAAGATCTTCGAATCAGAGCAGATCAAGCAATTCATCATCAAGAAATTCAACGGCACGGTGATTCCGGCCTGGTGAGGTGAAACGAACGTTCCTGGCGTTCACAGGCAATCCGATTTCAGCCAGAGAAATGCCATTGTTGAGATCGACGCCGCTAGAGTACTTCCTCGCTCCGCTGCCTGGCTTCTTCTCTCGCATCTTCCATTTGCCGCCGAGCGTCAACCCTCGCTCGCAGATGCGCCACATATGCCTGGTGACTGATCGGGGCGATCGTCATCAACTCTTTCAGATTGGCCGTACTTTCATCATGTCGCTGATGCATGGTTACTCCTGATCAAAGGTTTAGTCTTTTTACCATACATGAATGACTATGTGTCCACGCGTCCACACTCTCTGTCCAGGTGGCCTAAGAGATCACGAAGTCTCAACATCGCCCGCCAGGATCGCACGAAGCTGCTCTTCAAATACGTCCGGGGGCTGGCCGCCCGAGATCAGGTAGCGATCATTTACGATGACCGCCGGTACGCTGCTGATGCCGCGCTGGGTCCAAAACGTTTCCTCTTCCTTCACTTCCTGCGCAAACCGGTCCGATGCCAGTATTTCGCTTGCCTCAACGGTATCCAGGCCGGCTTGACTGGCGAGTTCTGCCAACACATTCCGGTCGGCGATGTTCTTGCCGTCGGTGAAGTAAGCTTCGAGCAGGATCAGTTTCAGCGCTGCTTGTGCATTCTTCTCCTTTGCCCAGGCAAGCAGGCGATGGGCGTCGAAGGTGTTGTAGACGCGGCTGGTGTCATCGCGGTTCATGGTGAAACCGACCGAGGCCGCTCTGGCCCGGATTTGTTCACGGTTGGTGCGGGCCTGGTCGGCGCTGATGCCGTATTTTTCGGTGATGTGTTCAAGTTGCTCCTGCCCGGCTGCGGGCATGCCGGGATTAAGCTCGAAGGGGTGGACGGTGAAGTCGACGTGCGTCTCCGGCCCGAGGCGTTCGAGCGCGGTATTGAGACCCGCCAGCCCGATCGCGCACCAGGGACATACGACGTCGGAAACGAAATCGATCTTCAAAGCCTTGTTCATGGGAATACCTCATGGCATGGCACCTGTGGCCAGGTGGCGTTAATGGATGGAAATATTGTAAGCCGGATGCGCAAACGACACCTGGTGAGGTCCAAATGCAGCCAATGCGGATATTGACAGTATTGAGCAGACCGCCCGCACGGCTTTGACGGGGGTCGAGAGCTCAGGGAGGCAACGGGGCATGATGGGCATCGAAATGTCCGACTCCAGACTGATGCGCGTCCGGACCGAACATCGCATCGAACGACGCAATGCACTGACTGGCGATGGCGCCGGATCTGTCGAGCATGGCGCGCTCGGACGCTTGCACGGCCAGGCGCCAGTCAGCAGCATGAATCAGATTTTCCGCCAGTTCGGCGGCATCGAGCATCGCAAGGTTTACTCCGGTCCCCAGCGGCGGCATCACATGTGCCGCATCGCCGACCAGGGTCAAGCCGGATTGATGCTGCCAACGGCATTGCGCGGGCAGCGTCACGATGGGACGAATGGCGGCAATGTGGTCCGCGTCCCGCAATAACGACGTCAGCGACGGCGCCCACCCGGAAAAGCGCGCGAGCAGTTCATCCTTGCCGAGATTGGTGAGGGTCTTGTCGGGCCGGTCGCCGTCTTCCGCCCGTGTGCGGAAGGCGGCGTAGACGCGCAACCGCCCCTTGCCATTGCGCTGCCCGATGATGCCGGCCTGGTCGCGCAATGCGAACATCGTGCCATGGCCGACCAGCTCCGCCGCCGCGGGGCGCGCCTGGTCGACATCGTCAAACCACAGTTCGACGAAAGTGACGCCGGTGTAAGCCGGGAAGATATCCGTCAATACCGTCCGGACTTTGGACCATGCGCCATCCGCACCGATCACCAGATCGAACGGTCCGACGGAACCACTCTCCAGCTGCAGCGTCACGCGGCCGTCAGGCAACACGGTCAAGGCGCGAATCTGCGCCGCCCAATGAACGACATTGCCGCCCAACGGTTCGAGAAGAAGCTGACGAAGCACATCCCGGTCGATTTCCGGACGATCGCCCTCCCCCTCTGCCGGAGCGAATTCACGCATGACCGCGCCGCTCGCGCCGTCAATGATGCGCAACCCCTGGTCTTCATGGCGCGCTACCGCCATGAACTGCGCAAACAGCCCCGCTTTCTTCAGTGCAAGCTGACCGTCTTCAGGATGCAGATCCAACGACCCGCCCTGGTCGCGCGAGGCGGCTGAGGCGTCGGACTCAAACACCTCGCATTGCCAACCATGGCGATGAAAGACGTTGGCCGCAGTCAAACCCGCCGGGCCGGCGCCGATGATGGCGATGGAAGGCTGTTGTCGCATCTTCAAAGCTCCCGTATATTGATAGGAGCCTATTTATATTGTAAATAGGCTCCTATGTAAAGGTGTTTCATGAACAGACCGAAAGCCTGGCATCCGCATGAGATGCCTACCTTGCTGATCAATCGATTGTCCCGCGCATTGCTGAAACCGGTCGACGACCGGTTGCGGGAAGTCGGCATCAGCACCTCCCAGCTACCTGTGCTGGTGGCGCTCAAGGATGGCAGCAAACGCACGCAGAAGGAGTTGGCCGAGCTGGCAGGTGTGGAGCAGCCCAGCATGGCGCAATTGTTGGGACGCATGGAGCGCGACAACCTGATCGTGCGCGAAGCGTCTCCGACCGACCGACGCAGCAGCCTCGTTTCTCTTACTGAGCACGCACACCAGTTGCTCGAACCGGGACGTGTAGTGCTGAGGGAGATTGATCAGGATGTCTGCGCGGTCCTGAGCAGGGAAGAAAAGGAACTACTGGTCGGCTTGCTGCAACGCCTGATCAAAAACCTTGCCGCCGAAGGCAACACGTTGGCCTGACCACCGGCCTATGCCGCTCTGGCAAACCAGCCGTGAATCAACCCGCATTGATAAAACTGCACGGGCGTGTCGAATCCGCCGGATGCAATTATCCCGGCGACGATTTCCGGCGCCAGAATGGCAACGCCGCGACGGTATGCCGCTCGCATCTGCTCCAGCTTTTCCTGACCGAGATCGGCGCCGGCCATGGTGCGCATCCAGACTTCCAGCAGCGCGCCGTAGTGCGGCGCATCCGTATCGGAAGTCAGATCCGAATTGATCAGGATGCCGTTCGAACATAGCCGCTGGCGGATGCCGCGGAAGAATCCGGCGCGCTCATCCTGTTGCAGAATGAAGTGCGACACCAGCAGCGAGGTGGCGGCGTCGAAGGGTTCGCCCTGCGGCAATGAATCCAGGTAGCCCTCGTGAAACGTACAGCGGGAAGCAATGCCCTGCTCCTGCTCCTGCTCCTGCTCCTGCGCCTTGCGACGAAAAACCTCGAGCATCGGTCCCGACGGTTCGACGGCGGTGAAGCGCCAGGCCGGGAATTTTTCCGCCAACGCCAGTATCTCCGCGCCGGTGCCGGCGCCCACGCAAAGAATGCGGGCATCCGCAGGCAACTCCGCCAGGATTGCGGTCGCCAGCAAATGCAGTGCAACGCGGAACGGCGCCAGCCTGGCCCACTGGCTGTCATAGGCCGAGGCCGCCTGCTGGTTGAAGGTGGCCTGGAGTTTTTCGTCATTCATGGCTTGCCCGCTTTCTTTCGCTTCTTCTCGAATCGTTGATGGAAATCCGCGCTCAGCATTGCCAGGGTCACTTCGCCGAAACGCGACACCAGCAGTTCCTCGGCTTCTTCAAAGGTCTTGTTCAAGGCGGTGTTGACCGCCTGTTCCACAAGACAGGCCGGCGCTTCGCTCCTGCTGCCGATGGCCAGCAACGAGGGACTTCCGAGCGCGACATAGACGTCGCGCAAGGTGATTTGCGCCAGGTCGCAAGTCAGCGTCCAACCGCCGCCGTGGCCCTTTTCCGAGCTGACATAGCCTTGTTCCCGCAAGCCGGCCATGATGCGCCGGATAACCACCGGATTGGTGTCCATCGCCTTTGCCAGCGATTCTGAAGTCATGGGGGTCGGATGTTCGGCGAGGTGCAGCAGCACGTGCAGCACGCCGGATAATCGGCTGTCTTTTTTCATGTAACTTAATTTATTACATGAAATGACGAACGTCAATACTTTTCAGGGAAGATGGCTCGCCCTCTTACTCCGCCGGATAACGCCGTGGCCGCAGGCCTGCCTGGAACCAGTTCACCAGCGACACCGTGTCGTAGATCGGAATGCCGAAGGTCTGCTGGATATCGGCCGTGAACGGCGCGAGGTTGGTGCACTCGGACACGATCGCGCCGATGGAGGGATTCTCGCGCAGCATGCGCGCGACCAGGTCGAGCACTTCCTGGCGCAGCACTGCATACGGAACGCCGTCGTCGCCTTCTCGGATCGAGCGCACGAACTCGGAGTTCTGCGGCATGCCGTACACCGGCGTGTCGGCGGCGATGCCGACCGCTTCCAGGTATCTGCCGTTGAGCACGTCGCCGTTGTAGGTGAGGATGCCGACTTTCTTGTTGGATGGAATGATCCGCTGCACCATCGGCACTTGCAACAGACTGCTGGTGGCAACCGGCACGCCGCAGAAGTCGACCAGTTCCTGCTGGTAGATCGACAGGAAGCCGCAGGTCGTGGTGATGCCGTCGACGCCGGCATCGACCAGTTCCTTCGCGGCCTTCTTGAACGGCTCCAGCAGGCTGACGTTGTGCAGGTCGGTCATCCTGGACGGGACGGCGTCTTCGACGATGCGGTATTGCACCGGAAAATTCCAGGTGCCGGCATGGCCGATGTCGCCGAGGTAGCGGCGGAAATGCGTCTTCACCATCAGGATGCCGACGCTGACGCCGTAATAGGTTTTCTTGGGGGCGCTCATGTGTTTTCTCCGTTTTTCTTTATTGCGCCGGGTCCTGCAGGTAGTCGTCCATGTCGACTTCGAGCAGACTGTTGAAGATGTTGGTCGCTACCATGGTGCCGCCGAAACCGATCAGGTTGACGATGGCGCTGTCGTCGTAGCGCTGCTTCAGGCGCGTCCAGATGGCGTCGTCGAGTTGCTTGGCGCGGCCGCCGATGCGGCTGCCGAGATCGATCAGCAACTGCTCGTCGTCGGTCGGGTTGAAGTCTTTCGGCGAGATCCCTTCAGCTGCCAGCGCCTTGCGGAAAAAGGTCGAGCACAGCAGGCAATCCGACGCTGACGAGATGGCGTGTGCATAGACGTTGAAGGCGCGCTTGCCGAGCAGCTTGATCAGCTCGGCCTTGATCAGGTAGGAGCCGTGATAAGCCTGGTGCGCCGCCAGCGAATGCAGGATGGTGCCCTTCATGTTGGTGACCTGGCCGACACGCGCGATTTCGTCGTCATAGGATTGCTGGCGTTGCGGGTCGAGCGCATCGCGCTGCACGAGGTTGATTCTTGCCATGGAGTGTCCTTGTGGATGAGGCATCAGAAAAGTCAGGAAAAGAAGCGTTGCGGCCGGAAGCTTGCCAGCTCGGGCCGCACGGTGTTGTTGAGGATTTCCTCGGCGACTGCTTCACCCAGGAAAGGCGCCAGCGTCACGCCGCTGTGCGTGACCACGCTGTAATATCCCTTGGTGCCGGGCGACGGTCCGACCGCAGGAAATTGGTCCGCCGGAATCGCACGCACGCCCACGCGTAAGGCTTCGGCATCGACGTGGCGCAGCAGCGGCAATACCTCGCGCGCTGCGGCGAGCAACCCGGTCACTTCCGGCGAACAGCGATCGAGTTCAGCGTCGGCCGTCACCTCAAGATCGTTGCGGCAGATCAGCAGGCGCCCGGCGCCGTCGGGACGGATATGCACGCGCGGCGAAAAGATCACGCGCTGCACGCCATGCGCCAGCGGCGGTGTGAACAGCATCAGGCCCGCCGACGGCGCCAGCGGAATGCGCAAGTCAAGCGGCAACGCCGACTGGTCGGCCCAGCGGCCGGTGGCGTTGACGACCACGTCGGCATCGTGCGTCGCGCCATCGGCGGTAGCGACGCCGGTTACGCGACTGCCTTGGCGACGAATTGCCGTCACCGCAAGATGTTGAAATACTTGTGCGCCAAGACGCTTCGCTTCGGTCAATAGCGCGTGGCTGTAGACGACCGGATCGACCCATCCGTCGTCGGGGAAAAAAGCCACCGGCGCATCGCCGACGGCGCCAAGGTTGATGTCCGGCTCCAGCGCATGCAGGGCGGCGTGATCGAGCCACTCGGCGGTGTAGCGCCACGATTGCAGCAGCGCCACCTTGGCGCGGTAGGCCTCGGGCGCGATGCTTTCCCATTCGACGGTGCCGCCGCCGTGCCACCACGGCGCGTCGCCGAAGCATTCGCGCAAGGCGGCATGCGCACGCATGCCGGCGACGTTGAGATCGTGATAGGCGCGCGGCGCCTTGTTGTGAGAATTGACCCACGCGAAACTGCTGCCGCTGGTGCCGCCGCCGATGCGGCCGGCGTCGATGACGGTGACGGGCGCACCTGCGCGCGCCAGATGATAAGCGACGGAAGCGCCGATCACGCCGGCGCCGATGACGATATGCATAGTTGGATTGGACGGTCGTCGGGAACTGCAATTGCCTGGACTATGCGCAATGTACCCGGTGGATTTCCCGATGATGAAAACAAGGTTTCCACTATAGCGCCAGCCCAGCCGGCGCCCAACAATCAATAGCGAGTTTGCAAATTACAAAACCGCATGTGCAACGTGCATTGCTTATTGCGTTATTTATGGATGGCTATTGCATTGCAGATTCGGAAGCATCAGGGTGCGACTTGGCACGGCGGGCCTTGCGGCGTTCGCCATGCTTCAGAACCGCGGCGCGTTCTTCGTTGGTGAGTTCAAGCATGTCGAGATACACGCGTTCGACCGCCTGCTCATACGACAGCGTGGTGTCGAGCGCCATCTTTTCGGTCAGCAGCGCGCTGGATTTTGTGAGGTTGCCGTCGCAGACGTCGCGGATGAAATTGAGCTTGCGCTGGAAGTCCGACACCGGCACTTCTTCACGCAGTTTGTGACCGTAGCGCAGCCAGAGGATGACCGCGCCGAACAAACCCGCGCCTGTACCGACCAAAAGGGATGTCATGTAATTCTCCAGCCGAGTAGTTAATCGTTGTTATGACTCGTCACGCAAAACACCCGCAACCATGAGCATTGCCGGAATTCATTTTTGCGGTTTTGCTTGGATTCCCCCCAAGACTTTTTGTCCGCCGCGATGTTGCGATGATTATTTTTTGCGTCGGACAGCCGACATTAAGCGACATTTTTGAGCGCTTCACAACAAATCTTTACAACATACCAAGGCATATTTCGACAGTGTTTCCGCAGTGAATTTTTTGTCAGTTTTCTGTCAGCGGAGCGAGCTCTTTTTCGAGTCCCAGGCGCGCAATCAGACGCCTCGCATCGAACGGTGCCTTGACCTTGATATCGTTATCGAAATAACAATAAACATCCCGGCTCTTACGCGCTTTCGGCTGGCTCGCGGAGGCGCATTGTGCGTCCTTCGGCTGCCCTCCTTTGCTCCAGGCCTCAATGCGCCGGGCCCAGCGCTCCAGCGCCGGCTTGGTGTAGCCGCTGGCGTACAATTCCTTGTCGCCGTGCAGGCGCAGGTACATGAAATCGGCGGTGA
Organism: Herbaspirillum lusitanum; assembly: GCF_026127345.1. Lineage (NCBI taxonomy): Bacteria > Pseudomonadati > Pseudomonadota > Betaproteobacteria > Burkholderiales > Oxalobacteraceae > Herbaspirillum > Herbaspirillum lusitanum. The sequence goes on along the minus strand of NZ_QXFG01000008.1, from coordinate 87,253 downwards.
CGTCTTCCAGATAAGGCCACTTGCCGGCGGTGTCGGCCACCACCAGCGCGACGTTATATTTGCGCAGCAGCGCGATGAAACCTTCGTCAATAAAACTCTCGTGGCGAATCTCCATGGCGTGGCGCATTGTGCGCTTCTTATCGATCTCGAGCAGGCTGCGTTCCTTCATGCGCGGTTCACACTGCTGCGCCAGTTCCAGCGCTGCCTCCGTGTCGTGCGGCAGCAGGCTGAGGAAGTGCTCCACCAGTTCGGCATCGTAACGAAAACTCGGCGGGAATTGCCACAGGAACGGGCCCAGTTTTTCCTTGAGGTTGAACACGCCGGAGGCGAACACATTGGCAAGCGGCCCCTCGATGTCGCGCAGGCGCTGGATGTGGGTGATGAAACGGTTTCCCTTGATGCTGAACATGAAGCCCGGCGGCGTCGCGTCATACCAGGCGGCGTAGCTCTGCGGCCGCTGCAAGGCGTAGAAGGAGCCGTTGAGTTCGATCGACGGCAAGACGCGCGATGCGAATTGCAGTTCGTCGGCCTGCGCCAGGTCTTCAGGATAAAAGCCGCCGCGCCACGGCGCATAGCGCCAGCCGGAAATGCCGATACGGATCTTTGCCATGTCTGCCGCTCCACGATGAAAAGGAATGACCTGTCAGTGCAGACATGTGCGGGATTTCAGAGTTCACCCGATGCGCGTTTATGAGATATCGTCTGACGGCGGCAAACCGCACGTCGAGGATCAAGGTTGAGGTCTTCAAAGGCGAGATGGCGGATGACGAGACATTGCATAATGATCTTTCCGGAGATGAAGAATATGATGCTCGGGTGAGCATATGACACAAGGCGCCCTGGCACAGGACCAGAAGCACCGGCAGCGTCAGGCCGAAGTGATGGTCATCGGCAGCAAGTCAGCAAGTCAGCAATCGCGAGCGCTGAGGCCGGCGCTGAAACGACCGAACGAAAAAACAAGCAAGCAAAACCCGATCAAACAAGGAGACACATCCATGACCTATCATGCATCCAATACCCGTTACGAAACCATGCAATACCGCCAGTGCGGCCGCAGCGGCCTCAAATTGCCGCTGCTGTCGCTGGGCATGTGGCACAACTTCGGCGACACCACGCCGCTGGCGACGCAGCGCGAAATGCTGCGCACCGCCTTCGATCTGGGCATCACGCATTTCGACCTGGCCAACAATTACGGGCCGCCGTACGGCAGTGCGGAAGCCAATTTCGGCCATCTCTTCAAACAGGATTTCCAGCCCTATCGCGATGAACTGATCATCTCGACCAAGGCTGGCTGGGACATGTGGCCCGGTCCCTACGGCCAGGGCGGCGGCTCGCGCAAATACGTGCTGGCCAGCCTGGACCAGAGCTTGAAGCGCATGAACCTGGACTACGTCGATATCTTCTACTCGCACCGCTTCGACCCCGAGACGCCGCTGGAAGAGACCATGGGCGCGCTGGCGACTGCCGTGCAACAAGGCAAGGCGCTGTATGTCGGCGTATCATCGTATTCGCCCGAGAAAACCAGGGAAACCGCCGAACTGCTCAAGCAATGGAAGGTGCCCTGCCTGATCCATCAACCGTCGTACAACATGTTCAACCGCTGGATCGAGCAAGGCCTGCTCGATGAACTGGAACGCCAAGGCATGGGCTGCATCACCTTCACGGCGCTGGCGCAGGGCCTGCTGAGCGACAAGTACCTCAACGGCATTCCGGACGATGCGCGCATCAACCGCGCCGGCGGCGGTTCGCTCAAGAGCGATCACCTGAGCGAAGAAAACCTGCAGCGCGTGCGTGCGCTCAATGACATCGCCAAGGCGCGCGGCCAAACGCTGGCGCAGATGGCGCTGGCCTGGGTGCTGCGCGATCCGCGCGTGACGACCACACTGATCGGCGCCAGCAGCAGCAAGCAGATCCGCGAGAATGTCGCAGCGCTGGACAAGCTGAGCTTCAGCGCCGGCGAACTGGCCGCCATCGACAAGCAGGCGCAGGACGGTCACCTCAATTTGTGGGAAGTGTCGTCGCGCCACAAGTAATCTTCCGCACTGATTTTTGTGCAGGTAAAAAGAGTCCCTCGCTATTCCGCATGGCGAGGGGCCCTTTTCATTTCACGGCAAGAAAGTGAATCAGCCTTTGTTCAAGGCAGTCTCGACCGATGCCGACAAAGACGTGGTCGGACGGCCGATCAGCGCCGACAACTGCCGGCCATCGTCGAACAAGGCGCCCTTCGCTGCCGCCGCATCCGAGTCCGACAGCAGGACGGCGATCACTTCCGGCAAACCGAAGCCGAGCAGCGCAGTCTTGTAGTCGGCTTCCGGGATGTTGCGATATTCCACCGGTTTGCCCGACTGGCGCGCTGCTTCCGCCGCCAGCTCGCTCAGCGTGTAGGCGCCATCGCCGGCCAGCTCATACGTCTTGCCTGCATGACCGCTGCCGCTCAACACGGCCGCTGCTGCTTCGGCATAGTCGCTGCGCGCAGCCGAGGAGATGCGGCCGTCGCCGGCGCTGCCGACGATGGCGCCGTTGGCCACTGCCGTGGGCAGGCCGGCGGTGTAGTTCTCGTGGTACCAGCCGTTGCGCAGGATGGTCGCCGGCACGCCGCTATCCTTGATAGCCTGTTCGGTTTGCTTGTGTTCGGCAGCCAGGCCGAGCGTGGAGCTGTCGGCGCGCAGCACGCTGGTGTAGGCCAGCAACTTGACGTTGGCGCGCTTGGCGGCGTCGATGACGGCGCGATGCTGCGCCAGGCGCGAACCTATTTCGCTGGAAGAAATCAGCAGGACTTTTTCTGCGCCCTGCAGCGCGGCGTCGAGACTGGCCGCGTCGGTGTAGTCAGCGCGGCGCACTTGCACGCCGAGCGCGGCCAGGTCGGCGGCTTTTTCCGGGCTGCGCACGGCGGCGACGATATTGGCTGCGGGGACGGTTTTCAACAACGCTGCAATGACGAGACGGCCCAATTGGCCGGTGGCTCCGGTGACGACGATCATGACAATTTCCTGTGAGGTGAAGTGAAGAAATTGCAGCTTATCGGACACACTAACTTTTAGTAAGTACGCACAAAAAGGTTAGTGTAAAATAGTCGCCATGAATGCACGAGACCCCCTCACCGGCCACGTATCGCTGAAGGACCGCATGCAGCGCGGCGAGTTGTTTGCCGCCGATTGTCCGTCGCGCAGCGTATTGAAGCACCTCACCAGCCGCTGGGGCGTGCTGTTGCTGGTCGCCCTGCTGGGCGGCACGCATCGCTTCAGCGACCTGCGCCGCAAGGTCGGCGGCGTCAGCGAAAAGATGCTGGCGCAGACGCTGCAGGAACTGGAAGGCGACGGCCTGGTGATTCGCAAGTCGTATGACGTGGTGCCGCCGCACGTCGACTACACGCTGTCGCCGCTGGGGCAGGAAGCGGCGCAGCGCATCGAAACGCTGACCGACTGGATCGAGATGAGTTTGCCGCGCTTCATGGCGGCGAGGCAGGAAAAAGAAGAGGAAGCAACAAAACGAGCGGGAAAGTAAGGGATGAGAACTTAAGAATAAGAACCGTCCGGAAAATAAAAAAGGCCCAGCTGAATGCGGGCCTTGCTTATTTATTTTATTACTTTTGCTGCTGTTCAAACTGGGGTGGCTGACGGGGCTCGAACCCGCGACAACAGGAATCACAATCCTGGACTCTACCAACTGAGCTACAGCCACCACTGCATGACCAAGACCTGAATTACTGCCTTGAGTCAGTGAAGCAAAAGATTATACAAAACTGTACGGCTTCTGGCAAATGAAATAGTCACCGCCATGCAATTTGCCGGAATCCCCGGGCGGCGGTGCTAATTCGTCGCGATCTGGCGTACTTCTGCTTCCATCTTCAACAGATTCGCCAGCGCCGTCGATAAGGTGCTTACGCCGGCGGTGGTGTAAGCCAGCAGATTGCCGCCATCAGTGTGGCGCATCAGCGCCTTCGCCTGCAGCAAGCGGCTCAATTGCCGCGTCACCGCTTCGCCGGTATCGATGATGACCGGCGCGGCGCATCCGCCATGCCGTGCCGCCGACTCGATCAGCTCGCGCGCGAACGGATAATGCGTGCAGCCCAGCACCAGCGTATCGGCACCCTGTGCAATCAGCGGCATGACATAGCGATCCACCAGCGCCGCAGTGGCCGGCGATTGCAACTCGCCCTTCTCGATCTGATCGACCAGGCCGACGCAGGCTTGCGAAATGAACTGCACCTTGCCGACGGTGGCGATCTGCTCGCGCAAGGCGATGAAGCGCGCGCTCGCCAAGGTGCTGCGCGTGGCCAGTACGCCGACCACGCCGCTCTTGCTGTGCAAGGCTGCCGGCTTGAGGCCGGGCTCGATGCCGACCACGGTCAGTTCAGGCCACTGCACACGGATCGCCTGGATGGCCGCCGCGGTCGCGGTATTGCACGCCACCACCAAGGCCTTGATGCCCTGCCCGATCAGGAAGCCGGCAATCGCCAGCGAGCGCTCGACGATCTGCTGCTCGTCCTTGTCGCCGTAGGGCGCGTAACCGGAGTCGGCAAAGTACAGCAGATGCTCCTGCGGCAAGGCCGCGCGCACGTGGCGCAGCACCGACAAGCCGCCGATGCCGGAATCGAAAATGCCGATGGGCGCGTCACAATGCGTGTGAAGGTCCATCGGCATCGGCATCGGTGTTGCCGGTGAAGCTGCAGCGGTCATCGGCGAGCGACTCCCGCTTGCGGCTTCGGGGCACGCATCATCATGCAGTCGTGACCGCAATCTTGCTCAGCGCAGTGTTGGTCGCGATCTTTTCCTTCCACTCGGCAGGACCGGTGTTGTGCACCGAGATACCGTTGGAATCGACCGCCACCGTCACCGGCATGTCCTTGACGTCGAACTCGTAGATCGCTTCCATGCCCAGGTCGGCAAAACCCAGCACCTTGGCCGACTTGATCGCCTTCGACACCAGGTAGGCCGAACCGCCGACCGCCATCAGGTAGGCCGACTTGTGCTTCTTGATCGCCTCGATGGCGGCCGGGCCGCGTTCCGACTTGCCGATCATGGAGATCAGGCCGGTCTGCTCCAGCATCATGTCGGTGAACTTGTCCATGCGCGTTGCGGTAGTCGGACCGGCAGGACCAACCACTTCGTCGCGCACGGGATCGACCGGACCGACGTAATAGATCACGCGGTTGGTGAAGTCGACCGGCAGCTTCTCGCCCTTGGCCAGCATTTCCTGGATGCGCTTGTGCGCGGCATCGCGGCCGGTCAGCATCTTGCCGTTCAGCAGCAGGGTCTGGCCCGGCTTCCACGAGGCGACTTCTTCCTTGGTCAAGGTGTCGAGGTTGACGCTCTTCGACTTTTCGGTGTCCGGCACCCAGTGCACTTCAGGCCATTCGGACAGCGACGGCGGATCCATGTAGGCCGGGCCGGAACCGTCCAGCACGAAGTGGCCGTGGCGGGTTGCCGCGCAGTTCGGAATCATCGCGACCGGCTTGGACGCGGCGTGGGTCGGATACATCGCGATCTTGACGTCGAGCACGGTGGTCAGGCCGCCCAGGCCTTGTGCGCCGATACCGAGCGCGTTGACCTTGTCGCACAGTTCGATGCGCAGTTCTTCGGTCTTGTTTTGCGGACCGCGTTGCTTCAGTTCGTACATGTCGATGTCGTCCATCAGCACTTCCTTGGCCATCAGCATGGCCTTCTCGGCGGTACCGCCGATGCCGATGCCGAGCATGCCCGGCGGACACCAGCCGGCGCCCATGGTCGGCACGGTCTTGAGGACCCAGTCCACCAGCGAGTCGGAAGGGTTCAGCATGACGAACTTGGTCTTGTTCTCGGAACCGCCGCCCTTGGCGGCGATGCGCACGTCAACGGTGTTGCCCGGCACCAGTTCCATGTGGATCACGGCCGGGGTGTTGTCCTTGGTGTTCTTGCGATCGAATTGCGGGTCGGCCACGATGGACGCGCGCAGCACGTTGTCCGGATGGCCGTAACCCTGGCGCACGCCTTCGTTGACGGCGTCGGCAATGGAGCCGCTGCCGAAGCCTTCAAAGCGTACGCCCATGCCGATCCTCAGGAATACGTTGACGATGCCGGTGTCCTGGCAGATCGGGCGCTTGCCTTCGGCGCACATGCGCGAGTTGGTCAGAATCTGGGCGATGGAATCCTTGGCGGCCGGGTTTTGCTCCAGCTCATAGGCGCGCGCCAGATGCTGGATGTAATCCACCGGATGGTAATAGCTGATGTATTGCAGCGCGGCGGCCACGGATTCGATGAGATCGTCTTGCTTGATGATGGTCATGGCTGGTTCTCTCGGGGTTGAATGAAAAATGCGGAAAGATTGCGGTCAGTGCGGTTCCGGCGGCTCCGATGGAATCGCGGGATGGCTCATGAGCCGGTCGCAATAGGCGATCGCCATGGCCGACAACAGGAAAGTGATATGAATGCCGGTCTGCGCCAGCAAGGTCTTGACGTCGTACAGGTTGGCGTTGATGAAGGTCTTGAGCAGATGGATCGACGAGATGCCGATGATCGCCGTCGCCAGCTTGACCTTCAGCACCGAGGCGTTCACGTGCGACAGCCACTCGGGCTGGTCGGGATGGCTTTCCAGGTTCATGCGCGAGACGAAGGTTTCGTAGCCGCCCACGATCACCATGATCAGCAGGTTCGAAATCATCACCACGTCGATCAGCGCCAGCACCACCAGCATGATGGTCTGCTCGTTGAGCTTGTCGGGACGCAGCGCGCCCTCGATGGCGACCGCGTCGAGGATGTGTTCCAGCGACGCCGCATTGCCCAGCGCGGCGCCGATCAGGTCGCTCAACTCGACCCAGAAATGATAGACGTAGACGCACTGCGCCAGGATCAGGCCGAGGTACAAAGGCAGCTGCAGCCACCGGCTCATGAAAATCAGATTGGGCAGGATGCCGATCTTTTTACCGGAAGGCGTGGAGCGAGTGTCTTTCATTGGCGCGGATCTCAGAATAAAACAGTGATGTGAGCAGGCTGTCGGCCTTGCGTCACGGCGGCTTGCGTGCATCGCATGCGGATATCGGATGCATTCAGGCGAGCGAATTCAGGGCGCTATTTTACACTCCCTTGCTGCGTTGCTGGCTGCAGGCGCTCTGCTGAGGACGGCCGCAGATGCGATAATGCACTTAGGCAATACCGCTCTGCAAACTTCGCAGCGTCCTTGTGGTCAGACCCTTGGATACAGCGCAAGACCTTGCGCAGCGGCCTTCCCCGCCCCGATCAATTCAGAATGTGTAAGGACTGAGTAAGTGAACACGCCTATGTTTTGCAAAAAGCAAAAATCATTAATCGCAGGAGACTAATCGTGGCAGACATCGAAACCTTCAAGCAAGAAAACCGTGTATTCGCTCCACCGGCCGAGTTCGTCAAGAACGCCGCCGTGTCCGGCATGGACGCCTATAACGCCTTGTGCGCCGAAGCAGAGCGCGACTACGAAGGCTTCTGGGCCCGCCTCGCGCGTGAAAACCTGCAGTGGAACAAACCCTTCACCAAGACCCTGAACGAAGCCGACGCACCGTTCTACAAATGGTTTGAAGACGGCAAGATCAACGTCTCGTACAACTGCCTCGACGTCAACCTCGACAACGGCAACGCCGACAAGACCGCCGTCATCTTCGAATCCGACGACGCCAAGGTCACCCGCGTCACCTATCGCGAACTGCACAAGAAAGTCTGCCACTTCGCCAACGGCCTGAAGTCGCTCGGCGTCAAGAAAGGCGACCGCGTCGTCATCTACATGCCGATGTCGGTCGAAGGCGTCGCCGCCATGCAAGCCTGCGCCCGCATCGGCGCCACGCACTCGGTGGTGTTCGGCGGCTTCTCCGCCAAATCGCTGCAAGAGCGCGTGATCGACGCCGGCGCAGTCGCCGTCATCACCGCCGACTACCAGGTGCGCGGCGGCAAGCAATTGCCGCTCAAATCCATCGTCGACGAAGCACTCGCCATGGGCGGCTGCGACACCATCAGGAACGTGGTCGTCTACAAGCGCGCCGGCGCCGACATCAACTGGGTCGAAGGTCGCGACCTGTGGCTGCACGACGTCGTCGCCAACCAGCCCGACGCCTGCGAACCTGAATGGGTCGACGCCGAACATCCGCTGTTCATCCTCTACACCTCCGGCTCCACCGGCAAACCGAAGGGCGTGCAACACGCGTCCGGCGGCTACCTGCTGTGGGCCGTGCTGACGATGAAGTGGACCTTCGACATCAAGCCCGACGACATCTACTGGTGCACCGCCGACATCGGCTGGATCACCGGCCACACCTACATCGCCTACGGCCCGCTGGCAGTCGGCGCGACGCAGATCGTGTTCGAAGGCGTGCCGACCTATCCGAACGCCGGGCGTTTCTGGGACATGGTCCAGCGTCACAAGGCCACCATTTTCTACACCGCGCCGACCGCGATCCGCTCGCTGATCAAAGCCGCCGAAGCCGACGAAAAAATCCATCCCAAGCAATACGACCTGTCGTCGCTGCGCCTCTTGGGTTCGGTCGGCGAACCGATAAATCCGGAAGCCTGGATGTGGTACTACAAAAACATCGGCCAGGAAAAATGCCCGATCGTCGACACTTTCTGGCAAACCGAAACCGGCGGCCACATGATCTCGCCGCTGCCGGGCGCAACCCCGCAAGTGCCGGGCTCCTGCACGCTGCCGCTGCCGGGCATCACCGCCGCCATCGTCGATGAAACCGGCAACGACCTGCCTAACGGCACCGGCGGCATCCTGGTCGTCAAGCGTCCGTGGCCGTCGATGATCCGCACCATCTGGAACGATCCCGAGCGTTTCAAGAAGAGCTATTTCCCCGAAGAATTCGGCGGCAAGGTCTACCTCGCCGGCGACGGCGCGATCCGCAACAAGGACACCGGCTACTTCACCATCACCGGCCGCATCGACGACGTGCTGAACGTCTCCGGTCACCGCATGGGCACGATGGAAATCGAATCAGCACTGGTCGCCAACCCCATCGTGGCCGAAGCCGCCGTGGTCGGCAAACCGGACGAAACCACCGGCGAATCGATCTGCGCCTTCGTGGTCCTGAAGCGCCCTCGCCCGACCGGCGACGAAGCCAAGGCCATCGCCAAGGAACTGCGCGACTGGGTCGCCAAGGAAATCGGCCCGATCGCCAAGCCCAAGGAAATCCGTTTTGGCGACAACCTGCCCAAGACCCGCTCCGGCAAAATCATGCGTCGCCTGCTGCGCGTGCTGGCCAAGGGCGAAGACATCACGCAGGACATCTCGACCCTGGAAAACCCGGCCATCCTGGACCAGCTCAAGGAAGCGCAATAAGCCGGAAATAGCCGGAACGGCGCTGTATTCCCGGCCGCAAGCCGCATCTGCACCGGGAATGCCGATCTGACAAGAAATGATGGCGATGCCGCAACGCATCGCCATTATTTTATGGGCGACGGTTCAAAACCGCCTCACTTCCCGAAAAATGTTGCTATAATCAGCGGCTTCGCTAAAAACGAAGCCAAATTCCGGAGAGATGGATGAGTGGTTGAAGTCGCACGCCTGGAAAGCGTGTATAGGTTAATAGCCTATCGGGGGTTCGAATCCCCCTCTCTCCGCCAGAATACAAAATGCCCGCTTATGCGGGCATTTTCATTTGTATTTCCAAAGTGAATCGCTTGCCAGCGATTCACGCATCAGGCAAATTCAGGCATGCAAACAGAGATGAGGCAAATATGAATGAACGTGCTTCCAAACCTGAAGAACTGATCGCTCGCCTTCGTCTCCTGCCGCATCCCGAGGGCGGTCACTTCAGGGAGACCTATCGTGGCGCAATGGAAGTCGCGCGAGCAAGCGACGGCCTCATCCGCTCGGCCTCAACGGCGATCTACTATTTGCTGGGTGCTGGAGAAAGATCTGCCTGGCACCGGATCAAGTCGGACGAGATGTGGCATTTCTATGACGGGTCGCCCTTGCACATCTATGTCCTCGAACAAGCCGGCGATCTGACTGTTCTCCACTTGGGGAATCCCGTCATCCATGACGGCGCAGAATTCCAGGCCCTGGTGCCTGCCGGCGCATGGTTCGCTGCAGAATGCGCAGATCCGCAAGGCCATTCCCTCGTCGGTTGCACGGTGGCGCCGGGTTTCGAATTCGAGGAATTCGAACTCGCCGACAAAGCGCTGCTCACGCGGACCTGGCCTCGGCATGCACAGGTGATTGAACGCCTCGCTTAACGGTGCACCGCCAACGCCGTTGCCGGCGACCGTCTATTCAGCCGTCAAGGTAAACAACCGCTCGATGGCCGTATCGTACTGCGTGGACTGATTTGGAAGCGTGCGCAGAATGGCGTACTGTGGCAATACCGTCTCGCGCAGCAGCGGATCCCTGATTGGCAAGCCGTTCTTGTCTCGCACCACGGCCACCAAAGGCGCCGTCGGCGTATTGCCGCGCCGGATCGTCACCGCCGTCTCGCCGCTTTTCAGCAGCACAAAACAGCCGGGTGGATAGATGCCGAATTCCTTGAGCAGCGCCGATGCAATCGGATGTCCGTCGCTGACCAGATAAACCGACTGGGCAGCCTGCCTCGGCGGCATTGATGCCCTGGTCTTGCGAGCGGAATACTTGGCCGTAAAGATATCGGCGAACCGGATCATTTGCGACAATTCGCTGAGTTCGCGTTTGGTCCCATAGGGGTAACCGCGCCCGTCCGGACTTTCGTGATGTTGCTCAACGGCCTGCAACCAGTCCTCATCGGTCACGCCGGCATCCTGCAGCATGCGCACGCTCTCGGCCGGATGCATGCGTATCTGACGCCGTTGCCGATCGGTCGGCGCGCTTGCGCTCCGCGCAAGTTCGCCCTGCAAGGCGATGATGGAAAGATTCATCGTCAACGCCGCGTTAATCACGGTCGCCTTGTTCTTTTTCGACCAACCTAGCCGGGTGGCAAGGATGCTGCAAACGCAGGCAACGTGGATCGAATGGGTGATGCCGTATGAAGCGAAACGCTCCTGGTCGTGGCGGATGACCGAGTAGATCGTCTGGTCGGTATGTTCTTCCGATGCGATGGCGATCATCGATTCCACGTCGCTGATACCTCTCAGGAATTTCCCATCGAGATAATTCGTGAGCAGTTCGGTCAATCTTCTTTCCACCGCATCCCACTGCTGGGCGAATGGCACCGTCGGCCGTTCGCTGGCGCCGAACAGCATTGGCGGCTGTTCCTTCCTGGCGTGAACCTCGTCCGCATCCACGAACACGCCTCGCCGCAAAAGATTGTGCTGCATCTCCATGGTTTCGACCAGATAGCCGCGCGCCAGCAACAACTTCCCTTCCGTGTCCCGGACATTCCAGGGCAAGGGAGCGCCACAATTTATTTGCGCGGAGACTTCGCCAATCGGTATCAGGTTCATGATGAGCAAACGAAAGAGTTGTCTTGGAGGTGACTAGCCATGCTGAGCAACATACTAAGAGCGGCGCAAAAATATATCTGTCGGGAAACTTTGATTCCTTGAGGAAAATAACGATGCCGGACTGGCAAGGTTCGGCACATATCGGAGGCGATCAAAGGAGAAGCCCTACAAATGCCGGTAGAGTTAATTGTCTTGTAATGATTGTTTGATACTATTCACCCCGCTGTTTCCGCCTGCGATCAACAAGAATCCAAAACTGCTCAGGGGGCGTATTGCCAAATACGTTGAGCCGATCCGTAGCGACGCGACAATCACCATTGCGTTCAGAACAGCAATCCCTGAAGCCATTCTTCTTGTAATCACTGATCCTTCATCATGGCGGACTCGGTGACACGGCCGTGGAAGCACCGCCGACACAAAGAGAGTGGATAGCTCCGAGTTCAAACAGAAAGCGTAGTCAACCAAGCGGCCAAGAAACCGACACTTACCTGGTGAGCGGTTGGCCAGAACGACTGATCGAAATCAGTCACATTTTTTTGGGGCGGGGAAATGGATCTGAAAACGTGGCGCGAACTGGCGCCGGAAAAGAAGAAATTCGTCATCGGAATCGCCGTCGCCGTAGCGGTGGTTTATCTGATTTGCATTCTGCTCAGCGTGAATGTTCTGCGCAACAACCGCGTGACGGCCGAGCTCAATCATCAGGCGCGCATGTCCAGCCTCGGCAAGGAACAAGGCGACTCCTCATCGGCGCTCGCCGCTGCCGCAAGCAATGTTCCTACCGTCTCGGTGGGCACCTATGTGGATGGGATTGATACGTTCTCGATCAAGGATTCGAGCTGGAGCGCGACCTTCTACGTCTGGTTCCGCTGGACCGGAGAAAAGTCCCTCGACCCGGGCGCAAAACTCGTCGTCGTCGACGGCAACATCATCAAGAAAGAAGTGCTGGAGGAATACCACAATGACGACGGCACGCATTACCAGCGGCTCCGGGTCTCCGCCAAATTCCTGAAGTTCTTCGACACCATGCGGGTGCCGCTCGAGGACCACATGCTCAACATCTATCTCGAAGACGGCGCGCGCGACAGCACCAAATTACGTTACGTCGCCGACGCAAGCTCCAACGTCAGTTCGCGGGTGCAGATTTCCGGCTACAAGATCACCGGCAAATCCAACGTCGTCAAACCGCACGCCTACCGTTCATCCTATGGCGATCCGCGCGTCGACGCGAAGAGCGAAAAAGTATTCACGCAATACATCGCCGGCATCAACATCGCGCGCTCAAGCGCCGGCGTCTACAACAAGATCTTCCTGTCGCTGTTCGCAGCGCTGGCGTTGGCCCTGTGCAGTTTCTACGTGAAGGCATCCGACGTCGGCCCGCGCTTCTCGCTGCCGTCCGCCGCCTATTTCGGTGCGGTCGCCAACTCCTACGTGGCCAATTCCATCCTGCCGCCGTCGGGCTCGTTCGGCCTGGTCGACTACGTGGCGGCGTTCGGGCTGGCGACGATCGCGCTGTCGCTGATCCTGGCGCTGCTGTCCAATTTCATCATGGTCAAGAAGGAAGATAAAGCGCTTTCCTACGCGCTGGACCGGGTGATGTTCTGGGTGTTGCTGAGTTCTTGCGTGTTGGCGAATATTGCTATTCCTTGGGCTGCGCGGGGGTGACGTAAGCACCTTCCGCAAGTTTCCAGAAGGAAAAAAGCTCCCAAACGGGAGCTTTTTCATTTTCGATCAGCGTGAACTGCCAATCGCTAAAACCAGCAGGATCAGCCTTACCACCGAGGTTCAAGCATCAAGCCGCCACCCGCTCGTCCCCGCGCGACTCCCCCAAAAACTCCCCCATCAACCCATCCCACTCCCGGTCCGCCTTATCCATCGCCGCCAGCTTGACGTGCCCGTACCCGCGCACCTGCTCCGGCAACTGCGCCAGCTTCAACGCCGCGCCCTTGTTGCCGGCATTCAGTTGATCCGCCAGCACAAGCGCAAAACCCAGGTACCGATCCCGCAACGCCCGCTCACGGCGACGCTCTTCGGTATAACCGAACACATCCAACGGCGTCCCGCGCAGCGACCTGAAGCGCGACAGCACCGCAAACCCCGACATCATCCACGCGCCGAAACGCATCTTGGCCGGCACGTCTGAGCCCGGCTTCTTGCGCGCCAGCATCGGCGGCGCCAGGTGGAAGGCCAGCTTGTAGTCGCCGTCGAACTGCGCGGCGATCTGTTCGCGAAATACCGGGTCGGCGTGCAGGCGCGCGACTTCGTATTCGTCCTTGTAGGCCATCAGCTTGAACAGGTTGCGCGCGACCATCTTGCTGATCGGGCGCCTGGAGGCATTGCCTTCCAAGCTGGCTTCGGCGCGTTCGACGGCGGCGACGGCTTCTTCGTAGCGGCGGGCGTAGGCGCGGTTCTGGTATTTGGTCAGGAAGTCGATGCGGAAGGCGACGGTGTCAGCCAGCGACTTCGGTGCGGCGAACTGGATGACCTGCTGCTTCGGCTTGCCGAGCTTGTCCAGCGCGGCCGCATCGGCGGCGGCCAGGCGGCCGAGGGTGAAGGCGCGTTTGTTCATGTCGATGGCGACGCCATTGAGCTCGATGGCGCGCATCAGCGCCGGCAGGCCGACCGGCACCAAGCCCTGTTGCCAGGCGTAACCCATCAGCAGGATGTTGCCGCCGATCGGGTCGCCGAGGAAACGCAATGCCGTGTCCTGCGCATCGATCTGCACGACGTTGTCGGCGCCGGCCGAGGCGGCCAGCTTCTCCAGCAGGCCGTCCTTGTTGATCGACGCATCCGGATCGCGCGTGAAATCGGCGGTCGGTATTTCGCGGTCGTTGGCGATCACCTTGGTGTGGCCGCGGCGCATGACCGAGAGGCCTTCCGGCATGGCCGAGACCACCAGGTCGCAGGCGAACACGGCGTCGGCCTGTTGCAGGTCGATGCGGACCTGGTTGAGCGCCGCCGGCGATGCGGCGATGCGCACGTGAGACAGGACCGCGCCGCCCTTCTGCGCGAAGCCCATGAAGTCGAGCGTGGACGCGCCCTTGCCCTCCAGGTGTGCGGCCATGGTGATCAGCGCGCCGACGGTGACGACGCCGGTGCCGCCAACGCCGGCCACGAGGATTTCAAACGGTTTGGCTAAGCGATGCGGCGCCGGGGTCGGATACGCGGCCAGCGTGGCTTCGAGATCGGCCAGGGTGAGCTTGACACTTTCCGGCTTCTTCAGCGTGCCGCCCAGCACCGAGACGAAGCTGGGACAGAAGCCCTCCACGCAGGAGTAATCCTTGTTGCAGGAGGATTGCTCGATCTGGCGCTTGCGGCCGAGTTCGGTTTCCAGCGGCAGGATCGACAAGCAGTTGGATTGCACGCCGCAGTCGCCGCAGCCTTCGCATACCGCCGGGTTGATCATCATGCGGCGCGCCGGATCGGGGAAGGCGAAGTGGCCGGGCTTGTTCTTCTTGCGGCGGCGGCGCTTCTCGGCGGCGCAGGTCTGGTCGTAGACCAGCACGGTCACGCCGGGGATGTCGCGCAGCATGCGCTGGATGACGTCGAGTTCGGTGCGGTGATGCACCGTGACGCCGGCAGGCAGCTTGACCAGCGCGTAGTTCTCGGGCGCGTCGGTAACGACCACGACCTTCTTCGCGCCTTCGCTGGTGACCTGCTGCACGATCTGCGGCACCGACAGCGAGCCGTCGACCGGTTGGCCGCCGGTCATGGCGACGGCGTCGTTGTAGAGGATCTTGTAGGTGATGTTGGTGCGCGCGGCGATGGCCTGGCGGATCGCCAGCGAACCCGAGTGGTAATAGGTGCCGTCGCCCAGATTCTGGAACACGTGCTTCTCTTCGACGAAGCGCGAGGAGCCGACCCAGTTAATGCCTTCGCCACCCATCTGCGCGAGGTAGTTGGTGTCGCGCTTCATCCAGGTCGCCATGAAGTGGCAGCCGATGCCGGCCATGGCGCGACTGCCTTCCGGCACCCGGGTGGAGGTGTTGTGCGGGCAGCCGGAGCAGAAATACGGCGTACGCTTGACACTGTCGGCCCCATTCGACAACAACTCGGCGGCGCAGAAATCGGGCAGGAAGCGTTGCAGGTTCAGCGTCGGGAAGCGAGGTCCGAACCAGCGCACCAGCGCCGGCGCGATGCGCGAGGGACGCAGCTCGCCCAGCGCCGACAGCAGCGCTTCGCCGTGGGCGTCGGTCTTGCCGATCACCGACGGGCGGCGCTCTTGCGGCAGGTTGTAGAACAGGTTCTTGAGCTGCTGCTCGATGACGGCGCCCTTCTCTTCAACCACCAGGATTTCATCGAGGCCTTGGGCGAAGGCCGACAGGCGCGTACGTTCCAACGGATAGGTCAGGCCCGGCTTGTACAGGCGCACGCCGAGGTCTTCCAATTGCTGTTGCGACAGGCCGAGGCGCTCCAGCGCTTCCAGCAGGTCGAGGTAAGCCTTGCCGGCGCTGATGATGCCGATGCGCGCACCCGGCGCCGGCACGATCAGCTTGTCGATGGAATTGACGCCGGCAAATGCCTGCACCGCCTTGAGCTTGTCGTCGACGCGCTGCTCCAGCGCCAGGCCGGGCAAGTCGGGCCAGCGGTTGTGCAGGCCGTCGGCCGGCGGCGTGTAATCCGTCGGCACGGTGTAGCTCGGCAGCGATGGTAATTCCACCACGGCGCCGCCTTCGACGGTTTCCGAAATCGCCTTGAAGCCGACCCACGCGCCCGAGAAGCGCGACAGCGCCCAGCCGTACAGGCCGAACTCCATGTATTCCTGGATGTTGGCGGGATTGACCACCGGCATGCCCCAGGCAATCAGCGCCTGTTCGCTCTGGTGCGGCATCGACGACGACACGCAGCCGTGGTCGTCGCCGAGGATCGCCAGCACGCCGCCATGCGGCGAAGAGCCGTAGGCGTTGCCGTGCTTGAGCGCATCGCCGGAGCGATCGACGCCTGGACCCTTGCCGTACCACATGGCGAACACGCCCTGCACCTTGCGCGTCGGGTCGGCTTCGACCTGTTGCGAGCCGAGCACGGCGGTGGCGCCGAGTTCTTCGTTGATGGCCGGCAGGAACTCGACGTTATGTGCACTCAGCAGCTTCGAGGCCCGCCACAGTTCCTGGTCGACCGCACCCAGCGGCGAACCGCGATAGCCGCTGATGAAGCCGCCGGTATTGAGGCCGTTGGCGGCGTCGGCGATCTTCTGCATGCACAGCAGGCGCACCAGCGCCTGGGTGCCGGTCAGGAAGACGCGGCCGCTGCTGCGGGTGAGATTGTCTTCGAGTGCATAGTCAGGATCTGCCAGCGCGGAAACCAGCGATGCAGTCGTTTCAATTGGCGTGACCGGCAGGGTTTCAGGCTGAACCGGCGCCGCAGCGGCCGATCGGAAGGGGGGAATTGTCACCGAGTTCATCGTTATCGTTGTCGTCTCAATAGGGGGCGAAAGGCTGCCGGACCACCCGTCAAAAACAGGTGTTATTGAAAGAAAGGATATGACTTGGAATCGGAAAAATTATTTCTATTTATGCCTTGATAGTCGATAAAATGAGAATTATTTTTCCAAATGTTACTTAAAAAATGAAAAACTCACCTCTCGATTCCGCATCGCAAAAGATCCTCGCCGAGCTGCAGAAAAACGCCCGGATTTCCTCGAATGAACTGGCGGAAAAAGTCGGCATGTCGGCCAGTCCGTGCTGGCGCCGGCAGAAGGAATTGGAAGACAACGGTTACATCGTCCGCTACACCGCCGTGGTCGACCGGCGCAAGCTGGGACTGTCGGTGTGCTGCCTGGCGCACATCTCCTTGCTGCGCCATGCCGAAGGCGTGGTGGAGAAGTTCGAGGAAACCATGCGCATGCGTCCCGAAGTGATCGAATGCTACGAAACCACCGGCACCGCCGACTACATGGTCAAGGTCATCGTGCCCGACATGGATGCGTATCACGACTTCCTGCACAACGTGCTGGTCAAGCTCAATGGCGTCTCGCAGGTCAACACCAGCGTGGCGCTGCGCGAAGTGAAATACGAAACGGCGCTGCCGATCTGAAGCAGCGCCGAAGTTTTTAACCCTTGTAGATCCCGCAGCCGATCACCAGCCCGTTGACCTCTTCGATGTAGGTGGTCTTTTCTTCCAGCACGGCGGTGACCGGGTTCGGCCAGCGGTAGTCGATCCAGCCTTTGCCGCCGCCCTTGGCGGTATCGACGAATTGCTTGATGAACAGCTTGCCGTCGGCGTCCTTCAGGTCGATCAGGTTGCGCCCGATCAGCTTGGCGTTTTCGCCATGGGCGAGCGTGTTGCCGCTGAGGTCGATGACGTTGATGTAGAGGTCGCGCTGCTTGAATGCCGGCGTGGGTCGGCTGAAGTCGGCCAGCGCCGCGTCCTTGCCCTGCTGCTTCACGTGCTGTACTGCGCGCCTGACCAGGGCCACCGCGTCTTCGGTATGGTTCTCAAGGCGGAAGGCGCTGACCGATTGCGCCAGCGAGGTCGCCAGTTCCTGCATCTTGACCGCCGACGAGGCGGCCTGCTCGACCATCGCGGCGTTCTGCTGCGTCATGCGGTCCATCTGCGTGATGGCCTGGTTGATCTCGCCGATGCCGCTGCTCTGCTCGCGGCCGGCCTGGGTGATTTCGGAGATGATGCGTTCGACGTGCCGGACCGAGTCGACGATTTCCTTCATGGTGCCGCCGGCCTGCCCGGCCAAGGCATTGCCGCTCTGTACCTTCTGCACCGAGTCGTCGATCAGGGTCTTGATTTCCTTGGCGGCGACTGCCGAGCGTTGCGCCAGGTTGCGTACTTCGGAGGCAACCACGGCGAAACCCCTGCCCTGCTCGCCGGCGCGCGCCGCTTCGACCGAGGCGTTCAGTGCGAGGATATTGGTCTGGAAGGCGATGCCGTCGATCACGCTGATGATATCGACGATCTTGCGCGAACTCTCGTTGATCGAACCCATGGTATCGAGCACCTGGCTCACCACCTGGCCGCCCTTGACGGCGAAGCCGGACGCCGCCTCGACGATCTGGTTGGCGCGCACGGCGTGGTCGGCGTTCTGGGTAACGGTGGCGGTCAGTTGCTACATTGAGGAAGCGGTCTGCTCCAGCGAACTGGCCTGCGCTTCGGTGCGCGCCGACAACTCGCTGTTGCCGCTGGCGATCTGGCCGGAGGCGTCCGAAATCACTTGCGTGCCGGAGCGCACTTCACCGACGATCTTGAGCAGGCTCTGGTTCATGGCCTGCAAGGCGCCCAGCAGATCGCTGACTTCGTCGCGCCCTTCCACGACGACTTTGGAAGACAGGTCGCCGGTCGCCACACGCCGCGCAATCGACACCGCCGCCTGCAACGGCCGCGTGATGCTGCGGCTCAGGCGCCATGCGATCAGGGCGCACGCCAGCATCAGCGCGACGCCGGCGCCGGCAGCGAATTTCAGCAGCACGCCGCGCGACGCATCGGCATCGTTCAGCGCCGCAGCGATGGCGCTCTTCTGCGCCGCTGGCACGGTCGCGCCGATTTGCATGAGTTGCTGCGATAAACCGTCTTGCAGCGACGCCGCCTGGACGGCGATCGCCGCGCCGAGCGCGACCAGCAGCACGAACAGCAGTGCAAAGCCGCCTCCCAGCCGCACACCGATAGAATACCGACGCAGGTTCATTGTCTCCACTCCGTTGTTGTTTTGCGCTCTCCGTCGCTATGCTTTTTGCTCAATTTTTTAATGCTTCGCGAAACCCAGATAGCTCTCGATGATCTGCTTGTTGGCCGCGAGTTCCGAGGCCGCACCTTCCATCACCGGCTCACCCATTTCCAGCACGTAGGCGTAGTCGGCGACCTGCAATGCCGCGCGCGCGTTCTGCTCGATCAGCAGCGTGGCGACGCCGGTCTTGCGCAGCTCGCTGATGATGTGGAAAATTTCCTTGGTGATCAGCGGCGCCAGGCCCAGGCTCGGTTCATCGAGCATCAGCACCTGCGGCTTGGCCATCAGCGCGCGGCCGACCGCCAGCATCTGGCGCTCGCCGCCGGACAAGGTGCCGGCCGCCTGCTTGCGCCGTTCCAGCAGGCGCGGGAACAAGGCGTAGACCGAATCGAGCTGGTCCATGTAATTGGCTTCGCCGTTCTTCTTGCGCTTGTAGGCGCCCAGCTGCAGGTTGTCTTCGACGCTCATGGTGGCGAACAGCTCGCGCTTTTCCGGCACCAGGCAAAGACCGCGCGCGACGCGGTCTTCGACGTCCATGCTGCTCAGTTCCTGGCCGAGGTACTGCACGCTGCCGCTGGCCGAACCGCCGGTCGGCAAGGCGCCCATGATGGCGTTGAGCAGGGTCGACTTGCCGGCGCCGTTGGGGCCGATGACGGTGACGATCTGGCCGGCGCGCACTTGCAGTCCGGCGCCGTGCAGCGCCTCCACCTTGCCGTAGCGCGCGTGCAGGTTGCTGACGTTGAGCAGGACTTCGCCGTTGTTGATGATGGTATTTCCGGTCATTATTCCACTCCTCCGAGATAGGCTTCCAGCACGGCAGGATGGACCTGGATCTGCGCCGGCGTTCCCTCGGCGATCTTGGTGCCGAATTCCATGACCACGATGTGATCGGTCAGTTGCATCACGAAGTCCATGTCGTGCTCGACCAGCAGCACGGCCATGCCTTCGGCGCGCAGCTTCCTGAGCAGTTCGGACAGCGCCTCTTTTTCCTTGTAGCGCAAACCGGCGGCCGGTTCATCCAGCAACAGCAAGGCCGGATCGCAGCACAGCGCGCGGGCGATTTCGAGGATGCGTTGCTGGCCCAGCGCCAGGCTGCCGGCCGGACGGTACAGCATGTCGCCGAGGCCGACGCGTTCCAGCTGGCGTTTGGCTTCGAGCAAAATCTTGTCCTCTTCCTTGCGGTTCAGACGCAGGACGCTGGCCAGTGCGCCGCCTTGCGCTGCACGGTCGCCGCGCAGGTAGGCGCCCATGGCGGCGTTCTCGAGCACGCTCATGCCAGGCACCAGGCGCACGTGCTGGAAGGTGCGAGCGATGCCGCGGCTGGCGATCTGGCGCGACGACAAACCGGCGATGGAGCGACCGCGATAATTGACTTCGCCGCTGGTGATCGGCAGCACGCCGGTGACCAGGTTGAAGGTGGTCGACTTGCCGGCGCCGTTGGGGCCGATCAGGCCGACCACTTCGCCGGCCTTGACCGAGAAGCTGACGTCGTTGACCGCCACCAGGCCGCCGAACTGTTTGCGCGCAGCCTTGACGTCGAGGATGACGTCGCCGGCGGCGGGCTTGTCCTTGTGCGCCAGCGCAGGCGCCTCCTCCGGCGCCCTGGCCGACGGCCGGCCCGGGAAGCGCGCCTGGATGAACGGCCACAGGCCTTCGTTGGCGTATTGCAGGAACAGCACCAGCGCAATGCCGAACACGATGGCTTCGAAGTTGCCGCCGGTGCCGAGCACGGCCGGCAGCCACTCTTGCAGGAAGTTGCCGAGCAAGGTGATCAGGCCGGCGCCGAGCAGCGCGCCCCAGACGTAGCCGGCACCGCCCACCACCACCATGAGCAGGTAATCGATGCCGTACTTGAGGCCGAACGGGGTCGGATTGACTGCGTGCTGCAGATGCGCATACAGCCAGCCGGACACGCCGGCCAGCATGGCGGCATAGACGAAGATGACGATCTTGAGCCAGACCGTATTGACGCCCATCGCTTCCGGCATGACGTAACCGAACTTGAGTGCGCGCACGGCGCGGCCGGTGCGCGAGTTGAGGAAGTTCTTGACCGACACCAGCGCCAGGATCACCACCACCCAGATCAGCACGTACATCGACTTGCCGCTGCTGAACTCGAAGTTGAACAGCGAAATCGACGGGATGCCGCCGATGCCGTCGTACTTGCCCAGGCTCTCCAGATTGCCGAACAGGAAGTACAGCGACAAACCCCAGGCAATGGTCGACAGCGGCAGGAAGTGACCGGAGATGCGCATCGTGACCGCGCCGATCAGCAGCGCCGAAACGCCGGTGATGAGCACGCCCGCCAGCAGGCCGATCCACGGCGACAGGCCGAATTGCGTGGTGACGTAAGCGGTGGTGTACGCGCCGATGCCGACGAATGCAGCCTGGCCGAACGAGGTCAGGCCGGCGACGCCGGTCAGCATCACGAGACCCAGCGCGACGATGCTGTAGAGGCCCACATACGACAACAGCGTGATCCAGAACGGCGGCACCGACAGGAACGGCAAGGCCAACACCACCAACAGGACAATGACCGGGGCAATGGCCGAGAGAACGAGTTTGTTTTTCATGTATTCCACCTCAGGCTTCTTCATCGACGTGATTGCTGGTGAGCGAGCGCCACAGCAAGACGGGGATGATCACCGTGAAGACGATGAGGTCCTTGAACGAGCTTGCCCAGAACGAGGAGAAGCTCTCGATCAGGCCGACGCCGACCGCGCCGGCGGCGGCGATCGGATAACTGGCCAGGCCGCCGAAGATGGCGCCGACGAACCCCTTGAGCGCGATCAGGAAGCCCGATTCGTAGTTGATGATCGTGAACGGCGCGATCAGGATGCCGCACAGAGCACCGATGCCGGCGCTCAGCGTGAACGACAGCTTGCCGGCCTGGTTGGTGCCGATGCCGACCAGGCGTGCGCCGAGGCGATTGACGGCAGTGGCGCGCAGGGCTTTGCCCGACAGCGTGCGTTCAAAGTAGAAATAGATGCCGACGATCAGCGCGACCACGGTGCCGATCACGATCAGGCTCTGGCCCGAAACGGTCATCTCGCCGATGGCGAATTGCGCATCGGTGAAAGGCAAGGTGTTGGAGCCTTCCGGACCGAACATCAGTAGGCCCAGGCCGACCATCGCCAGATGCACGCCGAGCGAGACGATCAGCAGCACCAGGATGCTGGCGTGCGCCAGCGGCTGATAGGCCAGGCGATACACCATCGGCCCCATCGGCACGACGATGGCCAAGGCCAGCGCGATCTGCAGCAGCATCGGCAAGTCCCTGAGCGGGACGTAGAGCGTGACGGCGTAGATGGCGATCGGGAACAGCAGGTATTTGCCGGCCAGCAGCGGCAATTGACCGAGCAGCTTGCCGCGGCGGTCGGCGCGGCGCAGGCTGCCGGCCAGTTCGCACAGGATGGTCGCCACGCCCAGCACCACCATCAGCAGCGCGCTCTGCGGTGCATGGCCGGCTTGAATTGCCGCCAGGGTCAGTGCGCCGAAGGCGACGAATTCGCCTTGCGGCAACAAGATGACTCGCGTCACCGAAAAAACCAGTACCAATGCCAGCGACAGCAAGGCGTAAATTGCGCCCGTCGTAATGCCGTCTTGCACCAGGACCGCAAAGATACTTGCGTCCACGTCCATCCTCCCTTGGTTGCATGGCGGCAGGCGCGCGCCGTGCAGATTGAAATAGTGTGTCGAAGGCGAGCCTTCCGCCCTGCGTGCGCGTTCCCGGAAAACCGGGAGCGCTGCCGCAGGCTTTTTGTTATTGGATATTGCCGGGTATTGCCGGATATTGCCGGGTATTACCGGTATTAATTCTTCTTGGCGACCAGCGTCAGGATGTCGTACGAGGCCACCAGTTCACCGTCCTGGTTGGTCACTTCGACGTCCCATGCGACCACGCCCTGGCCGACGCCGTTGACGTCTTTCTTGTTGCGGTCGATCTTGCGCTTGCAGGTCAGGCGTGCGCGGATGGTGTCGCCGATGCCGACCGGCTTGACGAAGCGCAGCGTGTCCAGGCCGTAGTTGGCCAGCACCGGCCCCGGGGCCGGCGAGACGAACAGCCCGGCGGCGGCCGACAGCACGAAGTAGCCGTGCGCGATGCGCTTGCCGAACGGCGACTCCTTGGCGGCGATCTCGTCGAAGTGCATGTAGAAATAGTCGCCCGACAGGCCGCCGAAGTTGACGATGTCGGCTTCGCTGACGGTACGGCGATGGGTCAGCAGCGAGTCGCCGATCTGCAGGTCTTCGAAGTGATGGCGGAACGGATGGATGTCGGACTCGCGCACGGCAGCGCCGCGCACGTGTTCGCCGGTAACGGCGGCCAGCATGGTCGGCGAACCTTGCACCGCGGCGCGTTGCAGGTAGTGCTTTACGGCGCGCGCGCCGCCCAGCTCCTCACCGCCGCCGGCACGACCGGGGCCGCCGTGCTTGAGTTGCGGCAACGGTGAACCGTGGCCGGTGGATTCCACCGCCGCTTCGCGGTCGAGGATCAGCAAACGTCCATGCCATGCGGCGGCAATCGGGATCGCTTTGGCGGCGACCTTGGGGTCGTGCGTCACGAGGCTGCCGACCAGGCTGCCGCGACCGCGTGCAGCCAGGTCCAGCGCGCCGTCGAAATCGTCATAGGCGATCAGCGTGCTGACCGGGCCGAAGGCCTCGACGTCATGCACCGCCGGATTGGCGACGCCGTCGCGGCACAGCAGCAGCGTCGGCGCGAAGAAAGCGCCGTCGCCGACCGCATCGCCGACCGGATTGAAGCCGTCGCCAGCGCCGAAGATCTGTTCATTGCCGGCCTTGAGCAAGGCCAGGCGTTCTGCAACGTCATGCTGTTGCGCCTTGGAGGCCAGCGGCCCCATGCGCACCTGTTCCAGCGACGGATCGCCGACCACGGTCTTGGCCAGGCGTGCGCGCAAGCGTTCGGCGACGGCGTCGATGTGTTGGCGCGGCACGATGGCGCGACGGATCGCGGTGCACTTCTGGCCGGCCTTGGTGGTCATTTCGCGCGCCACTTCCTTGACGAACAGATCAAACTCTTCGTCATCCGGCGTGACGTCGGGGCCGAGGATGGCGCAGTTGAGCGAATCGGCTTCGGCGTTGAACGGAACGGAATTGCGGATCAGGTTCGGATGCACGCGCAGCTTGGCGGCGGTGTCGGCCGAACCGGTGAAGGTGACCACGTCCTGGCCCAGCATGCGCTCCAGCAGGTCGCCGGTGCCGCCGATGATCAGTTGCAGGCTGCCGGCCGGCAGCAGGCCGGAGGCGTTGATCAGGCGTACCGCGGCTTCGGTCAGGTAGCTGGTGGCGGTAGCCGGCTTGATCAGACACGGCATGCCGGCGAGGAAGGTCGGCGCGAATTTTTCGAGCATGCCCCAGACCGGGAAATTGAAGGCGTTGATGTGCACGGCGACGCCGCCGCGCGGCACCAGGATGTGCGTGCCGGCGAACTTGCCCTGCTTGCCCAGCGGGATGGCCGGACCTTCGTGCACCAGGTTGCCGGACGGGAATTCGTTGCCGCCCACGCTGGCGTAGGCGAACAAGGTGCCGGAACCGCCCTCGATGTCGATCCAGCTGTCGGCGCGCGTGGCGCCGGTATGCGCGGAGACGGCGTAGAGCTGTTCCTTGTGTTCGTTGAGGTATTTGGCGAGCGCGCGCAGGATGCCCGCGCGCTGCTGGAAATCGAGCTTCAGCAATGCCGGCAATCCCTGCTTGCGCGCATAGGTCACGGCTTCGTCGAAGTCGATGCTTTCGGCATGCGTGGAGGCGATGAGACGGCCGTTGACGGCGCTGTTGAGCGGCGTCGCGGCGGTGGTACCGATCCAGCGGCCGCCGATGTAGCTTTGCAAGAGTGTGGATTGTGCTGTCATTGCTGTTTCCGTTATCTTCGAAAATGCTGGGCTGCTGATACTGCAGATACTGCAGCGATGGCAAAAACGGCAGGGCGCCGATGTAAGCCGCACCTCAGCCGCCCTGCCCGTTTCATGTCATCGCATTACCGATGGAGATGTTGCGCTTATGGTTGGTACTTCCATGCGCCGTTGACGATCTTCACCATCACCGAGGCGCGTTGATCCAGGCCGAGGTGGTCGGTGGCCGACATGTTGTAGACGCCGTGCACGCCGTTGACATTTTTGGAGGCTTCCAGCGCGTCGCGCAGCGCGGCACGGAATTCCGGCGTACCGGGCTTGCCCTTCTTCAGCGCTTCCGGCGCGGCGGCTTGCAGCAGCAGGCCGGCGTCCCAGGCATAGCCGCCGAACAGCGAGACGCTATCCTTGCCGTGTATCGCCTCGTACTTGGCGGTGTAGCCCAGGGCCACCTTGCGGATCGGGTTGTCGGCCGGCAGTTGCGCCGCCACCAGCACGGGGCCGGCCGGCAGCAGGGTGTTGTCCAGCAGCTTGCCGCCCACGCGCAGGAAGTCGGAATTGGCTACGCCGTGGGTCTGGTAGATCAGGCCCTTGTAGCCGCGTTCGGCCAAGGCGCGCTGCGGCACCACGGCCGGCGTGCCGGAACCGGCGATCAGGATCGCATCGGGCTTGGCCGACATCAGCTTCAAGGCTTGCGCGGTGGCCGAGGTATCGTTGCGTGCAAAACGTTCGTTGGCCACGACTTCAACCTTCTTCAAGGCCGCGGCCTTGCTGAATTCGCTATACCAGCCTTCGCCGTAGGCATCCGCAAAACCGACGAAGCCGACACGCTTGATGCCGCGCGCAACCATGTCCTGCACGATCGCCAGCGACATCATGATGTCGTTCTGCGGAGTCTTGAAGACCCATTTCTTTTTCGCGTCCATCGGTTCGACGATGCGTGCCGAGGCGGCTAGCGAAATCATCGGCGTCTGCGCTTCGGCGACCACTTCGATCATCGACAGCGAGTTCGGCGACACGGTCGAGCCGATGATCAGGTCGACGTTGTTTTCGGAGATGAAGCGGCGGGTGTTCTTGACCGCCTGGGTGGTGTCAGACGCGTCGTCCAGCACGATGTAATTCACTTTTTGGCCGGCGATGGTGGTCGGCAGCAAGGCGATGGTGTTCTTTTCGGGGATGCCCAGCGACGCGGCCGGACCGGTGGTCGAGAGGGTCACGCCGACGTTGATGTCGGCTTGCGCTGCGCCGGCGCAGGCCAGCATTGCCAACGCAACCGACGTGGTCAGGGCGTTGAGTTTTTGGACGAATTTCACTTGCTGTCTCCTTGGTTGATTTTCTGGTCACTTCCTGCTGCCTCACTTGCTTGCAGTGCTTGCAGCGCCCTGCCCGGATGAAACGGCTTGCAGCCGTCCCTCCCCGTCCCTTGCGCAGAAATGAGCAGCCCTCAACCTGGAGCTTTGTTCATTCCTGCCGTATTCTTTCCCCTGCTTCGGCCTGGCCGATGTCTTCCAGTCGCACTGCGCCGATGCCGCCGAACAACAGGTCCGACACCACCATCGCCATGCGCTCATGCGTCAGCCCGCCGTCGGGCTTGAGCCACATGAACATCCAGTTGATCATGCCGAACAACAGCATCGTCAACGGCTTGGCCATCTTGCTGGCATCCAGCTCGGGCCGCACGCCTATCATTGCCTGCGCCATGGCCCCAACCACCTTGCGCTCCCCGGCGAAGATGCGCTGCTGGTCTTCCTCTTTCAGGAAGCGCACATCTTCGGTCAGCACCCGATGCTCGTTCTGGGCATCGGCGTATTCCTCGACGAATCGCTGCACCATCAGGCGCAGGCGCGGTTCCGGCGCCAGGTCCTGCTGCGCCACTTCATCGACCAGAGCGCACAGGCGCTCGATATGGCCTTCGCAGATAAACATCAGCAACTGATATTTGTCCGACATGTAGTGATACAGCGACGCCTTCGACAGACCGCAAGCTTCCGCCACTTCATTCATCGACGTGCCGGGAAAACCATTACGCGCGAACAAGGTTGCCGCTTGCTCGATGATCAGGTCGCGCTGGTTATCAAATCCTGCTGCACGCTTGCGTGGCATGGTTTTATTCCTTTCAACAATTTCCAAGAAGCCGTGATTGTGCCGTAAATCGGGCCCAATTCAGCCTCACCTGCCGCTCTCACCGGCTTGCATTCACTCGTCGCTGCGCAAGTTCGTGCTGGCATTCCGGCATGTCGCGACATGCTGAAAGAACGTCAAACTATCTCCCGACCGTTTTTACAATGGCTCGCTCTTCCGCTCTGGGCGCGGCTTTGGCGCGCACTCCCGCACGCCGTGGACGCAACACAAATAGCGAAAATAGTTCAAAACATTATTGACCGACCGGTCGGTTGAATTTATTATTAACCAAAATCGGATGCCAGGCAAATGTTTTTTACACCGCCCGGCCCCGCAAAAACAAAGCCGGAACACCCATCAAGGAGACGAGCAATGCCGTGTTATTCGATAGAAGGCGTGATCCCGGTGGTGGATCCCAGCGCCTACGTTCATCCGACCGCCGTATTGATCGGCGACGTGATCGTCGGACCGGATTGCTATATAGGACCGGCCGCCTGCCTGCGCGGCGATTTCGGCCGCATCGTCATGCATCGCGGCGCCAACGTGCAGGACACCTGCGTGGTGCATGGCTTCCCCGCGCATGACACGGTGATCGAGGAAAACGGCCACATCGGCCACGGCGCCGTACTGCACAGCTGCATCGTGCGCCGCGACGCGCTGGTCGGCATGAATGCAGTGGTGATGGACGACGCCGAAGTCGGCGAAGAAGCCATTGTCGCCGCCAGCGCCTTCATCCGCGCCGGCATGAAAGTGCCGCCGCGCTCGCTGGCTGCCGGCGTTCCGGCCAAGATCCTGCGCGAACTGACCGAGCAGGAAATCGCCTGGAAACGCGAAGGCACGCATACCTATCAGGACCTGACCAAGCGTTGCCTGGCCAGCATGAAGGAAGTCCAGCCGTTGCAAGAAATCGAAGCCGATCGCCCGAAGTTGAAAGCGCCCGCGGTGGAGCCGCTGATTGCGGCAAAGAGAAACTGAAGCCTCACCCTGTTTAGAAACAAGCAGTCGCGCCGCAGCGAATCACAGATCAACTCGCAGATCAACTCGCAGATCGGATCATCGATCACCGCTCGCGGCACTATCACCTCAGTGGAGATGAACATCATGTATGCACAACTGGTAGAAACCGGACTCAAGAACGTGCGCTCGGCCGACGAAATGAGCGAGGAAGAACGCGCCTTCCAGGCGCGCATCGACGACGGCGTCAAGATCGAGCCGAAAGACTGGATGCCGGACGCCTATCGCAAGACGCTGATCCGCCAGGTGTCGCAACACGCGCACTCGGAGATCGTCGGCCAATTGCCGGAGGCGAACTGGGTCACGCGCGCCCCGACGCTGGAGCGCAAGGCCGTGCTGCTGGCCAAGATCCAGGATGAAGCCGGTCATGGCCTGTATCTGTACAGCGCCGCCGAAACCCTCGGCGTGACGCGCGATCAGTTGCTGGCCGACCTGCATTCGGGCAAGGCCAAGTATTCCAGCATCTTCAATTACCCGACGCTGTCGTGGGCCGACATGGGCGCCATCGGCTGGCTCGTCGACGGCTCCGCGATCATCAACCAGATCCCGCTGTGCCGCTGCTCCTACGGTCCGTATGCGCGCGCCATGGTGCGCGTCTGCAAGGAAGAATCCTTCCATGCGCGCCAGGGCTACGACATCATGATGTCGCTGTGCAAGGGCACGCCGGAACAGAAACAGATGGCGCAGGATGCGCTCAACCGCTGGTGGTGGCCGTCGCTGATGATGTTCGGCCCGTCCGACGCCGCCTCGGTCAACAGCGCGCAGTCCGCGCAATGGCGCATCAAGCTGTTCTCCAACGATGAACTGCGCCAGCGCATGGTCGACCAGACCGTGCCGCAAGCCGAATACCTCGGCCTGACCGTCCCCGATCCGGACCTCAAATGGAACGAGGAAACCGGCCGCTACGATTTCGGCGCGATCGACTGGGAAGAATTCCACAACGTCCTGCGCGGCAACGGCCCTTGCAATCGCGAGCGCCTGCAGACGCGCAAGAAGGCCTACGACGACGGCGCATGGTTCCGCGATGCGCTGGTCGCCCACGCCGACAAAAAACAGACGGCACAAGCCGCCGCATAAGTACCTATCCAATACAACACAGCCATGACCGGCCACCTGTTTGCAGTGCGGCCGGTCCAGTCCAAAGGAAGAGATGATGAGTAAAGAATGGCCGCTATGGGAAGTTTTCATCCGCAGTCAGCACGGCCTGGCGCACAAGCACGTCGGCAGCCTGCACGCGCCTGACGCCGAGATGGCGATCAACAATGCGCGCGACGTCTACACCCGCCGCAACGAAGGCGTCGGCATCTGGGTGGTGCGCGCCGCCGATATCGTCTCCAGCAGCCCGGGCGACAAGGTCGCGCTGTTCGAGCCGGCCAACAACAAGGTGTATCGCCACCCGACCTTCTTCCCGATGCCGGAAGAAGTGAAGAACCTCTAACCTTGCGCTCAGGAAATCGGCATGTCAGATAAAGCAACTTATGTACGCCGCCTCGGCGACAACGCGCTGATCCTCAGCCAGCGCCTGTCCGAGTGGTGCGGCAAGGGTCCCGCCCTGGAAGAAGATATGGCCTTGACCAACGTCGCCCTGGACCTGATCGGCCAGGCGCGGCTGTGGCTGTCGTATGCCGCAGAACTGGAAGGCGCCGGCCGCAACGAAGATCAGTTGGCCTTCCTGCGTGACGCGCATCAGTTCAGCAACGTGCTGCTGGTCGAACAACCCAACGGCAACTACGCCGACACGCTGGTGCGCCAGTTCTTCTTCGACGCGGCGCATTATTTCCTGCTGGAAGCGCTGACGACCTCGACCGATCCTCGCATCGCCGGGATCGCGCAAAAGTCGATCAAGGAAGTGACCTATCACGTGCGCCGCAGCGGCGACCTGATCGTGCGCCTCGGCGACGGCACCGAACTGAGCCATCGCATGGTGCAGCAGGCTGTGGATTACCTGTGGCCTTATACCGGCGAACTGTTCAGCAGCGACGCCGCCGATCAGGCGGTGATCCAGGAAGGCGCGGCGCCTGCAACCGAGGCGATCCGCGCGCAATGGCTGCAGCACGTGCAGGAAATCCTGACCGAAGCGACGCTGCAGACGCCGCCGGCCGACGCCTGGATGCAAAGCGGCGGCAAGCAAGGCAAGCACACCGAACACCTCGGCTTCCTGCTGGCGGAAATGCAGTTCCTGCAACGCGCCTATCCCGGAGCAACCTGGTGATCGCGAGCGCTTCCAGCCTGTCGACCGAGCAGCTCCAGGAACAGATCTGGAGCTGGCTGCACCTGGTCCCCGATCCTGAAATCCCAGTGATTTCGGTGGTGGACCTGGGCATCGTGCGCGACGTGCAAGTCAGCACCAGCACTGGCAAGAGCGCGGACGACGAGCAGGAAGTGCAATGCACCATCGTGATCACCCCGACCTATTCCGGCTGCCCCGCCATGCAGGTGATTTCCCAGGAGATCGTCGCGGTGCTGGCGCAGCACGGCGTTGCCGGCGTCGCCATCCAGACCCGGCTGTCGCCGGCCTGGAGCACCGACTGGATGAGCGAGCACGGCAAGAGCCAGCTCAAGGGTTACGGCATCGCGCCGCCGGCGCAACAGGTGATCGACATCAGCGGCATCAGCCGCAAGCGCTTGCAGGCGCCCAAGGTGGCCTGCCCGCATTGCGGCTCGATGCACACCGTCGTGGTCAGCCAGTTCGGTTCAACCTCCTGCAAATCCCTGTACCAGTGCAAGGATTGCCTGGAGCCGTTCGATTATTTCAAAGCCCATTGATCCTTCAACAGGCGCCTCAGCACATCAGGCAGACACCCATCATGAGCAAATTTTATCCTCTGACCGTCGGCAACGTGAAGAACGAAACCCGCGACACCATCGTCGTATCGTTCGACGTGCCGGCCGAACTCAAAGAGACCTTCCAGTACCAGCAGGGCCAGCACCTGACGCTGCGCTCCGAGATCAATGGCGAAGACCTGCGCCGCTCCTACTCGATCTGCTCGGCGGTGCAGGACGACCAGCTGCGCGTGGCGATCAAGCGCACGCAAGGCGGCGTCTTTTCGACCTGGGCCAACGACACGCTCAAGCCGGGCCAGAGCCTGCAGGTGATGCCGCCGATGGGCCACTTCAACCTGCCGCTGGACGCCGCCAACCAGAAACATTACCTGGCCTTCGCCGCCGGCAGCGGCATCACGCCGATGCTGTCGATCATCAAGACCACGCTGCTGGCCGAACCGGGCAGCCGCTTCACGCTGGTCTACGGCAACCGCGCGTCGTCGTCGGTGATCTTCAAGGAAGAGCTGACCGACCTGAAGGACATCTACCTGGAACGCCTCAACGTGGTCTACGTCATGAGCCGCGAACAGCAGGATGTGGAGTTGTTCAACGGCCGCATCACGCGCGAGAAGTGCGACCAGTTCTTCAAGTCCTGGATTGATCTCGACGACATCGACGCCGCCTTCATCTGCGGCCCGGAAGAGATGCTCAACGCCGTCAGCGCATCGCTGCAGGCCAATGGCCTGGACAAGTCCGCCATCAAGGTAGAACTGTTCGCCGCCAGCATCCCCAAGCACAAAGCCGTGGCAGCGCGCCCGGTGGTCGGCAAGCAGGAATGCGAAGTCACCGTGATCGTCGACGGCTATCACACCGTCTTCACGATGGAGAAGGAAAAGGAATCGCTGCTGGACGCCGGCCTCAAGAACGGCATCGACATGCGCTACTCATGCAAGGGCGGCGTTTGCGCCACCTGCCGCTGCAAGATCGTCGAAGGCAAGGTCGACATGGACGCCAACTACTGCCTGGAAGACTATGAAATCGCACGCGGCTTTGTCCTGAGCTGCCAGAGCTTCCCGGTCACCGACAAGCTGCTGATCGACTTCGACCAGGACAACTGATCGCGTTGATCCTAGCTGACCCAAAGTCGACCACACACAATCATTCAGGAGACCACATGTCGACCACCTTCTTTGAACGCCACCGCGCCACGCTGGACAAAGCCGTGCAAGCCATCGGCGAACGCGGCTACTGGAGCCCGTACAGCGAAAGCCCGAGCCCGCGCGTCTACGGCGAAACCGCCGCCGACGACGGCAAGGCCGCTTACGATGCGCGCCTGAACCGCCCATTTGAAATCGACCAGGCCGGCACCACCGGCCGCATTGGCAGCGAAGTCTCCCCTTACGGCCCGGCGCTCGGCATCACCTATCCGAAGGCTGACATTGATCAGTTGTTGCAAGGCGTGGCCGCCGCCGGCGTCGCCTGGCGCAAGGCCGGACCGGAAGTCTGGGCCGGCGTGGCGCTGGAAATCGTCGCCCGCCTGAATGCCCGCAGCTTCGAAATCGCCCATGCAGTCATGCACACCACCGGCCAGGCCTACATGATGTCGTTCCAGGCCGGCGGCCCGCACGCACAAGACCGTGCCGTCGAAGCGATCGCCTACGCCTGGCAGGAAACCAGCCGCATCCCGGCCGGCGCGCATTGGGAAAAACCGCAGGGCAAGCACGACCCGCTGAAGATGCAAAAGAGCTTCCGCATCGTGCCGCGCGGCATCGGCCTGGTGATCGGCTGCTGCACCTTCCCTACCTGGAACAGCTATCCCGGCCTGTTCGCCGACCTGGCGACCGGCAACACCGTGATCGTCAAACCGCATCCGGGTGCGATCCTGCCGCTGGCGATCACCGTCGAGATCGCGCGTGCTGTCATCGCCGAAGCCGGCTACAACCCCGACGTCGTCACCTTGGTCGCGCATGAAGCTGGCGACAAGGTCGCCACTGAACTGGCGCTGCGCCCCGAGATCAAGCTGATCGACTTCACCGGCAGTTCCGCCAACGGCAACTGGCTGGAGCGCAATGCGGTGCAGGCACAGGTCTTCACCGAAAAGTCCGGCGTCAACCAGATCGTCATCGACTCGACCGCCGACTTCAAGGGCATGGCGCGCAATATCGCTTTCTCGCTGGTGCTGTACTCCGGCCAGATGTGCACCACGCCGCAGAACATCTATATCCCGAAAGATGGGATAGCCACCGCCGAAGGCCACGTGAGCTTTGATGCCGTAGTGGCTGCAATCGGCGAGGCGATCAGAAAATTGACCGGCGATCCGGTCAAGGCGGTGGAACTGCTGGGCGCGATCCAGAATACCTCCGTGCTCGATCGCATCGAGGCGGCGCGCAAGATGGGCGAGGTCGTGCTCGACAGCATGCCGCTGCAGCATCCGCAATTCCCCGAGGCGCGCATCCGTACTCCGCTGCTGGTGAAGACGGCCGGCGGCAAGGCCGTGACGGAAGAATTCTTCGGCCCGATCTCGTTCGCGGTCGCCACCGACAGCACGGCCGAGAGCATCAGGCTGGCCGAGCAAACCGTACGCGAGCATGGCGCGCTGACGCTGTCGGCCTACACCACCGACGCCGCCGTCAAGGAAGCACTGGGCGACGCCGCCGCCGAAGCCGGCGTGGCGTTGTCGCTGAACCTGACCGGCGGCGTGTTCGTCAATCAGTCGGCGGCCTTCAGCGACTTCCACGGCACCGGCGCCAATCCGGCCGCCAACGCCGCGCTGGCCGATACGGCCTTTGTCGCCGGCCGTTTCCGCGCGGTGCAGACCCGCGAACCTGTCTAACCAGTTAGGAATCCGCCATGCAATACGAATCCATCCTGTTTGAAAACACCGACGGCGTCGCCGTCATCACGCTGAACCGGCCCGACAAGCTCAACAGCTTCACGGTCGCCATGCATCTGGAAGTGCGCGATGCGCTCGACAAGATCGCCGCCGATCCGCGCGTGCGCGTCTTGCTGCTGACCGGCGCCGGACGCGGCTTCTGCGCCGGGCAAGACTTGTCCGACCGCGCGGTGAAGCCGGGCGACGGCGCCGTCGATCTGGGTGAATCGGTGGAGAAATACTACGGCCCGCTGGTGCAGACATTGCGCGCCCTGCCCTTCCCGGTGATCTGTGCGGTCAACGGCGTGGCGGCGGGCGCCGGCGCGAATATTCCGCTGGCGTGCGACATCGTGCTGGCGGCGCGTTCGGCCAGTTTCGTTGAAGTGTTCTGCAAGCTGGGCCTGCTGCCGGACACCGGTGGCACCTATTTCCTGCCGCGCCTGGTCGGCACTGCGCGCGCGATGGGGCTGGCGATGCTGGGCAACAAGCTGAGCGCGGAACAAGCCGAGCAATGGGGCCTGATCTGGAAATGCATCGACGACGACAAATTGCAAACCGAAGCGCGCGCCATGGCGCAACATTTCGCCACCGCGCCGACCAAGGGTCTGGCGCACACCAAGGCGGCGATCCATCAGAGCCCGGCCAATACGCTGACCGAACAGCTGGCGCTGGAACGCGACAGCATGCGCGCACTCGGCTACAGCCGCGACTACAAGGAGGGCGTCACGGCCTTCCTTGAAAAGCGCGCGCCGCTGTTCACCGGAGAATGAGCATGTCCGGCAGCAATCATCCCAAAGCGTTGGCCCCTTCCCGCACCGTTGCCGTCATCGGCAGCGGCGCCATGGGCGCCGGCATCGCGCAAGTGGCGGCGGCAGCCGGCTACAGCGTGCAGCTGTTCGACACGCGCGCCGAAGCGGTGGCGAAAGCCATCGCCGACATCGGCGGCATGTTCGACAAGCTGGCCGGCAAGGGTCGCATGACGGCCGACCAAGCGCGCGCCGCCACGGCACGCTTGCGCCCGGCGGCGGCCTTGTCCGAGCTGGCCGAAGCCGGCCTGGTGGTCGAAGCCATCGTCGAAAACCTCGACGTCAAACGCAAGCTGTTCGCCGACCTGGAAGCCGTGGTCGCGGACGATTGCATCTTCGCCAGCAACACTTCTTCGATTTCCATCACCAGCATCGGTGCGGCGCTGCGGTTGCCGCAACGGCTGGTGGGCATGCATTTCTTCAACCCGGTGCCGTTGATGGCGCTGGTCGAAATCATCAGCGGCCTGGCCAGCGATGCGGCCGTGGCCGAGTGCGTGTACGACACCGCGCTGGCCTGGGGCAAGAATCCGGTGCACACCAAATCGACGCCGGGCTTCATCGTCAACCGCGTGGCGCGTCCGTATTACGCCGAAGCGCTGCGCATCCTCAACGAACAAGCGGCCGGGCCGGCCACCATCGACGCCATCCTGCGCGAAGCCGGCGGCTTCCGCATGGGACCGTTCGAGCTGATGGACCTGATCGGCCATGATGTCAATTTTGCGGTGACGCAATCGGTATTCCATGCCTACTTCACCGATCCGCGCTTCACGCCGTCGCTGATCCAGCAGGAACTGGTCAATGCCGGTTTCCTCGGACGCAAGAGCGGGCGCGGCTTCTATCGCTACGGCGCGGATGCCGTTGCGCCGACGCCGGCTACGGAAGCTGCGGTTGAGCATGCGTCACAAATGGTGCAGTTGTCCGGCACCGGCCCGCTGGCCGAGGCGCTAGCCGCACGACTGGGCAACGTCAGCGTCGAGCGCAGCAGCACACCCGGCGCTGATGATGCGGTGCTCCAGTGCGGCAGCGCCCGCGCCTATCTGACCGACGGCCGCAGCGCCACCCGGCGCGCCGCCGACAACCGTCACGCCGATACCGTGCTGATCGACCTCGCATTGGACTTCAGCAAGGCCACGCGCGTGGCAGTGACGCGCGCCGATCAATGCAGCGATGCCGCCTATTTCTCCATTGTTGCGTTGCTGCAGGCGGCCGGCTTTGCCGTTTCGCGCCTGGACGATGTGCCGGGCATGGCGGTCATGCGTACTGTGGCGATGCTTGCCAACGAAGCCGCCGATACCGTCAACCAGGGCGTGTGCAGCGCCGCCGACGCCGACATGGCGATGCAGAAAGGCGTCAACTATCCGCGCGGGCCGCTGGCCTGGGCCGACGCCATCGGACTCGATACCGTCGCCGAAGTGCTGTCGCACCTGGCCGCCGCCTATGGCGAAGACCGCTATCGCGTGTCGCCGCTGATCATGAGAAAAACCGCAAGCAAAGGACAGTTCCATGCCTGAATCAATCATCAACGCTGCCGCTACCGTTGCCTCCCCTGTTGCCCTGAACCCTGAAGAAGCGCAGGCCCTGGCCGAAGCCACCGCCAAGTCCATGTACGCGCGCGACAACGCCACGCAGGCGCTGGGCATGAAGATCCATGAAGTACGTCCCGGCTATGCGCGCTTGTCGATGCTGGTGCGTTCGGACATGCTCAACGGTCACGCGTCCTGCCACGGCGGATTCATCTTTGCGCTGGCCGACAGCGCGTTCGCGTTTTCGTGCAACAGCCGCAACCAGGCCACGGTCGCGTCCGGCTGCAGCATCGAGTACCTGGCGCCCGGCGCGGTCAACGACGTGCTGACGGCGGAAGCCATCGAACAATCGCTGGCGGGACGCACCGGCGTCTACGACATCACCGTCACCAACCAGGACGGCAAGCGCATTGCGCTGTTCCGCGGCAAGTCGTATCGCATCAAGGGCGAAGTCATCGCCGGGTTCGACGCGACGGCCCTGGCGAAAAATGCAGCTGTGCCTGTGTCCTGAACATTTGAACATCGCCACAAGCACCGATTTAAAAGCGCCCATTAAAAACGATCGCTCATAGAGCTGATCCCGTACGGAGACTCTCATGCAACAAGGTTCCAGATTGATCCCTCGCACTTGTGCCGCTCTCGCGCTGGTCGCTTGCACCACCCTCGCGTCGACCGGTCGCGCCGCATCGGATCCGGCTTCGGACCGCGTTGCCGTTCCTGCCGGCAAGATCACGATCAAACGCGACGGCTATGGAATTCCGCACGTGTACGCCAACGATGTGCGTGGCCTGTTTCACGGATTCGGCTATGCGGTCGCCGAGGACCGCCTGTTCCAGATGGAAATGGCCCGCCGCGCCGTGCTCGGCACCGTCGCCGAAGTGATGGGGCCGGCCTATATCGCGCTCGACAAGGGAAGCCGCTCCGGCTTCACGCCCGCCTCCATCCACGCACAGATGGCTGCGCTGTCCGCCGACGACAAGGCCATCTTCGACGGCTATGCCGCCGGCTTCAACGCCCGTGTCACCGAGGTGCTGCAGGCGCAGGCAACGCTGCTGCCCAGGCAGTTCATCGACGCAGGCTTCAAGCCAAAAGCCGACTGGACGGGTTACGACGTGGCCATGATCTGGATCGGCACCATGGCCAACCGCTATTCCAATGTGAGCAGCGAAGTCGCCAACCTGCGATTGCTGGATCAACTGCGCAAGGCGCGGGGTGATGTCGCCGGCCGCCAGTTGTTCGACCAGATCCGTTGGGTGGAAGACCCTCTCGCGCCAACCACCGTGCCGCGCACGGCTGCCACCCTCAAGACGGCGTCGTCGACTGTCGATCTTGCGCCCGTCTCGCCCGAATTGCTGGCCGCTCGCAACGACATTGACGCGGCCCGCCGCGGCGTTGCCGAGCCATGGACACGCCCGATCGCCAGCAACCTCTGGATCGCCGGACCGGACAAAACCACCGACGGCAGCACGGTCTTCATCAACGGCCCGCAGTTCAACTGGTTCAATCCGTCCTATGTGTTCGGCATCGGCCTGCACGGCGCCGGTTTCGACGTCACCGGCAATACGCCGTTCGCGTATCCCGTGGTCCTCTTCGGCACCAACGGCAAGATCTCCTGGGGCGCCACCGCCGGCCCGCTGGACGTGAACGACATGTACCAGGAGAAGCTCAGCCCGGCCAATCAACACGAGTATCTGTTCAACGGAGCGACGCGCCCGATGACCAGGCGCACCGAGGTGATCCATGTCAAGGACCAACCCGATCAGAGCGTGGACGTCTACGCCACCGTACATGGCATCGTCACCAACTTCGACTTGCCGAATGGCGCCGCCTATACGATGAAGCGCAGCTGGGACGGCTACGAACTGGAGTCCTTGCTTGGCTGGATCCATTCGATGCAGGCGACGAACTGGGATCAGTGGCTGGCGCAGGCCTCGCGCGTGGCCATCACCATCAACTGGTACTACTCGGACACCAACGGCAACATCGGCTACGTGTCTCCCGGCCGTCTGCCGATTCGCCCGGCCGCGCAGGACATCCGGCTGCCCGCCGTGGGCGACGGTTCGATGGAATGGCTTGGCATCCGCCCCTTCAGCGACAACCCGAAGACTTTCAATCCGGCACAGGGATACATCGCCAACTGGAACAACCAGTCAGCGCCAGGCGCAGTGAGCGACGGCGGCAACTATTCGGTGGTGGACCGCGTGCGCGAGTTCACCGCGCGCCTCGAGGCCAAGCCAAGACTGACGCCTGATGAGCTGTGGGCGCTCAATCGCATCACCGCCTACGCGGACACCAACGCCCGCTACATGGTGCCTTTCGTCGTCGAGGCCACGCGTGACCTTCCGGCCAATGATCCTGCACGCCGCGCCGCGCAGTTGCTGGCCAACTGGAATATGCTTAACGACGATCCGGCCGAACGCGGTGTGTACGACAGCCCCGCCACCACACTGATGATGCACTGGCTACCCATCCTCTACAAAAAGGTGCTGTCCGACGACCTGCCGCCCGAGGTGTTCGCGGCCTATGCGGACAACGGCTATGCCGGCAGCACGCAGGTGGCCAGCATCCGTCCCGGTAACGGCATGAAACTGATCTACAACGCGCTGCTGGGCTCCAGGTCCGGTGTTCCGCAAACCTACGACTTCTTCAATGGCGAAGACAAGAACGCAGTGCTGCGCGCCACACTCGCGCAGGCCATGGCCGAACTTGAGACGCGCTATGGCCGCGATACCGCGACATGGCGCACGCCGGTGGTGAAACACCTGTTTCTCACCAGCAATTTCATCGGCGCACCGCAGGCGGGTGCGGACGAACTGTTGACACTGCCGAGCTTCATGAACCGCGGCTCGCAAAACGACAAGATGGTGCTCAGTGCGCGTGGCATCACGCTATGCACGGCTGCACCACCCGGCCAGAGTGGCTTCATCGCACCAGATGGCCGCAAGTCGGTGCACTATGCCGATCAGATGACACTGTTCAAGGACTTCGGTTGCAAGGTCGAGGCGGTGACGCCCGCCGAGGTTGACAGTCACACCGAATCGACGAAGCAACTGAGCTACTGAACGCCGGCCGGCAAGGCGCCAATTCAGAAATTAAGAACCAAAAAACGATTACCCATAGAGTAGATCCCTCACGGAGACCACCATGCCACAACGCACCCCACAACCAGGCGACCTGGAAGCCATCGAAACCGCCAGCAAGGATGAACTGCAGGCCTTGCAATTGCAGCGCATGAAGTGGTCGCTCAAGCACGCGTACGACAACGTGCCGCATTACCGCGCGTCGTTCGATGCCGCCGGCGTGCATCCCGACGATCTGAAGACGCTGGCCGATCTGGCGAAATTCCCGTTCACGGGCAAGAAGGACCTGCGCGACAATTATCCATTCAACATGTTCGCAGTACCGCGCGAGCAGGTCGTGCGCATCCACGCCTCCAGCGGCACCACCGGAAAGCCGACCGTGGTCGGTTACACCCAGAACGACATCGATACCTGGGCCACCGTGGTTGCGCGCTCGATCCGCGCAGCAGGCGGCCGCAAGGGCGACATCGTGCATATCTCCTACGGCTACGGCCTGTTCACCGGCGGCCTGGGCGCACACTACGGCGCCGAGAAGCTGGGCTGTACGGTGATCCCGATGTCCGGCGGACAGACTGAAAAACAAGTCCAGCTGATCCAGGACTTCAAGCCGAGCATCATCATGGTGACGCCGTCGTACATGCTCAACATCATCGAAGAATTCCAGCGCCAGGGCCTGGATGCGGTCGACAGCTCGCTCAAGGTCGGCATCTTCGGCGCCGAGCCTTGGACCGACGCCATGCGCGCCGAGATCCAGGCGCGCGCCGGCATCGACGCGGTCGACATCTATGGCCTGTCCGAAGTCATGGGACCGGGCGTGGCCAGCGAATGCATCGAAAGCAAGGACGGCCCGGTGATCTGGGAAGACCATTTCTATCCCGAAATCATCAACCCGGAAACCGGCGAAGTACTGCCGGACGGTTCCGACGGCGAACTGGTGTTCACCTCGCTGACCAAGGAAGCGCTGCCGATCATCCGCTACCGCACGCGCGACCTGACGCGCCTGCTGCCGGCGACCTCGCGCTCGATGCGCCGCATCGGCAAGATCACCGGCCGCTCCGACGACATGCTGATCATCCGCGGCGTGAACGTGTTCCCGACCCAGATCGAGGAACTGATCCTGAAGATGCCGAAGCTGGCGCCGCAGTATCAACTGGTGGTCGGCCGCAACGGCCATCTCGACACGCTGGGCGTGACCGTCGAACTGCGCCCCGAAGTCGCGCTGTCGGCCGGCGACATCGACGCGCTGGCGCGCGAACTGCAGCACCACATCAAGACGCACGTGGGCGTAACCACGGCGGTGCAGGTGGTCGCGAGCGGCAAGATCGAGCGGTCGGCCGTGGGCAAGGCCAAGCGCGTGGTCGATCAACGTCCGAAGGTGGTGCATGAAGCGCCCGCCGGCGCCATCTGAACGACACGAACCAATCTCTATTTAGCCATCCGGCAACAGACAAGGAACATCATGGAAGCTTTTATCTGCGACGCCATCCGCACCCCTTTCGGCCGCTTCGGCGGCGCCCTGTCCGGCGTGCGCGCCGATGACCTGGCCGCCTTGCCGATCCGTGCGCTGATCGGGCGCAATCCCGGCGTCGACTGGACCAAGGTGGACGACATCATCTACGGCTGCGCCAACCAGGCCGGCGAAGACAACCGCAACGTCGCGCGCATGGCAGGGTTGCTGGCAGGCTTGCCGGTCGAGGTGCCGGGCACCACGCTCAACCGCCTGTGCGGCTCGAGCATGGACGCGGTCGGCACCGCGGCCCGCGCCATCAAGGCCGGCGAATGCGACCTGGTGATCGCGGGCGGCGTGGAGAGCATGACGCGTGCGCCGTTCGTGATGGCCAAGGCGGAGTCTGCTTTCTCGCGTTCCGCAAAGATCGAAGACACCACCATCGGCTGGCGTTTCATCAATCCGCTGATGAAGGCCAAGTACGGCATCGACTCCATGCCGGAGACTGCAGAAAACGTGGCCGACGAATTCGGCATCAACCGCGCCGACCAGGACGCCTTCGCCGTGCGTAGCCAGCAACGCTGGGCAGCCGCCCATGCTGCCGGCTTCTTCGACGGCGAAATCGTGCCGGTCACGATCCCGCAAAAGAAAGGCGATCCCAAGATCGTCAAGGACGATGAGCATCCGCGTCCGGACACCACGGTCGAAGCACTGGGCCGTCTCAAGGGCGTGGTCCGCCCGGACGGCACCGTGACTGCCGGCAACGCCTCGGGCGTCAACGACGGCGCCTGCGCCGTGCTGCTGGCCTCGGCCGCAGCGGTCGACCGCTATCAGTTGAAGCCGCGCGCCAAGGTGCTGGGCATGGCCACTGCGGGCCTGGCGCCGCGCATCATGGGCTTCGGCCCGTCGCCGGCCTCGCGCAAGGTGTTGGCGCAGACCGGCCTGACGCTGGAACAGATGGACGTGATTGAACTCAACGAAGCCTTCGCCGCGCAAGGCCTGGCGGTGACACGCGACCTCGGTCTGGCCGACGACGCCGCCCACGTCAACCCG
Organism: Herbaspirillum lusitanum; assembly: GCF_026127345.1. Lineage (NCBI taxonomy): Bacteria > Pseudomonadati > Pseudomonadota > Betaproteobacteria > Burkholderiales > Oxalobacteraceae > Herbaspirillum > Herbaspirillum lusitanum. The sequence continues at coordinate 45,684 of NZ_QXFG01000008.1, read as the reverse complement.
AACGGCGGCGCCATTGCCATCGGCCATCCGCTGGGCGCATCCGGCGCACGCCTGATCACCACGGCGATCAACCAGCTGGAACGCACCGGCGGCCGCTACGCGCTGTGCACCATGTGCATCGGTGTCGGCCAGGGCATCGCCGTGATCATCGAACGCGTCTGAAGGGCGGACACTCCATGAGCGACCAATCCGTCACCTCGAACCAGGACATCTTGGTTGAACGCAGCAGCGCGCACCTGCTGCTGATCACGCTCAACCGTCCGGACGTACGCAATGCACTGCGCAACAACAGCCTGCGCGAAATCGTCGCGGAGCTGGCGCTGGCGGAAGCAGACGACAGCATCCGCGTAGTGGTCGTCACCGGCGGGGCGAAGGTATTCGCCGCCGGCGCCGACATCAACGAGATGGCGCAGACCGATGCCATCGGCGCCCTGCTCGACGTCCGTCCGCAGTATTGGAAAGCCATCGCCGGTTTCAGCAAACCGCTGCTGGCTGCTGTCAATGGCTATGCCTTGGGCGCCGGTTGTGAAATGCTGATGCACGCTGACATCGCCATCGCCGGCCGCGGCGCCAAGATCGGCCAACCGGAAATCAACCTCGGCACCATTCCCGGCGCAGGCGGCACGCAGCGTCTGATTCGGACCGTCGGCAAGCCGCTGGCGATGAAGATGGTGTTGAGCGGCGAGTTCCTGTCGGCTGACGATGCCTTGTCGGCCGGCCTGATTGCCGAAGTCGTCGACGACGAGCAAACGCTGCCGCGCACCTTGGCGTTGGCAGAGACCATCGCCGGCAAGTCGCCGCTAGCACTGCGGCTGGCCAAGGAAGCCATGCTCAAGTCGTATGAACTGGGACTGGAAGCGGGACTGAACCTGGAGCGGAAATCGTTTTCCTTGCTGGCGGCCAGCGAGGATCGGCGTGAAGGAATTGCGGCGTTCAAGGAAAAGCGCACGGCGCAGTTCGTCGGACGTTGAAAAGGAAGCTGAAGTTGCGGTTGGAGTTGTAATTGCAGTTGTAGCCGGAGTGAAATCGTCAGCAAAGGCATTCCCGGTTCTGCGGTAATTTTTGCAATGAAAAAGCCGTCTTGTGGACGGCTTTTTCATATGCGCGATACGGTCATACTGTCATACGGCCGGTCAGCGCGTCACACTTGTTCCTGCGGTCTTTCCGATCTTCAGATCCTGCTTCTTGCCGGCTTCTTGCGGCAGAAACTCGCAGCGTGCCTCGGCCGTGTCGAATACGATGCCCTTGGCGTCCTTTGGACGCGGCGGCAACTGGTATTGCACCGAACATTGCGCGTTCGCCGCTTCGCCCCAGCGCACCAGCAGCTTTCCCTGATCCTCGTTCGAGGCGCGTACGAACACGCGGCCGCCCTGCCCGGCCAGACCGACCGAATTGCCCTGCGCATCCAGCACCTCGGCACCGAAGGGGACGCCGTCGCCGTTCGGCAGCGTCACCTGGAACAGGATGGAACGGCCGGTCACGGTCGGATACTTCAACATCACGACCGCGCCTGCCCTCGGCGCCACGCGTTGACTGGTCAGCGCCAGTTCGACGTCGGTCGACGAACCTTTCGGATCGATGGCGATTTCATTGAGGCGGTATGGCGTCATGTAAGGCACGACGGCGTAGCCGCGGCCGTCCACCCTCACGCCGGCGGTATTGACCGATGCGCCTTCGGCGTCGCGCGCTTCGACGATGCCGATGGTTTCGCCCACGGACTGCGCCAGAGTGACGCCACCGGGATGGGCGACGACGGCGCCGGACGCCTGCGCCGACATCTGTGTCGCACCGCCATTGGTATAACCGTAGCTGCCGCCGACGTTGGCGTAAGCGGCCCGGTACTGGCCGTTGACCGATGCATTCGACGAAAACGGACTTTTGCTGGCGCTCACGCCGTAACTGAAAGCGTTGTCCTCTCCCAGCACGCCGCTGAGGGTTGACTGCAGGCTGCTCCCGCCGGCGCTGTCCTTGCTGACGCTGGTGCTCAGGGTTGGCGAATGCACTTCGCGTCCGAGCGGCATGGAAGCGCTGGCGTAGTACTGCGTGCTGGTGGCCCCGGATGCGAGGTCTTTTTGGCGCTGCAGGTAGACGCTATAGGAAATCATCTTCCAGTTGTTGTTATAGCCGGCCTGGTATTGCATCGTCGATCCGTCGCGATTCCAGTAGTTCTGCATGGAGCTGCTGAGGTAAAAAGAACCGTTCTTTTCGCCCAGCGATTGATTGACCAGGAGTTGCAGCTGGCTGCGCTGGCGATCAATCCGGCTGCCCGGGAATCCCTTGGCGACCAGATCTTTCGCCTGCAGCAGATCTTGCAGGCGCATGAAGCCGCTGCTGGAATAGCGATACGCCGCGAGCGACAGGTTGGTGCCGATATCCTTCAACAGCTTGCTGTAGTCGGCCCGGTAGCTCTGGCCGGAGCGCACGTCCTGCTCCGAGACCTTGGCGTTCGACTGCGTCACGCTTGCTGAAAACGCGCCGATCCCGGTATTCAACGCGGTGCCGCCGACCGCCGACAGATAATCGTTTGCGACCTGGGCGCCACCGAACAGCGTCAGACTGTTGGTCATGCCACGCTCATAGGTGGCCTGGACGAAATTGACCTGCGGCAGTCCGTTGTCGCGTGTGCGGCCGGCCGTGACGCTGTAGCGGCCGACACCGGGACGCAGCAATTGCGCCACGGATGCATACGGCACGGTAAAGCTGCTGCGGCTGCCGTCGGCTTCCGTGATCACCACCGACAGGTCGCCGCCGTAACCGGTCGCGTACAGGTCGTTGATTTCGAACTGGCCCGGCGCGACCGTGGTTTCGTAGAGGATGTTGCCGCTCTGGGACACCGTCACCTTGGCGTTGGTCCTGGCGATGCCGCGCACCGCCGGCGCATACCCGCTCAGGGAATCGGGCAGCATGCGGTCGTCGGAGGCCAGCCGCACGCCGCGGAACGAAAAACTGTCGAAGAACTGGCCCGGCGTGAACGTATCGCCGATGGTCAGTTGGCTTTTCAAGTCGGTCAGATCGCGTTGCAAATAGGTCGCGGTGTTCTGGAACCTTGTGTCGCCGCTGCTTTGCTTGGTCAACGCCGAAAAATTGCGCAGACGCCAGTCGCCGAGGTTGACGCCGCCGTTGAGGCCCAGGTAATAGGAAGTGCTGGACTGCAGGCCCGGCGTGCTGGTGCGATAGGCATTGAAGTTGTAGCCGAGGATCGCCGCATTGACGCCGCGATCCCAGAATTCCGGATTGACGTAGCCGCGCGCCTGCCTGCGCACTGATATCTGCGGCAAGCTGACGTTCAGGCGCAATTCGGCATTGTCGAACAACGCGGTCGCGCTGGGGATCAGCTCCTCAAGTTTGAGGCAGCTTTCCGGTGTAGCTTGCTTGATGGTCGCAAGCGCCTCGGGCGAGAGTTTTTCAAAGTCGACGCCGGCCATGTCGAGGAAAGAACGGTCGGCACAAAACACGACGTTGTTCGGATCATCGCTGACGCTGCGAAGCACCACATCCGACCGCCCCATCCACGCCTCGTTCACATAAACGTCGGCGCGATAGGTGCCGGCCTGGACCGGATTGCCGTTCTTGAAGCGCGACAAATCCACCGACTTGCCATCCTTGCGCAACAGGAACTGATCGTTGAACTGCGCCTGCGCCAATGCAGTCGGCTTTTTCTCTGCATGCGCGGCCCAGGATGGCAGCGCCGCAAGCATGACCAGGATCATGTTGCACAACGGCTTGCGCTTGAATGTCTGTCGAATGGGTTCCATGGTTTCTACCGTGTCCTCTTGCGAGGGCTTTCTGCGTTTCAATGATGGTGAAGAGATGATCTGCATAAGACTTCGAGTCCCGTTGCGATCACTTCGATACGGTTCCTTCGCCAACGACGGCGCCGCCGTAGTCGTTCAGGAATTCGAATTTCACTTTCTGCCCGCCGGCAGGCATGCTCTTGAGGTCCTTGAGCGGAAACTTCTGGGTGCCGCCTGGCGCCACCATACCGCCCTCGCTGTTCATGATGTCGGGTCCGCCTTCCACGTTGGAGGCCAGGCCGGCATTGATGAGACTGAAGTAATACGGCGTGGGGTTTCTGAGTTCGAGCGCGTAGCCGGAACCTTCGCGCACGACAGTCCATGCAAATTGCGCCGGCCCCTTGTAATACGCGTCCTGGTTATCCAGCGCCTTGGGACGATAAAACACCTTGATGCGTGTACGGAAAGCCATCTGCATGAAGTTGGCGTTTTCTTCTTCCAGCTCGACCGGACGCGGCGGCACTTCGAGCAGGTTCAGGTAAAAAATCGTTTCCTTGTCCTGCGGCAGGGGTTCGCGCGTATGGATCACGCGCAGCGTCTGCCCTTTGCCCGGCTCGATACGGAACAGGGGCGGCGTCAGGATGAACGGCACCTTGGTTTCATCCGGCTTGGCGCTGATATCGCCGGCGTCCATCCACATCTGCACCAGGCCGGGGGACACGCCTTCGTTGCTGAGGCGCACCGAGACTTCTTTTTCGCTGGACGGAAAAATGACGCGTGTGCCGTGGATGATCACGCTTGCCCAGCTGGAGGCAGTGCTGGCCGCCAGCAACAAGGCAACGGCCGTTCTTGTTATGTTGCGTTTCATTTGAATCCTTTTTCGCTGCGATGAATCCGGGTGACGGAGCGATGCCCGACACCCGGGTTCCAGCATAAAGATGGCATCAAAGAAAACCGGCCGAAGACTGGCCCTCTTCTTTGAACCGAACGACTTATTGGAAGTCGAGGCTGTACTGAACGCTGGTGATGACCGTACCGGCTGTCGCTGCACCGGTTGCCACATACTTGGAGCCGTACACGAGTGTCGCAGCGCCGGAGCCGGCGGCACCGGCGAGCGGCACGTACTGGGTGTTTTGCGAAGCTGCACCGACAGCGACATCCGTACCGTCCTGATTGATCAGGCCGACCTGAACGTTGGTAGCCGTACCTGTTGAATTCCGCAGACGGCGGGTAGTGGCGTCAACTGTCGGGCCACCTTCGAAGAAAGCGCGCACAGCGCCGTTTGCGGCAGGACTAGCGCCGTTTTGGGAGCAACCGGTCAGCGTGATCCTGATCGAATCGTTGACAACACCAGCGGTTTGGCCGGCGGTTGCCAGCGCCGTGGTTGGCACTCGCGGCATGTTGACTGCGAAGCTCGGGGTGCCGCCGTTGATGGTGCAGGTCTGGGCAGTAATGGTGCCGTTGAAGGTAATGGTGCCGTCAGCCGCCTGGGAAACGGCTGGCGCAGCTGCAACCGCCAGCAAAGAAGACAGGATGATTTTTTTCATGGTGATACTCCAAATTGAATTTAAAAAATTTCGCAATTCATGCAGATGCCTGAACCTGCAAAAAACCTCGCCACACATTCATCCGATAACGCCGGACGACGTTGCATTGCGTAGCGCGACCTTGCGTTGAACATGTCGGTTTGTTGCTCTGACAAATTCATCACAGGACGCATCATAGGGATTCACCGATACCAAAAATATAAGAAAAATCTCAAACTGATTTTGGTGAAAAAATCCGACAGAAATCCATTGAGACAAGCACGAATATTGCAGAGCGTGGCGCGACGCGGCGCCGTCAAAAATGAGTTTTGACGGCGTTCCCTGCTCCGGCACTACGATTCCGTGTGCGGAAAAGAATGGTTTTCAGGAAGAGAAGAAAGAAGGGACGCGCGCATCTCGCATCACAAGCTGCGGAGGAAAAACCGGAAAAGGAAGAAAAGAAAGAGCGCGCCCCATCTGCTGCGCTCTGTCGAAGACGATTGTTGGCTACTTTCGCGACGGACGGGATCCATCGCGGTTCCCTGGCAGCTTCAATCTTTTTTTGTCGCGTGTGCCACTGTTGCGAACACCAAAATTTTTATCGGGAGATAAAAATCAGATCATGCCGGTTGCGTACGCGTACTTGATCAAGTCTGCGTCAGTAGACAAGCCCAGCTTGCGCATGGCGTTGTTCTTGTGCGTGCTGACCGTGCTGGGCGTGCGCGACAGGCGATCGCAGATATCGCCCAGCGAGCAGCCGCCGACGAACAGGCGCATTACTTCCAGCTCGCTCATGGTGAGCTCTTTGTTTTGCGTGAACGCGTCGCCTTGCGCCCAGCTCATTTCGAGTTCGCCGCGTAGCGACACCGGGAAATAAACCTGCTTGGTCGATTGCGTGGCCAGACAGGCGTTGACCAGTTCGTCGGCTTTTTCCTTCTTGCTGATGACCGAGAAGACGCCCATGCGATACAGGCGCTTGACCACGGCGCTGTTGCTCATGGCGGTGTAGACGATCAGCTTGGTGGACGGAAACTCGGCGCGGATGCGCTTGATCAGCACGAAGCCGTCGGCCTCGTCCTTCTCGTCGGTCGGCATGGCGAAGTCGGTGATGACCACTTCGCATGGCGTGCGCTGCAAGGACTCCAGCAGTTCATCGCCGGTGTGCGCCATCAGCACGATACGGAATTCCGGCAGGCGGCCCAGCTCATGCTTGAGTGCATTGAGCACCACCGGATGATCGTCCGCAATCGCGATTTGCAGAACCTTATTCAAAATTAAACTCATACATTCTCCTATCATTAATTTGCACGCTTAGCGGCTTCAACCATACGCACATCGTGCATGTGCGATATGCCCCTCAAAAAATATATGATCTGGAGTGGCCGCCGTCTTGCTTGGTTCCCGGCTGCTTTTTCGCCAATCTGCGCAAAGCGTTTTTTCTCCTATGAAGCGCGGCGAAAAATATTTTTTTGCAATTTTTTTTAATTGTGAAAAAGCAACAGCAAACAAAATTATCGCGACATATAATCTAGAAAAAATTCAATAAATCACAAGCAATACCCTCTCAAACTCTCGAAAAAATTCGATATACCATCGGATTGCATAGCCCGTTTCAGCAGCCAATTTTTCGAGGAGTATCTTTGCCATGTCCACCACCACCCGCTTCCAGCGCCTTGCCGTCTTTGGCCTCATCAGCACGTGCTCTTCATTGGCTTTCGCCGTTGGAGGAACCATACGCTTTTCCGGTGCGATAGTCGAACCGGCTTGCACCGTACAAAACCAAACGATAGACATGAAAACGCTGGCCGCGTCACGCACCGGCGGCAAGATCCCCTTGAACGTATATTGCAACGCTAATCAGTCGGTGCAGATTTCGATGCAGGACATGGGTACGGCGACCGGCCGCAAGACGTTCGACGGCGGTGTTGCCGGTGCGGAAGTTGCCATCAGCCATGGCGCGGCGCCGGTCGGCCCGGGCGATGTGATCAACTACAGTTTCAAGGGGAAGCAGGCGATGTCCGTTCCGTTGACGGCGACCTTGCGCAAGGCGGCGAACATCGACGCGGCCGCAATGCACAGCAGCGTGCTGGTGTCTTTCGATTATCGCTAGGCAAATCCACAACGGACTGCTTCGCCAGCAGGCATTGCGCGTGCGTTCTGCAAAGGGCGCGCGATGCGCGTCAGTTGCGCATCCTCACCGCCGTCACCAATAATCTTCAGTGATGAACTGCCCTCCGCCGGCGCGGCGGCATGGGCCGAGTCCGCGCTCGCGCAGGATCTCGCGCACTTCGGTGATCATGTCGGGATTGCCGCAGACCATCAGGCGCGATGCGTCGGCATTGATGGCCAGCCCGGCTTTGCGTTCGAGGCTGCCATCGCGCAATGCGCTGGTGATGCGTCCGTGCAGGCGGTCGGGATGTGCGGCGCCATCGTCGCGCGTGGTCATGGGGATCAGCTGCAAGCGGCCCGGCAGGTTTTGGGCTGCCGCCTGCTCGCGCAAGCTTTCAAATTTTTCCCGGTAGGTCAGTTCTTCTTCGTGACGCACGCAGTGCACCAGCACCAGGTTGCGGAATTGCTGCCAAACTTCACGCTGCTGCAGGATGGAGACATACGGTCCCAGGCCGGTGCCGGTCGCCAGCATCCAGAAGTCGTCGCCGCCGCTGAAACGGTCCGGCGTCATGAAGCCGTAGCTGAGTTTTTCCAGCCATACCGGATCGCCCGGTTTCAGGGCGTTGAGCGCGGTGGTGAACAGGCCATTGGGAACCACGATGGCGTAATACTCCAATTCGTTTTCGGTCTCGGCCGAGGTGATCGAATAGGCGCGCCAGACCATTTCGCCGTTGACCTGCAAGCCCAGCCGCGCAAACTGGCCGGGCGTAAAACGATATTCAGCGGGTCGCGTGGTCCGGAAGGTCAGCAGTTTGTCGGTCCAGCGATGCACGGAAACGAGGGTTTCCTGCGTGGCTTTTTCGGTTGCCGGGATTTGCGCGTTCACGTCCTTGCTCCTTTTCTGCGTCCTAACGTCCAGCGACGTTTAAGAAAAATCTCAAAAATGCCCTGTACAGGGCTTGCTTCATTGCGTCCGCCGCTTTGCCGGATACAATGGCGGCTGGTGGTCGCGAAGGACCGTTCGCACGTCCGTTCGCTGCTCCAATAGCCATGTGCGTTGCAGGGGAACTAATCCCCTCCGGCAGGGCCACAACCTACATCCTAACCGCACTTCCGCCTGAACGCCCCGGCAAGTGCTCGATTACAAAAAACCAGAACCAACGAACACCCGATGAAATGGACTTGCCGATTAGCGATTGCCCTCCTGTCCTGCGCTGCCGGCGCGGCGCATGCCGCCTACAAGGTTGAGATCACCGCACCCGATACGCTCAAGAAAATCCTGAAAGAACACCTCGATCTGGTGCGCTACCAGGACCGCGCCGACCTCAGCGAAGAACAATTGCAGTTCCTGCTCGACACCGTCAGCGACCAGGTGGTGCAGTTGGCCTCGACCGAAGGTTATTTTTCGCCCAGGACCGAAGTCCGTCTGGACAAGGACGGCAAGCAGGAAAAAGTGGTGCAGCTGCATGTCGACGCCGGCCCGCAGACCAAGATCAACTCGGCTGACGTCGGCGTCTCCGGCGCGGCCGCCGAACAAGACCCGGCACGTGTCAGCGATATCCGGGAAACCTGGGCGCTGCCGGTCGGCGCGCCGTTCCGCCAGGAAGATTGGGACAAGGCCAAGAACCAGGGCCTCGATAAATTGCAGCAGCACAAGTACGCCGCCGCCCGTATCGCCGAGTCGCAGGCCAGCATCGATCCGGACGACCAGCAGGCCGACCTGAGCGTGCACTACGACAGCGGCCCGCGCTTCACGCTCGGTCCTCTGCAGATCAGCGGCACCAAGCGCTATCCGGAAAGCATCATCCGCAACGTCAACCCGCTCAACGTCGGCGAAGAGTACGACGTCAACCGCCTGCTGTCGCTGCAACGCCAGATCCAGAACACCCCCTACTTCAGCAACGCCATCGTCGGCATCGACAACGATCCGGAAAATGCCGACATGGCGCCCGTGAAAGTGCAGGTTACCGAGTTCGCAACCCAGCGCATACGTACCGGTCTCGGTTACGCCACCGACACCGGCGCCCAGGTCGAAGGCCGCTATTCGCACTACAACGTATTCAACAAGGCATATGTCTTCGACAGCCAGTTGCGGCTCGAACAGAAGCGCCAGTACGGCCTGCTCAACCTCGCCATGCCGCCCGACAGCAAGGCCTTCGTCAACAGCGTCAACGCCTCGATGGAACGCACCCGTCTCGAAGGCGTCGACCTGCGCAGCCTGCGCACCGGCATCAAGCGCGCCCGCACCGGCGAGTTCTACGATACCGCCTATACGCTGACCTATTACCGCGACCAGCTGCAACAGGAAAACGGCGCCACCCTGCCGGCCGACACGGTCGTTTCGCAAGGCACGCACCAGGCGCTGGTGCCGGGATTCTCGTGGGCGCGCCGCAACGTCGACGATCCCATCTTCCCGCGCAAGGGCAACCTGCTGACGCTGGAAACCGGCTTCGCCGTCAAGGGCGTAATCACCGACCAAACCTTCGGCCGCCTGTATGGACGATTCAAGCAATACCTCCCGGTAGCCAGGCGCGACCTGGTCATCCTGCGCACCGAGCTCGGCGGCGTGTTCACCAAAGGCTCGGCGTCCGAAGTGCCGGCGTCGCTGCTGTTCCGCGCGGGTGGCAACGATTCGGTGCGCGGCTACAGTTACCAAAGCATCGGCAATGAAGTCAACGGCACTGTTTATCCAACCAAATACCTGGTGACCGGCAGCGCCGAGTACCAGCGCTGGTTCACCGAAAAATGGGGCGCGGCGGTGTTCTACGATGTCGGCGCCGCCGCCGACAACTGGAACAACAAGACGTTCTACAACGGCGTCGGCGCCGGCGCGCGCTGGCGCAGCCCGGTCGGCTCGCTCAACCTCGACCTGGCCTACGGCGTGCAGAAGAAGCAGATCCGTCCGCATATTTCGCTGGGCATCGCTTTCTGATGCCGTTGACCATCCATCACTTTTACCCGACCTAAGCATGACCGCACCAACCGCCACCGATCGTCCTGAAGACCAGCAAGCGCCCGAGCCCGGGCGCGAAGGCGCCGGCCGTTGGGTGCTTTACGTATTGCTCGCCGTCGCCACGTTGTTGCTGGCGCTGGCGGCGACGCTGGCGTGGGTGGTCGGCACCGACAGCGGCACGCGCAGCGCCTGGCGTCTGGCGGTCTGGAGCATGCAGGGGAAATTGTCCGGCGTGCACGGCGGCGGCAGTCTGGCGGACGGCGTCCACTTGCGCAATCTGCGTTACCGCGACGCCGCGATGCAGCTCGACATCGATCGCATCGACGCCGCCTGGGATCTGTCGCTGAGACAGCGCCGGCTGACCGTCAGCTATCTCCGCGTCGGCACCGTCGACATCAACAAGCAACCGTCGCCGCCGACGCCGACCGTCATGCCGTCGTCGCTCAGTCTACCGTTGGCACTGAACCTGAACGACGTCTCGCTGCAAAAACTGATCCTGCAGCAAGGCACTTCCGTCACCGAACTGAGCGGCCTGCAATTGCATGGCACCTCGGACGGCGTCCAGCACACGCTGGTGCTGGACAAGCTGACCACCGCCTTTGGTCAAGCCACCGCGCTGCTGCACCTGAACGGCAAGCAGCCGTTTGCACTTAACGGCGGCATTGAGCTGGCGGGCCTGTATCAACAGGATCAACAGGATCAACAGGATCAACAGGAAAAGAGCTCTGAAAAATTCCAGCTCGCGGCGCAATTGTCCGGCTCATTGCAAGAGCTCGGCATCGCCCTGACCGCCACCGGCGACAAACTCAACGGCAAGGCCGACATCGTAGCCACGCCATTTTCCACGGTGCCGCTCAAACGCGCCAAGGTCGACCTGCAGCACGTCAATCCGCAAGCCTTCAGCAACGGCGCGCCGAAAGCCGATCTGCAACTGCGTGCCGATCTGGCGCCGGTAGCCGGCGCGACGGCAGAGAATTTGCGCGTGGCCGGTCCGGTCGATATTGTCAACGCCATCCCCGGCAGTCTCGACCAACAGCGGCTGCCGCTGACCTCAATCAAGGCCAGGGTCGACCTCGGCGTAGACAGTCAGCAATTGGATGACTTGCGCATCGCCTTGCTCAAGAATGCAACCCTGACCGGCAAAGGCCAATTCCATCCGGCGGACAAGGCCGGCCGCTTCGACTTCGACGTCGCCGGCCTCGACCTGCAGGCGATCCACAGCGAACTCAAGCCGACCCGCTTGGCCGGGCCGCTCAATGTCGTCCTCAAGCCGGGCGGCCAGGACATCATGCTCAAGCTGCAGGATGCGCAATACAGCATCCAGGCCAACGCCGCCGTCACGCCCGAACAAGTCACGCTGAAACAAGTGCTGCTGACCGCGCAGAAGGCGCGACTGGAACTGGCCGGCACGTTGGGCACGGTCGGCGCCATGGAATACGCCTTCAAGGGCAAGCTGGCCAACTTCGATCCTTCGCTGTGGATGAAGACCGGCAAGGCGCCGGCCAACGCCAAGGCAGGGACTGCGGCGCACGCCATCAGCGCGCGCATCAACATGGACTTCGACACCGCCGGTTCGCTCTCGCCCGAACTGCAGGCCAGGCTCAATTTCATCATCCACGACAGCAGCTATGACCAGTTGCCCATGAGCGGCAGCGGCAAGCTGCAACTGGCCGGCAAGCGTCTGCTGCCGAGCAGTCTCGATATGCTGGTGGCAGGCAACCAGCTGCAGCTCAAGGGTGCGTTCGGCGCGCCGTCCGACAAGCTCGACATCCACATCGATGCACCTCAACTGGCGCGGCTGGGTTTCGGCGTTGCCGGCCTGCTCAAGCTGGACGGTCAACTGACCGGCAGCATGCAGCGTCCCAATCTGCGTGCGACCTACAGCGGCCGGCAACTGGCCTTCGGCCCGCACCACCTGAACCGCGTCGACGGCCAGGCCGACCTGCAGACCGATCTGAATGCGAGTGCGGCATCCGCCAGCAACAAGCTGCAACTGAGCATTGATGGCGACGGCTACAGCGGCCCGGACGCCGCGCTCAAACAATTGAAACTGAACTTGTCCGGTACCTTTGGCGAGCACAAGCTGGCCGTGCAGGCCGACGGCCGCGTACGCAACCAGACGCTGGCGCTGCAACTCAACGCCCACGGCAAGGTCACCCAGGACAAGAACGGCTACGGCTGGAACGGCGTCATCGACAAACTCGACAACCAGGGCTTGCCGCGCATCGCGCTGGCTGCGCCGCTCAGTCTCACGCTCGCTGCCGACACGCTGGTGGCAGGCGCCACCCGGCTCAATGTCGACCGCATGGCGATCGACCTGCGCAGCCTGAGCTACCAGCAAGGCCGTATCCGTTCGGAAGGCAGCGCCAAGGCCCTCGACGTCGGCCGCATCCTGGAGCTGGTGCGGGAGATGAGCGGTGCATCTGCTGCTGCACCGCCGGCAAAGACCGACCTGGTGCTCGACGCCGACTGGAATTTCTCGCTCGCCGAAACCGCATCCGGCTTCTTCCAGGTGCTGCGCAAGAGCGGCGACGTCTCGGTCAATACCGGTGCTTCGCAAGTCGCGTTGGGCCTGTCGGCGCTGCAACTGCGCCTCGATCTTGCCGGTCATGAAGCGAAGTTCAACGGTGGCGTGACAGCCTCCCGCATCGGCACCATTGAGGCCCAGGGCCAAGCCGGCCTGCTGCGCCAGGATGGCGTGCTGACGCTGCTGCCGGACTCGCCGCTGACCGCCCACGCGCGCCTGAACGTGCCGGAGGTCAAGACCATCGGCGCCCTGCTCGGTCCGCAATACAGCCTGGACGGCAAGCTCGCGATGGACATCAATGCCGCCGGCACGCTGGACAAGCCGCGCCTGTCCGGCGCCATCAACGGCGACAGCCTGGCGGTGACGCTGTTCGACCAGGGCATCCAGCTCAAGGACGGCACCGTGCGCATCGTCATGGACGACAACGTGATCGACCTGCGCCAGATCGAATTCCACGGCGGCGAAGGCACGCTGCGCGCCACCGGCAAGGTCAAGTTGGGCGACGCCGATCCCGACCTCAACGCCGCCATCGTGGCCGACCGCCTGCAATTGTTCGCCAGTCCCGATCGCCAGCTGATGCTGTCGGGCCAGGCCAGACTGGCCAACGTCAACGAGCAGTTGCGCATCGACGGCAAGTTCGTGGTCGACAAGGCCTTGTTCGACCTGCCCAAGAGCAGCGCGCCCAAGCTCGGCGACGACGTCGTGATCGTGCGCAAGGACAAGGACGGCAAGTCCCGCGCCAAGGCCGGCGCGGCCGCAACGTCAAAGGAAAAACTCACGGCCGCGACCGAAAAACCGGCCGGACGTTTTGCGCCGGTGATGAATATCGTGGTCGACCTCGGCAACAACTTCCGCTTCAACGGCAGCGGCGCCGACCTCAAGCTGCGCGGCGAAATGAACGTGCGCAGCGAGCCGCTGGTGCCGCTGCGCGCCACCGGCACCGTGCGCGTCAGCGAAGGCACCTACGAGGCCTTCGGCACCAAGCTCAACATCGAGCGCGGCATCATCAACTTCCAGGGGCCGATCAGCAATCCCAACCTGAACATCCTCGCCATGCGCCGCAACCAGGACGTCGAAGCCGGCGTCGAAGTCACCGGCAACGCCAACCAGCCGCGCGTGCGCCTGGTGTCGGAACCGAACGTGCCCGATGATGAAAAACTCTCGTGGATGATGTTCGGCCACGGCAGCGACAGTTCAGGCCTGGGTCAACGCAGCGCCAGCAGCCAGGCGCTGGCCTTCGTCGGCAACTACGGCGGCAAGAAGATCGCCAAGGACATCGGCCTCGACCAGTTCTCGATCGGCGCCAGCGAATCGGGCCTGTCCGACGAACAAGTGGTCAATCTCGGCAAGTCGATCTCCGAAAAACTCTCGCTCGGCTACGAGCAAAGCCTGACCGGCGCGGCCAGCATCGCCAAGGCCACCTGGCAACTGTCGCGGCGCTGGTCGCTGGTGGCGCGCACCGGCACCATCAACGGCCTCAACGTGCTGTACAACCTGCGCTTCGACTGATTGCGCAGGACGTAAAAAAGGCGATGTGGAATTCCACACCGCCCTTTTTTTCCATCTGGATTTTTTATAGCCAGCCAACCTTGCGCAAGCGGTAGTACAGCCAGCTGCACGAGCCGCCGATGGCGATCAGCACGGTCGGATAGCCCCAGTGCCATTCCAGCTCCGGCATGTATTTGAAGTTCATGCCGTACAGGCTGAACATCATGGTCGGGATCGCCAGGATACCGCCCCAGCCGGCCAGGCGCTTGACCACTTCGTTCTGGCGTATGGTCACTTGGGCGAGCTCGATCTGCATCGCCGCCGCCACCATTTCGCGCAGGCGATCGCCGGTCTCGATGAGGCGCACCACGTGGTCGTAGATGTCGCGGAAATAGACCTTGCCATCCTTGGTGATGATGTTCTCGTGGAAGCGCAGCAGCTGCGTACACACGTCCAGCAACGGCACCGCCGCCGAGCGGATCTTGATCAGCTGGCGCTTGAGCTGGTAGAGGTCCTGCAAGTGGGCTTGCTCGGACACCCGATCGAACAGCTCCGCTTCATACTTGTCGAAACGCTCTTCCAGATCGTCCATGATGGGACCGTAGTTGTCCACCACGAAGTCCATGATCGAATACAGCACGTAGCTGGGACCTCGGACCAGGCGCTCGGGCAGCATTTCGCAATGCTCGCGCACCTTGGCGTAGCTCTTGGAAGAACCGTGCCGCACCGACACCACGAAGCGGGCGCCGACGAAGATGTGGGTCTCGCCGAACTGCACCACCGCGTCGACCACTTGCGCGGTCTGCAACACCACGAACAAGGTGTCGCCGTATTCCTCGATCTTGGGGCGCTGGTGGGCGGCGTAGGCATCTTCGACGGCCAGTTCGTGGAGGTTGAATTCTTCCTTGATCTGGCGCATCAGTTCGACGCTCGGTTCCAGCAGGCCGACCCAGACGAAGGTGTTCTCCTCCAGCAGCACGTCGCTGATTTCCTCGATCGTGATGTCGCGCAGCTTCTTGCCGTTCTTGTAGGCCGTGCAATTGACGACCATGTTTGCGTTGTTCATGTTTGCGCCTGCTTTCCTGTTTGTTCGTCAGACCGCCGGCCGTACGATCCGGCGTTTGATCAGCTGCGCCAGCACCACGCCGGCCAGCGTAATGCCGCCGCCGACGGCGTGGTACGAATGCAGCGCCTCGTCCAGCACCACCATGGCAATTATGACGGTAAAGATGGGCGACAAGTTCATGAACATGATCGAGTGCGTCGCACCCAGATGGGCGACCCCGTTCATCCACAGGACTTGCGAGATGATCGAGGCAGCAATGCCCGCATACAGCAACAGCGGCAGGTTGGCTACCGTCACCGGTGAATACGGCGCTGCCAGGCACAGCGGCAGCAGCAGGATTACCGCCACCCAGATCTGCAGGTACAGCAAATGCCATGTAGCGATCGGCAGCGCCCAGCGTTTCAGCAGCACGCTGTAAAAGGCATACGCGATGGTCGCCACCAGCATCAGCAGGTCGCCGAACACCACGCCGCTGGTGAACAGTTGCGCCGGATGCCCCTTGCCGATCAGGATCGTCAGGCCGAACAGCGACAGCATGCCGCCGAACAACGTGCCCCAGGTGGGGGGCTCGCGCAGCAGGATGCTGCTCAGCAACAAGGTCAGCAGCGGCATCAGCGAGGCGATCATGCCCATGCTGGTGGCCGATGACGTGGCCGCTGCAAAGTACGCCAGGCTCTGGTATAGCACCATGCCGAACAGCGCCAGCACCACGACCTTCCACAGATGCGGACGAATCTGGTGGCGCTGCCGCCAGACCCCGCGCAGACAAAACGGCGTCAGCAGCAAGCCGGCCATCAGCCAGCGGTAGAACGACATCGCCGCCGGCTCGATCACGCCTGCCGCCATCTTGCTGACGATGGTATTGCCCGACCAGATCAGGATCGCGCTGATCGGAAAGACGCTGTATTTGAGCTGCATGTGGGCCATGGCGCTGTCGTGGAATAGTCAGGTTGCGCCAGCCGAACCGGCCTTGGCCTGATTGCGGCCGGCCAGTTCAGCGCCGGCATCGGGCGGCAGGCGCATCAGCAGCGGGATCGAGAACGAGGCGGCCACCGCTACCGTCAGGAAGGCCGGCCAGAAATCCTGGCTGACCAAGGTAGCGTGACCCTGTAAATGGTTGGACATCTGCAAGGCGAAACCGCCCAGCACCACGCCCATGCCGACCGACAATTGCTGCGCCACGCTGGCGATGCTGGTGGCCTGGCTGAGGCGATTGTTGTCGACATCGGCGTAGGAAATCGCATTGAGGCTGGTGAACTGCAGCGAGCGGAAACAGCCGCCGATCAACAACACGATCAGCATCACCGCATACGGCGTGGCCGGCGTGAAGAAGCCGATCGCCGCCAGCGACATCACGCCGCAGGCGCCGTTGACGATCATCACCCGGCGGAAGCCGTAGCGCTTGAGGAATTTGGCGGCGATGGTCTTCATGAACATCGCGCCGGCCGCCGATGCGCAGGTCAGCAGGCCGGAATGGAAGGCGCTGAAACCGAAGCCCAGCTGCAGCATCAGCGGCAGCAGGAAGGGAATCGCGCCGATGCCAAGGCGGAACAGCGAACCGCCGCCGACGCCGGCCTGCAAGGTCTCGATCCTGAGCAGCTTGAGATCGATCAGCGGATGTTCGGTGCGACGCGCGTGCCATACGTAGGCGGCCAGCGACAGGCTGCCGAGCACCACGCAGGCCAGAGAAATGTCGCCCGACACCAGGTGGCGTCCGGTGGTCGCCAGTCCCATCATCACCATCGAACAACCCAGCGCCGACAGCACGAAGCCGACCCAGTCCAGCGGCGCCACGCTTTCCGACTTGGCGTTGGCGATGAAGCGCGTGGCCAGATACAGGCCAAGGATGCTGATCGGAATATTGATGAAGAAGATCCAGCGCCAGTGGAAATACGTGGTGATGAAGCCGCCCAGCGGCGGTCCCAGCACCGGCCCGAACATGGCGGGAATGGTGAGGTAGCTGAGCGCCTTGACCAGGTTGGCCTTGTCGACGCTGCGCAGGATCACCAGCCGCCCGACCGGCACCATCATGGCGCCGCCGATGCCCTGGAAGAAGCGCGCGGCGACGAATTCCGGCAGGCTTTGCGAGACGCCGCACAGGATGGAGCCGAGCATGAACACGCAAATCGCCGAACGAAAAATCGTCAGCGCGCCGAAACGGTCAGCCATCCAGCCGCTGATCGGGATGAATACGGCCAGGCTGACCAGGTAGGACGTCAGCGCCAGCTTGAGCGAAATCGGATCGACCGCCATGTCGATCGCCAGCACCGGCAGCGAGGTCGAAATCACGGTAGAGTCCATCTGTTCCATGAACAGGGCGCAAGCAACGATGAGGGGAATGGTGAATGTGCGCTGTAAAGCCATGGGATGGGAAATTGGTTGAGTCAGCGTTGATTCGGACCTCTGCGCAGCGAGCCCGTTGCATCACGGAAATACGTTCCAGTATACCGTTTAAGCTATGATGCTGCCGGGCGCTCCCGGCCGTTGGCCGGCAGCTTGCCTTCCCTTGTTTACTCTTGGCCGAACCACGCACGACTATGTCTCTCCCTTGCTTCGCCCTGCTCGACGACAGTTACCGCCACGACGATGCCAACGCGCGCACGGACGAACCGCGTTCGCGCCTGTACACCGGTTATCACGCGACGCTGCGCTGCCACGATGCAAACGGTATGGAAGAGATGCTCGCCCGCATGCAAAACGCGCAGCAGCAAGGCCTGCATGCCGTGGCGCTGTTCAGCTACGAACTGGGGGGAGGCTTGCACGGCATTGAAGCGCATGCGGATCAGCCCGGTCCGCTGGCGGAAATCCTGCTCTTCACCGACTGTCGCCGCCTCAGTGCGACGCAGACCGATGAGTGGTTGCAACAACAAGATGCCGTCCCGGCCGCCGCCGGCGTAGCCAACGTCCGCGCCAGCGTCGACGAGCAGCGTTTCAGCGCCGACATCGCGCGCATCCGCGACTACATCGCGGCCGGCGACACCTACCAGGTCAACTACACCTATCGCCTGCAGTTCGACGCCTGGGGAAAACCGCTCAGTCTGTACAAGCAGTTGCGCGCGCGCCAGCCGGTGCCCTACGGCGCGCTCATCCATCTGCCCGACCAACGCTGGGTGCTGTCGTTTTCGCCGGAACTGTTCGTGCGCCACGCGCAAGGAAAGTTGCTCGCCCAGCCGATGAAAGGCACCGCGCCCGCGCATGACGATGCTGCGGAAGACAGCCGCCGCGCCGATCAGTTGGCGAACGACGAAAAGAACCGCGCCGAGAACCTGATGATCGTCGACCTGCTGCGCAACGACCTCGGTCGCGTCGCCGTCGCCGGCTCGGTGCAAGTGCCGCATCTGTTTACCGTCGGCCGCTTCGGCCAGGTGCTGCAGATGACCTCGACCGTCACGGCGCAACTGCGCGACGACGTGCAACTCGCCGACGTGGTCGCCGCGCTCTATCCCTGCGGATCGATCACCGGCGCACCCAAGCGCCGCACCATGCAAATCATCCGTGAACTCGAGTCGGCGCCGCGCGGCCTGTACACCGGCGCGATCGGCTGGTTCGACGCCGCGCCGGCGGAACGGACGCTGGGCGATTTTTGCCTGTCGGTGCCGATCCGCACGCTGGTGCTGCAAGCGCCTCAACACGGTGTGCGTCGGGGTGAAATGGGCGTGGGCGCCGGCATCGTCCATGACAGCAAGGCCGCAGATGAATTTGCCGAATGCCGTTTGAAGTCGTCGTTCCTGACCGGACTCGATAGCGGTTTCAGCCTGTTTGAAACCATCCACGCCGACCATGAGAACGGCTGCCGCCACCTGGACCTGCATTTGCAGCGACTGCAAAACTCTGCGGCGTATTTCAATTTCACATTCGATGAAACGATCGTCCGCAACGGATTGACCGACGCCTGCGCGCAACTGCCTCCCGCAACCCCGCATCGCTTGCGGCTGGACCTGTTCCGCGATGGCGCGATCCGCTTGCAACAAGGCGCACTGTCGGCATTGGACGCGACGGTGAAGGTGTTCGTCTCGCCGACGCCGAGCGCCAGCCATGACCTCTTCCTGCGTCACAAGACATCGGTTCGCACCGCCTACGACGACGCCTGGAAAGAGGCGGAACGGCGCGGCGGTTTCGACATGCTGTTCTTCAACGAGCGCGATCAGTTGACCGAAGGCGGCCGCAGCAATGTGTTCGTGCAACTGGACGGCCGCTGGTACACGCCGCCACTGGCGGCCGGTGCGCTGCCCGGCGTGATGCGTTCGGTATTGCTCCGGGATCCGGCGTGGGCGGCGACCGAGCGCAGCATCACGCGCGAGGAATTACGCCACGCCGATGCCGTGATGATCTGCAACGCCTTGCGCGGCGCGGTGCGTGCAGAGGTCGTCTGGAACATGGACAAGGCTGCATAAAAAAAGCGCAGCACCGAGGCTGCGCTTTTTGCCGATCCGGCAAACTTGTTCAATCCTATTTCTTCTTGCTGCTCTCCGACTGACTTGCCAGCGCGCCCAGGTCGGCGATGTTCTGCTCGCTCCAGCCGCCGCCGAGAGCCTTGGTCAGCAACACGCTGGCGGCCATGCGGCGATACAGGATATCCAGTGCGGTGCGTTCGCTGGTCAGCGCGGTGGCTTGCGCCGTGATCACGCTGGTGTAATTGACGGTGCCGGCCTTGTACTGGTTGGTGACCAGCGTCACGGCCTGGCGCGCCGATTGCAGCGCTTCGTTTTGCACCACGGCTTCCTGTTCGAGGATGCGCAGCGCGGCGAGGTTGTCTTCCACTTCCTGGAACGCAGTCAGCACGGTCTGTTTGTACGCCGCGGCCACGCCGTCATAGGTGGCGATGGCCTGGTCGGTGACCGAGCGGCGCGCGCCGCCGTCGAAAATCAACTGGCTCAGTTGCGGCCCCAGCGACCACACCCGGCTCGGCATCGTGAACCAGTTGGCCAAACCGTTGGAAGTCTGGAATCCGCCCGAGGCCGACAGCGACAGGCTCGGGTAATACGCCGCCTGCGCCACCCCGATCTGGGCGTTGGCGGCGGCGACGCGGCGTTCGGCGCCGGCGATATCGGGACGCCGTTCCAGCAGCATCGACGGCAAGGCCACCGGAATCGGCGGCGCTGCGGCGGCCAGCGGCGACGGCGTGATCGAGAAAGTCGAGGCCGGTTGACCTACCAGCAAGGCGATTGCGTGTTCCAGCTGCGCGCGTTGCACGCCGTTGTCGAGCGCCTGCGCCTGCGCCGACTTCAATTGCGTCTGCGCCTGAATGACGTCGGACTTGGCGACCACGCCGGCGTTGTATTGATTCAACGTCAGCTGATACGAGCGCTGGTAAGCGGCGACGGTGTCGTCCAGCAACTGCTGTTGCGCATCAAGCACGCGCAGTTGCAGATAGTTCTGCGCCAGTTGCGCCTGCGCGCTCAGACGCGTTGCCGCGAGGTCGGCGGCGCTGGCCTGGGCGCTGGCTTCGTTCGACTCGACATTGCGGCGCACACGGCCCCACACATCAATCTCCCAGTCGGCGTTGAGCGAGAAGGAATAATTGTCGCGTACCGATGAGCTGGAACTGCTGCCGCTGCTGCTGCTGCTGCTGGTTGCTGAGCGCGAACGCGTGCGCGACGCATCCACCGACAGCGTCGGCGAATAGTCGGCGCGCGCGCCCTGCACCAGCGCCATGGCCTTGCGGAAATTGGCTTCCGACTGCGCCAGGTTCTGGTTGGAGATATCGATCTGCTCCACCAGCGCATTGAGCTGCCGGTCGCCGAACATTTCCCACCACTTGCCGTTCATGGCCAGTTCATTCGGCTGGGCCGGCTTCCAGTCCTTCATTTCCTTGAAGGCCGTCGGCACCGCCGCGGTTTGCGGGCGGACGTAGTCGGGGCCGACCGAGCAGGCGGCCAGGGCCAGCACCAGCGGCGTCAGAATCAAAGCGCGTTTGCGCAGTACGGATGTCATTGTCATTTCTCCTTGAGCGCGGCGTTTCACGCCGCTCCCGTGTTCTCTTGTCTGCCGGTCTTGCGCTCGAACAAACCCTTGCTCCACAAACGGAACCGCTCCATGTAGAGATAGACCACCGGCGTGGTGTACAGCGTCAGCATCTGGCTCACGATCAGGCCGCCGACGATGGAAATGCCGAGCGGCTGGCGCAGTTCGGCGCCGTCGCCGGTACCCAGCGCCAGCGGCACCGCGCCCAGCAGCGCCGCCATGGTGGTCATCATGATCGGCCGGAAGCGCAGGCTGCACGCCTCGAAGATCGCATCGCGCGGCGACAGGCCGCGCGTGCGCTCGGCCTGCAGGGCGAAGTCGATCATCATGATGGCGTTCTTCTTGACGATGCCGATCAGCAGGATCACGCCGATCAGCGCGATCAGGCTGAAGTCGGTGCCGGTCGCCAGCAGCGCCAGCAGCGCGCCGACGCCGGCCGACGGCAGCGTCGAGATGATGGTGATCGGATGCACCAGGCTTTCATACAGAATGCCGAGCACGATATACACCGCCAGCAAGGCCGTCAGGATCAGCACGGGCTGGCTGTCGAGCGACGACTGGAAGGCGTTGGCGGTACCGGCAAAAGCGCCGTGCACCGCCGTCGGCACGCCCAGGCGCGCCAACGTGTCGTTGATCACTTGGGTGGCCTGCGACAGCGAGACGCCTTCGGCCAGGTTGAAGGAAATCGTCGAGGCAATGAACTGCCCCTCGTGACTCACGCTCAGCGAGGTAGTAGTCGGCGCGAAGCTGGAGAACGAGGTCAGCGGCACCTGTTTCGACGCCGCCGTTGACAGCGTCAGCGCCAGCGACGAATTGGAGTTGAGCTTGCCGCCCGCCGTCAGCGCCGGCGGCGTACCCAGCGCCGAGGTGGTCGGCGACAGGTTGGCCGTACTGTTGGCCAGGCTGACGTAGGTGCTGTTGAGGATTTCCGGGCTTTGCCAGTATTGCGGCGCGGCCTCCATCACCACGTGGTACTGGTTCATGCCGCTGTAGATCGTCGAAATCTGGCGCTGGCCGAACAGGTCGCTCAGGCTGGTGTCGATCAGCTGCGGCGTGACGCCGCTGCGGATGGCGGTCTCGCGGTCGATCGTCAGCGTGGTCTGCAAACCCTTGTCCTGCTGGTCGGTGCTGACGTCTTCCAGTTGCGGCAGGTTGGAGAACGCCACGCGGATCTTCGGCTCCCAGGTGCGCAACAGTTCAAGGTCGTCAGACTGCAGCGTGTACTCATATTGCGAATCGCTCTGGCGTGCGCCGACGCGGATGTCCTGCACTGCTTGCAGGAACAGGCTGGCGCCGGCCACGTGGCCCAGCTTCATGCGCAGCCGCGCAATCACCTTGTCGGCGGATATCTTGCGCTCCGATAGCGGCTTGAGCGCGATGAACATGCTGCCGCCGTTGCGGCGACCGCCTCCGGTGAAGGCGGTGACGTTGGCCACCGCCGGATCCTGGCGCACGATTTCGATGAATTCGTTGAGCTTGATGCGCATGGCCTGGAACGAGATCGACTGGTCGCCGCGGATGCCGCCAACCAGCCGGCCGGTGTCCTGCTGCGGGAAGAAGCCCTTGGGCACGATCACGTACAGATAGACATTGAGCGCGATGGTGGCGAGCAGGATCACGATCATCAGCGGCGAGAATCGCAGGGCCCACGCCAGCGAGCGCTCATAGCCGCGCAGCATGCTGTCGAACAGGCGCTCGACAGCAGTGAAGAAACGACCCGGCTTGCGCTCCTCTTCGCTCTCTTGTTTGAGCAGCATGGCGCACATCATCGGCGTAGTCGTCAGCGACACCAACAGGGACACCAGGATCGCCACCGACAGCGTCACCGCGAACTCGCGGAACAACCGCCCGACAATGCCGCCCATCATCAGGATGGGGATGAACACGGCGATCAGCGAAATGCTCATCGACAGCACCGTGAAGCCGACTTCGCGTGCGCCGATCAGCGCTGCCTTGACAGGCTTCATGCCCTGTTCGATATGGCGTGAAATATTTTCCAGCACCACGATGGCGTCATCGACCACGAAGCCGGTGGCGATGGTCAGCGCCATCAGCGACAGGTTGTCGAGGGTATAGCCGAGCAGATACATGACGCCGAAGGTGCCGATCAGCGAGACCGGCACCGCCACGCTCGGGATCAGCGTGGCGCGGCCGTTGCGCAGGAACAGGAACACCACCATGATCACCAGCGCGATCGACATCAGCAGCGTCTTCTCGGTGTCCTTGAGCGAGGCGCGGATGGTCGGCGTGCGGTCCATCATCACTTCGAGATTGATGGCGTGCGGGATCGATGCCTTCAGGTTGGGCAACAAGCCATTGACGGCGTCGACGGTCTCGATGATGTTGGCGCCGGGCTGGCGGTTCAGGATCACCAGCACCGACGGCTTGCCGTTGGCGGAACCGGCGTTGCGCAGGTCGGCCACCGAATCCTTGACCTCGGCGATGTCGCGCACGCGCACCGGCGCGCCGTTGCGGTAGGAGACGATCAGCGGCGCATATTCGGCGGCCGTCTTGACCTGGTCGTTGGCGTAGATCTGCCAGTTGCGGTCGCCGTCTTCGACGATGCCCTTGGGACGATTGGCGTTGGTGGCGGCCACTGCGGTGCGCACGTCGGCCGTGCCGATGCCGTATTTGTTGAGCGCGGTCGGGTTGAGCTCGATCCGCACCGCCGGCTGCGAACTGCCGCCCACGCTGACCTGGCCGATGCCGCGCACCTGCGACAGCTTTTGCGCCAGGATGCTGTCGGCGGCGTCGTACATCTGGCCCTGCGTCATGGTGTCCGAGGTCAGCGCCAGGATCATGATCGGCGCATCGGCCGGATTCACCTTGCGGTACGACGGACTGCTCGGCATGCCGGACGGCAGCAAGCTGCGCGCCGCATTCAATGCCGCCTGGACGTCGCGCGCGGCGCCGTCGATGTCGCGGTTGAGGTCGAACTGCAGGGTGATGCGGGTCGAGTTGAGCGAGCTCGACGAGGTCATTTCGGTGACGCCGGCGATGGCGCCGAGCGCGCGCTCGAGCGGCGTGGCGATGGTCGCCGCCATGGTTTCCGGGCTGGCGCCGGGCATCGAGGCAGATACCGAGATGGTCGGGTAATCGACCTGCGGCAGCGGCGACACCGGCAACAGCTTGAACGCCAGCATGCCCGCCAGCGCGATGCCGATGGTCAGCAGCGTGGTGGCGATGGGCCGTTCAATGAAAGGACGCGAAATATTCATGCTGTCCCTGCGTCAGGCTTGCGGCTGTGCCGGCGGCGTCGGCGGAACCAGCGGCGCGTTGGCCGAAGGCGCATCGTCATCATCCGGATGTCCCGGATGCTTTTCCTTGCCGAAGCGCTTGCGCATGCGTTTGGCCAGGCTGTCGAAACCGAGATAGATCACCGGCGTGGTGAACAGCGTCAGCACCTGCGACACCAGCAGGCCGCCGACCATGGTGATGCCGAGCGGCTGGCGCAGTTCGGAGCCGACGCCCGTGCCCAGCATGAGCGGCAAGGCGCCCAGCAAAGCCGCCATGGTGGTCATCAGGATCGGGCGGAAGCGCAACAGGCAGGCTTGATAAATCGCGTCACGCGGCGACTTGCCTTCGTGGCGTTCGGCCTCGAGCGCGAAGTCGATCATCATGATGGCGTTCTTCTTGACGATGCCGATCAGCAGGATGATGCCGATGATGCCGATGATGCCGAGGTCGTTGCGCGAAATCATCAGCGACAGCAAGGCGCCGACGCCGGCCGACGGCAACGTGGACAGGATGGTGATCGGATGGATGTAGCTTTCGTACAGCACGCCGAGCACGATGTACATCGTCACGATCGCGGCCAGGATCAGCCACAGCGTATTCGACAGCGAGGCCTGGAACGCCTGCGCGGCGCCCTGGAAGTTGGTCGAGATGCTGGCCGGCATGGCGATGTCCTTCTCGGCCGCCATGATGGCCTTGACCGCTTCGCCCAGCGAGGCGCCCTGCGCCAGGTTGAACGAGACGGTGGCGGCCGGGAACTGGCCGAGATGGTTGACCACCAGCGGCGCGGTGCGCTCGGTCACCTTGGCGATGCTGGACAGCGGAATCTGGTTGCCGCTGGAGGCCACCAGGAAAATGCTGTTGAGCGCATCCGGTCCCTTCTGGAATTCCGGCTTGACTTCCATCACCACGCGGTACTGATTCGATTGCGTGTAGATGGTCGAGATCAGGCGCTGGCCGAAGGCGTTGTACAGCGCGTTGTCGATGGCGGCCGTGGTGATGCCCATGCGCGACGCGGCGTCGCGGTCGATCTCGACGTAGGCCTGCAGCCCTTGGTCCTGCACGTTGCTGGCGACGTCGGCCAGTTCCGGCAGCTGACGCAGGCGGTCGACGATCTTCGGCACCCAGGTGCTGAGTTCGGCGGCGTCGGCATCTTCCAGCGTGAACTGGTATTGCGTGCGGCTGACGCTGTCTTCGATGGTCAGGTCTTGCACCGGCTGCATGTACAGCGTGATGCCGGGGACTTTTTCGTTGAGCCTGGGTTGCAGGCGGCGGATGACGTCGCTGGCGCTGATGTCGCGCGATTCATGCGGCTTGAGGTTGATCAGCATGCGGCCGCTGTTCAGGGTGGCGTTGATGCCGTCGACGCCGATGAAGGAGGACAGGCTTTCCACCGCCGGGTCTTCCAGCACCACCTTGGCCAGCGCCTGCTGACGCTCGGCCATGGCGCCGAAGGAGACCGATTGCGTCGCTTCCGAAATCCCCTGGATCACGCCGGTATCCTGCACCGGGAAGAAGCCCTTGGGAATGAAGATGTACAGCACCACGGTCAGCACCAGCGTGCCCAGCGCCACTACAAGCGTGGCGCGCTGGCGATCCAGAACCCATGTCAGCGCGACGCCGTAGCGGGCCACGACGTTGTCGAAGAATGCGCCGCTCTTGTGATAGAACCAGCCCTGCTTCTCTTCCGGCACGTGATGCAGCAGGCGCGCGCACATCATCGGCGTGAGCGTCAGCGACACCACCGCCGAGATCAGGATGGCCACCGCCAGCGTGACGGCGAATTCATGGAACAGCCGCCCCACCACGTCGCCCATGAAAAGCAGCGGGATCAGCACAGCAATCAGCGAAAACGTCAGCGAAATGATGGTGAAGCCGATCTGCTGCGCGCCCTTGAGTGCGGCTTGCAACGGCTCCATGCCTTCTTCGATGTAGCGCGAAATGTTTTCGATCATGACGATGGCGTCATCGACCACGAAACCGGTGGCGATCGTCAGCGCCATCAGCGTCAGGTTGTTGATCGAGAAGCCGGCCAGGTACATGACGCCGAAGGTGCCGACCAGCGACAGCGGCACCGCCACGCTCGGGATGATGGTGGCGGGGATATTGCGCAGGAAGACGAAGATCACCATCACCACCAGCACGATCGACAGCAGCAGTTCGAACTTGACGTCGTCCACCGAGGCGCGGATGGTGGTGGTGCGGTCGGTCAGGATATGCACGTCGATCGCGCCCGGCAGGCTGGCCTGCAAGGTCGGCAGGATCTTCTTGATGCTGTCGACCACGGCGATCACATTGGCGCCCGGCTGGCGCTGGATGTTGACGATCACGGCGGCGGAGTCGTTGGCCCAGGCGCCGAGGCGGACGTTCTCCGCGGCGTCGACCACGTCGGCCACGTCCGATACGCGGATCGGCGCGCCGTTCTTGTAGCCGATGATGAGGTTGCGGTATTCGTCGGCGGACTTCAACTGGTCGTTGGCATCGATGGTCGAGGCGCGCGCCGGGCCGTCGAAACTGCCCTTGGCCTGGTTGACGTTGGCGTTGCCGATGGCGGTGCGGATGTCATCCAGGTTCATGCCCAATGCGGCGATGGCGCGCGGATTCAACTGCATGCGTACGGCAGGACGCTGGCCGCCCGACAAACTGACCAGGCCGACGCCGGAGAGCTGCGAAATCTTTTGCGCCAGGCGCGTGTCGATCAGGTCTTGCACCCTGGGTAGCGGCAGCGTCCTGGACGTCACCGCCAGCGTCAGGATCGGCGTGTCGGCCGGATTGACCTTGCTGTAGATCGGCGGCGCCGGCAAGTCGGACGGCAACAGGTTGCCGCCGGCGTTGATGGCGGCCTGCACTTCCTGCTCGGCGATGTCGAGGCTGAGGTCGAGATTGAATTGCAGCGTGATCACCGAAGCGCCGCCCGAGCTGGTCGACGACATCTGGTTGAGGCCGGGCATCTGGCCGAACTGGCGTTCCAGCGGCGCGGTGACCGACGAGGTCATCACATCGGGGCTGGCGCCGGGATAGAGCGTGACGACCTGGATGGTCGGATAGTCGACTTCCGGCAGCGCCGAAAGCGGCAGCTGTTTATAGGCGACGATACCGACCAGCAGAATCGCCAGCATCAGCAGCGAGGTCGCCACCGGCCGCAGGATGAACAGGCGTGATGGATTCATGCGGCCGCCTTATTTCGTCGCAGCGGGTGCGGGTGCAGCTGCAGGCGCAGCCGGCGTGCCTTCCGTGGTGCTGCGTTGCTGGCGGCGCATTTCCATCATGCGCTGGCGACGCTGGTCTTCCGGCAGCTTCTTGATCTCTTCGCCGAATTCACCGGCGTCGATGCGTTTGTTGAGTTCGGCCCAGCGCTTCTGGCGCTCTTCGGGCGTCATGTCCTGGCCGCCCTGTCCACTTTGCGCTTCGCCGACGGCGCCGTCGCGTTTATGCCGACGCGGACCGGCTTTCTCGGTCAGCTTGTTGGCCGGATCGTCAGCGCCGCCGCGCACTACAGGTTCGACCTTGGCGCCTTCGCGCAGACGGTCGATGCCGTCGACCACCACGGTTTCGCCGCTGGCGACGCCGTCTTCGATCGCGGTGATGTCGCCCTGCGCCGGACCGGTCTTGACGTTGCGCACGGTGACGGTATTGTCGGACTTGACCACGTACACGAACAAGCCCTTGGAGCCGCGTTGCAGCGCCGCCGTGGGGATCGTCACGGCATCCTTGCGGGTGTCGAGCAGCATGCGGATGTTGACGAACTGATTCGGGAACAGCGCATAGTCGGTGTTGGGAAATTGCGCCTTGAGCTTGATGGTGCCGGTGGTGGCGTCGACCTGGTTATCGATGGTCAGCAGCATGCCGCTGGCGAGCTTGTTCTTCTGGTCGCGGTCCCAGGCGTCGGTCGGCAGTTTCTTGCCGGCCTGCAGTTGCTTCATGACGGCCGGGATATTGTCTTCGGGGATGCTGAACACGGCCGTGATCGGCTGCACCTGGGTGATGATGACGATGCCGTTGGTGTCGCTGGAATGCACGATGTTGCCGATGTCGACCTGGCGCAGGCCGAGGCGGCCGCTGACCGGCGCGGTCACGCGCGAATAGGTCAGTTGCAGGCGCGCACTGGCCAGGTTGCCCTGGTCGGACTTGACCGTGCCTTCCAGTTGCTTGACCAGCGCGGCTTGCGTGTCGACCTGCTGGCTGGCGATGGAATCCTGCGACAACAGTGTGCGGTAGCGCTGGAGATCGAGTCGGGCCGCGCCCAGTTGCGCCTGATCACGCGCCAGCTGGCCTTCCGCCTGGGTCACCGCAACCTGATAAGGACGCGCATCGAGCTCGGCCAGCAAGTCTCCCTCCTTGACCAGTTGGCCTTCCTTGAAATGCAGCTTCATGAGCTGGCCGTCGACGCGGCTGCGTACCGTGGCGGTGGCGGTCGGCGTGATGCCGCCGAGACCGGTCAGGTAGATGTTGACGTCCGAAATCCTGGCCACCGCCACGCCCACCGGCGACAAGCCCATGCCGCCGAAGCCGCCGCCCGGAGGCCCGCCGCGCTTGCCCTTGCCGCCGCCCCCTTGCCATTGGCCGGCGCCGTTCTGGGCCTGCTCGGCCGCTGCCGCGCGCTTGTGATGCCAATAGTAATAACCTCCGCCAACCAGGATGACCAGCAAGGCCCAGAACCACCAGCGCTTGAGCAAGCCGGGCGATTTCCTGGAGGACAAGGGGGAAGATGGCGGTTGATTATTGTCGGGAGTTGGTGTTGTAGTCATCTTGGGGACGGGGAATCGGACAATCAATATGGATCAAGACATTTCATGAAGATCCGCACAACCCCGACAGCCCTGCTCTGGCGGCCGGAGGGATGGTCTTCAGGAAATGCGCTCGCAGGCGCATGGCAACACGCCAACTCGTTATTATGGTGCAGAAGCATGACGGAACGATGATCGATACCGTATATCTTCATGCCAAATAAGCAAAAAAAGTGAAAGAAAGACAAAAAACCTTGCGCAACATTGCGCAAGGTTTCGAATTACCAAGGTCGCTTACTTGGCTGGAGCAGGCGCAGTTGCAGGAGCATCGCGCTTGCCGTGATCGCGACCGTGATCATCGCCAAAGCGGCCGTGTTTGAAACGATGCTCTTCCATCTTGCGGAATTCCTGGTCGAACACCTTTTGCTGCTCAGGCGACAGGACGGCGTAGAACTCCTTGGTGGCGGCGATATGGTCCGTCATGCGGGCTTCCATCTGCTTCATCCGGTCCAGATGACGATCCAGGCGTTCCGGCGTGGTCATCTTGCTCCATTCATCCTTGTCCGGACGGGCCGGCGGCGTGGCCGGACGCTGCGGCGTGGTCTTGTCGGTGAAGGTCTTCCAGGCGCCTTCCTGGGCCGCAGTGATCTTCAGTTTGTCGTGCAAGGCTGCCTGGCGTTTGGCGCGGTGCTGCTCGAATTTGGCGATCTGCTCGGGGGTCGGCATGTGGCGTCCATCTGGGCCGCCCGGACCTGCCGGCGGCATCTGGGCGAATGAAGACATGGCGGTCAGACCGATACCTGCGGCGGCGACGCCGATCATCAGGTGTTTTTTCAGATTCAACATGGTGATTCCTTTCGTGTTGGGTGCGTTATCTGCACAGTTCACATTTAACGCTTCAGGTGTAACCGCGGTTTTTCCCTTGTCCCACGATTTGTATCGCTCTGTATATGCCGGCGGCTGCTTTGTTTCGCTCTATGTCCGGAGGGCCGCCTGTTATCCCAATATACAATTCAGCGTCACCCCATTTTCTGGAGTAGTCATAATGGCTGCCATGGATACAAATTCTCACATTCTGGTGGTCGATGACGACCGCGAAATCCGCACCCTGCTGGCGGAGTACCTCGACGCCAACGGTTTCCGCACACTGACGGCGACCAACGGCGCCGACATGCGCAAGGTGCTCGACGAATCGCGCGTGGACCTGATCGTGCTGGACCTGACGCTGCCCGGCGAGGACGGGCTGACGCTGTGCCGCAACCTGCGCGCCCAGTCGAACGTGCCGGTGATCATGCTGACCGCGCGCGGCGAACCGCTGGACCGCATCCTCGGCCTGGAAATGGGCGCCGACGATTACCTGGCCAAGCCGTTCGAGCCGCGTGAATTGTTCGCCCGCATACGCAGCGTGTTGCGCCGGACCCAGGCGCTGCCGCCGAGCATGATGCGGCCGGAAGCAAAGACCATGCATTTCTCCGGCTGGACGCTGGACCTGACGGCGCGCCATCTGCTCAACCCGGAGGGCGTGGTGGTGGCCTTGTCGGGAGCGGAGTTCCGCATGCTCAAGGTATTCCTCGACCATCCCAACCGCATCCTCAACCGCGACCAGTTGCTGGAGCTGACCCAGGGCCGCGAAGCCGATCCTTTCGATCGCTCGGTCGACATCCAGATCAGTCGCCTGCGCCAGAAGCTGGGCGACGACGCCCGTACCCCGACCATCATCAAGACCGTCCGCAATGAGGGCTACGTGCTGGCCACCACCGTGACATTGGAAGAC
The DNA here is from genome assembly GCF_026127345.1 of Herbaspirillum lusitanum. Taxonomy (NCBI): domain Bacteria; kingdom Pseudomonadati; phylum Pseudomonadota; class Betaproteobacteria; order Burkholderiales; family Oxalobacteraceae; genus Herbaspirillum; species Herbaspirillum lusitanum. The sequence goes on along the minus strand of NZ_QXFG01000008.1, from coordinate 14,582 downwards.
GCCGGATGAATCATCTCTTCGCCCCCCTGCGCGAGTTCGTCGGCTCGATCGGCAACCGCGTCTTCCTGATCCTGCTGGCAGGCATCCTGGTGGCGACCGTCACGACCACCTGGCTGGCCTCCAACGAGCGTCGCAACACCATGCGCGAACTGCGCTACCAGCACGTCGCCGAGCGCGTCGAACAGGTGGTGCAGGCGCTCGATCCGCTTACGCCGCAGGCGCGCGACGTGGTCCTGCACGCGGCCGACAATTTCGGCTTCGAGGCGGGTTTCGTCAATGAAGTCGGCGACATGCAGAGCCCCAGCACCGGTCCGATGGCCGACATGCTGAAATCACGGCTGGGCGAAGACCGCCAGATCGTGGTCCAGCGCGAGACCGACTGCGCGCCGCGCCGGCCGCGCAATGCCCCGCCGGATGGCCATGACCGCGCCGAACGACCGCGGATGGAAACCTGCCGCGTCATCTATGTCAGCCTGCGCGACAAGGCGCTGCTGCGCCTGCGCCTGCACATGCCGGGCGACCCGCCGTCGCTGCGCAGCCGCGGCGGCGTGGGCCCTTCCGGCAGTCCGTACATCCTGCTGTTCCTGGTATTGATTGCGATGCTGGCGTACGTGGTGGCGCGCATGGCGGCGCGTCCGATCAAACATCTCGCCAGTGCCGCGACCGAACTCGGACGCGACATCGATCATCCTCCGCTGGCGGAAAAAGGCCCGACCGAAATCCGCCAGGCAGCCAAGGCCTTCAACGCCATGCAGACGCGCATCCGGCGCCAGATCCAGCATCGCACCCACATGCTGGCGGCAATCACGCATGATTTGCAGACGCCGCTGACGCGCCTGCGCCTGCGGCTGGAAAAAGTGGAAGACAAGGAATTGCAACAAAAGCTGGTGGATGACCTTGCCGTGATGCAAGACATGGTGCGCGAGGGACTGGATCTGGCGCGCAGCATGGATTCGTCGGAAGCGATGCAGCGGCTGGACATCGATTCTCTGCTCGACAGCGTGTGCGCCGACGCATCGGATGCCGGCCAGCAGGTTGAACTGCAAGGCCGCACGCGCGCCTTTGTGGTGGCCCAGCCCAACGCACTGCGGCGCTGCCTGACCAACCTGCTCGACAATGCCTTCAAATACGGCCAGCGCGCCGAGGTATCGATCGCGCTCGACGACCTGCTGCCCAACCGGGTGCTGATCCGCATCCGCGATCATGGCCCCGGTATTCCCGAGGGCCAGCTGGAAACGGTGTTCGAACCTTTTTACCGGCTTGAAACATCACGCTCGCGCGACACGGGCGGCACCGGCCTGGGGCTGACGATTGCACGCAATATCGCGGAAAATCACGGCGCCTTGCTGGACCTGCGCAATCATGCCAAAGGTGGACTGGAAGTCTTGCTGTCGTTGCCGTTGAAGCAAGCAAAACGGGCGCGTTGAGCGCCCGTCCGGATCCGTTGAAAGCGGCTTAGAAGTAATTCAGACCGAGCGCGCCACGCACTTCCGACACCGTCTGCGCAGCTGCTGCGCGCGCACGCTCGGTGCCGCGACGCAGGATCGCCAGCACTTCACCGCGCTCCTGCTGCCATTGTTCGCGGCGGGTGCGGATCGGCTCCAGCAATTCCTGCAAATGGCCTTCCAGGCGACGCTTGAGCACACTGTCGCCGAGACCGCCGCGGCGGTAGTGCTGCTTCAGCTCTTCCAGCGCCACACGGTCCGGCTCGAATGCATCGAGGAAGGCAAACACCACGTTGCCCTCGACCTGGCCCGGATCATCGACGCGCAAGTGGTTGGGGTCGGTGTACATGCGCTGCACCGCCTGCTTGATCTCGGCCGGCGAGGCGCCCAGCGCGATCGAGTTGCCCAGCGACTTGCTCATCTTGGCCTTGCCGTCGATGCCCGGCAGGCGTCCGGTTTCAGACAGCACTTCCTTGCACTCCACCAGCACGTCCTTGCCGACTACGTTGTTGAAACGGCGCACCAGTTCGTTGGTCTGCTCGATCATCGGCAACTGGTCGTTGCCGACCGGCACCAGCGTGGCCTTGAAGGCGCTGATGTCGGCGGCCTGGCTGACCGGATACGTCAGGAAGCCGGCCGGAATGTCGCGCTCGAAACCGCGCAGGCGGATCTCTTCCTTGATGGTCGGATTGCGTTCCAGACGCGACACGCTAACCAGATTGAGCAAGTGCATCGACAGCTCGTACAACTCCGTGACTTGCGACTGGATGAAGATGGTGGATTTTTCCGGATCGATGCCGACGGCGAGGTAGTCGAGCGCCACTTCAACGACGTTCTCGGTGACTTTCTGATGACGGCCGACGTTGTCGGTCATGGCCTGGGTGTCGGCCAGCAGCAGGAACTGGCTGGCCTCGTCCTGCAACTGCACGCGCGACACCAGCGAGCCGATGTAGTGGCCCAGATGCAAAGGGCCGGTCGGGCGGTCGCCGGTCAGGACGATGGGACGCGCGGCCGACGGCTTGTTGGAAACGGTAGAAGTTGCAGATGGTGCAGAGGCTGGCGAAACATTCAAGGACATGGTCACTCCGGTAATTTCGGAACGCTGCCAGTCTCGCCGCATAAAACAATGCCGCCCGGACCGGCGGCATCACATTGACAAAAGCTGTACTACTAAGCTGTGCAAAAGCGGGCCACCCGAATCAGGTGCGCCACCAATGCTGGAGTTGTAGTGAGGGATGAATTCTGTATTGCATCGGCGAAGTATAGCATCAAGCCTTGCTCATGATGCAGCGCAAAAGCCCTGCCCGACCCACTTTCCAGGAAAAAACCGCCTCGTTTGCAGGAGGCGGTTTGGGAGGATCAGGCCATCAGTACGCGCCCGGCGGCGGACCATAATATCCCGGCGGAGGACCGTAGTAACCGGGTGGCGGAGGCGGCGGTGCATAGTAGTAGCGGCGCGGATGATAGCTGTAGACCGTGGTGGCCTGCTGCTGCGTCTGGATCTGGTTACCCTTGCTGTACATGCATTGGCTATAGGTCATGTCGTAGCGTTGCTGCATCGAATAGTTGCCGCCCGCCGATGCATTGCTGCCGGCCGCGCTGCCGACCAGCAAGCCGCCGCCTGCGCCGATCGCAGCGCCTGCGCCGGCGTTACCCGAAGCGGCGCCGATCAGCGCGCCGGCGACAGCGCCGATCGCGGTGCCCGCCACGGCGCTGTTGGTGGCGTTGTTTTGCGTCGACTGCGCCTGGCCGCCGATGGCGTCCTGGGCATATTGCTGGCATTGCTGCTGTTCACTGCGGAATTGCTCGTACGACTTGCCGTTGCCCGGCATGGCCATCACGGAGGGGCCGGTCGGCACGCTGACGCAACCGCCCAACACCAGCAAGGCAGTTAAAGCGCCGAGCGTACCGGCTGTTTTATGAATTGGTTTCACGATGTAATCCTTGAAAAAGCTATCTGGAACTGGTCTGAAGCTTGTTGGCGACCGCACGTTACTGCGGCGGCGGCTGTCCGCCATTCGGACCGTTCGGCACAACCTTCATCCAGTTGCTCGGGCAACTCTGGACGTAGGGGTAATAGCCTTTGGATTCCTGGCAGTAGTACCAGTAGTTGCTCTGCGCCGGACCTTGCTCAATGTAGACCGGCGGCGCAGCGGGTTGGACGTACACCGGCGGCGGATAATAGACCGGGGCCGGATAGTAGGCCGGCGGCGGTATCCACAGGGGACCGCCGATGTACACACCGAAACGGGTGTGTGCGGAGCTTGCCCCGCTTGCCGCCATGCAACCAAGCGCAAGCAATCCCAATAAAGCTGCTTTTTTCATGTTCGCCTCGCGTATTTCGTGGAGACGGCACTCGCCATCCCGCTTCATTAAATATACGCAAAACGGCCAGGTTTCAACGGTTTTGTTTCAATTCGTAACCCTATTTAAGAAACCTGTACATGGCGCTACAAAGCCGGACACATGCGGGTTTCCGGGAATCGGAAACGAACACGCCGCTTGCAGGAAGCGGCGTGTCGGCAAAGCGGAAATTTTACTGAAAAACGGCCGTGGAAGTCGCTTGAAATTATTTCGGCCCGGTCATTTCCTCCGGCTTGATCCACAGCGCAAACTGCTCTTCGGTAACATAACCAAGCGCAAGTGCGGCCTGTTTCAAGGTGGTGCCGTCGTGATGCGCCTGTTTGGCGATCTTGGCGGCCTTGTCGTAGCCGATATGCGGCGCCAGCGCGGTCACCAGCATCAGCGAACGCTCCATCAGGTCGGCAATGCGATCACGGTTGGCTTCAATGCCCTGCGCGCAGTGGTCGTCGAAACTGTCCATGCCATCGGCCAGCAAGCGCACGCTTTGCAGGAAGTTGTGGACGATCACCGGCTTGAACACGTTCAGTTCGAAATTGCCGGAAGCGCCGCCGATGTTGATCGCGACGTCGTTGCCGAACACCTGCGCGCACAGCATGGTCAGCGCTTCGCATTGAGTCGGGTTGACCTTGCCCGGCATGATCGAGCTGCCCGGTTCGTTTTCGGGGATGGTGATCTCGCCGAGTCCGGAACGCGGACCGGAAGCCAGCCAGCGTACGTCGTTGGCGATCTTCATGAGCGCCGCCGCCAGTGTCTTCAAGGCGCCGTGCGCCGACACCAGCGCGTCATGGCTGGCCAGCGCGGCAAACTTGTTGGGTGCAGTCTTGAACGGGAAGCCGTAATGCTTCTCCAGCTCGGCGGCGACGCGCGTGCCGAACTCCGGATGCGCATTGAGGCCGGTGCCGACTGCGGTGCCGCCGGCCGCCAGTTCGCTGACGGCGTTGAGCGTGGCGATGATCGCCATTTCGGCATGCGTGAGTTGCGCGATGTAACCCGAGAATTCCTGGCCCAGCGTCAGCGGCGTGGCGTCCTGCAAATGAGTGCGGCCGATCTTGACGATGTCCCTGAACTCTTCCGACTTGCGTTCCAGCGTCGCACGCAGCTTGTGCAGCTTGGGCAACAGATGCGTCGCCACCGCCAGACTGGCGGCCACGTGCATCGCAGTCGGGAAGATATCGTTGGACGACTGGCTCTGGTTGACGTCGTCGTTGGGATGGATCTTGCGCTCTTCGCCGCGCACGCCGCCCAGCAGTTCCGACGCGCGATTGGCCAGCACCTCGTTCATGTTCATGTTGCTTTGCGTGCCGGAACCGGTCTGCCAGACCGACAGCGGGAATTCCAGCGGATGCTTGCCGGCGATCACTTCGTCGGCGGCGGCAACGATGCCTTCCGCCTTCTTGGCGTCGAGCTTGCCGAGGTCGCGGTTGACGCTTGCGCAGGCGCGCTTGACCGCCGCCAGCGCGACGATCAGTTCGGCCGGCATGCGTTCGGTGGAAATATGGAAATGGTGCAGCGAGCGCTGCGTTTGCGCGCCCCACAAACGATCGTCAGGCACCTCGATGGGGCCGAAGGTGTCTCGTTCGATTCGATGTTTCATGATGCTTCTTCTCCGCAGGAAATATGGTTCCGTGGAACCGCCACATCTCATACGGCTCTGGCGCACGCTGCAGGCTTGAGCGATAGGAGACGACTAGAACTCATTGCATCAGTATCCGCGAATTGCAGGCGGACGCTGATGCAATGCGTCCTGCAGCCCTAAGGCTTGCGAGAAGCTGGGTCCGGCAGCAGACAGGCGTCGATCACCTGCAGGTTGTTGTCTTTGGCGAAATTCAGGACGAAATGGTAAGCCAGCGGCTCAAGCGCGCGGAGCGCTTCGTTGACGACAACCGAGCGGACGCCGTTGATCATGGTCGGTAATACGTAGGGGGAATATTGCAGGTGAGCATTGCGGCCGCCCGAACCTTCGGGGCGGAAACAGGACATGACGCCGCACAGACGTTCGGCCCAGTCGCTGGGCCGGAACTGCTTCCCATCCTGGGTCAGACCCATGATGATGAATTCTTGTGCCGGCTCGTTGGTGGTATTGATGGGATCTGCCATGCGTGCAATTCGTTCTCTGGCGTTTGCCACATAAATGGCTTCCTGCCTCTTGGGAGGGAAGCCGACGAAACCCAAGTATTATATCTTATAGAAGACTTGAGATACACCCCTATCTGGACAACCAGCAGCGCCCGCAAATCTTGTCTTGCGGACAACCCTGCCTTGCCTTTATCCCATCCAGACCGCCACCGACAGCAGCAACAAGAGGAACATCCACAACAACATCGCGCGCCAGACCAGGCCGACCGTGCTTTGCAGCGTGCGCGGCGAAGGCTGGTCGCCGGGGAAGCCATCGGCTGCTTCGAGCGTCGAATCGACGGTCGCGGCATCGATCGGCAGCACGCCTGAAGCGGATTCCGCCGGTGTGCCGAAGCGCACGCCCATGGCGCCGCCGCCGGCCGACAGGATGATGCCGACGGCCTCGTCCTGCCAGCGGTCGGCAAAATTGCGCCAGGCGTAAATCGCGTCTTCGAAATTGCCGACCACCGCGAACGCCGCCGCCGTGAAGCGTGCCGGAATCCAGTCAATCCAGTAGAACGCACGCTCGGCGAAACGGCCGAAGACTTCCTGCTTCATGTGATCCGGCTCGTTCCAGGCGCGCGCCAGGTACTCCGACACGCGGTACATCACGGCCAACGCCGGGCCGACCGGCATCAGGAACCAGAAAAACACGCCAAATACGTGGCGATGCGTGGTGACCAGCGCTTTTTCGGCGGCGATGCGCGAAATTTCGCTGACGTCGAGGTCCGACGTGTCTTCCTTGGTCCATTCGGCCAGCAAGGCGCGCGCGGCGACGTCATCGCCGGTGTTGAGCGCCAGCTGGATCGAAGTGAAATAGTGGCTGTAGTGGCGGAAGCCCAGCGTCATGTAAACGATCAGCACGTTCCAGGCCAGTGCCGCCAGCGGGCTGATGCGCAGGCACACCCAGTAAATCAGGCCGGCCGGCACTGTCAGCGCGCCGACCATGACAAACCATCCCAGACGTCCATGATGCGCATGACCGGCGTTGAACCAGTTTTCAATCCGGGCCGCGAAGGACTTGATCCAGGCGTAAATCGGATTGTCCGCCCGCAGCGGCTTCAATTGTTCGATCAGGAGCGCAAAGAGTATGGAAAGAAATGTCATCAAGCCGCCTTTTGGTGAGTCTTGTTTGTGTGCTTATTGGTGTACTTATCTGAGTACTTATTGAAGTACTTATTGAAGTACTTATTGAAGTACTTGCTGAGGTACTTACGCCAAGCGAATATGAGTTCGCACAGAGCGCACGACCTTCGCGAAAACAGGTAAATGATACAACGGCAGCAAGTATCCCTGACGTTTTATGTTGTCCGCCGGAGATATTTCCCCTGTGAGCGAGGCCTTTCGGCCCTCCCCTGCTCCGCTCTCAGCTGCGCAGGAAATGGAACAGGTTGCGCAGCATGCCGGCGGTCGCGCCCCAGATGAAGAAGCGCTCGTAGGGCATGGTGTAGAAGGTGCGGCGACCGAGGTCGTTGGGCAATTCGATGGTGCGGCGCTGGTGGTTCATGCCGTCCATCAGGAAAGCCAACGGCACTTCGAAGATCTCGGCCACTTCACGCGGATCGGGCACCATGTTGAACGGTGGCCGGATCAGGCCGGCCACCGGTGTGACGCGATAGCCGGTGCCGGTGAAATACTCGGGCAGCGAACCGATCACCTCGACATGGCGTCGCGCCAGGCCGATTTCTTCTTCCGTTTCGCGCAGGGCGGTGTCGACCGGCGAGACGTCGCTCAACTCGGTGCGGCCGCCGGGAAAGCTGATCTGCCCGGCATGGTCCTTCAGATCGGCGGTGCGCTGGGTAAACAGCAACGTCGGCCCTTCCGCACGCAGCACGATAGGCATCAGCACTGCCGCCGGGCGCGGCGTACCAACCGACTGGCGCATCTGCTGCTCGACGTTGATTTCGGGCGTCCAGGGCCGCGTTTCGGTAAAGCGACGGCGCAGCCATTCCTCTTGCATGCGCTCGGCATCCAGCCCCGCCTCGCCGGCGACGGACTCTATCGGAAGATCGAGAGGATCAAAATTTGCCAAGGCTGCACCTTAAGGATTTAATACAAAAAGGGCGTCCGAAGACGCCCTTTTTTCAAGCAAATACCGAAGATTACGCTTCAGCCTTGGCAGTGCCACGGCGGTTAGGCAGCTTCTCTTTGATACGTGCCGACTTGCCGGAACGCTCACGCAGATAGTACAGCTTGGCGCGACGGACATCACCGCGACGCTTGACTTCGATCGACGCGATCAGCGGCGAGTACAACTGGAATGTACGCTCAACGCCTTCGCCCGACGAAATCTTGCGGACGATGAAGTTGGAGTTCAGACCACGGTTGCGACGCGAGATCACGACGCCTTCGTAAGCCTGGGCGCGCTTGCGCGTACCTTCGACCACGTTGACGCTGACGATGACGGTATCGCCTGGAGCGAACTCAGGGATGTTCTTTGCGAGACGCGCGATCTCTTCTTGCTCTAATTGCTGGATCAGATCCATTTTAATACTCCGAATGCCATCTTGCCGGCGCTCACTTCGTCGACTGAGTCGACCTGCCCGGTAGAGGATGGGGTTGAACAACGAGCGCCGCCTTCAGTTGTCTTCCGGCTTTGCCCGCACTTTTGCTGCTTTTACTGCAAACTGCTTAAAAACTTCTCATCGGCCTTGCTCAGCAAACCGTCCTGGCGCGCCCTGGCGATCAGGTCGGGACGCTTCTTGGCGGTCGCCTCAAGCGCCCGCTCGCGTCGCCACTTCACAATCTCTGCATGGTGGCCGCCCATCAACACCGGCGGCACCGCCACGCCTTCGTATTCTTCCGGACGCGTGTAATGCGGACAATCCAGCAGGCCGTTGACGAAACTGTCTTCAACCGCCGAACTGCCGTCGTTGAGCACGCCCGGCAATTGCCGGATCACGGCATCCATCAGCGCCATCGCCGGCAATTCACCGCCCGACAGCACGAAATCGCCGAGGCTGATTTCTTCGTCGACATGGCGGTCCAGCAAACGCTGGTCGATCGCCTCGTAGCGACCGCACAGCAGCACCACGCCAGTATCTTCAGCGAACTGCATGACGCGCTGATGCGTCAGCGGCTTGCCTTGCGGGGACAAATACACCACACGCGGTGCCGCCAGATTCAAATCAAGTTGCCGCTGCCTGGCCGCCTGCAGCGTCTGCTGCAACGGTTTGGCCAGCATCACCATGCCCGGCCCCCCGCCATAAGGCCGGTCGTCGACCGTGCGGTGATTGTCGGTGGTGAAATCCCGCGGATTCCATAGCGACAAGCCCCACTTCTTTTGCTCGAACGCACGCCGGGTTACACCGGACTGCGTCAATGCTGCAAACATTTCGGGGAAAAGCGTGACGACGTCAAATTGCATCCGGCGCCCTTTTTAATATTGCAAACCGCGCTGCCGGATCAATAATCCAGTCCCCAGTCGACCACGATTTTCTTGTCCGCCAGACTGACGGTCTTGACGAACTGGTCGACGTACGGAATCAGGATTTCTGCAGCAGCCTTGCTGTCGGCTTCAACTCCTGCCTCAGCCGGGACAGCAGGAACCGCGACACGCAGGATCGGGTGAGCCCCGTTATCCATCAGATCGCTGACCACGCCCAGGGACTCGCCCTGCATGTTTTCAACTGCCAGGCCGATCAGATCGACCCAGTAAAATTCTCCGTCGGATAAAGCAGGAAAGTGGCTGCGCGCAATCTGCACCACGGCGCCCTTGAGCGCTTCGGCGGCATCACGACCAGCCACTCCCATTAACCTCGCCACCACATCACCGCTGTGGGACTTGGCTTGCATCATCTCGACATCGCGCAATTCCGGCTTGTCCAGCCACCAGGTTCTTGCGCCCAGCAGAGCATCTGCATCCGCTGAATAAGGTTTGACCCGCACCCATCCCTGAATACCATAAGCACCTGAGATGTAACCTACCGTCAACAGATCCGGGGGAACTGCGACGCCTGATTGTGATGTGCGCGACAAACCTGCCTTACCAATACGCTTGCGAAATCAGAGCCGAATGCAACTGCAATTAAGCAGCGGCCTTCTTGCCTGCTTCGCTGACCAGACGGGCAACGGTTGGGGACAGCTGTGCGCCGACGCCTTCCCAGTGAGCCAGGCGGTCCTGAGCGATACGGAAGGATTCTTCCTTACCGGATGCAACCGGGTTGTAGAAACCCAGACGCTCGATGAAGCGTCCGTCGCGGCGATTGCGCGAATCAGTTGCAACGATGTTGAAGAATGGGCGCTTCTTGGCGCCTCCACGAGCTAAACGAATAACGACCATAATGGTTCCAAAAAGTGTTCGAACACGGAAAAGCTGGTGATTATAGCCGAAATACCGGCCACGCAGCAAGATGAATACGGGAAAGCAGCCCAAGCCGGGCGCGGAGCCGATCCGGCTCCATCCGACCTTCCCGCCTGATTTCGCCCTTTTCAGGGCAATGCGCCCCGAAACGGTCTTCGGGACGCCCTCTCCTGCGGCTATACTAGGCGCAGTTTTTTTACAACACTACAACGCGCTCCGGCGCGCAGTCCGGCCGATCCAGCGCCTTCTTTTGCCATCGAGAAATTAGCTTCATGACAATTCAGCACAAGAACAAGACTTTCACGACTTTCCTGGCGGCCGTTTTCGGCGGCATCGGCATCCATCGTTTTTATATGGTCGGACGCAAAGACCTGATCGGCTGGTTGCATCTGGCCACCCTGCCGGTGTCGGCGCTGCTGATCTGGACATTCAGCAACTCGCAGCCGCTGTTCATGGGCATGCTGTTTGCGCTGTCGATATTGTGCGGCTTCCTCGAAGCCCTCGTCATCGGACTGACACCGGACGAAAAATGGGATGCCGCCCGTAACCAGGGCTCCGGCAAGAAATCGGAATCGCACTGGGTTCTGGCGCTGATCCTGGTATTGACGCTGGGAGTCGGCGCCATGTCGGTGATCGCCCTGATGGCGCGCAGTTTCGACCTGCTCTTCACCGGCGGCGCTTACGGCTGACGCCGAGTATAAACCGCAGACCCGCGGTGCTTGCCGATCATCCCGGCAAGCACCTCCGCATCAGAATTGCTCTTCGGTCAACGCCAGCACGCCGGCGCTGCCTTCCACCACCGCCGCACGCAGCGACGACGCTTGCGTCAGCACATGATCTGCATAGAAACGCGCCGTCGCGATCTTGGCTTTGTAGAACTGTGCATCGCCGTCACCGGCTTTCAGCTTGTCGACAGACACCAGCGCGGCGCGCGCCATTTGCCAGCCTCCCAGCACCACGCCGGCCAGTTTCAGGTACGGCACGCTGCCTGAAAACACACCCTTGATGTCCGTCTTGATGTTGGCGACCACGTAGTTGACCACGTCGTCCAGCGCGAGCGTGCCGTCAACCAGGCGCTTGCGGATCGCCTGCAGGTCGTCGCTGTATTCGCCTGCAGCGGCAGCGGCGAGCGCCGCTTCAGTCTTGTGAATTTGCCCGATGATGCCCTTGGCGACTGCGCCGCCGTCACGCGAGGTCTTGCGACCGACCAGGTCGTTGGCCTGGATCGCCGTGGTGCCTTCGTAAATCGCCAGAATGCGCGCGTCGCGGTAATACTGTGCGGCGCCGGTTTCTTCGATGAAGCCCATGCCGCCGTGCACCTGCACGCCGGTCGAGGTGACGTCGATGGACAACTCGGTCGACCAGCCCTTGACGATGGGCACCAGGTATTCGTAGACGGCCTGGTTGGTCTTGCGCGTCGCCTCGTCGGCATGATGATGACCTGCATCCGATGCTGCAGCGGCGACGTATGCCAGCGCGCGCGACGCTTCCACCTGGGAGCGCATCGACATCAGCATGCGGCGCACGTCCGGCTGGTGGATGATGGTGACGGCGCCTGCAGAACCGACCAGGTCGCGCGACTGCACGCGGTCCTTGGCGTAAGCCACGGCTTTTTGATAGGCGCGTTCAGCAACGCTGATGCCCTGAACGCCGACTGCGAAACGCGCGGCGTTCATCATGATGAACATGTATTCAAGGCCACGATTTTCTTCGCCGACCAGCATGCCGACGGCACCGCCATGGTCGCCGAATTGCAGCACCGCAGTCGGGCTGGCCTTGATGCCGAGCTTGTGTTCGATGGAGACGCAATGCACGTCGTTACGCTCGCCCAGCGAACCGTCCGGCTTGACCAGGAATTTCGGCACGATGAACAGCGAAATGCCTTTCACGCCTTCCGGCGCATTCGGCGTGCGCGCCAGCACCAGGTGGACGATGTTCTCGGCCATGTCGTGATCGCCGTACGTGATGAAAATCTTGGTGCCCGACAATTTGAACGTACCGTCATCCTGCGGCACCGCGCGCGTACGCACCAGCGCCAGGTCGGAACCGGCTTGCGGCTCGGTCAGGTTCATCGTGCCGGTCCACTTGCCGGAGATGAAATTGGTCAGGTAAGTATTCTTTTGCTCCTCGGTGCCGGCCGTCATCAACGCTTCGATGGTGCCGTCGGTGAGCAGTGGACACAGCGCGAACGACAGGTTCGCGGAATTGAGCATTTCGATACAGGGCGTCGCCACCAGTTTCGGCAGACCCTGGCCGCCGAATTCAACCGGATGCTGCACGCCCTGCCAGCCGGCTTCGCCGAACTGCTTGAAGGCTTCCTTGAAGCCCTTGCTGGTCGTGACCTTGCCGTCGCTCCACGAGCTCGGCTCCTTGTCGGCGGAGTGGTTGAGCGGCGCCACCACTTCACTGCAGAATTTTGCATTCTCTTCCAGAATGGCTTCCACGGTTTCCGGCGTCGCGTCTTCGCAGTTGGGCAATGCGTTGACTTCCGACAATCCGGCCAGTTCGTTCATGACGAACAGCATATCCTTCAATGGTGCGACGTAGCTCATCTCCGACTCCTGATCCTGTGTACGCAATCTGTTGTTGCGCTGCTTTCGCATTCGTTTTTTACTGCTTGCTTACTGCTTACCGTACTGCCACTGCTGCTAAAAAATCGGCCCTGTCATGCGAGAGGGCCGATTTGGCATTGCTGATTAACCGAGCTGCTTGACCAGCTCAGGCACGATCTCGAACAAGTCGCCGACGATGCCGTAATCGGCCACCGAGAAGATCGGCGCTTCTTCATCCTTGTTGATCGCCACGATCACCTTGGAATCCTTCATGCCCGCCAGATGCTGGATCGCACCGGAGATGCCGACGGCGATATACAGCTGCGGCGCCACGATCTTGCCGGTCTGGCCCACTTGCCAGTCATTCGGCACGTAACCTGCATCAACAGCAGCGCGCGATGCGCCCATGGCGGCGTTGAGCTTGTCGGCCAGCGGTTCCAGGATCTTGAAGCTTTCCGACGAACCCATGCCGCGACCGCCGGAGACGATGATCTTGGCGGCGGTCAGTTCAGGGCGATCCGACTTCGCCACTTCGCGCGAGACGAAGCTGGACTTGCCGAAGTCGGCGACGGCCGTCAGCGATTCGACTGCGGCGCTGCCACCTGTTGCTGCTGCATCGAAGCCGGTCGTGCGTACCGTGATGACCTTGATGGCGTCGGTCGATTGCACGGTGGCGATCGCATTGCCGGCGTAGATCGGACGCTCGAACGTATCAGGGCTGTCGACCCTGGTGATTTCGGAAATCTGCGCCACGTCCAGCTTGGCGGCCACGCGCGGCAGGATGTTCTTACCGTAGGCGGTGGCCGGGGCCAGGATGTGAGTGTAGTCCCTGGCGATGGCCAGCGCTTGCTCGGCAACGTTCTCGGCGAGGCCGTCGGCGAATTGCGGCGCGTCGGCCAGCAGGACCTTTGTTACGCCAGTAATCTGGGCTGCGGCATCAGCAGCTGCTTTCGCGTTATGACCTGCCACGAGGACGTGGACGTCGCCGCCGGCCGCTTTTTGCGTTTGTACGGCGGCGGTGATGGTGTTCAGTGTGCTGCCTTTCAGGCTGGCATTATCGTGTTCTGCAATGACAAGTGCGGTCATGTTGTCTCTTCCTTAAATGACTTTGGCTTCGTTTCTGAGCTTGGCCACCAAGGTGGCGACGTCAGGCACCTTCACGCCTGCGCTGCGCTTGGCCGGCTCGGCGACCTTGAGCGTCTTGACGCGCGGGGCGACGTCCACGCCCAGGTCTTCCGGCTTGACGATGTCCAGGGTCTTCTTCTTGGCCTTCATGATATTGGGCAACGTGACGTAGCGCGGTTCGTTCAGGCGCAGGTCGGTGGTGACGATGGCGGGCAAGGTCAGCGACAGGGTTTCGAGGCCGCCGTCGACTTCGCGCGTCACGGAAACTTTGCCGTCTTCGACCACAACCTTGGAAGCAAAGGTCGCCTGCGGCCAGCCCAGCAGCGCCGCCAGCATCTGGCCGGTCTGGTTGGAATCGTCGTCGATGGCTTGCTTGCCGAGGATGATCAGTTGCGGTTGCTCCTTGTCTGCCAGCGCCTTGAGCAGCTTGGCCACGGCCAGCGGTTGCAGGTCGAGGTCGGCCGGTGTTTCCACCAGGATGCCGCGGTCGGCGCCGATGGCCATCGCAGTGCGCAGGGTTTCCTGGCATTGCGTCACGCCGCAGGAGACGGCGATGACTTCGGTGACCTTGCCGGCCTCCTTCAGACGCGTGGCTTCTTCCACTGCAATCTCGTCGAAGGGGTTCATCGACATCTTGACGTTGGCGATGTCCACACCGCTACCGTCGGATTTGACGCG